>NZ_CAXBKP010000026.1:0-102822 GCF_963976445.1 uncultured Gimesia sp. | reverse complement strand
CCGTACGCACGGTGGTGTGGGAGGACGGGGGGAGAAATCCCCCCTCCTACCCGATGAATATGAGCAAATTCGATAGATTCGTGGTGTGGCAATGATTCGCTTACGCAGTGATCATATCAGCTTGGAAATTGTTCCCGTAAAACGCTCGTGATCTGGCCAGGATGTTCGTGGCCACAAATAGCACTGCTGACTGCCACACGTTGGGCGCCCGCTTGAATCGCCTGTTCGAAATTGTCTGCGTTGATGCCTCCAATGGCAAACCAGGGGAGTGTGATTTCGGCAGCAACCTGTTTCACGAACTCCAGACCCGCATATTCGTGTTCTGCGAAGGTTTTGGTAGTGGTGGGGAATGTGGGGCCAACGCCGAGGTAGTCGGCTCCATCCAGCACGGCCTGACGAGCCTGTTCAATATTATGCGTAGAGACACCAATCATTCGTTGTGGCCCGACTATTTGTCGGACCTCCCGCACTGGTAATTCATCCTGGCCAACATGTACACCGTCAGCGTCGATCGCAACAGCGAGGTCCGGTCGATCATTCATGATCAGAATCGCTCCTGCGGCGCGGGTCCACTCGCGGACGTGTTTGCCATGCTCCAGCAGCTGGCGGTCTGTCATTTCTTTTTCGCGAATCTGGACGATACCGACGCCCGCAGCCAGCGCTTCGCGAATGGCAGGGCCAGAACCATGATGGCATAATGATTCGGAGGCGAGCAGATACAGCCGGCAGTTTTCCAGACGGCGTTGATTATGTACACACGACAGAATACTTTTTTCCAAAGTATAAAGTGAATAACGCATCTGTTTAAATAAAGCGGCTGCTTCCACAGAGATCAGTTTGCCGAACTCTTCCAGGGTGCGCGTCGCTTCCTGCACGCGTTTCAAATTTGCCTGCAGCAGATGTTCCATTGACTGCCGTTCAAATTCAGATGTGGTGCTAATGCTGGTACCCACATCGTGGAGTGTATCGCGGCTGGCGATCAGTGAATCCTGTCCGATAAATTTGAGCGCCTCTACCAATTGGTGACGGGAGTTTTTTAACAGTTCCATCAAATGCGCGTCGTCGAGTGAAAAGCGGAGGTAATCTTCAATCACGCGCAGGCCTTCCCGCAGGCGGTTGGCAGCAGCGTCGATAGTTCTGAACGTATTCGTCTGATCGCTGGCCGTGGTGGGAACCACTCGAAATGCGAAGTCCACGTTGATTGGTTCTGCTGAATGACGTTGCTGGATGTTGAGGGCTTGTTCGATCGCCTCTGTTGTGATTGTTCCCTGCGAGCTGAGCCAATCGGAGTGTTCGCCAGATGTGGTCAGCAAGCCCCATAAAAGATGCTCACTTCCGATTTCGGTGGGAATATCCGCTCGGCGGGATTGTTCCAATGCCTGGTTCAAAATTTCCCGCAGCGCAGGGAAATGATGCATCGCCTGTGAGAGCTCAAGCGGTTGATTGGTGGATTCCGAGTCTGGTGTGACTGGTTCCTCGGGTAGTCGGATTGGGAATTGGTCCAGGATCATCGCCAGTTCAATTTGATGGGCCAGCATTAGCTCAGCGGCCCGTGATTCTTCAAAGGCAAGTGCTGCCAGCAAGTGGATAGCAGCCAGCTCTGATGCATCTGAACTTCGCGCAATTCGCTCGGCTTCTTTTAATGCACGCTGGGCTCCTGCTGTCAGTAAATGTTGCATAACGGTCTGGGTTTTTCTTGAAACGATCGTTGGTAGTGGGACACATTCTTTGTCCGTTGAGGGAAATCATGCAGTCAACAGGTTAACCGATTAAAGGCTAATCTTGCTACAATGAGGTGTGGGGACTAGAATTACAATAACTGCTTTTGTGGATTGTGTCGATTTTGCGGCTTTGGCAGGGTGGTGATTCCCTGTGTGATCCTGTATGAATCAGAATGTCCTACCCGGAACAACGAGTCGCCTCGAATTCAGGAGTGTTAAGATGGGTAGAATATTTTAGTAAGTTGTGGCGTTTCAGTGACTTCCTTTCACGATCTGGTAGTAGTTTTGGGAAATTCCTCGACGTTTTTTGGTGAGTAACGTATTATTCGTAGAAGCCTTTCCTAAAAGAAACAATTTTCGTTTCAAATAGTGATGTTGTTTAAAGATGTACAGGTCTTCAAATGGCATTTTTGGAATAAATTAAGACAAATCAAATACGGTTCCATTTTTAGAATAGTTTGGGAGAATTGATTTCTGCGTTTGAAGCATTCAGTTTCAAAGCAGAGTCACAGTGTTCATCCAAAAGTGCCCGACATAACACAGGGCCATAGGAGAAACAAATTATGTACGAGCGGTTTACAGATCGAGCTCGAAAAGTGATGCAGTTGGCCAACCAAGAGGCTCAACGCTTCAATCACGAATATATCGGGACCGAACATATCCTTTTAGGATTAGTCAAAGAGGGTTCAGGGGTTGCAGCCAATGTGCTGAAAAATCTGGACGTGGATTTACGAAAAATCCGTTTGGAAGTTGAGAAGATTGTCCAATCCGGACCAGACATGGTCACGATGGGTAAGCTGCCTCAAACACCTCGGGCGAAAAAAGTCATCGAGTATGCGATGGAAGAAGCGCGGAATCTGAACCACAATTATGTGGGGACCGAGCATCTGTTGCTGGGCTTACTGCGTGAGCAGGATGGCGTTGCCGCTCAGGTTCTGATGAACCTGGGGCTGAAACTGGAAGAAGTACGCGAAGAAGTTCTCAATCTTCTGGGCCATGGCCTGGAAGGGGGCGAAGCTGGCGAACGGACACCAGGAACAGGCAGTCAGAAAGCCAGCAAAAGCAAGACTCCCGCATTGGATAGTTTTGGTCGCGATCTGACCGAACTGGCCAAGCAGAAAAAGCTGGATCCAGTAATTGGTCGTGCTAAGGAAATTGAACGCGTCATTCAAATTCTCTGTCGCCGACAGAAGAATAACCCGGTTTTGCTGGGTGAAGCAGGCGTTGGTAAAACTGCGATTGTCGAAGGTTTTGCTCAGATGGTCATCAACGGGGAAGTTCCTGACTTGCTCCGTGATCGTAGAATCGTGGTACTGGACCTGGCGATGATGGTTGCCGGCACGAAATATCGTGGTCAGTTCGAAGAGCGCATTAAAGCGGTCATGAACGAAGTCCGTCGTGCAAAGAATACGATTCTGTTCATCGACGAATTGCACACCCTGGTGGGAGCCGGCGGTGCGGAAGGTGCGATTGATGCATCCAACGTATTGAAGCCCGCTTTGAGCCGTGGCGAATTGCAGTGTATCGGTGCAACAACACTCGATGAGTACCGTAAATATATCGAAAAAGATAGCGCTCTGGAACGACGTTTCCAGAATGTGATGGTGGAACCACCAACAGACAAGCAGACAGTAGAAATTCTGCGTGGTCTGCGGGAACGCTATGAAGAACATCACAAAGTTCAGATTACCGATGATGCTTTGGAAAAAGCAGTCGAATTGTCATCACGTTATATCACCGGCCGTTGTCTTCCAGACAAAGCCATTGATGTGATTGATGAAGCGGGTGCTCGTATCCGTCTGAAATCAATGGTCCGTCCTCCCGATTTGAAAGAACTGGAGGAAGAAGCAGAACGGCTGAATCAATCCAAGGAAGAAGCTGTTGCCAACCAGGATTTTGAACTCGCAGCAAACCTGCGAGATCAGGCCGATAAGCTCAAGAAACGCAAAGAGTCTTTGACTCAGGAATGGCGTGAAAAATCCAAAGAAGTCGATGGCGTGGTGGACGCAGAAGTTGTGGCTGAAGTGGTCGCTAAAATTACCGGCGTACCGTTGACCCGTCTGTCCAGTGAAGACACCGTGCGTCTGTTGAATATGGAAGATGAACTGCATCAGCGGGTCATCAGCCAGGACGAAGCCATTAAACAGGTTTCCAAAGCCGTGCGTCGTAGTCGTAGTGGGTTGAAAGATCCCAAGCGACCAATGGGTGCGTTTTTATTCTCTGGTCCGACCGGGGTTGGAAAAACGTTACTCGCGAAAACGCTGGCAGAATTCATGTTCGGTGATGAGTCGGCTTTGATTCAGATCGACATGAGTGAATACATGGAGAAGCACAATGTCAGTCGTTTGATTGGTGCACCTCCGGGATATGTCGGCTTCGAAGAAGGCGGACAGTTGACGGAAAAAATTCGTCGTCGGCCTTACGCGGTTGTGCTGCTCGATGAAATTGAAAAAGCACACCCCGATGTCTTCAACATGCTGTTGCAGATTATGGAAGAAGGCCATTTGACCGATAGCTTTGGTCGTAAAGTCGACTTCAAGAACGTGGTTCTGATCATGACAACGAATGCCGGTGCTCAGGGTATGGCTCATGGGGATGCCTTTGGTTTCCGCAAAGCCGATGATGACACCAGCTACGAAGCCATGAAGCGTAACCTGATGCATGATCTCCAGAAAGAATTCAAGCCGGAGTTTCTGGGACGTCTTGATGAAGTCGTTGTGTTCCGCAAACTGACACGCGAAGAATTGAAGGAGATCGTGGACATCGAACTTGGCAAGGTACTTAGTCGTTTGAAAGAGCAGGGGGTCACCCTGGATCTGACCGACGAATCACGCGAATTTATTATCGACAAAGGTTCCGAAGGCGGCGAACTCGATTACGGTGCTCGTCCGCTGCGTCGTTCAGTGGAACGGTATATCGAAGATCCGCTCGCAGAAGAATTACTGCGTGGTGCCTTCGAAGGTAAGAATAAAGTGCTGGTCAGAGTCACCGAAGTCGGCGATGAAAAACGGCTCGAATTTGATACCTCTTTCGAAGCAGAAACAGAAGAACTGGAAACCGTTGGTTCAGTTGAAGGCGATGGTGGATCTCCGGAAGTAGAAGCCTGAGCTTCAACTTACGAGTTTGAAATTTAAAAAATGAAAAAGAGCCCTCATCATACAAAGTGAGGGCTCTTTTTTTGTTGTAAAGCCGTTTCTGATTTAACCCTGATGGGGAAGGAGACCGAATATGATTCCGCGTCAACTCGAACCAGAAGTCATGGATACGCGCGAGGAAGCGGCCGACTATAACTCAATGGATCACGGTGACATCAATCGATTGTTTGCAGAGGCGGTGTTGGAATTGATCGCCACACATCAAGCGAAATGCAGTGGCTCGGCCGATGCGAATGATCTGACCGTTCTTGATCTGGGAACCGGCACCGCCTTGATTCCGATAGAACTTTGCCGGCGGAATGAACGGCTCAAAATCGTAGCGACCGATCTGGCGACGGAAATGCTGCATGTGGCCGAAGGGAATCTGCAGCGGGTGGGGCTGAGAGATGTCGTGACTTTAGAGCGAGCAGATGCAAAACAGCTGCCTTGTGCCGATCATTGTTTTGACGGCGTGATCTCAAACAGTCTAATTCACCATGTACCCGAACCCGGGAGTGTGTTCCACGAAATGGTTCGCGTTGTCAAACCAGAAGGATTTCTGTTTGTACGCGACCTGCTGCGGCCGGACTCGTCTGCAGAGTTGGATCGCCTGGTCGAATTATATGCCGGAGAGGCAAACCCGCATCAACGGCAGATGTTTCATAATTCATTGCACGCGGCACTGACGTTAGACGAAGTGCAGGCGTTACTAAAAGCATGTGGGTTGCCACCGGGTACAGCGCAAATTACCTCGGATCGCCACTGGACGGTCTCTGTGAAAGTTCGGCCGGTATAAAAACAGGGGGAAGTTTGACTTCGTATCAAACTTCCCCCTGCGACTCATTCAATTAATCTTTAATTGAAACCTGGCCATGTCCCGTGTGTCGAACGACTTCGTTGTCGCAGATCACTCGCTGGCATTTTTAGTCGGCGATTGAGATGAAGGACGACGCGCTTCTGATTCTTTCATCGCGTTTTCGCGTTGAATCGCATCGTATACTTCTTGACGGTGCACTGGAATTTCTGTTGGTGCCTCAATTCCTAGCCGTACCTTATCACCCCGAATATCGACAATAGTAATGACAATATTGTCTCCGATGATAATGCTCTCGTCGCGTTGTCTCGACAATACAAGCATCGTAGTAACTCCTTCCGTAGATCTTATGTTCTGGGCCAATGAGGTGATATCTGAAGAGGCGACAAACCTCTTATCGCTTTGAATTAAAGTTTTGTCACCTGTTGTATATTCGAATGTAAGTAAAACAAATTAGTCCGGAAAAGAGAGGCTTAAATCGGTGGCGACTCTGGTGTTCAGCCTCACCAGAGATCGAGTACGATTTGTTGCAAAAACTCCCTTACCGGCAATGACCCACATCCCTGCATGTTTTAGTGAGTTCCTCGTGGGTACTACCTACATCGACGTTTTGTGTCCGAGTATGATCATTAAAATGGGTTAAATGACGTCATTGAGAGAAGATGGGTTCTGCCATGCGGGATGTGTCGGGTGTGTCGATTGTGTCGGCGGGAGGCGATTATGGGCAATGTAAACGGTTCTAATGTATAGTTTTTCGCGTTGTGAGCAGGCATCTCGGGCAACTTAATTGCCAATTTATGGGTAGATGTATAATCTGTAATAAGCGCTCTGGTTTTCTGCATTGTACTTACGTGTGATCTGTTGGTCGTGTCAAAGTCAGGTCAGCCGCTGCAATTCGAATCGAAGTCGATCCGAAACTAAATTGTAATAGTCAGCCAGTTTAGCTGGTTCAAAGTAAGATGCTGGAGTAGAAAACGAATGGCCACACTGTTGATCGCTGCGGGAGCTTTTATAGGTTACATCATTGCCTACCACACATATGGAAAGTGGCTTTCACAAAAAATCTTTAATGTCGACGGTGACGCAGAAGTTCCCAGTAAACAATTGCGCGATGATGTCGATTTTATTCCTACAAAAAAGGAAGTCATCTTCGGTCATCACTTCACCAGTATCGCAGGGACCGGTCCGATTGTGGGACCGGCGATTGCCGTCTTCTGGGGCTGGCTGCCGGCACTGTTATGGGTATTATTCGGTTCGATTTTCGTTGGCGCCGTACATGACTTTGGCGCACTCATTGTTTCATTGCGCAATCGCGGACAGACCGTAGGTGAAGTCGCCGGTCGCTTGATTGCACCACGGACGCGGATCTTATTTCTGTTGATTTTGCTGATGTCGCTGACTGTCGTGCTGGCAATATTTGGTCTAGTGATCGCGATTATTTTCGCAATGCATCCGGAAACCGTCATCCCCGTCTGGATCACGATGCCCATCGCCATTGTCATTGGTCTGATGGTGTATAAACAAAATTCTGAATTACTCGTTCCTTCACTCATTGCGTTGGTCATTGTTTACGCCTCGGTCTATCTGGGGGCTTACTACTGGCCAGTTGATATTGCCACCATGTTCAACATCCCTGTGATGGGGGAATTCCCGAATACGGTGATTCTCTGGACATTCGTGTTATTAGCGTATTGTGCCGTCGCATCAGTCTTGCCGGTCTGGTTGTTACTGCAGCCACGCGATTTTATCAACAGCCACCAACTCGTCCTGGCGCTGGGCCTGTTACTGATTGGAGCCATTGTTTCCGGAGCGACCGGGCAGGCCGACCTGATGCAAAGTGCACCTGCCATCGCGACGAATATTCCTGCCGACGCACCGCCGATCTGGCCGTTTTTATTCATCACCATCGCCTGCGGTGCCTGTAGTGGATTTCATTGTCTCGTCAGCAGTGGTACCAGCAGTAAACAAGTTGAATCCGAACTGGATGCCCAATACGTCGGCTACGGTGCCATGCTCCTTGAAGGGGGCTTGGCGGTCATTGTAATTCTCGCCTGTTGTGCGGGTGTGGGTATGGGCGAATTTTCGCGAATTGGTGAAGGCGCCGCTTATAATTATCAACCGACCATGGTGGCAGGCACGGAGACCCAGCTGACAGGAGTCGCTGCCTGGGAAACCCGCTATGATTCCAGTAAAGGCTGGGGTGCGTTTGGCCTGAAAGACAAGGTCGGAGCTTTTATTCATGGCGGTGGGAACTTTCTGACATCGCTGGGAATTCCTCTCAAATTGGGTATCAGTATCATCGCCGTGCTGGTGGCGAGTTTTGCTGCGACAACGCTGGATACCGCCACACGATTGCAGCGATACGTCATCCAGGAACTGGCGGCGACCATTCATATCAAACCGCTCACCAATAAGTATGCCGCCACCGGCTTGGCAGTCTTCCTGGGCGGAATGGTGGCGATGATGCCCGCGAATGCAACCGCAGGACCGGGCAGTGGGGGCTTGATTCTCTGGCCGCTGTTCGGTGCCACCAACCAGCTCTTGGCCGGGCTCGCGTTTATGGTCATCGTGTTTTATCTCCGCCGCCGCAATAAACCATTCATATTTGCACTCGTGCCGATGATTGTGATGCTCATCATGCCCGCCTGGGCCATGCTCTGGAATATGTTCAACAGCGGAACCGGCTGGTATTACAATCCTGAAAAGCAGCATCTGTTCCTGTTTGGCATCGCGGTGATCGCACTTCAGATCTGGATGATGTTCGAAGGCTTGCTCGTCTGGACGAAGTCCAAAGGGCATCTGGAAGAGCAACTGCCGGCACTGTCTACAATTCGACCTGCTGTCGCTACCACTTCTGCGGGTGGCTCGAATTAGGTTGAAACGAAAACAGTTCACTCCGCCCGTTGCCGACAGAATGTGCTGACGGTGCGTGCAGTGATACCTGAATAAACTGGACTGGATGACAACCCGCCGCTCGCCATGATATGTGTTATAAGCATCGGGCGCGCGAGTGAGTACGGGAACATCGCGAACTGATTCCAGAGGAGTACTATCAAAGCCTCTGGTTTCAGAGCGATTTTCAAAAAACCTGCTCAAACACGTCCTATTGTTCATAACGCTTCGAGCGACATTCATCAGCCATCGCAAGTACATGAAGGGGCATCGTGAGGGGTTCACAAGGCGATCACGCATCAAAAAAATCGTCATTTCTTTAACTCCCTGCTACTGCAGAAAAGGACCAATGCGATCCAGGCAACCAGCGTGTGAATTCACCATTTCACAGGTAGGGGCGCAGACCCATGTGTCCGCCGGCTGGAGGCAAGATTTTAAAATCCAATAAACCGATTCCATCCTACAGGATAGATTCGAGAGTCCAGAGATAAACATCACGCAGCATCGATTCCCTTTGAGCAGCATCGGAAAAATGAGCGACCAATGATTTCACCCAGATCACTTAGGTAAAATCAGTGGGTAGGCCCGGATGCACATCCGAGCGCAGCGCGCAGGAAATTGTCAGAGAACACGTATAGTTTTATCACACGAAACCCCACCGAGAGTCATGGATGCCGGATGGTGATACAGTAATATCATATCTCACTCACCGTGTGCCACGGCTCGGCTTGTCCGGCCGTGCAAAGCAATTCACGTTTACCCAGCTATTAAAATGTAGGGGTCGACCCATGTGTCGACCCGCCTGGAGAGATACAACCAGATATTGCCCTGCAAAGGGAACCTGAAAAATCATTCGCACATTAAAAAAACCAACCCGAACCCAGCGGGCGGACACATGGATCCGCCCCTACCTCAAAACACGTTCGACAGGTTAGCCTGGTATCGAACCGACACCGTCGGACAAGCCGAGCGGTGACACACGGTGAGTCTGAACTGAAGTTCGAATCGCAATTCAAGCAGCAGCGCTCACTAGTTATTTCTACCACGAAAATCACACATCAAGTGAGCGGAATGGCGCTATCCACTGGTAATGAGAAACAGTGTGTTTTTTGAAAACGGCGGCTTGTGCCGTACCGCTCAGGTCTTTGAACCACGCGATATGAATCAATGAAGTTGACAGGAGGAGCGAACATTAAAATAAGACCGGTCCGAGCGCAGCGAGTAGGAGGTCTCTTTCGAGTCATGATCAGAAATCGTGGAATGGAAATGGATCAGGTCTCTTGAGGTGACCCTTTGCCTGCGGAAGAGTCCTCACTATTTTTCGGTCTAATTTTCGGCGCGGGTTTCCCGATACGCAATGAATACAGGGAGCTTTGGATTTTTTCTTGCGCCGCTTTTGTCAGGTTATCCTGTTGTCGGGCCCAGCTCAGATGTCGTCTCAGGACCTGCTTATATTCAGAATCTCCCTCATTCATTCCCGGACCGTTACCAAAATGAAGACCGTGGCGAAACGCTTTCCCTTTTCCCTCGGCAAGCAGTTGAATCGTATCCAGAAATTCGGCAACAATGCCTTGTTCTTTCAGGGAATCAAGGATCGATGTTCGTACTTCAAAAAGGGGGGCATTCAGCAGGTTTTGCTTCACGATTTGAAGGCACTCCTGATCTCCAATCTCCAATAGTGCCGGGTTCATGCGGCAACGATCGCTCCACGAGGAAACCTGGTTAACATTCTTGATCAGAAACGCCTTATAGCCAGCGAGATACTTTTGTTTGTCCAACTGATATAACAGTGAGTAAGCTTCAAAGCGATAGCCGGCATCGAGCAGTTTGTCTGACGAGATGTTCTCTAGAAACGCAATGTAATCGTCTTGACCTGACTCAGGTGGTGTCAGACAACGCAGCAACAGCGGAACCTGGTTTTGCCGATACAAACTGGCAATTTCCGGACCAGTTAATCCACACTGTTTGAGTAGCCGAAGAACGTCATGATCCAGCCCCATTTTGGCATGATAGATCTGTAGAATGTTCTCAGGGTTTTTGATTTTGATTTTTCGCCAATGAAATTCGTCCAACGTAAATTCAATGATGGCAGCCAGCAGTAGATCGTTCGTCTTCCGGTAAGTCTCTACATCGATGAGTTCGACATACCGCTCATAGCTGAGTGGTGCTTTGGGGATGCCATAGTGTTTGTTTTCTGGTCGACAGCAGACTTCTGTTTTGTTTCTTCCGCAGAAACCGTCTCCAAGTGATAACTGACACAACACAAAACCAGCAATTGATAACAGCAGGCACGATTAGGCATTCGAATTCTCTTTTCACGCTCAAAGTGGCCAAAAAAACACTTGGTAGGTGAGCGGAGTATATCAATCAAAATCCAGGCAGAGAACCCCGGATTGTAACGGTCAGTCATCGACTTAATTGCGTGATTGATTTGGAGATTGCGCGAAGCGATCTTCGAGCAGTCTTGACGTGGGGGATCTGTTAAGACTGCACCCCTGACAACAGTCTGGCCTGCTTTCGCTGAGAGTGATCAAAATAAGAGAACGACCGAGATTACCTTGCCGATGATCATTGTCCGTTTAAGTGACAACAAAAAATTCTCTTAATATTTCTTATGGTGATATCGCAGTGCCTCTAAAAACTAACACGCGTCCCATCGATGAAATATCCTACAGAGCAAAATTCGAAGTTTCCAATTTGATTAGAAACTATGAATCGACTTGATCAGTGTGGAGACTGCTTTGCGGTATTTCTTATAGTGGCAGGGATTCGGGAATGAATCTGCAAAACGGTGCTGGAAAAAATCACAAAGGATTCGTTAAGCACGCTAGCGAATACTAGATTGAGAGAGTCGTTTAAAGCAATTGATTTCAATAAGTGCTTCCATTGTTAAGCGACGACCGCTTCAAGCAATCTTGACTAGCCTGGAAGAATTCGGGTTAAGTATTTCATTCTCTGTCCTGCTCTTCGGCACATCGTATATTGTTAGAAATTTTTCTTGTGATTTGTTAGAGGACAGGATAATGGTTTTAAAAAAGTACATCGTATTGCGTACTGAAACTCCTTTCGTACCATCGTTTGATAACTTGGGGGTCAGTCACTTAGGTGCTAGTATTCTTGGAGCAGCTCCACGAAATCTTGAAGTTGAAGAGGCAGAATTAACCCAGGCGGAACGGGCTGATTTGAGACGAGATCCAACAACGATGGCTGTGGCAGAGTCGATGCCCATGAAGCTGATAGAACCTGTCGCATTTGGAGACAGTGCTGAGCCAATGAGTTCAAATATTACGTGGGGGATCAAAGCTGTTAATGCAGATCAATCACCTTTCTCTGGGGCAGGGATAACCGTCGCCGTTCTTGATACCGGAATTGATCCGACTCATCCAGCGTTTCAAGGTGTCAGCCTGGTACGTAAGAATTTCACATCCGAGACCGACAATGACTTGGTCGGACATGGTACGCATTGTGCCGGCACGATTTTTGGACAAGATGTCAACAATATCAGGATCGGTATTGCGCGGAATGTACGAAAAGCTTTAATTGGTAAAGTGCTCGGTCAAGGTGGTGGATCTTCTGCAATTATTGCCAAAGCGATTCAATGGGCAGTGAATGAGGGTGCGCATGTGATTTCCATGTCATTGGGGATCGATTTTGCAGGGTTTGTAAAATTTCTGATTGAAGAAAGAGGATTGGCCATAGAGCCCGCAACTTCAATTGCCCTGGAGCAGTATCGGGCGAATGTGAATCTATTTACTGAATTGGCTGATTTTGTGCGGGCTCAAGGTAGTTTTCTGCAAGGCTCTGTAATCATTGCAGCGTCCGGTAATGAAAGCGATCGTCCTAACTATGAAATAGGAGTGGCTCCACCTGCTGCTGGAACCGGTGTCATTGCAGTTGGAGCGCTGGAAGAAACGCCGAATGGTTTTGGTATTGCACCGTTTTCGAATAATCAAGTGAATATCTCTGCCCCGGGAGTGAATGTCGTTTCTGCGTTCTTGGGAGGGGGGCTCAGATCTTTGAGCGGAACAAGCATGGCAACTCCCCATGTTGCTGGAGTTGCCGCCCTTTGGGCTCAGAAGCAGTTAGATGAATCCGGACGCGTAAACAATGAGGCTCTGGCCTCAAGGTTAATAGGTAGTGGAAATCGATCTGTTTTGGTACCGGGAGCTGAAGCAGAAGATACAGGCACAGGAATCGTCCAGGCACCTGTCAGTTGAGAATAGAAAAAAACAATCGTCGGATACTTCTCCTGTTTGTTTTCTAGATCAACGCAGATTATGTAAGGCAGCCCCTATTCGGAACAGCGGTCATTTTTCCTGAGTAGTATAAATAAGATTGTTAATCTTGACTTCAAATCGCTGTTCTGAAAAGGGGTTTTCGTTTGTTCTCTCTTTTCTCTCTCAAGGTGGCCCAAACACTTGGTAGGTGAGCGGAGTCTATCAATCAGATTCCAGGCAGAGAACCTCGGGTTGTTTGCCTGGAATTTTAGAAAGGGAGAAAGCTTCATAACGGATAGCAGCGGAATGGCTTATTTGTCTTGTGCTGGTTTGTTTGCTTCAAACGGACCTTGTACTGAGCCGAATGAACGTGGTTCGAATGAATTCGTGAAATTATTCGAAATCACCTGTAACGACGCCAGGATTTTCCGTTTTGTCTGTGGGCTTAAGGTTTGATTCTTCTTGGCCCAGTTGAGATAGGTCTCCAAAGATTCAGCCAGGATATTCTCGTCCGGCTGATGCCTCCGCATATTGGGGTAGGGCTCAAGCCTGCACTTCTCAGCTTTTCCCAACGATAGGAGATGAATAGTGTCTATATATTCGACGAATTGATTTTGTCGCTTAAGTTCACGCAGGAGAAACTGCCTTACTTGTGCAATGGGATCGTTCAATAGTGCATGATTGACTGCCTCAACAGATTCATGATCTCCGATGCCGACAAGCGCTGCATACATTTGGCAACGATCAAATCGATCGGGGAGTTGATCAAGATTCTCGAAGATAAAATTTTTATAGCCCGCCAGATGCGTGGGCTTATCTGCCTGATATAGTTGTGTGAAAACAACAAAGCGCTGCGCGGCATCGATCTTTTGATCAGCCAGAAGGTGCTCCAGAAACGCTTTGTAATTGCCCTGCCCCGCCTCTGGTGGTGTCAGATAATGGAATAGCAGCGGATCCTGGTATTGTTGATACAGGTCGGCAACCATCCGGCTGGTTAACCCTCGGCCTTTAAGTGTCCGCAGGACGAGACTGTCCAGCCCCATTTTGGCGTGATAGACCTTGAGGAAGTCCTCGGGATTTTTGATTTCGAGCTTTTCGTTCCGAAAATCTTCCAGCGTAAACTGAATGATCGCAAACAGCAGCGGATCTTTGGTCCGTTGATAGGTTTCCACATCAAGAAAAGAGACATAGCGTTCATAGCTGAGGAGGGCTTTGGGGGTGCCATAACGTTTATATTTTGATTTGGTCCGGTAACGGTTATTATCGACCCAGGAAGAGGAGAGCCAGCCATGCACGTCTTTGCGTTGCCCCATCGAGTAAACCTGGCCTGGGTGACCGTCGTTATTGTATGGTTTGCTCAGTTTGCTGACCGGATAAGCCCCGAGTTCATAAAGGATTTCCTTATACGACTCGGAAGGGATTTTCTGAGAAGCAGCCGGAGCAGCAGTTTTTTCGGCACGTTCCCGCTCCGTTCCCGTTGGCTGGGATTGAGAACTACATCCCAGTGTGCACAGGAGCAAAATGATCAAAACACGATGCGTTAGCAGCATATGAATTTTCCAAATTGACGATGGAATGAGAGGAACTAACAGTTAGTATAAGAGAGTCGACAAAGTATGTCACTCTTTTTTAAAAATGCTCTTAAGCTCTTATTATCGAACAAGTATGAAATCCGCTTGGCGATCTCTCCTGGCTGATTCTCTAATATGGTACAAGAATTCCAGCGTCAAAATACGATGGCTGATCTCAAAAGTAAACGATTGATTTACCTCAAAGGGTTTCTATTTCTGGTCATCCTGCTGTTTGCGCTGGGGCTGATTGTTTTTGAGACGCGCTCCTGGCAGATCACGGTTCTGCTGTTGTTAGTCGTCTGGTCCTCGGCCCGGCTCTATTATTTTATGTTTTATGTAATCGAAAAATATGTCGATCCCGGCTACCGCTTCGCCAGCATTGGTTCCTTTCTGCAATATCTGTTTTCGAAGAAACAAGATTGAACTGTAAGTATCTTTGGCGAATTCGGTGCTCTGAGAATCAAGGTCGAACGTGTTATATGAAAACACTTCATAAGATGCTGATAATGTTAGCTCTACTCCCTGGTTGCGGTGTGTCGGAAGAAAAACCCCCTGTGAAACCAGAGCCGGAACAAAAACGTCTTTTTAAGCTTCCGGAATTAAAAGAAAAGGGTTCTGCTAAGATGACCAGGAAGCTAGACGCGGAACTGCTCAGAGAAATCGACTGGCATGTCCGCGCGGGGTTTTACGACAAGTCTGATCTGATGCGCATTATTTGTGAAGAGATCTATGCACAGGAAGACATCGATGAAGCATTAGTCTCGGCGACCATCGATTCCCAACTGGCGGCACTGGAAGAAAAAAAGAAAACCTGGCCCGCCGTCACCGACTGTGATCGTCTCGATTCTGTCTTTGCCGCTTTGAACAAACGGGGCATTATTGCGCTGCAAAACGCAGGAAATACACAGAGTGACGGGTATGAAGATTTCCGCTATGACTATGAAGAACACCCTGATTCAGCATCTGTCGTGGGATATTGTTTCTATCACAAACAGGATCTAGAGCTGGTGGTGAGTGATGGTCTGCTCTATCTGGCTTTCGGGCCCGTCGATCCGAAAGAAGAAGAGGCAAAGGGGCTTGAGGTAGGAAATATGGTTCGGGAAGAACTGCAGAAAGCCGGCTTGAAGGTCGAATGGGATGGAACCTTTAACGAGCGGCTGAAGGTGCAGAATTTCGTGTGGCAACGACGCTAACCCGTGGTATTCGGGAGGTTAAGTAAACCAGCGCGGTCAGAGCATCACGGCAGATCGAAGATGAATGAGGCTTGAAGTCGATGCGCGTCTCCCATGGCACCGTTGACGTTCTCGCGTGTGCCATAGAGATATTCGACTCCCACCTTGACGCGTTCCAGCGGGCTCCAGATCAGATTGGCGGACAGGTAGGTTGTCTGGTCGACGTCGTTGGGGTTGCGTTATTTGCCGGAAAAGATGTGCTGCACAAGCAAGGAACGCATCTCAAAAAACTCAGTCCGATCAAAGTCATCCGTGTGTTTTACCAGGCCGTAACGAGAATTGCCTGCCATGCTCAACAATGGGCGCCATTAACCGACCTGCTTTCGCAGTCCGTACTCGCCGTCGAGAAAAGGCCGAATCACAGAAAAGCAAACCGGGGGCATCCGTGTAAAAAAAGAAAACCGCAATGCGGAAAACCGAACCTCATTCAAGCAACAATGGAGCAAAAAAGACTGGCGAAATTCTATCTTGAATAAAAGTCGTTACCCGCGTTGGGTGGCACTGTTGGCTTGCCAACAGTGATCAGGGAAAACCAGTGATACAAGGGGCGGTGCCTGTGTGCCTGCCCGCCTTTTAGCCTTTGATCGTTGATGGCGCTTTGATGGAAGCTGTGGAAGCACTCACCGTGTGCCACGGCCCGGCTCGTCCGGCCGTGCAGATCAATTCACGCTGACCCAGTTATTAAAATGTAGGGGTCGTCCCATGTGTCGACCCGCCTGGCGAGATGCAACCAGTTATAGCCATACAAATGGAACACAAAAAACATTCGCACGTGAAAAAAACAACCCGAAACAGCACCGCCGGGCGAGGCTCAAACCAGATCTGACTTAATCAGGACCACCACGAAAACAATGTGATCCATGCCAATCTCTCAGTCCCCTACCTGCCCAATCCCCTGAGCCCCGACGCATCCCGCCGCTCCTGTTTTTTCGCCTCCAGGGTCGCGCGGGCGTGCTGAATTTTCTGCACTGTCTCTTCAGAGAGATCCCGCTTATTCGACACAAACAGTAGTCCTTTCAGGATGTGATACATTTCGGTCTCTCCCACATCCATGCCCGGACCGTTTCCATAATGCCAGACACGACGGCACTCTTTGGCCTTCTCCTCGGCCAGCACCTGAATCGGATCCAGAAACAGGTGCTGTAGATCTAGTTCTTTCAAATCCCTGAGGATCGATGTGCGCACATCATAAATCGGATCCGTGACCAGGCTGCGCCGTACCACGGCAAAACAGTCTTCGTCCCCCAGCTTCAGCAGGGCCTCGTTCATGAAGCAACGGTCTAACACGTCAGGCGTCTGCTCGGTCTGTTTAATCAGAAACGCTTTGTAGCCACTGCGATACTGTTCCTGGTCCCACGCATAGAGCCGCTTGTAAGCCTCGAAACGGTGGCCGCCGTGCAGCCCTTTGTCTGATGAGATCTGCTCCAGAAACCGGATGTGATTCTCCTGTTCCTTCTCAGCCAGCGACAGACAACGTAGCAGCAGAGGAACCCGATAGCGTTGATAAAGACGAGCCACGTCGGGGCCGGACAATGCTTCGCTTTTAAGTTGCCACAGAAATTTATGATCCCATTCCTTGCTGGGTTGGTAAACACTCAGAATCGCACCCGGAGTGGGGCTCTTCACTTTTCGTTCATGTAACTCGTCAAAAACAAATTGAATGATGCTGTGCAGTAGCGGATCTTTGGTATTCTGGTACGTTCCAATATCAATCAAGGAAAGATAGCGTTGATAAGGGAGCGCCGCTTTCGGAATTCCATAACGCTTTTTTTCCGACGCGGTCAGATGACCTCCCTTGCGAACTCTCTCCGGTGGCAGCCAGCCATGCACGTCTTCCCGAGTTCCTTTGGAGTAAACCTGGCCTGGGTGTCCGTTGTTCCAATAGGGTTTTGTCAGTTTGCTGACCGGAAAGGCCCCCAGTTCGTACAGGATCTCCTCATACGACTCGGAAGGGCTTTTCTGTGAAACAGCCGGAACAGCCGCTGTTTCAGCATGGTCCTGCTCCGTTTCCGTTGGTTGGGAATGAGAACTACACCCCAGTGTGCACAGGAGCGAAATGACCAAAACACGGTGCGTTGGAAGCATATGAATTTTCTAAATTGACGATGGAATGAGAGGAACTAACAGTTAGTATAAGAGAGTCGAGAAAGTATGTCACTCTTATTTTAAAATGCTCTTAAGCGCTTACTATCGAACAAGTATGAAATCCGCTTGGCGATCTCTCCTGGCTGATTCTCTAATATGGTACAAGAATTCCAGCGTCAAAATACGATGGCTGATCTCAAAAGTAAACGATTGATTTACCTCAAAGGGTTTCTATTTCTGGTCATCCTGCTGTTTGCGCTGGGGCTGATTGTTTTTGAGACGCGCTCCTGGCAGATCACGGTTCTGCTGTTGTTAGTCGTCTGGTCCTCGGCCCGGCTCTATTATTTTATGTTTTATGTGATCGAAAAATATGTCGATCCCGGCTACCGCTTCGCCGGCATTGGTTCCTTTCTGCGGTATCTGTTTTCGAAGAAACGAGATTGAACTGTAAGTATCTTAGGCGAATTCGGTGCTCTGAAAATCAAGGTCGAACGTGATATATGAAAACACTTCATAAGATGCTGATAATGTTAGCTCTACTTCCTGGTTGCGGTGTGTCAGAAGAAAAACCTCCTGTGAAACTAGAGCCGGAAAAAAGACGCCTCTTTAAAACTCCGGAATTAAAAGAAAAAAGTTCCGTGGACATGGGCAAACAACTGGACGCGGAACTGCTCAGAGAAATCGACTGGCATGTCCGCGCGGGCTTTTATGATAAGTCCGATTTGATGCGCATTATTTGTGAAGAGATCTTCTATGAACGGGAAGACATTGATGAAGCGTTAGTCTCAAAGGCCATTGATTCTCAATTTGCGACACTGGAAGAGAAAAAGAAAACCTGGCCTGCCGTCACCGACTGTGATCGGCTTGATTCTGTCTTCGCCGCTTTAAATAAACGGGGCATTATCGCGTTGCAGAACGCAGGCAATACACAGAGTGACGGTTTTGAAGATTCTCTCTATGAGCTTGAAGAACACCCTGATCCAGCATCGGTTGTGGGATATTGCTTCTATCACAGCCAGGATCTAGAGCGTGTTGTGGGTGGATATGGATTGTATCTGGCCTTCGGGCCCACTGGTCAATCAAAAGGGAAAGAAATTGGAAATATAGTTCGTGAAGAACTGCAGAAAGCTGGATTGAAAGTCGAATGGGACGGGACCACTAATCAACGGTTGATTGTGCGGGATCTGGTCTGGCAACGACGTTGAGTCGAACTCTTTCCGCCGCGTGTGGAATCAGATTTTGTAAGAACAGAGTAGGAACCTGTTTGAAGCAATATTTCTCAAATCAGCTGGGCTAAAATTTCAAGGATCTGTGACTGGTAAAAAGTGCGAAAACTATTTAGTATACCTGCTTCCCCCGCGGCACCTCTGAGATTTGCCAGCAAATATTCAGGATTCTGTGTCACGTACATTTGGTTTTGGTTGACGTAAGTTGCTGATGTCAAATGGGATGGAGAAAACAGGCCCAAGTGGCGGAATTGGCAGACGCGCTAGATTCAGGTTCTAGTATCTGTAATGGATGTGGAGGTTCGAATCCTCTCTTGGGCATTTTAAAATCAAAGGACTCAGAGCAAATCTGCTCTGAGTCCTTTTTTCATGCGCGGTTCAAAAAATAACCCCTGGTCGAGTGGGACTCGACCAGGGGCATTGCTAGCTGGTTTACCTTTTTATGACGTCTTAGCGATTGTAACGCCAGTTGTTATTGTGGTTGTAACGGTCGTGATCATGTCGATCATAGCGGCCATTGTCGTACCGATTTGAGTTAGACGGGTACGTGTTATGGCTCGTTCGAGCTCGGTAAGTGTAGTCGGTAAACAGTGGTTTCGACCAGGAGTTACTGTAGAGACTGTTGAGTTTATTTGTCAGCGAGTTGTAAGGTCGCGTGGCTTGGTTGTAAGGTCGTGTGGTCCGATGGTTGTTATTCAGGTAGTTTCGGCTGTTGTAAACCGAATTACTATACTTCCGGTTATAGTTGCTGGCAGTGTGGTCATTGTAACGTGAATTAGATCGTGAGTTATAATAGTCACTGGTGCCGCAGAATGGGGTGGCAGCAAATGAAGTGTTGCTGACCAGGGTAACGGCTGCCAAAGCTGCGATTGCGAGTGTGAAGTTTTTCATCATTATCTCCCTTAATGTGTTTGTTGTTTAAAAGTGGCTTACTTGTCGTTGATGAAAGAGTATTAAAGCACGTGCCGTGCCATAAAATTGACGATTGTCTGTAAGTCGATATATATAAAGGAGATATGAGTTTTTGTGTGTCGCTAAGATAATCTGGAGTGTTGTCAAAAGTGCAATAAAACGGAACAATTTACAATCAAATTGACAATGAATGGCCTCGACGAGTGTTGTCAAAAAGATTTATTCGGGGGGCGAGAAAAAATCAATAAGCGGGAGTAAGCCGATAAGCCGGGTTATGTCGAGAGTGGCCATTTATCTGGGACAGCAGTTGCCTGCTGCCTCGCGCGACCGACCCGAGAGTCATACCGGATCGGGCCGATCCGTGCCCTGGCGAACCAGGACTGCTCTCTGCTTGGTCTTGCACCCGGTGGGGTTTACCTAGCCAAGCCGGTCACCCGGCCTGCTGGTGCGCTCTTACCGCACCGTTTCACCCTTACCTGTCTGGCGAACCAGACAGGCGGTTTGCTTTCTGTTGCACTTTCCCTATCCTTGCGGACGGTGGGAGTTACCCACCACCGTGCCCTGTGGAGCCCGGACTTTCCTCCACGAATTCCGGAGAATTCGCAGCGACCACTTAGCCGACTCCCGCTATTGAACAGTCCAGTATAGGGGAAGAGGATTGATTGAACTATCCCCAAAATCTGACTTTTCTTTATATATAGAGGGTTTATAATGTCTGGCCAGCAGTATAGATTAATCATGTGCGGGCAATCGAAGCGATTTCGGTCAAGATCACACAATAGAGATATCAGGAATTTAGAATGTTAGGTGAATTAAACCCTTGTGGAGGTGGCGACCCGATCCCGTTGCTTTCTGAGGTTTTACTGATCGGCCGCCGCAGTCGGTGCGATATTACATTGCAATTTCCCAATGTCTCTTCGCATCATTGCCAGCTGGAGTTCCTGAAGGGATACTGGCGTGTGCGAGATATGAACAGCCGCAACGGAATCAAGGTCAACGGCGATCGGTGTGAAATGAAGTGGTTGCTTCCCGGAGACAGGCTTTCGGTTGCCAAGCACGAATTTGAAATCAATTATACTCCTCAATCCGATGAACCGCCGCCGGAAGAAGAAAATCCATTTGAGATGAGTCTGATGGAGAAAGCGGGTCTCACGCGACCGGAGAAACGTCCGGAACGTCCGATGGCACCTCCCGCTCAGAAGCCGAAAGAGATTGTGCTGCCCAAAGATGAATCGGCAATGACCGATGAAGAATTGGGTTTGAAATTTCTGATTGATCTGGACGACGAGGATAGTTCATCATGAATTTCAATTTGACGGTGATGGAACCGGAACTGTAGTGGCTAAGAAAAAAGGAAAAAAGATCCGGGTTGCGTTTAAGAAAAATCGCCAGCGAAAGGTCCGGAACAATAAGCTCTCCAGTCATCGGGTGGATGAGCAGATCGATTCGCAGTACATGGACGCTTCTGAGCGTTTGACGGGCAAAGGTGATCTGACGCGACACCGCACTGTGATGGGTGTGGAGCAGGAGACCAAAGATGGGACGTCGATTGTCATCGACATCGACGAAAGCGTCTGTATTAAGGGACGCGTGATTCGATCGCAGGGATTGAATTCGGTAGTACAGGTGGAAGATGGGCGTCGACTTGATTGCACAGTGCGGCGGCTGGTTCGCACGATGGCCCGCGATGACCGTAACGCCGTCGTTGCCGGCGATCATGTTTTGGTCAGGCCGGAAGGGGACGAAAATCAGGCCGTCATCGAACGCGTGGAGCCGCGGCACTCTTATCTTTCACGGGGCAGCAATCGTCGCGAACATATTCTGGTAAGTAATATTGACCAGGCCGTGATTGTCGTTTCCGCCGCCGATCCGCCACTCAAGCCTTCACTCATTGATCGGTTCCTGATCAGTTCGGAAAAAGGGAATATTCATTCCATTATCTGTATCAACAAAATCGATCTGGTGGACCCGATCGAGTTTCAACCGTTGATTGGCGTGTATGCTCAGATGGGGTACGACATTGTTTTAACGAGTGTCCTTGATGGTACGGGCATTGGTCGACTGCGATCCTTGCTCAAAGGAAAGCAGTCGGTTTTTTCCGGTCAAAGTGGCGTGGGCAAGTCATCGTTGTTGAATCAGATCGACAGCCGGTTGTTGTTGGAGACGGCCGAGATCAGCCAGGAGACTCGCAAGGGGCGGCATACGACGCGCTCGGCGGTATTACTGGAAATTTCCAGCGGGGGCTGGGTAGTCGATACGCCGGGCATTCGCCAATTAGAGTTATGGGATGTGGCTTCGGAAGAGGTCGAAGGTTACTTCCGTGAATTCCATGCGTGTGTCCCGCAGTGTCGCTTCCCCGATTGTTCGCACACACATGAAGCAGACTGTGGCGTGAAGCGTGCGGTGGACAATGAATTCATTTCTCGGCAGCGCTATCAGAGCTATTTGAAAATCATCGCCGGCGATGAGCCACGCCCCGTGTATCATCAGTAGTCAGCTAAATGGCTGGTTGCGTTGAAGCTCGGCGAGCGGCTCTTGCTAATTTCTCATACGCAGCGGTTGATCCCTCATTGCGAGTTGCTTAGACTCAAGAGACTGTTTTATAAGGTTCGTTAATTATTGAGCCTGCTAATGGTGTCTTTGAGTTCCTGCCTGAAAACCTTCTGTATTGAAAGTGATTTCCATGAAATCCAAAATCCTCTCCACGTTTTGTTTTGTCACACTGGCCATGGTCGGTCTTTATCTGCTTTCTCCTGCTGATTCTCATCGCGTGTTAAGCCAGGAACAGACGCAGGGCGGCGGTCAGTCGGCGGGCTGTAAGACAGTTCTGGATTATGGTGCGCGGGGCGATGGAAAAACAGATGACACGGCTGCGATTCAAAAGATGGTGGATGCGTCTGTTGGTTCATTGCGGTTTCCGCGGGGCCGCTATCGGTTCACGAAACCGATCGTGATTGATCTCACCAAAGTAGGGCCGACATCTATTTCAGGAGATGGAACCGCAACGATCCTCATGGAAGGGGCGGGACCGGCGTTTCATTTTATTGGCACACACAATGGAACTGCCAGCCCGAAAACTGTTCAGCCGGTCGTCTGGGAAAAAGAGCGGACGCCGATGGTGGACGGCATCGAAATCGTCGGCAAGCATCCCGAAGCCATTGGGATCACCGCCACCAAAACGATGCAGCTCACAATCACGCGACTGGTCGTGCGCAACGCCCTGCATGGGATTCATCTCTTTGAACGCAACCGGAATGTGGCGATTGACGACTGTCATCTGTATCAGAATGAAGGGGTCGGCATTTATCTGGATAAGTTGAACCTGCATCAGATCAACATTTCCGATTCCCACATCAGCTACAACAAGCAGGGGGGCATCGTCGTCCGCGAAAGTGAGATCCGCAACATTCAGATCGGCAACTGTGACATTGAAGGTAACATGGGCGAGGACACGCAGCCGACCGCGAATATTCTGTTCGATATCTCGAAAGGCTCACTGCGCGAAGGGGCGATCTTCGGTTGTACGATTCAGCATACCAACAACGCTCCCGATTCCGCCAACGTGCGGTTTATCGGCAATGGTCCCCAGGACCCGCGGAAGGTGGGTAACTTTGCAATCGCCGATAATTCGATGAGTGATGTCGCCGTCAATATTCACCTGAAGCACGCTCGCGGCATCACCATTACCGGCAATACATTGTGGCAGGCGTACGAACATAGTTTGCTGGTTGAAGATTCTTCTTACATCGTTCTGGGGGCAAATCTCCTGGATCGCAACCCGGACTATCGAGCCAAAACAAAAAACGCGAACGTCTTCAAAGACTGTAGTGATTGCACCCTGAATGCGTTGAATATCAAGTCAACACAGGGAGTCGCCGCCGGTTTGGTTATTGAGAATTGCGAGCGGATGAATATCACGAATTGCTCAATTCGCGAGTGCGAGCACGGCGGCATCTTGCTAAAGAATGTCAGACAGTCCCGCATTTCCGACTGTCTGATTACTGAAGCCGTTGGTGACTTTGCCATTCGCGTGACTGGCGGACAACAGAATCAGGTGACCGATAATTTGGTGTCAGGGTCTGTGGAAATTGATCCCGGTACGGCAGCGACGAATAATTTAATCCTGGAGTAACCACGTATTTTCAAAGTTACTTAAGGTCGTGTAGGGGTAGACCCATGTGTCTACCCGCGGAGTTGACATGGCTTGCGTGGTGCCGTTGGGAGCTTTTCTCCGGTTCCATTCGAAGTCTGAATTGAGATTGCACATCACCAGGCGGGCGGACACATGGGCACCGCCCCTACTTTTGGATTTCTCTTGGTTATGCCACTGATGTCGATTCGCCGGGCAGAATTCCTGCCAGCAGGTTGCCGGCGGTTTGTCCTGATTCGAATCGCATGAGCACAATGCGGATCGCGGCGGTGATCGGGACGGCGAGAATCGCGCCAATCGGTCCCCAGAGCAGTGTCCAGAAGGAGAGTGCCAGCAGCACGGTGACGGGGTGCAGTTGCAGACCTTCGCCCATGATTTTGGGTTCGATGGCGTTTCCGATGATCATCTGAATGCCGCCTGGAATCAGGATGACAGCGGCGATGGTCCAGGGACTGTCAGAGAATTGCGCAAAGGCGACGGGAATCGGGAGCAGCGTGGCGATGATGGAGCCGATCGAGGGAATGAAGTTCAACAGGAAAGTAAGAATCGCAAAGACGAGCGCGAGTTCCAGGCCGAACAGGGAGAGCGTAACTCCCACCAGAATACTGGTAATTAGTGAGAGAATCAGTTTGGTGGAAATGTAGCTGCGAATTTTCTGTTCGATTTCCCGATAGATTACATTCTGGACGACCGCTTCAGGATTGCGTCCTGCGAGCAGAAAGATCACAAAGATCGCGACGAAAAAAGAGGTCGTCGTGAAGTTGAGCGCAGTCTGCATGGTGCCGATGGCGATGACTCGCAAGGCGTTTTTCATGTAGTCCGTGATTTGATTCTGCAGGGCATTCAAGTTGATTCCCATTTTTTCAAACCAGCCTGTTTCTGGTTTTTTTGCTTCCACAGGTTGAGAATCAGTGGGGGGAGTTGTCGGGGGAGTGGCAGAGTCAGGTGCGGTCAATTCCAATAGTTCTGTCGCGGATTTCTGTTGCGGGTCATCGGCTTCTTTGACGGCGGCGAAGGTTGACTTGATGAAAATTCCCAGTTTCTCACTATATTGGGTTTCCGCTTTGGCGATGACCTGTTGGGTTGAGTAGATCAAGGTCAGGCAGATGAGAAAGCCGATGGAGAGTACCAGTAGCAGCGTGGCAGAAATGGCGATGATGTGCGGCATTTTCCATTTCAAGACGAGTAAATCGACTAACGGCGTGAAAATGGTGACGATGAAAATAGCAATGACGAACGGGATCAGGACCGCTTTCGTGATGTAAAACACAAACGCAAGTGCAATGATCGCGAGTAACATTAAGCAGCCTGTGATCACCTTGGCTTGTTCATCCGAGGGTTTCAGGGAAGTCGACATGGAGAGTGCCCTTTTATGATGAGTGCGGTGACGCACGAATCGGTTTGAATTTCCCGAAGAAAATGTGCCCAAAAGACGCCGCTTCATTCAAGCCGCGTATGCGCAACGATACTGGGAAACGGGAATGGTGCAAAGAGAAAAACCGCGATTAGCGGCTGATTTGTCGCATGTATTTGAGAAATTGCTGATCGAGGCGGGCGAGATCATTGCCGAACACGGATTGAAAGTCTTTGAGGCGTTCTTCGGGCGTCGACCAGATGAGCGGCTTACGGGCGGCGATCAAATGCAGATATTCTTCGTACTGCTTACGTTTTGTTTTAATCAGGAAGTAGGAAAACGCCCAGGCTTCTGCGTAAGTGTCGAGTACGGTTTCCGCATTTTGAAATCGTTCATCAGAGGTAATGAGCGTCTGCAGGGAATCAGCGGTTCTGCGGGAGCGGGCGTAGTTCTGAAACTGGGTGAGTCGCCAGGGATTCGGTTTGCCGACGGTGCGCCAACCGGTTTTACTTCGCAGGTCGGGCGTTTCAAAATAGGTGGCCATGCCTTCGGTGAGCCAGAGCGGATTGTCGGCGAAGCGGGTATGCAGGCCGATATTAAAGGCAATCTGGTGCGTGCATTCATGAATGATGGTCGCCATGTTGAACGGCGACTTCCGTAGTTTTTTCAGAATGTCAGCGTCGGTGAACGCGGGGCGTTCGTTGGGGGCGGCAGTTAAATCGTAAAGTACCATCCGGTTCGATTGGATGGAAAAAAAGCCGTGCGTGGCGGATGTGCCTGCACCCAATAGCTGGCTGGCGTATTGTTCAAAGTTGGCGCGATCTTTAAAGATGACGGCGATTAAGGGAACTTCAGGATCATGTAGCGGCTGTTCTTTGCTGTCCCAGTAATTGTGGAGCACGTTGTACAATCGCTCGAACAGATAACTACACCACTTCGAATAGCGTTTTCCGGCCTGACTACAGATGGTGAAGTGTTTGGTGTGGGTAATTGTGAAATCAGGACCAAACTCCGCCTTCAATTGCTGTTCAAGTTCGGAGTGCGTGAACGGCGTAAAACGTTGATCGAGTTCTCGTTTTTGTTTGAGTTGTTTCGGTGTCGCCGTCAATAAGCGTCCATCGCGGGTCAATATCACCACGCCCCCATCCTGGGCTTCGAGGACTTGTGCTGCCTGGATGGTCTGCGTCTGCTGTTGTGCATCGACAAAGGTGAATTCGTACAGCCGCTGGTCTGGTTTTGCGGTGGAGTCCGATTTTGCGGGTTGTTGCGCATGCAGCCGTTGATGATTAGCGGAACCGAACCAGATGCAGAGGAGGGAAACAATCAGCGCACGCTGTATGAAGGACAGCACGGGCCTTAATTTCAAATCTCTCCACATCATATCAGACTTTCTGCGCAGAAGTGAACCGGATACTTCCAGAATAGGGGGGAGAGGGGCAGAAGTCGATCCCTATTTTTTAGCCAGTTTGTCTTTTCCTTCAGAATCAGTAATCGTCAGATAAATGACGTTCGATGCATAGTTGGTTGTAATCGAGAATGTGATTCCGACGCGGGCCATCGCGACGAAGGGAAAGCGTTTGATGGGCTTCGCTTTTTCCGATGCTTCGATGACCAGTGTTCCTTCCAGCGTATCGCCGGCCAGACGGGTTTTGCTCTTCTTGGAGAGCGTGACTCCCGGAGGAAGCTGTTCGCCAAATTTCGATTTGAAGTACATAAAGGAAGTCGCGAGTGTAACCGGGTCTTTATAGACTTCGCTGCGTTTGATTTTGACTTTGATCTCAGCCGACTCCCCGGGCTTCAAGACGATTTCACTGGGAGTGGCTATGACTTCCAGCAGGTCGAGTGGTTTGGTGACGCCCACGATAGATGTGTGAATCGGCCAGCGTGCCTGTCCGCCGCCACGTGATTGAACTTCACAGGTGATACGGCCTTCACGGACGATTTCGCGTTCTTTGCCATCGGGGCCGGGGACTTTTGCTTTCCCGGTAATTTTTACGAGTGACGCGTTGATCGGCGCATCTTTGGCGGCTTTTAAAATCAAGCCGCAATCGTTCACGCCGGGTGGGAGTGTGACCGGTTCTAAAGTGACCCCTTTGGGGAGGCCTTCAATGTTCATTTCAATCGGGCCATCGAAGCCATTCAGTCGTTTCACTTTGGCGAACCAAAGCATGTTGGTTCCCGGTGCAATTTGTGAGTAGTAGTATTCGCCGTGGATTTCGAATTCCGGACCGCTGAGCTCTGCGGACAGATGGTAGGTAAACCGTTCGCCCCCACGATCGTGTAAGTCGCGAACGGTAACGAAGTATTCGGCGTCGGCAGGCGCTTTAAAATAGAATTCCGAATCTTTAGTCTGCAGGCCGTCGTCGGCTTCTGAATTGGCGCCACCGTTGACGTAGATCCGTTGTGCTTTGCCTTTGGTATCGTAGACTTGCATGACACAGTCGAGCGGAAGTTCGATGCGGTTGGACATCAATTTAAAGAAGTAGTATTGACCTTTTTTGGCTTTGATCGAGTAGTAGTGAGTCTGTTCGGGCTCGCTCAGCTGGGCGCTGACGCCGCCGGGCAGCGTGAGCGGGAAGGCCGTTTTGGTTGAGATGTTCGTGCCGGGGGCTGTTACCTGAGGATCATCGCTGATCAAAGTCCAGACGGCGTTAGTCTGGCCGGCTGGTGTCTTAAAGGTTCGTTGCGCCCAGCCGGTTTCTTTGGCGTCGGCAGCGGAGAACGTGGTTTTCTGCTGTCCTTTCAACGCGTGTCCCTGCAGTGTGACTTCGGTGGTTTTGCCCTTCTGAACAGCCAAGGGCATCGTGTGATACACAAACGGTGTGTCACTGACTTCGATGCAGTAGGCATATTTTCCGGTTCCGACATAACGGGCATCACGGATTTCAAACACATATTCGCCATCGGCGGGCAGCGTAAACGTGATCAGTGAGTCGGATTTGACGAAGTTGTCGTTCTGCGCGAGGATTTGTTTCTGCGGTCCATACAGAGTCAGAATGGAATCCATCAGATAGACGGTGGAAGTCTGCATGGTATGAATCGCTTCGGTGACGCGTTGTGCGTAAACTTGCAGCGTGATTTCCTGTCCTTTTTTACCGGTGAACTTAAAGCAGTCCACGTCTTCGGTTTTTTCGCAGATTCCGCAGACCGTTGAAGGGAGCGTGACGACCTGCGCGGTATCGAATTTGTTGTTGTCTTTCTTTTCGACTTCTTCGATCACGGGATAGGGAGTGACCAGTAAGTGGGAGACGCTGGAGACCGCCTGATCTGTGGCGACCCGGCATTCATAAATTCGTGTGGGCTGATCTTTGGGAACTTCGATATCAAAGGCAAACGGAGTTCCCACCGAACCACGGCCACGGCGGGGCGCTGCTTTCGGCTTGGGTTCCGTAAAGGTCATCTTGATGCCGGGCTGATCGAAGAAGATAGAATGTGTTCCATCCAGAGTGTAGCTGCTGTGGAGCTGGATTTTTCGCTTATCCCCTTGTTGAACGGCGGCGGGTTTAAACGTGACCAGTTGCCGAAAACCGATTTTTGACGGTGGCGGTGTTTTCTTTTCATCGGCCGCTTTTGACGGAGTTGATGTTGAGAAGAACAGGCTCAGAGTCAGTAATGAATAAGCTATGCAGCGCATCGGTTTGTCCTGAATGAGATCAAATTGAGTGCCTGAAAGCAGGGATACCCCTTTGAACGTAACGTCCAGAGGGGCGATCACTGTTAAATGAGTGAGGAGTTCGTTCGTGGAACTTAACCCATCAATTCCGGGATGGGCTGTCCTTCATTGATAATGAGAGGACGTCCATCTTCGGGAGAGACGAAGTAATGATCCAGGTTGACTCCCAGTTTGGTATAAATGGAAGCCGCAACATCGGCGGGGTAGTATTCTTTTCCAACCGGACGCGAACCGATGTCATCGGTGGCTCCGATGATCTGTCCTGCGGGAGTGCCGGCACCGGTCATCATCATGGTCGATGCGGTGGCCCAGTGGTCACGGCCGGCGGCTGAGTTGATCACGGGAGTCCGTCCGAAGTCGGTCAGCCAGACGACGAGTGTGTTATCCAGCATGCCCCGTTGTTTCAAATCGAGTACCAGCGAAGTCAGAGCCCGGTCGAAGGGGGGCAATGATTTTTTCAGCGATTTGAAGTTATTGGTGTGTGTATCCCAGCCACCACTGCTGACGGTGACAAAGCGTGAGCCCGATTCAATCAGGCGGCGGGCCAGCAGACAGCTTTGTCCCAGGTAGTGACGTCCGTAATTATCGCGGGTTTTGTCCGATTCATCAGTCAGATCGAATGCCTTTTGTGTGTCAGCAGAAGTGATCATACTAAAGGCGTTTTGATAGTGCGCGTCGGATGCCTCAAAAGCATTTTGATTTTGATCGGTCTGACGTTGCAGTGTATCGATGGCTTGGAGTGCCTGCTGGCGTCGTTTCAGACGATCAACGGTAATCCCTGATGGTGGAGAGATATCACGCACGGTGAAATTTTTACCATTCGGGTCGCCGGGAATTTCAAAGGGATTGTACTGCAATCCCAGATAGCCACCCAGTCCGCCATTAAAGCGGCGGTCGACGTTGGTGCCGATTTGAATGTGGGGCGGAATATTGGTTTTGAACCCTTTGGTCTTCGCAATCACTGCACCATAGCAGGGATAGGTAACCGACGGATTGAATTTGTGGCCGGAGAGCATGAAGGCATCTGCGGTGGAGTGTGAACCGTTTTGCGGGTTCAGGTTCCGCATAATGCTGAACTCATCGGCATGTTTGGCAAACAGCGGCAGTTGATCAGAAAACTGATAACCGGGTAATGCTGTGCTGATAGCAGAAAAATCGCCACGCACGTCAGCAGAGGCATTCGGTTTGGGGTCGAAAGTGTCGTGATGGCTCGTTCCACCACGTGTCCAGATCAGAATGCAGTTGGTATCATTTTTGGGGTCGGCTAGCGCACCGGATTCACTGTTGGAAGCATGAGCCTGACCTCGCAGCATGGAATCGAGAGTGACTCCAAATGCGCTGAGCGCACCAACTTCTAAAAGAAATTGACGTCGGCTACCGGTCTCACAGTTGGAAACCTTTTGTGGGAAAAGCTTCAGCATCAGAAACTCCTTAATGTGGCAGGGCCCTGTGACTTGGCGGGAATATATTGGGAGGGACAATTATTTTGATGTTAACATTTTGGAAAGATAACTAACATAATTGTAACCGTTTATGTAAGGTAGGCAAATATAAAATCGGCTTCAAAGCGGGAATTTATCAAGAAGGAAATGAGTATTCAAAAAATCATTCCTTGATCAGTTCAAAATATAGCGGTAAAATAAGAGGAGTCGACGTTTTCTGTATCCGATTAGTGTATAAGAGATAAGTTCTCTTCCCACCCTGCCCGTTAAAAAATATTACTAAAAAACAGAGGTTTTTTTTGCTTTTGTTTCGTTTTTTAGTATATTTAAGTATAAATGGTCCTTTATGTTAGGCCATTGAATTCCCACCTGATACTGCACCCAACCTGCCAACCTCGCCTGTGCAAGGCGCTGACTTTGCGATGTCATACATTTTCCGTTAGAAGCATTCCCATGCAGGGTCGCTTTCTAATGGCAAACTGCAAACATAAAGAGAGTTGATCTCATGAAGAACTGGAAGTCTCACTTGAAGAGAAATCACTTGTTGAACCGCATGCTGGTTATAGTTTCGTTTGCAGTCTGTTCGTTTCTGCTCAACGTGGGCGAGGCGGCTGAGTCCGCGTTTTCGGTTTCGCCAGAAAAAACAACGCTGACCGGTTTACTGGATTATTTCCAGATTCAGGTGCCCGTGATGCAGGATGGAAAGATTGTCGGCGACCAGACACATCAAGCACGCTACACCAGTCTGACTCCCAAAATTCTGGAAGTGAACTCAGAAGGCCTGGTGCGTCCGATTGGTTTTGGCGCAGGGAAAATTCAGGTTGAACACGCGGGCAAGAAGCGTGAGATTTCTGTGACGGTTAAAGCGACTCCCAATGGCAAGAATGCCAGCTTTGTCAAAGATGTGGTGCCCGTTCTGAATAAAGGGGGCTGTAGTCTGGGAGGCTGTCATGCGTCTCAGTTTGGTAAGGGGGGCTTTAAGCTGTCTTTATTTGGTTATGCTCCCGAGCAAGATTATCCCGAGATGGCCCGAGATGATCGGCAGCGCCGGATTTCCATTTTGCAGCCTGAGAAAAGTCTGCTTCTTCAAAAAGCATCGATGGCGATTGCCCACGGTGGCGGAAGACGGTTTGCGAAAGACTCTTATGAGTATCGCATTATGCAGACCTGGATTTCCGAAGCGGTAACAGAGATCGACGACAAGGAGCCCAAAGTAGTCGGCATGGAACTGTCTCCCATGTCGCGGCGATACAAAAAAGGAGACATCCAGCAACTTCGTGTGATTGCCGAGTACAGCGATGGTTCCAAGCAGGATGTGACCGCGCGGGCTCAATATGATAGCCTGGTAGAAATCATTGCGACGGTCTCGCCGCGGGGGAAAGTCGAAATTCAAGGGCCCGGCCAGACCGCCATCATGGTGCGTTACATGGGGCAGGCAAAAATTTCGACGGTGGTTTCTCCCTACAAATCAAAGGTCAATCTGGCTGATTTCAAGCCGAATAACTTTATTGATGAACAAATCAAAAAACAATTTGATGCACTCGGGATAGAGCCCTCTCCGCTTTGTACAGACGAAGTATTTATCCGCCGCGCTTTTCTGGATTCGATTGGCACCTTACCGACGCCGGAAAAAGTAAAAACGTTTCTGGCATCCAAAGCACCCGACAAACGGAGTCAGCTGGTTGACGAACTATTGGGCCTGACCGGCGATCCGGCGCGCGATGTGTATGTGGAATCTTGGAGTGCGTATTGGGGGATGAAGTGGGGCGACCTGCTGCGAATTAACCGGAATAAAGTCGGTGATGGCGGGATGTGGGCGTTTTCGAACTGGATTCGTCAGTCGTTGCGTGAGAACAAGCCGGTGGATGATTTCGTGAGCGAGATCATTACAGCTCAAGGTTCGATTTATGAGAATGGTCCTGCCAACTATTTCAAGATTGCGACCAAGCCGGAAGATCTGGCTGAAGCGACATCGCAGATCTTTTTAGGCGTGCGTTTGCAATGTGCGAAGTGTCACCATCATCCATTTGAGGTTTACAGCCAGAAAGACTATTACAGTCTGGCTGCGTTCTTCACGCGTGTCGGCAATAAAGCGAGTGTCGATTTCGGTGCTTTGGGAGCGGATACGATTGTCAAAGTGAAAAGCAGCGGTTCGATTCGTCATCCGCGGACTCGCAAAACGATGGAGCCGACCCCCTTATTGGGTGAGCCGATTGATGTGACGTCCTATCGCGATTTCCGGCGTCCCTTGGCACGCTGGATTACGGCGCCTGACAATCGTCTGTTTTCAAAAAACATGGTCAACCGCTTTTGGTCTTATTATATGGGTTCCGGATTTATTGAGCCCATTGATGACATGCGGGAAACCAACCCGGCTTCAAATCCGGAGTTGTTGGAAGCGCTGGCCGATCATTTTGTGGAATCAGGGTATAATTTGAAATCGCTGATGCGGGCGATTATGAATTCACGGGCCTATCAGTTGTCATCCGAGCCACTGCCGGAAAATGTGGCGAAGACTCGTTTTTATACGCACTTTAATGTAAAACGCCTGCCAGCAGAGGTGATGTTGGATGCAATCGACGATGTGACCGGTTCTCAGGAACGCTTTCGTGGTGTACCTGAAGGAACGCGGGCGATTGAACTGCCTGACCCGAATTATACTTCCTACTTCCTGGATACACTGGGGCGGCCGAAGCGGGTGATTACCTGTGAGTGTGAGCGCACCAGTCAGCCGAATCTGGCGCAAGTGCTGCAGGTTGCCAATGGGAAGTTGATCAATACGAAGTTAGCGACCAAGAATGGTCGGATTGAACAGTTGTTGAAAGCGAAAACACCCGACCATGACGTCTTTACCGAAATGTATCTGGCGGCCTTCAGCAGGTATCCCACGAAACAGGAACTGGCGCATTGCGACCAGATTGTCAAAGGTTCCAAGGATAAGCGAGAAGGCTATCAGGATGTGATGTGGGCCATCAGCAACAGTCGGGAGTTCCTGTTCAACCACTAAGCCGCACTGATTGGATCATAGTTTCGGGTGGCACCGTTGGCTTGTCCAACGGTGAAAGTGCTCCAGCGTGAAATAGGTAGCATGTCGGTGATTGTATTGAATCTCATATATCAAACCGGCACTGTCGGGCAAGCCGAGCAGTGGCACACAACAGTCTGAAGTGAAGTGCACACATCGATTCCCACAGTAGAACTCACGATCTTCAATCACGAAAAACACGACTGTACTCGATAACATTCCTGTCATGAGCGGAATGGCGCGAGCCACCGTTTTTGAAACAGCAGTCCAACTACAACCAGGTCGTTCTCATTCATTCGGACTGGTCATTGAAAATGGGTATGAACCACAGCTATCGCCCTGCGGCGAATCGGCATTGAAACATGGTGTGATATCAACTCAGGGTTGTTTCTGGTTTTGCTTTTTCTTTTCCGCCTGCTTGCGGTAATACTCAGAGATGATTTTGCCTTCGTATCCAGATCTTTCCCAGGCGGGCCAGCGGGGTGCTTCCGCTTGCACTTCTTCGTAAATATCCCGCATCTGCTGTTTCATTTTCTCGAAGATCTCTCGTTCACTCTCAGAGCGATCTGTGGTTTCGGCGATATCATTCTGAATATGATACAGTTCAAAACCGGTGAGTCTGGCTCGTTTCAGATCGATGATTTCCTGTTCTGTAATGCTGCCCGAAGGTTTGGGAGTGGGAACATCGAGTCGTGCCAGCAGTTTCCATTCTCCATCGCGAATAGCGACTTTCGGTTCGTTGCGTGCCCGATTGAACTGCCAATACAGGGGTTTGGTGCGATTGAGTGGCTCGCCTTTCAAGAGCGGCAGTATGTTTGTGCCATCCAGAACGCGGTCTGTGGGGGCAGGAATCTTCGCGACCGCACATAAGGTTGGCAGAATATCAACACCTGAGACAGGGATACCGCTGGTGGTACCCGGTTTGACATGAGCGGGCCATTGCACAATGCCGGGCACGCGAATGCCGCCTTCGTAGGTCGCTCCTTTCTTGTGGCGGAGCGGTCCGGAAGAACCGTGCGGATGGCGTTTGGTGATCGCCGGGCCGTTATCGCTGGTGAAGATGATCAGTGTGTTGTCGCGGAGTTTTTGATCTTCAAGTGTTTTCAAAATACGGCCAAAGGCGTCGTCCATTTGGGTGACATTGCCGTGGTGTGCGGGCAGGGTGGAGCCTTCAGGCGCGGTGTAGAGCTTGCGGAACCGTTCTGCACTGGCGATCGGTTCGTGTGGTTCATGAAAGCAGACAAACATGAAGAACGGTTTTTCTTTATCACGCAGATTGACAAGCCAGTCCTCGGCTTCATCGGCGACGAGTTGTGCCGCGTAGCCTTCCTGCGGGCCGACGGGCTTCCCGTTTCGCACAAAATTGAAAGGATTTTCGTGAGTCGGCAGAGCATTGTTCTGTGTCGCAAACCAGTGATCAAACCCATGGTCGGAAGGTTGAGGCTGCCCCACCATATTGAACATGCCATTGAGATGCCATTTACCGGCGTGGCAGGTGGCATAGCCGGCTTGTCGCAACAATGTCGCGATGGTGATTTCCTGTTTGCGGACGTGCATCGGGGAATACATGGGGATCCAGTTAAAGACGCCGACGCGGAAGGGAGTGCGGCCCGTCATCAGGCCGGTCCGCGAAGGGGAACAGTTTGGATGGGCTGCATAACAGCTTGTCAGCTTCAGACCTTCTTGCGCAAAACGATCGATGTTGGGGCTCTTAATAACCGGATGGCCATAACAGGCAAGGTCGCCATAGCCCAGGTCATCGCAGAGGACCACCATGATGTTGGGGCGTTGGGGAGATGGTTTCTGATCCGTATTTTCTGCAGAGTGCAATGTTGTCGTGAACAACAGCGTCAGAATGCATACGGCGGAAATCTTGAAGAGTTGCATTTCAAATTGCCTTTCTGGATCTGCAGGCAGTCCCGCTGACGGAGCGCGACGCTGCGAGATCAGTTAACCAGGTGCTTCAATAATACTTAAAAGCAATTGGCGTGGAAAAGCAACTCAATTCGGTAGTTCAAAAAAAAGAACCCCTTACACGATTCCTCGTATAAGGGGTCTTTTCAGTTCACTCTTAATTATCGAGAGCCGTCCGCTACTGCTTCAGAGCTGGCGGAATCCGTTCTCTAGAAGGTGTCTAGTTTGCTGCCATCAGCGGCATCACCTTCATTATTTCCTTTGATTTGGCCGGTAGCAGGATCATAAATCCAACCGACAATTTCATCACCATCTTTGGCAGTTTCGTCGGTTTCCGTACCAGGCACATCAGAGACGATCATGATTCCACGACCACCCGTGTAAGGATTGGGAGGAATGTTGCCAATCAGGTAAGGGCCAAATGCTTTGGAGCCTACAGCACCAGTTGAGCCATCTTTGTCGCTGGAAAGCAGCAACGCATCACGGAAATCGTCAGTGTCTGACGAACCGTCGGCTGGGTATTTTCCGTTATGCTGGAACTTAAAGAGTTGGATCTGACCACGCAGAGTCTGCAAATCCTGTACGAGTACAGATTCTTTAGCGTCGTCATTCGTTGATGTAAATTGTGGTAATACTGTTGCAGCCAGGATCCCCAGGATCACGACCACAATCAGGACTTCGACGAGTGTGAAACCCGCACGTCTGATGTTTCGTTGTGTTGTTTTAGTCATTGCCCTTCTCCGAGATTTAAGAATGTGCTTGTCACATTGTTGTTGTTTGAAAGTGTTATCAAGAATTCTCCATTCATCTTTCCTCTCAGGAAAGGTGGGAGAACTCCAAAGCGCTTCCGGATCGAAAACATGTGATGTCTATTGTTTCAATTCACGTTTCAGATCCCAGATTGCAATAACCAGTATCAGAAGGGATACCGACTGACTGGCCATCGAAAATCTATGTTTTTTAAATGGGGAGTCAATTTAATTTCAGGAGAATTCACGGTTCATGAGCCGTTCTGTAGCAATTGGGATGATTGGAGCGACTGTCGTTGAGGACATCCCAAGAAATAAGTGAAATCTCTCCTGATTAGTGGATCGGGCTGCATTTATTGTTCAGAAGGTCTGGGTCGGCGAAAGTCTGCGGGGTTTGTCGGTAGGGTGGATTGTTCGGAACAGGTTGTTTTTGTCCGAGCCACAAAAGTCAACAGGCATGATTGAAGAGGCACGAAGAAAATAAGCCACCAGAGAAAACTCTGATGGCTTAATGTGTCATCTGATTTCAAATGCGTAGTTTAGTGAACGCGTTGTCCGGGGACGGCGCCTTCATCGGGTGTGAGCAGAAAGACGTCTTTTCCACCCGGTCCTGATGCGAGAACCATGCCTTCGCTGGTACCAAATCGCATTTTGCGTGGCTTGAGGTTCGCACAGCAAATGACCAATCGACCGACCAGCTCTTCCGGGTTATACGCACTCTTAATACCAGCAAATACGTTGCGACGTTCATCGCCACCCAGACTCAGCGTCAGTTGCAGCAGTTTGTTCGCTTCGGGAACCGCATTGGCTTCCACGATGCGTGCTACACGCAGGTCGACTTTCACGAAGTCATCAATCGTGCATTCTTCCGACATCGGTTCCTGTTCGAGAGCCTCGCCGCCATCGTTCCATTGGGAGGCGGCGACTTCGCTACTGGCGGCTTCGGCTTCTTCTTTTGCTTCATCGGTCATGGCTTGTACCTGTTTCTCTTCGATACGTTTAAATAAGTGTTTGAATTTATTGACGGCGGTTCCCGACAGCGGGGTCTGTGCCTGGTCCCAGTCTGTAATGGGATCATTCAACAACTCGCCCGTTTGTTCGGACAGTTGGGGAAGTACGGGAGACAGGTAGATCACAATCTGACGGAACAGATTCAAGGCAATCGTACAGATATCCTGCAGTTCCTGCTGGCGGCTTTCGTCTTTCCGTAGTTCCCACGGTTTCTGATCTTCGACATATTTATTGGCGCGGTCGGCCAAAGCCAGAATTTCTCTCATTGCGCCGTTGTAGTCACAGTTTTCATAAGCGGCCGCGATGGTTTCGCTCTGTTTGGCCGCGTGTGCGAACAGTCCGCCGTCGTCCGGATACGTTTCGGAAAGTCCAGTGTTCGCGACAAACTTGGCCGAACGACTGGCCAGATTGACCACCTTGCCTACCAGGTCTGAATTGACTTTCTGAGTGAACTCTTCCAGATTCAGATCCAGATCATCCAGTCTCGATCCCAACTTGGACGCGTAATAGTAACGCAGGCAGGCAGGATCAAGATGATTCAGATAGGTGGCCGCTTTAATAAATGTGCCCTTGGATTTGGCCATTTTTTCGCCGTCCACGGTCAGGAAACCGTGAATGTGGACTTTTTCGGGCAGATTGAAGCCGGCGGTTTTGAGCATCGCGGGCCAGAACAGTGTGTGGAAGTAGGTGATGTCTTTGCCGATGAAGTGATGGACTTCGGTTCCCGAATTCTTCCACCACTGGTCGAAGTCTTCGCCGCTCTTTTCGCACCATTCAAGGGTGGATGCGATATATCCGGTGGGCGCGTCGAACCAGACATACCAGTAGTTTCCAGGACTGTCGGGGATTTCAAAGCCGAAGTAAGGGGCGGGGCGGGAGATATCCCAGTCGCGGAGCGGGTCTCCCAGGAAGTGTCCTTTAAGATAGTTGGCGACTTCCGTTTGCAGATGTTTGCCGGACTGGGTCCATTCTTCGAGAAACGGGTGCAGGTCTTCGATGCGGACAAACAGATGATCGGCGGTGCGGACTTCCGGTGTAGTATTGGAAAGCGTGCTGATCGGATCGGTCAGGTCGGCGGGTGTGTAAGTGCTGCCGCATTTATCACAGTTATCGCCGTATTGATCAGGGGCTTTACATTTTGGGCAGGTTCCTTTGACGAAACGATCTGCCAGGAATGTATTTTCCTGTACGTCGAACAATTGTGTGACTTCTTTTTCATGAACCAGACCGGCTTCGCGGAGCGCAGACCAGATTTCATGACAGAGTTTACGGTTCTGTTCGCTGTTCGTGCTGCCGTAATTATCGAACTCAATGTTGAAGCCGGTGAAGTCGGCGATGTGTTTTTCGCGGACATCGGCGATCAATGCTTCTTCAGAGCGACCTTCCTGTCGGGCGCGGATCATAATCGCGGTGCCATGCGTATCGTCGGCGCAGAAGAAACGGCAATTGTGTCCGCGCAGTTTCTGGAACCGGACCCAAATGTCGGTCTGGATGTATTCCACGAGATGGCCAATATGAATATCACCGTTGGCATAAGGCAAAGCAGCGGTGACTAAAATGCGACGTTGGGTCATGATGATTCCGGCTCAACTAAAATAGATTTAGACGACTATACTAATGTTATGAAATCAGACACAGGAATTGCAGAGGGGTTCAGGAGAATGGCCTTCATTTGGCGCTTGGATCATACGATTCCGGTGTCTTGGAGAATCTCGATATTCTATAGGGCGTTGATTGTACGCCCGTTGGTCCGATCCCGCAATCCAGCCGAAAAACCGGCAGAAATGCACTTATAAGGCACGGGGATCTAATATCAAGGGGCCTTGTGAGGAGCAGAGGGCATTTACGAGATCCAGTTGGCTGACGATGCCAACCTGTGTGTCATTCTGATAAACGGCACCGTACGCGGCAGAGGAGTTTCTCAAGAGATAGAGTGATTCGAGCATACTGAAATCGGTTTGTATTTGCGGCATGTTATACACGGCGGGGATGATGGGAGAGGGAGATGTAATCAGGTCGACCAGTTTGATGTAAGCCGTCCATTCACTCTGATTTCCCCGGGCGCGAATCGGGATAAACGAAAGCCGGTTCTGTTTTGCAATCTGGATGATTTCCGTGGCGTCTGTGGTGCGTGTGACTCCCGTGATTTCGTTTTGGGGAATCATGACTTTAATGACGGATTGGGCTGCCGTGTTGAACATCCCGCGGACCAGTTGTTTTTGCGCGTTACCAAGCAGACCTTCGAGGTGCCCCTCTTCGAGAACTTTAGCCAGCCTCTGGCGTCCCAGCACCAGCTGTGCAGGTTTGGTGCGATCGGGAGAGAATCGTTCCAAAAGGCGTGTGATGGAGACCAGGGGAGTGCTAATCAACCAGAATGCCCGATAAAACAGATCAAACCAGAAACAGTAACGTTTCAGCAGCAGGGATGGTGCCCGATAATACAGGTTTTTGGGAACGAGCTCGCCAAAAATAAAAATGATCGGCGTGAATAAGATCGTCATGATAATTTCAGCAGAGCCACCCGACTGATGAAACACTTCGGCGACGCCAATCGAAATGGCGATGGTGGTCAGGTCATTTGCCAGATTATTTCCGATGAGTGTGGTGGCGACAAAATAACTGGGGTTCTGTGCAAACCAGCAGAGCCGTTTGGCAACCAGATCACCATGGTTGGCATCGATATTCAATCGTAAGAAACTGACACGGTAAAAACCTGTTTCGGAACCACTGAAGAGGGCCGAGAGGCGCAGGCCAATAGCAAACAGTGCTACTGCACCAAGTAGAGGGAGCCAGTTCAACGTTGAATTCAACCTTCCGTACGAACACAAACAGGACGCTTTCCCAGTGGTTACGTCATCAATGAGTGATGGATTCTCTTGAAACAGAAGCAAACTTGCAAGAGGTGTCTCGATTTCTGGGATGAAAATCAGCGACTATTTTCAGGCACTCCCAATCTAAGGGCTACCATTTTCACGATCTATGACCTATGTTTTAAGGGTAGTCTGGTTACCTAGTTTTCTCATTTTGACAAGCACTGATCCGAGCATACTGGCAGTCAAATAGTGGGACTGTCACCTGATGTGGTCAACCAGTCTAAGTCGCTTCATTATAAGAGTTTAACCGAGTTCTTTTCATATAAGTAAGATGTTATGAAAGTACAACAGTTTTTAGATCATCACGGGATTACTGAAAATCCGTTTGGGCAGGAAGATGCCCAGAGCGATCATGTATTCAAGGAATTCTGCCTGGATGGGACGCATCATCCGGTGTGGGACAAAATTTTCTCCAATCCCGCCAATCCGTCGACGTCTGTCGTCTTTGGTGAGAAGGGAGCCGGCAAAACGGCGATCCGGATGCAGATGATCGAACAGTTACAAAAACATAATGCGGATCATCCCGACAGCCGTGTGTTCGTGATTGAATATGATGATTTTAATCCGTTTCTGGACTGTTTTCGCGAGCGGTATTCAGGTCGTAAACGACGCCCCGAGCGATTGCTTTCGTACTGGCGACTGTGGGATCACATGGATGCCATTCTCTCGCTGGGTGTAACTCAGCTGATCGGCCAGACCATCGAACCAGACGATTCTGAAGAGAACAATATTCGATCGGTTTCGAAATCACAGGTTTCTCATTTGTCTCATCTGGAAAAGCGGGACCTGTTATTGCTGGCGGCGTTTTATGATCACAGTCTGGATATGCCGGCCGTTTTGCGCTGGAACCGATTGCGCAGGAAACTGAAATTCGGATGCTGGAAAACCGAGTTTGAACGTGGTGCGGGTTTTTTGGTGACGATGGTGACCGTCGGCCTGGTATTTTATCTGGGGGACTGGAAAGATTTTCGCCAGTGGTGGATCTGGCTGATCATGTTTGCTGGCTGGGCTCCCTGGTTGTGGAGACAAACAACGCTGATGTGGAAAGCGTGGCGGGTCACACGGGAAGTGCGCGTGTTTGATCATCTGCCGAATGCGTTAAGAAAAATTCTGATGCGGATTGAACGTCGGGAACTCGCCGGTCAACCGATTCCCTGTCGGGATCGGAGCGATGACCGTTATGAGCTGCTGACCAAATTTCAGTCGATTCTCAAGAAGCTGGGTTTCACGAACATCGTGATTCTGGTGGACCGCGTGGATGAACCGCATCTGGTCAACGGTTCCGCCGAGCGCATGCGTGATCTGCTTTGGCCGATGTTCGACAATAAATTGTTAAAGCATCCAGGCGTGGCGTTTAAACTGCTGCTGCCTTCTGACGTGGTGTATTATCTGCAGCGGGAAGAGAAGGAATTTTACGAACGTTCGCGGCTGGATAAGCAGAACTTGGTTACATCGCTAGACTGGACGGGTGAGTCTCTCTATGACGTCGCCTGTGATCGCGTGCGGGCCTGTTCCAAAGATCATGGCTCAGGACACTCGATTAAGGATTTGTTCGACGATTCGATTACCGAACAGGAATTGATTTCACAATTTGCGCAATTACGTGTGCCGCGGCATTTGTTTAAGTTTCTTTACCGTTTGATCGTTGATCACTGCAATCGCTATACGGTTGACAATCCGAGCTGGAAAATTAACCGGGAAACACTGCATAAAGTGCTGAGCCTGTTTCAGCGAGATCTGGAAGCCTTCGATCGTGGGATGGGAACAGGTTGAAAATGGTCTATGGTTGCGGTAGCTTAGAAGGATAACAAACTCATACTTCTTCCCACCGGAATCATCTTCATGCAATCGAACCTCAACCGACGCGAAATGCTGGCTGCAACAGGCGGTGTGTTGGCGGCCGGATTTACCGCGTCTCCCACTGCCTCTGCTGCTCCCTCCTCCACGCGCAGTGCCGCTGAGCCTTTTGGCTATTGTTTCAATACCAGTACCATTCGCGGTCAGAAACTGGGAATCGTCGAACAGATCGATTTAACGTCCAAAGCCGGCTACGATTCGATTGAACCCTGGGTGCGTGACATTGATGATTACGTCAAAGGCGGTGGTTCACTGGCCGATCTGAAAAAACAGATTCAGGACGCAGGTTTAACTGTGGAGAGTGCCATTGGCTTCGCGCAATGGATTGTCGATGATGAAGCGAAACGCAAGGAAGGCCTGGAACAGGCAAAGCGGGATATGGACACGCTGCGTCAGATCGGCGGGATTCGGATCGCAGCACCTCCAACGGGAGCGACCAATCAGACCGATTTGAATCTGTTCGAAGCAGCCAAACGTTATCGTGCATTACTGGAACTGGGCGATCAGATGGGAGTGATTCCGCAAGTCGAAGTCTGGGGCTTTTCCAAATCGCTTTCCCGGTTGGGAGAATCGATGTTTGTCGCCATTGAAAGCGGGCACAAACAAGCATGTCTGCTGCCAGACGTGTATCACATTTATAAAGGGGGCTCTGATTTTGAAGGACTTGGTTTGCTGAGTGGTTCTGCGATTCAGGTCTTCCATGTCAATGACTATCCCGCCGATCCGCCGCGTGAGACGATTAACGATTCGCATCGTGTTTACCCCGGTGATGGTGTGGCGCCGCTGTCTGAAATTTTCCGCATGATTCATCAGGCCGGTTTCCGAGGCGTGTTGTCGCTGGAATTATTCAATAAGGATTACTGGCAGCAGGACCCATTGGTTGTGGCGCAAACGGGTTTGCGAAAAACCAAAGAAGCGGTTCTGAAAGCGAAACTCGATCAACCTCCAAAAGCTGACTGAACGTGAAGCGGATTGCCCTCTTATTTGAGTTTGGTTCGTTGAATGGGGGCGAGCATTCGATGCTGTCCGTGCTGTCACGGCTGCATAGGCACTCGTTTGAGTTCGTCGCGTTTTGTCCTGCCGAGAGCTTGTTGGCAGGACAGCTGGCGGCGTTGAATGTGGAATGTCACGCGATGTCGTTTCATGACTCAGCGAGGCAGCGTTTATCGCGTGAAGACGTGGCGGCTCAGATGTTACCAACACTGCAGGCAGGCGGCTTTGATTTGCTGCATGCGAACAGTCTTTCGATGTCGCGTTTGACTGGTGCGCTGGCGTCACAGTGGCCGATTCCCTGTTCGGGGCACTTGCGGGATATCATCAAACTCAGCAAAGCGGCGATCCGGGATTTGAACCAGAACCGGCGATTGATTGCGGTTTCCGAGGCAACCCGTGCGTTTCACATTGCGCAGGGATTAGAGCCGGATCGAGTGACCGTCTGCTATAATGGTATCGATGGGGAACGCTTTCAGCCACGACCGGCGACGGGGGCTCTGAAGCAGGAGCTGGGGCTGCCGAACGATGCAAGGCTCTGCTTAACCATTGGTCAACTCGGGCTGCGCAAGGGGCAGGATGTCCTCGCGGAAGCAGCGGCGATTCTGGCGGCGCAAGGAGATCAGAACACGCATTTTGTTCTCGTCGGAGAGCGGCACTCACAGAAGCAGGAGAGCATCGACTATGACCGGGCCATTACGGCTGCGTTTGCGCAACCAGGCTTAGCGGGTCGCCTGCATCGGCTGGGATACCGGGAAGATATCGCATGGTTGATGAATGAAGCCGACCTGCTGGTGCACCCGGCCAAGCAGGAACCTCTGGGCAGGGTTTTATTAGAAGCGATTGCCAGTGGACTGCCGATTGTGGCGACCGACGTGGGGGGGACCAGTGAAATTGTGCAGCACAGCGCTTCTGCTTTACTGGTTCCCGCCAGTAACTCGATTGAGTTAGCCGACGCCATCAAACGGGTGTTAAGTGATCGAAGTCTCGGCCAGTCCCTCGCAGATGCGGCGCGGCTGCGGGCGCTGGACTGTTTTACCAGTGAGCAGGCCAGCCAGCGGATCGTAGCGTTCTGGGACGAATTGTGCCAATGATCTGCCGCTGGTGGCGCAACGCATTCGGTCGGGTTCAGACTGTTCCACCACTGGGATGAAATTCTTCCCAGCGTTTCCAGGCATAATCCCATTCCATCCAGAGCCTTAATACGGACCAGAGGGTGCGCATTTTACTTAATTGTTCCGGCGGAAGTTTCGCCTGTGATTCAACGGCATCCTGAGTCGCTGATGTCAGGCCCCAGTGTTTTGCCAGTTCGCGACAGAGGTTGTCGGCGGTGAGATCAATCTCTGCGTCTGCCGAAACAAAACCGGCGCCATCTGCCATAACGAACAACTCGAACAGTTGACCGCGGTAAGGGTCCAGTTCCAGAGGTTTGGTTTCCGCTTCTGCTTCGCTAACCAGTTTGGCAACGCGTTTGATAATATCGTTGGCTAACTCACGCGAGGCAGAAGATACGTTTTGACTGGGGTCGATCGACATGGCTGGGTTGTTTACTCTCTTAAACGCTTGATTTCCGCTTGAATTCAAATACAAAAACAGACTTTGCACTAGTAGAGCAAAGTCTGTTTAGAGAATATCGAATTTCGATCATTTCAGCAACCACGGCCGTTTTGAATCAGGAGTTCCTGCTTGAAAACGGCCAGCGATTCGGCTTGACTTAAGGCAGCAGGAAGATCAGGCCGGTTGCTGTAAGTCCTTCGGTAACGGCCGCTTTTGTATTCCAGGGAATCCCGTTGATTCGTTTAGGCGTGTATTCGCCTGGACGGTAGTAGCCCAGAGGGTAAATCTTTTTTCGTACAGGGTCGATGCTCATCTGATAGGGGAGTGCAAGTAACTGACCGGTGAAGCGTCCTATAGAGACAAAGGGCTGCACCAGATCTTTGCGTGAGTTCCCGTAACGTTCCAGGTTGGTGTCCTCAAAATAGAGCGGATTGTAATTGATGTCGGAAGCTTCCCAGGTATAAATACTTTCTGAGAAATTCCGTCCGACATACGGTTCACGGCTCAACTGAAATTCTTTCGGACATTCCATCACCATCCCACCCTCTGCTTCAGTGAGTTTGCAGGGTTTGCCATCCGGACGAGGACAAAGGTTTCGGCATGGTTCATTTTTCGCGATGTTTGGATCGGGCTCATAATCGAAGAAAGGTTGAATGCCGCCAATTTTCTTCAGCAGGTGCGGCGTTTCATCTTCGAGATCTTCCCCGGCAAATTTCATGTCGTCATACCCGGGAGAGGCTGCATCCTTATCAAAGGCTTTTTGTTCGTTGATAAAACGGGACCCGCTTGAATTCCCCTCTGGGAATAAGGGATAATCTGGAGTTGAATTGCCGCTGGCATTTGCTGGGGTTGATGTGTTGAAATCGAGGTTAGTCGTGGCACTTTTGGCTACCGGTTGCTTCTGTTCCAGACCGATTGTTTTAAACGGCTCTGCGATCGGTTCGAGAGTGGTTACCGGCACGTTACTTTGGGGAGCAGAAAGCGAATTGACGTTCGCTGAACCCGGTTGTGTGTTTTCGGTAATTGCTGGAACGGTCGGTGTTGAAAAATGATCCGGAATCTTACGGAACTCGGGTGCAACTTCGGTTGCATCGGGATTTTGATTCGACTTGCGTTGTTCCCGACGCTCTTTGCGTTCCTGTTTTTTCAGCTCACGTTTATTTTCGCGTGAGAGAGACTCCCAGCGTTTTTCCGGAGAACGGCTTTTCAATTCTTCCCAGGTTTGTGCTGGTTCTGCTGACTGAGAAAGAAAAGGATCTGTCGAAGCAGGTTCGCTTGCGACAGAGAAAGGGCTCATTCCCAGCGTGAGTGCCACGGCCAACAGCCATCGCAGACGGCGACTATTCCATGGAATGTTCGGCTGTGTAATTTGGTGCTTCCTGAGTAACTGCAATATCATGCGGATGGTTCTCCCTAACCGTTGCTGCTGAAACCTGAATAAACCGGGCCTCGGTTCGCATTTCCGCGATAGATTGGACTCCTAAATAACCCATGCCTGCCCGTAGTCCACCCACGAGTTGATAGAGTAAATTTTGCAGCGGACCTTTATAAGGTACGCGTCCTTCTACTCCTTCAGGTACCAGTTTTTTAGCAGTGTCCTTTCCATCTTGACTGATTGAACTTTGGCGGTAGCGTTCGCTACTACCTTTAACCATTGCTCCCATCGATCCCATACCACGGTAGCGTTTAAAGCTTCGTCCATGATACAAAATCAACTCACCCGGACTTTCGTCCAGACCGGCGAGCAAGCCCCCTAGCATCACCGTATGAGCACCAGCTGCCAGTGCCTTGGCGATATCACCACTGTAACGAATTCCCCCATCGGCGATGACTGGAATTCCAGTCCCTTTCAATGCTTTTGCTGCATTGGAAATGGCCGTTAATTGCGGCACACCGACACCTGAGATGATTCGCGTCGTACAAATTGATCCGGGCCCAATTCCGACTTTGACGGCATCTGCACCTGCATCTGCCAGATCACGGGCACCCTGTTCTGTCGCCACATTTCCGGCGACCACATCGATGTCCCATCGGCTTTTAATTTCTCTCACGGTCTGTACAACATTGCCAGAATGGCCATGTGCACTGTCAACAACCAGGAGATCAACGCCCTTCTCAATCAGTAAAGCGGCTCGTTCAAAATCAAATACACCAACCGCAGCTCCCACACGCAGCCGTCCTCGTGAATCTTTTGAGGCCAGCGGGAACTGCATCGTCTTGTAGATGTCTTTAATCGTTATGAGCCCCTTCAGTTGATAATTTTCGTCAACCAGCAGAAGTTTCTCGACCTTATTTTCCAATAATATCCGCTGCGCTTCCTCAAGTGTTGTATCTCCTGCAGCCGTCACAAGCTTATCTTTCGTCATTACTTCAGAAATGCAGGTGTCTGGCGTGTCAAGAAATCGTAAGTCTCTGCTCGTTAAAATCCCCACAAGTTTCCCATTTTCCGTGACGGGGACACCTCCAATGTTTCTCCGCTTCATAATTTCGGCAGCTTCTGCCACTGTTGCTACGGGGGGGAGGGTAACAGGATCAACGATGACACCGTGTTCGCTGCGTTTGACCAGGTCGACCTGCATCGACTGCTGTTCCGGCGTCATATTCTTGTGGATGACGCCAATACCGCCTTCCTGGGCCATCCCAATGGCCATATCACTTTCTGTGACTGTGTCCATGGGGCTGCTGATGATGGGAACATTAAGGGGGATATTTTTGGTGAGTTGGGTGGCAACACTGACTTCGGAAGGCATTACTTCACTATAAGCGGGCTGCAGCAAAACATCATCGAAGGTAATTCCCTGACAGATAATTCGATCTTCCATTGTTCCTCTCCTTCGCGTCTCTTTAATGTATTTTCTAGAATGGTTTGATTTTATAGGAAAATATTTTTTATAAAACCAGTTCTCTCTGATTGACCAGTTCTCGCCCATTGGTTTGGACTCTGGTCGATTTTTAAATGCCCGTCGATTGTGCACCCGTCTGTTGTGCGATTTGTTCCTGAAACGAATTTGCCAGTTCGATCATTTCGGAAATCGTAAATTCTTCGGCCCGCGCTTTTTCGATTTCGATGCCGTGGACTGATAAAATCTCATCGACAGCCGACTTGGTCAGTTGCTTGCTATACATGCTTACGATAGTGCTGCGCATCAATTTTCGTCGGTGCTGGAAGATCCGTCTCAGAAAATCCTGAAAGAAGACACGGTCTTTGATCGTTTCTTTGAGCTTCGGGTTCGGAGTGAGCTGCATGATGGCAGAATCAACTTTGGGCCGCGGCCAGAAAACGGTGGGTCCCAGTTTTTTCAGAAGTTTGACAAAACATTGCGACTGCAGCCAGACCGACAAAGCACCGTAATTGGAACTCGATGGTTTAGAGCACATCTTTAAGCCGAGTTCATATTGAATCGTTACCACCATGCGAGTCCAAGGGAGATCGGAGGCGACGATGTTGGAAATAATCGGCGTAGCGACGTTGTAGGGTAGATTGGCGACCAGTTTGAGTTGGCTGCCGGGATTGGCGGCCAGTTGTTTTTCAATCGCATCGAGTACCGTGGGGGACATGTGATTTTTATTTTTTAAGGCATCACAATTGAGCAGTGTGATATTGTCGTACCTTTGGATGGCTTCACTGGCCAGCGTATGCATGTTGTGATCGTATTCGACCGTAATGACGTGTAGGGCCCGCTGTGCCATAAACGTCGTCATCCCGCCGGTTCCGGTGCCAATCTCGAGCACAATATCCTGCGGTTGAATATTGCCGTGTTGAACGACGTACTCGACGATATTCATATCGATCAGAAAGTTTTGACCCAGATCAGAGCGCGGGTTAAAGCCATGCCGCTCGAAGAGCTGCATTAAATAAGATCGAGTCTGCCTTTCATCGTCTTTCATTGAAACCATCAAGTGTTAAGGGAATCAGTTTTTGAACGTATTTCCCGAGGATATCTGTTTCGATATTTACCACGCTGCCAACCTGTTTTTGGCCGAGTGTGGTTACTTCCAGTGTGTGCGGTATGAGCGCGATACTGAAAGCCGTTTGTTGGCATTCCACAATCGTCAAACTGATTCCATCAATGGTGACCGATCCTTTGGGCACCATCTGCAGGGCAAGTTCCTGAGGGACTTCGAACCACATTGTAATCCATTCCCCGTCCTGGTCGATGGATTTTATCGAACCTACGCCATCCACGTGACCTTGAACAAAGTGGCCCCCCAGACGCCCGTTGGCCGCCAGGGGTCGTTCCAAATTGACCAGATCACCAACCGTTAACAGCCCCAGGTTGGTTTTGGCTAAGGTTTCTGTGCCTGCTTGAAACTTCAGATAGCCATCATTGATTTCAACAACAGTCAGGCAGCAGCCGTTGATGGCCACACTATCACCGATATGGGCATCATTCGTGATGAGATCCGAAATCTCAAGAGTTAAATCGATGGCTGAGCCGTTCTTTTCCAAAAGATGAACGGTACCTCGACCCTCGACCAGTCCCGTAAACATCGGCGACAGTACCTTCAGGGTTCGATAAGTAAGGGGAATTAAACCATCCAGTTTCTCAAATTTGTTTCGATTTGTATAGTCGCCCGGAGAGTACTTCTTCCCAAAAAGCACGAATTGGAGACGAAAATGCGAAATAACAGAATAAAACGGGGATTGCCAGTTCTTGGACCAGGAAGATCAAGGCGATCGAAAATACCAGTTGGATCACATGGCGTCGGCTGCGCTGGCCAGTGAACAATTGATTAAACACATGCATATATCGAATGCGGGAGACCATTAGGGCGGCAAGGGTGAATGTGATCCAGGGGAGTGACCATTCGACAGCGGGAATCAGCCACTGCGCGACAGATTGTGAAAATGACCCTGGTTCGGTTTCAGCCAGTTTATAAAGTCCGCGCATGGCGATGGGGAACGATGCGACCGCGCCCGCCGCTGCCGGGGAAGGGAGTCCACTGAAGCCTTCGTGAGAGTCCTCTTCATCGGTTTCCACATTAAAGCGTGCTAATCTTAAGATAGTACAGACGGCGAACAGCAAGGCGATCACCCAGAGTAAACGCGGGTGATAGTCGGTGCGAAACTGAACCATTTGCAGCATTAGAAATGCAGGAGCGATGCCGAAGCTGATGGCATCGCACAGGCTGTCGAGTTGCGCGCCAAATTCGCTGGTTTGGTTGGTCCAGCGGGCAGCGCTGCCGTCCAGTGCGTCAAACAGCATGGCGACGAAAATCAGCACCGCTGCAATAAACAGGTGCTGGTTATCAAACGAATTGAAGAGGCCGGGCGTGGTTCCCAGCATGCGGGTTAAACCGCCTCCGGTGGCAGCCTGGCCCAGGTATTCCGGACCGACTTTCGCAGCATAGGTGATCGCGCCGAATCCGCAGGCGGCATTGCCCAACGTTAATAACGTCGGGAGCACGGCGATCAGTTTGCGCTTCTTTTTCATCAGTTTCCTCAGCAGTTAATCAAGGGGTCTTTTCTGGTGCGGCTTTATTTGGCGAGGCATATTTCGCCAGGATGCTCGAACCGGCTTTCAGTTTATCGCCTGGTTTTGCCAGAATTTCCAGCCCTTCTTCTTTTGGAAATACAATCACGGTTCGCGAGCCTAATTTGATCATACCAAATTGGGCGCCCTTGGATAATTCGTCTCCCGGTTTCAGTCGACAGACAATGCGACGGGCGATCGCGCCTGTGATCTGCTGCACAAGCATGGGTCTCAATGTGGGTTCGGGAGTTTGCAGGTAGATTTCCAGCCGTTCATTTTCCCGCGTTGATTCAGGGCGGAGTGCGTTCAGGCATTTACCGGGTCGATAAGTCAGTTTGATAATTTTGCCTGCCACAGGCACACGGTTGATGTGTACGTTAAAGATGGAGAGAAAGATACCAATTTCAATGGCAGGGCCGCCAATGAATTCGTGATGGTCCAATTCTTCGATCGTATCGAACGTCCCATCGGCGGGGGAGACGACCACGCCTTCTCCTTCGGGGATCATACGCCTGGGGTTGCGAAAGAACCAGACGATTTCCAGGCCAAGCAAAAACAGGGTAAAGACCAGCAGCCAGCCAATGATTGCGAGAGCACCCGAAAGTTGGCTGGAGAGAATCAGTCCGGCTAACAGTGCCATACCCCCGAAGAAGAGAGTCGAGAGCACAATCAGTTCTGCTAAACCTTCCCGGGCAAATGGCAGGCGGCTGCGATAGGCAAACGGATCGTCTTGTTCGTCCCAGTAATAGCCCCCCTGATTTTCATAATACTTCAAGTCACGCGGATCAAGCACCTCGTGCGGGCAGGGGTTGAAGTCGCCTTTGCGCGTGCTCTGCATTTTCTGGACATAGCCACGTCGAAAGGTTGTTAACCAGAGCCGGCGCCAGCGTCCCCAGAACATTTCCAGATTGATAATCATGCCACCCCCCGGCTGGATGGTTTTCAGCTGGGGGTCCATCGGTTCGACAGCAAGCGGGGCGTACGATTTTTCTGTTGTCTGCGGGCTGGTTTGTGGTGAAGTTGAACTCATCAGGAGATTTTTTCAGTTGGTATGATTTTGAATGGGAGTATTCTATTTGTGTTATACAGAGCATTCTCGCTCGGATCTGGAACGTTCCAGTTTAACATGCTGAGACCAGTCTGACGAGATTGGGCATCGATCCTGGCCCGTATTAATTGGTTTTCCAGCAGGCCATTTCCTCGAATCGAAACAACCTGTTCAAGGTCTCTGTTTTGTGTGGTTATCAGAAAATGGCGGAAGGCTGCCGCTTTTAAGGGTTTTCTTCACTTGGGTTGCATCTTTAAGTCTGGTCATACTTTGGGTGTTTTTGGGGCAGACGATTTTTTCAGGTCTGTGAAAGATTCATACAATCTAAACTCAGTCATTTGAGCTTGCTCCTGGTTTCTGCTAAAAAGATGCTTCTTAAACAGCGAAAATATCAAAAATTGTTGATCTGTTGCAGGTGCAGTAGATCGAGTTCATTTATCTTTGAGGAATTACAAACGATGAGTATTGCCATTAGTTCCGTTCATGCCCGTGAAATTCTTGACAGTCGCGGGAATCCCACAGTGGAAGTGGATATCGAGCTGGAAGATGGAACTGTCGGTCGCGCTGCTGTACCCAGTGGTGCCAGCACAGGCATACATGAGGCCTGTGAACTGCGTGACGCCGATAAAAAAGACCGTTTTCTGGGCAAAGGTGTTCAGCAGGCGGTTCTGAATGTGAACACCGAAATCGCCGATGTTCTGGTTGATCTTGATGTCTCCGACCAACTGTTGATCGACCGGGTCATGCTGGATCTGGATGGTACCGAAAATAAATCGCGTCTGGGAGCGAATGCGATTCTGGCTTGTTCTCTGGCAGCCGCTCATGCAGCCGCACATGCTTCCGATTTGCCGCTGTTCCGTTACCTGGGTGGCGTCGGTGCCAATCGTCTGCCTGCCCCAATGATGAATATCATCAATGGTGGTGAGCACGCCAGCAACGGGATTGATCTGCAGGAATTCATGGTGATGCCTCTGGGCTTTGATAACTTCAGCGATTCCCTGCGTTGTGGAACGGAAATTTTCCACTCTTTGAAGAAAGTACTTTCTTCTAAAGGCCTGAGTACCGCCGTTGGTGATGAAGGCGGATTTGCTCCGGACCTTCCCAACAGCGAAGACGCGATTGATGTCATTTTGACCGCAATTGAGCAGGCAGGCTACAAAGTCGGCGATCAGGTCCAGATCGCTCTGGATGCAGCTTCCACCGAATTCTACAACACTGAAACGGGGATCTATACGGTCGAAGGACGCGAATTCGATTCTGCAGGCATGGTTGATTTCCTGGCATCATGGGTTGATAAATACCCGATCTGTTCCATCGAAGATGGTCTGGCAGAAGATGACTGGGCTGGCTGGAAGCTGTTAACAGATCGCCTGGGAGACAAAGTGCAACTGGTGGGTGATGACCTGTTTGTGACCAACCCCAAACGATTGCAGCGCGGCATCGATGAGGGAATCGCCAACAGTATTCTGGTCAAAGTCAATCAGATTGGAACATTGTCTGAAACAATCGAAGCAGTCCAGCTGGCAGGCCGCAATGGTTACACCGCTGTGATGAGCCATCGTTCTGGTGAGACAGAAGATACCACAATTGCCGACCTTGCTGTCGCCTTGTGTACCGGTCAGATCAAGACCGGTTCCGCCAGCCGAACCGATCGTATCTGCAAGTACAACCAGTTGCTCCGAATTGAAGAAATTCTGGGAAATGAAGCAACTTTTGGTGGAACAATTTCCTGATCTGCCAAAAAACGATATTGAAAATCAACTCCCCTTTGAGATCTCAAAGGGGAGTTTTTTGTTGTGCCATTTTCTAATCGACAGATTGGTAACAAGGCGGATAACCGTTGCTGTTTGCCAGTGGATGGAGAGTCCTGAGTGGGAATGACGATTTTGATTGAAGGAGAAGCGTGTTGGCTTTTCCCACGTATACTTGAATTAATTCAGATCGGGTTTGAATAATTGTGTCTGTCACACAGAATCAGAATGAGGAATCCAGATTCGGCTGGATGATTTCACTGACATTCTGGATCTTTCTATTTATCGCAGCGATCCTGTTTGCTGCGGTTCTGCTGTCCCCTCGCTATTTATCTTATTTGAGTTTAAAAAACGAGTATCTTGCCAATCAGGTCCAGCTGGTTTCGCTGGAAAATCAGGTTGAGTATCTACGAGAAATTGCCCATTCTTTAGAGCATGATCCGGAATTTCGTTCTGAAGTAGCACGTGTTGATTTTGATGCGGTTCGCCCGGGTGAAGAGCGAATTGCTGTCCATCCGGATTTGGCTCTAGACGTTCCACAATGGAATCCGGGGAATAAAATCCCAGTCACAAATCGGTCCTGGTATGTGCCGATGCTGGGGGTTCTGAGTGAAAATCAAAAAGTCCGATCGTCTATTTTGCTAACCGCTGCCGTGATCGTCGTTCTGTCATTTACTTTTCTGCATGAGTCGCAGTCCAGACAGATAGAGAGCGTCACGAAATCGACGCGTGATGTTTTCGGCCTGTTCTTTTCGCGGTATCAAATCTCTGATGACGATTCTAGGGATTGTGAGGAAGAGGGTGGCTAGCTGTGCGTTCTGGGGCTCTCGGGACTGGTTTTGATGATTGTTTCGTATCTGGCTGTTATTGTGGTCTTAGGTATTCTTCCTAAGAGTGTTGTTGTTCGGGTTGCGTCTGGAATAGCTGCATCTTGAGTTGAATCTCACTTAAAGCAAGTCACAGAAATAAATTGATTTTGGCTGATGGGTGTTCTGAGACGATTCCTGTTGTAGTTGCATTATAAGAATATTCATCAGTGAAGGGCATCACAGAATGAAAAGAGAGGCAAGCGTTGCAAGCTCTTTAGCAGCGGAATTCCGAATGAGACGTTGGGCTCGGATGCATTATGTGCCATCTGATCAACGGAAAGAAACATGGAATCCGATTGTGTTAGATGAAATGAGAATGAAGGACCAGGAAATGCATGAAGCAGAAGAAAATAGTATGAATGCTCGTGTTTCGTCGATGTATGTGCCTTTGGCTCCCGGTGTTACAAGCCGGATTGATGAGGCCCACGAAGAAGCCTCGACGCCGCACATTTTGAAAATGCAGGATCCCTCAACACGTTACCTGCGTAAGCAGGCGACGGAATTGACCGAAGAATAAGCGGGCTTGCTGGTTGATTTTCCAGTTTGTTTTCCGGCTTACTTTCTGGGACCTACATAGTCATTGACAAAGGCATCCAGCAATAAAACGTCAAGTCGGTCCATTTGTTCCGACTTTTCATCGCCGGTTTTCAATGGTGGTTCATAATCGGATGCGGCTGTAATTCTGATTCGTTTCGGGGCAATTCCTTTTTGGATCAGATAGAGCATCACGTTACGTCCCCGATCATAGGTCAGGACCAGTTTGTCTTGAATCGGGCAATCGGCGGGCAGTGGTTTAATGGAAGTGTGTGACCGCAATTCGATTTTATTCGGTTTCCCTGCCAGTTCCGGGATGATTTCGTCCAATTTCTCTTTGCGATCTGCATCTAGTGCAATGTCGGTCTGGTTATAGTGCAAGGCTTCCCCTACTTTTACGGGAACTCCCTCCCGCGTGCGGTATACCCGGACGTCCTTTCCTTCCAGGGCGCGTGTTTTAATCCCCCCTCTTCCACGGTCAGGGCTATCTGTAAAGGCACCCAGCATGCTCATTTGTTCGACGAGCGAGTTCATGGGGAAATATTTTCCAGGTGGAGAGACCGGACCTGTGCGGTACCCCGAATAGTTTTGAATGGATTCCAGAACGGCCCGGAATTTTTCATCGTTGACGATTTCACTCAGGGAAACCAGCATGATAAAGAATGTTAGCAGGAGTGACATCATGTCTCCATAAGTCACTACCCACTCCGGGACTCCTGGTGGATCATCATCTTCCATGATAATGCACTCCTGGAGTGTAGTTAATAAGCCAAGTTAATAATCGGCAGTATTTGCCGAGGGGCCAGAGATTCCTGAGCCTGGTATAAACAGAATCGTCATCGTAGCCGGTAGAACTTACCAGATTTTGTGAATCGAACGGACTTCCAGGGCTTTTTATTTGGGAGCGCGCAGGTTTCTGGGATCCTAGTAAACGTAGTAAGGGACACAAAAAACGCTTGAGTTCATTGACGAAATCAATAAATATCTACAACATTAGGGTTTAAGAATGATAAAATCTACGGGTTCTCGGCAGATGAAAGATCTGCGGTTCCTGGTCCAAGAAAAGGAAGTTATCAAAGGATGTCGAGCCCACTCATTGTTCAGCAGTCTGAGTTTATCGCCTTATGTGATCAAATCTTAGACGCGGGCATCGTTTCATTCGATACCGAATTTGTTTCAGAATTCACCTATCGTCCCGAGCTTTCGCTCTTGCAGTTTTCCTTAAATGGTCAATCTGTGGCAGTCGATCCTTATGAGGTACAAGACCTCTCTCCCTGGTGGGAGATTATGACCAACGATTCCACAACGGTGGTCGTGCACGGGGGGCGGGAAGAGGTTCGGTTTTGTCGACACTTCTCCGGCCAAAAACCTCAGAAGCTGGTAGATCTGCAGATTGCCGAGGGACTTCGGTCGCGCAGCTTTCCGATTTCTTATACCGCGCTGGTGGCGCGCGTGCTCAGCGAAAAGGCCGGCAGTAAAGAGACACGCACAGACTGGCGACGACGACCGCTGACTCAGCAGCAAATTAAATATGCGCTGGATGACGTAAAGTACGTCTTGAAAATCTGGAAAATACAGGAAAAAGAACTGAGTGATTTGGGGCGGCTTATTTGGGCAGAGTCCGAGTTCCAGCGGATGGTTGATGAAGTCGATTCCGAGTTTTATCGCGAAAACTGGCGGCGTCTTTCCGGCTTACATAAATTGAAGTCGCGTGAACTGGCAATTGTGCGAGAGTTGTTTGCCTGGCGTGACGAAGTGGCTCAGGAAAAAAATCAACCCGCGCGGCGCGTATTGCGTGATGATCTGTTAATCGAACTGGCACGCCGGAAGCCAAGTACCACACAAGATCTGACGGCAACGCGTGATCTCAATCGCAAAAATATGTTTAAGGTGGCTCCTGAACTGATTCAGCGTATCGCCAAGGCCCAGCAGATTCCCAACGATCAGCTCCCGCAGCATATGGAAAACCTCAGCAACCAGCAGAATCAGGATGAGCAAGTCATTGGAAAGCTGCTGGGGATAGCGCTGGCAAATCGTTGTGCAGAAATGAATGTGTCTCAAACACTGGTTGGTACTTCAGCCGACTTAAGGCACCTCGTCCGCTATCATGTTTATAAAGAACAGGGTGAAGAAAAACCACGGTTGATGTCGGGCTGGCGGGCCGAGGTCTGCGGAGATCTCTTAACCGATGTACTCGATGGCAAAATCTCGATGCGCGTGGCTGACCTTGAGTCCGATCACCCGCTCCATTTCGAGCGATTAGACTAAGTCTCGGAGTACGACAGCGCACTTTCGGAAATGGATTTCAAAAGTAAAGGAAGGGACCAATGAAACAAATTGTTCTATTGGCTGCGATTCTGTTTTGTTGGACAACCGCTTTTTCTGCAGAGCCCGCTCCTGAAGAAGACTATCAAATTCTGGAAGGGAAATGGGTCAGAAATGATAAGGCTAGGAACGGGGCACCACTTCGTGTCGAGCAGGAGTTCTCAGGGAAAGTTACGAAATTACATTTGTATGACAGCAATGGCACGCTAATTCATGCCCACCAGGCCAAGTACCGGCTACAGCGGATGTCCGATGCGAATCTCTTTACCTATTATGATCTGGAAGTTTTAACCGGGCCGAACAAAGGTAAAATCCAGAAAGCACCGCGATCATTCATTTACCGCGTGAAAGGGAACCAGTTTATCCAGGTGGAGGGGATTTTGAATGATGATAAAACCCCTTTGCTGATGACTGTCTGGTGGAAAGTGAAACCGCCTGTACCGCAGCCGGATATTTGAGTTTTCTCAGGCTACTGAAGTGCCCCGATAATTTTTGTTGCCAATGATTTACGATTTTCAGATTTTGACGTATTCAGCAGCGCTTGAAAATCGTTCTCGATGGCCTGTGCTTTATCGGGGGCCTGTGTTTTAAGTTCTTCAAATTCCGTTCTCAAAATATCGAGACCGCTTCCACCTTCACCGGTGTCTACGACGAGCTGGAGATTTGCTTTCAAAGAAGCAACGATTTCTGCGGAACTGGGGACTTGAGGAGCTGCTTCACCCGAACAACCACTGGCAACAGGGCAAATTAGAATTAGGCACAGTAGTAGTGCATTAAGAGATTTCATGGATCTGGCTTTCTTAATATTAGTATCTGAATCGTAATCTCTCGAAAAAGATTACGATTCAGTAAAATGAACCTGCTACAGGTAGTATGAGTTCTCTAAAACAATCATGAGAGATTTGAGACCGCTACGACCGCTTTGAGTCAGCTCTAAAATTCACCCAGGACGTTCCCATCAGCGATCGCACCCAGATTTTGCCAGGTGGCATTGTCAATGTTTTCACTGATAAATCGAGTGGCGCCATCACCCATCAGGATATGGACACCTCCCGTATGCCGACTGCGGGCGGGAAACAGGCCGGTCGAATCATTCGTTCCACAAGTGGCACAGCTCACGCAGTTGGGATACTTGGAGTTGGGGTTGGTCAACGTGTTAAATACCGTCAACCCGCTATTCCCGTAGACCCAGTTTGAACCGGTGTCTCCCCGTGGAGCGGGAGAAGCCGGGAGAGAGTTTTTCTTTGCTAAGCAGGCATTGCCCCAGGTATTTAGATCTGATTGAGACGGGAATGAGTAAGCAGTGCTTCCTCTTCCCACTCCGCGAACGGTATCCCCGGCGCCAATTTGTGAGGCATCGTTATTACCATCACCCATCATAATTTCCGAAGCGGCGATGGTATTCGAAGTTCCATCGACCAAGTCTCGAATTCGGATTGCTTTCCGATAATTAAACATACCGACTTGATGCTGAAGATTCTGAGGGGACGTGTTGGTCGCCGAAGGCGTAAATCCAAACCAGTATATTGATGGTCCAGCACATACAGCGTAACTGTTTCCCGGACCGGCCCCATAACCACCACCATTCGAAATCGAGCGAGTATCTGAAGGGCAGAGAAACGCAGGAATGACCGCTCTTTTCGTTGCGTCATTCGTGGATTGGTTTGGAGCGAGTGAAAAGTTAAATTGATTGTAAAGGGGAGCTTGATCCATAAACGGCAGGAGCATCGTTTGCGCAGAATATGCCAGATAAGAATAATTCCCATATCCATGGGTCGATGCTTCTTGTCTTTCAAAATTGGCACGTGGATAGATGGAATGCGTTTCATGATAGTTGTGCATTGCCAAACCAAGTTGCTTCAAATTATTTTTGCAGGAACTTCTGCGTGCTGCCTCTCTGGCTTGTTGTACCGCGGGCAATAATAAAGCGATCAAGATGGCGATGATGGCAATCACAACCAGCAATTCAATCAGGGTAAATCCCCTGGTTTTTAGAGAAGAAGACTCTGTATTCATGATAAATACTCTTTGTTAATGCAGGATAAGCTGGTGGGAATTTCTAAGCAGAAAATACTTTGGGAAACTCAATTAGGGGAGAAAAATAAGGCGGGTGACGACTGCTAGAACTACTCTTTTAGTTTAGCACTGGATAGTACCTGTGGAAAGAACTAGACAAAAAAATTCTGCTCTCAGGTCAACTTTGTACAGATTGATGTGCATAGTGAATGCTCGTAGCCAGGAGTGCATTTTTGTCACTTTGTGATAATGCGTTCCGCTTCTTTGATGTGCGTCTCAAATTTTTCCTGGTCGCGGTTTGCCTCAGTTCGTGCGGTTTGAAGCATGGGTTTTAAATAGTCTCGGCCTGCCCACAACAAATGTTGCAGCTGTGGATTGTCAGAGCTGGCATTACTTTCCAGGCTTTCGATGACTGGGGCCAGATCGGACTGGGCTTTGTTCTCGAAACTGGTCCACTCTGCATCGCTGGCTTTCTTTTGCTGTAATGCTAAAAATTCTCGATGCACCGCCTTAAATTTATCCAGTTCATCACGTCCACTGGAAGACAATAATCCGCCAAGGGGGACAAAGTAAAAAATGGCCACTAAAGCAATCACTGCGGCGGCACCACCTAAAATCTTAGGCTCCATCATGGGGCCTAAAGACTCGAATGGGTTGGACCGTGCGACTTTGATTTTCGGTTTGGGACGCGCGGGAGCGGGGGTCGCCGCTGCGAAAGAGGAAGCGGCAGGTATCGCGGCAACGGGGGCTGTCGTTGCCCCAGCCTTGATGGGGGCCGTAGCGGGTTTGCTTTCCGGTGCGTTCAATTCTTCTTCGGTGGGAGCCGTTGCGTCGGCCGCTGTTTTTTCTACCGGTTTTTTTAATTGCAAGGCTTCGATTTGCCAGGCTTCAAACCATTCTCCTTTGCGGCCCAGCTTCAGTAAATCGGTCGGTTCCACACGTTCCTGTTCGGCCCACATTTTAATTTTATGGGCTTCAATCGGACCATAACCCATGCCACCCAGTTTGCAGAACCATTTTTGTCTTGAACGTACTTGGAGAATGGGGGGCTTGGCAGGTTTGATGGGAGCTGCTGCCGGCGTTGGCTCAGCCGGTGTTTCCTCTACCGGTGCTTCAACAGCAGCCTCGGCCGATGCGGGAACAACGTTCGCCGTTTCCTCTGCTTCTGAGTCCAGCAGATCCAGGTCCCCGCCAGAGGAACTTAGGAAAACAACGGTTCGCGCGGGAACCCACTCCGGTTCCGCAGACGATTTGACTTCATCGTTCGGCGCCAATTCACTATCGAGCAGCAGTTGCATCAGGTCGTCTGCCGACATCGGTCCCAGTTCCTGATTCAGAATGCGACAATACCATTGAATCTTCTGGTGCTTGCTTCTGACTGCTTCCAGTGTGGCAAAGCGGGGCAGCTGTGATTCTAATTCCGAAGAGAGTTTGTCTTCTTCTTCAATGATCGAGAACCCATCCAGTGTAGGCAGGTTTTCCTGGGGCTCGACGCCAAAGGAAGAATCGACGATTGAAAACTCGTCGAGTGAAGGCATTTCATCGGCGGAAACATTGTCAGAGTCTGCGTCAAACAGTCCGCCGATGTCCTCTGCCGGAAACCAGTTTCCTGACTCGCCATTTCTGATCTCCATTTGAGGTGTCAATTTGCCCTCATGCGCCATGGCAAATAGTTCTTCAAATGAAATTGGCCCACAGATCTCGTCTACTTGCTTATAGTACCAGCTATCGACTGCCATTTTTGTGAAACGATCTTCTTCAGATTGAATGTGAGTAATATGTTCGATGTTGGCTGCATCAATACAAAATCTATGCCTGCCTGTCTCTATTTTAGCCACAGGGGTGGGGAACACGCAAATCTATTGTTCCTGCTGGATTTGTTTAAAATCAACATAAATCAACAAGCAACGACTGAATGGCTCAATCACTCAATATCGGGAGGGAGCCGGCAGGCAGGCGAAAACGAAGATGACCAACAGATCATCATTTCAGCGCATATTCAAAAGCAGGAAACGGACGATCAGCGGTCGTTTGATGAACGTGACTCCGTAGAGTTCTGATTATGACTTCACAGGTCCTGGAGTTCGTTTGAGAGTCAGCAGTCCCATAAAAAATACGAACAGAACACAGAAGCAGCAGGTTCCCGCAAACCAGTCGCCGTATTTTGTATACAGGCTGGTTCGATTATCCAGGGGAATCGTATCGATGACGACGGCATTCATCGATTTATTCCAGCGACCTGTCTTGGGATTCACGAATGAAGTGCGCCCTTGATTATCGCCGTCGATAAAGAGATCGGGTTCGACGATCATGCCGTCTCCGTCAATGACAGCCGAGATCCCGGTATTCACGGCTCGAACCATGGGGGTTCGATTTTCGACACAACGAAAGGCCGCTGTAATCAAATGCTGGTCCAGTTCGCTTGAGCCGTGAAACCAGCCATCGTTGGTCAGATTAACGAGACAATCGATTGGTTTGTTTGTGGAGTCAGCACTGGATGACTGATTGACCACCGAGCGGACCAGGTGCGGTACGGTGTCTTCGAAACAGACCACCGGTGAAAAGTTCCAGTTTTGAAATTCAAAGTTTGCCGCCGCTTTCCCCGGTTCGATACCGAACGAAGCACCATAGGGTGTGAAGTATTGTAAAAAGGGAAGTGTGTCTCTTAAGGGAAGATATTCGCCGAAGGGAACACGGTGAATTTTATCATAGCGTGAAACAATGCCATAATCGGGGCGTATAAACAGGGCGGAGTTATAGTGATCGACTTTCGAGTCACCTGCGGAGATCGTATCCAATCCGATGACCAGAGCCGCATTGGCTTCTTTACTCATGTTGCTGAGCAATTTTCGCGCGGAAGGTTCATTCCATTTTTCCAGAGGAATTTCGGGCGCAATTGTTTGCAGTTCCTGATTGGTTTTTCCGTTCGATTCAATGAGCGGCCAGCGAAACATGGTTTCCGGCCAGATGATCAGATCGGGCTGATGACGAACGGCAACGCCCGTCAGGAACAGGTGTTTGAGAAAGATAGACTGCCATGCATTGGGATCATGTTTCACCGATGTCGGAAAATTCCCTTGAATTAAAGCCATACGGGGCCCATCCTGAAATGCGGCTTGGGAGCGACGTACGTAACCGTAACCGAGAACAGCAAAGAACAGAGTTAAGCAAACCGCTGTCTGAACGATCTGCTTCAAGCTGATCTGATCCAGATTTTGTTCTTCCGGAGTCAAGTTCACCGGGAACAGTTTGAAGCGTTTCATTATTGATGCCGGTAGCAGATCGGCAAAGCAGGCTGCCAACATGACGACCAGAAAGCTGACGCCATAAGCGCCGGTGATGTCGCTGATCTGAATCAGTTCAATCCAGCGATATTGTGTATGTCCGATGTAATACCAGGAGAAGCCGGTCAGCAGGTAGGCACGCATGTATTCCAGGCCAACCCACATGATAGGTGCAGCTACGGGGAGAGGAACATGAAAGCGATGAACGGCGGTTCGTGTGAGCAGAACAAACAACGGAAAATAGCAGGCGACATAAATCGCCAGCGCGACCCAGGCAACATACATCGAAGGGTCGCCGAGCCGCATCCATTGAAATGAGGCCAGAGTAAACAGGAAACCCGAACAATAAATGGCGGTATACATCAACCGCGTTTTGCGCGGAATTCTGACCAGCAGTAACAGCGGAATCAGACAAACCCATCCCAGCGAACCATAGTCAAGGGGAGTAAAGCTGGCCCACATCATTACAGCAGTGAAGCCCGACATCAACCAGGCGCCCAGTGCCGGTGCGGGCGATGTCCGCGCGGTATTAATGATGTTCTGAATGTCCTGGCCTAGCGGCTGGTTATTCGGTAACTCATTTTTCAAAGGCACGTTTTCAGACACAGGATCTTGTTCCATCGTTGGTTGATCAGTGGGAGAATTTTCAATTGTCGTTGTGGTAAAGGCCATGATATCCGTCCTTGGAATCCGATCTCAATGGGAGGTTTTTAAGAAAACCTGTGGTGAGTGAAACATCCTGTTTCAGCTGAACCGGTCATATTTCTTACGTCAATTCCACGATCCTGAATGGGGGCAATCCGAATGAAGGTCCTCATTTTAAGTCTGATCGAGGTGATTTTTACAGAAATCAGGCATTTGAGAGTAGATCAATTGTGGCAGAAACTGGGAGAGCTACCATAAAAAAGTGTCAACTTGAAGACCCGCCTGATAAAGCTGATTTCCAGTGGGAAACAGGGCAACGGCGTTTGCTGTGACTGTGGAACGCAGATCAGCAGAACCTAGAGTTTTCAAAGGAGTCACAACGGCTTCTCCTGATTTCCATTCCACCTGAGCCGGGTGATACGTCGGCCGATCTCCACGGGATTGGAAATCCGCACTCAAACGGGCTTGAACCGGAGCCGGTTTCGGCGCGGGGAATTCCATGAATTGTCGGATCGCCGTTCGGACAAACAAATCAAAGCAAACCATGCTGCTGACAGGGTTTCCGGGCAATCCAAAAATATAACACGGGCCCTGGTTTTCCCGTTCCAGGATGCCAAACCAGAGCGGTTTTCCCGGCTTCAGATTCACTTTGTGAAAGACCTGTTTCACCCCGGCAGCCTGCAGTTCAGAAGGAACCAGATCTAACGTCCCCGCAGAGACACCCCCCGAAAGCAGCAGGAAATCACTCTTCAAGCCTTCCTGTATTTTTTCACTTAAATGAGTTCGTTCATCGCGGGCAATGCCCAGTGGAATCGGTCGTGCATGCGATTGCAGAATTTGTGAATACAGCATGACTTCATTGGAATTTCTGATCTGACCCGCTTGCGGAGACTCTTCAGGTGGGACGAGTTCATCACCGGTCGCTAAAATAGAGACGCTGGGGGGACGGCGAACTGAAATGGTGGGACTGCCGGTTTCTGCCAGGGCACCGATTTCCTGTGGCCGGAGCAATGTTCCTGCTTCAATTACGGGGGCACCGGTTTCGAGAACAGAGGCCCGGTAGAGCATGTTTTTTCCGGGGGCAACCGGAGAAGTTTCGATCTGAACCGTCTGTTGTTCTTCATTAATCCGGCAGTGTTCAATCTGAACGACGGCATCGGCGCCTGCTGGCAGAGGTGCACCCGTCATGATCTGTGAGGTCTGGCCGGCTTGCAGAGGCAGCGTGGGAACAGAGCCGGCATAAATCGTTTCTAATATTTTGAGTGTTGCTTTGCCCTCTGGTAAATCAGCACTGTTGACGGCGAAGCCATCCATCAGGGCTTTATCAAACGGGGGAACATTCAAGTCACTCACGGTTCCTTTTGCGAGGACACAATGTGTGCCTTCAAACAGCGAACAGTCCTGAGGAGGAGAGGGTTTGACCGTTTCCAGAATCAATTGAAAGGCTTCTTGAACCGACAGCATAGGGGGATTTCTCTTTTCCGTTCAGGCACTGGTGAGTTGTTCTGCGGGAAGCGCCAGGAAATTTTTCAGCAGCGTCACACCTTCCAGAGTAAGAAAACTTTCCGGGTGAAACTGTACGCCGTGCACAGAATGCGTTCGATGTCGCAGTCCCATGACTTCTTTCGGATGGCCTTCCTCTTCCACCCAGGCACAGACCTCAAGTTCTTCCGGACAGGTCTCTTCCGGGACGATCAGACTGTGGTAGCGGGTTGCCTCAAAGGGGGAGGGGATGTTTTTAAAGACGCCGGTCCCATCATGGTGAACCAGCGAAACTTTGCCGTGCATCAATCGATTTGCTCGAACGACTTTGGCTCCAAAGACCTCGGCAATGCACTGATGCCCCAGGCAAACCCCTAAAATGGGTACTTTGCCGGCAAAGTACTCAATAATTTCCTTGGAAAGCCCTGCTTCCCCAGGGGTGCAGGGACCGGGAGAAATGATGATTTTTTCGGGCGCGCTCTGTTCAATTTCTTCAAGGGACGTCTGATTGTTTCGGACGACCTGAATGTCCAGAGTGGGATCGATTTCCCCAAACCTTTGCACAAGGTTATAGGTAAATGAGTCATAGTTATCGAGAACGAAAATCACGTTACACCTTATACTTTGTCTAGTTGAGTCAGGTAACAGGTTTGACTGAGGCTCATCATAATCAACCAAAATCGGAAAAGCGACCAGCCTGCAGTGTTAACTGCATTGGGAAATTCAGACCGCGGTTCATTTTCAGACGATTTGGAAAAGGGCGTGGTCAGAAAAGCGAGTCTTTCAGATTATAAAACCAGACAAGGTATTTGCTGGATTGTTCTTAAGAATTTTGATGTTGACGGAAAATAGTGAAAATTGGTATTAACACGGCCCCGCTCTGAACCATCTCAAGAGAGGTATGTATTTATGTGTATAGTTTCTGGTCTAAGTTTGTTCTTGGACCGGGATTTACGACATTAGGAGCTAAGGTTGGACTCCAAGTCAAAATCAAATTGGTTTCAGAAATCTCGTGTAACGCGTCGCCAACTCTTTTGGATGGTTGTGTTTTTGCCAATATTTTGCGCAATTTACTACCTTGCGTTCTGGCTGCGCTTCGAAGGTTCGTTCAATATTGATGGGGTGCTGGGAGAGTATGGCTTTCGCATGTTCCGATCGACTGTTTTATGGGCCGTTGGCTTGAAAACACTGACGTTCTGGGGCAGTGGGGTCTATAAAATCCGTAGTCGGTATATCACTGTCCTCGACCTGGTCAATCTGGCGAAGGCTGTCACCTTGAGCTCGGCTGCCCTGGCGATTATCGATTATTTAATTTTCCCCAATATTATGATTCCCCGCTCCGTTTTTCTGATTGACTGGGGATCCACTATCTTAGCGGTCTGTGGTGTCTGTGCCGGAATCCGTATGATTCAGGACAGCGGACGCATCTTGCGGCAGCAGAGTGATTGTAAGCCCACCTTTATTGTGGGAGCAAACGAGTCTGGTGCGTCTTTACTTCGCATCATTGAACGGAATAAGGATTCGTGTTTGAGGGTGGTCGGTTTTCTGGATGATCATCCCAATCGGCTGGGAACGCGCATTAATGGCGTTCCCGTTCTGGGTCCCTTAGAGGAGATGTGTTCTCTGGCAGAGCGGTATGCGGTTTCCGATATTCTGTTACCAGCAGATGAGATTCCGGGTAAGACTGTGCGTCAGTTAATAGAAGCAGGGAACTCTGCTCAGATTCAGGTACAGGTACTTCCCAGTTATCAGCAACTGCTGTCTGGCAAAGTCGAAATGAAACCGCGTCCGGTTTGTATTGAAGATTTGTTGGGCAGAGAAGCCGTGCAACTCGATATGCAGAATATTCGCGACTGGATGGATGATCGTGTTTTGATGGTCACAGGCAGCGCGGGAAGCATCGGCTCGGAAATCTGCCGTCAGCTGTTACAATTTTCCCCCCAGAAATTGATTCTCGTGGATCGTTCTGAAAACAGCCAGTTTTATCTGGAACGCGAACTAATTAAACTCGGGTATCAGGGGCGGTTTGATGTCGTGATTGCAGACCTGAATGATTCCAAAAGGATCAGGGCTGTCATGAACGAGTATCAGCCCGATATTCTCTTTCATGCAGCAGCCTATAAACACGTTCCGTTGATGGAAAGTAACCCGGGAGAAGCCGTAAAAAATATTGCTTTGGCAACAAAACGGTTGGCCGATCTGGCAGAGGAACTCGAGGTTGGTACTTTTGTGATGATTTCCTCCGACAAAGCCGTCAATCCGACGAATGTGATGGGAGCCAACAAGCGAATTGCCGAGCTGTATGTGCAATCTCTGGCCGCGCAATCCAAGTGCCATTTTGTAACCGTTCGCTTTGGAAATGTATTGGGGTCCGCGGGGAGTGTGGTCCCGATCTTTACGCAACAGATCCAGAATGGCGGTCCCATTACGGTGACCGACGAACGGATGCAGCGGTATTTCATGACCATTCCCGAAGCATCTCAGCTGGTCATTCAGGCAGGCGCCATGGGACGTGGTGGCGAGATATTTGTACTCGATATGGGCGAGCCGGTTCGAATTGTGGATCTGGCTGCCGACCTGGTGCAACTATCCGGTCTGAAATTGGGCGAAGACATCGAAATCCAATTCACAGGCTTGCGTCCTGGTGAAAAACTGTACGAAGAGCTGCACGTGGATGGGGAAAAACATCTGCCAACATGCCATCCCAAAATTATGGTCGCAGAGAAAGTTAATTTCAGCCAACAGTTCATTCACGAAGCATTTGCGAGGCTGACTGATATTACCGAGCAGCCTTCACATCAGATCCTGGAAGAGATTCAGAGGATTTTGCCTGAATTTCAATCGCCTACTGCAAAACAGGCTCGGGAGCCCTTTAAGCGAGCCGCTTAGTCAGTCGCAACTTCGAACGTGTGAACCGCAGTTTGATACACACATTTGCATCCCAACCTTTTCATTGCAGTCTGATTTTGTTACTTAATAGTAACAGAGTATATCGTTTTACAGAGGAATTCTCACTATTCCATTGGAACGAAGGCTGATTATGAACAGTGCGCGACAGTTTCTGATCTCTTCTTTGATATTCCTGCTCCTCGTCCCGTTTTCGAACGGTTGCAGTGAAGACCCCGGTTCCGAACCGCAACAGTCCCCTGCTGAGGCAGCCAAAGGCAAACTGTTTGGCGTCTCATTTCAAACTCTGAACAATCCTTTTTTTGTCGATCTCGGCGAAGGTTTGAAACAAGAGCTTGAAGCCAACGGAGATCGGCTGGTCATTCTGGATGCACAGTTTAATTCCCTGAAACAGAAAAATGATCTCTCCGACTTGATCCTGCAGGGAGTTGCCGGCATTTTTGTAAATCCGGTCAACTGGGAAGGCTTAAAAGGTTCGTTACTCGAAGCCCAGCGAAAAAACGTGCCGATTATCATCGTGGATGCACCGGTAAAAAAATCAGACGAAGAGTTGATTGTGTGTACGGTCGCTTCAGATAATGTCCGTGCCGGAAAACTGGCAGCACAGGCACTGGCAAAAGTGAATCCGAAAGCAAAGCTGGTGGTTTTGCATCTGTCTGTCAATAAAGCGTGCATCGACCGCGTGGAAGGTTTTAAAACGGAAATGGCTCAATTTCCCGAGATGGAAATCTTAGATGTGCAGGAAGCCAAAGGTTCGACCGAGGGAGCACGCCCGGTGATGCGCGATCTGATTGGTCGCTATCCCGATTTAAACGCAGTCTTTGCCATCAATGATCCGAATGCATTGGGCGTGATTTCTGCGTTGGATTCGGTAAACAAACTGGATCGGGTGACGATTGTTACCGTCGATGGTTCCCAGCCGGGAATCAAAGCAGTTCAAGCGGGCAAACTGCATTCCACATCAGCTCAGTTTCCTCGTGAAATTGGTCAGATTGCCGCTCAAAAAATGCTGGCACATTTGCGCGGTGAAGCAGTCGAAACAGAGGTCAAAGTGCGCGTAGAGTTAATCACGTCAGAAAACGCGGAGCAGTTTCTGGAGGCAAACTAAGCGATGTCTGCCAAGAGTGTGCCGCTACTCAGGCTCCGGGGAATTACCAAACGCTTTGGTACAGTGACTGCACTGGATGAGATCAGCTTTGACCTGGAAGCCGGCGAAATTCATACCTTGCTGGGAGAGAACGGCGCGGGCAAAAGTACGCTGATTAAAATTCTGGGCGGCATTCATCAACCCGATCAGGGAGAAATCTGGCTGGAACAGAATCAAATCACGCTGCGAAATGTGGCCGATGCAGACCGGCAGAAAATTCGCTTGATCCATCAGGAACTTTCGCTGGCGCCCAATTTGTCTGTAGCAGAGAATATCTTTCTAGGTAGAGAACCGGTTTCGCTGGGAATCTTGCGCCGCTCTCAGATGAATCGGCAGGCAGAAGATCTGATCGCGCAATTGGACCTGTCTGAAATCAATGATGTGACCGCGCTGGTATCTGACCTGAGCACGGCACAACAGCAACTGGTAGAAATTGCCCGCACTTTATCGCAGGAAGCACGCATCCTGATTCTGGATGAGCCAACCTCGTCGCTTTCTGAGGTCGAGGTGGATGCATTGTTCAAAACGCTGCGACAACTGCGCGAGCAGGGAGTCGGCATCATTTATATTTCTCATCGGATGGAAGAGATCACGCGTCTGTCAGATCGGATTACCGTATTACGCGATGGAAAGTCGGTCGGGACGGCGAAAACAAATGAGATTGAAACAGGGACGCTCATTCAATGGATGGTGGGCCGTGATATCAAAGAGCATTTCCCCCGGCCCCCTTATCGCCCCGGCGAGGTGGCATTGAAAGTTTCCGAACTGAGTAATTCCCAGGTACATGACATTTCTTTTGAGGTCAGATATGGAGAAGTGCTGGGATTGTCCGGACTGGTTGGCGCCGGTCGGACCGAGCTGGCACGTGCTTTGTTTGGCATTGATCGTATCCAAAGCGGAACAATTCAAATCGATGGAAAACCAACGCAGATTCAGAGTCCCCGAGATGCTTTGCAGCAGGGGTTGGTTCTGGTTCCCGAAGATCGAAAGCGGCAAGGCCTGGTCAATGATCAGTCGGTCGCGTTCAATATCACGCTCCCTTGGTTGAAGGATTGGATCAACGGCTGTGTGTTTCATTACGGGGTTCGAAACGCCATCGTCGAACGGACGATCAGCCGATTTGGAGTCCGCTTGTCCGGAGCCGAGCAACCGGTTCGGGACCTGTCGGGCGGGAATCAGCAGAAAGTACTTGTTGGCCGCTGGATGGAACAGCCGCCCAAAATTCTGATTCTGGATGAACCGACACGCGGCATCGATGTGGGAGCGCGGGAAGACATGTATCGTATTATTGGTGGTCTGGTGGAACAGGGAATGGCCTTGATTTTAATTTCTTCGGATCTGGACGAAGTGTTGAATATTTCGCATAAAGTGGGCACGTTCCGAGAAGGACGACTTACCCGGATTTACGAAGCACAAAACGTCTCTGCAGAGCAGGTGATGCAGCAACTGACAGAAGGGGCAGCAAGTGAAAGTCGTTAAACAAATGGTTCCTCTGCTGGTCGCGATTATCATATTGCTCCTGCTGTTTCGAATCTGGGTGCCTACGTTTCTCTCTCCGGAAAACATGCTGAATCTGACGCAGCAGATCTCCGTCAATACCATCCTGGCGTTCGGGATGACATTGGTCATTTTGATTGGGGGGATCGATCTTTCCGTCGGCGCCATGGTTGCACTGGTGGGCACGACGACCGTGTTTTGTTTATCTGCTTTGTCTGGTGATTCTCAGAATCTGTTTCTGGTTTTGATTTCCATTCTGGCGGGATTGGGCGTCGCAGCGGTATTCGGAACTTTTCATGGTATTGCCGCATCAAAAACAGCGATGCCCCCGTTTATTATCACGCTGGCGTCAATGCTCATCGCCCGTGGTTGTGCACTACGGTTTAACAGTGGCCTGCCGATGCCGATTGAGGAACAGCAGACATTTTTCCTCGCGATTGGCAATGGTCGCCTGTTCGATGTGATTCCGATCCCCGTGGTTATCATGCTGACGCTGTTTTTTCTGATGGCGCTGCTATTACATCGTACCCGTTTTGGTCAGCATGTTTATGCGCTGGGAGGCAATCGAGAAGCGGCCTTGTATACCGGGATTCCCGTCGTCCGCGTCGAAATTCTGGTTTACCTGCTCTGTTCGCTGATGGCGGGAGTTGCCGGGATGATCCATACCGCACAGCTTTATTCTGCGGAACCGGGTTCAGGCGAGATGTTTGAATTAACGGCGATTGCCGCCGTTGTTGTTGGTGGTACCAGCTTTACGGGAGGCCGGGGAACCATGTTCGGCACGTTGATCGGAGCCGTTATTATTGGCATACTCGACAAAGGCCTGAATCAGGCAGGCGTCCATTATTCTCTGCAATATATCGTCAAAGGGGCCGTAATCTTGATTGCCGTTTATCTCGATGTGCGACGGAACAGATAGTCATTCAGCCTGTGTGGCGCCGTTGATGGCTGTTGTTTCGAATGTGCTGATTGCGCAGGGGGGCGAGTCTGCCGAAAGTTTATTCTTTTTTTGGACGAGTGAAAAGTCGTGAGCTAGACTTGCTGTGTACACATGGGCTGGATGGCCTTGGATGTACCCGTTGATCTTGTTTTGTCCCCTCACTCAGAGATCGTCCAATGACTTCTAAACAACCGCGTTACGTACGGCGCTATGTCGTTACCGTTATTTTATTGGTACTCGTCTCACCATTTCTGATTTATGGTGCGCACCAAAGTGTCGAAAGCATGTGCATTGCCCCAGAGAAGTGGGCGCCGCCTGTCATGCAATCCCGACAGAACTATGATAAGTTCAAAGATCATTTTGAGAGTAATGATCTGCTCTTAATCAGTTGGCCTGGTTGCACGGTCGATGATCCTCGCCTGATTGAATTCGAAGCCGCCATCAATGGGCCGCGCTCCACCGATTTTGGTGAGACACACGAGTCACTATTTGACCGTATCGTCAGTGGGGCTGGTGTGGTCAATACACTGACGGCACCTCCATTAAAGCTGCCGCGCGACGAAGCGCTGGTACGACTGGAGGGATCACTGGTCGGTCAAGACTTAAACGACAGTTGTGCCGTCATTATTTTAACAGATCGTGGGAATGAACTACGCAAACAATCCATCGAACATGTCTTAACGGTTGCTGAAGAAGTCTGCCTGTTACCACGCGAAGAGTTTCGTGTGACCGGCCCCCCCGTCGATGGAGTCGCCATTGATCGTGCCAGTATTCACAGTGTGAATCTGTTTGGTGCTTTGTCTACTTTCGTGGCAATTGGTCTCTGCTGGATTTGTATTCGTTCCTGGATGTTGACGGCTACAATCCTGCTGGCAGGTTTGTTCGGGCAAGGGCTCGTTCTGTCGCTGGTCTATTATTCCGGAACACCCCTGGATGCCGTTTTAATTATTACACCTTCACTGGTATTCGTGCTGACCATTTCCGCCGGCGTGCATCTGGTGAATTACTATTACGATGAATTATTTGCGACCGGCGCTCAGTCGAAAACAGAAGCGAATGAGGCAGTGCGCACCGGGTTTTCCAAAGGCTGGCAACCCTGTCTGCTGGCAGCGGTTACTACAGCCATCGGGCTTGGGTCGCTGATGGTTAGTCAGATTATCCCCATCGCGATGTTTGGTCTGCTGGCTTCGGTGGGCCTGTTGGTCACATTGGGAGTCTTATTGCTGATTCTGCCAGGAGCGATGCAGCTTTGGCCGCCTCAACAGATTTTGAAATTTAACCGGGGCAATAAGCGGTCAGCAACTCCCAAGTATTTTACTCGCATCTCCCACTGGATGGAAACGTTAGCGAAAGTGCTGCAGCGACATTCGGCAACGGTGTTCCTCTCCTCAATATTATTAATGGCGGTTTCGGCGTATGGCTTACTCTCAATCCGCTCTTCGGTCGATGTGCCTTCTCTGTTCCCGGCAGGCAGTCAGGTTCTGGATCATTACCAGTTTAACGAAGACCGGATGGGGCCGCTGATTCCCGTCGAAGTGGTCATCGAGTTTGACGCCGATTGTAAAAAAACATTTCTGCAACGCTTGCGGATTATCGATGATATTGAAAAAACGATCAAAAACATTGACGGCTATACGGGTACAATGTCGGCTGCCACCTTTGGTCCTAATCCAGTCGAACATAACGGGTTTGAATCGATATTCAGAAAAGTCGTGACCAATAAAAAACTGAAAGAGAACCGTCAGGCGGTACTGGATTCGGTTTATTTATCTGAAAATGACGGTACAGAATCGTGGCGTATCAGTGCCCGGGTTCCTGCGATGCAAAAGATCGATTATGGAGCCGCTCTGGCGAAGTTGAAAACAACGCTCAAGCCGGCACTCGAAAAATATAAAGCAGAGGGCGTGAATATGACCGCGTATTACACCGGGATTATGCCTTTGATTCATACGGTTCAGCAGTTGATTCTGCACGATCTGACCTGGAGTTTTCTCACCGCGTTCTTACTGGTGGCTGTGGTGATTGTCATCATCCAGCGCAGCCTGTGGACTGGGTTATTGAGCATGCTGCCCAATGTATTTCCAATCGTCGTCGTGTTTGGTTTGATGGGCTGGATGGATATTCCTCTGGATATTGGAGCCGTAATGACGGCCAGTGTCGCATTGGGAATTGCCATTGATGATACGCTGCATTTCCTGGCATGGTTCCGCAGAGAAAAGACCTTGAACCGAACCAACGAAGAAGCGATTCAATCTGCTTTGAAACATTGCGGACGTGCGATGATTCATACCACGTTTATTTGTGGCCTTGGATTAATGGTGTTTGGTTTCAGCGATTTTATTCCTACGCAAAGATTTGCCTGGATGATGCTGGCACTGCTGACAACGGCTTTGATTGGAGACTTGCTCTTCCTGCCTGCCATGTTAATGCAACCTTTTGCTAAGCATCTGCAGTTTGCGAAGAGGGGGATTTATGAAAAACTGAGCGTAGCGCCACACTCACTGTCAACAAAATAAACGGACAGGAGCGGGCTGCTAATGCTCGCTCAAGTTGGCGTGCTGGCCCATTTGTTTCAGCATCTGACGACGCTGAGTGATACGGTTCACCAGATCAATGCGTTGCTGTTCGTGTCGTTTCTCGATACGTTGTTGCGCCTGGTAGAAGTAACGCAGCGTCGATTTCAGATCCTGGCTGGTTTCCTGGAAACTGGTAATCAGGTCCTGCGCGTGTTCTTCGCCCAGGCCCGTTGCCAAAATATCGTCTTCGAGTGATAGAAAAACGCGGGCGCTGCCTGGATCTCCCTGGCGGGCGCAACGTCCGGTCAATTGCCGGTCGATGCGTGCGGATTCATGCAATTCAGAACAGATGACATGCAGGCCGCCTTTTTCAGTGACTCCCTCACCCAGCAGAATATCCGTTCCGCGGCCCGCCATGTTCGTGGCGACTGTAATCCGGCCTGGCTGTCCTGCCTCTTGAATAATGGATGCTTCATTTTCATGATTGAGCGCGTGTAGCACTTCATGCTCCAGCCCTGCTTGTAAGAGCAACGCCGATATCTGATTCGACAGATTCACGGAACGCGTCCCGATCAGCACCGGTCTGCCCTGCTGATGCATTGTGGCAGTTTCTTCAACGATCGCGGCCCATTTTTCTTCTGTCGTCAGAAAGATCTGTTCGGGAAGATCTTTACGTTTCGAAGGCCGATTGGTGGGGATTTTAATGACGGGGGTGCCAAAGACTTTTTTCAATTCACTGGCGGCAGATTCGGCGGTTCCCGTCATGCCTGCCATGCGCGGATAGCGCGAGAATAGTTCCTGAACCGTTGTTTGTGCGCCGATTTTTGTGGGTGAGGTAATCTCTAGGCCCTCTTTGGCTTCAATGGCCTGGTGAACGCCGTTTTGCCACTTGCGGCCTTCTGAGATGCGCCCCGTGAATTCATCAACGATCGCCACCTTCCCATCACAGACAACATAGTCGCGACCGTTCTGGAAATAGTGATGCGCCTTTAAGGCGCGTTCGGAAGACTGATAAGCGGTGCCCGTATCGAGTGAACCGGGGGCATCAGTCTGTAATAATAGTTCACGTACCACACGTCGACCCGCTTCGGTTAGTTCCATGCCCCGCTGCGGACCATGGTCGATATAATGTTCATCAACAGTTAATTGCGCAATTTGCGATGCACTCCACTGGCAGAGATCAGTCATCTGCTCTGCTTCGGCAGCATCAGTCTGTCCAATGATCAATGGCGTGCGTGCTTCGTCAATCAGAATGCTGTCGGCTTCATCGATGATCACCATGTAAGGCTTTCGGGGATTCAGCAATCGTTGCTCGCTTTGATTGTTCTGCTGACCGAATAACTGCTCGCGATGAGGAGAGACAGTCATTTTGGAACCCGGCGCACTGAGCAGGTCCTTCAGATAGTCAAAACCAAACTCGCGTGCGGTGCTGTAAGTGATATCACATTCATAAGCGGCCCGCCGTTCGGCCGTTGTGGAATCAGCGGTGATGGTTCCGACGGTCATTCCCAGCGAATAATAAACGGGGCTCAACCACTGGGCGTCTCGTTCGGCGAGATAATCATTGGCAGTGGCGATATGAATGCCCTCATCGGGTAACGCATTCAGGCACAACGTCAACGCCGCCGTCAGAGTTTTTCCTTCACCCGTCTGCATTTCTGCGATGGCGCCTTCATGCATGGCAAACGCGCCCAGGTATTGCACAGGATAAGGCGTCATACCCAGATGACGTTGCATTTGCTCGCTGACGATCGCAAACGATTCCGGAAGCAGATTCGTGAGCGACTCACCACTTTGTACTCGAAAGCGGAGTGAGTTCCATTCATCAAATAACTGGGATTCAGACAGGGAAGATAAATCCTGTTGCAGGAATTGAATCTGCTCGATCATATCCCACCATAGCGCAGGGATTTCGTTTTCTCCCGTTAGAAGAAATCCTCGCAGTCGATTCGTGAGAGAGGTGATGAAGTTCGCCACGATGAATCTTTAAAATCCCGATAAGGGTTGTGGTTGATGCGATCTGTATATTCTAACGAACCGTTGCGGCTGTTTCGATCCTTTTTATCTGCAAGCCTGACTGAAGCCAGAAATGAGTGTGCTGTGTTGATTTTTCGCAACAGCGCCGGCAAACCAATGTTGTTTTACGGCAACAATTTAGGACACAGAGCCCTTATTTCAGGAGCAAAAGCGGCATATCACTGTAAAGGCACATTCCATACCGCGGGAGATGGGGGCACTGGCTGCTTCGGGTGGATAGCGACGACTTTGACGGCGCATTCTGGAAATGAGAGTGCGCGCGTCAAGCGTTGCAGGCAGGTATGAAACTAAGAGCGAGAAGAGTCAGATCAGAGCAATTTTTTCTGACGTGGATTCTGTTTTTTTGAAGCGGCGCTTTTTTTAGAAGCAGTACTCGCTGGCTGCTCTTTCAGTCGCTTTCCATTTTTGGTCGAGGGAGCACTGACCAGCGGGTTTTCCTGTCCGTCCAATGGCTGTCCGATTTCGATTTCAGTCAGCCGTTGTTGTGCGCGTGCGCCATATTCATCGGAGAGTTCGAAACCGACAAATTGACGGTTTAATTTCTTCGCGACAGCCAGAGTGGTTCCGCTTCCCGAGAAAGGATCGAGGACCACTTCTTCCGGGTGCGAACAGGCGCGAATGATGCGCCCCAGAAGTTGTTCGGGCATCTGACAGCCGTGCCAGCCCTGACGTTCCTTGAACGTGCCATTGATGCGGGGAAAGTACCAGGTGTCTTCATCTGCCTGAAAACTCTCAGGAATATCTTGTGGCCTCAGGATCCAAGTGTCATCGGGAAGGCGTCCCTTGGGGTTGGCCCGCTTATCGCCGTAAACGAGTTGGCGGGCAGAAGGAATGCGGATCGAGGGATCGTCGGCGTTGAATGTAAATTGTTTTGGGTCTTTGACCATATGAAATAAATGCGCATGTGAGCGGCTGAATTTATTTTTGCAGTTTACGCCAAAGGTGTAATACCAGATGACCCAACTGCGGCAGGTGAGCCCGAGTTCCCGCTGCATTATGACTTTGAGTTCAGCCGCGTATTCATCACCAATCGCCAGCCAGAACGTACCATCCGGTTTCAAGAGCCGCACGACTTCGGCCAACCAGAGCGAACACCAGTCGAGGTATTGTTCACTCTCAAGACGGTCTTCGTATTGATCGTATTCATAGCCGATATTGAACGGCGGATCGGCGAATGCCAAATCGATCGATTCCGCTTCGAGTCCCTGCATTCCAGCAATGCAGTCCTGAATATGTATCTGGTTCAATTTCGTCATGTGTGCTGCTATTGAAACGATTGAGAAGAGAAAGTGTTATTTTTTTCTGCGGATGCGTTTGTAGCGAACATTACAGCCGATGGCAATGGTCTCCTGCGTTTCCGGCTGTTTGCCTGCTAAAGCCGCTTCAATCGCCTGTGCGACGTAATCGCGTTTGACTTTGCTGGCATCGGTGGCGTCATCCATGGCTCCCATGTAAACGACTTTTCGGTCTTTGTTTAAAACAAAAAACTCGGGAGTCCGCGTGGCGCCGAATTGCTGGCCGATCTTTTGTGTTTTGTCAAACAGATAAGGGAAGACAAACTTTTTCTTTTCGGCCTGCGCTTTCATTTTTTCCAGACTGTCAGCCGGCACCAGATTCACATTGACGGCAATCACGCCCACTGGGGAATCCTTCGTGGCATATTTTTGCGCGAGACGATTCAGACGGTCTTCATAGTCAACTGCATAAGGACAACTGTTACAGGTGAAGGCGATCACCAGCACGTCTTTGTCTTTGAAGGAATCGCTGGAATAAGTCTTGCCATCTGTCGCAGGCAACTTTTCCCAGGTCGGCGCCGGATCGCCTGCGTTCAGCACAGGATTGTATTTACCCGCCGCGAGTTCTGTGTGGGTGGAACAGAGGAAGCAGATGGATAATATCAGAAGCGAAATTGACTGACGTGCTGCCATTTTCATTTCAGACCTCAAAATTCGTGATTAAGAAAGGTGATATCAAAAAACAGAAGTACGTTTACCAGGGGACGTCATACTTCACGCGCTCAGCCAGTTCTTTGAGTGAGTTGGCATGATCGCGATGCACGTACAGGCCTTCCTGGAGCGCCCGTTGAGTCTGTTTCCATTCCTGCTCCCCGGGTAATTGAACCCGCTGGTTTTCGTTGACCGGGTTTAACTGATGTATGGCCTCCGTCGCGGATGCCAGTGTTTCATGGAATTTGTCTTCTTCAACGAACTGTTTGATATCGATGACATAGAAAAAATGTTCCGAGCCTTCCAGTTCCGGTGCACGCGTTTTGTGGATCGGCAGTTTGCCTCCGGTTAACGCCCCCGTCAGTATCGAACTGACCATGGCGAGCCCATAACCACGGGGGCCCGCTGCAGGCAGGAGTGTTTTGACGGCTGAGGAATCGGTGGTTTCTTTCCCCTCACTGTCCAGAGCATAACCGGGTGGCACCGGTAATCCATACAGGGACAGCGTCTCCAGTTTTCCCCATGACGTTTTGGCGCATGCCATATCCAGAACAAAGGGGGCTCCTTCGCGGGTGGGAACGCCCCAGGCGATGGCGTTGTTTGCCGTTGCGCCCTGTGTGCTGCCATGGGCGGCTACGGTGGCTCTGCCGGTATTCGTGGTGCAGTAGCCAATCATGCCGGCTTTGGCCGCCAGCAGAACATAAACGGCGGCGGCGCCAAAATGATGGCTGTTGCGAACCGTTACGGTTCCCGTGCCGACTTCGCTTGCTTTTTTGATCGCCAGTTCCATGGCGCGGGTTGCGGCGACATGCCCCATCGCATTGCTGCCATCCAGAACTGCGATTGCTGGCGTTTCCGTGATCGTCAGGATTTGTGCACGGGGATCGATATCGCCCATGTCCATCGCATCCAGATACCGTTCTGCGGCGCGGCTGCCATGTGAATGAATGCCGCGCAGGTCGGCTTCGATTAACCGATCCGCGGCGATTTCCGCCTCAACTTGAAACATCCCCATCCGCACAAAAAGCTTGACCAGCAATTCTTTGAGCGGTTCCAGTGGTATCAGAACTTCCTGGGATCGATCCTGAGGAGGAGCAAAATGATCCGACGACATAATAGTAACTCTCGATGTATGAACAGTGTTCACACGCACTAAAGAAAGTGCGCGTACATAAACAGGCTGTGTAGCCCTGATGATAGACTAACGCCAATTATATCCGGTTTCGACTCTAAGCGGGACTGACGATCCGACTTTTGGTAATTCTCCACAAAATTGTGACAGGTTTTCGTTTGAAAATTCTCGACGAAAATATCCGTGTTGTACTACTTCGCGGATAAATCGACGCGGATGATTTCTTTATCATTCCGTGCAAACACGCTTTTCATAGCAAACGCGGGATGCGACCAGATGGTCATACGGCGTTGAACGCGGCGGGTCGGCTCGATTAATTTGGCACGGCTGATTTCTTCATATCCCTGCGGAGTCAGATTGGCGATGATCAGATCGCCTTGCTCATTATGTAGAAAATAGCGATCTTCGTGCGGGACAATGAATGCGTTCCACCAGCGCCCTTTGCCGGTTGCTTTTTCTGTTTCCCACAAACGGCGACCGTTGCTGGCATCGAGGCACCGCAGTTGACCGTAACTGCAGACGCCGTAGATGTGCGTTCCGTTGAAAATGGGAGTCATCATAATCGGGTGCAGGCCATCCGTCTTGAGCTCACTGTCGCTGTTTCCTGACCAGACAATTTTTGCCTGACTGCCGTCATTAGAGACTTCAATCATGCGTGGCCCATTATAAAAACTGGCGACGAACAGGCGATTTTTCACTTTGCGCGGTGTGGCGATGCTCAGCCCATAGCGGACACCATATGGGACTTCCCAGATCAGTTTTCCGGTCTTCGGTTCCAGAGCAGAGACCGCCGTCGGATGCCAGACAATCAGTTCCCGTTTCCCGCCAAACGTGAAGATGACGGGCGGCGCATAACCGACGGCACGGTCATCGAGGGCTCGCCAGAGTTCTTTGCCCGTCGCTTTATCAAAACTGACGACCAGAGAATTCTTTTGTCCGCCTACCAGCGTAATGAGTTGATCGCCGTCCACCAGCGGTGCCGCCACCATGCCCCAGGTCGCGAGTCTGGTTCCATAATCTTCAACGAAGTTTTTACTCCAGAGGACTTTTCCTGTCGCCGCATCAAAGCAGAATAAGTGGCCTTGCGCGCCGAGTGTGTATACGCGGCCGGCGTCGATCACCGGCGTCGCACGCGGGCCAGCGGGATAGCTGACGGAATACTCTACCGGATATTCATAATTCCAGATTGGTTTTCCGCTTTCCGCATCCAGGCACAAGACCCGTTCATATCCCACGCGTTGTTTGAAAATACGATCTGTCACGAAAACACACCAGCGGGAATTCACCTCTGCAACAGCCGGTCCGGAATAGCCTTCGCCAATCGGAGTCGACCAGACGCGCGGGAGCAGGCCGGTGGTGGGGAGTGTTTTCACAATCCCCGTTTCCCGCCAGACAAGATCCTGCTCTGGTCCACCCCATTGAGGCCAGTCATCACCAAAGCCAAACTGAGAAGTCAGACTGGAACAGAGCAGTGTTATGATCAAAGTCAATTTGTGTGGCATGCTGCCCTCAAATATTTAACAGACAGAGTTATTTCACTTCATGGACTAAAAGCATATCGTGCCCTAGTGAAGACCAATCGGTTCCCGAAATCAAGACAATCTGACTTCCCGCCGATAGGAAACCGAGCTTTTTGCCATAAGTGTCGATGAATTTCAGAATTTTTTGTGGTGACTTATCGACGACATCGGTCAGTAGTGGGGTCACACCCCAGTAAAGCGTAATGCGGCGGGCAGTCGCCGGTCGATCGGTGAGGGCGACCGTGGGGACGGTACGGCGCTGTTTGGAAAGTGCCATTGCCGTTTTTCCTTCGTGCGTACAGGTCACCATCAAGTCGGCGTCCAGTTTTTCCGCTGTAATGCCGGCACCCAGGGTGACGGCTTCGGTGACTTCACGCGCATGTAAGCGGCGGTTACTGGTGATCTCTTCCGAATGCAGATTGGATGACAGGATGCGGGCGGCTTCGCGAACGATGCGGCTCATCATTTCGACAGCAGCCAGTGGGCTGACACCAACGGCTGTTTCACCAGAGAGCATCACGGCGTCGCTGCCATCCAGAACGGCGTTGGCCACGTCACTGGCTTCAGCGCGTGTTGGAAAGGTATTGAACTGCATACTGTCGAGCATTTGCGTGGCGGTAATCACCGGTATGCGGTATTGATTACAGAGATGGATAATCCGTTTTTGAATAATGGGAACCCGTTCGATATCGACTTCAACCCCCAGATCGCCGCGTGCGACCATGACAGCGTCGGTGAGTTTGAGAATCTGTTCGATATCGCTGACGGCTTCGATTTTTTCAATCTTGGCGACGATCTGCGGGCGATCAACGGGTTTTAATTTGTCGATTTCTTCATTCAGGTGTGTAATGTCATCGGCGGAACGAACAAAGCTGAGGCCGACGTAATCGAGCCCGTGTTCAACGCCCCAGGCAAGGTCTTTGAGATCTTTTTCTGTCAGACAAGGTGTACTCAACTGGACGCCGGGCAGATTCACACCCTGCTTACTGCGAATGATGCCTTCCCGTTCGACAACGCACTCCACGAATTCTTCATCTTCTGGTTTTGCCACCACACGCATGGCAACCATACCATCGGCTAAAAGTACGGGGTCACCCACGCGGAGATCGCGGATCAAAGGTTCGTAAGTGCAGGTCAGCTCCTGTGGATTATCGGAATCGATACCACGAATGAAGCGAAATTTCATATTATGCCGACAGGCAATTTCACCATCCGGTAAAACTCCCAGACGAATTTTCGGTCCGGATAAATCGCCCAGAATTCCAATCGGCTTTCCCAGTTCTTCCGAGAGCTCATGGATATTTTTGACAACTTCGGCGAGATTGTCGTGCTTTCCATGCGCGAAGTTCAGCCGAAACAGGTCAACGCCGGCGATAATTAATTTACGCAGCATTTCGCGAGAATCGGAAGCCGGGCCGACCGTGGCAATGATCTTTGTTTTTACGAGCGGCTGTTCTTCATATTGTGTGTCGTTCATCATGAACCTTTAAAAAAATATTGCGACAGCAAACATTTCAATTCGCTCTGTTTTCGTCGGGATTAGAAACTCAGTCTTTCGTTTCAGATTGAAACCATTTTTGATTGACTTGTTTGATTGGTTCGCCCGGTTTGGCGATTCGAAATTTCCCTTTCAGACTGACCGTCGTGGGGCGAATACAGGTTTTGTCATTACACGCCTGATATTTTACATTCAGCTCCAGTTCTTCATCTTTTCCAGCGGCACCGGCAGGTATGGTGAGTATGCCTCGAATGATGGCCTGTTTTTCGTAAACCTGCAGCGGTTGATCATAACCGGTCACTTCGAATGCGTGACCGGCGGGATATTTCACCTTCGATAATTTGATATTCTGAGCCGTCTTAATCGTGAACGTGGTCGGTACTAGAAAATCAGGACTGGATGGATTTTGGTTGATGTGCCAGCCCTCTTCAATCGCCAGCACAATCGCTACTTTGCAGGTTTGACCCGCGGGCAGTTTGTCGACCGAGAGGTACGCTTTCGCAGTGACCAGTTTTTTCTTGGGACTGGTTTGGCCTAAGCCTGCTGCCACCAGTAATTCGATACCTGGATTCACGGCTGCCAACTGTTCTGATTCTTCATCAGCGGTGAGCAATAATCGAAAATCGCCGGCAGGGATGGAAAGCGCCGATTGTTTTTGATTGAGGGGTGAATCCAGATATTCTCCGACGGCCTGTACCAACTGGGCACAGCGGCCGGGATAGAGTTTGATGATTCTGCCAAACAGTTGGAGTGTCTGGTCAGCGTGCTGGCGGTATTTCGGTTCCTGAGTCAGATCGGATAAGCGAATCAGGTTGCGGACGCTGATGCTGTTTCCAGATGGAATCGCCGCGTCGTAGGCATTTTTGGTGCGGGCGATTAACTGTTCGTGGTCGTGCGTGGTGAAATAGAATCCGTGCTCTTTCTGATCCCAGAAGAGTTCAATCTGCAGGTCAGTCAGTTGACGGGCCTGGTCCAGCCAGTGTTGTTTGCCAGTTGCCTCATGCAGTGCCAGCAGTCCCTGAACGAGAAACGTATAGTCGTCGAGATAGGCGTTTAAGCGTGCCTGGCCTGAACGATAACTGCGATACAGGTGACCTTGTTCATTGCGCATTTGATCCAGAATAAACTGTGCTGCCTTTTCAGCGGCGGCAGTATACTCGGGGCGTTTTAGAACGCGACCGGCTGTCGCCATGCCTTGAATCATTAGGCCGTTCCAACTGGTCAGGATTTTATCATCTTTTAACAGGGGCTTTCTTTGATTACGAATCGAATGCAGCTTTTGACGCATCGCGGCGAGTCTGGTTTCGAGCGCGGCGGGAGTCGTCTTTTGCTTTTCAGCGAGTGCTTCCAGGGAAGTGACACGGTGTAAAACAAAACCGTGTTCGAAGCGGGTGGGTTCATTCAATCCGTAGAATTCCGCGAACAGGCTATAGTCATCGCCCAGCGCGGTTTTGAGTTCTTCTTTCGACCAGGCATAATGTTCGCCTTCAACGCCATCGGTTTCTGCATCTAGGGCCGAATAAAAGCCTCCTTGAGGATCGGTCAATTCCCGCAGCACAAAATCGATAATGCCTTCGGTAACCTGCTTGTATTGAACGTTGCCCGTTTGCGCAAACGCATTCGCATACAGTGATGCCAACTGTCCGTTATCGTAGAGCATTTTTTCAAAGTGGGGGACATGCCAGTAGCGGTCGGTACTGTAACGGTGAAAGCCACCTCCCAAGTGATCATAGATGCCGCCGTTCGCCATCGCGTCGAGTGTGTGATACAGAACCTTAGCGGACTCTGCCGAAGTGGCGTCCTGCGAGGGAGCCTGTATGTCGTATTGCAGCAGTACCAGCTTGGACGAAGTCGGAAACTTGGGTGCATTCGGTGAGACTTCAGAGAAATCGATCCCCCCAAATTCCGTATCGTAACTGGCGTTGATAGATCGGACACCCGCTTTGACGAGTTTACTTTCGATTAAGATGGTTTCCGTCGCGGCTGCTTCTTTTTGCAGGCGGGCAACTTCTTTAGCAATGATCGTCGCGCTTTGCTGGACCTGTTTCTTATCTGCTGACCAGAGCTGATTCACGCGTTGCAGGACGCGAGGAAAACTCATCTGGCCTCCCTGATCGGTGGGAGGAAAATAAGTGCCGCCTGCAAATGGTTCCCGCTCCGGGGTTAAAAACATTGATAACGGCCAGCCACCATTGGCAGAGGCGCCAATCAGGTGAAAGTAAACGCTTAAGGATGTCATGTAAATGTCATCGATGTCCGGGCGTTCTTCCCGATCAACTTTGATGTTCACAAAATTCTGATTCATGTATTTGGCAATGTCAGGGTTTTCAAAAACCAGACGTTCCATTACGTGGCACCAGTAACAACTGCTGTAGCCAATCGAGAGAAAGATGATTTTGTTTTCCTGCTTTGCTTTTTCAAACGCCTCTGGTCCCCAGGGGTACCAGTCCACTGGATTATGTTGATGCAGCAGCAGATAAGGGCTGGTCTCTTTTGACAGCCGATTAGTGAATTTTGTCGTTTCTTTTGGAGATTCGCTCGAGTCAGAGGATGCCTGCTGCGGTGTTTTTTGAGAATCATCATCGGCAGACAACATTTGATGGTTCCAGTTTGAGCTGATGAAGCAAGTCGTGAGAACCAGACCGAGCCACCACTTTGTAATTTGATTGCAATCCATTTTTATTCCTCCAGGGACAAGCCAGCGTCTGAGTGCCCTGTCAAGCGTTATTGGTCTAAAGCAGCCTAGCCGAACTGCGACTGATCTGACGGTAGGTACCAGTATCTTATCTAATCCAACCGCGGACGACTATTTAATAATAGCAGAACCGTAAAAATTCCGCGGGACAGCGTAGATTGTCTAAGTGAGCGGTCTTCCCATTTTATCCCGGAACCGCAGCCTGTTGTAGGATCTGCCGAATGATTTCACTCGCGCGGGTCCGTTGGTTCTCGCGCACCAGGGATTTCGTAATGACCCGGTGTGCTAATACGGGGACGGCTAACTCTTTGATATCATCCGGTGTGACATAGTCACGTCCTTCCGTATACGCTTTGCTTTGGGCGGCATGGGAATACGTAATCGCACCCCGTGTACTGACGCCTAAGGTGAGCTCCGGGTGGTTGCGGGTCATGTCCACAATTTCCAGGATGTAGTCCGTTAATGAATCATCAACGCGCACATTGGAGACATCCTGTTGCATTTCCCTGAGCTGTTTGATTGTGATTACCGGCTGCAGAGTATCCACAGGTTCGCCCGAGCGATGCTGGATTAAAACATCCCGTTCGGTTGATCGTTCAGGGTAACCGATGTCGATACACATCATGAATCGGTCGAGCTGGTTTTCTGGTAAAGGATAGGTGCCTTCAAATTCAAACGGGTTTTGCGTCGCCAGAACGAAGAAGGGGGGCTGCAGCAGAATCGTTTGCCCTTCGACACTCACCTGGCCTTCATTCATCGCTTCCAGCAGGGCGCTTTGAGTGCGGGGAGGCGTGCGGTTGATTTCATCTGCCAGCAGGATGTTGGAAAAAATTGGGCCTTTACGAAATTCAAATTCGCCCAGGTTGGGAAGAAAGACATTCGAACCCAGAATATCGGAGGGCAGCATGTCCGGCGTGAATTGAACTCGTTTGTAGTTGCAATCCAGGCTTTTCGCGATGGCTTTTGCCAGTGAGGTTTTACCAACACCAGGCGCATCTTCGATCAGAATATGACCTTCTGCCAACAATGTGACAATGGCAAGTTTCACGACCTCCGGTTTACCGATGAGGACTTTGGAAATGTTTTTGTGAAGAATTTTGACCAGTTCTGCAGTCTCTTGCTGGGAACGAACTTCCATTTATGATCCATTTCTGATGGAAACGTCTGCTGACGTCTGCTGGTGTAGCGGAGAGCACTATTGTGTTTCTAGTTTTAGAATTACATAAATCTGTCATTCATTTCAACTATCAGTGTATCCAGTTAGTAAACAGTGTATCCAGTTATTAACGCTTATGGAATTATGAGAAAACAACTAAAATAATTCTGTACAATTGTCGGAATGATTTTCATTATAGAGAAGCCAATTGTAAAGAAAACGAAAATATGATAACAATCAGCGCGTGATCACAGCATAATTTGAATTTCGCAACTTTGTTTCAGCGTATTTGAGATCATGGAATACCGTGTTTGAGATCATGTAAAACAGTGACGCCGTGTATTTTTTTAATTATAAATATTCATCAGGATCATTCAATATGTCGGGCTCAAAACAGGCGATTGACCAGTTTGAAACTCTCTCACGACGTGCTTTTCTAAAAACGGGAGGAGTCAGTCTGGTTGGTTTGAGTCTGCTAGAGAACCTGATGATTCAAGAACTGGCTGCGGCGCCCGCAAAACCTGATCAAACAGTTCCCACATTGAATCGTTTCCCGCGAATGGTTCAGGAATACTTTGTTGATCGCGTCAGGGAACAGGAAGCAAAAACAATTGCGCGGCTGGATTCGCTCAAAACAAAAGCGGACGCAGAAGAGTATGTAAGTTCCGTGCAGAAACGAATTCGGGAGGCATTCGGGCCGAATCCGGAACGGACACCTTTAAATGCCCGCGTCACGAAAACAACAGACCGTGATACTTATACAATTGAAAATATCATTTTTGAAAGCCGGCCCGGCTTTCTGGTGACAGGCAATCTGTATCTTCCGAAAGGCATCACGAAACCGGTTCCCGGCGTGGTGGGAACCTGTGGTCACTCACACAATGGGAAAGCAGAAACCGCTTACCAGTCGTTTTCACAAGGGCTGGCCAGAAAAGGATACGTCGTTCTGATCTATGACCCGATCGGCCAGGGAGAGCGGGTTCAGTATTCCGGTGACGATCTGAAATCAACGATTGGTGTCGGCGTTCGCGAACATTTGCACGGCGGCAATCAGCAGTTTCTGGTGGGAGAAAATCTGGCGATGTGGCGTGCCTGGGATGGTGTTCGCGCACTGGATTATCTGCTAACCCGTAAAGAGGTTGATCCCAAACAGGTAGGAGTGACCGGAAATTCAGGCGGCGGAACCATGACCACCTGGCTGTGTGGGGTAGAACCCCGCTGGACAATGGCGGCTCCCAGCTGTTTCGTGACTACATTCCGACGCAACATGGAGAACGAACTTCCCGCCGATACCGAACAGTGTCCGCCGAAAGTGTTAGCCTTGGAACTCGATCACGCCGACTTCTTAGCCGCCCAGGCTCCGAAACCCGTCCGGATTTTAGCTAAAGAACGCGATTTTTTCGATGTCCGGGGTGCGCGGGAAGCCTACCTCCGATTGCAGCGGCTATATAAATTGCTGGGGAAAGAGGAAAACGTATCGCTGTTTGTCGGACCAACGTATCACGGTTATTCGCAGGAAAATCGCGAAGCTATGTATGAATGGTTTAATCAAGCGACCGGTGTCTCCAGTGAATCCAAAGAGCCGAAGCTGACCATCGAAAAAGATGAAACGCTGTGGTGTACTCCCAAAGGGTCCGTCGCTGATCTCGATTCCAAACCGATTCATGTCTTTACGGCAGAGCGATCAAAGGAACTGGCCCAGCAACGCAAACCCAAAACAGGCGCAGCCCTCCAGTCGGTTGTAGCAGAAACACTCCGCTTGAAGCATATCGAGGGAACTCCCGATTACCGTATTTTGCGGAACCGAGGCGGGAAAAATTATCCGCTGAAACATTCGATTACCTACGCGGTCGAGACAGAGCCCGGTATTCAGGCAATTGTCTATCGTGTGTCTGATGAGCGTCTCTATTCCCGACCTCCCCAGAATGCAGGTCAGCAGGCGACCTTGTATGTGTCCCATGTTTCATCCGACGCAGAGCTGCGGGAAGAACCATTGTTGAAAACCGCCAGTCAGGATAAAGACCGTGTGCTTTATACCTGTGATGTGCGAGGCATTGGCGAGTCGATGCCGGATACGACCAGCCCGAATTCGTTTTTTACGCCTTACGGCAGCGACTATTTTTACGCCGCGCATTCTGTGATGCTGGATGAACCTTACATCGGCCAAAGAACATTTGATGTCTTGCGTACTCTCGACTGGATGGCTGCGAACGGGCATACCGATATTCATCTGATCGGCCGGGGTTGGGGTGCTTTGCCGGCGACGTTTGCGGCGTTATTCTCACCTTATGTGAAACAGGTTACGTTGAAAAATGGGTTGACCTCCTTTAGCGACATTGCAGAGACGGAACACTACCATTGGCCATTGTCGACTTTGGTTCCCAATGTATTGGCGTCCTTTGATATGCCAGAATGCTATGCAGAACTGAAGGCACGCAAAGGCCTTACGCAAATTGCTCCCTGGGGAGCAAAAGGCGCTGACAGCTAAGAACAGACGCAAACAGCCTTGCGTCAACGGGGGCTCGCTCGTCACAATAGTAGTCATAAGTGTGAGCGGGCGTTTTTCCTTTCTTCGAATCAGAAACTGGCAATATCGTGAGCAGCGATCCTACGATGGAACCTTCCGATCTGGAAGACGTTGAAAAATTACATCAGGCATACGAACGACTGATGCAGGAAGTGAATCGGGTCGTCATCGGGCAGCATCAGGTTGTCGAAGAATTAATGATCTCTTTACTGGCGGGTGGACATTGTCTGCTGGTAGGGGTGCCTGGTCTGGCAAAAACGTTAATCGTGCATACGCTCGCCGATACCTTAAACCTGACGTTTAACCGTGTGCAATTTACCCCCGACTTGATGCCGGCTGACATTACCGGAACCGATGTCATTCAGGAAGACAAAAGCACCGGCAATCGTGATTTCAAATTTCTGCCCGGCCCTATTTTTTCAAATGTGGTCTTAGCGGATGAGATCAACCGTACGCCCCCCAAAACACAGGCGGCCCTCCTGGAAGCGATGCAGGAACATCAGGTGACCGCGGGCGGACGCAAACATAAGTTGCCCGTTCCCTTCTTTGTGTTAGCAACTCAGAACCCGATTGAGCAGGAAGGGACCTATCCACTGCCGGAAGCGCAGTTGGACCGTTTCATGTTTGAAGTCAAAGTCGATTATCCCAGCGAAGAGGAAGAGTTCGCCATTGTGCGGCAGACCACGTCCAACGATTCTTACACCGTCAAAAAAGTGTTGGACTTGGATGAACTGCTCTCGTTTCAGTCGCTGGTTCGCAAGGTACCGGTGGCCGATCATATTATCCGCTATGCGATGCAGTTTGCCCGGATGACCCGCATCAAGCCGGGTGATGATACGAACGCCGATGAGGTGCCTGACTTCATCCGGGAGTTTGTCAGTTGGGGAGCCGGGCCACGTGCCAGTCAGAATTTGATTCTGGGAGCGAAAGCACGGGCGATTCTTCACGGAAAACTTTATGTGAGTACGGATGATGTGCGTGCGGTGGCTCATCCGGTTTTGAGGCACCGGATCATTACGAATTTCAACGCGGAAGCAGAGGGAATGACGCCCGACAAAATTGTGGACCGCCTGATTCAACTCATCTCTGTCGATTCCTCTCAGGAAAAACTTGATGGAAGATTACCACAAGTATTTAGATCCGCAGACGCTCGCTAAAGTCCAGAACCTGGATCTTGCGGCGCGGCAGATTGTGGAAGGTTATGTCTCGGGTTCCCACAAAAGCCCCTTTCACGGGTTTTCTGCTGAGTTTGCACAGCACCGCGAATATTCGGTCGGCGACGATCTACGGTATGTCGACTGGAAAGTGTATGCCAAGTCGGATCGGTATTATCTCAAGCAGTATGAAGCCGAGACCAATTTTACCTGCTACATCCTGCTCGATTGCAGTGAATCGATGCGCTACCGATCTGACAACGCCGCGCTTTCAAAATGGGAATACGGAAGACTGGTCGCGGCGGCGCTGGCATACGTGGTCATCAAGCAGCAGGATGCCGCCGGACTCTGTACGGTGAATGATCACGTAGTTGATTTTCTCAGGCCCTCCAGCCAACCGACTCATTTGAAGCAGATGTATTATACAATGGAACATACGGAGCCGACCGGTGAGTCGGGGCTGGGAAAAGTGTTCCACGAATTGGCCGAACGAATTTCCCGTCGCAGCCTGATCATTGTTATCAGCGATCTGTTTGATGACCTTGATTCTGTGATGTTAGGTCTGAAGCATTTTCGGCATCGTAAACATGATGTCAGCCTGTTGCAGGTGATTGATCCGGCTGAGCAGGATTTTCCGTTTCAGGAGCCGGTCCTGTTTAAAGGATTGGAAAACCTGCCCGAACAGATGGCCGAACCTCGTTCGCTGAAGAAAGCCTATCAGGCCGAATTCGAGACATTTTTAAAAACCGTTCGGCGGGGTTGTCGCGATTTAAAAATGGATTATGGTCTGGTCCGTACCGATCAATCTCTGGATGTCGCTTTATCGACCTTCCTGTCACATCGCCAGTCAAGAATTGGCTCTTAAATAGTTACTGATTTCTACTCCATGACCGAATTAGCATTACATCCCATTTTCGCATTTGGATTCGCCAGCCCCTGGTTGTTGATGGGGCTATTGGCGGCGGGGATACCGGTGTTGATTCATTTGCTGCATAAACGAAAGTTTATTGAAACCGAATGGGCGGCGATGAAATTTTTGTTGATCGCTACCAAAAAATATTCGCGACGCGTTCGATTCGAACAGTTACTGGTTCTACTGGTTCGCTGCTTAATTATCTTGCTCCTGGCGATTGCCTTTTCCCGACCGTACTGGTCGGTGCAAGGTGGTTTTTTTGAATCAGCGGCGCCAATCCATCGGATTCTGGTCATCGATTCCTCGTTCAGCATGCGCTGGAAGGGAGACGAGCAGTCCCTATTTGAAGCAGCAAGAGAACTGGCCCGCGAGCAGGTTTCCGATTCAAATACAGGAGACGCGTTTCAATTAATCCAGATTTCGAATTCCTCGCCGCAGGCTTTGATTTCACGGCCTTCACGCCAACAGGCGTATGTGTTAGATGAAATCAAGCGGATGCAACCGACCGAAGAATACGGCAATGTGGGGCAAGCCCTGCAGACGGCGCTCGATTTTCTGGGGCAGGCACAGGAACTGGCTCAGAAAGAAGTGATTGTCATCAGCGATTTTCAGGCACAAAGCTGGACGCCGTTGCAGTCAGATCAGGGGAGCTCTCGGATTCGTTCTTTGATGGAAGCTATTTCCAAAAAAGCGACTTTGGTCCTTAAAGATGTGGGCCAGACGGAAGAAACAAATCTGGCAGTGATCGACTTGTCCAGCAAGTCTGTGTTTGCCACGGTAAACCAGCCGATTCGCCTGGGAGTCACGTTACACAATTATGGAGGCTTGAATCAGGGGCAGGTCAATCTGCAGTTATTTGTCGATGGTCAACTGGTCAATCAGAAACAGGTGGACCTTCCCGCCAATACAGATACGCAGACCGAATTCACGCACCGCTTTTCAAAAGTCGGAGACCACCGGATGGAAGTCAGGCTCGCGGAGGACCGTCTGCCTCTGGATAATCGGCGCTGGAAAGTGATGCCTGTCAAAAAAGAGATCAATGTACTTCTGGTAAATGGCCGGCAATCAGGCGAAGTGATGGGCCGTGCGACCGATTATCTGGAATTGGCATTGTCTCCCTCTTTGAAAGAACAGCCCTGGCAGGGAGTGATTAAACCGCACGTGATCAGTGAAGGCGAGCTGACGAATACGGAGTTGAGCCTGTACGACGCCGTCGTGATTTGCGATGTCGCGCTGTTTACCGAGAATGAGCGAGACCTTTTAAAACGCTATGTGAAGCGGGGGGGCGGGTTGATTATCAGCCTGGGAGAACAAGTAAATGCCGAAAATTATAATCAGACAATCTTCCAGCCGGACAATGGTTTGCTGCCTTTGAAGTTATTAAACCGTCGTGGTGATGCGGATAAACCAACGACACTGTTTGAATTTGATCCGTTGAAATATCAGCATCCGGTGATCGAAATATTCAAGGGCAATCCGGATGCCGGTCTGGAGACAACACATCTCTATGAATATTTCCAAACGGAAATTCTGCCCGATCCCAATACCCGATTGATTCTGAATTTCGATACGAATGACCCGGCAGTGATCGAGAGTACGCTCGGCCGCGGCAAGATTATTCTGATCACAACCTCGCTGGACCGTCATTGGGGGACGTGGGCGATCTGGCCGAGTTTTCCACCGATGATGAATGAATTCGTGCTCTATGCCGCTACCGGAAAATGGGGCAAGCGTGAGTCGCTCGTTGGTCAACCGCTGGAAATTGTCACTCAGGAAAGTCAACGGACACTCTCTCCCCGGATGATTACTCCCGGCGAGCAGGAGTTTCCGCTTCGGAGCGTACTCGACAAAAACTCCGAATCCAGAACGATCTCCTTCAACCAGACCTTCCAATCAGGTATCTATGAGCTGGACTGGGGAACGTCTGCTGCGGAGAAGACACTCTTTGCTGTGAATGTTTCTCCGCTGGAAAGTGATCTCCGGCACATCGGACCACAGGTGATTCCTCCACAATATTTTCGCAGACAGGCCAGTACGCCGAATGTATTGAATGAACAACCCCAGGAGCAGAGTTCCGAGGCCGGTCTGTCTGAGATTATGCTGCTCACCGTTCTGGCTTTGATTGTGGTAGAGCAGCTATTACTCTGGCGGTTTTCGGTTGGCGCACTCTCCTTTCTGGCTGTGATGCTATTATCCTGTCTGAGTCTGTTTTTCCAGCGTTGATCCGTGATGAGTCTATAAACGGGAAACTGGTTCTGGTACAATCACCGTTTCACGATCCCGATTCGTATCCTAAAAATAGAGGAAAAGTTTACAGCGATGGGCTTGAACAAAAAACAGAAAAAACAAATCGATGTGGCGCGCCAAAAGATTCAAAAACTACGTCAGCGATTGACGGGGGCTAAATCGCAAATGGACGATCCCCAGGAAGTCACAAAACTCGAGCAGGAGATCGCTGCCCAGGAAGATATGATCAAAAAGGCTCAGGATGGTTCCTGAGGCAATCTCGAAAACGCACCACTGATTGTTTTGAATTCATTTCGTAAATAAAGTCCGGCATTGTGTCTGTTTCGCATCCCCCCACGATTATCGTCGTTCATCCCAAAGAACGAAAAAGTAAGTGCACCGTACAATCATTACGCACGCACGAGGATTTTGTTTTCTGGAAATTTCCCAGGAAAGAACCTGACAAGTTAACGCACTATGTTCGCCTGGGGATGGGGGGGCCACAAATCAGTCAGGCAGACGCCGCCTCGGGATTGCTGGTTCTGGATGGAACCTGGCGGCTGGCTGAAAAAATGGAGCCTGCTTTTGAAGAACTGCCCATCCGTAGCTTGCCGGCATGGGAAACCGCTTACCCTCGTGTCTCCAAGCAGTTTGATGATCCGGCATCCGGGCTGGCGACCATCGAAGCCATTTTCATGGCCTATCATCTGATGGGATATGAGACAGAAGGTTTGTTAGATGGCTATTACTGGGCTGACGCATTTTTGGAACAGAATCGAGATCAGCTTTCCTGAATGAGAGCCAGCTTTAATTCACGAATTCTGTCGACGTCTCTTTCGATGAATCTGTTTGATAGGTGTGCACAATTTCCCGCAGCTTCTCTCGATTGACGGGCTTCGTCATATAATCATTACAGCCTGCATCGATACACTTTTCGCGATCGCCACTCATGGCATGAGCCGTTAAGGCAACAATCGGAAGCTTGTAGCCTTGTTCACGCAACATTCTGGTTGCACCATAACCGTCGAGTACGGGCATCGACATATCCATCAGGATTACATCAAAAGGGTTCCCGTTCTCCTGTGCATCCAATGCCCGTCTGACAGCGATATCTCCGTTTTCTGCCAGCATGACTTGCGCTCCCTCTTTTTTCAGCAAGGTCGAGATCAAGCGTTGATTGTCGATACCATCTTCGGCCAATAGCACGGAACAATTTCCTTTAATTTTTTCTGCCGTAGCGCCACACGCAAAGATGCCGTCCAGATTACTGACTCGAATTGATTTCAATGCAACCAACGGGTCTTCATGAAATTGAAGTGCTTCCTGATCGCCAATATTGATCGTCAATGTGAATTCGGTGCCCTCATTGGGAACACTCTGACAGACCAGATCGCCACCCAGCATATTTGAGAGACGCTTACTGATCGCAAGACCCAATCCTGTTCCACCAAATTTACGCGTAGTAGAAGAGTCTGCCTGAACGAACGCTTGGAATAGATTTTTCATTTGCTTGGCAGTCATTCCGATCCCGGTGTCTTGGACTCTGAACTTTAACATCGGAGTTCCCGATTCTGAGTTCACAAATGACGTTTCCATGATCACGTTTCCGCCATCAGGCGTGAACTTTATCGCATTACCAACCAGATTGATCAGAATCTGTTTGAGGCGTGTTGGATCACTCTTGATCTGTTTTGGTATTTTGCCGTCGAATTTTAGCTTGAAACGAATTTCCTGGTTCTCAGCGCGAACGCTCATTAAAGACTGAATTTCTTTCAGCTTATCCAGTAGCGGAAATTGGATTGTTTCAATGGTCAGCTTCCCGGATTCAATTTTGGACAGGTCAAGAATGTCATTGATCAGCTCCAGCAGATAATTTCCATTTCTCTTGATCACATCCAGTAGTTTTAAACTGCCCGGGCGTCCCCAGCTTTCTTCAACCAACAGATCTGTATATCCCAGAACTGCTGTCATCGGGGTACGTAATTCGTGGCTCATATTTGCCAGGAATTCACTTTTGGCACGCGATGCGGCTTCGGCATCTTTATTCGCCTGCTTCAAGCGTTCTGCTTTTTCTTCGAGTTCTTTGCGTACAATTTCCAGATTATCCGTCCGGTCTTTCAGCTCGTTTAATGCCTGGTCACGAATTTCTGAAACTCGGTTGTATTGTTTGGCGATTAATCCAACGTCACTATATTCGTCCAGATCTTTGATCGGACTGGAATCGCCTTGAATATGCTGTTCCATCGAATTCAGCAGCTCATACATTTCGGTCGTGGCACCATGCTCGGCCATATTCAACCCGATTTCCTCTTCCTCGGGAGTTACTCGCAGTCGAATAAAATTGCTCACAATGCGAAGCGTGATCCAACAGAAAGAGAAGCACCAGATAAAACAGACTACACAACCCAGCAGTTGGACCATGAACTGATGCAGACGTGAATGAACGAGAAATTCTGCGGGCACGAAAATCGCGACGGCAAGTGTTCCCCAGACACCGGCGAAACCATGTACCGGGATCACGCCAATCGTGTCATCCAGCTGGCAGCGTTCCAGCAACCAGGTTCCCACTTCCATGACGAACGCAGCTACGATACCAATCATTACGGCTGAGGTGTGAGAGATTACATCACAACTGGCACTACTGGCCACCAGTCCGGCCAGCAGGCCATTCAGGATATTTTCAATCTCAATATGTTTGCGTTGATAAAATTGCCAGATCAGTAAGGTAATGGCACCAGCGGCAGATGCCAGAAAGGTATTGATCAGGATTTGAGGGACATGCGAGGTAAAACCAAACTCGCTCCCGCCGTTGAAACCAAACCACCCAATCCAGAGAATGAAGACACCAGTCGTTGCTAATGTCAGGTTGTGGCCATTGAACTTACGAGCACTTTTTCCATTTGCAAATCGCCCCAGACGTGGCCCCAGAATCATGATGGATGCCAAGGCAGCCCAGGCACCGATAGAGTGAACTACGGTAGAACCACTGAAGTCCTTGAATCCCAGAGATTCCAGCCAACCGGGGGCTTTACCGGTAAAGTGACTCGTCCACGCCCAGTGTCCGAATACCGGATAAATCAAACCGCCCAGAACGATTGAAAGAATCACATACGCGGTGAAACGCATCCGTTCGGCTGAAGCACCAGAGGCAATCGTAGCAGCGGTCACACACAGCATCAGCTGGAACAGAAAAAATGCGGACAGAAACACATTGGTTCCCGAATTAATATACGGGAAGTGAGAGGTGCCAATCAAACCGCCGCTCGTTGTTCCAAACATCAAACCGAAACCGAAGATCCAGAACAGCATACCGACAACGCTGACATCGACAATATTCTTAATCGCAACATGAATACTGTTTTTTGACCGGGATAAGCCGGATTCCAGACAGCAAAAACCGGCCTGCATGAACAGTACGAAAATACTGCAAATAAGAATCCAGACGATGTCAATTTGTTGATGAAGATCCATTGTGATATCGATTCATTTCTCTTGAAGATCAATTTTTATTGCACTTGCATTCGTTGAGAGTGTTAAACCTTAGACTTGATTGATTCGTGATAGATAAGAATGAGGCACATTCGCCACAGAATCTCATATGCAAAAAGCTTATGTCTTTTTGTGTAAACATGAGGCGTTAACTCAACAAAATCCCATCTCTGTTCATCCTTGAAAGTGATGTGCAAGGAATGCCTGTACCTAACTGGGAGGGAAAGATTTAATTTGTCTAGATGGACGTAATTCGAGGAACAAAAACCTCCTGTATGAAAAACAGTTTGTAAAAAGGAACTTAGAGCTTTCATGACGAGTGTTTGCAAAACGGCAAAATCGCTACAGGCCATCAAACTGGCTTAGCACTCTTGGTCAGAACCCCGTTCTAATTTTTTAATGGGTTGGTGGATCTTCTTGTCCAAATAGTGGAAATTTTCACCAGGAGCTCATTCCAAGGAAGCGTTTTGGGGCTCACGGTTTATGAAAGCAGGTTTTTTTCGTTAGCTTCAGTTCCCTGTTTGATGTGAGCCCGTTCAGGAAATTGGTTTCTGTTACGACCCACCCATCTGAATCCAAATGTGGTCTGAAATTGACTTACCAGCAGCAAAGTGTTTGTATATCACGTTTCAAAGGCCGTTCTGGTACTTTCTGGTCTGCATTCCTTGATTATTTCGGTTCGCTTGTTAACGTTGGGAAGATTTGCGCAAAAATAGGTAGTGCAGCCCAGAAATAATGAACATTTGCTGTTAGGTGATGTGACAAAGTGCCCAGACGAGACGATATTCATAAGATATTGATCATTGGCTCCGGTCCGATTGTAATCGGCCAGGCCTGTGAATTTGACTATTCCGGTACGCAGGCCTGTAAGGCTCTGAGAGAAGACGGTTATGAGGTGGTGCTGGTTAACTCCAATCCCGCCACGATTATGACCGATCCGGATACCGCTCATCGGACCTATATCGAGCCGATCACGTGGCAATACATTCAAAAAGTGATCGAAATCGAGAAACCAGACGCCCTGCTGCCAACGCTGGGCGGACAGACCGGCTTGAATGCAGCCATGGATCTCGCCCGCCGGGGAATCCTCGATCAACTCGGAGTCGAGCTGATCGGCGCCAAAGAAGATGTCATCGCGAAAGCCGAAAGTCGTGATCAGTTCAAAGAAGCCATGACGAAGATCGGCCTCGACAGCCCGCGGAGTGCAGTCGTCCATAATATGGAAGAGGCCAATGCTGCGATGAAAGATATTGGCTTGCCAATCATCATTCGCGCCAGTTACACCCTCGGCGGAGTAGGTGGCGGAGTGGCCTACAACCGCGAGGAATTCGAACAGAAAATACGCAGCGGTCTCGCCCTTTCTCCGGTCAACGAAGTGTTGCTCGAAGAATCCATCCTCGGCTGGAAAGAATACGAGATGGAGGTCATGCGCGATCAGGCCGACAATGTCGTCATCATCTGCGCGATCGAAAACTTTGACCCGATGGGCGTGCATACCGGCGATTCCATTACTGTCGCACCCGCACAAACACTGACCGACAAAGAATACCAGCGGATGCGCGACGCCACGATTGCCTGCATGCGTGAAATCGGTGTCGAAACCGGCGGCTCCAATGTCCAGTTTGCGATCAACCCCGATACGGGCCGCATGACGATTATCGAAATGAACCCCCGCGTCAGCCGGTCCAGTGCGCTGGCATCGAAAGCGACCGGGTTCCCCATTGCCAAAATCGCCGCCAAGCTCGCCGTCGGATATCGGCTCGATGAAATTCGTAACGATATTACTCGCGAAACACTGGCCTGTTTTGAACCGACCATCGATTACGTCGTCACGAAAATCCCACGCTGGACGTTCGAGAAATTTCCCGACGCCGATCCCGTGTTGACCGTGCAGATGAAATCCGTCGGCGAAACCATGTCCATTGGACGCACGTTTAAAGAATCGCTGCAGAAAGCACTTCGCGGACTGGAGATCGGCCACTTCGGTTTGGGTAGCGGCAAAAATGACCTCTGGGGAACCGCGAAACAACCAGCCAAAGATATCATTCAATCCAAGCTGTCCGTTCCCAACGAAGACCGCATCTTTTACATTCGCTATGCATTCAAGCTCGGCTTGACAACAGAGCAGATTCATGAGTTGAGCGACATTGATCCCTGGTTCCTGAACCACATCAAACAACTGGTTGAGTTTGAAGAAGAAATTCGTCAGGTCTCCAAGCTGGAAGGCATGGACTTCGCGTTCATGAAAAAAGCCAAACAGTACGGCTACTCTGACAAACAACTCGCCTTCTGGCTCGACTCGACCGAAATGGATGTCCGCCAATACCGCAAAGGCCTGGGCATCGAAGCGACCTTCAAACAGGTCGATACTTGTGCCGCGGAATTTGAAGCCTTCACGCCGTATTTCTATTCTACCTACGAGGATGAAGATGAAACACCGGCGAACACCGACCACAAACGCCGCATCATGATTCTCGGCGGCGGACCCAATCGCATCGGGCAGGGGATTGAATTCGATTACTGCTGTTGTCAGGCTTCGTTCGCCTTGCAGGAACTGGGTATCGAAAGCATCATGGTCAACTCGAATCCCGAAACCGTTTCGACCGACTACGACACCTCCGATCATTTGTTCTTCGAACCCCTCACCACCGAAGATGTGCTCAATATCTGCGATCGCATGAAACCAGACGGCGTGATCGTGCAGTTCGGCGGACAGACCCCACTTAATCTGGCCCGCGGGCTGGAAGCGGCCGGTGTCAACATTATTGGCACCAGCCCTGAAATGATCGATGCAGCCGAAGACCGCGAACGTTTTCAAGCGATCCTGGAAAAACTGGAACTGCATCAGCCCCCCAACGGCATCGCCACCGACACTGAAAGCGCACGTACCGTTGCCAACAGAATTGGCTATCCGATTTTGGTTCGACCCAGTTATGTTCTGGGCGGGCGAGCCATGGAAATCTGTTATGACGAAGAATCCCTCGTTCGCTACATGAACGAAGCCGTCAATGCTTCCCCCGATCATCCGGTTCTCGTTGACCGGTTTTTGGAAGATGCCATCGAAGTCGACGTCGATGCCATTTCGGACGGAATTACTACACTCGTTGGCGGAGTGATGGAGCACATCGAAGAAGCCGGCGTGCACTCCGGCGATTCTGCCTGTGTTCTGCCACCGCACTCGCTCCCTGTTTCGGTCATCGATGAAATCAAACGAGCCACACATGCCCTGGCACGTGAGCTGAAAGTCAAAGGACTGATGAATCTCCAATTCGCCGTCAAACAGACAGACGGCGAATACATGGTTTACATTCTGGAAGTCAACCCTCGCGCCAGTCGCACCTCGCCGTTCGTCTCCAAAGCCACCGGGCTCTCTCTGCCACGCATCGCTGCAAAAGTCATGGCGGGTGTTTCCTTGCTCGAACAGGGGGTTACCAGAGAACCCGTGCCCAAACATACTTCGGTCAAAGAAAGCGTGTTCCCGTTCTCCCGCTTCCTTGGTGTGGACATCATCCTCGGACCCGAAATGCGTTCCACGGGCGAAGTCATGGGTATCTCGGAAGGCTTTGCAATGGCGTTTGCCAAAAGTCAGCTCGCCGCCAGTACCAATCTGCCTTCGGAAGGCACCGTCTTCATCAGTATGGCTGACGTCTATAAAGAGATGATGATCGAGCCGGCACGCCGACTGATTGAACTCGGTTTCAAGATCGTTTCCACATCGGGCACGGCCCGCGTGTTGAAAAAAGCAGGGATCGAAGTCGCCACCGTCAAGAAACTCAAGGAAGGGCGACCCAACCTGCTGGATATGATGGCGAATCAGGAAGTTCAGTTCATTTTCAATACCCCCAGCGGCAAAGGTTCGCGGACCGATGAAGGGAAAATTCGCTCGGCTTCCGTCTCCTACGGCGTGACCTGTGTGACCACCATCCCCGGTTGTCTCGCAGTCGTCAAAGCCCTCGAAGCCCTCGCCGAAGATCCTACACCACAGGTTCGGGCACTGCAGGACTGGATGGCTGAAATTGAAGATTGCTGATGTCGCAAAGCGGGGAGACATTAAAACTCCTTGACAAAGCCACGACTTAAAAAAGCGATTTTACCCCTGTTTATCAGGGGTATTTTCTTTCCTTGACTTCCATCTGCCCATTTCGACAATCTGTAACCTGCGTCGCGCGCGTGAGCAAAACCTGAAAAATCCGTGAAGACTTGCCTCTTCTGTTGAAAATTGCACTATAAAACCCACTGGTTTGAACGTGTTTTTTGTCTGACTGAACATGATAGCCCTTCCGAATCAACACCAGATTTTGCGACATTGCGAACACAATCCGTCACCGTTTGAACAACCTTTTGAAAACGCCCGACACGATCCAGACCAAGTTCTGCCAGCTTTGTGCATTGTGCTTGACGCACTCACGCCGATCACAATGATGGGGCACAGTTACAGCAGGGAGGCGATCATCCAAGCATCCCGACAGAGAGACACTCGCTTGATAAAAGCGGGACAGCAGATTTTATCCGATGTCGCTCAATCAGACGGAGATGAAAATCGGGAAGTATCGTTATTGAAATTCACCGGTTCCGCCGTTTGCGTGCTGCGTATGTCGCGCGGCGTTTCTCTGAGTGAAATACAAAGTAGCCGTCGATTTCATGCACGTCCGTGCCGCCGAAGATGCTGCCTAGTTTTTTCTGATACCACAACCGCCGCCGCGTTACCATCACCATCCGCCCGCCGATCTTCAGACGATTAAAACCTTTCATGATGAAATTCTTGGCGACAGAAAAATCTTCGTGATAAGGTGGGTTCGACAGGATCCAGTTAAAGTCGGTCTCCTGATGATCCTGGAAGCCGTCGCTTTGAAGAATGGTGACGCCTGCAACCTCGTTCTGCTCTGCATTCAGATGGGCATATTTGACGGCCAGGGGATCGACGTCCGTCAGCACCACATTTTCCGGCCCCACGATTTTCGCAGCCAGAATTCCCACCACGCCATATCCGCATCCCAAGTCCAGCACACGCTGTCCTGGTTCGAATGTCACCGTCGATAACATTGCCTCCGTTCCCCGATCGAGATTTTTGGGGGAAAATAATTCGGGTGCAGTTTTAAGTGCGACGTGCTGACTATGATAAGAATGAGTAAATGACATACAGGATCGGCAAGCCTGGAAATAGACAGGTTTTCTGTTAAGAATCAATATTCAGGGGAGTGCCTTGATTGTCTCGATTCACTGAGCTGGTTACGTTATTAACAGTATCTTCACTGGAAACATACACTTCTGGCGGGGATTTATCCATGACAAGTATCAGTTTTCCAGAAGTGTAGGATCATTTTTCCGACACTGGCTACCTGCGCGCAAGGACTTGGTGAATGGAAAAAACGGTTCAGGCACATTTCAAACCCGGATTAACAACGTGGATTCTGACGAGTCTGGTGTTAGGGGTCGCCTGTGGTTTGTTTTTTGGTGATCTGTGTACCCCACTGAAAGCGGTCGGCGATATTTTCATCGGCCTGTTGCAGATGACAGTGCTCCCTTATATCACGCTTTCGCTGATCTTGAACCTGGGACGAATCTCGATCAAACAAACACGCAATATGGCGTTCACTGTCATTGTTCTGCTGTTGGTTCTATGGAGTATCGGCTTATTTTCCGTCGCACTGATGTCCCTCTCGTTCCCGTTCTGGCAGAAGGGCGCTTTCTTCAGTACCAGTATTATCGAAGGTCCCAAGACCGAGAGCCTCTACAACTTATTCGTTCCCGCCAATCCGTTTTTCTCATTGGCAAATAATGCGGTCCCTGCCGTCGTTCTGTTCTCAATCGGCGTGGGCATCGCCTTAAGCAGTATCCCCAAGCGAGAACATCTGCTCGATCCACTTTCCGTTGCGGTCAGTGCATTGATGAAGCTGAACCGTTTTGTGGTGCACCTCTCACCGTTCGGCGTCTTCGCCATCGTCGCTTACGCCGTCGGTACACTCCCCTTTGAAAAGTTCGGCCTGCTGCAGGCCTATCTCATCACCTATTCTGTCGCGACAATTATAATCACAGTGGGCATTTTGCCGATGCTACTTTCGATCTGCACCCCCGTCCGCTACTGGGATGCAGTACGAATCTCACAGCCGGCAGTGATCGCGGCTTTCGTACTGAGCAGTACATTCGCAGTGCTACCTCTGATTGTCGAAGCAGCTCGAGAATTATTGGACCGCTATGATCTGGAAAAAGACGAAACTGGTGGCTCGCCCGATGTGCTGGTGCCTCTCGTGTTTCCCTTTCCTGACCTCGGACGGATTGTCGGCTTGATCTTTATTCCATTCTCCGCCTGGTTCTATGGCGCCAGTTTAATGCCCGAACAGTATCCCAAATTCCTTTCACTGGGGATGGCCGGTTCCTTCGCCAAGCCTGCCGTCACGATTCCCTGGCTACTCGATCTGATGCATATTCCGCACGATATCTTTCAACTTTATCTGGCGGTCGGCGTCTACACCACACGGCTGGGGGATGCACTGCGGACAGTCTACCTGTTTTCGTTTGCGGTGCTCGCCGCTGCTTCCCTCTCGGGAACACTCAAAGTGCAATGGAAACGATTTTTCACATATACGTTTCTTTCACTTTGTCTGGCCGGGGTCTTGATTACCGGCATTCATACCGTACTGGAATATACATTCAAAAACCTCTATCAATCCAAAGCCTTGATTGCGGATCGACAACTGCTGTTTCCCGGGGTCACTGAGACAATCTTGAAAGGCACTGCACCAAACCCTGATCGCATTCAGCCCCATGAAACTCGCATTGATCGCATCCGCAGGCGCGGCAAAATTCGCCTCGGCTTCGATGCCAAACGCCTCCCCTTTTCTTATTTTAATGATCGAGGAGAGTTAGTCGGCTTTGATATCGATATGGCCCATCGACTGGCGTTGGATCTCGGCGTGGATATCGAATTTATACCGTTTATACCCCAGACCCTGATCAAACAATTGAACGAGGATCATTTTGATCTGGCCATGTCTGGTTTGGAAGGCACTATCGAACGGGCCACTGCGTTCCCTGTCGCCGATTCGTACATGGACGTCACATTGGCCATCGTCCTGCCCGACTTTCGCAAGGTTGACTTTCTCGAATTCGAAGCCTTACGGCATTCGCACCAACTGAAAATCGCCGTCGTCGCTAACAGTTTTTTCGATGAAAAAGCCCATGAGTTCTTTCCCAACGCGACCTTTGTTTCCATCAATTCCGAAGAAGACTTCTTCCAGAAAAAAGCAGCGGGTGCCGATTTAATGGTCACCAGTGCCGAAGCGGGAGCTGCCTGGACGCTCCTCTATCCGGAGTTTTCTGTGATCAACCCCTTCAAGAAAAATATCCGCGTGCCCATGTATTATCTCGGTGCACACGACATTGAGTTCGAAGAGTTCATGGAAGTCTGGCTCGAGCTCAAAAAGAAAGAAGGCGTATTCGACACGCTCTACAACTATTGGATTCTCGGCAAAGACGATGCCATCGCCGAACCCCGCTGGTCCATCATCCGCAACGTTCTCCACTGGGTCGATTAAAGCCGGAATTGAAAAGACACCCTCTCCGGTAGCGCATTCCACCACCGGGTTATCATCTCCGTTTGCCACCGAACGGTTGTTACCCATGTGTCCGGCCTAAATAGTTTGCCCGACGGTGCTCGTTCGAAATCAGAAAGACATTCCAACCGGTGTTGCCGTA
>NZ_CAXBKP010000025.1:0-105467 GCF_963976445.1 uncultured Gimesia sp. | reverse complement strand
GTCAAGACAAGTACTCAGAGACCATTTACGCAACAATACCAATTGAAACATGTTACGACTCGACAGTGCCATTCGTGTCAGGAACCTTTTTGTTGACTTTCCAGTTCCATCGTGTTAAAATCAGTGATTATGGGTAGACCAAAACGCGCGGCTCAAGCTGGATTCATTTATCATGTTCTCAATCGGGCGAATGCTCGGATGACGATTTTCGAGAGCGATGAAGACTATGCCGCGTTTGAGCGGATTTTGTTGGAAGCGGTCGAGCGGTTTGAGATGCAGCTGCTCAGTTATTGTGTGATGCCCCACCATTGGCAACTGGTCGTCTATCCTAGCGAAGACGGCCAACTCTCCCACTTCACAGGCTGGCTCACGCTAACCCACACCCAACGCTGGCACGCCCATCGCAAGAGCACCGGCTCCGGTCACGTCTACCAGGGCATTCCCGATTCAATCAGACGACCATTTACTGACGGTCATGCGTTACGTCGAACGTAACCCCTTGCGGGCGAACATAGTCACGAAAACAGAGGAGTGGGCGTACGGCTCTGCTTGGGCCCTGCAGCAGAAACAGGCCACTCTGGAATGGCTGGCGACACCAAAGAGACCATCGCTACCGCGAAATTGGCGGGCGCTGGTCAACAAACCACAGTCCAACGCCGAGCTGGCCGCCGTCAGGAAATGCATCGTCAGAGGCACTCCCTTCGGCGGTGACAAATGGATCAGCAACACGGCCGTGAGACTCTCTTTGGAAAGCACCACGCGGCCCCGCGGGCGGCCGCGTCTGGAACAATAGACCTGGCTCTTGCAAACGAGCATCAGGTGTTGAAAGTTCATCTGAGAGGGTGCCGGTGATATCTGGTAGGATTTGTTTGCCGTTAGTTTGTTTTCGCACTCTGGTTCGAAACGGCGGCTGGCGCCGAGCCGCTCATGATTAGTGGAATTCTGAAAGTCCTGGATCGTGTTTCTGGTTGGGGCGCAGTGACTCTGCGGGCGGACACATGGGTGCCGCCCCTACTTTTTGTGAGGATAGTTTCGTGCTCTGTTTTTGTGAACTGATTTGTCCATTTTCTACTCGCTGCGCTCGGCTTGAATGTGCATTCGGGGCTCCCCTTGATTATGTGATCAGGCATTTGAAATCGCTGCCCCGTTTCTTTATGCGATTGTTTGTGATGCAGATCTTCGACAAGTGCGTGGGGGCGTCAATGGGGAGTCGTTTATTTTTCTTGCGAACGACACGTGATCGCTCGGGAAGTTATTGTGAAAGTAAGCGAAGGCGGTGTGAAGTGCTGCGATGTCGTTTGATAACTGAGGTGCGGGCGAGCAGTGTTTTTGCAAATCTTGCTGAAACGAGCCGGTTTTATAGTGCTGATTTCCTCAGAGGTTCGAGGACTTCAGCTGAACCAGTAGTGTTCTCGCGCGTGACGCAGGTAACAGGGAATTATTTGAAATGCCATGACACGGTCAAGACAGATATTTTCAGCAGGTGGTTACGGGAATTCAGCAGTGATGATGAAGCATCACATCAGAAAGGGGGCTGAATAGAGTGAAGACGTGACACGCGGCAAAGCGTTGTCGGGGAAGAAAGTAAGAAAATGAGGGCGCAGGGGCTCGAACCCTGGACCTACGGATTAAAAGTCCGTTGCTCTACCAGCTGAGCTACGCCCTCATTAGTTCTTACTGTATCTGATTCGGCTGGAAAATTGAATCGATGGGTTTCGGTTCACGTTCTCGACAGGGCCGATTGATGACTGAGTCAGGATAATAGCAATAAGCACAATGATTTCACAACATTACGGGCAAAAAAAATCATTGTAAATTCATATTTTCTCTAGCCTTAGTCATACAGACGTGGTTTCGCCTGACTGGGTTCGCGGAATCTTGAGTCAGATTGATTTTGAGCACTGAATTTCCCCAAAAACCAGTCAATCTGACTCAGAAACGTTGAATTGGAATCAGGCATCGTAGTCGCTTTGTGTGTACATTCCGTCAATATAGCGCCACATGTCGGAGTTGGGATTTTTCGGTTGTAAGGATTCCGGCAGGCGGTGGGAGCGGACATTATCGTAACACTGCAGCATTGAAAAACGATGAATGGCCGCGGGAATGCCGACCGATGTGAAGACTGGGTGGCCCGTTGAAGGGAAGGGGCCACCATGATTCATTGCGGGGCTGACAGCGACGCCGGTGGGCATTTTGTCGTTCAGGAGCCGACCTACTTTTTGTCGTAAAGCGGGGGCAACTTGTTCGTAGAGCGAGTCGTCTTTGCCGCCGGTATGACTATAAATACAGCCGGTAAGATTTCCTTCGAGGTATTCTGCGATTTGAGCCAACTCTTCGTCGGATTCGGCGACTACGAAGAGCGACGCGTTTCCGAAGGCTTCTTCCTGTAGTGCTTCCGGGTTTTCGATGAACTGGCTGGCACTGACTTTCAACAGGGTATTGGCACAAGAGAAACCGGGGTTGTCTGAGGCTGAGCCGCCTGTGACGAGAGTGGCGCCGGCGGTTTGAATGGCGGCGATTCCAGAGAGGAAGCCTTTCTGGACGCCTTCGCCTAACAGAATGCCGGCGGGGGCCGCTTCGAATTTTTGTTTCACCTGTTCGATGAATGCGTCAGCATCTTCGCCGGCTTTGAGGGCGACCATTCCCGGGTTCGTACAGAATTGGCCGGTCCCCATCAGGCAGCTGCCTTTGAATTCTTCTGCAATCTCGGCGCTTCGTTCTGTTAATGCTTCGGGGAGAATGAAAACCGGGTTGATGCTGGAGAGTTCGAGATACACGGGTTTGCCAGCTTTGTCGGCGGCTTCTTTGATGGTTAAACCGGCACTGCGTCCGCCAGTGTAGCCGATGGCTCCCATCAGTGGATGCGAGACCAGGCGGCAGCCGTCTTCATGGCTCGTGCGATAAATGAGCTGGATGAAACCAGCTGGCATGTTGGTTGCTTTGGCTGCTGCGTCTGCGGCTTCGGCGAAGATCTGAGTTGTTTTAGGATGAGACGAATGCCCTTTGGCGATGACCGGGTTACCGGCTGCGACGGCGGCAGCGAAGTCGCCTCCTGCGATACTGTTGAATGCGAATGGGAAATTGTTGGGGCCGAAGACGGCGACGGGACCGATCGGGCCAAAGAGGGAGCCGATGCCAGCACCCGTGTCGATTATCGGCTGAGCCCAGGAACCTTCGCGTGCGTGCGTGGCTGCTTGTCTCAACTGGTTGGTGGTACGGGGAAGTTCGCCGTCTCTTAATCGCGGCGATTCGGGATAGCCTGTTTCCTGATTCGCAGTCTCGACTAGCGCGTCGGCTCGTTTTTCGATTTCTTCGGCATATGCTTCGAGGAACGCGGCATACCGTTCTCCGGACCAGCCACGCATTTCTTTGGAAGCGGCGGAGGCTGCCTGGACGGCGGATTCAATTTCGTCCCAGGGGCTGACGGGAAACTGTGATTCCAGGGCTTCTGCGGTCGCCGGATTGACGGCTTGAAAAGTTTTGGAAGCTGTGGAAGTAATCCATTGGCCGTTAATGAGAACCGGTTGTATCTGCATGATCTATCCTTCTGAACCTGCCTTTAGGTTGGCAATCGGTTAATATGTGTGTTTGATAATAGTGTAACAATATCTGATCAAAGAAGAATCCATCCACTCTAATGCAGCAATTTGATATCGTGATTTTGGGAGCCGGTTTTGGTGGCAGCCTGACGGCGCTGTTGCTGGACCGCATCGGTTTGTCGGTCGCTTTGATTGATCGCGGAACGCATCCCCGTTTTGCGATCGGAGAATCATCGACACCCGCCGCCGGGTATCTGCTCCGGTCACTCTCTGAACAGTATGATCTTCCACAATTTCAGCCATTTTGCAAGTATGGGACATGGCAGCAGGACTATCCCGACTTGGCCTGTGGTATCAAGCGTGGTTTCAGTTATTTTTCGCATGAGCCACATCAACAGTTTGAAGCGAAACCGCGTCATGCCAGTGAATTGCTGGTGACGGCGAATTTAAGTGATTCCCTGGCGGAGACGCACTGGTATCGGGCCGACGTTGATGCATTTTTTACTGAAGAAGTTCGGAAATCAAACGTGGTATATCTGGATCAGACTGAGGTGATGCTACAGCAGTCAGAAGATTGGGAGATTACGGGAACAAGAAAAGGGGAACCGGTTGCGCTTCAGGCGGCATTTGTGATTGATGCGACAGGGGCGGCGGGGATCGTACCGAATGCGTTGGGGATAGAACCTCAGTCTAAGTTTCTAACGAATTCATCGGCCGTCTATGGGCATTTTGAGAATGTTGTGCCGTGGGCAGAGATGTTAGAGCAGAGTCACGTTGATCGATCTGATTATCCGTTTGACTGCGATCACGCGGCGCTGCATCAGGTGTTACGCGAAGGGTGGATGTGGCAGTTGCGATTCAATAATGGGATTACGAGCGCCGGGTTTGTGTTGAACGGGGATCAGCAAACTGAAGTGGGAGAAGAAGCCTGGGGGCAGCTGTTAGAATGTTATCCATCCCTCGCTGCACAGTTTGCGGGTGCATCGCTGGTGGCACCTGAAGGGGGGCTTGTTTCTACGAATCGATTACAGCGAGGCTGGAAAAAATGTGCTGGAAAGAACTGGGCGCTGTTGCCGCATACAGCGGGATTTATTGATCCACTCCACAGCACCGGGATTGCGCATACGTTATGTGGGATTGAACGCCTGGTTGATTCCCTGAAACGATGCTGGGGTAAAACCGAAATGAAGCAAGCGATGTGTGATTATTCGGAATCGATTCAGGTTGAGCTGGCTTTGATCGATTCACTGGTTGCCGGCTGTTATCGGAGTTTGCCGCATTTTGATTTATTCACGGCGAGTACCCTGTTTTATTTTGCTGCGGCGACCAGTTTTGAGCAGCTGCGATGTGATGAGGGAAGGAAGCCACTGTTTTTGTGCGCGGATGATTCTCACTTCAGACAAGTGGTGCGTGCGTGGCTGGATCTGGTTTCACCGTGCCAGGATCGTAATGACTGTGATGCAACAGACGTCGATCAGGCCATTGAAAGGGCTAAAACATTGTTGAAACCGTGGAATCGAGTGGGTTTATTTGAGCCTGCGATTCCGAATATGTATTACTACACCGCGGCTCCAGAGTCAGAGCCACGGTGAGTATACCGTATCCGTTTTAAGTGATAATGGGAGAACGTTTCTCGGCGAGTTCTTCCATCATCGTCTGAATGTTGGCCGTGATTTCTTCCGGACTGGTGGCGATTCCCGTCATGAGAGAGGCGTTCCAGAAGAGCTGCCGACCACACTGTTTGATAAACGCGTGCTGATCTGCGTTTGACGAAAGTGTACACAGGCGTTTGACCAATTCCGCATCGGGGTTGATTTCCAGAATGCGTTTGGTGGTTGGGAAATCCTTGTTATTCATGCTCAAGACTTTTTGCAGTTGTGAGCTGATGGCACCTTCCGGCATCACGAGACAACAGGGGCTGTCAGTCAAGCGGTCTGATTTGGTGACCGATTCGACCTCATCTTTGAGTTCTTCCTGAATGAGCGAAAGTACTTTTTCAAATTCAGGAGAGAGCGGTTCCTGTTGCTCTGCTTTGGTTTCTGAATTCTCTTCTGATTCTGAATCGGTTTCAGTTTTTTCTGATTCACCGGGCAGTTTCACTTCGGAAGAATCGATCGAGATAATAGTGTGGTCTTCAAAATTCGCCAGATTGGAGAGGACGATTTCATCCATGGGATCTGGCAGGTAGAGAACTTCGATTCCTTTTTTACGGAAGATTTCCAAGTTCGGGTTTTTGGCGATGGTGTTGTAATCGTTCCCGCCGAGATAATAAATTTGTTTCTGACTTTCATCGGCCCGTTCGAGGTAGGCTTCCAGTGAAACCAGTTCGTTCTCAGAAGTTCCCTGGGAAGAGGGGAATCGCAGGAGCTTGGCAAGGGCATCACGATTTTCGAAGTCGGTACCGATTCCTTCTCGCAGGCTGCTGCCGAATTGACGGTAGAAATCGAGATAGTTTTCTTCACTGTCTTTCACCATCGATGCCAAGTGTGAGAGGACACGTTTGGTCAATACTTTTTGGATCTTGCGGAAGATCGTATTGTCCTGCAGAGACTCACGGGAGATGTTGAGCGGCAGGTCTGCGGAATCAACAAGACCGTAAACGAAGCGAAGGTATTCGGGTAATAAATCGCGGTTATCGTTCTGGACGAGGATGCGTTTGGCACAGAGGCTGATGCCGTGTTCTGTACGTCCGAAACCCATCAATTCCAGATTGGTCTGCGGGCAGTATAGGATACTGTGGAACTGAAACGGTGAGTCACTGCTCAGGTGCAGATGCCAGCGTGCCTGTTCTTCACCGTTATGTGCCAGGTATTGATAGAACCCGTCGTATTGTTCCTGGGTGAGTTGAGTTTTGGGCTCCAGCCAGATGGGTGGCTGGTCGTTGACGAGTTCTTCGCCGAGCTTAATGGGATAGGGGACGAACGTGGAATATTTATTCAGGATGAATTTCAGGCGCGTGTCGTTTGTGAATTCGTCCAGCTCTTTGCGGAGATGCAGACGAATGGAGGTTCCCCGTTCAAGATCTTCTTGAGGCTCGATGGTAAAGGAGCCGGTTCCATCGGATTCCCACTTCCAGCCGGTTTCTTCCTGATAGCTGCGGGTAAAAACTTCGACTTTGTCTGCCAGCATGAAAGCCGAGTAAAATCCGACGCCAAACTTGCCGATCAGTGAGACTTCTTCCTTTTCGTCTCCGGATGCGTTTTTCAAAAAGTCGAGCGAGCCACTATGTGCGATCGTACCGATATTTTCGATCAGTTCTGCATGTGTCATGCCGACACCATTGTCGCAGATTCCCAGAATGCGGTTTTCTGTATCCGGTTCCAGGCGAATTTCTAAAGGATTGTCATCTTTGATCGATTCATCTGTGAGAGAGATGAATCGATATTTATCTAACGCATCGGAGGCATTGGATATCAACTCCCGGATGGCAATTTCCCGGTTTTGGTAGAGTGAGTGCGAGAGCAAATCCAAGAGTTTCTTGATTTCAGCTTGAAATGTGAATTTTTCGGATGTTGTTTTTTCGTTCATTGCCTTGCTCTAAATCGTATAAATAAAGTGAACTAAATATTGAGAGCCTCGTCAAAGAGGCGGTGAATGTTCTGTAAATCACGTGGGTTCTGACCTGTTTATAAATGGAATGGCATTTATTGTAAAGTTGCCCAGTCCAACTCATGGTGGCTACTGAAAAGAAATCCTCGTAAAAGACATTTGTAATCTGCTGGTTGACTGAGTAATAATAAGATGTTTGAGCTCGGGGCGGAATCCCCGGGGATTTTATGAAATAGGACTGCATAGGCAGATTCTTACTATACAATATTAGACATCTCACGGAGACCTCGCTCATGGAATTTTATTCACGTCGTGATTTTTTGAAAACTTCTGCTCTGGGTGGTGCTCTGGCATTGGGGGGCGGCCTGACGGGTTCTGTCTTCGGTGAGAAAAAACCAGCGAAACAGGCACAGTATGGTCTGGTGACGTATCAGTGGGCCAAGGATTGGGATTTGCCGAGCTTATTGAAAAACTGTAAAACTGCAAATGTGCTGGGTGTCGAGCTACGAACGACTCATAAACATGGCGTCGAGCGAACACTCAGTAATACGGAACGCAAAGAAGTCGCGAAGCAATTTGCCGATAGTCCGGTTACGCTGGTAGGAATGGGCAGTAATGAGCGATTTGATAATCCCGATGCGGCCGTTCTGAAGAAATCGATTGCTGATACACAGGATTTCATCAAACTGAGTCATGATGTGGGGGGCACGGGAGTCAAAGTGAAGCCCGATTCATTTCACAAAGGTGTTTCAGAAGAAGAGACGATTGAACAGATTGGTCGTTCTTTGAATCAGGTTGGGAAATATGGTGCCGACTGGGGGCAGCAGATTCGGTTGGAAGTCCACGGCAAGTGTGCTCATCTGCCAACGATTCGGAAAATTCTGGATGTCGCAGATCACCCCAATGTGGCGATTTGCTGGAACTGCAATAAGCAGGATCTGGAAGGGGCCGGTCTAGATGCCAATTTTGCGATGGTCAAAGATCGGTTAGGAAACACGACGCACATTCACGATCTGATCCACAATCCTTATCCCCACAAGCGGTTCTTTGAATTGATGGCAGGTGCGAATTATACCGGGTGGTTGATGCTCGAAGAAGGGAAGCTTCCTAAGCAGGATACTGTTGCAGCTTTAGCAGAGCAGCGTAAAGTATTCGATCAGATGTGGGCGCAGGCGCAAGACAGCTAAACGCTTTCAGCGGAATTTCGAACTGCGAGTGTCTGAGAGAATATCTGCTTAAGGAGACTCACAGTTTGAATTGCCGTGCGCATTCTGTTCTTTGATTGCGGCATAGACTTCTTCACGATGAACGGTAATGTCTTTCGGCGCATCAATTCCGAGGCGGACCTTATCGTTCTTGATTTCGATCACCATCAATGTGATCGAATCTCCAATAATGATTTTTTCATCTTTTTTTCGGCTGAGTACAAGCATCGCGATTCCCTGCGAATAAGTGGGGACATCTTTGTTACAGGCTTTTTCTGATTATGTAAAACAACATGTTTTGAAAAAGCGACACTTGAAACTTAGCGTACTGTTTTGGGGTGTCTGCTTTGATCTGAAAAAAAAGGAAGGATATCTGGTAACCGATTCGCGCAAATGGTCAATTGTAACGATTATTCCATTTGGTCTGGCCTGATAATCCAGCAGGCTGTCAGTGATCAGCCTCACTCATCAGGCCAGAATGCTGACCGGAGCACCCACCTGGATGGTAGAGGATGTCTCATCGGGGAGTTTAGAAAGCCTGGTGTTGACGGCAAGGCGGTACATATTCTGGAATAAATCGAGTGGTGCCCAGGCTGGGAATGTCTCTTTTCGTTTTCGAATGAATTCTTTCATAAACTTAGCGTCTGTGTCTCCTGTGAACGGATTGCGGGAGGGGACAACGCACCGTTTACAGGGATTAGAGCCTGCCAGGGTGACGGGGCCGATCTGGAACAAGACTGGTGGCTCCATGGCTGAGTAGAGTCGGTCTTCACAAAACGGGAGATCACCTGTGAATTCGAGATTAGCGCGGAAACGAAGCCTGAGTTCATCGACGGTGATTTCCGGGAACCAGCGGCTCAGCTCTGCATAGGTTTGTGTGCTAATGATGGTTGGTCCTGGTGCTTCAAGATCATCGGGAAAACCCGATATCGTATTCTCTTTTAATGTGACTCGCTGGTTGAAGTATTCGCTGAACCAATTTTCCAGTTCTGTTTTTTGTTCAATCAGATGGAATGAAAGCGTTGTTGGTGATGTCTCCGGAGCGGAGAGTGTGACTGACTGCTGTGCTAAATCAAATACCGAACGGATTCGATGAATGGCCGGATTTTTTTTTGCGTTGATTACATTTTCTGACTGATCGAACAAAGCAAATTGTCGGTCTCCAGACAGCGCGCCGCCGGGCAGTATCTCTGCCTGTTCAACAAAAACCGGATCCAGGGATTTAATTGGATATAAGGCGATTCGGGAAAGAGTCCACATTTCTTTGGTCTCTGCTCCATGATGAGGGTTAACGTGGGGCATCCTACTGTAGTAATTGTTTCAGGTCTTGTATTTCTATTTTGAAATCAATAATTCCAGTCGGATCCAGGAAACGGTCGATTCGGTCTGCAGTATCTCGACACAGGCTGGCAATGCGTGACTGGGCGGCTCTATTGTTCTGCTGCTGAGCGGCTTTGATAGCCGACACACGAATTACGCTCAATTTGTCCTGGTAGATCTGTTGAGGCGAAATCCCACTTTCCAGTTTCCTGACTCCTTCGTCGACTTTTTTCCATTCCTTATTTTTCGCCCATTTTCTGATGCGGGACATTTCCATGGAAAGTGAGGCGACGGCTTCGATCAGCTCTCCATTTAATACAGCCAGTTCCCCTTCAACATTCAAACGAATGCGATCATCGGGAATTTGAATGGTGACCTCGGGGGCGATTCCCGGGATGTAAGGGACGTTGGCGACCAGTGCTTTTCCGCTGCGCACATACAACCAGATGAGGGGATGTTGTGGATCAGTGTGCAGAGTGACTGTTCCACTACGGTTCGTTAAAGATTCGTCGAGAATATAACTTTTAGTATTTGGTTGAGCGGTTTTGTCTTTCTCTTTTTGTTTTTTTGCTTCGATTTGCCGTTGCCGGACTTCCTGAGGGGCCAGTAGTGATGTTTGGACTCGCATCCCCGCGTAGGATTGAGTGGAAGTTCTGCGCGGGATCAATGATAGATTGGTTTGTGGGTACCTGGGTTTTACATGCAGAGCGAGCGTTTCTACTCTGCGTCGGCTTCCGCTTAAAATGCCACGCAGGCCTGAAGAAATGGAACAGGTGGCATATTTGCGATTGATGTCTTCCAGAATCAGATACGTCCAGGGAATAAACTGAATGTTTTTGACTTCCCGATCTCGATTCAGGTATCGGAGGAAGGGGTGGAAATAGAAGTCTTTCTCTAAAGTGCTGACGCTGGGGTCGGGCGTTAAATACTGGCTGCCTTGCTCGCTGACGGTGACCAGCTCTCCGTTCACATTCTCAATTGTAATGATCGACGAAAATAAATCGCGAATGGAATCAAAAATGGTGTCAGCAAGAAATGACTTTTCATACGTTTTCTGTTTTTCCAGCGGACTGAGTCGTTGTGAGAGTGAATCGAACTCTCTTGCGGAAACCTGATATCCAATGCCATTTGGCTCGATCACTAACAGGAACAGCTTTTCAAACGATTGTTGGGGATAGCGTTTCATGATGTCCTCTGTCTCTAAACGCACTAATCCCTCACTGGAAGCAAGAGGCAGCCAGTCATTCTCATAGATCCCGACGGCTGTTTCTGCCTTAGCTTCACTTTGCTCTGCTTGGGACAGGATCCATTTTTCACCGACCGACCGCTCAATGACCTGTTGGAGCTTTTCTTGCAGCTGTGATCGGTATTCAGGATTCAAGCGTGAATTCGGAGCGTAGGCAATTTCGATTCTGATGCGGTAGGGCCTGAGGCTGATATGCCGTGACTCGATTGATGGGGCTGATGTCTGTTCCGATTGCGCAACGGCAGAAGACACTGGGGACAGAACAAGTCCCCAGAGCAGAGTGGCAGCCAGGCAGATTTTGAAATCATCGAACACACGCATTATTTTACCAATATCAGTCTTTCCTATTAATATGGCCATCTCGCGTCTCGCTATTTATAAGTGAACGATTCCACATTCGGATAGCGGGGCGTTGTAATCCATTGCTCCACATTGTCGTAGAAATTCAAAGGCCGGTCTGCGTAACCTTTAATATTTGTCCGGAACACATGGAACTGGTCGATTTCCCACAAGGGGACAATATGTGCCATGGAATAGAGTTGCTGCTGTAGTTTCTTGATGAGTGCTGTTGCTGTTTCCCAGTCGGTTGCTTCATCCAGTTCAATTAATTTCTGTCGCATCCAGTCTGGGAAGATTTTTAGCGATTCGATCTGCGCGCCCTTTCCCACAGTCAGAAAAGGCCAGAGCTCCATGACCGGTTCTGTTATGGTTACAGTGCGGTAGACAATATCCCATTTTAAATTCTTCTTTTCTGCTTCTTCTGCGGTATTGGGGATCAGAGTGACCTGGACCCCAATTCTAGCCCAGGCTTTGATTAATTCTTGTGCAGCTTCCTGTGCTTCCGGGTTGGGATCGCAGAGCATGTGTAACGGTGGGAAATTTCCACCCAGTTTCTTTTGTGATGCGACCGATAACGCAACGGCTAAGGGAAAATTATATTCGCGCTGGGGAACCTGTTGATTGTAGGCCTGTAGCCCGGTGTAATACGGGGCGGTTATCAATCGGCCGTTTAAGAGTTTCGATTCGTGCAACAGGGTTTCTGTGAGGATTTTCTTTCGATCAATCGCATAAGCGAGAGCCCGACGCAACTCCACGATTTTCAGAGGATTGCTTTCCGGGTTAAACTGCAGCACATGTGATAAGGGGATTTCGCTTTGTACAACATTGTATTCTTCCTGATCCTGGAAAAACGAAACCAGTTTGGCAGGCAAGAAGGGGAGCGCAGAGACTTCGCCAAGTAATAAAGCCTGGAATGATTTTTCAAAACTGGGGTATCTGATTTCGTTGATTTGGGCAATGTTATAATCCCGCAGATCAGAAGGCTCCGGAACCGCACGTGCATATGAAACCTGTCTTGGAGTATCCTGATCCACAATAAATCGACTCGAGACGAATCTCTCTGGTTTTTGTGGATTGCTTTCCGAATCGACAGCGACGTTTTCCCAGATGGGGGCGGCCTGAATGGGCAGCGACAATAACCATTCCGTACGTAAGGGAACCTGATCAAAATAAATACTGAATGCAAAGGGGGCCGTGGTTGAAACCGACCGCACATAACTGTCAAAACGTTCGTCGTATTGACTATTTCCCGGAGTGATTTTATTTTGCAGGAATTGAGTGATGTCGGCAGCCATTAACATTGGGTGTGATTCCCAGGTGGCATAGGAATGTCGCAGAACAAAATCGGCACGGCGTCCCAGATCGGTTGGTTCCCACAGTTCAAAGAAGCGACTCTGGTATTGGGGAGTTTGATCGACGCGACCGACCTCAAATAATGGGATTTGCGTCAGCTTTTGATGACGGCGGGTTGGATTTCGTTCCAGAAAGAACGGGCTTTTCTCCAACCCTGTTTCGAGGACACCGACATTGAGTACCGGATAACGATTATGATAGCGGAGCAATAATTCGCGAAGTCGAGGGTTAGCTGGCCAGACAGTTGATGCCTGGGAGACTAACTGAATCGCTTGCTGGTACTGATTTTGCTTTGCTTCCTGCTCTGCCTGGTTCAAGATGGTATCAGACTGACTCAGTAAAGACTCTTTCCATTTGGTAACGGTTTGTTGTCTGGGAAACATTGTGGAAAGACGTTTCAAGTAGAAATGCGCCTTTCGAAACGCGCCCTCTTTCACTGCTTGAGTGATAATGACATCTATTACTTCGCCTGCCAGTTTACTTAAACCCGGATATTCCGGTGAGCGGCCGTGTAAATCATCGATGAAAGCCAGCGCGTTATCGTATTGTTGTGATTTCTGTTTGTCCCTGGCTTCCAAGAGCAGCAACCGCTGTTGGCGCTGGTCAAATCCGGGCCAGTCACGATGCTTGCGGTCGAGGATCAGCAACAGTTCAAACGCGGTCTTTAAATCGTTTAACTTCAATAGCTCATCGATCCGCTTCAGGATTTGATCTTCATGATGGATGACTTGTTTGACGTTTTTTCTCTGGATGCGGTATTCAGGGTTCTCTTTATCGTTCACGAGCGTCAATAGGAGGAAGTTATATGCTGCTCGCATTTTGCGTTGCTCATCTATTTCTGCTTTGCTTTTAGGTTTGGGCCAGTTATAACTTTCTTTCATTGCGACATCGAGTTGCCCCAGTGTATCCGGACGCGGATAGATGGGTTCTACGATCAGTACATAATCGTTTTCGAGTACGATCCAGTCGACGGGCGGTTTTTTCAGCAGTTCTTCAACCGTCGGGATCTGCATCTCTTCAATTTTGGGTAAGGGGGGCTCTTTTTCTTCTTCCGGGGGAGCGGTTTCTGGTGAATCTTTTTTATCTGCTGCCGCTTTAGCCGATTTTTTATTGTCGGGAGTTGGTTTTTGCGCGACAGAGATTGACTGACCGCCAAAGAAGAGAAGCAAGGTCAAGAGTCCGACGTGCAGTATGAATATTTTGGAAGCAATCATAGTGCTGCTTGTCCTTTCTGCTGCAGGACCTGATCAATTCGGTACAAGCTTCCATCAACGGTTGGTACGATGATGAGGTTTTTCAGATTGACAATTGATCCGCTCGCAGGCAAAGGTACTTTGGCCTCTGATTGTATTTTACCTGATTGCGGGTCTATCGACAGCAGAGCTCCATTCTGCAGTGATAGCAAAAGCTGCTTGTCTATCATTGACGGAGGGCCTGCCAGAGCGGTGTCTGGCAGATTGAGATCCCATGTTTTCTGAAGATCATTCGATATACTGAAACAGCTTAGATTTTGTTTCGATTCGACAAACAGAAAAGTATCAGTGATCCAGAGGTCATTGGTTGCAGGAGATGGCAGTTGTAGTTTTGTTTTCACTTGAGCCGTTTTTGCGTCGAGCAGTTGCAGTTGTCCTGATGCGTCGGTGACTGCCAGAACATCGTTTCCTTTTGCTGCATTAAAGTCGATCGGCTGTTTGAGGTCGGCAATCGATAATACGGCAAGATGACGGACGGGAGTGGTGCGATACTGCAGTGAGATCATCTGGCCGCTGGTTGTGATCGCGATGCATTGATCTTGTGAGACTGGAATTAACTGTTTCCATTTTGCGTTTTTAGCAATGTTTTCCGGGAGAGCGAATTCCTGAACCGTGTTGATTCCTCGTCCTTTCCGAAAGACAGCGATCCTTTTCTCGAAAGGGAGCGCGATGCCGTCACCCAGTAAAACGGGCATTGTATCTAACGGGGTTTTCAGTTCGATGGTTTGTTCGAGTTGACCAAAGGAATTGAGAATCCAGAGCGTCGGTTCTGGAGAGCCACAATAAACGGCTATTTTTCCATTTGCAAATTGAGTTGTTTGCGGTGGCGTGGAGAGGCCTTCTGGAAGCTTCAACTGGGTAATCGTTTTTTCTATAAAGCTTGTTGCGTCTGGTACAAAATCATTATTTCGAAGTCGAAAGACATCGCCATCTGATGTGATGCAGAGCAAACCATCAGTTTGCTTCTCTCCATAAGGATAGGTCGCGAGGATATCTGTGCCTAAAATCGATTTCCAGGTACTGGTCATATCATCGCGGTTGGCGATTGTGAAGATCACGGAGTTGGATGAAAGCAGTCTGCGAGCCAGATACAGATTATTGCCTATCAATTGCATGGGTTGTGCGCCTAAGCCATCTGCAATCTTTTTCTTGTCCATTTTAATTCCGGTATTGAGCAGCGTGAATTTACGAAGAGCCGAACTGCTCATCCAGAGTTGGCCTCCAGAACCTGCAGAAAGGTAGCTCTGGCAGGAAAGCGGGTCTTGTAGTTGATATGAGGCAATTTCGGATAATTTTCGTTTGCCTTCTTCATCGGTGACAGTAAATGCGGTAATGCGTTCGGGAACGGTGGGGAAAAATAACTGCTTACCCCGAAGGACAGGCATGCTTTGCACGTGTCCTTTGATTCGAAATTGTTCCAGTTCGCTTAGTGACGCGTTTTCTCCGTTTCCATCCAGGACATGTAGCAGGGCAGAGTCAGCGCGGTCATTTTCACACACCAGAAGTAATTTTCCCATGGAAATAATGGGGATCTTCACTGTCCCAGGTCGGTGACCCAGAGAAGTGACTTTCCGGCATTCGAAAGGACGTAGAGAGACCATGTATACGACGGATTCATATCCGGCGACGGCGACCGCTTGTTCTCCGTAGACTAGACCGGGGGCGCCGACCAACGGTTGGGCAAATTTGAGTTGTGAATTAATATTGCCAGTGAGTAAATCGATATTTAATAAATCGCCTGAATTGCAGGAAACGATAATCAACCCCTGGTGAATCAATGGTTTTCCTGAAGGGGGGGCTGGCATTTTTTGCCGCCAGACTAACTTCCCGTCTTTTTGAGTCACACACAAGAGTTCCTGATGCCGCGTATCATAGAGCAGTAAGGAAGGTTTATTGCCCGAGAACGTGATGGGAGCAAAGGGAACATCCAAGCCAACCGGACGTCGCCAGATGGGATCGCCCGTTACCGAATCGATTCCAAAACAACTACCGTTGGCCAGAGCGAAAATATTCCGCCCGTCAGATACTTCGTTCGATCGAGATTGGGTATGGAGTGCCAGTGTGACTGATTGTGGAAAGGTTTCAGGGTACTCATCTGTTGCAGCGGCGACAGGTTCATTGTTTGCCTGAATCAGTCCTTTTTCAACATTCAGGATTTGAGGCAGGATGGTTGCCATCTTGCGGTCATTTTTATAGTACGGGTACCGATCCAGCAGATGGCGTCTCCGTTTGATTGCCTGGAGTGTATTTTTTTGTTTGATGGCCTGTTCAATTTCTTTGACGGCGACGTCAAAGACTTCTTTCCGCATGATCTCCGCTTCTGCTTTATCATAACCGGCTTTGATTTTGATTAACGTTTCAGTAGGGGGAGCATCCTGCGGGCTGTAACGGGTGAGAATACTTTCAGCATTTTTGGAAACGGTTAACAACTCACGTTCCTTCGTGCGGCTGGCTGTTTCCACTGCGCCAAGTGCGATACGCTGACCGTAATCAACGAGTGTCGGATAGAGTTCTTTGAAGTTCGCATCATCACGGTGTTTTTTGATGAATTTGTTGGTTGCCTCCAGCCCCGCATTCCAGGCAGGTGTTGAACCGGAGATCTCTTTTTCAACAAAGGATTTGCTTAATAAAATGCGTGCTTCGTCTGCGTAATCGCTCTTATTATAATTTTCCTGGAAATGCTCGAAGAGTTGAATCGCCTGCGCGTATTTTCCTGCTTCCATTTCCTGGACGGCGGCGTCAAAGTGACGTTTTGCCGTATCACGTCCGATGATAAACCAGAATGTGAGTGCTGTCAGAGCCAAAAGTACGGTGCCGCCGGTAAGTGAGAGCACCAGTGGTGAGCGCACGATTTGGCGTTCTCCCGGGCGAACTGCATTTCGGGACGAGCGGTGTCGAATCCGATCTTTGAGCGAGAGAGTGCTGTTTTTGTTCGTTCTTGTAGATGTCTCAGACTCGTCCGGTTCATCAGATGCATGCTCGCTGGAGCGAGACAAAAATTGTTTCGGGGCGGGGGACGCTGGCTTATCGGGTTCGGTCTCCCCAAGGAGTTCTGCCGCCGATTCCAGGTCCAGATCATCATCGGGGACCAGTTCTTCTTCCGGTATTACCTCTGGCTTTGGTGATGTTTTCTCTTTTCTCGTTTTGGACGATTTCTTCTTTTTCGATTTTGAATCTGTTTTAGCTGAGGGTTCCCTGGCCGATTTTGAACTTGCTTCTGTTGTTTCTTTGAGTTCCACAGGCGGGCGCAGTGCGAGTTCAAGCTCATCCTGGCTGACCGGTTTCAGATCATACATGGAACTTTCCTGATCGCCTGTGACATCGGGCAGCGGCGCGTTTAGATCCAGTAGGTCAACTTCATCCACAAACAGGATGTCTGCTTCTCCGATGCGAATTAAATCGCCATCGTTCAAAAGCGTCCGTCCGGACATGGTACCATTGATTTCGATCCCATCACTGGTTGCTGCTAAGGCCTCATATCCTTTTTTATTCCAACTGATACGGCATTGCATTGAAGCGACGCCAGCATCTTCAATCTGAAGATCATTTGAAGAATGACTGCCGATTGAAACAGGCTGTTGCTTGGATAGCTCAATTACCTGAGTATTTCCGGACAAGAATGATATTTCTAAACTGGCCATTTCAATTACTTATCTTAACAGAAGATCGTGAAGCGAATGATGCGGAAATCAGATTCCTGCCAGGTGTCAGTCTTCAGGACCGCGATAGGTGGCGAGTCTGATTTTCTGCATACCGACTTCGTTGGCAGCATCAACGACAGCAACAACTGTTTCATGCCGGGCTGCTTTATGCGCGCTAAGTACTAATTCCCGTTTGGGTTTTCCATCTTGATCGCGACGGTCTAAAATTGCCTGAACAATTTCGGACGGATTCGAAAGTCTGGTGTCATCAACGTAAATTGCATTATTATTATCAATTTCGACGATAATCGATTCATCGCGGAAATCATCGAGTGTTTGCAGTGACTGTGAAACGCCATCTTCGTCGGGATTCGGGGGTGGCACCTGAATGCTTTTTTGCAGACTGAACGATGCGGTGATCATGAAAAAGATCAGTAAGAGAAAGGTGACATCGACCATCGGAGTCAGGTCCATCTCTTCAAAATCTGAGTCTGCAGATCGGATTGAAAATCCATCATCATCATCATCATCGTCGTCGTCGTCATCTTCATCTTCAAATCCCAGTGTGGCGACGGTTGGCGCATTAGACGCTGTGGCTGTCGGTTTCTTTACTTCTGTTTCACTGACAGGGGTAGCGGGTTCAGGGGATTCTGATTTAGAAGAAGTAATGGGTTCTTCGAGAGGGGGCCCCTCTTCCGAGCTGGGTTCCTGTATCTCGGGCGGAGTGGCTTTGGCTGTGTGCGGCTTTTCTAGCTGCTCTTCCAGAGCATCAGTAACAGCGGGCTGCTTTGTTTCTTCGACAGCTGCCTCTTCCCAGTCTTCTTCGAGGAGTTCATCCCAGCTTTCTCCGAGTGGCCCTAAATTATCCAGATCGTCAAGAAGTTGATTCTGGTCCTGATCCAGCGGCGTGATTCCCTTGGGAGTCAGGTCTGCTTCCGTAGGCGGTGCTGGTGTGTTTTTCGTCTGTTCTGAGCGACGGGATTGGCTTTCGGATGGAATCGTAATCTGGCCGTGGCACGCAGGGCAGGAAACGGACTTTCCTGCTTTCTTGCTGGCTACGCTTAATTTCTGACCACATTGATTACAATAAAACTTGATAGGCATTGCTAAATCAGGATCTCACTATCTTGTTGAGGGATATTGATTCTCAATTGTTTTTCTTCTCTTCAATTCCGATATAAAATTTAACTCCGTCGACTTCCGTTACAGCCCGAGTGACTTCCTGGACGAATCCATGGGGTACACCACGATCTGCTTTAATAATTACATCCACGACACCAGCCTGAAATCGTTCACGGATATGTGCCGTCAGTTCTGCCAGTGTTACTTCTGTCGTGCCGCTTGCTTCTTTCAATTCGACAACGCTGGTTCCGTTTAAACCATTTCCATCGTTATGAACCAGTACCATTGTCGATCCGCGGGTATCAACGCCGACTCCGTGTCGTGCCACCGGGACGTCGGAGTCCTGTGTGGCCTGCATGGTGGAAGTCACCATGAAAAAAATGAGGAGTAGGAAGGTGACATCAATCATCGGGGTGATGTCCAGATCGTCTGCCGCTCCACCTGATGTGGACTTTTTTTTCCAGCCATTGCCATCTGAATTAAATAATGTTTTTTTGTTAGCCATGTTCGATTTACCTTACCAGAATCATGACTTGCGCGAGGTTTCGAGAATATCTAGAAAGTCACCTGTGTGTTCTTGAACGGAATCCTGCAGCTTTCCAATACGAACGTGAATTAAAGCGCCGGCCATCACCAGAGGGATCGCGACCGCCAGGCCTGCTGCAGTGGTGAATAATGCAAAACTGATCTCGCCAGCCAGTTGACTGGGATCTCCACCAGATTCCTGCATGCTACCAATTTTGTCAAAAGCGTTGATCATCCCGATCACCGTTCCCAACAGTCCAAGCATCGGAGCACTTTTTACAATTGTGCTGATCCAGGAGACTCGATATTCCAGTTCGGATAGAATATCCCGTTCAAATTTTTCGGCGAGCATCTGTCTGAGTTTTTTCGCCGGGCGTTCCATATTGGCCATGGCGACCAGGATCAATTGCGGAACCGCTTTGCTCCAGTAAGGGGGGGAATCACAAAGATTGACAACCGATTCATAGTCTTTTTTCTCGATATCTTCGTGGATCTGATCGAGAAATTCATTGGCAGCATTTTGTGTTAAGAACCGTTTTTGAGAGATTTGTCTGACCAGAAGAATCACACAAAAAACGCCGTACAAAGCAGTTAATCCCAAGGCGATATAGATAGCGATTCCGGCAACGTTTAATATCGGAGCGAGTGAGTAGTTCATAGGTGCCTGCTATTACGACGTTAGCGAAAATAAGTTTGACGAGTCACTTCGAAATTATATCCTTGACGATCACCGCGTACTGTAAAATAAGTACGACGAATTTCATCGAAATTCTTGTTTCTATATTTTTTTTCCATCAAGAGCAGTCTGTTTTCTGTTTCCTTCGGATAAAAGTGAAACAGAATGGCCCCTGTGACATCATGGCCTGCTTTTTTGAACAGACTGAGGTCACTGGTTTTGCGCTCGCCTCCTTGCCAGGTCATATAGAGTCGTTTTTCATTTGCCCCGGAAGAAGCAGTCCGTGTGACCGGTTTCTCAGATGAAGCATTCGACAGGTAAATCATCTGACCACTTCTCAATAAGGCTCCCAATTCGATTTTGAAGTAGTCAAGTTGTTTCGCGTAATCGATCAGTGAACCGCGATCAGAAAATTTGATGAACCAGCGCTGTTCTCTCGGAAGTCCTTTTTTACCGGAGCCAAACCCCAAGGCGCGTTTTCCTGTGCCCGCAGCACTTCCGACTTTGCCCGAGTTGGTCAGGTCGGTTTGGGTCTGTTGTTGAACCTGTTGAGTCGCTTTGTCAGAGAGTTCGACGACACTATCCAGCATTTCCTCTACCTGATTTTCTTCTTCTGGGGTATCAATCTGGGAGGGATCGTCTACAGGGTCTTCCGGCGACTCAACCAGTAAGGATTCGTCAGGTGAACCATCTTCTGCCCCTCCTGCCAGATCGATCATTTCGAGAGCAACTTCATTTTCAGTTTGAGGCAGCCGATTAGTGATCCAGACAATGGACAGCCATAATACGGCTATGATCAACGCCAGCACGACTGCGATCAGTGATGAGCTTACCTGGTCATATTGCGTAACTCGCATGACCGGTGCCTTTCGATGATCGGGTTGTGATGTCGTCTTTGCCATAATCTCTGACGATCCTGCTTTTGAATTTATCTCGAGGAATAATTATTATTTTGATTGAGGAAGCTGATTCAGTACTTCATAGAGGTCAAATTTTTCTTCGAAGGGTTTAATGCTGTTGTACCATTTATGCCAGCGTTTGGTTGCTTCATCTGACCAGGCTTCTACCAGTTTTAGACGCTCCGCTTCAGGGAGATTCTCAGGAGCATCGGCCAGAGGATCTGCGGGCATTCCCAGCCCCCGGACTTTTCGACTGAGTGTACATAAGCCATTTCGGGCTTCGATCCGTACGCCTAAGTCAGGGTCTTTTAATGCACGAATCAGGTGCGGGGCCATTCGAAAATCATTGGTCCGCGACAGCGCCCAGATTGCGGTTCTGCGAACATCCGGAGATTTGGCATCGATGAGTTTTAAAACGCGATCTTTCTGTTGAATGAGTTGCTCGCGATTTCCTAAAGTGATGGTTTCCACCAGTGTTTCCTGAGTTGTATCCAAGTCAGTCTCCGCGGAGTTTTCCAGTTGTGCGAGCAATTCGCTCAAATCGCCGGAGAGTTTTTTGCTTTCGACTTTCCCGTTCCTCATCTGGACTTCAGCCAGGTTTTTAGGGAGACCTCTGCCGCCTGCTAAGAGACCCGAACCAACGGGTTCTGGTTCATATCTACGGCCCAGAGTTTTCACCGTTGCTTTTGACAGAAAGATTACTGCCAGGCAGGTGGCTGCGGGTATGTTTCCGGCTCCTTTCCAGCTTCCGTCTTCTCGCTGCAAGGTAAGAAGTCGTCGAGCACCGTCTGCGTACCAGTCGTGAGGTCCTAGCTTTTTAGCGTCAGCGAGTGCGGCAATTCTTTCAATTCCGTATAGATAATAGTTAGGCCAGCCTGTCGGGTTTCGAATATTATAGTTATTGATGACCCAATTGGTTCCTTTTGTCTTACCACCCTGTAGCGCGGTGTAGCTGATTGTTGGTTTGGTAAGAATGTTTTTTTCGGCTTCTCCTTTTGCTTTTTCCGTAAGCTCTATTTTTTCAAGGAAACCAAATCGTTTTTTGGATGGGCCCCCCTGTTTTGTAACTGAACCAGAACTCATTTTGCCGTCCGGATAAAGTTGCATCGAAATGATATAGATGCTGCCTGTGCCGGCAACTGACATGGTGTGTTTGGGAGCGCTACCGGCCCGATCTCCGGGATGGTAACTAAAAGCACCATTGGGTAGTTGAGTTGTCAAATGCCAGCGCGCCGCTTTGTCCCAGACTGTTGTGGGGATAGTGACACCGGCACGCTGAGCGGCCCACAGTCCCAGGATGGCGTATTGAGAAATACTAGTATCGCCGTTATTGGGTGTGTCTTGCGGGTAAAACCAACCGCCGCCGGGGAGTTGTGTGCTAATCAGAAAATCGGTCGTTGCGCGAATTTCCGCATAATATAGTTCAGGACTGATCGCTTCCAGAACCATCAACTGAACCCCAGCGCAATAGTTATAATCGCCGCTTGGTTTATAGATCAGTTCTCCGTCGTCATTTTTTTGTTTATGATCAGCCAGGATGTTTTTCACACAATTCTGGATGTAAGGCGATTCCGGCGATTCCCCTGATTTCAATAAGGTGTAAGCGACAAAGGCATTCATTCCAGTGCGGCCGTAGTCTGATCTTTTTTTCAGAAAAGCAGCACCGCGTTTGATCGCTGCATCAATTTCTGCTTGTGGGGCCTGTGAATATGCGTTGCCTTGAATCGTAAAGAACAGAATCAGTGCCATCAGGCACGATCCGAAAGAAAGACGGACATGTCTGCAAGCCGAAAACAAAGTATGATCAGCGCAATAAATTTCCATATTGATGCGTTAGCAATCTGAGATGAGAGAATATTGCTGAAAGGAAATTGAAGCTAAAGCTCCACCGCATTACACCAGTCTAAATTCAGGAGTCAAGCAGTGTCAATCTATATGCCTCAAATCTTGACAGGAATCGCATTTACGTGTCATGGTTTGCGGGAGAGGTCACAGGTACAGACGGTCTGATGGCAGCGAGGGCACCCTTGAACATATTTTCGGGTAACTGCTTGCTCAAGATCAATGCCGGCAACATTTGCCATTGTCGCTAACCAAGCCAGAACATCAGCAAATTCTTCTGCAAGATTCTCTCGATCATTATTATCCCTGAGTGCCGATGCCAGCTCGCCTACTTCCTCCATGAACCACATGAAAGTGCCTTCGATTCCTCGGGACTGATCTTTTTCGAAGAACATTGTGTGAATAACCGATTGGAATTGCGTTAAGGTTAATCCGTTCGTGTCCTGTTGTGTACTGTTTGATTTGGGAGTGGAAGCATCTAATGGTTGATTCGTCACTTGGGATCCTTGTCAGAAATGAAAGCGGATTCTGGTTTGATTTAACGTGGCTGGAACAGAACGAAGTTAAAGCTTTTGTTTTAATTCAAGCGCTTGAACGTGCCCGGGATTCTGTTGTAGTAAGCGATCGAGTTCGGTGATGGCTTCCTGTTTATTTCCGGAATCCAGTAATGTTTTTGTGAGTAAGAAACGAACCTCTTCATTTTTATCATCCAGGTGTAACACCATTTTTAATTCGCGGATCGCCAGTTCAGTCCGGTCCAGTTTCAGAGCTGTTTCTGCAAGTTGCTGGTGCGTTTCCGGATCGAGTACATCAACATAGAGCGCTTCCTGTCCCCAGTGCAGGGCTTGCTCCCACTGTTTCTGCTCGAAGTAGATCTTGGTCAGCAGTTTCAGGCTGTCTGCGTTGGCGGGGTCCAGATGAACCAGCTTCAGCAATGTGGTTTCCAGTTTTTTTGTATCATCATTATGCTGGTAGATCATTGCCAGGCCTTGTAGCCATTCCGTCTGGTACGGATATTTTAAATGGCCGCGTTCATAGACTTTGACCGCATCGTTGAACTTTTCCTGTTTCAGCAGGATCTTGCCGGCCAGTTCCAGGACTTCCATATCAGGCGACTCAACGTTGAGCGCCGGTTCGAGCACCACATGCGCGGCTTCCAGGTCTTCCGACAGGAGTTCCAGTCGGGCGATGGTTAAGGCGGCTTGTGCCTGCTCAGGCTGTTTGCTTAAAACCGCGCGGGCGATCTTTCGTGCTTCCTGTTTTTTGCGAAATCTTAGCAGACGCGATGCATATTGCCCGGCGATGTTCAGATCATCCGGATTCTGTTCGTATTTCTTTTGTAGTTCACGGAAACTGAGCGGAGATACGGTGGGATAACCTTTGAGTGTTGCAGTCAGCTTTTCCAGATAGCGATGATAGCGTTTCTCGAATTCGTCCTGATTGATCTGAAAACATTCTTGGATTGCTGTCTGTGTTGCACGTTGATTCTGGTAAGCGGTTAATAACTTTTTTAAGGCGTCGTCGCCAAATTCCGCGACCATGAAGTCGGCACAGAGCAGGCTCTGGCAGTATGCGAAGTTCCAGTTGTCTGACGATTTAGGGCGGACGAATACGCCGTCCAGTTCATCTAGAGTATAGATCTCTCTTTTAGGAACCCGTTCGATGAGCAGTTGATTAAATTGTTGGGGGCGCGCTTTACCTTCGCTTCTGACGGCGAGTGCTTCTGTAAACCAGTGTGGGATTTTGTATTTCGTCTGTTGTAGAGTAAAAACATGCACCAGTTCGTGTTTTAAGACAGCCGCCCAGTTATAAGGCTCTTCCATCGCGGTGGGTGAAGTTAATGCAACGACAGCACCGGTAGAAGCACCAATGGTCTGGATCCAAGGCAGGCCAATCATGCGGGCGCTGAACCATTGGTGGGCTGCTAGACCTTTCGCGTTGTGATAAATTTCAAACTGAGTTTTGCCCGGCGGTTCATAGCCGAACTGTTGTACGAGTTCGGGATAAATCTGTTCCAGGTAATCGGACATATAACGGCCGAGAATGTAGTCGGCTTTGGAGTCGTAGCGAATCACAAAGTGATCCGTCACGATGGCTCCGTAGGATTCAAGAACCCCGAGCACTTTGCGCATGTTACTGACACGAACATGATACGGATCGGCCTGGAATGCTTCATTCAGGGTCTGCAGGGCAAGGTCTGTTTTTCCCATTTGCATATACAGCATGCCCAGCGATGTTTTGGGGCCGGAAAGTTGAGGCATCAGCGTTTTGGTTTTTAGATACGCGAACTCAGCGAAGGCGAACTGGCGTTTCATTTCCATCAGATGGCCCAGTTCGTATAAGAAATAACCCGGCTTGGGGTTTTCGTTCAATAACGTTAAAACGAGCTTTACGAAGCGGGATGAATCTGCACTTGTTGTTTTTGACTGATCAGGTGCTACTGAAGTGTCAAACAGCAGCGTCAGTGTTTCTGTATCCGGTACGCCATCCAGTAGCAGGTAGCAGGCTGCTTTTCTGGCCAGGACGGATTGATCGCGATTGTTGAGAGCGGCGGCATTCTCAGCGGTTACCAGTGCTTTTAAGTATTGTCCATTAATCAGGTGTAAATCACACCGTAGCAGTAAGGCTTCGATTAACTGCGGATTGATTTTCAGGGCACGGTTAATGAGCTCGATACTCTTGTCGAATTCATGGACTTCGATGGCGGATCGTGATAATGCCACATAGACAATCGCAGCCTGCGAATTCGTTTTAAGGGCGGCAGTAAATTCATCAGCGGCTTGGGGGCGATTGTATTTTTCCTGCAGAATGGAGCCACTCAAGTAGGACGCTTCCCAGGCCAGGGGGTCTGCTTTAAGTGCATCGGGGCAGACTGTATTAATGACAAAGTTGAAAATTTGCGAAACACTGTTCCAGCGCGCGTATTGCGTTGCCCCTTCGGCAATCGCCAATAGCGTTTCCGCGTCTTCGGGTTGCGCCCGGTTATAAAAACGGACGAACCAGCGATAAGCTTCATTCGCTTCTTCGATTTTTCCGGTGACTGTGAGCAGGTGAGCCTGGATCAGATGTGCCAGAGCTTGGTCTGGATTGAAAGAAAGTGCTTTCGTTGTGTGTTTGTCGGCGTTGGGATAGTCTCCCGTTTCATAATACAGCTTTGCGGCCAGTGCATGCAGGTCTGCACTAGCGGGCATTTGTTCCAGGCCTTCGTTCAAACGATTCAATGCCGATTTTGTCTGGCCTGTAGCGATGTCGATTTGAATCAGACCGCGAAGCAATTGCCACTGGTGATCGGCGTTTTTCTGTTCGGATTCTGCGAGTTGTTTTTCCACCTGTTCGTAGACTTCGCGGGCTTCTGCATAACGGCCGTGCTGTTTGTGTTCGTGAGCTGTCTTTAGTAGCAGCTTACTCGATTCTACCTGCTTTTCTTCTGCTGCGACCAGACTCGTTTTACCAGCCTGAAGTGGTAGCATTACCGCCAGCAGGCAAAGCGTGAATCTGATATTCCTGAATAGACCGTTTGACATTCTTGATTCCAAGTAAGTGATAAAACAGGGACGATTTATATTCAAATGCTAGAGAAAGGAAGGGCGTGGCGATTTTTTCACATCTGTGTCAGGGGGCTCATCGCTGGGGATTAACACGGCGTCATCCGTTATCGTGGATGGAATCTGCTCCTGTAGTTCCAACATCGGTTTTGAACCTGTTGTGGTTGCTTCATTAATAATTGTACCATGAATGGGCAGCCCAAATCCTAAAATCAGTTCGCGTGTTGTTTTTTCATTGACGTTTGCAAGTAGGTACAGTTCCTCACTCTTGGAATAGGCAATCAGGTTGCCATTCCAGTAAGCGAGCCGGTTATTCGCCGTACTGGTGACCCGGGACTGTTTGGTTAAGATTCCCACGAGGTTCAGCGGGTCGGCCGCTGAGAGAATGGTCAGTTCATCGGTCGTTGATTCATCACGGAGCTTTCGCAAGTCCTGAATCGTTCCCGACATCGCAAATTGTTCTCCCGCGACACCTGATATAAAACGTCCGCCGCGAATTTCTCCCCGGGCTTCGAGACGTCGGTAAATCTGCAGTAATTCAAACCAGCGCGGGGCACCCGATTCCTTGACGAGTAAATCACGGAATATAACTCCCCAGCGTCGCAACAGTTGCCAGGCCCATTGTTCAACATACTCGTAGTATTGCAGGCTGCGTTCTTCGATCTCAGTGGTATTTTCACGGCGCCAGATCGACCAGCGTCCTGTATTGTTGGGCGTGCTGCGTTTGCGAACCAGGCCGATTCTTGACTTGCGGGCAGCACGGCGGTTTTTGGTGGAACGATCTTCGGTAAACTGACGCATACCAGAGAAACTGTCGGAGGTTACCAGCCCGCGGGAGATGAGTTCGCCCAAGGCATCGGCGACTTGAGTGGGGAGCGATTCCGTGGCGGCCATTAAGTCGGTGGCAAACAGAGCACCTTGTTGTGTGAGCAATTCCTGGAGTTCCACAGCCGGGCTGCTCAAATAATTCGAGTCTTCGGTATTCTGCGTTGATGCTTCACTGAAATAAGTTAGCCAGGGGATATCTTCTCGCAAAAAGAAGGAGACCGGTGCATTACGTGTAATGCCGGTCATCGGTTTGCCCTGATCAGCGGTTCGTTTGGGAGGATAGAGACGCCCCCAGCCAATTTCACCCGTGAAGCAGAGTTCATCGAGTTGATTGCTCTGATAATTTGAGAGACGGGCCGACAGGATGTCGCGTTCCCAGCAAATCGCCGGGATGTCGATTCCCTGTAACATGGAGAGAATTTCAAACAGTCCGTTTGTCCCGGATCGTTTGTCTTCACCCGCCATGCCGTGAAGCCGTGTCAGGTATTGGATGAACACGCTGGTATCGACCGGTTGAACCTGAGCACGCAGGCCTTGCAGAGTGAGTCTGTGAATTCGTGCCAGCAAACGGCGGTGACACCACTCTTTAGGAGTGACGTCAGTAGATGTTGTTTGTTTTTCGGTGACAGAGTCGTCTGTACTTTGGTCCCAGTTCGGATCTTTGACGCGGAAGAAACCCTGCATGGCGATGCCTTCACCTTCCAACGCCATGAGTGCTGCTTCGGTTTGCGAATCGGTCATTCCTGCGAAATTTGCAATTTCTGCTACTGTCAAAGGGCCGCAGGTATCAAGCAGGCCGCGAATGATGGCTGTGCGGGCTTCTGTCGATTCCCATTCCTGACGCACTCCAGAGGGAACGGTGACGGGCGGGTGATGCTGGCTCTTCGGAAACGCGGCTAATGCCGCCGGCAGGCGTTCGGTGGCCACCCAGCTTTTGGTGCAGCGGTTTTCTGATTGCTTTTCTGTTCTCTGTAAGGTTGTCGCCCGGCCCGTTGATTCCAGTTCCTGATACCAGTCGCCCCAGTCTGGTTGTTCATTGATCGGCAGATGAATGCGGCCCAGCAACAAGTCATGGAATTCGTCGGCGTTTCGCACGAGCGGTTGTGCTTCCTGGCAGACCTGCGCAATGGCTTCGGGGGAGAGTCTGCCCAGGTCTTCCACGCTTTCGATGGAGAGCGTGTGTCGCGTCGCGACGGCACGAGCACGGCGTTCCTGTGCTTCACCACCATCCAGAAACGTATATGGGCTGGAGTTGAGTAACTCGTAACAAAAGGGCGAAGGTTCTCTGGTATCGCGGGGAATCAGTTTGATGGTTCCCTGTTCGATTTCCTGAAGAACGGTTTTGAAGCCTTCGATATCGAGTTGCTCATTCAGGCAGTCATACAGTGTCTGGTCTACCAGGATGTGATCGGGGCGGACGATTTCCCCAATTTCATTTTCGGGACAACCCGTCAGGCGTGGGAAGACGGCCGTGAGCAGATCTTCGGCGCGAAAGCGTTGAAGCGGCGGCGGAACTTTTTTCCCGTTCTGCATCCGCGAAACCAACAGTGCGCGGGTGACGTTCCAACGCCAGCGTACATGAAACATGGGATGATCCAGAATTGCCTGTTCCGAGAGTTGTTGCACGTTTCTAGAATTCAACATCGTAAACAGGCTCTCCAGAGGAAAGCTGTGTTGCGGTCCCAGTGAGAGGATGATGCCATTGTCGTCGGCGGTCGCCTGCAGTTCAAAATTATAAGAACGGCAGAAACGTTTCCGCATGGTATAGCCCCAGGCGCGATTGATATCGCCACCAAAGGGAGCGTGAATGACCAGTTGCATGCCCCCCGATTCATCGAAGAAGCGTTCGAAGACAATTCGCTTTTGGGTTGGGATAATGCCCAGTGCTGCCTTTTCTGCCTGAAAGTATTCGACAATCTGTTTGCTGCCCCATTCGTCCGTGTTGGTTTCTCGGCTCAGCCAGGAAATGGCTTGCTCCGGGTTTTCGATCTGTCGCTCGAGTTCTTCACGCAGATGTGAAATTTCGGTCGAGAGTTCGAGGGAGCGCCCTGGGGCTTCACCAAACCAGAAGGGGATGGAAGGGGGGGCGCCGTTGGCGTCCACCACGGTGACATCGCCGCCACGGACATACCGAATTTGCCAGGATGTGTTGCCGAGGAGAAAAATGTCGCCCGCCATGCTTTCGACGGCAAAGTCTTCATCGACTGAGCCGACAACGGTCTTGTCATCTTCTGTAACGACGCGATACGAGGCGATTTCCGGAATCGCACCTCCATTCATCGTGGAGACTAGACGGGCATTTTTTCTGCTGCGGACGCGGTTCTGAACTTGATCGTGATGCAAATAGACGCGACTGCGGCCGGTAGTGGTGCTGATGCCTTCACTCAGAAAATGAAGGGTGCTGTCAAAGTCGGCCCGTTTCAGATTTCGAAATGAATACGCGCGGGTAACCGTATCGAATAATTGATCTGTATTCCATTCTTCGCAGGCGACCTCGGCTGTGATTTGTTGTGCCAGGATATCAATGGGGGCTTCAGGCATGCGAACGGTATCGAGGATGCCTTGTTTAATCGATCGGACCAGCGCCATGCTTTCCAGGAGTTCGTCACGCGAAAGGGCAAAGATGCGTCCTTTGGGAACCAGGCCTAGCGAATGCCCTGAGCGTCCGATCCGCTGGAGAAAAGTAGCTATGCCGCGTGGAGAGCCGATTTGCACGACCAGATCGATGTAGCCGACGTCAATTCCCAGTTCCAGCGATGCAGTCGCGATGACGGCTTTCAGATCGCCGCTTTTCAGTTTTTGTTCGGTGCGATGCCGAATTTTTGCAGAGAGGGAGCCGTGATGGCTGCCGACGACGTCTTCGCCTAGACGCTCGGTTAGCTGATGCGTGATGCGTTCGGCCAGACGCCGCGTGTTGACAAAGATCAGAGTGCTGTGATGTGACTGAATCAGTTCGATGATCTGTTCCAGGACTTCGGCCCATTGTTCGTGAGTGCAAATCGCGCTCAATTCGGACGGGGGGACCTGAATGGCCACATCCAGAGTTCGGGAGTGACCGATGTTGACGATGCGGCAGGTTTGTTCGGGGATTTCATTGTCCGATGAGTCAGGTGGCTCCTCGGTGATTTCAATTTCAGAACGATTTCCGACCAGATATTGTGCCACCCGGTCCAGCGGTTTTTGAGTGGCGGACAGGCCGATCCGTTGCAGAGGATGCTTAACTAACGCTTCGAGACGCTCCATGGTGAGCGACCAGTGTGAGCCGCGTTTATCCCGTAGCAATGCGTGAATTTCATCCACGATGACGGTTTCGACTGTTCTGAGAGTTTCTCGGCTTTTAGGTCCGGTCAGCATTAAATAGAGCGATTCCGGAGTGGTGACCACAATATGAGGAGGCCGACGGACGAGTGCCGCTCGTTTCGATGCAGGGGTGTCTCCTGTGCGGAGACCGACACGAATGGGAGTGAATGTATAACCTTCCTCTTCCATTAACAGTGATATTTCCTCCAGGGGCTCCATCAGATTGCGATGCATATCATTTGAAAGCGCCCGTAACGGGGAGACATAGATCACTGAGATTTCATTCTCAAGATCACCGTCCAGCGAGCGTTTTACCAGACGATCAATCACGGATAGAAATGCTGTTAATGTTTTACCACTGCCGGTGGGGGCCGAGATTAGTGTGTGCTCACCACGATTGATACAGGGCCAGCCTTGCTGTTGCGGTTCTGTCGGACCTTGGAAGCGATTATGGAACCATTTTTCAATGATCGGGTGATAGCCGTAAAATGACATAACTGCCCTTTGGTGTGTTTGTAAGATTTGCCACTGTATTGTAAGTGGGTCACGCGTAAAATTTAACTGGTTTTCTATGAAATTCTGCGGGGCGCGGTGAATCGAGGGTTTGGGATACGGTGCGGGGAGTGAGGCGATTTGTTTGGAAAGTCTGGTTTCAGGGAGTTCCAGTCCCGTTTTGAACATCTCAGGCTGTGAGATTGTCAATTCGGAAAACGGACGAATTAGGCAGATTTATCACGTAAATGACCCCGATTAAATCAAAACCTTATTTCCACTCTGGAAATCGACTATAATTTTATAAAATGAAATGATCTGTGTGGTGTAAAATCTCGTTAAAAAGAGTACACCAGTTGATCAGTGTCTGTTAATTTCAGAGTATCGTCAGGCAATGAATCTTGCTGATCGCGAGAGGTGGTCAGCGGGGGCTGAGTTTTCACGCTTTGCATTTCTTCTTCTGACAATGGTGAAAGTCACATAATGAACAATATCAACCAGATGTTACTGGCCTTTATTCTGGGACTTTTGGTGCTCAATGGAACTTCGTCGGTACAGGCTGATCCAGCACAGCCTAAGCCGAAGCCGGCTCCGAAACAGCCGCAGAATGCGAAAAAAGCACCCGCTGCAAATCAGGATGAGCCCCCGTCCCAACCTGCTTTGTTTATGACGATTGACAGTCCTGTCGGCGAAGTGACATACGGCCGGGTGACCAATGCTGCGCTCGCATTACAGAACGAGGCTGCACAGAGTAATGAAACGGGATATCTCATTCTGAAAATATCTCCTGGCTCCAGTCCTTTTCATCAAGTGCAGGGGTTAGCCAAATTTATAGCATCGTCGAAGTTGTCAAATTTAAAAACGATTGCCTGGATTCCGGAAACAGTGATTGGCAACAATGTTGTTTTAGCGCTGGCCTGTAATGAGATTGTGATGCATCCCGATGCGGAACTGGGAGATATCGGATATGGAAAAGCCGTGGATCGAGATGAACGGGAATTTGTGCTTTCGACAGTGGGAAAACGTCATAACAACAAGCTGAGCCGCGCTTTGGCTTTGGGGATGATGGACCCCCAGCAGGCGGTTTTGAAAGTCAAGATTCAACAGGGGGAAGGGGATAACAAACAGGTTGAATCCCGCATCGTGACTCCCGAAGAATTAAAGCGGCTCCAAGATAATATGGCTGTGATTGTTGACGTGGAAACCATCAAGGAAGTGGGTTCACTGGGGGTTTTTTCCGGAAGCAAAGCGCGGGCTCTGGATGTACTGGTTCAGCAACTGGCTCATAATCGGGGGGATTTGGCAGAATTATACGGAATTCCGCGTGAAAAGTTACGCGATGATCCCACACTGGGAGAAGCTCCTAAAACCATGCTGATTAAAGTGGATGGAATGATTGAGCCAATTCTGGAAGCCTTTATTGAACGCCAGATTAATCGTGCCGTCAATTCCGGTGCGAACATGCTGGTGTTTGAAATTACTTCCGGTGGGGGCTATTTAATCTCGGGAACCAATCTGGCAAATATGATTGCGGACCTGGAGTCCCGTCAGGTGAGGACTGTGGCCTATGTTCCGGAATATGCGATGAGCAGTGCCGCGATTATCGCGCTGGGGTGTGACGAAATCTTTCTCAAACCAGATGCTCAGATCGGAGATGCCGGCCCGATTGAAATGAAAGAGGGGGGGCAGTTTGAGCATGTTCCCGAAAAGATTTTGAGTCCCTTACGCGTAACTTTAAAGGAATTGGCAGAGAAAAAAGGGAGGCCCGCAGCAGTCTGCGAAGCCATGTCAGATAAAGATCTCGAAATCTTTGAAGTCAACAATAGTAAGACCGGGCAGATTTGGTATATGACGGCAGAAGAAATTCATGAGTCGAATGGTGAATGGATTAAAGGGCCTGTGGTACGCGAATCCCGAAAAGCGAACCTGTTAACTGTCAACGGAATCCGCGCCCATACCTTGAAAATCGCAGAGCCTCCGGTACGGGACATGGAAGAATTGAAGCAGCGACTGGGGATTCCCGTCGATACAAAGCTGATTGCCGTCGGACGGACCTGGGTTGATACGCTGGTTTATATTCTGAACTCTTCCTTTGTGACCGGTTTAATCCTGGCGCTGGGGTTTATGTTTGTCTATCTGGAACTCTATACCTTGACTGGTCTGTTTGGAATTATGTCGGGAGTTTGTTTTGGCCTGTTTTTCTGGAGTCATATGCTGGGGGGAACTGCCGGATATTTAGAAATTGTTCTTTTTGGGATGGGGTTAATTTGTCTTTTGCTTGAAATTCTGGTGATTCCCGGTTTTGGTGTTTTCGGGGTTTCTGGGGGCTTGTTGATCTTTTCCTCGATTATTCTGGCCAGCCAGACGTTTGGTGATTTTAACACATTACATCCCGGTTCTGATTTCACGACGATGACCAACACAGTCAGTACTTTGAGTGCTTCACTAGTGACTGTGATCGTCCTGGCGATTGCCTTGAATCGGTTTCTGCCCGAGTCGCGTCTGCTGAGTTCCATCATCCTGGCACCTCCAGGGGATGGTGGAGGAGCAAGTACACATACGATTCAGTTGGATCCGGAGTTGCTCAAAAATTCAGAGACTTTACAGCTGCAGGGACTCGATTTGAAAGTAGGGATGCAAGGTGTGACTGGTTCTGTGCTCAGGCCTGCGGGGCGGATTGAAGTCGAAGGAGTTTGGGTGGATGTCATTAGTGATGGCCCGTTTATTCAGTCGGGGACAGAAGTCGAAATTGCTAAAATTTACGGAAACGTGGTGGTCGTCCGTGAGATTGTGTGATGGTGGTCATGGCATTGCTTGCTCGCCAATGCGAGTGTTCTAATGTATATTTTTCTGGGGCGATTCTGATTAGAATTGACCCAACTGATTCTATTCAGAGAGGTTTTCGTTTTTTGAGGTAGCGTATCCATTGAATAATCTATTCAAATTGCTACATTAGTTACCTTATAATGCCCTGAAAGCTAGCGTAATAGCTTGGTTTTCTCTCGCCATTACCAGTCTAAAAAGTCAAGACACGGATCGTAGTGGCTATCTTTTAGCATTGGGTTATCCCCGATCTTCTCTGTTTGTCATGTAGTTTGTTTTACAAGGTTTAGGTTAGAAGAATGTCAGTCACACAGGAACGAAGAGCAGAATTGATTCAAGAATATCAGTCCAAAACAGGGGATACCGGATCTGCTGAAGTGCAGATTGCTGTACTTACAGAACGGATTGTTAATCTAACAGAGCATTTACGATCGAATTCAAAAGATCATGCCAGTCGTAGAGGCTTACTGCAGATGGTAAGTCGCCGACGTGCTCTACTTGATTATTTGCACACGAAGAATGCAGAAAGCTACAGGGAAATTCTGGGTCGGTTAAACATTCGAAAATAGTTTCGGTGTTCGCTGACCTGAGTCGGTTTGTCGGAAAAAGAATTAGGAAATTATTGTGAAAGTAGTTGTTGAATGTGAGGTTGGCGGACAGAAACTAAGTCTTACAACTGGTCAGTTAGCGAAGCAGGCCGCAGGCTCTGTATTGATTCAATATGGTGAAACAGTTGTGTTTGTTGCTGCTGCAACAGGACCAGCAAGACCCGGGATTGATTTTTTCCCATTAACGGTCGATTATCGGGAACGCTCTGCCGCATCAGGTAAATTCCCAGGTGGGTTTTTAAAACGCGAAGGGCGGCCTACTACCAAAGAAATTTTGACGGCACGGTTAACTGACCGTCCGATTCGTCCGCTTTTCCCCAAAGCGTTTAATGACGAATTGCAAATCCAGTCAAATGTCATGTCATGCGATGGCGTGAATGACCCGGATGTGCTTTCCATTAACGCAGCCAGTGCTGCTTTATGCTTATCGCCTGTTCCGTTTCAGGGACCGATTGGTGCTGTCCGAGTTGGCCGGATCAATGGTGAATTGATCCCATTCCCGACACGGGAACAAATTGCTGAAAGTGACCTGGATCTGATTGTCGCCGGAACCGTTGAGTCGGTTTTGATGATCGAAGGATTCGGAGATCAGATTCCTGAAGACGAAATGGCTACCGCCATTATGTTTGCACACAAGGAACTGGGCAAGATTTGTCAGATGCAATTGGAACTGCGGGATAAAGCAGGCATCAAACCCTTTGAGTATGAAACACCTGCAGAAAATCCTTTCATTGCTAAGCTGGATGATGCACTCTACAAGCGTCTGAGCACTGCAATGCAGAGCACTGTCAAAGCAGAACGTCGTGAAGGAATTAAAACGATTCGCGATGAGCTGGTCGAAAAGTTCTTCCCTGAAGATGCTGCTACGACAGAAGAAGGAGCAACTCGCGGGCAATTTAAGGAAGCGTTCCACGATCTTGAAGCAAAAGCCGTACGCGAACTCGCAATGGCCGGACGACGCTTGGATGGTCGTACTCCTGATGCACTGCGGGACGTTTCTTGCGAAACAGGAAATATCCCACGTGTTCATGGTTCTGCCTTGTTTACACGTGGTGAAACACAGTCGTTAGCGACGATTACACTGGGTACCTCCCGTGATAAGCAGAGAGTGGATGGTCTGTTCGAAGAAGAACTGCAGCGATTCATGTTGCATTATTACTTCCCTTCTTTTTCAGTAGGTGAATGCCGACCGATCAGAGGACCAGGACGCCGCGAAATTGGTCACGGTTGTTTGGCTGAGCGTTCAGTAGCTCCTGTCTTACCGAGTGAAGAAGATTTTCCTTATACGATCCGTGTGATTTCAGACATTCTGGAATCCAACGGAAGTAGCTCAATGGCATCTGTTTGTTCGGCAACATTAGCCTTAATGGATGCTGGAGTTCCATTGCGTCAACCTGTCGCTGGTATCTCGATTGGTCTAGTAGCAGATGGTGATAAGTTCAAAGTTTTGACTGACATCATTGGTGATGAAGACCATTTCTGCGATATGGACTTTAAGGTTGCCGGAACTCAAAGAGGGATTACTGGTATTCAGCTGGATCTCAAAAATGAGGGGATCAGTGAGGAAATCATTCGAGAAACTCTCGAAAAAGCCAAGATTGCCCGTCTGGAATTGCTGCGAACCATGTTAACAGCCATTCGCCGACCTCGTGCAGAGATTTCGGCTTATGCACCTCGTTTGCATCAGACTAAGATCAATCCTGAAAAGATCGGTTTACTGATTGGTCCTGGCGGAAAAACAATTCGAGCAATCCAGGAAGATACTGGTGCTTCGATTGATATTCAGGATGATGGTACTGTAACGGTTTCCGGCGGAAATGTTACAATTGTCGAAAAGGCCATGGCACACATCGAAGCACTTACCGAAGAAATTCGTGTGGGTCGAGTTTATGATGGTGTGGTTAGTTCGATCAAAGAATTTGGCGCGTTTATCGAAATTGCTCCTGGTAAAGATGGCCTGTGCCATATCAGCGAACTGTCTGACGGATTCGTCAAATCGGTCGGTGATATCTGCAAAATTGGGGACCGTTTGCAGGTGAAGGTCATCGCCGTTGATGATCAGAATCGTGTCAAACTTTCCCGCAAAGTTGTTTTGGCGGAACAGGCCGCTGAAAGCAACGGTGATGCTGAAGCAGCCACTGAAGAAAACTAAAAGACGTTAGTCTTTGATCTGATAAAAACAAAAGCGATGAAGGAGCTCGACTTGAGATGACTTCATCGTTTTGTTTTTATATATGAGAATGGTAATGCATAATTCAATCGAACTGTGAGCCGTTGGCAGTTTGATTGAACAAACGGTTGGGAAGATTCAATGTCGAGAACATCTGCAATGAATGAGAGCCCGTTAAGCGTTGGTGAACGCGAAAAATTTGAAGCGCAGTATTCGGAAATCGCGACCCTCGCTGGCGGCTTGGCTCACGAAATCAAGAATCCCCTTTCGACAATGAGTATGAATCTGGAGTTACTTACCGAAGATTTGGATTCCCTCGATGTTCCGGCGAAACATCGGATGTTGAAAAAAGTCGAAAGTGTGCAGCGTGAATGTAAACACCTGCAGGATATTCTGGATGCGTTTTTGCAGTTTGCAAGAGTCGGTAAACTGGCGCTGAGTGAGGCCAGCCTGAATGACTTGGTCAGCGACTTTATTGATTTTTTCAGACCGCAGGCACGCGAGGCGAATATTGAAATCAGCCCGCATTTTGATGCAGATTTACCGTCGATTCAGGTAGATCAGGCTTTGTTTCGACAGGTACTGATGAATCTGGCTCTGAATGTGATTCAGGCCATGCCCGATGGAGGCCTGATTGAACTGCAGACCTATCACAAAGAGGGGATGGTTTATCTCGATCTGATTGATAATGGTAAAGGCATTGATGAAAAAGTGAAATCGCGGATGTTTGACACCTTCTTTTCCACAAAATCCGGCGGGAGTGGTTTAGGCTTGCCCACGGTAAAAAAAATCATCGATGCGCACCACGGGACGATTGAATGTGAAAGTGAACCAGGGCGGGGAACTCGCTTTACGATCTCTTTTCCGGTATGCTGAAAGCGCATTCTTGTACGAAGAGATTTATTTTTCGTACTGGAATCTTCGTGCTGGAATCAAATGTAGCCTGTGCGAGGTGGTATTTACCCGTTTCAGAGTAATTTATCTTGTGAAACAGGCGCTCCCAGCGGGGGCGTGACCTTCTTCTTTGAATCAGTAAAGGCTGAGAGTCTGCTCGATGAGCTCGAAAGACCCTAAGGATACAGACCTGGAATCAATTGTGATTCGAGTTTTGATTATTGATGACGATGAAGCCCATGCACAGGCTGTGGCAGAGAGCTTGGAGCGTGTGGGGTGCGAATGTAAGATTGCGACCTCTGGAGAGCAGGGGGCCAAGCTGATCGAACGTGAGACGGCTGATATTGTCATCACCGATTTACGAATGGATGTAGTTGATGGTTTATCGATTTTGCGAACAGCCAAGGAAGAGCTACCCGATGCAGAAGTAATCGTACTGACCGGACATGGTTCCATTAATTCTGCCGTGACGGCGATGCAACTGGGCGCTTATACTTATCTGACCAAGCCGCTTGATATTAGTGAACTCCGTAATGCAGTCGAGAAGGCCTCGACACGCGTGCGATTGATGCGGCGGAATGCAGAGTTACATCGTCGACTCGATGAAAAATTTGGCTTTGAAGGGGTGATTGGTAACGCACCTCAAGTACACAAAATCGTGGAAAAGTTGAAGAGTGTGGCGTCAACCAACAGTACGGTTTTGATAGAAGGTGAGAGTGGGACTGGTAAAGAACTGGTCGCGCGTGCGATTCATCAAAACAGCGAACGTAAAAGTAAACCCTTTGTGCCGCTGAATATTTCTGCTTTACCTGACAGTATTCTGGAAAGTGAACTCTTTGGGCATGAACAAGGGGCGTTCACTGGGGCAGTCGGTAAACGGATTGGTAAGTTTGAGCATGCGAACGGGGGAACGCTGTTTCTCGATGAAGTCGGCGAGATGCCGATGCAGACTCAAATCAAGTTGTTGCGCGTGTTGGAAGACCGTAAAATTGCCCGACTTGGAAACAATGAAGAAATCACTCTGAATGTGCGACTGGTGGCAGCCACCAATGCCGACCTGCTGGAGATGGTCAAGCAGGGATCGTTTCGCCAAGACCTCTACTACCGCTTGTCGGTGGTGAAAATTGAGCTGCCTCCTCTACGCGAACGCAGGGGGGACATTCCTTTGCTCACCGATCATTTTCTGAAGGAACTTTCCTCACAGTACAGCAAAACTTACGATGGGGTTTCTCGGGCTGCCCGCCGCGCTCTCATGGCGTATGACTGGCCTGGGAATATTCGCCAATTGCGAAACGCGGCGGAACGAATGCTGGTCCTTGATACTGATGGTATTCTGGATTTAGATGATTTGCCTGAAGAAATTGTCCCATTGGGAGGACCGGAAGGCGACAGTAGTTATACCTCAGATCGTTCCGGAGCTGACTTTCTGATTGGCCGTCCCTTCGCGGAAGTGGAACGTTATTATATCGAACGGGCCCTGGATCTGGCGGACGGCAAGCGCGAAGAAGCCGCGAAGATGTTGGGCATCGGCGAACGGACTCTCTACCGCAAACTCAAAGAATATCAGAAGCAAAAAGAAGAGCAGAGCACATAAGCAGTCAGGCTATAAAAGCTGAGCTCTGCACCTGACCTTCTTACATGGCGCGCCTTCGATGCAGCCACTTAGCTTACGCCAAAATGACGTTGTGGATATACAACTGTCGAATACCAGCGAAGTCGGCAGGCGCTGCGAGATGAAGCTCACCATTGACTGAGTGGAAAGTAATGCAAGGTCGTTAAGTTGCGTTGTAGAAATAGGTAACGTCAATGGCCTGGCGGCATTCCCGGTGGGAAACCTGTAATTCGATTGGGGAATCTATGAGGAAATTCAACTAAATTAGATTAATATGTTGACATGAAATGACGAAGCGTCAAAATGGTAGTGCTATGAAAACCAGTGATCGCAAACAACGTGAAATTAAGGAACGCGAAGCCAAGATTTTGGAATGCGCGCGTCCTATGTTTATCGAAGGTGGTTATAACGGCCTGAATATGGATCGTTTGACGAGTATGCTCGAATATTCCAAAGGGACGATTTATAACCACTTTTCCTGCAAAGAAGAAATCATCATTACGCTGGCGATTCAGACGTTGGAAAAACGTTTGGCGATGTTTGAAAAAGCGGCTTTGTTTCAAGGAACATCGCGTGAGCGGATTGCTGCGATCGGAACGGCAGCTGAGTTGTTTGTGAAGACTTATCCAGACCATTTTTGTGTGGAGCAGACAATTCGTCTCGACTCGATCTGGGATAAAACATCCGAAGAACGCCGTAAAATGATGTCGAATTACGAGCATCGCTGTATTGGCATTGTGGGTGGAATTGTGCGTGATGGAATTGCCAGAGGGGACGTCCAGCTAGGTGAGAATGCCACTCCCGAAGAAATCGTATTTGGACTGTGGTCGCTTTCAGTTGGCGGATATTCAATTATTACCACCAGTAATTCGCTGGGTGAGTTAGGAATGTCTGACCCCTTTCGAATGGTACGTCGAAATTACAATCGTTTTCTGGATGGAATTCAGTGGCAGCCGCTAAGTTCCGAAGTCGATTATGACGCAGTTTTTGATCGAGTGAGTCAGGAGGTCTTTGGAAATGTGCTTTCACAGATCCCTGTTTAAGTTGTGTTTTTTTGACAGTAAAATGACGTTTCGTCAAAAAGAGTGGTCCTTATGAAACACTTTCGACTTCTGCTATTCACTTTAGTTCTGATCGGCTTGCTTGGGGTATCCTGGGGATTTTCCAGAGTTGCCTTTTCAACAGAAGTCGCGGATACGAGTACAGCACAGGCGGGCGTTCCCGTTGAAGTTGTCAAACTGAAGCCCGTCGATTCGTTTATGCGGCAGCGAAGTTATACAGGTCGAGTGTCAGCCGCACGGACCAGTGAACTGGCATTTGAACGAAGCGGAAAACTGATCAACGTGACCGTGGATGAGGGGGATTCGGTTCAGGAAGATATGGTACTGGCTAATTTGAATACCCGGCATCTGGAGGTAGTGCGATTACAGCTTCAGGCAGAAAGGGCGGCAGCACAGGCCAAGTTCGATGAATTGAAAGCGGGGCCACGTCTCCAGACGATCGCGGTTGCGGAAGCGGAAGTCAGACAGCTGTCTGCTAAACTCAAAAATCTGAAAGCCGACCATACACGTAACGAGGAGTTGCTCAAGCGGAACGCGATTTCCAAATCGGTATTTGAAGAGTCTCAGTATGATGTGGAACAGCAACAGGCGCAGTTAGATGCGGCGCAAAGTCGCTTGTCAGAGCTACAGGAAGGAACGCGCAAAGAGCAGATCGCTGGTCAAAAGGCAGTTGTTGCGAATTTGGATGCGTCGCTGGCAGATAATCAGGTCGACTTGGACGACGCTGTCTTAAAGGCGCCTTTCAGTGGGCGGATTTCTAAACGTTATGCAGACGAAGGAACGGTCATCTCTCCCAATACGCCTTTATTCCGATTGGTGGAAGATCAGAAACTGGAAGCGCATATCGGGGTTCCTGTAGAGATGGCTCAAAACTTAGAACGAGGAACGCAGCAGAAAGTCCAGCTGAATGGGAAAACCTATGAGGCAACTCTGAAGGCGATTTTACCGGAACTCGATCCGGTGACTCGGACCCAGGAGGTGGTACTGGCGTTGAATTCTGAGGCATCGCAGTCTCTGGTTCCCGGTCAGGTCATTCGTATTGCGATTTCTGATTCGGTGCAGATGCAGGGCTTCTGGCTGCCTTTGAGTGCTTTGGCTCGTGGAGAACGCGGGCTATGGTCTGCCTATGCTGTGATCGATGGAAAACAGCAGGGGGAGATCGTGTTAGAGAAACGACAAATTGAAGTGTTACACACGGAGGGGGATCGGGTACTGGTACGAGGAACACTCCAGACAGGCGACCGGATCGTTGTGGATGGTATCCATAAGCTGGCCAACAGGCAGCCGGTGGTGGTAAAGGCGGTTCGTTAGAAGACGTGATGACGTGATGTTGAAACAAAATTCAGCAGCGCTGCATCTTTCAAAACAGAGGAAAACCTTTCAGGGAATCAATGGGGTATTCAATTATGCTGGAAGGTTTATTCTATCGAAATCGTCGCTTATTGATCTTGACGATGGCGTTGATCACGGTGGCTGGTCTTTCCAGTTATTATGTGCTGCCGCGGATGGAAGACCCTGTTCTGACTCAGCGGGTGGCGCGGGTGAATACACGATTTCCCGGTGCAGATGCGACGCGAGTGGAATCACTGGTTTCTGAAAAGCTCGAAGAGGAACTCAGAGAGATCGATGAGATCAAAGAGCTGCGTTCCATCTCTCGGACCGGCATGTCATCGATGACGATTGAGCTGCGGGATGACGTGTATGAAGTTGATGAGGTCTGGTCGCGAATCCGGGATAAAATTGACGATGCGCGTGTGGAGTTTCCAGCTGGCGCAGAGGAACCCGATTTTGAAGAACTGGAAGTCAAAGCGTATGCCCTGATTGTGGCTTTGGTTTGGGATAACCCGAATGACGTGAATTACGCTGTGTTAAGGCGGACAGCGAAACAACTGGAAGATCGCTTGCGCGCCATCTCCGGGACGGAAGACATCGATACGTTTGGCGATCCCGATGAAGAAATCAATGTGGAAATTCAGCCCGATCAAATTGCCGCACTTGGTTTAAGCGTCCAGCAAATTGCGGATCAGGTGGAATCGTCGGATGCCAAACTGACGGCAGGCATATTGCGCGGTCGCAAAAGTGATCTGTTGATCGACGTGGATTCCGAACTGGATTCTCTGTCGCGGATTGCCAATACACCAGTTCAGTTTGGTGCAGAGGGGCATTCAGTGCAGTTGGGAGATATTGCTACGATCAGAAAGGGAGTTGCGCTGCCTCTGAACAGTCTGGTGATTGCAGACGGGAAGCCAGCGGTCACACTCGGCATGTTCGTACGAGATAGTGTGAGGATTGATCACTGGAGCCAGTCCGCGAAAGCCGCCATCAAAGAATTTGAACAGACACTGGCCGATGACGTGATGGTGCAGACGTTGTTCGATCAGAATCGTTATGTGGAAGCACGGTTGAATGGTCTGGTATGGAATCTGTTGTTTGGTGGATTGGCTGTCATCGCGGTCATCGTGTTCATGATGGGCTGGCGGAATGCACTGGTAATTGGAACGGCGCTGCCTTTGTCGGCCTTTATGGTTCTAGCGGGGTTACGTTTTCTGGATATTCCCATTCATCAGATGTCGGTCACAGGACTGATTATTGCGTTGGGACTGTTGATCGATAATGCGATTGTGGTCGTCGATGAAGTGCGGTCGAAATTACATTCCGGGATGGCGCCCGATGATGCGGTCGTCTCTACGGTCCGACATTTGGCAGTTCCCTTACTCGGGTCGACGTTAACCACGGTGTTGGCCTTTGCCCCGATTGCGCTGATGCCTGGTCCGGCGGGAGAATTTGTCGGTTCAATTGCCGTTAGCGTGATTCTGGCAATCTGCAGCTCATTTTTCCTGGCGATGACAGTGATTCCGGCGATTGCTGCTCTGTTTGCAGATCCGGAAGAAGATCCGCTCAATGCACACTGGTGGCAAGTCGGTTTCAGCCATGTGGGAATGCGTTCCGCATATCGGAAGTCGTTGGACTTTCTGTTTTCACGTCCGCTCTTAGGTGTGGCGGTAGGGGCCGTATTGCCTGTGTGCGGTTTTCTAGTAGCAGGTTCGCTGCCCGAACAGTTCTTTCCTCCCGCAGATCGCGATCAGATAAATATTGAGTTGGAATTAAATGCGCATGCCTCGCTGGCAGAGACACAGGAGACGATTGAAACGATTCGTCGTGTGGTATTAGAGCATCCTCGGGTTAAAGGAATCGAATGGTTTCTAGGCGAAAGTGCGCCACAGTTTTATTACAACATCATTGCCAAGCGTGAGAACGCTTCCAATTATGCACAGGCATTAGTGCAGCTCAATTCAGCGTCAGGAGGGCAGGAGCTGATTCATGAGTTGCAGCGGGAGCTTGACCGGAAGGTATCGCATTCGCGAGTATTGGTCAGACAGTTAGAGCAGGGGCCTCCCTTTGATGCGCCGATTGAAGTTCGGTTGTTTGGTCCTGATCTGCATCAGTTAAGTCAGAGTGGTGATGAACTGCGAACGATTTTGAGCAAGACCCCTGATGTGTTACATCACAAAGCTGAACTGGCGGACCCACTTCCCAAGCTGACTTTGAAAATTGATGAAGAGCAAGCACGGCTGGCAGGGCTGGATCATGCAGAAATCTCTCGTCAGTTGGATGCCGCGCTGGAAGGGGCACTGGGGGGGAGTATTCTAGAAGAGACCGAGGAACTTCCGGTTCGGATTCGTGTGCCCCATGATCGACGGGGCTCGATCAATGACATTGCCTCACTGCAATTGATTTCCAGTAAAAAGACGAGTGATGGGCAGGCTCAGTTTGTGCCTTTGACCGCGATTGCCCAGGTGCAGATGTCGTCTGAAGTCGCGGCGATTTCTCACTTCAACGGTGAGCGAATGAATGAGGTTCAGGCTTATATCAAAGCGGGCGTCCTTCCGGCGAAGGTGTTGGCCGACTTCCAGGCGAATATGAAACAGGCGGGTTTTGAGCTGCCGCCCGGTTATCGACTGGAGTGGGGGGGCGAAGCTTCGAAACGGGATGACGCTGTGGGAAACCTGATGGTGAATGTGGGCGTGTTGATGGTGCTGATGGTAGCGACGCTGGTACTGTCGTTTTCCTCGTTTCGAGTAGCGGCTCTGGTGGGGACGGTGGGAATACTGTCGATTGGCCTGGGACTGGGCATGCTGTGGTTGTTTGGGTTTCCGTTTGGCTTTATGGCGATCGTCGGTTCGATGGGCCTGGCGGGCGTTGCGATTAATGATGCGATCGTCGTGCTGGCGGAATTACGGGCGAATCCAGAAGCACGGAAAGGCAACCGGGTTGTCGTGCGCGATGTCGTATTGAGGTCAACCCGGCATGTGGTGGCGACTTCGCTGACGACGGTGGCTGGCTTTGTGCCGTTAGTCCTTGCGGGGGGCGGTTTCTGGCCTCCATTGGCGATTACGATTGCCGGCGGCGTGGGAGGCGCCACATTACTGGCGCTGTATTATATCCCTTCGGCTTATATTCTGGTGATGTGCCGTAACTGCCCGCTACGGGCGACCGCGGGCGAACCAGTGAGCGAGGAACGCGGTGCCACACTGCTCTCGAAACTCAAAGAACGCCTGCCTGTATTGCGGTAATGGTGTCTTTCAATATAAAAAGCTGGTGCGTACGATCTTGGGTTACTGTGTTGTTATAAATATATATCCTGATTATGTAAGTCTGCTGTGTTCAAAGTTAGTAGAAAGTTCCAATGATGTCGAATCAGGATTCCAATATCTCTGACCCAGAAGATCCGTTTGCTGATCGAAGACGAAAACGTGAGGAAATGTTTGCAGCCAGTCCCATCGTCGAATTGACAGGGATTTTTTTAAAAGGTGGAGGTGGTCATAACAAGGAAGATGGCCAATTTAGCATGTCACTTGATATTCCCGTATGGAAAGTCTCGAATGGGGAACTACGAACTGAAACGCTTTATGTCGATTTTACATCCAGTCGTGATCAATGCGATGCATTCCGCAAATTGTTAACACCATATACCGTTTATCGCTTTCATGCACGTGTCCTGTTTGCTTCTGAAGAGTTTGATTATAATGACGCCCGGCTGATTGAGTTACTGGGGATTGAGACGTCAGATGACGAGTTAAATCAAAGTCTGATTGAGCTGCAAAAGCCTGTAACCTATCAAGATTCAGAATTAGGGATCTTCACTCTGGATAGGGACCATGATGTGTTCATGGCTGAAACTCTTTGGGGCAGTCAGAAAATTGAGCTGACGTTAGTCGTGGGAGAGGTTGAGGAGATTCAGGAGCTGCTTTCTACAGCACATCAACTGTGGAAGCGTCAGGTGGAGTGGAATCAACGTATTCTTGATTATGCTGTACAGGAAATGTTGCCTATTAAGAACGACAGTTGGCTTGATGACGGCGAACAAAAATTGTCGGCAAAAGACTTTCTTTCTAAGATGAACCTGGAAGGTATTGTGGTGAGTTCTAATGACTCATTTGAGTTTTGGTTTGACGATGGAGAAATGTTTGGATACCACATGATCTTCTTTAGAGGAGATTTCGAAAGTGGTTTGTTCGACGCTTGCTTGGGATAGCTGCTAGTTCTCGAATTGGCCTGTAGAGTCTGGTTGTCTGTTCGATACTCTTGAGACTAATGCTTTCCAACTATTTAAGAGTAAGGGGAAAGCAATAAGTACTCATCGAAGTGAATCATTTTCTAGCCCATTCAATGAAAATGCCTCTGGTCTTTCGGCTGAAAATGACCAGAGGCATTTGTTGCATCATAGAAGTTGCTACTTTATTTCTTCAGACTCACGCGAACGAGTTCTTTGTCGTTGCGAGCGAAGAGAGATTGATTGGCGAACGCGGGATGGCTCCAGACGACGGGGCGGCCGAAAGCTTCGTTGGTCGGTTCGAGTACATGGAAGCGGCTGATTTCTTTGTAGCCGTCGGGAGACAGGTCGGCAAGAATCAGGTCTCCTTTTTCGGTAAACAGGAAGTACTTGTCATCGTGTTTGACGATGAAGGCTGTGGCGTGGCGATCACGGCGACCGGCGTCCGTCACTTTTTTGGTTGCCCAGAGGCGTTTGCCGTCCTTCAGGTTGACAGCGATGAAATCACCCGATTGAATGTCGCTGCCGTAGATGGTATCGCCTTCAATAAAAGGAGTACTGTTACAGCAGAACAAGGCCGAGCGGGTTTTGCCTTTCCAGACCACCTCGGCGGCAGGTTTTGACTCGCCTTTCAGTTCAATCCAGGCAGCTTCGTCGCCGATGCCGGAGACGTAGAGGAAATTGCCATGCTGGCGAGGTACAGTGACCGACATGCCGTAAGCTGGTTTGAGGGGAATTGACCAGAAGACTTTGCCTGTTTCCGGATCAAGTGAATTCAGCGAAGCGGGGTGCCAGATTAAAAGTTGTTTGATGCCATTATGTGTGATCATGGTCGGGGGGCAGTAGCCGGTTTCTGCGTTATCGAGTGATCGCCAGAGCTCTTCGCCGGTGTCTTTGTTAAAGGCAACGGCCATAGCGTCTTTGCCTCCCACGAGACAGTACAAGGTATCACCGTCGACCAGAGGGCTGGCAGAATGCCCCCAGATGGCTGTTTTGGCTTTATAGTCCGTTTTGAAGTTTTTGCTCCAAAGGACTTTGCCCGTTTCTGCGTTCAGACAGACCAGGTTTCCTTCTGCTCCCAGGGTATAGACCTTTCCATCAGCGACAGTGGGAGTGCAACGGGGGCCGGCTGCGTAGGAGATTTCATAGGGGCAGTTATATTTGTATTCCCAGATGACTTTTCCCGTTTCGGCAGAAAAACATTGGATTCTTTCTTCACCCTCAAGTTTTGTAGCCCCTCCCGGATTGTTAATCAGCTTGCCTTTGTTTTTGAGGTAATCCAGCACATAAACTTTGTCATCGACGACTGCCGGACCACTGTATCCCAGTCCCACGGGAACCCGCCATTCAACTTTGAGCCCCTCTTTGGGGAATGACTCCACAATGTCGGAAGCATCCCAGATACTTGCCCGATCGGGCCCCAGCCATTGAGGCCAATCCTCAGCGTTCGCAAACGCCGAACCGAATAACAGCAGGGTGAAAGCAGAGAGGATACGAACGGGCATTGGTAGTGTTCCTTTTGATTGGCGGCAGCGCGCGATGTCTAGCGGTTTGAATTCGAAAGCGATGTGTTTGTCGCACCGTTTACTGTAAAGAGTGACGCCTGAATGAGCAATGTTGCGATTATAACTGACTCAAAATAACGGTTCGTGAAGATTTCAAAAAGAGTCTGACATTGTAGCAGTAATGAACTGCTACAGAGATTGGACAGTTAATAATCTGACTCTCGTACTTGTGTCACGAAAAGAGAGCTTGCGGCACACAAGTTTAGACTGAAATAGAGTCATTTTGGGCCGCGCTTCTGCTTGCTGCCGATCTAGCAGCTTAACTTATTTATTGACTGAAGTTGTAAATGGTGCAGGTGCAATTCAAAGTCTGGAGTCAGTTTCTATGATCTGAATTAATACTGGGGTGGCGATGTAAGCTGTTGTTATTAAGTGGATTATGGCGAAGTTTGTAAAATATTTTGACAAATTGAAAAAACCTGCTTAAATGTACTGGTGGATATTAATGGAACTGTGTCCCTGTCTTAGTTTACACTAGAAGTTTACAGGTTTTTACTGAGTGTTGGCAGTGTTTCTTAATCTAACAAATACTGACACCTTAGCCAGTCATTTCTTTCTCAATCACTTTGATATCAAGCCGTTCTTTTAGGAAAGTTATTTTCTTTTCTTCGCTACTTTTTCAGTAATTATTAGGAGGTTTTATGCAAGTCAAGAACATGAGCAAACGTACGGCGGGTTTTACCCTCATTGAGTTGTTGGTTGTGATCGCGATTATTGCGATCTTGATTGCCCTGTTATTACCAGCCGTTCAACAGGCGCGCGAAGCTGCCCGGCGAAGTACTTGTAAGAATAATCTGAAACAGATCGGGCTGGCGTTACATAATTATCATGAAACGCATCGGGGATTTCCCCCCGGGGCAATTGTGAGAACGATTGCTTCGGGATCGGGGAACAGTACTCAGTGGGCGCCTTGGCTTGAGGCTGGCAATACAGCTGGTGCCGGATTGCATGGTACGAGTTGGATGTTGATGATCTTACCTTTTGTTGATCAGGCACCACTCTATAATAAATGGAACTTTTCAACCAATGTTCTGGCTAACCGTGCTCAGGCAGAAATAAATATTCCCGGTTATTACTGCCCATCACGACGCAGTAAGATCCGTAAGGTCGAACTGCGACTTCAGCTGGGCGAGGACCCTTCGGCAGCAACACCTGTCAACGGATTTACCAAAGGCGGCACTGACTATGGTGCTTGCATGGGTTCTGGAAACACCTTTGGTGATGGTTCAGCCGGACACAATTTATTGGATTCAGATTGGGCTGGTACTTTGAGTGGGGGTGAGCTGGGTATTTTTTACGCAAATAGTGATACCCAAATCCGGGATATAAAGGATGGAACGACAACCACAATCATGACCGGTGAGATGCAACGTTTAACCAGTGGTGCCTGGAATACGAGTCGGAGTAACGATGGGTGGGCAGCCGGTGGTGTGGGAAATATATTTGATACCGATGCCGGTAGTAAGGGAATCAATGGAAATCATTTCCAGGGACCGGGTAGTGATCATGTTGGAGGTGCGCATTTCGGAATGGGAGATGGTGCCGTTCGATTTATTTCCGAAAATATCGATGCGACGACTTTCCAGCGTCTTGGCAATGCTGATCAGGGTTCGATTGTTGGTGAGTTCTAACGATCTGCAGTGGAATGATTCACAACACAGAGAATGACTCTGCGGTAATTAAGTTAAGGATTCATTGAGCATGCAGCAATTAAAAACTATTTGTACGGCCTGCGTTTGTTTTGGAGTGGTAGTAACTTTGGCGGCCTGTGGTGGCGGAGGTGATGGTGCCCCCGATTTAGGTCAGGTGACTGGTACAATTACGATAGATGGTGCTCCGCTGACTGATGCTAGTGTGACGTTCATGCCTGAGGGAGTGCGTGCCTCATCTGCCATGACGGACAGTGAAGGAAAATATGATCTGATTTATATTCGGGATGAAAAAGGGGCTGCCATCGGCCAACATAAGGTTGTCGTCAGTAAATTGAAAAATGAGAAAGAGACAATCCCTGACAAATATAGTGGTGAAACTGAACTGACAGCAGAAGTCAAAGCGGGGGCCAATGAAGTCAATTTTGATTTAACGTCAAAATAAACAAAAGGTCTGAGGCATCAGGAAATTCATCATTGCAGGATGTCGCTTTGTTTCTTTGCGGCGTCAATCGACTTAGATAAATTATTATTTCATTTCATTTTTTTATCTAAAGGGCCTTATGATGCGCAGTTCGAAGCAGAGCCGCGGGTTTACGTTGATTGAATTATTAGTGGTGATCGCCATCATCGCAATTTTAATTGCCTTACTATTACCGGCCGTTCAACAAGCGAGAGAAGCGGCACGTCGTACAACTTGTAGAAATAATATGAAGCAGTTTGGTTTGGCGCTGCATAACTACCATGAAACGCACGGTTTGTTTCCGCCTGGTGCGATTGCAACTACTTCAACATCCACGGCATTTGATGTATGGGGGGACGCCGGGAGTACGATAGAGCAAGGTCTACATGGTACAAGTTGGCTAGTTCAGATTCTTCCCTTTCTTGATCAGGCCGTGATTTCTAATCAATGGGATTTCTCGACGAATGTCATTGGAAACCGTTCTATCGCTGAGACGAATGTGCCTATCTTTTATTGTCCCACTCGTCGTAGTAAGGTTAGAAAAATTGATGATGATATTATGTTAGGGGAAAATCCTCGCGATGGTAAACCGGCAAATCGCTTCAACAAAGGGGGCTGTGATTACGGGGTTTGTATTGGTGGTGGAAATGGTTGGGCAGATGGAAATATTATTCATCTTACTCACCGGACCGATTCTCTGATTGGTTCGTTTGGCGGTAGTAACGCAATTTTGGGTATGTTCTCCGTGAACAGTGATACGGCGATGCGCGATGTTGATGATGGGACCTCCAATACGATCATGACCGGAGAGTTGCAGAAATTGCGTGGACCGGGGGCTCCCAATACCAGCCAGGACAGTTGGGCGGCAGGAGGCGTGGCGACAATGTTTGATACCGGGATTTCAGGCGGGACCTCAGGCGGATTTAATAATAACTTCTATCAATCGGCAGGCAGTGATCACGAAGGTGGCGCGCTATTTGGATTTGGTGATGGTTCCGTCAGGTTTTTGAGTGAAAATATGAGTTCTCAAGTTTATAAAGAACTGGGAACCGCTGCTGGTAAAAAGTCAACCAATTTCAGCCCTTAAGCAGTGTCAGCATGAGACACATGCACGCGCACCGATCCAAACGATGCACCGCGATGAACGATATTTGGTCGTATTGATATCGTGTGAACACTCATTTCATCTTCTTTCCTGCCAAACTGATCATCAATCAGGGCCCACGTAAAGTGATTCCCCTCCTTTTGCATGTGCTTTGGTGTTATCAGGTTCAGTCAAACGGCGTTCTTGTGTATTCTCTTGATCCCAATGGATCAGGTTTCCATAATACGGTCCCAATATTTGCAGATATCATCTATGGAGAGTGATTCATGTCTCATCCGGAACATGTGAAAATAGTCAAGCAAGGAACGGAAGCATTAACGATATGGCAGGCCGAAAACCCGGAAACAATCCTCGATTTGAGTGGGGCCAATTTAGGTGGAATTGAATTGAGTGGGGCCAATTTGCATGAAGCCAATTTATGTGAAGCGAACTTATTTCATACAAATCTGAAGAAAGCAAACTTAAGCAAAACGGATCTGAGCAAAGCGAACTTATTTCATGCTGATTTAAGCGAAGCGAATCTGAGATATGCGAATTTGCGTGAAGCGAATATGCATGATGCCAATTTCAGCCAGGCGAATCTGTTAAGTGCTGATTTAAGTAAAGCGCAAATGTTTAATGCCGAATTTGTTGACGCCAATTTACTCAATGTCAATTTAAGTCAAGCCAACATGAAGATGGCGATTTTCAAAATGGCCATCTTACGGGAAGCCAATTTGAGCGAAGCCAATCTGAGTAAAGCAGATTTAAGTTGGTGTGACTTAAGTGGTGCCAATCTGACTGGAGCCGATATGAATAGCGCCAACTTGAGCGACGCTGATTTGAGTTGGAGTAATCTCACTGGGGCAAAACTCAATGAAACCAATTTTCGAGGCGCGACATTAAACGCAGCTGATCTCTCGATGGCTCTGTTACAGGATACTGTTCTGGAATCAGTTGAACTGACCAATGTGATTGTGGATCCCAGGACTTATTTCAGTGGGTGTAAATTTAATAAGAAGTCCGATGCGACAGGCACGGCATTACGAACAGCTCGATTTAATCCGATAACCGATCTGAGTTATCTTGAATGGAATATGCGTCGTCAGATGTGGGAAAAGAAATATCAGGAAATGCCGGTTATTAAAAAGTGGGCGATTCAGTCTTTCTGGTGGACTTCAGACTATGGGAATTCGACACAACGAATTTTAACCTGTATTCTCGGGTTTGCCGTCGTATTTGCAATGATTTACAGCAGTTCGATCGTGTTGGACGACTATATTATTTCATCAGAATTTCCGTTTGTCGAACTACCAGCTAAGCTGGTTGGAGCCAGTATTTATATGAGAATGTACTCCTGCCTGTATTTTTCCTGTGTCACCATGACCACGCTGGGTTTTGGAGATATTCATGCGAACCCGTTGAGTGTCATAGGTCAGGCACTGGTGATGCTGGAAGTCTTGATTGGTTATATTCTGCTGGGTTCTCTCATCACCAGGTTAAGTGTCAGTTTTACTTCAGTGGAATGAAGTCGTTTGTCAGAGTCTAAACGATTAACTCACGGCGAAGTGCTCTCGTGGGCGATCTGTTCTTCGACTTTGTCTGTCAGGTCCTCAATAATCGAATCTCGAATTGCCTGCACACGGGATTCACGGTCCTTTGTGTGTAGTGCGCTCAGAACGGCATCCAGCAATTCTGCATTATTAAATGGTTTTGTTAAATACGCATCAACGCCTGCGTGATTGATGGCGCGCATCGCAATCGAGACAGAAATATCACCGGTTAATACAATGCGTCTTGTTTCTGGTGAGTGTTCTGAAATCCAGGCCAATAATTCTGTTCCGGACATACCAACCATATTTTCGTCGGTAACGACGACATCGATGTTGTGCTTGGTCAATAATTCAACGGCTTCTTCCGCTGAGGTGCTGGTCCAGACGAAGACTCCTTTTTTTTCTAAAGGGCGCAGTAATCTTCGAACGCATTTCAGCAAGATCGGTTCATCATCGACTAACAGGATGGACTGACTCATAAACTCCTCCAAAATTGAAAATGATAAAACAGAGTTTTCATGATGACTATTTGCGTATCATCATTTTACATTATCTCATTCTGCAGTTCTTAAACAGGAACTGGAGCATTCAGGGAAGTTTCTGAGGGGACAGAAATTGTTTCGTTTATTGTTACCCCTGGCGATACAAAAATCCGATCGGAAATTGGGTTTGCCAAAGAGAGCGATTTCAGGTTTTCCAGATGTTTTGGGGATAATACAGTTCCACGTGGCAGAAGTAAGCCGCCGTTATTTGAGAACAGATCACGCGAGAGCGTCATGCCCAATATGAGTTCATAAGGACGCACGTGACGATCTTGTTCCACAGTGACGTCAACGTCCTCATTAAGAGGATGATTATCTCTGGTCTGTTGTTGCACTGTTTCCGTATGTTGTGATTTTGCTTCTTGAGGCGGATTGCCAGCTGTTCGATCCTTGAAGTATTTGTGTAAGTGACTTTGCTGTTCTTTGGGAAAGAGATACTGATGCAGTGCCGAAACGACTTTCGGGTCAAACCAGGTTCCCGTTAGCCTGCCCATTGATTCCAGGATCGCTTCGGGAGACTTTTGATGTGAGCTAGCGCGACTGTTTAGCAGATGATCATAATAGTCTGCCACACCAATAATTCGGGAGCCCAGGGGGATTTCATCGCCTTTCAATCCGTCCGGGTAACCAGATCCATTAAAGCGTTCGTGATGATGGCGAATGAGGACGGCTGCCTTTTCGAGACTGGGCACCATCTGTGCGATCTTCTCGCCTAGTATGACATGGTTTTGTACCTGTCGCTGTTCGGCTGGAATCAACTTCTCATACGGTTTTGAAAGTAGATTTTCAGGAAGCTCAATTTTACCAATATCGTGCAACAATGCTGCCGAATTGATTTGAAATAGTTCATCGAGTTTGCATCCGAGCTGTTTTGCAATCTGCCCCGTCATGACGGTGACGCGTTTTGCATGTTCTCCCAGGTCAGAGCTGTGCATTTCGCCGAGTTGGGCCATCGCGCGAATGGAGCCGATAAACCCCTGTTTTAACTGCTGGTTCAGTAGTGTGACTTTTTCAGTTCGCTCTTTGACTTTAAATTCCAAATTCTGGTTTAAGTCGCGCAGTTCTTCGTTTTGTGACAGTGTCAATTCCTGAAGTCTGCGATTCTCCTGTCGCAGCGAGTATTCATCGACGGCTCGTTTGACTTCATTTCGTAATTCATTATCGTTCCAGGGTTTTGTCAAAAAACGATAGACGGATCCCTGATTGATGGATTCAATGGCGGCGTCTTTGTCTGCATATCCGGTCAGGATGATTCGGATCGTCTCCGGGGATAAATCCCTGACGCGCTCTAACAGTTTCGTACCTTCCAGTTCGGGCATGCGTTGATCTGAGACAATTAATGCGAAGTTTTCTGTCTGTACCAACTGGCATACTTCTTCTGGAGACGTTGTCGTAAAGATATCAATTTCATCTTTACGAAACAGTCGAACGAATGCTTTGAGGATATGAGGTTCATCGTCAATAAATATTACTTTGGGATTCATTATACTAATTTCTCCATCGTGGAAGTCGGGAGTTGCTCATTGAGCCAGATTCGGAGTTGTTGGACATCAATTTCAAAGGAGATATCCTGCGGCGATTGCGGATGGTTTAATTCTTTGGAATAGCAATACGTGAGGATGTGCTGAGACCATCCAACTGGGACTGAATTCGGATTCATTTCCGAGTCCGTAAGGATCGCGATCATTTCCGTTCCTGTCGGAATCTGATCCTGCTCTGACACCGGTATGATTCCCTGGCTCAATAACAACAAGCTGAAGATTGTGAAGAGATCTCTGTTCTGAACAATGACCCCGATACAGACGCTGCCTGGTTCGGAGATGTTTGTATTATTGTGTTGCGACGTGATGTTAAACAGGTGCTCGGTATGTGCCACTTCTAAAGGAAGTGATTCCAGCGTGTTCTGGAGTGCTTCCGTAAGTGATCCGTGAGAGAAAGAAGTCTGCATGCAAAACGGAGTCACACATGCATTTCCACTGAAACCGATGCCTGAAACTTTCGTCAAATTATTAGCGGAATTGACCAGAAACAGCAATTGGTTCTGTTTCGTAGCAAGGGGCATCTCACAGTTCCAGTGATGATGGTTTTGGACGGAGTAGGCGACTGAGTCTGGAATCTTCCAGCGTTCGCACAGCGCAAACCCGACATCAGCATGATTAAAACCGAGTTGAGTTTCTTCCAGAACGTGTAGAGGCTGATTATTCGTATTTGCCGCGGTGATTAATTCCTGATATTGTTCTGCGCACGATTCGATCAGAATCAATTTGCCAATATCATGCAATAGCCCGGCCAGAAAGGCTTCTTCCGGATCGCAGATGACGAGTTCTCTGGCCAGTTGCCTCGCACCAATCGCGACGGAAAGTGAGTGTCGCCAAAAATCATCAACGTCGAAGAGCTGTGAATCGGTATTTAATTGCGGTCTGAGAGTAGAAACAGTCAGCCCCAGCGCAATGTTGCGAACGCCGTGCGTACCTAATACAACGATTGCCTGTGGAATCGTACTGATTTGTCTGGAGAATCCGAAGAACGACGAATTGACAACTCGCAAAATCTGCGCAGCAAGACCTAAGTCTGCTTCAGCGACATGGGCCATGTCCTGTGCAGACGCTGTTGGGTCACCGGCGAGCCGACTTAATTCCTGAGCAACCTCAGGTAGCGTCGGCACGGCGCGCACCATGTTTAAAATCTGATTCAGCTTAGATTCATCCATATCAATCTTCCATTGAGAGAACGCATCCTCGCAAATGGTCTCCGTCCATTAGTTTGTTACAATGAATTTTGACCTGCTTATTATTGATCTGCAGAGGCACGGATTCCGATTGCTTGCTGCCTGATAAACAGTTTATTACGGTTTCTACAATTTCATTAGAAAAGATGTCTTTGATATCGGAACCGAGATGTACTTTACCGAGCGTAGGGAATACCTGGTTCACCGCTTCATTAGCTAAAACGACGATACGTTCCGTGCTGATTCCGACAACCGGAATCGGGATTTTTGCCAATACGTCTTGCGAGAAATGTAATGATTGGGTGCTTTTACCAACTAAGTCTTCCAGTTGTAGGTTCAGACGGTTCAGCTCCACGTTTTGTAGTTTGATTTCTTCTGTCAGTTTTCGATTTTCCTGCAGCAGTTCGTATTGACCTAAGCACTGCCGAATGGTGATACGTATCTCTTCATCATTCCATGGCTTTGTTAAAAAACGGTAGATCGCACCTTTGTTGATGGAATCCAGGATTGTGGCCGCATCGGCATAACCGGAAAGCACGACACGAACGCATTCCGGATGTTTTTCTTTCACAATTGAAAGAAATTCGGTACCTGTCATGCCCGGCATTCGCTGGTCGGAAAGGACTACGCTGACTTCTTCTTCCGCGAGGACAGCGAGTCCTTCTTCTCCACCGTTGGCGGTAACTAATTGATAGTCTTCGTTTCTCAATAGTCGTTTCAGCGATCGAAGCACGTTAATTTCGTCGTCAACGCAGAGGATGGTTTTCTGTTTCATACACTCATCCCTTCCAGTGGTAAACGAATGGTGAATGTTGTACCGACACCGATTTCGCTCTCGACAGAAATATTTCCGTTATGTTTCTGAATGATTCCATAAATGATTGATAGTCCCAGTCCCGTTCCTTGGCCAACTGGCTTGGTGGTGTAGAAAGGGGTGAATATCTGGGAAAGTTCCTGCTCAGGAATGCCAACTCCTGTATCGGAAATGCAAATGATGATTTCTGAATCTATCGCTTCGGTTGTAATTGAAATCGTGCCTCGTTCAGGAATGGCCTGTGCTGCATTGACCAGTAAATTCATAAAGACCTGATTCAGTTGCCCGGGCGAACACCGGATATCGGGGATTTCTCCCAGGTCGGTTACGATCTCGCTCTTGTACTTCAACTCATTCCAGACGACTTTCAGCGTAGCGGTAATACCTTCGTTGATGTTCGCTTCTTTGATACTGGCTTCATCGAGGCGGGCAAAACTTTTCAAGTTTTGTACAATTTCAGTGACGCGGACCAGGCCCTCTGTTGATTCAGACAGTAATTCATTGACGTCTTCTAAAATGTCGGCGAGATCTTCCTCTTCGCGAATCGTCTGGATCTGATTCTGTATCTGCTCTTGTTTTGGTTTGTCTCCAGAGTGGGCTGCCTGTGCCAGTTCTTCGTAGAGACTCAATAGCCGCGTGAAGATTTCTACATATTCACTGAGTGTGCCTACATTACTTTTTACGAATCCGACAGGGTTGTTAATTTCATGCGCGACACCGGCGGCGAGTTGACCCAGGGAAGCCAGTTTTTCAGACTGGATTAACTGGGATTCCAACATCTGACGGTTGGAGATATCGCGGATAAACGCATTCAAAACACAGGGTTCGCCTTTTGACGCGATAGATGCAGAAATTTCGATCGGGAATTCCTGTCCCGCTTTGTTGAGTGCTGTCGCTTCAATCAACTTATTCTGGGATTGACTCTGATCTCCACATTTTATTTCCATTAACTTCTCTTTGAAATTCTCGCGATCTTTCTCTGGCATCATCTTATCAATCAAATTATTTTCGATGGCGTCTTTATAACTCCATCCGAAAATACGTTCTGCCGCTTTGTTCCAATCCAGAATCGTGCCATCATCCCACATTGAAATAAAACCGTCGGCTGCAGAGTCGATGATCAACCGCGTTCTTTTTTCCGCCTGTTGTAATGCGTTTTGAGCAATTTCAAGTATCTGTTCGGATTTGATTTTCTTTAATGAGCGTTCGACAATCGTAGGGAGCAGGCTGGTGAATGTATCGTCCTTGATTAAGTAGTCTACGGCACCTCGTTTCATCATTTGCACGGCGACTGTTTCACTACCACGAGCCGTCATAACGAGGAACTCAGGGTGTTGTCCCTGCCGCGCCAGTTCATCGATGATCTCGATGCCTTTCATGTCAGGCAACTCGTAATCGAGGAGTAACAGGATGGCTTTATTATCTTTGAGCCATTCTAATGCATCTCGGCCGGTACTAGAGCAATGGATTTGTAAGGGGAGGTCTTTCAAAGATTCTTCGATAATACGCGCTTGGGTATTACTATCTTCGATGATCAGAATCGTTCCACCGGGGCTAATTACGACATCATGATTTTTACATCGATCGTATTTTGGTGGAATGGCTTCGTCGATGTTTTCAGTCACCGTACTCTGGATCATTAGTCCCCCTGAAAGATCACAGTGCAACAGCCTGTGAACAACGGGGGAATTGATCAACAGAATTGCAATGTAAATTCGCTGTGTTGGTTTTGGTTTAAATATGCCATAGCTACGATTCAAATCGAATGATAGAAAAGTGAGCGTCTTCGTTAAAATTATAGATCATTATAAAAATCAAGAGCTCACTATTTTTGAATTGAGTGCTTTACCTCAGCGGTGTTGATAGAATGAAACATTGTAAGCGGGGAAGGAGCAAATGTTCTGTTTCTGGTGGGCTGATATGAAGAAGAATATTGATCAAGATCAAAGCGAGATCTGTTTGTACTGATCAGTATTGCTGACGCTCATGTGAAAAAGTCTAAGACTTTAATATGTACTCTTCTTTGAAGAGAACCTGATCTCTAAATAAGCGAATCGCTATCGACGATCAAACTAGTTCGCGAATAGGGGTTTGTTGGTCGATCAGGTATTGGGGGCGACCGTTATTGTCTTCGATGGTTGTGGACGCCGTGTCGATACCCAGATTGTGATACAGAGTGGCAAATACTTCTTGCATATGTACGGGGCGGTCGACGGCTTCTTCGCCCAGTCGGTTGGTGGAACCAATGACTTGTCCGGTTTTCATACCTCCACCTGCCATGAGTGCGGCATGCACGCGCGGCCAATGATCGCGGCCAGCATTTTTATTGATCTTGGGAGTTCTTCCAAATTCCCCCCAGACCAGGACTGTGACGTCTTTGTCCATGCCTCGTTCGTGCAGGTCCTCCACCAGCGCGGCGACACCCTGATCGAGCAGAGGAACGACTTTTCGGGCATGACCAAAATTATTGCCGTGCCAGTCAAAGTGGGCGAAGCTACAAGTCACACAGCGGGCACCTGCTTCCACAGCGCGACGTGCTAACAGGAACCGGGACATAATCGCCTGATAGCCTTTATCAAGTGTGTAGCTTAAAACTTTGGGGCTGTCTTTCCCATAACGCGCACGGACTTTCGGATCTTCTTGTTCCAGGTCAAGTGCTTCCACCAGTCGGGAAGAAGAGAGAACTTCTAGTGCCTGTTTCGTGTAACCGTCGTATGTGCCATCTGTGAGGCGTGTCTCAGAGACTCTGCGAAAGCGGTCCAGGTCGTTTAATAGACTGGCGCGTTCATTTAACCGGGTGTTGGAAATAGAATTGAGAGTCATATTTTCCATGACGCGACCATCGGGGCGAAATGGGGCATGTTCCAATCCCAGAAAACCAGAGCCTTTTATGTTCCAGGGATTGTGCGCCATGGTATGCGACAAATCGATGTAAGCTGGAACCGTTGGGTTTACGGGGCCTTTGACTTTGGAGAGAGCCGAACCCAGTGCAGGCCAGCCTCCCTGTGGTTGCGCACTGCGGAAATGATGGCCGGTGCAACATTCAAAGGAATCGTGGCGGCCTTCCGCGCCCACTAGAGAACGAATGATGGAAAACTTATCCATCATACTGGCCACACGCGGCATTAGTTCACTGATTTGAATTCCCGGCACGTTTGTATTGATCGGCTTGAATTCGCCACGGATTTCATCAGGCGCATTTGGTTTCAGGTCAAACATATCCTGATGCGGCGGTCCGCCTGCGAGGAAGATCATGATGACGGCTTTATGCGATGATTTCTTCCCGCTCTGTTCCTGTGCACGAAGGATCTGAGGGAGCGAAAGACCTCCCATTGCCAGGCCACCAATCTGCATAAAAGAGCGTCGTGGCATCCGGTCACATAATCGAATGGTTTGATCTTCTAGCCTGAGCATCAATTTCTGCTTTCCGATGAATATGATTGATCGTTAGCGCGGGGGATCAACAATGAATCGATCACATAAGAGTAATCTAATGTGTTGTGTGTGGATAGAATAATCGGCAGAAAGACAAAGAAAATTAAGAAATTCTTCGTGGTTAGAAAAACACCTTTTCCAAGTCATTTGATCAACTTGAAAGAGGTGGGAACTAAGAACCCTGGTCTCTCTATTTCAGTAGAGCGGGGCTCGTTTTAAATTCGTTTCTTGAAGGCTACGCGATCTTCTTCGACATCACCACAAACGGAGAGCCGATAATGGCGGACATTTTCCATGAGGGTGATTCCACCTGCCTGATTTGAGTTGCAGACGATCCAGCCTTTGCCTTCAAGTCCATTTAGATAACGCGTGACTCTGAATAGTGAAGGGATCTCGAATTCCGTCGCAATCTCTTGCGCTGAAGGGGCGATGCCGGTGTGATCAATCTGGCGCGTAATATAATCAAGAATTTGTTGTTGACGTTTGGTTAGATACTGGTTCATTGATTTCTCCTGTGCGCATCAGAGTGCGCAGTTGGGACGCAGCAAAACGCCCACAATCATCCTTGAGAGTTAGACCCGGATTCCAATACAGGTCTTAAGAAGAAACAGCACAATGATATTTTAAAAGTGACTACTTTCAGCGAGCCACACGCGGCCACCACCTGGTGAATGGGGAGGGAATCAGCAGAGCAAAGCATATAAGCAATATCGTCGTTCGTCAATCAAAATATGAGTCGAGTTTTTTGATTCCAGATCGATCTGTTGCTATGCCGTAAAACAGAGCGAATTTTCAAAACAGGTTGTGTAGACTGGCTGCAAGGTACGAAAAAAATAGAAGTGATCGAATAGATCCTTTCGATTGGACTTTTCCTCACCGACGTATTAGATTATATTGATGCATTGTAAAGTATATTAAGATATCCTCTTGCGCTTCAAAATCATCTCTTGGATTCAGGAGAGTCGTGATGCCTGCTTATAACCCTTCCAGCCATCCCAATATTTCTCGTCGTACGGCTCTCGAAGTTGGTTCTATCGGTCTGCTCGGATTGGGAATCAACCATCTGGATGCGTTACGTGTCGAAGCAGCCGCTCCCCCAAAACACCAGACAGCGAAATCCTGTATCTTTATATTTCTGTCGGGGGGCCTGTCACAGCACGAGAGTTTCGACATGAAACCAAATGCTAGTGATGAGATTCGAGGCGAATTCAATCCGATTGCGACAAAAATTCCAGGGTTACAGATTTCAGAACATCTACCGATGTTAGCGCAGCGAAGTCACCTCTGGTCTCTATGTCGCTCATTGACGCATGGTTCGAACGAGCATTCGATGGGGCATCACATCATGTTGACCGGGCGTTCGGAAGTTCCTGTCGGATTCAACCCGAGCCGTCCGATGAGTACCGACCATCCATCGATTGCCGCCATTGCCGGCGATGTCATTCGTGCCCGTACTAATTTGCCGCCAGCAATCGTGTTGCCTGATAAAATCGTGCATAATTCCGGTCGCGTGATCCCCGGTCAATTCGCCGGCAGGATGGGATCGAATCGTGATCCCTGGTTCATTGAAGCATCTCCGTTCAATAGTAAATCGTATGGTGCGTTTCCGCAGTACGATTTCGATCACCAGAGGCGCGGTGGAGCTGATAAGCGTTTATTTCAAACGCCGCATCTGAAACTCTCGCAGGGTATGACACAAGGACGTATGAATAATCGGATCAGCTTACTGAATGAGCTGGGAAAACAGCGCAGAATACTCGACAATGCGGGGCAGGTCGAAAGCTTTGATCGCTATCGCAGCGCGGCGATTTCTCTGCTGAATGATGAGAAAGTCCATTATGCGATGGATGTCACGCATGCGGATGACAAGATCCAGGAACGTTACGGTAAAAACTCGTTTGGCTGGTCGTTGCTGATGGCGCGGCGTCTGATTCAAACGGGGGTGAATCTGGTACAGGTCAATCTGGGGAATAATGAATCGTGGGACACGCACGGAAATATGTTCCCGCATCTCAAAGACAATTTAATGCCTCCCACGGATCGGGCAGTTTCCGCGCTGCTGGATGATTTAGCAGAAAGTGGTCAGCTTAAAGACACCCTCGTTGTAATGTGCAGTGAGTTTGGTCGGACTCCCAAGATTTCTCAACTCGCAAAGGTGTATGCTCATCCGGGCCGCGACCATTGGGGCGCTGCGCAATCTGTATTCCTGGCTGGCGGTGGCATCAAAGGAGGCCGCGTCGTTGGCAAGACGGATAAAATTGGCGGATTCCCCATCGATCAACCACAGAAGCCGGAAAACTTCGCTGCAACGATCTACCGTGCCTTAGGCTTGCCGAAAACCATGTACTGGCACGACGACGTCGACCGGCCGCATTTTATCTACGAAGGGGAGCCAATTCCGGGACTCACATAGTCGTTTCTAGAGCGCATCATTTTCAACCATAACATCTTTGGTTCTATTATACTTGGTCCAAATGGCCTTGGGAACGCTACAGTAAACCTGGACACAGGCTAAATGTGTCTGAGAGCGGGGACGATTTCAGCACGTGACGCATAACAGGCGGGAACGACTCCCGCACAAATCCCCGTACCAAGCGCCAGCAGCATACCGACCCCTGCGAGATGCAGAGAGGGGATAAAGGCGACGGTGACCGCTTCGGCTCCTACAGAAAGACTGCTGAGCTTGAGGGTGATCAAAGCGGTTCCCACTCCCAGCAGGCCTCCCGCGAAACTTAAGAGAGTGCTTTCTGCGAGCACCAGCCCAAAAACTTTGAATCCCGAAAAGCCGATTGTCCGCAGCACGGCGTGTTCCTGAATGCGGTCTTCGACGGACATTAGTGTTGTGGTAGCGACGAGTGCCAGCACCAGACCGACACAGGCCAATCCCAGATAGTGGGCCATTTCAATCAACTGAGATAAGTCACCGAGACTTTTGGCCTGGAAGACCCCTTTGGCGCGGGTGTTGGTTTCAACGGGACCGCCACGAAAGCGTTCATCGATGGCGGCACTGGTAGTAATGGGGTCAGTGCCTGGTTGCAGGATGACTTCCAGTTGTGTGACCGTTCCTACCAGATTAGTGCCCTGGCGGCGCTGTAAAAAATCCAGGTGACTGTAGATATAATTCTCTTCGGCCGGGTTATCACTTTTGTAAATGCCGGCGACATTGACGGAGAGGTCACCGATAGAAAACTTATCGCCGACGTTAATGCCGCGTCGGGCCGCGACGGCCTGTCCGACGATGGCGGCATCCTGATGATTTTCAAACTCGGTCCAGTTGCCAGTGACAAATTCAAAATCCCGTGCGGTGCGTAGCTTCTTCGGGGGGACACCATAGAACACAACGATATCCAGACTTGCGCGACAATTGTTCGTAAAGACCTGGATCGGTACGACATCTTTCACCCCTGAAAACTTCGAAATCTGTTGATCGTAGTCCTGAGGCAGATGGCTGGTGGCGGGGCAGAATTTATTGGCTTGAAACACGATTAATGAACCGCGGGCATCCTGACGCTGTTTCAAATCATTCATCCCTTCCTGAATGGATTGAATGAAGCAGAACACAAACAGTGCGACTGCTGAGCCAGCGACAGTGAGCATCGTACGAGCACGGTGTCCCCAGAGTGTTTTCAGGATGTAACCAGCCAACTTCATAATTGTTCCTCACTGTGGGGGCCGGTGGTTGCGAGTGCTTTCGGATTATCGTGACTCACCAGAACCAGTTTCCCGTGATCGAGATAGAACTGTCGGTCTGCGATCTGAGCTGCCTCAGAGTCATGGGTGACCATCAACATCGTAATGTCTAACTCTCGATTGAGTCTTTGCAGCAAATTCAGAATTTGTTCCGATGTTTCCGGGTCCAGGTCTCCCGTCGGTTCATCGGCGACGACAATTTTCGGGTGTTTGACAATGGCTCGGGCGATGCCGACACGTTGTTCCTGTCCCCCTGACATCTGCCGCGGATAGTGATCGGCCCGATCGAGTAGATCAACTGCCTGCAGCGCTACCTCGACACGTTTTTTTCGTTCGGCGCGGGACATGGGCAACAGTAATAACGGAAGTTCAATATTTTCGTAAGCGGTGAGCACGGGGACCAGGTTGTGAGTCTGAAAGATGTAGCCCATATTCGCCGCCCGCCAGCGTGCCAGTTTTGAGCGGGAAAGTGCCGTGATTTCAATTCCATCGACAATGATCGAACCGGAGTCGGGGTGGTCAATACTGGCAATCAGGTTCAAGAGCGTTGATTTTCCTGTTCCACTGGCGCCCATTAACGACAGAAATTCGCCCTGTTCAATCTCCAGCGAAACCTGATCGAGGGGCGTGATGGTCTCGCCCCCTTTATGGTATTGCTTGGTCAGGTTGTTGATGATGACAAGTGGCATGCTTAGTTTCCTTCCTGATCGGATTCACCAGTGATTTTAATGCGTTCGCCGGGTTTAAGTTCTGCGGTAGACGAAGAGATCAGATGACTAGTCGGGTTTAATCCTTTGGTGACTTCCACCAGCGGGCCTTGCGTTTTTTGACTGATTTCTATCAGCTGACGCCGGGCGATTTGTTTTGATTGATCAGCGATCCAGACAAACGTCTGGCCTGTTTCTGATTGTTCCAACATTTTACGGGGGACATAAATGTGCGTTTCTGCATTTGTTTTCGATGTTTCTTCCTGGATTTCAGGGGCCAGGAATGTGACGTCGACCAGCATTTCGGGCTTGAGCAGAGGAGAGGGGTTTACGATTTCGACTTTGACCTGCAACGTGTTTTTCTGAATGTCTGCTTCGGAGCTGATATAAAGCACTTTGCCGGTTACTGGTTCACTTAGCGCGGGATTATTAATTTGCACGGGCTGGTTCAGGCTGACTTTGGGAATGTCCTCAAAACGAACATCAACGCGGATCTGTAACATTTCCGGGCGATACATGGTGACGATCGTTCTGCCATCATGGCCAATCATTTGTGTCATCATATTTCCCACGCTGGAGCCGGGATGTCCAATCAGTCGATAAATGCGACCTGCGACTGGGGCGCGGATCGTCATGCGATCCAAAGCTAGTTTGGTTTCTTCAACCGCGACCCGTGCCTGTTCGAGTCGTGCAGCGGCAGCCTGAACTTTGGCAGCGTTCTCATCCCTTGCCTGTATTTCTTCAGTGAGTAGCTCGAATTCTTTCTGGAGTGCATCAGTACGGGCCTTTAATGCTCTTTGTTCTGCTACGAGAGAGGTTTTGCGGCCCTCCAGCTCTTCATGGGCGGCGCGCGCTGATTCCAGCTCGGTGAGTGATTCATCGATGGTGCGTTTCGTTACCGCTGCCTTTGCTAAAACCCTACGATTATAGTCATTTATGGCGAAGTTCAGTTCTGCTTTGGCGCGTCTGACCATGAATGGTAAATTTTTTAACTCGGTTTCAATTTTGGCCCGTTCTGCTTCAGCCGATCTTAAAACCGCTTCCCGATGAACGGGTTGGTCGAGACGAATTTGGGAAGCTTTTAATGTCGCCTGGGCCTGATTTAATTCTGCTTCTCGCAGCTTCATACTGGCGATGGTGTGTTTCAGAGTCAGTTCGGAATCTGCTTTGACTAGTAAGGCGATCGGTTCTCCCTGCTTGACAAACTGGTCTTCCACGACCAGAAGTTGTTCCACAACCCCCTGTGCGAGCGCTGCGACGCGAATCGGAGTAGGCCGCGGTTCGACCCAGCCGGCTGCCTGAAAAAGCGGCGTACCGGCGTTACGACTTGTCGATTGTGTGACAATCACCGGTATGACGGTGACTGGTTTGGGAGGAAAGATCAGATCGTGTGAGACCCAGAATATTAATCCCAGGAAACCAACCAGCAGTGTTCCCGGCAGGAGATAGCGCGTGATCAACCGCAGTCGCGTGTGCCCTCGAACTAACGAGGGCGCACTGCGATCAATGGCTAATTGTGATAAATCGACTTGAGACATATCTTAGTTCCGTACAAAAATACCATTAGCAAATACAGTCAGGTTGCCGGCATCATCCCGCTGGGCTTTGCCTTTGACGACGACGGTTTGCAGTTCTTTCAGGTTGAGCAGTTTGCGTGCGTCTTCATTAATGAGCGTTCCCTTGTCATCAACGACTTTGATGAGCGCCATCGCTGTAGGGAGCTTGTCGGTTTCGCAGCAATAATCCCAAGGCTTTGCGCAACCATCGCCGGGAATATCGCTACAGGCCTTTAAGGAATTATCAACAATGGAAAAGACCGCGCGACCGTCGACCCAGGGATTTTCGCTGCCGCCGATACGACCAACGAGAACCACTTCTTCGTCATTTTGTGCCGACTTTCGGGCGTCGATGACCTCTTTGGCGCCCGCTGGTTCGCTGGTGAGTAATACTTTCGAGGTTACCGCTGGGGCAGTCGTTGTTGTTTCAGTCGTACTTGTGCCTTCTGGAGCAGGGGGTGAATTTCCACAGCCGGCGAAAAGACAAGCTGCCATTGTGATTAACAAACTGTGAGAGAATAACTGTTTCATACTTTCAATCCTTTTTTAAAATGTTTGCTCAAAAACAAGATTCGAGCGGTTGTTAAACTGATTTTAATCCATCGATAATTGGTAATCGGAGCGCCCGCAGAGCAGGGGGTATGGCTCCCAGAAACCCCAGTAGGATTCCGACACTACAACCAATCAACAGTGAGATGCTGTCGATCTGAAGCGTGAAGGCTCCCATTGTAAACCGTACTGAAACTCCATTAATCAGGAAGATCGCGATCAACGCTGCGATCAGGCTGGCCGCGGTTGACAACAGAAGTCCTTCCTGGATTAAGCTGATCATAATGGCGCGTCGTAAAAAACCGAGTGTCTGCAGGGTTGAGAGTTCTCTCGTTCTACCCACGACGGCACCGTAGAGTGTATTCAAACCTGCAAAGACTCCTGCGCCGGAAACTAAAAAGACGACGAGCCAGGCCAGCATCCGAATCGGGCCGTAATCTTTTTTGAGACTCTGATAATATTCGACTTCTTGAATTGACTGTAGTTCGAGGTCGAGTCGTTCTTTACAGAACAGGTTCAAGTCTGGGTAGTCAGAGGGGGAATTCAGTGTCACGGCAACGAGACTCAAATCCTGCCGTTTCATCGCCTGTTGCAATTCATCCAGGCGGCACCAGATTTCAGATTCAAAAGCAGAACCAGCGGCAGAAAAAATCCCACTGATGCGCCAGTTTCTGCCTTCGAGGTTTAGCTCACTGCCGACAGATAATTGTTGTGAGGACAGTCCGAGTTTCGTATCCACGAGTTGCCCTACGATAATCTCACCCGGTCCAGGCCAGTTTCCGGATTCCAGTTCTACCTGTCTTCGTACTAATAGTACTGACTGTGTTACGCCACGTACCAACCCCATGGCGGTTTCTGATTGACCGGGAATTTCAATCTGCGTTCCCAGATAGAGTTCAGGTGAAACATATTTTCGTTCATGAAAGCTTTTAATGCCGGCCACACTGGCGGAAACCAGTTCATTGGATCGCATGGGGATGGATGAGTATTCCAGATTTTCTCCCATCCCCAAAGAGAACAGGAGCGCCACCTGCGGATCTCCGCTGACGGTCAGCGAGTGTTCCAGGCCGCGAATGAAACCGATCACGACAAACACCAGCACAATGACTGTCGTCAAGCCAGTCAGGGTGAGCAGGGTACGGGTCGGACGCCGAAATAGATTGCGCACGCCGTATTCCCAGGGAATTAATGAAAACCAGAGCATAGAATAGCATTCTGAGGTTTCAGGTCAGCGTGGAATAAAGCAATTATCCTACGCGCAGCCTGAATCGAAACGGAAATCAAGTGAAATTCGAGAGTCGAAAACTCAGAAAAGAATCAGCACTGAAACGACATCTGCAGACAGCGCAGTGCGCGACCGGAGGGTGGCACGACATCTAGGAGAACGATGCCAGTCTGAAGGTTAGTGCTGATTGGTTGAAATGTTGCATCCTGAAGGGAAATCACAAACCAAAGTACGTCGAGATTTGTCTGTTCGAGCTGGTTTGTGTTTTCCATAATCGCGCCCGAGCAGAAGCACTGGCAACAATTCGACGGAGAAGGCTCTGGAGTCAGAGGGTTTTCTGATGATCGGGACTGACAATGGCTACAGCAACTTTGTACGGCAGTGTCGGTAACTTCTGCACTACTCTGCATGCAATTAAACGGGCAGGCAAGAATCAAAAGTGTTAACAGTAGTGTGAGTACTTTACCAATCACGTGATACCTCGATAAAAATGTAGATACTTTATCGTAGAGCATGCAGACGCGTTTGACAACATCATTTTATTATTTGTTCAACTGAAATTCTGGAAAGCGTTCTTTATCGTGCTCGCGAATGCGAATCCAGTGATCGGTGAATGAGAGGTTATCGTGGACTTCTACGGGGGGCATATGACATTGCAAACATTGGCTTTGCATTGATTCTTTTGAACAAACGGGCGCGTGGTCTTTCAGATCACTGTGACAGTTCAGGCAGACCTTTCGATAGACTTCCGGGTCCCTGCTGGCCTGCTGATGGGGATTGTGGCAAGTGGTGCAGTCAAAGCGGGCTGGTTTTCCGTCTGCCAGTTTTACTTCAGACTGTTTTAGAAAGCAGGGGCTTTGCGACATGCCGACCGGGGCGAACCGAATCAAGAGATCATTATCCGGGTGAATTTCATCCGATTCGAGCTGATCGGAGCGTCGATGGCATTCGCCGCAGCGATTGATCGATTTGAGTGGGGTCAGTTGATTCCAGTTAAGAATGTGTAAATCTTTATCCCCCCGTTCGACGGCTTTGATGTGTTCTTCACCGTTCAGGTGGCAGCGGGCACAAGAGATGCCGGTGATCATCTGGCTTTGATCAATTTCACCTGGAACATCGCCGAGGTAGGATGTGTGGCAGCCAAAACAGTTCATCGTTTTCGCATGCGAGCTGACTTCGCCCAGTGTTTGAATGCCTGTTTTGTTGTGCGCCAGATTCTGAAGTCCGAGCGTGACCCCCAGTTTTCCCGGGGGATACCAGGAAACAATGTGTTGCAGCAATACTGACTCTCCCGCTTCATTGGGGAATAGAGAGACGGGAGTCATCGCGTGCAGGCCGGAGCCGAAGACCCACTCGATCCGTACGGGGCTTGGATAGCTGTCGCACTTGACCCAGAGCGCATCGTCCTCTGCATAAAAACGGTAGGTGAGTCCATTCTCTTTGAGTGTGATTTCTTTACCAGCAAATTTCTCCAGTACGTCAGAATCAGTGGCTTTTCTGAGTGTTCTGAGGTGCGGTGCTCCGGAAAACTGATGGCAGACTTTTTCGTGGCACTCACAACACTGTTTCATTTTGACAGGTTGTTCGGAAGAACGGACTTTGGGAACAAACGAAATGTTTCCTTGCGAGCCGTACAGATACCAGGCTGTGCCTGACGCGAAGGCCAGGAGCAGGATCAGCAGTGCTGGTATAAAAGGATATTTCTGGCTCATGGAATTGAATCCAACATGCGTTGACTGGGGACTACCAGTTGATCTTTGGGATAAAGTTGAATCAGTTCACGAAACGTTTCTGCAGCGCCGCTGGGATCACCGGATTCCAACAGGATCTGTGCTTTCGCATATAAAGTTTCACTATTATTGTCTGATAAAATTTTGAGAGCCGTTTCCCAATCCCCTTGTATATACTTTAGGATGGCACGTTCTAATGAGTCTGATGTGCGAATCGGTTCTTCCAGTCCATTGAGCACCGGACCTGTGTGAGCAAAATCTCCCTCGGTTTTTCCTGCGAGTTGGATCAAGGAAAATGATCTGATGAAACTGGGTCTGCGCTGCCCCATTTCCAGCTTTTCCTGATAGGCTAGTTCTTTCTGACAGAGTTGAAATTCATGAATGACCTGTGGCGAAGGATCATGTTGCAGTAATGGGTGCAGTACGCGTAGTGCGGCTATATAGAGTTTCATGCCACGAAACGTTTTTGCCTGTAGTATCGCCGGTTTCAAATTGGATGTGCCGCTCAGAATTCCCCACCAGTCAGAGCATTCCGGAGTTCCAGAGGGAGAGGGGAGCGAATAGGTCCATTGATCACGGTTCAGGAAATCTTTGGCGCGTAACAGCTCCACAATTTTGGGAGTACTGAGGATATCGCCGGACCAGCCATACGGAATCACCGAGGCATCTACGGACATCGGTTGCCAGCGACTGTCGAACAGGGCACGAATCGTTTTTTCGTCTCCATTCGGGACCAGCAATAATTGGCAATTTCTGTTTTTTAAGCGAATCCACCAGCCGCCCCAGCTCCCATCGGCACGGGGGTGTTGGAATATCCAATCATTCGACAGCTCTTCGTTCAAGGAAAGTTCTTCGAATAGAAGTCCCTGTAAAAGGGCTTGTCGGAGTGTTCTGACCGGTTGGATTTTGTGATCGGCTTTGATCCAGCACAGCATGCCAGTGGGAGCGATACCCATGCTGTGTGCTGTGCCTTCGTAGTTGATAGGGCCAATCGTCTGATTCAATAATGTAATATCCAGCTCGGGGGCGATTCCCCAACCAAGACGCTGTGATTGACCGGGTAAACTCCCGGCGGCCGACTTCCAGCTTAAGATCAGGATTCCCAGAATCAATAAATAGCGTCCGAAGGCCGGCGAAATCGCCTGTTTCCATTTTGCAAAGGGAAGTTGGAATTGATGGGCGACCATGGTCTGTGAGAGTACGAGGGCTATGCCAATCGCACAAGGAGCCAGACTGTCATAATTGGTCCAGGCGGGGATAGCGAAGGCTAGAAAGGCGATTGTTTCTATCCAGGAAGTGGATTTACAGATGAGAAACAGAGCCGTGACGACCGACAGGATTGACAGCCCGATGACTTCGATGCTGGTGCCATTGAGAAATGTGGGGTGCCAGACGGTCAGCGCTAAAAGATCCCGGTGATAAAACAGGCCGGGGAACAATTGGAGGAACGAATCATAGGGAGTGAACCAGCCACGGGGAGTGAGCATCAGCGCCAGGAGCGAAAATAGAATCAGCAGAGTTGTCTGTTTGAGAGGCCGTTTATTTTCTGACTGGAAACCGGGCAGTAGAGGAGCCAGTGCGACGACCGCGATTCCCAACAGGCAAAGCGGCGAACTGTTGGCCCAGAGTGCGAGTACGAGCAAGATGGGGACCATCGTTTTGGCACTAGGTTCTCGGCACCAGCGTGCAGTAATGAACCAGGTGAGAAACAAGAACCAGCAGTCGAGCAGGCGTGGCGTTGGTTGCCAGGCGGAATTGCCTGTCACTAAGATCAACACCACAATGAAAAACGCCAGCCAGTTTAGTGAATCCTCGAAGCGTTTCAGGAACAGAAATAAGAGCAGACCAACGGCGGTGCATTTCAACAGCATCAGTCCCGAAAAACCTGCCAATTGGAATGAGAGATAAAATGGGAGGCCGCCCAGCCAGTCAGCTTCGTTAAGCGGAGTGCCGGCTGTTAAAATGGGGCCGGGAGGTGCGAGATAAGATACGACAACGTGACCGCGGCTCAACTGCCACCAGACATCCGGGGTGGCAACTGGCGTCAGTACAAAGCTGGCTGTGAGTATGAATAGCAATACTCTGCGCAGTTTTTTATCAGTGGTCGTTAAGTCTGGTTCAGTCATGCGGCGCTGTACTGTGAATCAAAAACAGGCAGAACGAAATGTGAGTTTATCAAAATCGAACAGAAAGACGTGTATTCATGCCATTATATAGTTGGCTGAGAGTGATGAATACGGATGTTTTGTGCTCCCTGCCGAGAAAATGCAATTGATGAGGCATAAGCGACTCTCATACGTACCCCGTTTTCCCTGTGTGACGGATTTCGGGCATCAAACAGAAAAAGCCCGATCGAATTCACGATCGGGCTCGGAAGATACTGTTTCTAACGAATATCAGGGGCGAATTATTTGGCCAGTGTTTTGACTTCTGCAGGCGTCAAGGCACGATCAAACACGGCGATTTCGTCCAGGCGTCCTTCCCAGTTGGATTGATTATCTGTCCGTCCGCCGAAAAAGAGTTGGTCGAGTATCGGTCCTGGTACACCGGGAGCCGATTTCAATTCAATTTCGGGTTTGCCATTCAGATAGACTTTCACTGTTTCTGCATCGCGGACCAGAGTCACCTGATTCCAGGTCCAGCGTTTCACGGCAGTCTGGCCGGCGTGGAGTTTGCGGTCGCTGCCGTTCATGAATACGAGCTTGCCGGGAAATTGGGTTCCGCCGAGTCCCAAGTGATCGCCGTAAGCGGCGAGTCCATGATTGGGGCCTTGGGAAACCATCCAGCCACTGATTTCGCGAGCGTCCAGCGGCATCCCGTTCCAGATCCAGAGGGAGATGGAATAGTGGTCTTTCAGATCATTGATGCGTGCCTGCAGGCGATTGCCGGCAAAATGGACGGCCCGGTTGGTTTCGTCAGCTTTACAGAATGACTTCGACTCAGGTCCTTCCAGGAAGTAGGCAATGGCGGGTTCATAGATTGCGTCTCGTTGATTGCCGGATGAGTCACGGGCGCGAGGACCGTTGAACTCGTCCAGTCGCCAGTAAGCAGATGGCTTCAAGGAGAGGATCGCTTCCGCAGCGGGTCCACGGCTCTGTTGATAAAATTTTCGCCGTTGGTTGCTGACTTTCTCTAGTAGTTCGAGGTCGGATTCCACAATGCGCGGTTCGGCTAAGACTTCGAGACCCGCAGAGCGAGCAGCCCAGGTGTTATAACCGCCCAGTAAATGCTGCTCGGGAGGTGGGATATAACCATCGCCGCCGTTGGCGAGTTCGATGACCATGGTTTTGGCCAGCGGGCTTTGCCGTTTCAGTTTTAAACCGGTCAAGGCATACGTTTCGTTGGGGGTGGTTGTGATAGCGATGTCGCCGATGCGGAGTGCCTGTGTGACGATTTCCGTTGACTGACGCTCGTGCAGGATGACCTGCTCGCGGGCATAGATTTCTTCAGTCGTCTTCGGGAGCCGGTCGCCTAGTTCCTTTACAATGCGTTGTGACCATTCCAGGAGTTGTTTATTCGGCACGCGATAGTTCAAGTGCAGGCGGTTTTCCGCCATTTCGATGTCGGCGTCCTGTAAATAATTGATGTTTTTGTAAGCCTGCATGGTGATTTTGATCAGGCCTTGAGCATATTTATTGATATCGTCGGTAATGGCCCATTGGTCTTTGGGTTTGGTGTAATCGCGACGGTAAATGTCACCACTACAGCCATGTGACATGATGGCGACGAAGCGAGGGGCGTCCTTTTCGACTTTCTTTCCCAGCTGCTCCTGGAGGCCGTTACAGTACAATCCGAAGTAGTCGGCACTCAGCGCACCATCACCGAAGTAGTGCATGGAAAAATTGGCCAGTAGAGCAATCGGTCGCCCATTTTTGGCACGGAATGAGATCAGCGATAGTTCGGGGTCTTCCGGTCCCGATTCACCAACGGCATTGTCCCAGTTGGTCCCGGCGTGCATTGTCGCGCGGACGGTTGGGTTGCCGAAAGGATCGTTTCTCAACCGGTCGGGACGCAGGATCCAGCGTCTGAGTGCGGTATAGTCGGCGGCGTTTTCTGATCCCCAGCCGACTTGAGCCGGTTCCAGATTGGCTTCGGCGGCGACAATGGCATCGACCAGTTTACCGCGGAGAAAAGGGACATATTCGGGATCAGCGTTCGTGCCCAGGCAGGCCAGACTGGAAGGAGCCGAGTGCGCATGAGTGGCTGAAATTAGAATATGGTCTGCGGGGATTTTGGTCCGTTGGGCGGTTAGTGTTTTGACTTCATCCAAAAGTGGACGCGGCAGCATGCAACTATCCACAACGACGATGGCAAGGCGCTCTTCGCCGTCTGCGACAACGATAGCGCGTGCGTTGACTTTAGTTTTGACCGTACTCACGCTGCGGCTGACCATGCTGCCATTAACGAGTACGGGGAACTTGGTGGGGGTGACATCAACGATGACAGCACCAGCCTGAAGTTCAGCAAAAACCTGCGTGGGAATGAACAATGCCAGGGCGGCGAGCAGGAGGGGGGCGAACGTTGGTTTCATGTGAGCAGATCCTTTAGGCTTTTAATCAGCTGTGGTTTTGAAAATGAACACCGTTCTTTTAAGTATAACTCTCAGTGAATCAGAGTGAAATCATGATAGTTAGTATTCTTAATTAAATGGCGTGAAAAGTAAAATCCTGCGAAATCCTGATGCACAGGTTATTTACTTTTCAGTTCAAAATCGGCTTCGTTGCTCCCCGCTTGTTTAATGATTGTTTTTAAGCCACTGGTCGAACGGTTGGAATACTTGGCAGGAATTTTGGTAGCAGTTTTTTCTTTTGGTATTTCTGCCAAGGCCATGGCGTTTTCTTCTTCCACGACCGGGGGGGTGACGCTGATTTCGTATTCCGCGCCAATATCAGCCTTGGGGAATGAAATTGAATAGTTCCCGTCAGCGTCGAGATTCGCATACGCACTTTCCCCGGTTTTGGGAGAAGTGAACTGAATGCTGGCTTGCTGCAAAGGGGCACCATCCAAAGTTATGGTGCCTTTGATTTCCACTGCAGGGCGGGAGTCGGCTTCCCCACTACAGCCCACAAGTAAAGCAGTCATGAAGAGCAGACAAGCGATGAAATTCAATTGATCGAATTTATAGAAATGCATTTGAGGATTCCGGTAAAAAATCGTTCGCGATCAAAGTCGAGTCGGATCGCATCACGGGATAAGATATTTTAGCAGGCAGACAAATCAGGTTTTCGGTTTACCATTCACCAATGGTCTGGCCATCATCGCGGACACAGAGTCGCTGAATTATTTGCAGGTCTGCGTTATCACTGAGAAAGCGAGTGGCGCCATCTCCCAGCAGGACATGTACGCCACCAGTGTGATGAGAAGTCAGTGGTGTATTCCAGTCCCATTTGGCATTGGCTTCTGCACCAGTCGAAGTCGGATTTGGATTATGATACACCGAAGTGACCCCCGTACCAAACCGGTGCAACATCGGGCCCGCGGCGATCCATTGTGTGACTGTGCCTGTGTTACTGGTGCCGGCCCAGCCTGATGTATAGATCGACTGCATCAGTTTCGGTGTGCCCGTTGAACTGCGTGATTGCTCACCCACTATGATGGTATTGGACGATCCGTCGGTAATATCTCTCATCCCGCGACACTCGTTAATCAGCAGGCAGCCTGTGTTAGAAGCAAAGCTATTGTACTGTGTTTCATAAAACACGTTTGGGCGTCCTGCCGGATCGGGGTAAGCGCCCATGATGCCAACATATTGATGCCCCTGCGATCCCTGTCCTAATTCGTTGTTGGCATATTCAAACGGGATAGATGCACTGGACGGACACATAAAAATGGGAGTGATAATTTTATCTTTGAAGTGCAGGGTGTCGCCGTTATAGGTACCGCCTCCCCCTTCCCAAAAATCAACGTCGCTGCCCGGTCGAGTTTTGGTTAACTCATAGATGTTGGCCTGATCCATGTAGGGCAATAATGCAAAACGCCAGTTGTTGGGCTGATCATTGGGGGAGCGTGATCCGATCGGGAATTTGGTATAGACATCGTGATAATTGTGCAAGGCGAGCCCGATTTGCTTCATGTTATTTTTGCACTGGCTGCGACGCGCTGCCTCCCGGGCCTGTTGAACAGCAGGCAATAATAGGGCAATCAGAATCGCGATGATGGCAATCACGACTAGAAGTTCGATTAACGTAAATCCGGATGTGCGCGTACCGCGCAGAGGATGAACTCGCATGAAATTACCTATAATGAAGTATGGGCAGTATGGAAAGAGTGGGGCTGTGGGTTAAAGAAGCTACTTGACTGCTAAGAGTCATTTTATTACATATTTGGGAGGGAAAGCAAGTAAGTTAATTTAATAAAGTAATGGTCGGGCCTGAGAAAAAACTGTTTTATCAGGAGTATGGTTATTTCTTGCATGGAAACCAGTCTGTGGACAAGCGTTGGAATAAAGAGCACGATTCTCAGGATTGCTTGCGCAGGTCTTCGGAATCGATGTAGACCGACTTCAGGAAGTGCGGATTACAGGCCACAAAAAAGACCAGGTCGTCCTCGCCGATATTGGTGATGCTTTGGTCTGTGTCGGGGGGAATGCGTACGACATCGCCGGGATAGACTTCAGTTGGTGGATAGTCGCCGACTTCGACGAGTCCGGTGCCCGAGAGCATGATATAGCGTTCAAATGTGCCTTTGAGTCGATGAAAGCGGGTTTTCTTGCCGGGTTCCACGCGGGCACGCGCGAGGGAAACTTCCGGGTCCACATCAGGGTGGGACATTTCAAGGATGAAGCAACCTTCTTCGAAGAAGTATTCGTCTTCCTCTTTCGGGCGGGTGATATGATCCATCTTGCGGGTTCCTTTTATACAGAGCATGATCTTTGTGGATTATGCATTTTGATTTGTGTTGAAAATGGATTATGACAGGACAAGGCGAGATCGTCAAAGATACCAGTCAGCGACGGCAATAAAAAAATGCGTGCCCCTTTTCTGAAAAAGGAACACGCAGTGGAATGACAGCAACCATTTTCTGAGCGGGAAGGAAACTAAGTCAGTTCGGAAATAATTCCATCGCCACAGAAATTGGGATTACCGAATGTTTTCACGTGGTGCCCCATGCCGTGAGCCAGCGACATCAAGAAACGGTTGTGGGGAACGGTTTTGAACTGGAGCGAGCGTCCCATTTTGAAGTCGAGTCCCTTACCAACGAGAACCAGAGGGACATCGTTCAGCGTATGCGAGTTGCCTTTACCTAGTTCGTTGGTCCAGACAACGAGCGTGTTATCGAGCATGGTTCCCTCGCCATTAGGTTCGGCAGTTTTATCCAGTTTCTGAACCAGATAGGCCAACTGCTCGCAGAACCATTTGTTGATTTTGGTCAGTTTGTCCTGGGCATCCTGATCACTGTCCGGTTTATGCGAGAGTCCGTGATGGCCGTCTTCGATGCCGAGCCACTTCATTCGTGCTTGACCAACTGAATTGGTGTACTGCAGGGTCGCGACGCGTGCCATATCGTTGGCCAGACTGTTGACCATCAGATCAATCTGCATTTTACTGGTGACGGGCATGTGATCGTTATCATTTTTCACACCCACTTCCTGTACGGGAACTTTGAAGGACAGCTTTTGTTCCTGTCCTGCTTTGAGTTCCTGTTCCATCTGTCGGACATACGTTTCATGTTCTTCTAGAAGCTGCTTGTCTTCGCGGCTGAGTTTGGTTCTGACTTTTTTCAGGTCTTCCCGCACATCATCCAGAATACTAGCGAGACTTTTTCGGTCTTTCATCTGACCGTAAATCTTTTCAAACATCTGGTAGGGATCGTCAATCGGTGCGATCGGTTTATTGGAACCGGCATAGACCATACGGGTCCAGGGGTCAGCCCGATGAGGCACATTGACGCCGAATTCCAGTGAGCCGAAGCGGGTTCGTGTTTCTGGCTGACTCTGCAGAAAGCGTTTGATTTCCTGGTCGACGGAATTCCCGCTGGCCCAACCGGCGGGAGTATGCGATCCGCCTTGAATGTTGCCGGGCAGTAATTCAATCCCAGTCAGCAGGCAGCTCATGCCGCGCATGTGACTGTCGCCGTCTCCGCGAACACGGTCTGCGACTCCTTTGATCACGAGCATCTGATCCTGATAGGCCTTCAGCGGCTGCATGATTTCTTTTAGTTCGAACTTGTCGCCAACTGCGTCCGGCCAATAGGTTTTGGGGACGATGCCGTTCGGGCTGAACATAACGATCAGTCGCTGTTTACGAATGGCTCTATCTGCGGCAAAGCCGAGGCTTGGCAAATGCATGACCAGCGGCAGGACAGCCGTAGAAAGTCCCAGTTCTTTTAAAAATGCGCGGCGGGATTGATATCTCATGAGGTATTACTTTCTCAGGAATGAGGCTGATGCAATGCAGCAACCTTCATAATTTCGATCAGTAGCTGTTGAATATTATAACCAGATTTTTCAAATTGTGTGGTTAGTTCTTCCCGGATATTTTCTCCATAAGCATTAATTGGCTGTTTCACTGCCTGATGGAAAAGTTGGTCGACAAATGCTGCGTGGGCGTGATGGTCGGTGGCTATATGGGTGGCCAGATCTCGGGCTCCGTTGAAATTGACGGTTTCGCCCGAAACGGAAGTCAACTCAGCCGAGGCGTTGATGGATCTCTTGACTTCCTGTTCTCTATATCGGCCAATCGCGTCAAAGTGCTCCAAGCTAAAACCGAGAGGGTTGATGATACTGTGGCACGACATACAGGCGGATGGCTTGGTGATCAACGCGACTTTTTCGCGAGTGGTCATGCCTGGTTTGAAATTGCCGTCTTTAAATTCGGTTGCCTGTGGCGGTGGCTTCAATGTTCGCCCCAGTAAACGCCGCGTGACAAACACACCGCGATGAATGGGGGAACTCAAGTTGTGGTAAGCGAAGTTCGCCATCATGTAGGGATGTGTGATCACACCCGCACGCTTGTCTTTATCGAGTGAGACTTTCTGGAATTCCTGCCCGTCGGGAAGTTTGACGTCGTATACTTTTGCGAGTCGGGGATTGAGGTAGACATAATCCGCGAGCAGCAACTGCCGGTAGTCGGATGATTTGTTCCAGACCACTTCATCAATGAATAAGTCAAGTGAGGTCCGTAAATCTGAGACCACCAGTGCATCAAATTCAGGGAAGAGCGCTTTATCTTTTGCCAGTTCTTCTTTTTCATCAAGTTGCAGCCAGTGATGAAAGAAATAACGTAGTTTGGATTGCGCTCGTGGATCTTTCAACATGCGTTCTGCCTGTTTCGCGATCTGGGCGGGCGTTTTCAATTTCCCTGCTTTGGCTTGGTCATACAGTTGACGGTCGGGCATGGAATCCCATAGGCCGTAGGAGAGTCGGGACGCGATAGCAAAATCGTCCAGTGCTGGATATTCTCGATCGGTATAGAGAAAGCGGGGTGATTTTAAAATGAGCAGGATGACACGTTTGACCGCTAATTCGACGGCTGGTTCCTGTTTAAAATGCTGGTCAACAAAGAATGTCTTTTGCTCGTTTGTGAGAGGACGTCGAAAGGCCAGTTCGGCAAAACGATGACAGAATTGCTGGATTTTTTCTTTACGATTTTTGGCATCTGGTTTCGTGCCCGCCAATCGATCAAGGTGTTTAATGACGTTGGTCATGATTTCGATGGCGGCAGACGTCGTTGCTTCATCCCAGGATTTAGAAACAGCAGTGCCGCGTTCGTAACCCGAGACGCTGTCATCGGGAGGAAATACGGTAGACGTGATAAACGTTCCTGGCATCTGTTGTGGTGTGAGATTGCGTTGGGGAATGACTTCCTGTGCTTTATGCGGAGGCTTCCATTCCAGAACAACCGATGAGGACTTTTCTTTGTATTTGAACACATGCAATCGGAGTGTGTAGGGCTTGCCTCCGAGCAGACGAATCGTGGCTTTGTGCTCCTTGGCCCGTCCCTGCGAGCTGACCCATTCGTCAATAATTGGGTCTTTCTGATTCACCCATAACCGGGCGCCATTTTCGGTTTTGAGAATGAATTCGTAATCGCCGGTTTCTTCCGCGAGGACCGAGCCTTCCCACTTCATCGAAAACTCTTCCGCATTGGTGATTTTATCGACAGGCTTTTTGTCACCGAACTGAAAGTTGACTACAGGGTCAATTCGTTTAATGACTCGCTTGTCTCGTCGCATGCTGCGACTGTCGTAATATTCTGCATTGAGGCCGCGTTCTGTGTTGGTGGCTTTCGCATTTCCCAGGAAGTGTGCCATCAGGTCGGCTGTTGTGAACAGGTACTGTCGCACGGTTAAATGGGAGAGTTGGACGCGTGCGCTTTTGCCTGCAGTCGCTTTCGTAAAAAAACGATCGTACACATATTGGGCGGCCCGTTTGGCATCTTCACCCTGACAGAGTTCAGGGTCTTCTTCCGGCATGGTTTCATCGATGAGCGTGGTGAGTTCGACCAGTGACTTCATGCCGTGAAACGGGTTGGCTTTATCGGTTACGCCTTGGCCGCTGGCGGCGTGACACTCGACACACATTTTGCGGTAAATCTGTTCGCCGGTGAGCGACTTTGTTTCTGCCGCTTGCGTGGTCATCGAAAAACCGAAACAACAGATTCCCCACAGCAGACAAAGTGCGGTCATACGAAATCGGAAATGATGATGTTGCGGGCTGGCAATCATACTTAGTTTCACAGTCTCAGGTAGGAAAATTAGGTGGGAACTCTTGTTTGTGCTTGCCTGCGTAGAGGCAAACACGAATATGCTGATTCGGTTATAGGATTGTAGCTCCTATAGCTGATCAACATATCGGTATTATTTTATTCTGTCTTGAGGGCAGAGTCAAGTTGCTGAAAATGACACAACTCGTTGCATTTTATGAGGTTAGTTAAGGAAAGGGCCTGTTTTTACTTCAGCAGGGGCGCCGTTTGTGCTTTGGAAGTGATTCCGGGAGGTAATTCCATGATCTGGATGCTCCGGAACTGAATTTCAGCCCCTTCCGATTCAAGGCAGAGATATCCTTTTTTGATGGATGCGTTTCGGACACCATTCACAAATTTTCCGTTTACGGAAAGTTTTACAACGCCATCGACACAGACGACTTCGTAGACATTCCATTCTCCTTTTCCCTTGCAGCGATTTTCGATGGACTTGCTGCGAGTGCCACGCGGGTTATCGGGAATGGTCGTTAAGCCGTTGGCACCGAAGAGTTCGCCATGCACATAAGCAATGGGGGGCAGAGTGCCATCTTTTTTCTTGTGCTGATTGACCCAGTCGAGCTCCAGCATCTGAATTTCCATTCCCTTTGGTAATCGTCTGCCATCCGGAACGGTGCCCTCGCTCCAGGCAAAGACGCCTGAATTGCCGCCCGCTTCCATATGACGCCATTCGACGTGGAGCAGAAAATTCTCATACTGCTTATCGGTTCGCATAACACCGATGGGGTGTCCCGTGCAAATCAGCATGCCATCTTTGACATACCAGGTGTCTTTAGCCGTATTGACATTCACCCAGCCGGTCAGGTCTTTGCCATTAAACAGTGGCTTATAGTGCGGCAGATCGTCGGCTTGCGCTTCCAGAAGGTTACAGAGCAGAATCAAAACAAAACTACAAAGGGTAGCGATCAATTTCTTCATGGTGAATCTCTCCTGTCAGGAAGTGGTATGTGTCATGCCGATGCGACTAGTGCTTTGTCAAGCTAGGAATTGAGGGTTGGGGGTGTTGTTTACGTGCTCCGTTGTCGCACTCTTGTGATATCTATCAACCCAAAATTAAAAATGACGCTCCACTAGATTAGGTTCTTCATTGGGGTCTTCTCGGGCCTTGTCATTAAGATACGATCATACCTGTCACGAAAGTGTGAAACAAGGGGCTCATTAAGATGAACGTAGCTGTCGCGTACTCAAACCAGTTCCTTCAGACGCGTGCCTGTATCGAGCAGATATTGAGGCCGTCCCCGTGGATCGGTCAGCGTGATGGCATGCGGATCAATGCCGAGGTTATGATACAGAGTGGCAAAGATGTCTTTATAATGCACGGGCCGCTGTATCACGGCGCTGGCGGTGCGGTCGGTTCTGCCGATGACCTGGCCGGTTTGCATTCCGCCACCAGCGAGAATCGCGGGGCCGACACGAGGCCAATGGTCGCGGCCTCCATTTTTGGAATTGATCCGTGGTGTGCGGCCGAATTCTCCCCAGGCAACAATGGTGACATCATCCAGCATGCCCCGTTCTTTGAGGTCGGCGACCAACGCGGTGAGGCCATGATCGACAATCGGCAGTAATTGTCGCAGGCGATTGAAGTTGCTGGAGTGGGTGTCAAAATCACTGATCGAGATGCTCACACAACGTACTCCTGCTTCTACCAGGCGGCGAGCCAGCAGGAATTTTTTCACCGCACCCGGGCCTTCGCTCGTGTAAAAGCGTGATGACGTATTTTGTGGTGCCGGCGTAAAACGCGCCAGGGTTGCAGGATCTTCCAGAGTTAAATCCATTGCATCTGCCAGGCGGCCGGAGGTCAGAATGCTGACGGCTTGCTGGGAAAAACGGTCCATCGCGTCCATCATGCCGCTGGCATCCACTTTGCGACGAATCGTATCGAGTTCGGTGAGTAAGGTCGTGCGGTTTTCGAGCCGTTCCATACTCAGTGATGGGTTGAGTTTGAGGCTGACCTGATGGTCGGCTCCTAATCGCTTGAGTTCGCCCTGCATACCTTTTTCAAGCTGGCGCTGGAACAGGTCCGAGATATCAGGACGAAAGGGTTGATGCGCGGGTCCCAGGAATCCAGGACGAGCGCTGTTTCGAACTAAGCCGCGTCCTTGCATGATGTCAACAAACGAGGGAGCAAGATCCTGAGGTGTTCCTTTGAGTCGGGAGATAACTGAACCCAGAGCAGGGCGTCCGCCGACCGAGAGCATGTCTTTTTTCGTAAATCCCGATTGTGTCTGAAATGCATCGTGCGCACCGGCGGAACCAACGAGCGAACGTACAAACGCAAATTGTTCTGCGTTTGCGGCAAGACGCGGCATTAACTCGCAAATTTGTACTCCGGTGACACTTGTCGAGATGGGCTGGAACTCGCCACGAATTTCTACCGGGGCTTCCGGCTTCAAATCGATCATATCCATATGAGGCGGCCCACCATCGAGATGCACGTTAATGATGGCTTTGGTTGAGGACCGGATTCCTGACTGTTCTTCGGCACGTAATAGGTCGGCCAGAGTGAGTCCGGTCAGTCCGAGCGCACCGATTCGGAGAAATTCCCTTCGTGAACTGGTGCGACTTTGCTGATCCTGCGCGCTCAAGAATGACAGCATCGTTTTCCTTTCCGATTCAGCGATTTCAAACGGCATTCGTTTCGAATGCAAGTTTAGCCAGTGCAGCAATACATATCAATGTATATTTATGTCAAAAAGTCAGGGAATAACTCAAGGGAATTGTATTTTGGGTAAGAACTCCGATCGTTGTGAAACCAGAGGGGGGCTGGGCTTATAAACAGGATGAATTCGTCTTGTTTTGCGTGAGGGAAACGGTTAAACTGAACATCATTGTGAGCCAGAATCAATTTCTGGCCCAAGCCAAGCGGTGAAGCGTGGATGGTGAGTCATCTGCGTTTCTCGTTTATTTTGGAACGAAGCCAACATCATCTTCAGTATCAGCACAAGTCGTACAGGAGTAGTCGAATGCGTTTTCCAGTAACAATCAACTTTTGTTTTACGATCTGTTTTGTGAGTATTTTTTGTGTTGCGGTTGCTTCGTTTGCAGAACCACCCGTTGCGGAAAAGACTAAAGTAAATCCGGATGTGAAACCGAAATCTGAAGCGAAGGCACAGAAAAAGCAATCTGCAACGAAACGACTTGTGACTGTTAAGGAAGCGCGCCAGCGAGCGAAGCTGACACATAGTATTTATGCGACGACTCTGGAAGCGATGCACCATCATTACTTTTTTCATGACAGGGCGAATGTCCCTGCACGTGTGATGGAAGACATGTTTGCTGATATAGAACGTCAGGAAAATATCAAGGCGAAGTGGATCGCCGTGAATGCGAAAGCGATGAGCATCGATCATGAGCCTGAAGGAGAGTTCGAGAAGCAGGCGGCTAAAGAAATTGCTGGAGGCAAGCACGAATACGAACGCGTGGAAAAAGGAGTTTACCGGCGAGCGGTAGCGATCTCTTTAATGAACAACGGCTGTCTGGGTTGTCATCTTGGATTCGGAGCCAACGATAATAAACGTGACCGGTTTGCAGGTCTGGTTATTTCGATTCCCGTCAAGCAGGATTGATGGATGACTGCGTGTGAACATGTTTGCAGTTCAAGGTGTGCTTGGGTTTATAAGAGCACGGAATCTTAGCCTTAATTGTATATCGCAGAAGACCCCAAAACGTTAACAACTATTTTCAAAAAAAAGCAAATAGTTCGGGGTTTAAGTTTTAATCTCTTGGAATTCAAGTTTTTATTTCAATGATTGAAACTTCTTCACGATCTTCATCAATTCTTAATACATTCTACTACAATATAAAATATTGCTAGTACTTGGATATCGGTTTACAGTTTTCAGTTCAGAGTTAACCCTCATTGATTTGATTATTCTGAAAGCTTAGATATTAAAATTAACTGCTTATAAGAAAAGACGCATGTGCCCGATGGATGCGACACAAACAAGAACACTACAAACTGAGTCTGCACAAAGTCGTGCAGAACTGGCACGGAACTGGGTGAAGGTTCAACCTTCACTGATGGCTTTCGTTGTGGCATCAACTCCTCAGTTTAGTGATGCGGAAGATCTGCTGCAGGAAGTGGCCGCTGAAGTTGCCTTGCGATATGACGAATATGATAATTCGCGTCCTTTTCTTCCGTGGGCATTATGGATTGCAAAAATCAAGATTGCCGATTTCTATCGAGGCAAGCGGCGTGATCGCGTGCTGTTTCTGGGAGAGGCCATGGATGCACTGGCCGATGCCTGTTCCCGGGTGCAGCAATTGATGACTGAAGAACGCGACTTACTGGAATATTGTCTGGGGCAACTCACTGAGCGTTCTCGACGTTTGTTGGGTCTGCGTTATACTGATGATATGAAGCCAAAGCAAATTGCCACCGAATTGGGCACATCAACTGGATCGGTTCGAGTGACGCTTTCTCGAATCCGTACCACCTTGATGGATTGTGTTCAAAAACGGGCCGCTGGTGAAGCGAATGTCGGAAATTAAAGTAAGCACGGCGCTCGAGAATATCGATGCTTATCTGGATGGCGAAGAGCTTTCTCCAGAAGAAGCGCAACAGCTGGAACAATGGATTAAGACTGACGGTGAGAATGCCGATCAGGCATTTCGACGCGTGTTTTTGCACTCTTACCTCAGGCAGCGTTTTCAAGTTCACTCGATCGGTGAAGCACAGGCCCGCGAACTGGAATCGCGACAAAAAGAACCGTTGGTGCTTCCTTCGGAATCTGAAATCGAGGTTCAACCTCAATCACAGCCTGGAACGGTCCCCATACGGCCTAAGAAGAAACAGAAACAACGCAGTACCTTACTTACGTGGCGTTGGTTTCTGATGGTCGGGATCGGCATTATTTCTACAATCAATCTGGCAGTCATGTTCATCAAGGATTTTCAAATACCCTATGATGAAGACAAGGCATTCGAAGCGATTACCTTTGAGTCCGACTATGCCAGGAAAACCTTCCTGATGGCGCGGAAGGCGGCCCAACCATTCCTGTATGAAGGTTTCGATTATTCACCGGAGTTTCTGAGTGAGAAAGAAACAGATGGTGTAAATGGTTTGAGTGGCGGAATCGGCTGGTCTGGTCCCTGGATCGATCAGGGAGTGGCCTTTTCCTCGATCATTCAAGACCCCAAAAAACAGAATCAGGGTAAAAATGATATGCGGTTGTTTGGACCGCTGGGATTCTCAGACCAGCATGGGAATATGCTGTTAACTCAAGGAGGACAGTACCGCTCGGGAGCGATGCCTGAATCTGTAGCGGTACGGCACATCGATCTCCTGCAGGTTCCTTATGCGTTGTCGGATGAAAAAGGTTTTGGCGCTGATGGCGAAATATTATGGCTGAGCTTCATGGCACAGTCTTGTGATAATGCCGGGGATGGGCGTTATGCCTATATCGACTTTGGAAATAATGAGTCGAGTCTGCGGATCGGAAAACTGGCTTCTGCCGTTCGTGGTAACTGGGCCGCTGCAGGGCAGGTCAACGGCACGGAAATCAATACGGCATCCAGCGATGTTCTGTCAGGACAGGCAGTGCTGATTGTGGTTCGGATTCTATTCCGACCTGGTGCCGAAGAAGTGGACCTGTGGCTTAACCCGCCTTTAAACCGGATTCCGGATCTGGATAAGGTCGACCTGCGGTTGATGGCGCCCGATTTGCGAATTGAACGAGTCAAAATTGTCAGCCGCTATTCTACTGACTTTGACGAACTTCGCGTCGGCGTCTCATTTGTCGATGTGATCCCGGCTAGCGACTTGACTGAGTGAATTACAGTTCTGTTGCATTCGTCTTTCTCTTGAAGCAATCGGATTGACAGGCGTACGTTGATCGTCTCCAATGAATAAGACACATTCTATCAATCCGACCAATCACAGGTGAGTTGTCTGTTGGAAAGCGGAACCATAGAATGGAATTGACGTGCCTGTACCGAATTCTAGCCGTTTACCTGCTTCCATCGATTGGGAAAACAGATGATTAAATTATGCCTGCCGCGATTCGTCTGCCTGTTTCTGGTGTTACTTTCTTTATCGAATACTGCTCAGGCAGCCGCGCCTCAATATAATGTGCTGTTCATTATCTCGGACGATCTGACATCTACGGCGCTTTCTTGCTATGGGAATAAGGTCTGTCAAACGCCGCACATCGATTCCATCGCCGCTAAGGGGACGCGTTTTACGCACGCTTACTGTCAGGCCACATATTGCGGTCCTTCTCGGGCCTCGTTCATGTCGGGATATTATCCGCATGCGTCAAAAGCATTTGGTTATGTCAGTCCGCGATCATATATTGGTGACAGGGCGACCTGGTCACAGCATTTCAAAAACAACGGTTACTACACGGCACGCGTCAGCAAGATTTATCACATGGGTGTGCCCGGTGATATTGAAAAAGGGAATAACGGCACCGACGACCCCGCATCATGGACAGAACGGTTTAACAGCCAGGGACCGGAATGGAAAGCACCCGGGGATGGGGAGACGCTGGAAAACAATCCCAATGGCAAAAAACCTGCCGTGGGTGGGAATACCTTTGTGGTTGTGGAAGCAGACGGCGATGATCTGGTGCACTCGGACGGCAAGACGGCGAAGAAAGCAGTTGAGCTGATCGCGAAACACAAAGACGAGCCGTTCTTTCTGGGAGTTGGTTTTGTCAGGCCGCACGTACCGTTTGTCGCGCCACGATCTTATTACCCTCCCTTCAAGCCTTACGATAAACATGTCCTGCCAGAAAAGGTTGCCGGTGACTGGGATGACATTCCGAAGCTGGGCATCAACTACAAAACGAGCGTGAATATGAAAATGGATCTACGGCGGCAGAAAAAAGCGGTTGGCGGCTATCTGGCTTCTGTCGCTTACATGGATGCACAGGTCGGCAAGGTGCTGGATGCGGTCAAACGTGCCGGGATTGAAGACAAGACGATTGTGATCTTCACCAGCGATCATGGCTACCATCTGGGGGAACATGATTTCTGGGCGAAAGTAAGTCTGCATGAAGAGTCGGCGGCGGTGCCGTTGATTATCAGTGTGCCCGGCAAGCAACCTGCGGTCTGTCATTCACTTGCCGAACTGCTCGATTTATATCCCACGCTCAGTAGTCTGTGCGGTTTGAATGTTCCCGCTAATATTCAAGGCAAAAATCTCGCGCCGCTACTTGACGATCCGAGTTTGCGTGTGCGTGATGCCGCCTTCAGTGTTGACCCACGGGGTAAGGGAAATCGTGGGTTTCTGCTTCGCGATGATCGCTGGGCTTATATTCAATATAAAGAAGATGGCTCCGGTGGTGCCGAGCTCTTTGATATGGAAAAAGACCCGCAGCAGTTTACGAATCTGGTTGGCAAATCAGAATACGCGTCGACCGTCGCTGCGTTTCAGAAACAGATGGCGGCAAAATTGAAGGCCATTCGTACCAATGACCTGGGGCATTCCTATACAAAGTAGTAAACGACCTGGAGGATGTTCGCGTTCAATCGACGCGAATACTCTGGGTCTGTCCTGTTTCGGCTGCTTTATAGGCGGCGTAGATCGTACGTAACACCTGCAGGCTGTCGTGGCTGTCGAGCGTGGGGGGGGCTTTTTCCAGAACCGACCTGACCGCAGCGTGGACACAGGGAGTATAGCCGCGCGGTGTCAGGGATTCTTCAAACTTGTGGATGGTTCCCGGTTTGTCGGCATTCAGCGACCATTGAAGATGTTTGCCGGTCGAGTAATCCATCTCCAGCCAGCCTTTCGATCCCCAGATTTTGATCAATGACTGTTTTCCTCGATTGATGTAATAACCGGAGGTCATTGTTCCCAGAAAACCTTTGTCAAACTTCAAACTGAGGGCCGCGGAGTCTTCCACATCAATCGGCTGTCCGCCGATATTGGTGATGAAGCCGCTGACATCGGTGATCTTGGAATCGGTGATGTACATTCCCAGATCGAGCCAGTGAATTCCGAGCCAGATTAAATGTCCGCCTCCCGCGCGTTTTTTTTGTGCGAACCAGCGGTCGTGATAGCTTTGACTGGTTAAACGGGTCTGATCGGCGATGAAGTTAAGTTCGATGCCATAAACTTTTCCGAACGTTCCTTTGCGAATCATACGACGTGCCGCTTTGACTTCCGGATTGTTGCGATTCGCGAGAGCCAGCATTAGATTCAGGTGTTTCGAGTCCGCTTTCTGCACCAGGGTTTCAAAATCGTCGATATTCGTGCAGGCGGGTTTTTCAGCAAAGACAGGACAGCCATGGTCGAACGCAATATTAATGGCCGCGGGTGCCTTGCCGGCTTCGAGGGTGATCAACGCCAGATCTGGTTTTTCTTTCTTGAAGAGTTCCTCGGGGCTGTTATACACACGCGTGAGTTTGTCGCCTAGTTTCTGGCGGGCTTGCGCGACATGTTTCTGGCCTTCGTCACTGAGAATGACTTCGCTGATATCTTCGCAGGAAGCGAGTGCCGGGAAATACGCGCCGAGATGCGCAGACGTTTCACTGATAATGAGTGCTACTTTTGCTTTGTCTGCCATGAATCTGCTTTCTCTCTATCGGGGTCTCTGTGTTGAAGATCTTTGTGAAATTAAACCTGAGGTAGTTCGAAGCCATCGCGATAGTCGCGCGTCAGGTATTGGTTGGCGTCTTTATCTTCCGGGAACGTTTCGGTTTTGGGATCAAATACCAGCCGTCGTCCGGTGCGATACGAAATATTTCCGAGGTGGCTGAGCAAAGCTGAGTAGTGGCCTTCTTCAATTTCGGCCAGCAGGTCTTGAGACTTTCTGTTTTTCACGCAATCAATAAAGTTTTGATAATGCGTTGGCGTGTCCTGCCACTTCTGTTCGAAAGCGGGGCCACGTTCATGTTTGAAAAAGATACGATAGCCAGAGCGATCGACCATCATGAATCCTTTATCACCGTAAAAAATATTGTCGTTATCGTGGCGATGTGCCTGCATACGATAAGGGGTGAAATCGCGCTGCTCGTAAACATAGAGCAGATCATCATACTCCCAAGTGACGACCATCGTGTCTGGCGTTTCCTGGGCATCTCCTTTGGAACCCAATTTCGCGCCGCTGCAGGAGACGGCGTTCGGCGCTTTCAGATTCATGCCCCAACGGCCGATATCAATTTGATGCACACCATCATTGCCAATGTCGCCGGTACCAAAATCCCAGTTCCAATGCCAGGAAGTGTGAAAGCAGTTGCGGTTGAAGGGCCGTTTTTGTGCAGGGCCCAGCCAAAGATCGTAGTTGACTCCTTTGGGAACCGGTTCGTTCGGGCGTGGTGGATAAAGGGCACGGCGTTGATTGTTGATGGCTTTGACCATTTGTACTTTGCCGATCACGCCATCTTGGATTTGCTTCCACGCTTTTTCATAGACGGGGGTTGAACGCAGATTGGTGCCATGCTGGACCACCCGTTTGTATTTGCGCGCGGCATTCACCAACTGACGTCCTTCATGGATATTGTGTGAGCAGGGCTTTTCTACATAGACGTCTTTGCCAGCCTGGCAGGCCATGATCGCGGCTGGCGTGTGCCAATGGTCGGGTGTGGCGATGACAATCGCGTCGATATCATTCCCGTCGAGGAGAGAGCGAAAATCTTCAACCAGCTTAGGTCGTTTTGCTCCTGATTTTTCAATCTGGTCTGCCATTTGGCCACTACGGCTTTGATCGGGATCGCAAACCGCGACAAGTTGACTGTCAGGCAGCTTTGAGAACCAACTGCCCAAGCCACGCCCTCGACCACCACAGCCGACGAGTGCGACGTTGACTTTGTCATTTGCGGAAACCGCCGCCTGACTCAACGCAGATGCTCCCACCCAAACAAGAGATGCTCCCATAAACGTGCGACGGTTGACGTTGCTCATACCGGTTCTCCTTTAAGGGCATAATGGCTCGGATTTTGTGTGCTCGCGATTTCTGCTTCATCGTACCAATGATGTGAATGATACATCAAGGGTTGTTGATGGTTCGGTGAGGTTCTTTCAGCTTGTGGGGTTCCCAGGCAGAGCCCGGGGGTAGCGATAATTAGAGTTCGTATTAGAAATCGTCGTCGTCATCTTCATCATAGAAATTGGGAGAGAGATAGACTTCGCTTCTCCAAGGCGAATCTGTTGAGCCGTGCAGGGTATATTCTTTTTTGGGCGGTAGTAATTCAATCGCTTTTCGGAAACCGTCGATGACAGACGTTTCAGAATCAAAGGCTGCTTTCAGCTGATGCTCCATTTTTAAATAGGCATCTTCGCCTTGCTCATCGTCATCATCATCCAGGTCATCGTCATATGTGATGAGGTCTGCCAGTTCTGAGATCAAACGCGTTAGGTCCGATTTCTCGTGAATAATCACCAAGCGATCGACTGTTTCCTCCCATTCATCGCCTGACATGTTGGTGTTTTTGAGGTAGCTCTTACGGATTTGATCTGTGATAAAATAGTCGATCTGTTGCTTCCAGGGATGTTTAGCCAGTTCGATTTCTTTTTCAGAAGGTTCTGGTTGACCATTTATTTCAGCAACTCGGAGGACTTCTTTGGTGGTGATACCTCCGCGTTCCACGCGCCAGTCCATAGAACGTGCCCAAGTTTTTTTGAAGACTTCTTCAAATCCTTTGTCCGTCTGATCGACTATCGTTTTTTCATTTATTTCGTCCTGCATGCATTGATACAGTTCCTGAACCTGTTCTGGTTCGGAAAGGTCCAGATGATCCATGCGAATGATTCTTGAGTATTCCGGATGATCCATTCCATCGTCTGATATTGTAGTGACTGTGATATGAGTTCCATCGGATAATTCACAAACCAGTTCCAGGTGAATGGCGCCGATCTGATCTATTTCGTAGATCGCCGCGTAGCCGGGTAGATTCCTGTTTTTGAATCCCAATATTTTGAGATGGACCGGGGCAAACGATTCATAGAGGCCATCCGGTTCGAAGCCTGTCTTTTTCAGAGCGGTCGTGATCAATTCAATCTTTTCGGTGTCCGTCCACTCGGGTTCGTCCATTGGTTCGAGATCAATACGCAGGGGGGGAGCGAAGCCTCTTGCATTCGCCATTGCGTCAGCGAATTCGGCTGCAAATTTGGATGTGAACTTTCGAAATTTATACTTCAGCCAGAACCAGATCGCCAGAATGAGAATGACGAAGCCAAAAATTACCCCCAAGGCGGTGTAGAGAATCGTTAACATTGGGTTTCCAATCTACCAAGTGAGAGGCATCACCGTGAGTAACTTAGATGGATTACTAAAAAAACGAGCGTCAAAAATGAAATACGATATGCTGTGGAGTTGTATCTAAGGTATCAATCAAAATCAGCGGATCAAGTATAAATTGGAGATAGAATCCAATTTTTAATCGCTCTGAAAAGAATTGGATCCCGCGAGTATGGAGCGTATTTTTAAAGATGTCATTCCGATGCGTTGCCTCTCAATCGGTCTCGGTTTTCTGAGGGGGAAAGACTGACTGCGCTTGCGGTTGATACCGGAGCGCTTACAATAAAAGGAGATCTATGAGGTTGATTCTTTTTAATACCCCCGTTTCCTCCACGCGATCCTTCCTATAGAAAGCACACCCATGAATCGGTTTCTCGTCGTTTGTCTATTATTGATACTCTGCCAGCCGGCTTTACTCAGCGCGGGGGAAAAGCAGGCGGCTTCTGCGTCAGCAATCAATGTGAAATCGACCGATTGGCCCTGGTGGCGCGGGCCGCAGCGAAATGGGATTGCAAATCCGAATCAGAATCCACCGCTAAAGTGGACTGAGACAGAAAATATTGTCTGGAAAACGCCGATTTCAGGTCGGGGATATAGTTCACCGACGGTGGTTGGCGATCAGATCTATCTTGCTTCTGCGGATACTAAAACGGAAACACAGTTTGTTCTGTGTTATGATCGAACGACAGGAAAACAACTCTGGAAAACGATCATTCACAAAGGGGGCTTCAGTAAGAAGGGGAATAAAAAATCGACGCATGCTTCATCAACCGTGGCCTGTGACGGCGAGCGATTGTTTATTAATTTCATCAACGATGGCGCCGCCTATACGACGGCGTTGTCGCTGAAAGGCAAGCAACTGTGGCAGACGAAAATCACCGATTATATTATTCATCAGGGGTACGGATCTTCGCCGGCGATTTTTGATTCGCTAGTGATTGTGTCGGCTGATAATAAAGGGGGTGGTGCGGTTGCTGGTCTGAAGCGATCCGATGGTTCGGTCGTCTGGAAAATTGCGCGTCCGAAAAGGCCCAATTATCCCTCGCCGATTATTCTGGATATCGCAGGTAAAGAGCAGGTGTTGATGACGGGCTGCGATCTGGTAACGAGTATTGAGCCGCTGACCGGGAAAAAACTCTGGGAAATTGAAGGTGCGACAACCGAGTGTGTGACGTCCACGGTTTCAAACGGCGAACTGATTCTGACGAGTGGCGGCTATCCTAAAAATCATATGGCAGCTGTTAAAGCCGATGGTTCGGGTGAAGTGCTCTGGGAAAATAATAACCGCATGTATGTGCCTTCGATGTTGATCAAAGGGGACCATCTCTTTTCGGTGACCGACAATGGCGTGGCCATCTGCTGGGACGTGAATACCGGCAAGCAAATCTGGAAGGGACGCTTGGGCGGCACCTTCAGCTCTTCTCCCGTACTAGTGGGTGATCGGATTTATGTGACCAACGAGGGTGGTGAGACTTACATTTACAAAGCGAATCCAAAGAAATTCGAATTGTTGGCAGAAAACAAACTGGGTTCGGAAGTCTTTGCGACGCCGACGTTTTGTGACAGTCGGATCTTTATGCGGGTCTCTGAAGAAGTTGATGGTAAACGTCAGGAAATGCTGTATTGCATCGGGAAGTAACTGCTGGCCTTAATCGGACTCAGGCTGGTAGAACCAGATCAGGGGAATGGATCGGAAGCGTGATGAGATCTTTCGATCGGGATCGCCGACATAATAGCTCATAATGGCCCGCCCCTGATGGAAGGTCAGACTGATATAGGAATAGGTCTGGTCTGGATCGGTTTCCAGGTTCTTTTTCAGTTTCCAGGTTTGGCCTTCATCATTACTAATGGCAACTGTGAGTGGCGTACGTTTGCCGCTATGTCCGGCGCCAGGTTCAAAGTTGTCGTTCCAGATCAGCATCAAATCGCCAGTTGAAGGAATGCGGCGGAGTGTGGCAGGGGCTTCGGGAGCCCGCACGCCCCAGGAACCGGGTTTACTCCAGTGTTCGCCTTTATCGCTTGAGATACTGGAGCCGATGTGGCCGGATTGGGTGCGGAAGATCATCAGCACTTTGCCGTCTTTCAGTTCAAAAACCTCTGGTTCCATGGCGCCGCGTTTTGCGTAATCGACGCTGCCTTTCGACTGTCGCCATGTTTTTCCCTGATCATCGGAAATGAAACAGGTACAAACAAAATGATTCGACTTGTGCACATCGGGCGTCGAAGCGACGGGTGCCAGCCAGCGGCCTGATGACAGAATGGTGATTCGATCGTTGTTCATCACGTGGTAGCCGGGTGGGGTGGTGATTTCAATCGGCGGTCCAAAGGTTTTTCCGTTGTCGTGTGAAACTTTCAAAAACGCTTTCAGATCGGAGAGTGTGTTTTTCTTGAGGTAGAATAAACCGATGGGGCGTTTTTCTTGCATGGGGCCAGCCAGATAACGCAGAGTGGCGGACATCACGTTTTTCTTACCTGTGTTTTCCTGTAACACGTGGGGCTTGCTCCAGGTTCTCCCGCCGTCTGGTGATTTTTTGGCAATGATACGGGCAGTGGCAAAGTCGGAGCCGCTGCCGATGAACTGTGTGGTCGCGTAGAGGAGAGTGCCGTCATTTAAAGGCAGGATCGAGCCTTCACTGTAGCGGGGATATTCTTTTGAGGCTTCGTAGACGTCGTTCACGACGATTTCCCCTTTGGGATACTGATCTTTCTTTGCGAGTACAATCAATGCCTGAGCCGCCCGGATTCGTGCGTCCCGATTAGTATCGTTGAGCTGTTTTTTGAGTTTCTCTTTCAGATTACTGGCGCCTGATTCGCCGGCAAAAATTGCGGAATAGGTTTTGACGGCCGCGTTATCGCTGGAGAGATTCCGTTGGACGGCCTGTAAGCCTTCCGGATCGCCGTGCATGGCGAGTGCGGTTTCGAAATAAGCACGCGTAAACGGATCGTCGGTCCGTTTCAGATTTGCTTTGAGAGCCGGGATATCTTGTTTGTCACCCACGCGGGCAATGATCCAGGCCGCGATACTGGCGATACTCACATCGGGATCATTCAGATACTTCCGAACAACTTGAAACGCCTCTGGATTTCCCCAGCGACAGAGCAGGGCGGCTGCCATCATGGATTTTTTGGGGTTGTCTGACTTCAGTGCCTCGCGGATCAGGATACCGTCTCCCAGTTCATTGACTTTGTACAACGATTCACAGGCATGGATGTGACCGTGCGGATCTTTGCCTGCCAGGATCTGGAACAAAATCACCGCTTTGGAGCGGTCGCCGGCACGAACCAGTTCCCGTGCCAGACCACAGCGGTGCTGGTCGTCCTTTTCGGTTTTCAGTTTTGGTTCAATGATTGCACGCACTTCGGCACCTTTACCGGCGAGGGTGAGTGCTTCCGCTGCGTGCATGGACGGCCAGAATTCATCGCTGCGAATTGCTTCTCGCAAGACTTCCAGGCAGCGAGCCTCTGTTTCGGGGCTTAATGTGATTTTCGCAGGCTGGGGTTCGTTTGCTGCCGGTAAAGCCGGTAACGAGAATGAAAATAAAATCAGGCCCATTAAGGTGAGTATGGCTGGTCGTTTCATGATGTTACTTCTTCCGAAGGGGAACGTAAACTTGCGCTTTCATGGTGAGATTGTACTGTCAGTGCGGCTTGTTAGCCTAGTCGTTTCAGTTTTGTGATGCGTCCTGTGGCGACCCATTCGGCGACGAAGATATTGCCATCTTGATCAAAACAGGCGTCATGCGGGTGCACGAAACGGCCGGCCTGCCATTTGTCTGGCGTTTCCCGCATGCGGGGCTTAGCGGATTTCATCGCTTTTTCCCATTCTGGATCCTGACCCAGATGGGCGAGAACTTTATTGTCCGGCCCCAAGAGCGTAATCCGCGAGGCCAGATCGGGGACGAGCAGGATTTCTTTGTGTGTATCCAGATTCGCAGGCAGAATAAAACCGGTCATCGTTTCCAGATGTTTGCCGTCAAGCGTGAACCACTGCAGTCGTGCATTAGCCCGGTCAGCGACAACAACCGAAGGTTCGCGGCCCGGACGGTTATCAATCCACAGCCCGTGTGGCAGGTTGAACTTGCCATCTTCTTTCCCTTTTCCCCCGAAGGCGAAGAGCCATTTACCATCTTTGTCGTAACGGTGGATTTGGTACGCACCGTAACCATCGGCCAAATAAAACCCGCCATCATTGTGAAACGCAAAGTTGGTCGGAAGGAATCGATCACGGCCCCAGACTTTTTTCGGATGTGCGGCTTCACCTTCGGCGTACACTTTGGATTCCATCGGTGCATATTTCTGCCAGACGGTTTTGCCTTTCAAGTCGAGCTTGGCGAATGTTTTCAGGTGTTGATACGCGGTAACGTAGATAAACTGTTCATTGCCTTCCTGCCGGACTTCCAGGCCATGGCCGCCCCCCTGAAACTGTTTGCCGAATGAGCGGACGTACTTTCCGTTCGGATCGAAGACGAAAATCGAAGGATGATCGGTTTGATTGGCGCGGCCTTCGTGGATCACATACAGAAATCCGTCTTTATCCACGGCGACATTATGTGTCGTCTGCCAGGTGAATTTGGACGGCAGCTTGACGCAGTCGTGCTGGACTTCGTATTGATAGTCGCCTGAACCGAGTACGATCCGTGAATCGGTTTTCGTGCCAGCGTGAATCGCGGGAGCACCGAACAGGGCTGCTGTCGTTCCCGCTGCGGTTGTTTTCAAAAAGTCGCGACGTGTATGTGTCTGTTTCGAATGACTCATGTAAGATCTCCCGGAGCGGCGATAAAGAGACAATTTAATTGGATTCTGGATTTAATATGTATTCCTTAAACTGTAACCGGTGCTGAAAGCCAGATCAATTCGGAACTTGAATCTTCCCGGAATTCTTGGGAACCGGCTCTGTAGGAAAGATCAATTGTTGAGTCCTGTCTGCCGACAGCTTACAATGAGAGCATCGTTTTCACTGCATTCCGCACTAACTCCCTCAACTAAAGCAACGCCATGCCGAATTCGCGCTCTCGTCGATTGATTGTCCTGTTCTCTACGCTCTGTATTCTCTTTTTGTCTGTCTCTTTTCTACAGGCAGCCGACAAGCCGAACATCATTTTGATCATGTGCGATGATATGGGGTTCTCAGATATTGGTTGTTATGGCGGTGAAGTTGAGACGCCGAACCTGAATCGACTGGCCCGTGAGGGGATGCGGTTTACACAGTTCTACAACAACGCGAAGTGCACGACCACGCGCGCTTCGATTCTGACAGGTCTCTATCCCCGTTTCGGAAAAGGGGGACACCTGCGGCAGAATATGGTCACGCTGGGAGAAGCGATGAAAGTCGCCGGCTATCAGACGGGGCTCAGTGGCAAATGGCATCTGATGCGCACTAAAGGTTATGCCAAGAGCAAAACGCCGGGCGGCTGGATTGATCGTTATGATAAAACAACGCATCCCTTCTTTCGCGGTTTTGATTCGTATTACGGCGTGTTAGACGGTTGCTGTAATTTCTTCGATCCGACGATTTCCGATCCGCCATATAAGAAGGCAGGCATTCGCAGCTTCGGTCATGATGACAAAGCGGTCACCGAATTCAAAGACGGTTATTATACGACCGATGCGTTTACCGATCACACGCTGGGCATGATTCAGCGTTCCAGTAAGGCAGAGAAGCCGTTCTTCATTCATCTGTGTTATACGGCGCCCCATTATCCGCTGCATGCAAAGCCGGAAGACATCGCCAAATATGTGGGCAAGTTCAAAATGGGCTGGGATCAGATGCGGAAAGACCGCTGGAAACGTCTGCAGGAAATGGGGCTGGCGGGGAAAAACTGGTCGCTCTCGGAAGGGGACAGTCGAACCTACGATTGGGAAACGGCGATTCATGAATTCGAAGATCTACGAATGGCCGTGTATGCAGCGATGATTGACAGCATGGATCAAAACATCGGCCGGATCATGACGACACTAAAAGAAACCGGACAGCTGGATAATACGCTAGTGCTGTTTCTCTCTGATAATGGTGGCTGCAGTGAAGAGCCTGGTGGCCGTGATGCGAACGTCCGCAAACCGGGGCCGAAAGACGATTATGTCGCCGTGGGGCCCTCTTGGGGCTGGGCACAGAATTCGCCGTTCCGCCGTTATAAGTCGTGGGTGCATGAAGGGGGCATCTCCACACCCTGCATCGCCTGGTGGCCGGGTCATGTTCCCGCGGACACGATTAATAGGAATCCGGCGCATATTATCGATTTGATGCCGACCTTTCTGGAAATGGCGGGGACTGACTATCCGAAGACTTATCAGGGACATGAAATTCTTCCCGTGGAAGGGACCAGTATGCTGGCACTGTTAAAAGGCGAAGAAAAAACGCTGCACGATTCACTGGCTTGGTTTTGGTCGGGAAATCGTGCTCTGCGACAGGGGCCGTGGAAACTTGTCTGGGATACGCAGGTCAAGGAATGGGAACTGTATGACATCAGTGCCGATCGGTGTGAGACGAACAATTTGGCGGCTCAACATCCGGACCGTGTGAAGCTGATGGCGCAGGACTGGTTTGTCTGGGCTGACAAGGTGGAGCTGAAGACGAAGATGAAAGGGAAGAAATAGCTTTCTGAAGTTTTCTGTATCGACCCTGTTCTTTCAAGAGATGGGTAAGGAGCGCTTCGCTCACGCGTACTGTTGACGTTTCAATCTATGCAAAATTATGAACCAGAACAACGATCCTGTGTGCCCCTGATCGGCTTGTCCGACAGTGCTGGTGCAACTGTTGTGAACCGTTTTGAGCTTTGTCTAGAAACTGTGCGTCTATTTCTTTATTTTCGAAATCTTGGTTGCCGACGGACACATGGGGCTGCTCCTGTGGTAACACAAGTCGGAATAGTTGGGGCAGTGACTTTACTTTTCCTGTCGTTATTCTTGGTAAGGAATGGTTCTCTCTCGCGCACTGTCGGGCCAGCCGACAGTGGCACACAATGTTGTATATTTATTTGTTTTTATGTGGGTGGTGATAGACCTTGGTGATGGGAAAAGCACGCAGGTGACTATGGCAAATCATCGTAGGTTAAGGTGGGCAGGTCGATCTGTTGGGCGTGTGCCAGGATTTCTTCGAGTGCCTTGGGTGGCAGATGATGTCCGGGGCCTTTGTCGCTGATGTTGTGGGCGTAGAAGATGACGATTTCACTCTGTTGTTTCGCATGATCCATGGCGTCTTTGATCTCGGTCAGATAGTGCGGACGCTTTTGGGTGCCCGCGTAATCGATGCCGGTACCGATTAGACAACCGGTGGCCTTGATCTGATCAACGGGGACAAAAATGGGTTTGAGATCACGCATGCGTTGGGTCGGGGGTAAACCGGTGCCGCCGCGAAGATGGCGGAACGTTTTGAGTAACCGCTGATCGATTTCCGGGGTTCGGGAACTGCTGGGGTAGGCGAAAGCTGTCGGTTTGAGACCGGCGATGGTCATACGTTGGACTGCGGGGTTGATTTCATCCTCCATGTAACGCTCGATGCCATGCTCGCGAACGTAGTCGACCGCTTTACGATGTTTCACGCCATGACAGCCAATTGTATGTCCGGCGTCCTGCAGTTTTTTAAGTCGAGCGATTTGCTGAGGCTTGAGTGTGTGAAAGTGATCGACAAAGAAGGTCACTTTTGCATTGTGCTTGCGAAAGAGGGGGATCTGTTTGACCCATTGATCCATGTTACGATCATCGAATGTGAAGACGACTCCTGATGATGGCAGTGCTTTTTGAGCAGCTGATTTCTCAGCAGCTGACGCGATGCTCAAAAACAGAGAAAAACAAAGGAGCAGCAGTGTGAGGCGCATAAGCAGTTACTTTTCGTTGTAAGGTGAATTGAGAGTATCCAGATTATACCGTTTTACTGGGGCTCAATTGAATCATAAATGAATCAATTTTAGTTAGTTAATGGATGAAGATGTTTCATTGAATTTGTAAGGAGCAGTTTCCTCGCGCGCACTGTCGGGCCAGCCGACAGTGGCACACGGTGGCTCATATTTTATCGTTTCTGCCTGTTGTTTTAGAATCAATTTCATTCTCGTGAATCATTTGTGATCGCTGGTCTATCGATAATCTTTATGGTGCTTAGAAGTAAGTATTGCTTCGTCGTTTTCATCTCTGGGCGTTCGAGTCTTTCCGGTAAGATGGCCCCTGTTTTGTCTTCCGGGTCTTTCATTCGGCGGACCGACAGGGATGACTGTCCGGATTGCTGATCGATAAAGAGATGCCGGCGTATAGTTTGGTTTGCCCTTTTTAGCTGTAACACGGAGTAACGAAAATGAATCAATTATTGAAGCGTGAATGCCTAATGAACCCCTCACGATACCGCTTCATTAACCTGGGATGGCTTATGAAGATCATTCGAAGCGCTTTGATAAATGGGAGAGGAGTGAGCAGTTTATTTGAAAATCGTTATGAAACCAGCGGGTTATATAGTACTCATTTGGAATCAGTTTGGGATGTTCTACTGATCGCTCACGCGCGCGATGCGAACAACACATCTTATTTCGCGCCACGGCGAGGTCAAGAGCTGATTTCAGTCTGTAAATATAGGGGTGAAACGAGTCAGGACTGCTAGATGGCTGCCATGTATTATTTTGATCTTCGATTGTTTTGAGATGTCGCTTTTTAAGTTTGGCTCGGATTGTTAGTGAAGAATGAGATTTGCATTGGTCGGGTATCTGGTTACACTGAAGCGTGATACAGAAACCGTATGAATTACTCTAAAAACAGCAGTGATCGAGACAACGAGAAGATCAACATGCAGGAAGTGACACGAATATTACAGGCTCTGGAAGCAGGCGATGTCGCTGCCACCGATCAATTACTGCCGATCGTGTATGTGGAACTACGGAAGCTCGCGGGGAATAAACTGTTACACGAAGCACCCGGCCAAACGTTGACGGCGACAGCACTGGTGCATGAAGCTTATCTGCGACTTGTGGGCAATGAAGGCGAGGAGCAGCAGTGGGATCACCGAGGACACTTCTTTGCCGCGGCTGCGGAATCGATGCGGCGGATTCTGATCGAGAATGCGCGTCGCAAAAAACGATTGAAACATGGTGGCGAACACGATCGAGTTGATCTTCCGGAAATCTCCGCACCGGCTTTAGATCAATCGGATGATTTACTGGAGTTGGATGCCGCACTCACCAAATTTGCGCAGGAAAGTCCAGAGAAGGCGGAACTAGTTAAGCTACGCTACTTCGCCGGGTTGAGTGAGCAGGAAGCCGCCGAGGTACTGGGGATCTCACGTGCAACCGCCGCGCGTCACTGGGCCTATTCACGGGCCTGGCTCTTTTCTCAAATCAAATCTGGAAAATATTAAACTGTTTAGTAGTATGGGCTTACGGCGAATCAAGTGTGCCAGTCTATAATCGAATTTCGAAAGAATACATTTTTCAAAGAATCCTTGAGGCGCGCCACACGTCAAAATCGCATGGAATAGTAGTCGTGGGGCAATGACTGCCCTGGTTTGAAATCTTTTCCTGATGGGATCTCCCATCCTGAAGAAAAATGAAATCATGTCTAACCCTGAATCAGACTCATCAGAAAACCCTGAGCAAGAGCCAGGACCAACACGTGAGAATGTAAATCCCCAGTCGATTGAGGGACTGTTTCTGGTTGCACTAGAAAAGAAAACACCGGCGGAACGCACAAAATTTCTGGATGAAATGTGTGGTGATAATGCAGAGCAACGCAGACGCGTCGAGGCGCTGCTCATGGCGTATGATGATGCCGGCAGTTTTCTGGAAAAATCTCCAGTCGGTTCAGGAGAGGTTCCGCCCTATTCACTCGATTTTCTAACTCCTGCGGAGAATCCCGATTTACTGGGAACTCTGGGAGAGTATCAGATTCAGGAAGTGATTGGGCAGGGAGGCATGGGAATTGTTTTTCGGGCCCTTGATCCCAAGTTGAATCGGATCGTGGCGATCAAAGTGATGTCGCCGTTATTAGCGGTGAACCCCAATGCACGGAAGCGGTTTCTGCGGGAAGCCCAAGCTGCGGCTGCGGTGAGTCATCCTCATATCGTGACGATTCATGCAGTTGATGAAGACAAGTTACCTTATCTCGTGATGGAATATGTGGTGGGGCAGTCCTTACAAGAGAAGCTCGATAACGTTGGTTCGCTCAGCGTGACTGAAATCTTGCGAATTGGAAACCAGGTTGCCGAGGGATTGGCCGCCGCTCACAAACAGGGATTGATTCACCGGGATATTAAGCCGGCGAATATTCTGCTGGAAAATGGTGTCGAGCGAGTCAAAATCACCGATTTCGGCTTGGCGCGCGCCGTCGATGATGTGACGATCACGAAGACTGGCGAAGTATCAGGCACGCCGCAGTATATGTCTCCCGAACAGGCGACAGGGGACCGCGTCGACCAGCGGAGTGACCTGTTCAGTCTGGGGGCAGTGCTATATGCGATGTGTACGGGACGATCGCCATTTCGAGCGAGTAATCTGGTCGCTGTGGTGCGCCGGGTTTGTGATGATACACCACGCCCGATTCAGGATGTCAACGAAGAAATTCCAGTATGGCTGATTGAGATTGTCGATTGCCTGTTGGAAAAACGACCGGAGAATCGTTTTCAGACCGCGAGCGAGGTCGCTGATTTGTTGGGAGCACATCTAGCGATTGTGCAACAACCGGGCGCGGTGCCGAAAATGGATGGGAAACCGTCGCGGCCTTCCCGGCAGGAAACAACGTCTCACACCACAGAAGTATCATCTGCAGAAGTTGCACCGGCAGTGGAGACTGATCCGCGGGTTTTCATGCCAGTCGCACACGCCATTTATTTTCTGGCGGGGATGATTATGTTTTCGGAAGCGCATGCTTCGTTTTCATTTCTGATGACCTTAGCGAGCAGTGTCTTTCTGGGGGTCTTGATTGCTTTGGTTGTTTATGAGGCAGAACGGCGTCAGGCGAAGCCTCTTTTGTCACTGCAGATGTTCGATGCCCTTTCGATGCCCGCTGCATTAGCAGGTGGGACGTGGCTGATGCAGATGCTGTTTTATCTGGAGATGATTCCCGATTTTCCGAGACCACTGCTCTATTTTCTGTTTGCAATTGGTTTCACGATTTATTTCGTGAGGGATCTTCGCAAGCGATATCCACAGATGGAAGTCCAGCAGCATCAATCTGTAGAGTCTGTTGTATCGCAGGCTAAACAAACAGATGTTTTGAAGTCTGCCACCTCGGTTATATTGGAAAAAGGGAGTACTCCGGCGGGTTACATTATTGCCATATTTCTTGGCTTGGTATTGGGCACCGTCATCGGGCTTAAGATAATAAGTCCCAGCACTCCCGAATCCAGTATGACTTATGATACGATGAGTAAAATTGTGAAATTCTCATTCACGCTCATATTTATTCTTTCTATTGCCTCAATCGTCTATTGGAATCGAGCAGATAAAAAACCACTCCCTTTTTTAACATGGTTCCTGTCAACGTTAGCGATGTTTATGACGTTAGGGCTGTCATTTATCACGACGGCGGTCATCCGTTCCAAACCACCTGGAGCCGAATTTAACTCGATGCACGGATCGATTCTGGCAGCGTCCGTGTTGGGTGTTCTGGCTGTTGCCGGGTTCGCCATGCGGGGGCAGTGGCTGCATATCTTAAAGCAGGGGCCTGATTATGTTGCGGCAGTGAAACAAAAAGATGCCCGTACTCTGACGGGGACCGGCATCGGGATCTGGGTGTTAATGGTTTTGTTTTACTGGATGTTTTCGACGGGATTCTACCAACCCGCGTTCCTGGCAAGCGGCGATTGGAATTTTGCACCAATTTTGATCTTTTCTCTGGTGGGTGGCCTGTTCGTGACAGCAGGGTTTCTGATGGAACGCAGTTGGAGAAAGGATTATGCAGCGCGACATCCGGAACGTGAGGAGACGTCCGTTTATTCTGTGAAGAAATCTGATCCTGCAGGTGGCTCTCGGGGGAGTTGGGTCGATCGGGCCGTGATCTGGGCCGGATGCATTATGTTGCTGCTGCCGTTTTTTATCTGGATCAGTGGCATGGCAAGCGGACTGCATTATAAGTCCAAGGTCATGGATGTTGCCTTGATCTCCCTGTTGTTCTTCGGCCCGCTGGGAATCTTGGTACTTGTATGTGGGGCGCAAAATATTGTTAAGCCGGAATCAAAGTCAGCGAAAATTCTGGATGGATTGTTTTTGCTGGCTTGTTTAGGTTTGGGCCCACTTGGCATCTTGTTATACATTGCGCGTTACATGAAACGGCGGGACGCGCAAGCAGCAGAAAAAACGCAGCAATTGCCTGTCACTTCCAGCGATGATCCGTTTGTTCAAGAGAATCGGCGTTCCAATAAGCGGATCATCCTGGGAGTTCTGTTTGTTCTCTCTCTACTGTTGATTTCGATGCTCTATGTGCAGATCTGGATTCATCTGAATGAGGTCGAGCAACAATGGGTCCGGATTTGGGGCTTGAGACTGGCAGTGGTCTGCGGGATGTTCGTAGCCGCATATTTTATTAAGCGGAAAGCAGCTTCAGCAGCGAGGAATAACCCCTGGAATATCATGGGCTGGGTGACCGCGATGTTGGCTGGTCTATTTACTTTGTCGATGTTGATGCAGGTGGTGAGCAAGCCTGGAAGCGATTGGGTAGTGATTACCTTTGATAAGCAGTATCCAGTGACGCGAATTTCAACTAAACCTGGTGAAGAGATCAATGTCGTTTCTCAGCCGTTTCTAATCAAGCTGTCACCGGGTGAGCATGCTTTAGAGGTTACTTACAAGTCGTCTGGCAAGGCGTTGAGTTTTACACGAAATGTGAAAAAAATCGCTGGGAAACGACAGAAGATTCACTTGGCCCCTGTGATCAAGCAGATCGTCAACGACGCCAAAAATAGAAAACAAGAGGCAGTAGAGCGGGAGCAAAATCGCGGTGCAATCGTGCTGAGTGGGCAAGAGCCTGGTTTGTGGGGCCGCGTATTGACAGTAGTCGAGGACATGATGGGTAGCGGGGGGATGATGGATGGATTGTTTTCATCAGATCGTATGTTTATTCAGGAGTCGATGACGCATGAAGTTCCTGACGGCAAGTATTTCATCCGCGTTACCAGTGAACTCGCTGGCTGGGAAATAGAGGGCGAAAATCCTCAGTATGATATGACTGAGATCGAGGTGAAGCCGGGAGCGATTGTTCCCGTGACGATTTCACGGGACTATGCAAAACTAGCCGAGAATCATCCGAACTGGTCATGGAGAGCGCTGTTCAAGTTTCGCTGGCCTGATTCAAGACTGGGGACGCGACAGGTCTTTACGCTTTCCGTTCAGGATGCTTTGGTTGTTCAACAATTATTCCTGGCATTTGCAGATGGCAAGCCGGATGTGGCGGAAGCGGATTTACTGAAGACAGCGAGTACAGGCTTCAATCCTGGTATATATGATTCGTTGGAACAATATTTCAAGAATGGGAAGCATCCTGCCTGGGGAAAATTGATTGTGCCTGGAAAAGAACCAGGTACCTGGCGGCTGGCAGAACCAAAATTCATTCAAGCACCGAAATCGAATCCGTTTGAAGACAATCGTCCTGGTGTCAGCATACAGAAAACAGAAAAGAAGAAAGTAAGAGGGGCACTCACGCTTTCTACAGAGGATGGATTGCAGGTGGATGTTAAACGGGCTGATGCTTCACAGGATCCAGCAGTTGAACCCTGGATGGCAAAAAAGCATTTAGCCGGTAAAACGATTTTCGAAATGTCTCCCGGCAACTATGAGATAGAGGTTGTGAGTGATGCTGCGGGGTGGGAAATCAAGCGGCAGCCGGCGCACTACATTAATTCGCAGGTCACGGTGAAAGCTGGCGAAGTCATTACAAAAACGATCCGACATGATTTGAAGAAACTCGCGGAGCAGCATCCCGACTGGTCAAAAGGGGATCGTTTTCAATTCCGCTGGCCTGAGCCCAGGGAAGGGGTGCGTATGACTCATCCTCTCTCCGCGACTCAGGCGAAGGTGATACAGCAATTACTGCTGGCATTGGCTGCTGGAAAACCGGATGTGGCAGAGTCGAATTTACTCAAGACAGCCAATGCCGAATTTGAACTCGTACCGTTCAAATCCCTCAATGAAATCTTCAACTTTGTGCAGATGCCGATCTTGAATTCATTGATCGTGCCAGGAAAAAGCGAAGGGACCTGGCGTCTGACGGAACCGAAGTTTAAGCAAACGGGTCAGCCTCGAATGGGGATGAGTTTTTTCTGAGCCCATAGATGATTGCGGGTGGCCTGCGTAAACAAAAAGTGAGTAACACGAGTACTTGGGAATAATCATCTCAGTGATGATATCAATAATCAGGAGACGGGAATCATGCGAGACCTGCTGACCACGATCGCTTCAATCATTGTGATTCTGTTTTGTCTCTCTCTGCTGATTGTGAGTGGAGAGACGCAATCGAAAGAAGAGGAAGTGATAACGAATGCAAATCAATTAGGCCTTAATCAAGGTAGCTTGCCTCGGGTTTCTCAAAGCACCATTTTTAAGAAAGTGCAGACTGTGAAACTGAAGCAGGGGGTGTTGATGTTTATTACGATCGGAAAAGAGGGCTTAAAGGAGCACTTTTTAGTCCTGAGGGATAAGAACGTCGTTCTGGTCAACAGTAAGTCGAGTTCGATGCCGTATAACACCATCCGATTCGATTATAATGCGAACACATTGCTGGTAACGATTCCGTCTGCATTCGAGATTGATATGCTGGAATCGTTGACAGCGAACTGAACAATTTCTTTGTCAGTCGCCTGGAAACCTTACAAAAGCAGACTTAAAACGGAGTCAAGCTGAGGTCTTCAGTGATTTCAGAGAAGAAGTGGTCAGTCGCTTCATCCCATGTTGACAGATTGCGAACGCCGGGGGCCAGGCTGTCTTGCATGAC
>NZ_CAXBKP010000024.1:0-105990 GCF_963976445.1 uncultured Gimesia sp. | reverse complement strand
ACCGAAAAAAAAACGCCGATCCAACATAAAAAAAGTAAAGTAAGTACCATTAGGCACCAGCCGCCGTTGTGTTCCGTGAACGTCGTTTACTAACGGCGGCTGGCGCCGTGCCGCTCAGAAATTATAACAAAAAACCTCGGACACACTCAACATTGTGAGCGTGTCCGAGGTTTGATTGTAAAATGCAAAACAGACTTACGCTGATTTCAGTAAGTCCTCTTTCTGTGCGGAATGAATTGTCCCGTCTGTTAAAGTCAGGGTTCGTTTCGCACATTTGGCGGCTGATAAATCGTGTGTCACCATCACGATCGTCCGGCCTTCTTCGTTGAATTGCGCCAGAAACTCCATGACCTGCTCTTTGGTCGCAGGATCAAGATTCCCCGTGGGTTCATCCGCCAGGATCATCGCCGGATCATTGGCTAGCATGCGTGCCAACGCAACGCGCTGTTGCTGACCAACGCTCAACTCGGCCGGTTTGTGATGCAGGCGATCCTGCAGACCAACTTTGTGGAGCAACTCTTCTGCCCTTTGCTGCTGATGCGCAAGATTCTTCCGGGCCAGCAGCATTGGGACCTGCACATTTTCCACCGCCGTCAGATAAGGAATCAGGTTGAATGTCTGAAACACAAACCCGATTTTATTCTGTCGCAACTCCGCTCGTGACTCGATCGGCAAATCGTAAACCGATTCTCCGTCGAGTAAAATACGACCTTCCGATGGAGCCGACATGGCTCCTAAGATGGAAAGTAGTGTCGTTTTGCCACTGCCGCTGGGGCCGATGATGGCGACATAATCACCACTCGGAATTTCCAGGTTCGTGGTATTCAACGCGATCACTTCATCCTGCTTCTTGCGATAAATTTTTCGAACAGATTCTAACTGTAACATCGAATCAAACCTCCTTAAAGCAAGTACAGGGATCGAGATTGGCGGCTTGACGCGCTGGGAAATAACTGGCAACTAATGTGACCAGAACCGCAGTTCCCGCAGCCACTATCGCCAGGCTGGGAATCGGCAGAACCGAAACGTCAGCAAAAGCGGGCCCCAGGAACACGGCAAGCACACTGCCCACAATGTAACCTGTCAACCCACCGGCCAGACCGAGCAATACGGCTTTTGCCAGGAACAGCTGTGTGACGAAACGGGGCGTCGCGCCCAGTGCCATCAGCGTGCCGATTTCCCGACGACGTTCGATGACATTTGCAAAGCTGGCGCTGGCCATGCTGGCACCACCAATAGCGACCAGAATTGCCAGGAATAAATACGACAGATTGGTCATCATCCGGTTGATCGAAACCTGTGTCTCGACCACATTGGCGATTGTGACGACCTTGGTGCCCGGCAGCAGTGCCTGCAGATCGCCGACCAATCCGTTTGCCACATCTTCACAGCAGCCCATGACTTCGATGATGTTAACGACCTGTCCTGATTCAGAGAGCCTCTGAACCGTGTGCAGGTGCGCGAACACACGGCTGTCATCAACGGTGCCCGTCGATGGGAGCACAGTCAGTACACCGAATTTTTCTCCCAGCAGCGCGAGCGAGTCTCCGGCTTTCAGATTGTTGGCGGAAGCGAAGTCGGAACCCAGAATGACTTCCGATTTATTCAAATGCTGCAGGGACCGCCGTTCGGCCAGTGCTTCGGGCGCATCTTGGTTTTCGTCAGCGACATTGATCTTGGCTTTACAGCCTTCATGCTTTTTGAAGAGCATGCCGCCCCCCGACCAGGCATTCATCTTCTGAATTTCTGACTGAGGCAGAATCCCTGTCAGAATTACCTTGCGACCATTCAGTTCCGTCGGTACGCAGAGTTTAGGCGTAATGGCTTCGACGCCTGTTAGACCCGCCAGCGCGAGTTCGGCGACGTGTTCTTCAGGTATCGTTTCTGCATGCATGTCTGCGGCGTAATAGTCTTGCAGCGTGACGCCCTTCGGTAGAATGAGCACATTCGCGCCGAGCTTATCCAGCTTGCCGGCGACTTCTTTTTCCGAGAAAATGGTTACGTTGCGGATGGCCACCAAAGCGGTCACACTCAACACGATCGCCAGCAGGCTGGCAATCATCGCGGTCGGACGCTCGCGCAGTTCCTTCCATATGATTGATCTCATTGTCATGAGAGAATCCTCCTTGTCTGATGTGAAATGCGATTGACGGTGGTTTATTCCTTACAGTGTTTACATCCCTCAACGCCGCAGCTTTTGCCTGCCTTCTTCAATTCTGCGATCAATTGTTCGTGCGTCACATTTTCATTGAATTTGCCGACCATGACTCCGGGAGGCGCCATAAAAACGACGGTGCTATTATTGTTTTGCTGTGGTACTTCCAGTTCCTGTAGAAACGAAGACTCGACCGACTCTCCTGCAGAGACCAAGACCACTTCGACGACATCCTTATAGCAGGGGATCGCTTTGAAATTCTGCACGCCTTTGGGCAGTGCCGAGTTCCCGCCAGGATTCACACACAACAGAACCATCTTGCGGTTCTGTAAGGTCAGCATGCAACGCGACTTGGCCGGTGAGACAAACGACTGCTGAATATAGTCGGCGTTGATTTGTTTCACGAACGAGCCGGTGATCGCCCCGTTCGGTGCAATCGCAAGTGTCAACGGCATCGGAGCTCGGGACACGCCGTACTCTTTGACGAGATTCGCTTCAGCAGGATCATTGGTGTTGACGGCTGCGAAGGTGGTCGTGTCTGTCTTGCTCGACAAATTCTGCTGTAAACTGTTCCACATTGCCTTGGTCGTATCATCCTGGTTTTTCCAGAACATGATGAACGTGTATTTATTCTGCTTCGACGCAGCAGCGCGGGATGTTTCCACCTTACTGAGTGAAGCAACCCGCTGTATTTTCTGCGCAGAGGCGACTGTGGTGAAGATGACAACGATGCCACAAGCCACTAAAAGTGCAAATCCATTTCGATGGCTGGAACGTGTAATTGAATTCATTAACATATAACTTGACTCCTTAACTTTTGTATGATTGATTTGTATTTATTTCAAAATGTGATTCTGACACCAGGCCGCTTAGAGGAGCGTGGCAGAGCACGTTCCCCCAGATTGTTGTTGTCCAGCTCTGTGGCGTTTTTGCGTGAAACTGCCATGTTTACCTGGGTTGCAACAACGTTAAAATCAGAAAATACCCCCAGGCTTCGTGTCCACATCAGGCGAATCTGTGGCACCTGTTTCTTTAATGCAATCTGCATACCAACACAGAAAAGCAAGAGGGAAAAAGGGTTCTGACGTGAGCCTGTCAGACACGCGGGCCAGCGCGACCCAGAAGAAAAATCTATAAGCGCAACGGTACCGAAATGGGCAGCCTGGAAGAATCTACGTCGCTGTTTTTCGAGGCGGCTGTGAACGCTGAGAGACAATAGGGATCAACGACCACATTCAAAGGCACCGTGATGCCCCGCAGATGAACCGCAGGCGTGGTTTGTGCAAACACGATCTCGGAAAGATGACAGAAACAGGGGCAATCATGATGTTCGTCATGGCTCTGTGTCAGCTCATTTTTGAGAATTGGTCGGGAATGAGAGCAGTGTGAACAACAGGCGGGAGCCGAAACCGTCATTTCCGATTCGCAGTGTGCAGCATCCCCCGTGTCGGCGAATCCGTGGCCCCAGCAGACAGGGCATGGTTGCAGCAGCAAGGCGATCAAAAACAGGCGGATCAGCTTCATCTGAATCTCAAACTCAAATCGTGACGACAGTATGTTTTCATTTATTTCCGTGGATCATTTACCGGAAAGTGTGATCATAGTGACCACAAAATGAATCGGAATGTTTTCCTTTTTATCGTCCCGCAGACTTCAACACCTTTACAGCAACTTGCTGTTTGACGTGTTCATTTTGCCTTCGTTAGAGGACAAATCGCACGGTTTTGATCGTCATACAACGAACCATTCCCCCCCATACCACCCAGTCGCCGGAGTGTGAGGGAACGGTAAGCGTTCTGTTTAGGGAGATTGCTGAATCTGTTTCAGCAACGTAGGTATGGGTACCTGATCGGTAGCACTGGGGGCCCGCAGTCCTTTGCGTCCGTAGACGAAGATCACTAAACGCCCCTTACACATGCCTCTATTTTTCCATGCACTGTTGAGTCGGCGTGCCTCGTCTGCGTTACTGCAGCAGAATGCGTAAACAGCGCAGAAGCTGTCGAGGTTGCCCGAAGCAAATGGGTTGTCATAGAATCGTATGAGAGTCGCGTCGACAAATTTCAGTTCTGGAACATCAGCTAATCCAAGCTGGATTACAGTTTTCTCATGCAATATTTCTTGAGGCAAGGGATAGGCAAAGCCATTGTCGAGCCGCTGGAGAAACCAGTTGTCAGGAATCAGTTCGTCGGGCATCGTAATGATGGCTGCCTCGGCTTTGTATTTTCGAACGAGCGCCAGTTGCGACGGATTCGGCTTGAATAGTGGCTTATAAGGTGGAGAGACTCCCTGTAGAGCGTCTGTTGTGTCGACTTTCTGTTTGGTTTCCGTTGCCCAGATTGCGTTTGCCGTCAGACCTGCCCCCAGTGCAACTGCCAGACTACTAACCGCCAGGAGCGGCAGCCAGGCGGATCGTGGTAATACGAGCCGTACCTTGATCACGCGTCGCAGCAACAGGAGACTGAAGAGGAATCCCAGGCCGGCTGTCATCACAAGTTGCGAGGGCAGGCCTTTCGGCGGCACTGGTGGTTTGAAGGCAGCCGGCACCTCGACTCTGACACGCGTGCCGTCCTGCGTGTAACGATAAACAACCGGCTCACTCTGTACCGGTCGCTCGGGTAAAATCACTGACTGCAGCATGGCCAATGACAAAAATGCGACAACCCCCGACACCAGACCGCCAATCAAGATGACGTGATAGCGCCGTGCGACCGGCTTGATGTCGACACTGTCCTCGCTGGAAACAACGTTACTGAATGAAACATCACGATTGTTCCGTTTTCGCCAGCGTTCAATGAGATCCCAGACAACCAGTCCGGAGCTGGCGACGAACCAGAACCAGAACGGAACTGCTCCCTTCGAGAAACTGAAGGGTTCTTCGCGCGGCACACTCGACAGCCAGCTTACGGCAATGACGATGAAAAAAGAGGCTCCGAGCAGAATCTCCCATAAGGCCGACGGAGGCCGCTGTTCGGACAACTGATCCGCGGCAGTCAGCGGTTGGTTGCGCAGCGTCCAGATGCGCCAGGCAAGCTGCACCGCAAGCGTCAGAAACAATGTGGCCATCAATCCAAATGCCACAACAGAACCGGGCATTGTCGAGAATTTTGCGGAATCTTTTAAAGCCACAAGACCGTACATAATCCCGACATACGACAACACAAACAGTCGCTGTTTCCAGTCGGCTGGAGGAATCGTCCAGGTCCAGCGTCGGAAGGGATACGTTGGATGAGCGGCATAATCGCGGCCGAAGGCCTGCGCTCGAAAGAATTCACGGACCCAGGCCGGCGGTCGTATTAACAGCGCGAACATGATGACCACAAACAAAAGCAGAACCCAGCCTTTCAGTAACAGAAACAACAATACGTTACCGGCAATTGCTCCGAGCGTCACGATAAATGGAAGCAGGCCCCCTGTTGTGGACTTGGCGACAGTCACGCCCACCCCACCAATGCCGATCTTCGCCAGGGATGCGGTGAGTGAAGTCGACGCGGCCTGTGCCGAATTTTCTCCGAAGAACGATGTCACAGCCGCGATGGTCGTCATCACACCAAAACTTTGGAGTCGCTTTCGGAGCTGTTCCACACCGCGTTGCAGTCGGCGCGACATCGTCGCCTGATTCACCCCCAGTTGATCTGCCACCTGCTGCTGCGTCTTACCTTGCAGATAGTGCAGGACAAGGGGCAACCGCAGATCGTCGCTGAGCCCGTTGAGAGCCCGGTCGATGAGTGGCTGCATTTCGTTCCACTCGGACGATTCCGTAATGATGACCGGGGAATTTGCAACGGCCTGTTCCCGACTTGTTCTCCGCTTGCGTGACCGAACAATGTTCAACGAACGACTTGTCGCCAATGCGTGCAGCCATCCCGCAATATTTTCTCGCACCGTGTACGCTTTGCGGGCGAGCTCCAGGAAACACTCCTGACATAGATCTTCCGCCGTGTGCTTATCGCCGGTCACGCGCAGACCGATGCTGTATACCATTCCCGCATACCGATCAATGAGTTCTCGGAACGCGGCTGGATCGCCGTCTTGGCAGTATCGATGCAGTAGCACTTCGTCCGTCGTCATTTCGTGTTTCCTCGGGTAGTGTGTCTGTATTAAACCTCACTTAATTGATGACACCACCGACTACGAAAATATGCGGTAAGACTGTTACAATGACAGAAAAAGAGACGAATTGCCACCGAAATGGCCCAAAGAGCGGCGCTCCCAAAATGCATGGAATGACGGTACAATGTGTTGAACAGGGAGTCATTTTTCTGTTCTTACCAGAGCGATCTGTTTCTATTTCGCCTGACAGAAATGCGAGTACCTGTTTAACACTTCGCAATCACAGAAAGGTTTTCTGGATGTCAAATACACTGGAGCTGGAATTTGAATCCGTGTTCCCGATCAAACACAAAGCGAAAGGACTTTCTGAACCATCGGGGCTGGCGCTGGCACCCGATGGTCGCCTCTGGACGGTTTGCGATGAGAGCCGCAAACTCTTTTGCATCGACCCACGGGGGCAGATTTTATCGACACTGGACATCGACAATGAAGGGCTGGAAGGCATCACCTTCGATGCGGAAGGGCGCGTCTGGGCCGTTGATGAAGATGCCGCGAAGATTATTGTTTATGACCCGCAGACCGGAAATCAAATCGCTGCCTGCAAGCTGAAAGACCTCGACGGATATTGCGCGGTCGCCGCGGATTTTAAAGGCAATAAAAACAAAGGCCTCGAGGGGATGACCTTTGACCCGCTGCGATCTGAAATATTGCTGTTGAAGCAGGCGAGCCCCGGCTTGCTGATTGCGATTACCACCCAAATGGACCGGATCACTGCCATCGATCGCCTGGACGAACGAAGTGGATTTACCGCCGACAACGTCGATGCAAAAAAACTCCATTTTTCAGGCATGTGCTATGATGCGGCCCGCGATCTGTTCTGGATCGTAAGCGACAAAGCAGAACGCGTTTTCACCTTTGATCGCCGCCGCGGCACGGTGATTCAGAGCCTCGCATTGAAGAACACACAGACGGGCGATGCCATTCATGATGCGGAAGGGATTGCCGTCGACGTGGAGGCGCAGCGGCTCTACGTGGTCAGCGATACCGAAGCCGAACTGTATGTGTTTCGAATCGTGTCAGAGTGATTGTCTGAATTCCGGTTTTCAGTCATACTCAAATTATCTATCATTGACAACATCTTTAGCCCTCATGGAATCAGGTCAATACAATAGCTTGCAACCGAATTACAACTCAGAATACAAGAATCAACAATGAAACTCGAATGTAAGACTCTTATTCTAGACTTGGATGGAACAATCAGTGACTCTAGTTCAGGGATTATCAATTGCATTAATCATGCTCTAAAAACACACGGATTGCCTACTGCATATGACGATTTAATCAAACAGGAGATTGGTCCTCCCCTGAATGAAACGTTTCTCAACTTGTCACCGGGTATAACGCCATCCGAAGTAAGCAAGCTTGTCTCCACCTATCGAGAACGATATTCCGAGATCGGGTATTCTGAAAACTTATTATACCCAGGGATTCCTTCTGTGCTTGACCAACTGAGACATGCCAAGATCACTCTTGGTGTTTGTACTGCAAAGCGTAAAGATTTTGCAGAAAAAATTTTGTCTCTATTTGGCTTACTCGAATATTTTGCCTTTGTTGATGGAGGTGATATTGGTGTAACCAAGGGCTCCCAATTAGCAGGCCTGATGAAATCCAAAATAATCGATGAACAGGCAATTATGGTAGGTGACAGAGCTACGGACATCACATCAGCACAAGAGAATGGTCTACGATCTATTGGCGTTTTATGGGGTTTTGGAGATTATGAGGAGTTATCCCAAGCATCTCCTGCTTGTATTCTTGAAAAAGTAGATGAACTTCCTGGGATCGTTATCTAGTAAACCCCGTCACTGCTTTGTACTTGATTGAGTTCAAGACGAACGACCGATACGGCTCTATTCTCACAGATGTTTTTCCACAAACGCCCAGGCGGCTGCATCGTTGAATTCGTGGCCCCCTTCGAAGATGACGTGCTCAAAGCGATCGTTGAGATTGAGTTTTTCATAGAACGCGGCAGCGCGGGGGGCTATCTGTTTGCCGGTTTCTCTGTGCGAGGCGTTGTCGCGAGAACCGGCCTGAATTTGATGCGCTCGTGGGCAGATCAGCGCGACAAGGTCGGCGTCGTTAAATAGCGTCATTCGATTCATGAACCGGAAGTCGCTGGGAACGGAGAGTTCGTCTTTCGCATAGCGGCCTTCCTGCACGCCGAAGTAACAACTGGAAACCGAGACTTTGATCCGGGGATCGACGGCCGACGTGACCTGCGCGTAGTACCCACCGTACGAAAGGCCCACCATGCCGATCCGGCTGGCATCAACGTCGGGGCGTTTGATCAGTTCATCGATGGCATACGTAATCTTGGCGATTTCAACGGCGGTGATGCTGGTGCCGATAAGTCGCATCCGGTCATCAATCTGCCGTCGAATGTCTTTCGGAAATTCATCCGCGCGGAACAGGTGCTGCGGTGCGTAAACAATGTAACCCCGCTTCACCGCACCGCGGACCATGTCGCGATAGTTGGCACCGCCGTTGAACAACGCCACTTCAGGCGAACCGCCGCCCCCATGCATGGAAATGATCAAAGGCGTTTTCCCTTTGGCGGATTTGGGCACGATGAATATTCCTTCGGAATGCACGCCGGGCAGAATCGGGAAGATCGCTCGGTAATACACGCCGATGGTGTCTTCACCAATTTGTGTATAGGACGCTGGCTTGACAGGCCGCTTGCCGGGAGGCGGGTAGCCGATGCTCTCACAGAACGCGGCACGCAGAGGTTCTGCCGATTTCGCAAACGCCTCCGGAGAAGCATAATCGGGTTGAAACAATTTCTGAAATCGGCTGCGGTCAGCGGCGATGGTTTTAACATATTCATCCAGCTCGCGCGCCTGTTCGTTGCGCAGCGGATTTGAATCGGCCACCTTTTGATTGAAGTACTCTGGTTTCGCAGGCTCGGATTGTGCCTGCGCCAGTGTGGGAATTACGATCCAGATCAACGCCAATACCTGAGCCGCCTTCATGCCTGTGTCCTTTCGATGTCGTTCATAGTGGAATTATTTCAGGTTGCGATTCTAACCGGGAGAATCGGCGGCGCCTATTGGGAGACGAATTACGAGTTGTTGGGGTGAGAGAAAACACTTTGTTTCAAGGTGTATTCGGCACTGTCGGACAAGCCGATCAGTGGCACACGGAGGGGGAAATAAATTTGATCTGGCGTGTAGGGTGCGGCCCTATGTGGCCGCCCGCAGTGACAGGGTGGTATGCTTACCAGCGCGCGAATGCTACCACTGGTCCCATCGACAGAGTAAAAAGAGTTGAGCATCACAAGGCGGGCGGGCACGCAGGCACCGCCCCTACGTTTCTGTGGCCGAACGGTCTTGGGGCCAGCCGATCAGTGGCACCCAGGTCTGTGATATTGTACGGTGATTTCCTACCACGAAAAGCACGAAATTACACGAAAAGTTTTAGTTAGAGTGGCCTCGAATGTGATTCGAGGTTGGTGCAGACAACACGAAGTGTAAGAAGATACGAGCAGTTTCATAATAATGGAACGGAACCGGAGATCAACTCCGTTCATCATAACGCAAACAATGTCGATCCCGCGCGCGAACACTTGAGTTTGCAACTACCTGGCACAAACACTTTCTCTAAAAGATCCCAGGTTGCTGAGGAAGTGGAACAGTTTCCTGCTCGCTTCGTTCGTCCCGGATTGCAACCGAGCCCACCCATTTTCGAAGTGGAAATCAATACTGGATTAGATAAAAGGTGTCAGCCGCATCGATGTGCTCAGTTCGGTTTCATCCGGGGTTTAATCAGGCGTCAGCAGTGCCAGATTTTCAGCTCTCGCCGTTCGTGCCTTTGGCGATAATGGGGGGACTTGATTGTGCTGCGAGCTAGCCCGGATGGTGGGTTGCACGTGGATTCCGCTTTACCGTATTCAGAGTGAGACTTGATATGAATTTGTTTTGTCTGCAGGTGATGGTCCTGGTTTTTGTCTTTGTGTTTCACATTGTCTTTGTTATGGGGACCGAATTGTTTTCACTGAAGGTGCATCTTCGCGAAGGGCGTGTGGGGGTCAAGTTGAGTGATGCGGAGAATTGGTCTGAGCCTGGCAGAAGTTGGTTTAGGCTTGTCAGGACCATGTCGCAAGCTGGTTTAAGCCTGTCAAAACATGGTACTGCTCAGGCGGCAGTTGTTGGCAGGGCACACTCGGATATCGCTCTGAAACAAGGGGTTTTCATAGTGAACCACGGGTAGATGCGGATGAGAGCAGCAGTAAAAAACGTCTTCACTCGTGCGCGCGACTCAGGTAACGCATCTTCGTCGGCGCAATCTGTGTGTCAAGTTCGGTTTGTGCTCTGGAGAGCCAGTCGCGTGTTAAAACTGCAGTGGTGATGGTGGAGATGCGGTGCTCAGAATGTTTCTGGTTTTGGATTGACATGAATGTAGCATCGGCTACAATGTCACGAAATGTAGCACAAGCTACAAATGATTCGCTCGCCCCTTGTTCCTTTTTTTGAAAGTGGATCAGGATGTTGATAAGGAAACGCAACGCTGCCCCTCGGGGATTCACGCTGATTGAATTACTGGTTGTGATTGCGATTATTGCCACGTTGATTGCATTACTCCTGCCAGCGGTGCAACAGGCGCGGGAAGCCGCACGTCGGAGTCAGTGTAAGAACAATTTGAAGCAATTTGGGATCGCGCTACACAATTATCACGAAACGCACTCTGCGTTCCCTGCAGGTTACTTTTCGTATGGCACCAGTAATGGATCGGGGCCTGCTTGGGCGAACATAGACCCGGATACGTGGGATGCGGCTCCCGGTTGGACGTGGGCGGCGATGCTGCTGCCGTATTTGGATCAGGCGCCGGTGTATAACGCGCTGGATGTGAATCGTCCCTGCTGGGATCTGGCGAATGCGAGTGCCGCTCAGACGAAACTGTCGGTCTTTCTCTGCCCGACGTCATCGGGCGGTGATGAGCCTTTTTTAATTCAGGATGCGGCGGGGAGTCCGCTGTTAATGGGAGGTGCCCAAATTCTGTTTGGTCGTTCGCATTATGTCGCCAGCCATGGTCAGGAATCGTGTTGGGGTGAATGTGGGTCAAATACAACGGGTACTGTTTTTACCGACATTTATACAAAAGCGACAAAGGTCGTTACGATTAACGGCGATGCCTCTAAGGTCGCAGACGGGCCGTTTTATCGGAACTCACGAACACGGATGCGGGACGTGACCGATGGCACATCCAATTCGATCTTTTTGGGAGAACATTCATCCAAATTGAGTGATAAAACATGGGTCGGTGTGGTCCCTGGTGCGTTTACCCATCCTCGGTTTTCCACGCCGGAAAATGGTCCTGATGCGGCGGCGACGCTGACGTTGATTCATGCGGGACCATCGGGGGGGGAGTTGGATATCACCGGTTTTCCAATCATTCACCCTGCTAACTTTCCTACGTATCATGTCGGGCAGATGTATTCCGAACATGTGGGCGGCGGGCATATCTGTATGGGAGATGGTTCAGTACGATTTGTTTCCGAAAATATCGATCTCCTCTTGTGGTCTGAGTTGTCAAGTATCGGCGAAGGCGAAGTGATTGGAGAATTTTAAGATGGGACAGCGATGGTTCAAGTTACAAGTTGTTTTTGTCGTGATGGCTTTGCTTCCACTCACTGGTTGCGGTTATCCAGAAGTCTCGCCGCAGACGTATGAGATTTCGAAAGCCCTATATTCGGTGTGTAATCAGAAGAGCGAAGAGCGTCTTGTTGTTGTTCAGGAATTGATTGAGGGCTCGCTGGAGAACAAAGAGATCAGTGAGAATGAGGCGGACTGGTTGAACGGAATTATAAAGCAGGCGCAGGAAGGGAACTGGAAATCAGCGATGCAGGAAAGCCGTCGGCTGATGGAGGACCAGGCGGATCGATGATTAAGAGGCTACAAAAAACAGTGCACGAAACAGTTATTTCTGCGCCTCTGATTCTCGAACTTGTTTTCTTTACTTTATTGGTGTGATTGATTCTACGGGATCAGCCGGCGCCTCAGGATCGCCAAGCATGTTCGTTTTTACGAGCAGGTACTGAAAGAGTTTTGGTTTTGTACTCAGTGTGGCAGGAAGTGAAATCAGCAGCGATTGTTTCTCTTTCAGGTTGGCAGCCATCCTGATACGTTTCTGTTCCACGCTAGGATGTTGTGTAGTCACAGTTTTGCCAGAAGTCAAAGTCTCTATTGTCTGGACGTGGGAGATTTCACTTTGTTGAAAAAATCCTTCAAGGCGCACTGCTGAGTGATCTTCCGTTAAGGTTGGTCTGAGTGAGCTTCTCCTTCCCTCTTCAATGATTTGCAATTTCGGTTTCAGTTGTCCTGCTTCATCTTTTTGCACGTCGATCACAAAGGGGCGATAAACCAGATTATTGAAGAAGATTCGTTGGCCGTTAAAAACCGTTGCTTTAGGACCAAAAGCAAGATTGCTTTGCTTGGCACTCTGTGCGACTTTGATTAACCGAAGCTCCTGTTGTTCATTCAGTACGGCAACGCGGACGGGAAAATATTCTTCCATGGCAATGCTCGCTTGAACTATCGGCTGCTGAGCCGCCTCGGGGAGACGTTTCAGTTTGGTATCATGTTTCGCCGAAATAAAACCTTCCAGTGCGGTCCATTCAATACCTGCTTGAGCAGCGATATCAGCAGATGTCGCGATCTCGATGGTTTGAATGGAGACCTGACCACAGCCACTCTTTGCCCAGGCGTTGAGGAGAATGTCGAGTTCCTCGTGAAACGATTCAGGGGCTCGAACAACGAGACGGTTATCCTGATCATATTTCGCAGCGGCCTGTGGTGGTAGTACACCAAAGGGTTGATCTTTTCGATCCAGTCCCCCTGCTTGTCCATCCAAAGGCTGATATGTTCGATACAATCCATCCAGTTGAAAGTTGACCAACCCTAAAAGATACTGGCGTGTCTGACTTTCAGGAATTTTTCTTTCCTCGGAGATATTCTTGATTGGCTCCGTGACTTCAAAAATACGAACGTACAAAGGTTCGAAACTCGAAGCCGGGGGTTGTCTTCCACAGTCCAATCCAGAAGACCATTGATCTTGGTTATCTTCCTGACTCTGCATGTTTTGCTGCTCTGGTTGATCTTTAATATCGGCCAACCCAGTTGCAGTAAAAATGGCAATGACTGTGATGACGGCTGTCGTTTGCAGCGGGTGAATTTTAACGGTCGCAGAACGGAGTGCCTTGAGCCGATTAGCGAGAGACCGCTTGCGCAGCGGGGAAGTCAGGAATCCCAGCAGGGAAACTGGTAACGTCACGCGCCAACGGGAACCAGTATCAGGCCGCAGGGCAAGGGTGAGTAACAGCTCGCTGTATTCACGGGGATAATCACTTTGTGTGCTATTTTCATCCTGCTGTTCCCGCCAACGGAGGACCATCGCATCGCGTGATTGTTCGCGCAGACTGTGAAAGCGTGTAGCGGCCAGCCAGTAGAGGGGGTTCCACCAGTGAAACAGTCGCAAGCCGAATAAAATCCAGTTGACGCCGAGGTCCCGACGGGTAATATGCGCTAACTCGTGAAGCATGATGAGCCGGAGTTGATCGTCATCCAGGTCCGTCACATCAGTGGGCAGTAACAGTTTGGGGCGAACGGCTCCCATGACAGAGGGTTGTGAAATATCGTCAAAGACAATGATCGGAATGTGTCGGCGAACATGAATCTGCTGGCAACAGTTTTTCCAGAGCTGTAACAGTCGTTGATCTGTGGAAGTGGGAACCCGATTAACTTTTCGAGTGAATCGCCAATGCGTGAACAGCATGCGTCCCAGGATCAGCATGGCACCAGTAAACCAGATTGGGGGTAGGAATAGAAAGAACCACTCGAGAAAGAATATGAGGTATTCCAGCAGTGTATCGGTGATGCTGACTTCGGGTGCTGTTGTCTGGGGTGTGATTGCCAGGGGGGCTTTGATGAAATCTGTGTTTGAAACGTTCTGCAGAGCCGCGTTTCTTGAGCTAAAACCGACGGGCTGCAATGGTTCAGTCAATGTATCAACGGGGGGCTCTTCCGAGGTAGACTCCTGCACTACTGCAACGAATAAGTTTTGCAGGCTATAGGAACTTTCTAAACTAAAACCGTAGGGCATGGTAAGTCTGATGAGAACAAGGCACCAGAGCAAACCCATTTGTCCCGCCGTTAGCCATCTGCGCGCGAAGAGGTTCACCAGCAGAACAGGGGCCGCCAGTATCGCGGCGGCGATTGTGGTAGAGATCAACAGGAATGAAATATACTCTGAGAGTTCATTATAATAATTCGAAGCGAATAGGAATTCATTCATGATCAACGTTCCTTGTCATCGAGAATGCGGCGGAGATCTGCAATTTCCTCTGCAGAGAGTTTTGTGGTTTGCATGAAGTGCGCGAGTAAGGGAGCCGGTTCGCTGTCGAACACGCGATCTAAAAACGCGCGGCTGGCCTGCTTGATACAGGCAGAACGTTTGACGCGGGAGCGATACACGTATCGGTTGCCCTGCTCTTCAAACGTGAGCACCTCTTTTTTGACAAGGCGATGCAGCATGGTTTTGATCGTGGGGGTGGCCCAGTCGGTCTGGTCGGACAGACGGGCGACGATCTCTTGTGACGTGAGCGGCTGGCCGTCCCAGACGGTATTCATGACCTGCCATTCGGCGTCGGAAATAGAAATCTGTTTCATTTTGAAAGTTCCTTCTTGAGTGATTACAAATGTAAATAACTACAAATGTAAACGGTGTCAAGAGGAGACTGACGGAAAGCGGTTAGAAAAGGTGTGTAGCGAACGCGAACTGATCTGTTTAGAAAGGTAAAGAATCGGTTGAAACATGCGCTGCTCAACCTTCCCTTTTCAGGGCAATGGAAATGACGATTGGAGATGCGACGGCGAGAGTCAGATACAGCAGCATATAAAATCCGGGGTCGGGAGCAGAACTGAAAGGGTTAATCACTTCCATGAATTGGATCAACGCCAATCCCGTCAGATACAGGCAGGTGAGAAATGTGACGAAGATGATGCAGAGATGTAAAATTCGTTTTTTCATTTTCATGAGACACCTCAATTAGATTATGTCGCTATTGATTTTACCCCCGTCCTCACGCGTAGTGAATATCGAGAGGCCAAATCAGACGTACAGTCAAACCAATTCTACATCACTCTTCACCTGTCGCGAAAGGGGTTGTTGGTAACAGTCATGCGTTTTCTGACTTTCGTGATCGGAATTGCCGCAGGATTCGTATGAATAACGCGTGAAAGTGCCATAAAATCGGCAGATCTTCGAAAATCGCGCTTGTGAAGGCTGTAGAGATCGACTAAAAGTAGTGCATGGATATTGAACTGAGGATCGTTACGCACCTCAATTCGATCAGTTGATCCCTTCAACGTCCCACCTGGTTTCCTGCAACGCGCTCCCTGAGATGGTCCTGCGTATCGTCGAAAGGTTCTGTTTGAATCAAAACAGTTAACAGATTGTGTTGCTAACCCTTGTTGTTCCAAACTTTGTCTGGAACACAAGTCTGCTTTTGCACTCGAGCGGTTTGTTCAATGTGCGCCCCTTTTCCAGCGTTAGCATGGAGAGTCTGCAGGCGAATGCGTTCGCCTTCCAGGCGGACCGTGCAGACCGATTTTGAGAATGGTAATTGGAGTTTTGATGTTAGAGTATTTTTCGAAGCATACTGCTTCCGTCAAGGATGATGTGTTGTCGGGTTTGACTGTTGCGCTGGCTCTGGTGCCGGAAGCGGTCGCGTTTGCGTTTGTTGCCGGAGTCCCTCCGACAGTCGGACTCTATTCTGCCTTCTTTATCGGATTTGTGAGTGCCTTAGCCGGCGGTCGCCCGGGAATGATTTCCGGTGCCACCGGTGCGATGGCGGTGGTGATTGTGTCACTGGTCGCCATGCATGGGATTCAATATTTATTCCCCGCTGTTATTTTGTGTGGCCTGCTGCAAATTACTGTGGGTGTGCTGCGGCTGGGAAAACTGATTCGCCTGGTGCCTCACTCGGTGATGCTGGGATTTGTGAACGGTCTGGCGATCGTGATTGGTCTGGCACAAATAGGTAGCTTCAAGACGCTGGGAATCGGTGGAACGATGACGTTCCTGCCCGGTGCTTCGATGACGATGATGGTGGCGCTGGTCGCGTTGACGATGGCTGTGATCGTATTACTTCCCAAACTGACAAAAGCGGTTCCGAGTTCGCTGGCTGCGATTATCATGGTGTCTGTGATTGCCGTGAGCATCAATAAATTTGCTCCTGAGAGCTGGACTCCCGTCGGTCAGACTAACGTCGTGCAGACCGTCGACGACCTGATGATGAACAACCTGAAAGCCAACGCCGTCAAGGATGCCGCTGTCGCAATGGAAGTTCAGGACGGTGCCACGAATCAGGTTGATGAGAATCAAGTTGTTGATATTTCCGTTTTAAGTGAGGCACAAGTTGCATCAGCAGTGGCTTCGGTGAAAGCGACAGAAGAGCCGTTGCCGATGCTGTTCTTTCTCGATTCGCGTTATGTTCTCGCTCCCTTCACGTGGGAAACGTTGATGATTATTTTCCCGTTCGCGTTGATTCTGGCGGGCGTCGGTTTGATTGAATCATTGATGACGTTGACACTGATTGATGAAATTACAGAAACCCGAGGCAGTGGTAACCGCGAGTGTATCGGCCAGGGTGCTGCGAATATTGTATGTGGTCTGTTTGGCGGCATGGGTGGTTGTGCGATGATCGGACAGTCACTGATCAATGTGAATTCCGGGGGACGTGGACGTCTATCTGGGGTTGTGGGAGCCGTCGGCTTAATGACACTGGTAGTTTTGTTGAAACCGGTAATCTCAATGGTGCCGATGGCGGCGCTGGTCGGTGTGATGTTTATGGTGGTGATCGGCACATTTGAATGGAGCACGCTGCATACCTGGAATAAAGTTCCGATGAGCGATGTGCTGGTGATGGTGCTGGTGGCCGGTTACACGGTGCTGTTCCATAATCTGGCCGTCGCGGTGTTGCTGGGAATCATCATGCAAGCGTTGATATTTGCCTGGCATCATGCGACGCATATGATGGCCGATATCCATTTTGAAGACGACAAAAAAATCTATCAGTTACACGGACCTCTGTTCTTCGCTTCGGTCAGCAGTTTTCGCGAACTGCTCGATCCGGTGAATGATCCGCCGATTGTGGCGATCGATTTTTACTTCTCGCGTGTTTACGATCAGTCGGCGATTGAGGCCATCAATAAAATTGCCGAACGCTATCGTCAGGAAGGAAAATGTCTGCACCTGCGGAACTTGAATGCTGACTGCAAACGCATGATTGAACGGGCCGGCAATCTGGCAGAAGTCGAAATTTCCGAAGACCGACACTATCACATTACAAAGATGCTGTGAGCGTTGGTTTGACCTAAATATTGAAAGCCCGAATGTGATTGCATTCGGGCTTTTTTCGTATATCTCCCAGCCAGAGATCATGAAAATTCTGGCATGGAATGAGAGCCCGGTCAGCGCCTGGTTATTTCTTCGATGCAGTAAGCCAGCGATCAAGTTGATTGGCGAATGCCTGACGATCCTTGGCGTTGAAGTTAGCCGGTCCGCCGGTGATCATTCCTTCCCCGCGGAGATCATCCATTAGGTCTCGCGAAGCAAGGATTGCGCCGATATTGGCAGCGGAATACAGCTTGCCCCGGGGATTCAGTGCCTGCCCGCCTTTGGCCACCACATCCGCGGCCAGGGGGATATCAGCCGTGATTACGAGATCGCCGGGCTGAACCAGCTCTACGATACGTTGATCGGCGACGTTTAACCCTGGAGGGACAAGCAGGCTGTCGATGAACTCGGAGCGAGGCTTGTGCAGAGGTTGATTCGCGACGAGTGTGATTTTCGTTTTCGTGCGTTTCGCGGCGCGAAACAACAACTCTTTGATTTCGCCGGGACAGGCATCCGCGTCTACCCAGATTTGCATTTTATGTTCCTCAATTGATAGTCCCCGTTTGCCGCCACCAGACTCGCGTTGGCCAGAGGCTCATTTATACAAAAGTCCTCTTAGTGATGCAAAAGAACCGTTTGTCACCTGTTTGACATAGGCGCCAATCTATTATATTAGTGGAACCTAATCTGATAATATTGCTCTCTGCAATCTTAAATTTTGTATTGCATCAAATCTCAAAAGCGCCAGGAGTCATGATGAAGTTCTCAAAGTTATTCTTACTTACACTACTGTTAGTTGTTCCTCTGATTTTCTGTGTTGGCTGTGGTGATAGTGGTGGAAGTGACCAGCCTGAGTTAGGTACGGTCTCTGGAATCGTCACACTGGATAGCCAGCCTCTTGCTGGTGTGATCATCACTTTTGAACCTGAAAAAGGGCGCGCGTCTAATGGCAAAACAGATGCATCAGGAAACTATGAACTGGCCTATTTAAGTGATGCCGCTGGTGCTGTAATTGGCAACCATACCGTCAGTATCTCGACACCTCAAGAGGCCCCAACGCCTCCCGGCGAAACCTATAAAGATCCGATTCCCGCCAAATACAATTCGAAAACTACGCTGAAGGAAGAGGTCAAAGCTGGTGCCAACACGATCAATTTCGACCTGAGTAGCAAGTGATACAATACGTGAGAGCACTGTATTTGTGAACAAATTCTGTTCAAGAGACCATAGCACTATATACATAAGCAAATGTGGATATGTACATAAATCCCACAGTAAAACAGGGTATTTTTGCTTAGCTCGTCGAATCGATCAGAATCCTCCATTATAATTGGTGCAGTGTTGTAGTCCACAAAACCGTAAGAGAATCTCCTCACTCTCTCTTAACCTTTCCCCATTACTACCGCCATTATTCTATCAAATTCTCAGTTTCAGTTTTCCATCGTGATTTCATCACATTTCATTTTTATTCTGGAGAAAATTGTCGCTATGAAACTACTTCAGCGCAGAAGTCTCTTTTATCGGAAGTTCGGTTTTACGCTGATCGAACTTCTGGTTGTAATCGCTATCATCGCGATTTTAATTGCCCTGCTTTTGCCGGCTGTCCAACAAGCCCGTGAGGCAGCCCGACGCAGCACATGTAAAAACAGTCTGAAACAAATTGGACTGGCATTACACAACTACCATGAAACGCATCGCGTTTTTCCTCCCGGCTACATTGACAGTGTGCCGACCCTGAACTCGGGCGCTTCAGAAGCCGAGAACAAGAATGGACTGGGATGGGGAAGTATGATTCTCCCTTTCATGGATCAGGCCCCCCTCTACAACAAAATAGGTTCAGAAACAAATGGTTTCACCTACAACTGGCTGGATGGAAATCATGATGGTTCAATGACCAACTCTGATGCGATCCCTTCGGCCAAAGTTATTTTGCCTGTCTTTAATTGTCCATCTGATCCAATGGGAGGGATCAACATAGATTGTGATAGTTTTGGTAAATCGAATTACCTGGCTTGTGCAGCGACTCAGGCCAATAATAAAAATGGCGCATTCTATGTTAATTCGCGAACACAAATGAAATCGATTCTTGACGGCAGCAGTAATACGTTGTTTGTCGGTGAACGGACAACGAATGGGGACCCGAGCTCATCAACCGCCTGTGGTGGTTCTCCCTGCAACTGGGCCGGCGGTCTGTGGATTGGTCCCCGTAATTACACATCTCCTGCTGGATGGCACACCAGCTTAAGAGGTCTGGATGTTGCCATCAATGGCGGTCAGAGCACCATTTATATGATCAATGGTTCCAGCATTAACTGGGGACCTGCCTGGACTGCATCCAGTACACACGTTGGTGGCGCTCACTTCCTGTTAGGCGATGGTCAGGTTCGTTTTCTTTCCGAAAATATCGATCTGGGGACCTATCGTTCTCTTTATACAATTAAAGGTGGTGAAGTCATCGGAGAATTTTAATCCCGATCGACTGGAAGTTTCACTCAGTTCATTTTATTACCCGGTTACTTTTAAAGTAACCGGGTTTTTTGTTTTAGATCAGTGGGATTTTGGCAGAGCAATCGGAATCCATTGCAACTATATTCACAAGAACACTGCACATGCAGTTGCAGTGGTGGCCATGGTTGCACTGGCCAAAGTCGGTCTGGGTTCACCTGATATTAATCGTACCGAATATACGGAATTCATCGATCGGTTAATATTATTATCATCAAACAACACTAGTGAAATGCACCTGCTCTTATCTATAATTGATATGTATCTTTAAGTGATACGCTTAGTGATAGATGTCCTCTCCACTTGCCCCGAGTTAAAAAGAGTTTCTCCACAAGTATCAATAGCATCATTCCCATTTAAGTATTCTCCTTTCGCCCCCGGTACGGCGATTAAGGATCATTTTCTCTTTATCGTTTTTATAAAAGGCACAAATTATGAAACGAGTTTCTAGACAAGGTCGCTCCCGGTGGAGCTTCGGTTTCACACTGATCGAGCTACTAGTCGTAATCGCGATCATTGCGATTTTAATTGCACTGTTATTACCTGCTGTTCAACAGGCGCGTGAAGCAGCCCGCCGCAGTACCTGTAAAAACAATTTGAAGCAACTCGGTCTGGCGTTACACAACTACCACGAAACGCACCGTGTCTTTCCTCCGGGATTCATTGACAACGAGCTTGATTTCTCGGCTTCAAAGACAGGCGCTCCCACTTCAAACAGCAATGGTCTGGGCTGGGGAACGATGATTCTGCCGTTTATGGATCAGGCGCCACTCTATAACCAGATTGGCTCGACGACAGGATCATTCGGACAGCACTGGAGCGTTAACGCTTCCACCCTGGCGAGAACTATTCTGCCTGCATTTAACTGTCCTTCCGATCCAATGGGTGGCATCAATACCGATAAAAGCAGCTTTGGAAAGTCCAACTATCTGGCCAGTCATGGTACTTCTGCAGCAACCACAAACAATGGTCTTTTCTATGGAAATTCCAGCACCCGAATACGAGATGTTACAGACGGCACCAGCAATACGATTATGGTCTCGGAAAGAACAACCAAGAACGATGGTTCGGGTACGAATAACTGTGGCGGGACTACAGACTGCGCCTGGACCGGTGGTTTGTGGATTGGACCACGTTATACTTCTTCGGCCTCGACCTGGCATCCAGGATTGTATCACTTCGACGTAACCAATTTTGGTGGTGGGAATGCCACTTATCTGATCAACAGCTCGGGAGCTACCTGGGGTGAAGACTGGTGTGCATCCAGCGCTCATGTTGGGGGCGCCCACTTCCTGCTAGGTGATGGTCAGGTTCGCTTCATCAGCGAAAATATCAGCAGTGGTGGCAGCAGTACGACTTATCATCAACTCGTGACACGCGATGGCGGTGAGGTTCTCGGTGAATTTTAAAGCTAAGATTTCAATGTACGATTTAATTTATCAACTGAGTTTTCGAAGAGACAAAGGAGGCGCTGTGCAGATGCCGGGAAATCTGTTATTTGTCAAGTTTTTCAGCGCCTTTTTGCTCTGCTTGTGTTGTGCAGGCTGTGGGGAAGGTACCCCCAGTGATACTCCCGATCTGGGACGTGTTACCGGGGTGGTCACCATGGATGGGAGCCCCTTAGCGAATGTGACTGTGACATTTGAACCTGAAGCAGGAAAGCCTTCGTTTGGAGGCACTGATGAGTCAGGTCATTACGAGTTGGTCTACAGCAAAAATGAACAGGGAGCCAAGATTGGTCAACACACCGTGCGTGTGACGACTCCGACCGAAGGACCTGAAGACATCGGCAAAGATCCGATTCCTGCCAAGTTCAACACAAAGTCGACTCTGAAAAAAGAAGTGAAAGAAGGAACGAATGAAATAAACCTCGAACTGACTTCGAAGTGAGTTTCGCTTTTCTCTGATCATTGTCATAAACAACGAAAGCCCGGTCCCTTTTCAATAAAGGAGCCGGGTTTTTATTAATTCACATAAGATGTTACTGCTCTGTGTTTTTCTCTGTCGTCAATCGCGACAGTTCGCGAACAGCGCGGCCATGATTGGGGTTGAGTTCCAGGCAGCGTTTGTATGCCGTCTCTGCACTTTGCAAGTCTCCCAGAAAGCGTTTTGTCTCTGCATAGTAGAACCAGGCCTGCGGGTCGCGTGGATTCAACTCTACCGAACGTTGAATCGTTTCTTCTGCTGAAGGAAGTTGATTATTCCGGAAGGCAATCATCGTTTGCAGCAATGCCATTTTAGCCAAATGGAGATCTCGTTTGTCTGTCTGTTTCTGCTGGTGATAATAATTGGCGAGAGTCTGATGGACTTCAATCGTAGGCGACATCTGCGCGACGCGTTGTAAAAACGGCACTGCCTGTTCCATCTCTCCCTTCAGCATGTGAGCCCCTGCTCTGAACTGAAGCAAGTCAGCATTTTCAATCCCGAATTTATTTAATTGATCAATCAAGAGCAGCATCCGCTCCGGATTCTTCCGCTGGAATTCGACTTCGACCATGCTGATGAGTGCCGACTTGTGTTGTGGCATCGGGCGGTCATTGATCAGTTGAAAGATCTCGTCCAGTTTTTTAGCGAGTGAGTCCATGTCATTTTGTTGGATTAAGTGATTGTAAGTTTCCAGCTCTTTTTCAATCCCATGCCGGACACTTAATGGCTTGAGAAACTGCGTGTTGAAATTCAGGGGGACAATATCAAAAGCACGTTCCACTTTTTCTGCAGCCTGGAGGGCTTCTTCGTTGCGTCCCAGTTCTTCCAGGGCCTGTGACTGTAGTAAAAGAAATTTTAAGGAGTTGGAGATTTTCGATAAGTTGCTGTTGATGATGGGCAATGCTTCCTCGGCCCTCCCTGATCTGACCAGCAGTTTGGCCAGTTGGTATTCGGCCGGTTGGAAACCCTTGTTTTTTCGAAATGCTGCTTCAGCCTGCTCTGCATTTTCTTCACGCAAATAATTTTTGCCAATGTCATACAAAAAATGCTGCCGACTTGCGAAAGGAACTGCACGTTTTGTTTTTAATGGAACCAGTTTTTCATATTCCAGAGTACTCGCTTGCATGCGTCCGGTACGTTCCAGGCAAAATGCATAACTGGCTTGCGCAACGAGATTGGATGGATCCAGATCAGCCGCCTGTCGAAAACAGTTTTCTGCATAGCTGTAAAACCCCTGACCTAATAACGCCTGCCCTAACTTGATCCACTCTAAACTGGAACCCGTTTCTGCCTGTCGCGATAGTTCGCGATAATCCTCCATCATCAAAGGGTCTACGAATTCCGCATCGGGCAGTACGGGGAGCGGCCGAGAGAGTCGCTGTACTACGAGAAATCCGCAGTATCCTAATTCCATCACGAGCAACAAAAGTAAAAAGCGAATGAATTGTTTCATGGTGTTGCTCCTCCCTGATTCAGCCAGGCGGAAATTCTGCCGATTCGCTGGTATGGCTTTCGCAGATTCAACCCTCCGGCCACAATATCATCACGGCCCTCTCCCGTCAGATCACCGACAGCGACGGTGACCAGATGGATCGGATTGTTATCGATCTGCCAGGTCTGGAAATTTTGTTTTCCGTCATTCTCCAGCCAGACGACGCTGGCGGTTTTCGGATCATACCAGTCATTGGTCATGCTGACCAACACCACATCCAGATCACCGTCTCCATCCAGGTCTCCGACATCCGCCGCATAAGTACCTCCCAGATTAGAAATTCGACGCATTTCAAATTCCCAATTCCCTTTGTTCTCGAACCACAGGCAACCATGATATGGCTGGGGGTAGGCATCCAAGTCTTCCAGGTTATCGCCGGCTGGTAAAATCAGATCCTGATCACCATCTTGATCGAGGTCGGCATGAATCAGGCCTGCGCCCCCCAGATCCAGATTGACTGTCATCCACAATCGACGTTTTTTGAATTTGCCTTGACCGAGATTTTCAAAACCCCAGAGTTCTTCTTCATCCTGTGTGACAATCGCTGCAATGTCCAGATCGCCGTCGCCATCGTAATCAGCGACAGGCACATGAATCGTGCCTGGTGCGTTGAGCAGTTCGTGGTCCCTGAATTTCAAGTCACCTCGATTTTCCAACCAAAGAACTGAACCGCGGCTGTAACCAAAAACGGCGACTGCCAGGTCCAGATCGCCGTCCCCGTCAAAATCTCCCGGCTGGACGTCGGCGACGCGTCTGACATCATCCAGAATCACGTGACGAATAAACTCGTCGCCTTGTCGTTCGTATAATTCGACGCGGCCAATTACCCGGTCGTCGGGTAGCAGGTTTCCTAAGATGGAAACAATCAGATCCTGATCTCCATCTCCATCAATATCGACGACTGTTGCATGCCCCGGTGCTGCCAGATCGCTTAGCACAACCTTTTCCTGCCAGGTCTCCGCCCCCTGCTTGGTAAACAGCGAAACGATGCCACGACCGGAATCACAACCGAGAATCTCATTTGTTCCGTCACCGTCGAAATCGACGATTTGCACATTCGTAATGAGTGGCAAGCCAACGGGATCAGGACCGATATTGACCCGTTGAAACGGAATCTCCGATGCAGGATATGAAGTTCCCCCCGAAAAGATCTCTGGTACCTGACCCAGCGAAGGTAAGCCGGGCAACAGAAGCCAGGTACCCACAGGGATCAGAATGACCGAACAGATGAGGAGCAGGACGCGGGTTTTCAGAGACATAAACTGTCCAACAAGAATCAGGGAATACAGGCAACTGCCAATCTAAGTACAAAGGCCGCAATGCCTTCCTGCTTCAATCATATCGAAGCGACCGAACCGGAGACAATCATGGAGCAGGCCAAAAGCAGAGCAGAAAGCGGTTTTTTTCCAGCCTCGCCTTCACTACGCAGTCAGGACCGAAACATTCAGAGTAAAATGAATCAATTACAGCATTTAGTACAAAAAATCTCGCTCCAAAACTGGTTAACACGCGTTATGAAATGCATTGTTTTTTACTCTAAAAAAGGATGTGTTTCATCGCCTGTAGAAGCACCCTGCAATATTATCTTCTAATTAGATAGAAGATAATATTGACTGCTGGGGCTTTGGCGGTATGATCATCTAATTAATTAGAAGTACTTTGTTCGTATCATTCGCATTTCTTTGTGGAGCAGGAACTCGCCAATGGCTCGTCCCGGATCAGATCACCCGACAAAACTGGAACTGGAAATCCTGAAGATATTATGGGATGAATCGCCGTTACCAGTTCGAGATGTTCGCGCGAAGCTGGAAACAGAAGCAGATCGCGCGCTGGCCCACAGCTCGGTGATCACGACTTTGAATATCATGTATGACAAAGGGTTATTACGGCGGCGAAAGGAAGGCAAATCGTTCTTGTTCTCACCCAAAGTAGAGAAAGATCAGATTGCTGGCGGCATTATGGGAGATTTATTGTCGCGGTTATTCGATGGTTCCCCGTCAGCCATGATGCTCAACCTGCTGGAAACAACGGACATCAATTCCAGTGAACTCGCTGAACTTCGAAAGCTCATCACCCGCAAGGCAAAGGAGCAGTCCAAATGATCTGGCAGACTTTCATTGACCCCACTTTCAGTACCCGACTTTGCCTGACGTTATTGCACTCAGTCTGGCAATTCGCCGTGCTGGCTATTGTCGTATGGTGTCTGAAATTGATCTGGAAAAACCAAACCGTTGAACGACGTTATACCGTGAATGTGTTCGCATTGCTGCTGGCGATTGCAGCATTGCCCGTTACTTTTCTGGTAATCAAGTCTACTGAAGACAGTGGTAAACCAGTCATCCAAGCACAATCAACGGCAACAGCCGTCAATTCCCCATCTGAACCGCGTATGACAACTCCCGATCAGCCGACCTCTGTCGTACCAGTAGAAATCCAAACTGTCGAACCACCCATTGAGAGCGCAGAAAATAATACCGCGAATCACACTTCGTTGGACGCGGACGCACCAGGAGCGACATTTCGCGGATGGTTGCAGATCACACCGTGGATTATGGCCATTTACGTTCTCGGTGTGGGTTTTATGCTGGCGCGGTTGATCGTATCGATGATCAAAGTCAATCGGCTGAGTGCTCAGGCAACAGTGATCAAAGAGGGGCCGCTCGTCGAATCGCTGCGTTCACTGGCGAAGCAATGGTCGATGAAGATGGTTCCCGTACTGGCAGAAGCCGAACACATCGTCGTCCCCACAGTGGTGGGATTGATTCGGCCACTCATCCTGTTGCCGGCTTCTGTGGTCAGCGGACTGACACCCGATGAACTGGAGCTGATCCTGGCACACGAATTGGCGCATGTGCGGCGCTATGATATGTGGGTCAATCTGCTGCAGCGACTGGCCGAAGCGGTGCTGTTTTTTAATCCCGCCCTCTGGTATCTGAGTCGACAGATCAGTGGATTGCGCGAATTCTGTTGCGATGATCTGACCTGCCATGCAGAAGCGGCGTCTGACTTCGAACGCAAAGTACGTTATGCCACAGCATTGCTGCGGGTGGTGGAACTTTCCAAACCGAATCTTGCGGCGAACCCGGAACTGACATCACTGGCTGCCAACGGCCACTCCCCTTCTGAAGTCCGCCGCCGCGTGGCGCGATTGTTTGATGAACCACTGCGCGAGCCGCTACGACTGACGCGCGGCATGACCTATGCGGTGCTCGCACTCCTGTTGATCGGCGGGCCTGCAGCCTGGTCAACGTATGCTGAGAATCAATCGCCAGCGAAGACCGTTCAGCAGGAAAATGAAGCACCAACTGACGCTGAATCAACGAAACCGTATTCCCTTGATGGCAACGTAGAAGTTCTATCGATCGGAACATATGAAGAAACACCACAGCGCTGGTGGGATGTGCAAGGTACCTTGCAGTCATCAAGTCCGTATCGGGTGCATGGTGCATCCATTCCCGTTAATGAAAAGCAAATTGGTCGGCAGCTCGTATTTCGCGTGAATCACTTACCTCAGGATGCAACGCTCAGTTGGACTGTTTCAAGTAAAGGATCAGGTGCGACTGCCTCTGTCGCTTTGAATGGGGAAGAAAGAGCCAAAGAGTATTACTCACAGGTCTTCTCAGCGAATCAAGATTTGAAGTCGGTTGATTTGAGGCTGGGGGTTGCCAGCGGTAAGTGGACTACGAAACTCAAAATGGACGCGGATAGTATCACAGGTTTCACACTAGTGGATCACACACGTTCCAAGCAGGGTGTATATCACGCGATGATCTCGGGCCCTTTTAGCCAGAACGAAGATATCGTTGTCATCGGCTCTCATGATATACAAGATCGCGAGATTCGGATCGTTGCTATTGACAGACAAGGTGAACTGCTTCGTCCGCACACTGCCGCAACTAATTCCATAAGGTCAGCGACTTTCGTTCAATATAAGGCAAGCTTCAAAGACCTGAAGCTGAAAGAGCTGGATCGCTTCGAATTCCAGACCAGACCGATTGAGTATATTGAGATCAAGAATCTGCCATTGAATCCGCAGGCGAAACAGAAGACAGCAGAAAACAATACCACCGCAACCGACTCTCCGGCGTCTGTTGAAAATGCCGTGGTCTCAGGTCGCATTGTTCTTGAAGACGGTTCACCGGCAACCACAACAGGATATCTGTATTACAAAAGCAAAAGCAGACAAAGCACTGTGGGCCAATTTGTTGATCAGTTTTCAACAAAATCCCCTCCCGGGACCATTTGGTTACGCTATTTCCCTGAAGGATATTCCCCCGTGCTTGTTGGCCCTTTGAAAATAAAACTGGGGGAACAGCGTGATGATATCAGGATTGTACTCAAACCGGGTTTCTCTCATTTATTGCGGATGCAAAATCAGAAAGAAGAACTCATTTCAGGAGCCACTGTGGTGGTACATCCTGCATGGAACGGAAACGTGCAGGGCCCCGTTCAGAAACAGATGGTCAACGCGAAAGGGGAACTACTACTGGAACATCTGGCGGACACGAACTATTCCATCAAGGTGACAGCACCAGGATACGAACCATTCCATGCCAGGTCTCAGGATTTACGTTCGCAAAAAAAGACGACACTGACGCTGACTCCCAGCCAGAAGACCACCGGTGTTGTACAGGACACGGCCGGAAAACCATTGGCGAATGCCAGACTATTTCTCAAGCATGAAATTACGAACGAGGGACGCTCCTTAGTCTATGCTGGATCGAAAAATGGTTTTTGGGGAGAGCTCATTGCCACCACTGATGAGCAAGGCCGCTTTGGTCTGGATCAGCTTACTAAAGACTCACACTACCTGTGTATTGTCGAAGCGGAAAATGGAGCCCGTGCGATCATTCACGATCTCCAGGCAGGACAGCACACGTCCATCGTTGTGTCTGAGCGCCGTGACCTGATCGTCAATATTAGTGGCGATTTGAGCAAATTGCCTCAGCGCAGAGGAAAACCTTTTGTCAGTGTGCGACAAGGAGTCGACTTTCACCCGATTCCAGACAGTCGCTTTGGTGAACAGATCGGTGCGGATACCCCCGTCGAAGTGACTGACGATGGCGCTACAGCCATATTTCGAGGACTGGCCGTCGACCTCAAAGCAGGTAACGAAAAACAGCAGGTGGGAGTTTCTTTGAATTATCCTAACGGTCCCAAAAAGATCGTCGACATTGATCCCAATCAAGAGACACGTGTGCAATTTGATTTGACTCAACTGCCAGACAGCGAAAACAAGGGGAAATCCCCAGCTTCTAAAATTCAACAGACGACAAGAAAACCCGACGCGCAGATCAAAGGTAAAACAAACGCAGACGCTTCGATCCCTGTAAAGCAGCCTCCTACAGCCAAGTTGTCGTTTGTGATTGCCAAACACGTGATCCTGCTGGAAGGCAAAGAGATCATCACCTGGGAAGAAATCGACGACTTATTTAAAACACTTCCCGACACGTCCCTGATCAGCCCCGCGTTTTATTTTACTCGCGGGACGATGCTTTCTGATGGGTATCAACCGGCGAAAGCAAAGATGTGGGAACTGACGCGTAAGTATAAGTTTGCTGGACACAGTGAAGGCAGCTTATGGCCGCGGACCGACTTTCGTTATGACCAGATCAAAACGGCCACCGATTTAAAACCCGATCCTCAAAGCAAAATGACGGGGACGATTGTGGACCAGAAAGGGACGCCAATTGAAGGAGCGGAAGTGGCTTTGATTCTGCCCGTTGATGAGTCGATCGGCTACAAAACGTATCATGTGGCCCTCGTGCTGGGACGAATTCGAAATCGACTCGAACATGTGATGACCCTATCTAACGCATCCGGTCAGTTCGATCTCTATCCGCCTCAAGACCAGAAGTATTATATTCTGGCAATGCACCCGGAGGCAGGTTTTGCACTCGTCAGAAGTGATCGATTACAGGCCGATCAAAATATCAAGCTGTTACCCTGGGCGGGTCTTAAAACCGAACTGGGTAACGTTCCCAATGAAAAACAGACAGTGGATCTCTCCAACCACATCGAAGCTCACGAGGGTTGGCCTGAGATGATGTTCAACCAGTATTGGGACGATCTACCTCAAGAAGTAAAAGAAAAAGGTTTTATTTATAACCAGATTCCTCCCATTTATCAGGCGAACATCAATCGCAGTTTTCCAGAGCCAGATGGGGGCGGTATTTCTGTACCCGGTGCCTCGGTCAGTCTGTTTCCCGGCGAAAAGCGCGAGCTGGATTTAGGTCCCCTGTCCGAGCAGCAACGAGCGCTATTGGAATCAATGCGAAACCGTTCCCGGGAACGCCAGCGCAAATTTGAAGAGCAACGGAAGAATAAAGCAAAGAATTAACGCTCGGGACAAGGTAGTCATGAACGAAATCAAGAGCGTGGTTTCTAGGGAGCATTCTTTTTTCCATCTTCCCAGGTCACGCCGACATGCCGCGCCCAGGCTTCCCATTCGGCAGCCATCGCTTGCACTCGATCGGGATATTTGTCTGCAAGGTCGTGCAGTTCGCAGCGATCTTCCGCAAGGTTATAGAGTTCCCACTTGATTTCCGCCGGCATCCGTTTTGACCAGACGATTTTCCAGTCTCCTTTCCGTAACGCATGTGCGGCCTGATGATCAAAACCGATCGTTCTTTCAGTAAGTCCTTTACCACGCATGGCAGGTAGCAGGCTCGTCCCTTCAAGGGGAGTCATCATGTTACCCTTTTGTTTCTGTGGATAGGTTGCACCCGCGACCTCGATCAGTGTGGGTAGCAGATCCATTACGTGCGCTGGATCTCGAACCCAGCGGTCCGGCTTGCCGATCCCTTGAGGCCAATGTGCGATGAACGGACTACTGATGCCGCCTTCGTGCGTGAAATGTTTGTAAAGCCGGAAGGGAGTATTTCCCAGATTGGCCCACGCGCTGCCGTAGGACTGATGGGTTCCCCGGCCTCCCGTTTTTCGCAGGTCAGCGCCTGTTCTCAGGATGGTGGTCCCTTTTCGCGAGACGCCATCAAAGCCGAACGGCCCCCATTCATAACAGGCGCCGTTATCGCTCAAAAAGAGAATCAATGTATTCTTAAGCTCATCTGTTTTTTTCAAATGATCAACAATCTGACCGACGCCCTGGTCCACCCCTTCCACCATCGCAGCAAAGACAGCCATGCGTCGTGCCAGATCGTGTTGACGCGATTCATCCAATGAGTCCCAGGCAGGATTCGGCTTGCCGGAAAACCCGTTCGCAATGTCATCACGATCAACGGGAACAATCGAACGGGGAGTTAGTTTCCAGTGTTTGCCGTCAATTAAACCAAGTTGCTGCATGCGCGCATAACGTTCTGCGCGAAGCTCGTCCCAGCCACGTTGATAGGTGGCTACATACTTGTCTGCACGCGCAGCGGGTGCCTGCACGGGAAAGTGAGGGGAGGAATGGCCGAGAAACAGAAACCAGGGTTTGTCTGTTTTCTGTCCTTGTCGAATGAATTCCATCGCGTACTGGTTGAAGACATCGGTGGCATAGTAGTCGCTGGCGGGCGGGTCGATTTCCTTTTTTCGCCCCTGAGGCAGGCGAATGTAATAGTCTGCATCATATTGATCGTGCGAGTGGCCTTTCGTGTAACCGTAGAACTCGTCGAAGCCGCGTTTGATCGGCCCAGTTTCTGGATGCATGTGCCATTTGCCGACGTAGTAGCAGCCATAGCCGGCTGGTTTCAACACTTCCGCCATGGTGGCACAACGGTCGTTCAAGCGTCCCAGGTATCCCGGCCCGCGTTTTCTATTGGGTTTCGGTGTAGTGAAATCACCAATGCCTGCCTGTGAGGGATAGAGGCCCGTCATCAACGACGCACGCGTGGGACAACAGCGCGCCGAGTTGTAGAGCTGAGTAAAACGAACACCGCCGGACGCGAGCGCGTCGATGTGAGGCGTTTTGATCTCACCGCCATAACAGCCTAAATCTGAATAGCCGAGGTCATCGGCCAGAATCAGAATGATATTGGGACGCTCGGCTGCAGATGCAGAAGAGGACCGCTCTGCGACTGTGATCACACAGAGCAGGCAGACGACAGTTTTAATCATGGTTGTGGTGCGCATCACGTTCATGTTGCTTTCAAAAATAGTGACTTAGGCTCGTTCTATTTTGTTTCTTTTTGTGTTGTGTTGAACTTCGGGTCGCCGGCGTCAACGGGCATGGTTGCATTCCACGCGAGAACCTCTTTGATCAGCCGCTCGGTCAGTTCGGGATGCTGGTCAGTGAGGTTCATCGCTTCACCGGGATCAGTTTCCAGATTAAAGAGTCGAGGACGTGTGCCGTCATAATCACACAGCAGCTTCCATTTCCCCTCTCTCACAGCCAGGTCGGGCAGGTTTTTCAAATGTCGGAACTCTTTACGGTCGGGAGGACGCCGGAAAAATAGCGGAGCCGATCGGGATTGGTGAGACTTGCCGATGAGCGTCTTCGCGAGATCTTCGCCATCGAAGTGCACTTCTTTTGGCACGGACACACCGGCCAGATCCAGTAGTGAGGGAACGAGATCGATGGCGGCGAAAACAGACGTTTTGTTAACTGTGCCTTGCTGTGGCGGGGCGATGAAACCGGGCCCCCAGACAATTAGCGGCGAACGGACACCGCCTTCAAACAGAGTTGCTTTCAGTCCCCGAAAGGGCCCCGCCGATCCTGCGTTTTTCTCTGGCCCATTATCTGAGCAGACGAGGATCAGTGTGTTTTCACGCAGCGCATCATCGTTACAAATTCGATCAAAGAGCCGCGCCAACTGCTGGTCCATCTCTTCCAGGACAGATTGATACAGGCCGCGTTGTGAGTCGGCCCAGTTTGTGGGAGAGGGAAACAGCGGCGTATGCACGTCATCGGGCCAGACGTTAATATAAAACGGCCGTTTGTTCTTCTGAGACTGATCAATAAACGCGACCGCTTTGTCGGCGAAACCACCGGTAATTTTGGAACGCAGAATCCACTCGACCGGTTCTCCCAGACGTGCGGCATCCTGCCAGATGCGTCCTTTTTTCACGCCCCCATTTTTGAGCGGGACTTCCGTCAAAGGCAGCAACTTCGCTCCCATGCCTTCGAAGTTCGTCAGTGAAACATCAAAGCCATAATCTGTAATTGGTGGTGCATTATCTACATCGCGCTGACCGCCCATATGCCACTTCCCGCAATGCGCGGTAGCATAGCCGGCTTGTTTCAGAAAACGAGCCAGCATCGGAGCCTCGGGATCAAGCCAGTTTGCGATTCCCCTGCTCTTGTTGGCCTTGCGGCTGGCAAGATAAGAAGTGATCCGGTGACGGTGTGGATACTGTCCTGTGGAGATGGCTACGCGCGAAGGAGAGCAAATCGGCGAATTGACATAAAACTGCTCGAAGCGAATGCCTTCTTTGGCGAGGCTATCAATGTGCGGAGTGCTTGCTTTTGTATTGCCAAAGCAGGAAAAGTCGCCCCAGCCCATATCATCAATGAACACCAGAACGATGTTGGGATGTTCGGCCGCCGATAGAGGCTGTACCAGACAGATCAATAACAGAAAGAGCAGTCGTTTTACTGCAGATGACTTCATGGATGAATTTTCCCGCCAGAGCACAGGTGAAATGATCCAGTCTATCACAGGAGTTCCGTACTACAATGAGAATTTCCATCCACGTTATTAGATATATTGTCATCAGCCTAACGCCACGACCAGCATTGCGGGCACAACACGGGAACGACTTTCATCCAGTGATGCATGAATTCGCAACGCCATTTTGGTTGGAATGAACGGGAATTCGATTCCTTTAGCGCCTTTCATTCGTTTGACGCATCAAGAATGCACTTAGCTTTTCAAGTTCATCTGTATTGATGTGGTCCACTTCCGCATTGACCAGTTCCTGCCACAGTTCCTCTGACTCTGGAGTTGCCCAGAATCGAACGCGTCGACCTGCCGCATGGGCCTGCTTGACAATCTCTCTCAGTTTGACTTTCTCTGCTTCGGGCATCTTACCTTTTCCACGGTATTCAAAATGTGACGTCCAGCGGTCACTAATCAGCGGCATCAGGTCTGACGGTTGATCAGAATTCAGGTCACTCAGGCGACCATCGATCCCGGCGTATCGTGGATTGTCGGCTTCGATCATTTCTTTGGGGCGATCCCCCGAGATCACAACTTGCACCGGACCACGAATCATTTTCCCGTCTTGATAAGTGCAGAGCAGACCTTCGTATTCCCGAAGTTGATTCCGCAGCACTGGGTAAACGTCTTCTCCATCTGTTTTGATGTCGATCAGTAATGTGAATGGCGGGGACTTCTCGTCTGTCTTCAGGGGATGTTTCTTGAAGTATTCTTTCAGAGGTTTGAGGTATAACGTACGCAGCGTGCGTTCTCGGGATAACTCGGAACGACTATGGCCAACGAGTAATTCTCCGTCGACGAGAAAAATGTCCGCTTCCACAGACCAGAAGCCATTTTTCAAAGCGTCCCACAGTGGTCGGCGATGGCGGTAGTCATTATGGGCATGGGCTTGAAATTGAGGTGCCTGCTTCCCTTGCTCTGCGAGGCAAACCGACTGGTAGCAGGCAAGTGCCAGCAGAATGACAGATAAAAACTTCGAGTGGAACATTCACCAAACCCTTATGAAATGATATTTTCCGGAACCCAACTTCCCAGGCACGTTGGCTCTGGAGTGTTCATAAGTCACACGTGTGCCCCCGAACTCGAAAATCCTAGCGGTCATCGAACTGAGTATCCAGTCGTTCCCGTTGGATTCATCAATTCTTCACAAGCACCTGATATCCGATATCAGTAAAGTGAAAGTTGGCAATTTGGTTTACTGGGAATGAAAGCAAGCTTCACATCGAGAAATGCTCGACCACTTGTATTAGTGGGGGGAATGCCAAAGTCCTTCGTCGGGGTGACGAAGGACTTTTGGTTGTAAGTGGTTATCTCAGTAGGAGATAAGAAGTGCACCCCGCTGGGTTCGAACCAGCAACCTTCGGTTTCGTAATGTTAATTCAAGGGCTTTTCACAAGCGATAAATTCCGTTGTCATAGCAATCTGCTGCCAATTATTGCAGAGATTAGCGTGCATCTTGCTGCACGCTATAGCGAAAAATGCTTCATCCCTGATTTGTGACAAAGACCTATTTAACAAGAAGAAAATATTCCAACGGACATGGACTAATGGCCACAGCCAATGGGCTCGGCCAGAAAATTCCATAGCTGGTGTCATCAAGTTAAGGCTTTGTTCTTGTCGTGTTGTATCGGGAGATACAAATACAAAATTATTATCGAAGATAATTGAGAAGGATTGCGGTTTAAAGATATAGGGCTTAGTCGTGTCCATACAAATTCGTTTCGTTGAAGGAGTTCAATTCATGCGATCATATCTTCTCTCAATTGTTTTTACGCTGACTTATTTACATGGAACAGCGTTGTCCCAAGACCATCAAATGAAATTAGATGTTTGCGACATATCATTTTTATGGAATGTACCAACGACAGTTGAAGAAGCAAATAGTTTGATTTCAATCGATAGTAAATTGACAAAAGATGGGAAATCAGTTTGTCGTCAATCTTTGTTTAATGATCTTATTCAAAATGCGGAAACACTGGTATTAAATGATCCCATTTCCAACCAACCAGTACAAATTGAGTTTCTTAATGAAGAGTTAAAAGAGATTACTAATTGGAAAATAGCAGGCATAAGAATTGATCCATCGGCTCCCGGATGCAGTCAGAAAATTAGAGACAAGTTTGGTTCTAGGCCACAGGTTCGAATTATCTGCCAACCAGTAACAACTTCTAACGGGAATTCTATTGCACATGATTTCGCTATTCATCTCATTTATGACTATGTGAAGAATTCTAATCCGCCGTTTGAAGCCGATTCAGTTGCCTTTAAAGAGATCATTGATGAATTGCTGTCAATAAAGAAAGAATTGAAAAGCAGCGGCATTGACACTTCAGGCACTTTGCTTGGAGTTCATCCGGGGTTCTCATCCTCAGGCTTTCATTTAACAGAACGCCTCAAGAAATTTTTAAAGAATCACTTGCATTCAAACAGGATAAAGTCTGCAGCATTTATGGGTATCCAAGATGGTTTTGAACCTTGGATATTTTTTGCTGTTTCGAAAGATCCTGCCAGTGATCGTCATAAGATCATTGAAAAAATTCCAAGCCTTAGGCCATCCAAGGGACAGGTATTGAGTTTTGTAACTCAATCCAGGGTATTTCCAATTCCAAACAATCGTCAATTTGGGGCAGAAGGCGTTAGTATCCTTCCTCTATTGCAAATTGGAAGAATAGATCGTCGAGTATTTCCAAACTCAACGGACCCACTTCTCTCAACAATCCAGGTAAGGGATATTTCAGATATTATTGCAAATCCAGAAAGATCTCATTTTCTTACGACAGACTGTATCAGCTGCCATACTGAAAGCAGTATCAGAGATTCCAAGTTGTCAGGTGTGACGACTCAGTTCTCATATAATCTGCCTGAAAATATATCAGCGATTGATCCAAATGTATTGCCTAAAAATAGGACCTTTAAAAATTGGAATATCAGAAACTTTGGATGGGGATTTGAAAATATAAATAAGATGGCTCCAACTGTAACAATGCGTACTGCAAATGAGGCAGCGGAATCAGTCGATTTTATCAACAAAACCTATTTGAAACTATCTACTACAAAGCATGGCGTTTCCAATCCACTCACACTAATAATGACATGTAAGGATGAGCAGTCTTACAATCAGCTCAAAGCTAAAATTAAAGTTCTCCTCGCAAGAGATGACAATTCGATCAACAAAGCGTTAGATTCAATTGGTATTGTACATTATGCTCGTTTTGTGTTTCTTGAAGAGTCAAAACAGGTAGCAGTAATCACCGCTTATGACGGTGAATTTGATGTTTATATAAACCGATTTGTAGACCACATTGGAGATGTTTTCAATCTGATCCTTGAGCATGTTAAAGGAACAGATGACATGAAAAATGATGATGGAAAAGTAAATGTCCAATCTCATACAGAGCAGTTTTTAAAGTTTGTGAAAAAGCATGATTTAAGAGCCGTAGAACCTTTCTACAGTGCTTACCCAAACTTAACTGTTCAAGACATCAAGGAACTACATCGCATGGCTAATGAGTAATTGTGTAGTCTTCTTTTCAGTCTAAATGATCATTGAATTCATAAATACCAATACAAGAAAGTAGGCCTACTATGTCAAAACCATATCGAATTCTATCCTTAGATGGGGGTGGGATCAGAGGACTGATAACAGCTATCTGGCTAAAAAGACTTCAAGCGAAACTCGACAAACCACTTTATAAATATTTTGACTTAATAGCGGGAACTTCTGCAGGAGCATTAACAGTATCTGGGATCTCAAAGGGGATAAGTATAGATAAAATCATTGAGCTTTACCTGAAACGAGGAAAAGAAATATTTCCCTCTACTGCTTCTCGCCTTTGGAGTCGTGCTACCCGACTCTTTTCAGATGGCGTGAGTGCTCCAAAGTATGATGGGGAGGGACTTGAGAAAGTTTTGAAGGACACTTTCAAGACCACAATATTTGGTTCATTAAAAATCAAACCAACCTTAATCACAGCTTATGATGTATTCGGTAGAGAAGCGATTGTATTAAAGAATAATCAATCAGAGTATCGTTCTCTCAAAGTATGGGAGATTTGCAAAGCTTCTGCTTCTGCACCGACTTACTTTCCTGCTCATATGATGGAAATAAAAGGAGTAGAAATGCCTCTGATAGATGGTGGTGTAGTGGCAAATAATCCAACCGCATGTGCTATTGCAGAGGCAGTTAAAATCAACACTCAGTCGAACAAGAATCCAAGCACTGATAATCTTCTTGTTGCAAGTTTTGGTACTGGGGAATCGATACGCAGAATTACCGCAGAAGAGGCGGACGAGTGGGGAGCAGCAGAGTGGGCAATCCCCATCATTAATGTGCTGTTTGATGGCTCCGCTGATTCAGTAAATTACATTGCTACTCAGCTTATCCATCCTGATAGATATTTTCGATTCCAAACCCATTTGTCTGATGCCTATGATGACTTGGACAATGCAGATGAGACAAATCTCAAGGCTTTGCAACGATTAGCGGTTCAGTATATTGACAGTAACGAGGAGAAGAAAAAACTAGATAATTTAGTAGCAAAGCTCACAGGGAATTGAATCGGATGTCATCGAGTGAGACTGCTTTGCGATACTCTTGTGACAGGCACCCATTAGTGGGGGGGAATACAAAAGGCCTTCGTCGGGGTGACGAAGGCCTTTGGGTTGTAAGTGGTTTTCTCAGTGTGAGATAAGAAAATGCACCCCGCTGGGCTCGAACCAGCAACCTTCGGTTTCGTAAACGCCCAGGCCCCATACCACGCTTTGATGACACTTCACAAAACCCCTGTTTTGTTAGGGGCTTAATGGGGGGCCCCCGCGCTCCGATCAGTGTTGTTTTTGTACTCTTGATGCGGCCGATTCACCTCATTCTGCCACTTTCGAAACGCGTGTCGGAGCGTCAGACCGGGTGGAGTTAGGGGAAGTTATTTCTGTTTGTATCTAAGTGAGCAATTCCGTCCATTGACTCTCACTCAAAAGTGTTATAACATCAGATAACAAGTGACTTCGTGATTAGATTCAGGACACTAACATGTCTGCAAGTACGTTTCTCGCCTTAATTCCCACATACTCCTTGGTAATGTATTCGCTCAAGAGTGAGGATGGTTCCAATGCAAGCATTCTCCAGCAGGTTAGTTCTGGGGTGACTTCTACTTTTCCTTGGAAATCTAATTGGCAGTTGCTCAGATGTGGTTAGAGGTAGGTGTAGCGGAAAAATCAATGGAATCCAGCTGGACTACCCTATGCGAGATTCACCTTTCACGTTTTAAAAAATTTACTGAGGATCAGCCATGCCAAAATTTCGATTACAGGGTTTGATAGCTGCTACATACACACCTCTGAGTGCTTCAGGATGTGTCAATGTCGATCATGTGGCGCCCATTGTGGAGTCATTGATTGAACGGGGAGTCAGCGGGTTGTATGTCTGTGGTAGCACTGGTGAGGGGATGTCCTTGACCACCGATGAGCGGAAAATTGTTGCCGAAGCTTATGTGCAGGCGGTGAAAGGTCGAGTTCCGGTCATTATTCAAGTGGGGCATAACAGCCTTGCTGAAGCCAAAGATCTGGCCAGGCACGCTCAAGACATCGGAGCAGATATCACGTCGGCGACCTGTCCTTCTTACTTCAATGTTGGTGACGTGCACACACTCGTAGAGTGCATGGAGGAAATTGCCAGCAGTGCGGCTAATCTTCCATTCTACTATTACCACATCCCTTCATTGACTGGTTCAAATTTGAATATGGTCGAATTTCTTAAACTAGGCGGAGAACGAATCGGGAACCTTGCTGGCTTGAAATACACCGACACCAAACTGTTTGAATTTCAAGAATGCCTCGAACTTGAAAACGAGCGATTCGATGTTGTATGGGGCTGTGATGAAATGTTGCTGGGGGCGTTAGCCACTGGCTCTCGTGCGGCAATTGGAAGCACATATAACATTGCTGCTCCGCTGTACCAGCGAATTATTGATGCCTTTGAAATTGGCGACATGGCCGAAGCCAGACGAGAACAAGCACAAGCAATCAGCATGATTAGCACTGTGAAACAATACCCTTTTCACCCAGCGATGAAAGCAGTTTTGGAAATGCAGGGTTTCGATATGGGGGATTGCCGGCTGCCTCAAGGTCGTTTAACTGATGAAGAAATCAGCAGGCTAAGAAGCGAGCTGGAAGCAATTGGCTTTTTTACCTGGTCGCTGCCAGCAACCCCATCATTAACCACATAACAAGCAATCATCGTTAGATCCGGATCCGACTGCACAACATCATAATTTCGGGTTGCGTTTGATTCGCGTTACCAACCTGCTGATTAGCCAATTGATGATCGGAGACGGCCTATCTGGTTCGTATCTTCAGCGAAACTTAAAAGGGTGTGTTAAATGGATCAAGAACAATCAAATCAAAATTTGCGCAAGCAATTCCTCGAAGATGGTTATGTCGCCTTGCCGGGCTTTCTGAATCCACAGGAAGTTGGCGAGTTGCGAGAGAACGTTGAGAGATTCATCGTTGATGTTGCACCGACAATGCCTTCAGAGGAAGTTTTCTATGAAGACAAAACTACCAAGACAACTCTCAAGCAGTTGCAGCAGATGTTTCAATACGACGACTACTTCAACAATTTGATGTTTGGTAGTAAGTTTGAGGAACTGGCAGCGAAATTACTAGGCCATGAAGTGCATGGCGTTAACATGCAGTATTTCAATAAGCCACCACAGGTCGGCTTGCCGACGCCTCCGCATCAGGATGGTTATTATTTTATGTTGGAGCCCAACGAAGCGGTCACAATGTGGTTGGCACTGGAAGACGTGGACGCCGAGAACGGGTGTGTGCGTTACGTGCGTCATTCGCATTTGCAGGGTCTTCGGCCACACGGGAAAACGCAGACCTTAGGCTTTTCACAGGGGATGACCGACTTTGGTACCGAAGAAGACATACAAAACGAAATTGCCTTTCCAGCCCAACCTGGCGACTTGCTGGTGCATCATGCTTTAACAGTCCACCGGGCCGATGGAAACACTTCCAAAGACCGAACGCGAAAAGCGCTTGGTTTCATCTATTACTCCACAGCTGCCCAGGAAAGTGAAGAGAAGAAACTCCGGCATGCTACCCTGGTTGAGGAAATGAAAAGCAGTGGGAAAGTATGAAATACTGCATTCATTTCATTGTTCTTTCGCAATATCACTGAATCCCGTTCACACGATTTACTCAAGATCATCTTGGTACACATGCCAGATCGAAAGCTTGTCGTCAGATCTCGGAGCCGAAGAGATGCAGCGGAACGCGGAATACGAAGGAACAGACTGATGAGTATCGCAAGTAAATTGAACGCTGTATTATTAGTCATGCTGCTGCTGGCAACTCCTTCAAGAGTGAATGCAGAAGAAGTGAACTTACTGTCCTGGAAAGAGTTGCCTGGGCTGCCAGACGAACTGGGAGTTGCCGGACCCTTTGCTGGGGTTCACAGCGATGCCTTGGTCGTGGCTGGTGGGGCGAATTTCCCGAAGCCTGTTTGGGAAACCGATAAAGTCTGGCATGATCGCATACATGTACTGGTTAAACAGGGCGAGAGTTTCATTTGGAGGGATGGGGGAAAACTTCCTCGCCCCATCGCTTACGGAGCTGCGGTCTCTACACCAGATGGCATCGTTTGTATTGGTGGTAATGATGCCACGGGTACATTCGCGGAAGTCTTTCTGCTTCAGTGGGACGGCAAAAATGAACGTGTTGAGATCACCGAGTACCCTTCACTTCCCAAACCATGTGCATTCGGTGCGGCTGCTTTAATTGGAGACGTGGTCTACCTGGCTGGAGGACAAAGTGGGCAAACACTTGATTCCGCAATGTCGAATTTCTGGTCGCTTGATCTTTCCAAAAAAGGAACTCCTGACTTTGTGTGGAAACAACGCACACCCTGTCCCGGACCTTCACGGGCCTTCAATCTCACGGTCCATCAACATAACGGATACAACGATTGCATTTATGTAATCAGCGGTCGCCGCCAGGAAAAGGAAGATGTTCAGTTTCTGAAAGATGTCTGGGAATATACGCCCCTTACCGATCAGTGGCGGCAGAGGCAGGATGCACCGCGCAGCGTGATGGCAGGTACCGGAATTGAATTCGGGCAGAGTCACATCTTCGTACTTGGAGGGGCAGATGGCTCACTGTTCACACAAGGAAATATTCTGAAGGATGCGCACCCCGGCTTTCCCAAGGAGGCGTTGGCCTACCATACGATTACAAACACTTGGACATCAGCCGGAAAAATTCCTCGCAATCATGTAACTACGGTTGCTGTCAAGTGGGGCGATGCGATCATCGTCCCCAGCGGTGAAGTGCGACCACGTGTCCGTTCCCCAAAAATCTGGAGCGTGACACCTGTCGTTCCCAATCGTAATTTCGGTATGGTCAATTACACTGTACTGTTTGGTTATCTGGCAGCAATGGTACTGGTGGGGTTGTACTTTGCTAGAAAAAACAAAAACACCGACCAGTTCTTTCGCGGTGGTCAAAGCATTCCCTGGTGGGCTGCCGGTTGTAGTATCTTTGCAACGATGCTCAGTTCACTCACTTTTACCGGCGTTCCTTCCAAAGCCTATGCACAAGACTGGGTTTATTCGGTAGGTAACTTGATGATTCCACTGGTGGCTGTTGTGGCTGTCTTTGTCGCGATGCCATTTTTTCGTCGCATTGATGCGACCAGTGCATACGAATATCTAGAGAAACGCTTCAATCGTTCAGTCAGACTGTTTGGCAGCGCAAGTTTTACTTTGTTTCACATCTTTCGGATGGCGGTTGTGATGTCTTTGACCGGGCTCGCTCTTGCAGTGGCAACACCACTCACACCGAGTCAAAGTGTGCTGTTGATGGGAGCTCTTAGTATCCTGTACTGCACGGCTGGAGGGATTGAAGCAGTGATCTGGACAGATACAATTCAAACCTTCGTACTGCTGGGCGGCGCGGTGGTCGCCTTAATTGTGTTGATCATCGGAGTCGATGGTGGCTTTGGCGGTATGATATCTACAGCGACGCAGTCCAATAAATTCAATATCGCGAATCTGCACTGGGACGCAACGAGTACTCAGATTGCATTGTGGGTAATTATCGCTGGTGGAATCGCGCAGAACCTCTCTTCTTACACAGCAGATCAAGCGGTCGTCCAACGATATATGACGACCCCCAATGTCAAACTGGCTGCACGTTCGATCTGGACGAATGCTTTTCTGGCAATTCCAGCGACACTGCTGTTTTTTGGACTTGGCACAGCTCTGTTTGCATTCTATCAATCTAACCCCGAACGAATTGATCCCACGATTACGACCGACCAGGTCTTTCCACTATTCATTGCCAGAGAGATGCCGATTGGAATAGCCGGTTTACTGGTGGCTGGAGTATTTGCCGCTGCTCAATCAACCGTTTCGACTAGTATGAATTCGACAGCCACGACGATCGTGACTGATTTTCTCGAGCCATTTAATGTTTGCCAGACCGACGCAGGCTACCTACGGGCCGCACGCATCAGTACATTCGTCTTGGGAGCTATGGGGACGTGTCTTGGACTGTTGTTTGTCGATCCGAGTATTAAGTCACTGTTCGATCAGTTCATCAAAGTGATTGGTTTGTTCATGGGGGTTCTGGGAGGCTTGTTTATTCTCGGCGCGCTCACTCGACGTGCAAACGGACCAGGAGCATTTATCGGTGCCATCATAGGAGCGGCAGTCATGTTCTGCATGTGGCGATTCACACGAATTAATGGTTACTTGTATGTGGCGGCGGGTGTCTTCACTTGTGTCTTTGTTGGTTATCTCGCCAGTTTCGTGAGCGGTGGCCAAGCGAAGGATCTTGCCGGGCTGACGGTTTACACGATCGAGAAAGATCAGCTCACTGCTGAAAGTCAAACAGTCTCAGAAAGCAAAATAAATGGATGCCAGCCGTATAGATGAACTCATCACAACCTACCGTGATGGCTTGTTGAACGACACGTTACCGTTCTGGACGAAGCATTGTGTTGATCATGAACATGGCGGCTTCATGATGGCGCTCAATCGCGATGGAAGTGTTATTGATAGTGATAAAGGAGTCTGGCAACAGGGGCGTTTTACCTGGTTGCTTGGTGAACTCTATAACAATGTCGAACCGCGGGATGAATGGTTAGAGCTTGCCAAACATGGGGCAAAGTTTATTGACGATCACTGTTTCGATCCTGCGGATGGTCGGATGTGGTTTCAGGTCACTCGTAAAGGGGAACCGATCCGCAAACGTCGTTACGCTTTTTCCGAAAGTTTTGCTTCCATTGCCTACGGGGAACTAGCCAAAGCAACAGGAGAAGAGGAATACGCAGAGAAAGCGAAACAGACATTTCAGAGTTTCATCGATCACAATTTAAACCCACAGTGCGTTGAGCCAAAGTTTACCGATACCCGCCGGATGCGTGGCCTCGGTTTTCCCATGATCACAATCGCGACAGCCCAGGAACTCCGCGAATCGATCAATTTGCCAGACGCAAACAAATGGATTGACCAGAGTATTGATACGATTCGTAACTACCACTTAAAAAGCGAGATTCAATGTGTCATGGAAACGGTCGGTCACGATGGCGAGATGATCGATCATTTCGATGGTCGCACACTCAACCCCGGACATGCGATTGAGGGGGCCTGGTTTATCATGCATGAGGGGAAGCTGCGAGGCGATGAAAGTTTGGTCCGCATGGGTTGTGAGATGCTCGACTGGATGTGGGAACGTGGTTGGGACAAAGAATATGGTGGCGTGTTGTATTTCGTCGATGTCAACGGTTTACCAGTTCAGGAATACTGGCATGACATGAAATTCTGGTGGCCTCAGAACGAAGCGATCATCGCCACTCTACTAGCCTATCAGCTTACGAAAGACCCTAAATACGCCCAGTGGCATCAGATGATCCATGACTGGACCTATCAGAAATTCCCTGACCTGGAGCATGGTGAATGGTTCGGCTACCTCCACCGCGACGGAAGCCTTAGTTCACAGCTCAAGGGAAATCTCTGGAAAGGCCCTTTCCACATGCCCCGCATGCAACTGACATGCTGGAAGATGCTTGAGTCTCAATAGAATCGGGGTCTCAATCTTTATTTTTGTATGTCAAAATCCACCACGTTACTGCCTGCCTTCACGTTTGCAGTCAGAGTGGTCTCGGTATTGTAATTTGCTGGGATTTTGACGACCTCGACGTCTACTCCAGCTTCCGCATCGGCAGCCTCAACTTCAGTGTCTTCGCCTTCCAGGTGTGATTCTCCAGTCCATGTGATTGACACCTTATGCTTACCAATCCTGGCTCCCTGTACGTCTTTTGTATAGTTGAGGGAATAATTCCCGGATTCATCCGTTACGCCGATTGAGCGGCGTCCTGAATCAGGTTGGAACAACACGCGAAGACCAGGCATTCCAGTACCATCAACACGAATAGAACCAGTCACTGTTCCCAGATCGGGGTGATCTTCACTGCCTCCTGAACATCCAATACAGCAGACCAGAGATAACACACAGGTTGTTAGAATAAAACGCAACACAGTATTTCCTTTTCGACTAAACGGATGTAGTAAAACTTGAAATGAATGAAAAAAGACAGGCCAGAATTAATGATGTTCTGGCCTGTTTCTCAGTATTGATTTCAAGATGCAAATCAGAATTCACCGATTACATTGCCGTCACTCTTATTACCAAGGTTCTGGAATGTGGTGGTGTCGATATTTTCGCTGAGAAAACGGACGGCTCCGTCACCAAGTAAAAAATGGGCTCCTCCCACGTGGCGGCTGGTAAAAACTTTTTCTTCGGCATATCCGTCACCGCCTCCATCTTCATTGATGTTCACATCAGTAACACCAACGATGCCAAAAATACTAGCTACTGAGCAGTGCGCACATTGGTCGAGGCGAGTACCAGCCCAGACGATTCCAAGTCGATTTGTTCCATGCAACGAACTTTTTTCACCAACCATCAGGGTGTTGCTGGTACCGTCTGTGATGTCACGGTTTTTCGTAGTACTGTTAGGACCAAAAATGCCTTCCCCCTTATAATTTCTGATATCAGAGGCGGGGCGGTTTGCAAATGGATGTGCATTCGCACCAGCATTGGGAGAGTAACTTGTTCCCGCCAGGGCCGTATCGTAACGCCCCATGACTCCGTTGTAATTTGCTGTCCCTAAGAGGATTCCTCCAGATGTCACTCGTTTAGGCTGCGCATCAGTGGGGCAACGCCACATGGGCAGGAGTGTACCCGTGGTATCGATTGCGCTGATAGCAGCCATCGTATTCGTTCCAGGGGCCATATTGTTATAAAGTGGAGCTTGATCCATATAAGGCAGGATAAACGTTCCCCATCCCCATGCATTCTGGCCTAAGCCACCACCAGAATGGTAAATCCATCCGGGAGGAAACGTCTTATTGACGTCGTAATAGTTGTGTAGTGCCAGTCCAAGCTGCTTCAAATTGTTCTTGCACTGAGTACGGCGCGCTGCCTCACGAGCTTGTTGAACCGCTGGCAACAGCAGGGCAATCAAAATTGCGATGATGGCAATCACCACCAACAACTCGATCAGTGTGAACCCTTTCTTCGTTTTCATAGTGGAACCTCTTATTCAAGGGAATGTCATAAAAATTAAAAAATAATTCCGTTAATCATCAGAGAGCTCGATGTTAAACGTGTTCTCTTCACCCGCCTTCACTTCGATTTCAATTGCTCTTGGAAAGTAAGCGCAAGAGGGAAGCCCCTTCACTCGTTTAACAGGGGGGCTGTCATCACCAAAGTTTTCTCCAGGCAACCCTCCCAGTTCTTGACCGGGAAAAGTGACACTCACTTTATGCTTACCTACGACGGCACCATCATGCTGTTCGTAAGTCGTTAACTGAAATGTCCCATCGCTGTTGATTTTACTTAATGCGGGTTTTCCGGGCATTGTTCGATCCCCGTCTGTGATGGGGGTAAATGCAATCGATCCCTGTGTCACAGGTTTTCCTTCACAAGTGACTTTTCCTGACACTTTTGCGACGTCTAGATTTCCTGGTCCTCCGCCACAGCCCTGCCCAATCAATAACAGGAAAAAGAACAGCAAAACGCGTTGATTTTGATAATATGAAGTAAACATTCGAGTATTCATTTGCGAGCAAAAGGAAAAATTAAAATTCACCGACAACTTGCTTGTCGTCGCGTTGGCCCAACCATCTCATTAGGTTGACCTGATCCACATTTTCGCTGATAAAACGAACGGAACCGTCACACAGTGCAAAATGGACTCCACCCGTATGTTGACTAACAAAACACAAGGGGGTATATGCAGGGTCGACTCCAGCGGCTACTGGATCACCGTTAAGTGCATGGCTTTGATGAACACCACCAAAAACACAACCAACATGATCTGTATATTGCCCTGTTGTTCCCATTAGGTCAGTTCGGTTGGAAGCAGCCCACACAGACCCTCCTAACACATTCTTGCTGTGGGGGTGAAGCAAGGTCTTTTCACCAAGAAGAAGGGTATTGCTTGTTCCATCATAAATTTCAGTCAGAGTGATGGCACTGTTTTTGAAGAAGACACCACCGCGATCTACGCTGGTACCGTTGGTGTATGCCCACCCGGTGTTTCCTGCGTAGTTAGAAACTGCTAAATTCTGGTCGTTTGATCCATCATTGAAAATCCAATGTGAATTCAATTCTGGATCAACTGCACTCGGGCACTTGAATGCGGCGAGTGGTGTCTGCAAGGATTGTAAGTCGTTCGCTAAAACGTCTGTTACTGTGTTAGGACCAGGAGTGATGTTGTTGTAGAGCGGTGCCTGTTCGATATAAGGTAGGATCATCGTTCCCCATGACCAACCATAGCCATCAACACCGCTTGTGTCGTTTGGGTCGTCAACTAATCCAGAAGGCAAAACACTATGGGTGTCGTGGTAGTTGTGAAGTGCTATCGCAAGTTGCTTTAAATTATTTTTGCACTGGGAACGGCGTGCCGCTTCTCTAGCTTGCTGGACAGCAGGCAGTAAGAGAGCGATTAGAATGGCAATGATTGCAATCACTACCAAGAGTTCAATGAGTGTAAATCCTCGACGTCGTGACATTAATTCGCTCCTAATGGAGGTATGTAGAGTTATAAAAAACGGAACTTATCAATTCATAATTATTTACTAATGCGAAAGCGCTGGCGACCGAATAAATATCATTTAATGTGCGCATTTGGAGAGGTCTCAATCTCAACTCTTGGTTGATTTTCACCAAGACGTATCTGTCCTGGTGTATACCCGGTGCTTTCCCGAAAGGCGCGCACAAAGCCGCTTGTGCTATCAAAACCGCAGCTGAAGCCGACATCAATAATTCGCATTTGTGTTGTTGTCAGCAATTCTCTGGCAGTACGAATGCGGGACAGACGAATTTCTTTACTGACGGTATGCCCCAGCGATGCCTTGAATCGTTCGTCCAGTGTTTTTCGACCAAGATTGAATCGCTCTGCCAGGTCAGTTACGGTGATGGGGCGATGGCATTCTTCACGTATATATTGAACGATCGGGATTAAATCCGAATCTTCAAGGGCCAAAAAATCTGAAGAGCGACGAACGATCAATTTATCCGGGGTCACATAAACGGGTGAAGCAGTCGGTTCAGCACCGTTGATGAGCTGATCGACCAATTCAGCAGCGAGGTAACCAATTCGTTCAGAGTTTTGAGCGATGCTCGACAGCGGTGGTTCGGTCGACTCGCAAATGAGTTTATAGTCATTCACACCGATGACAGCGACATCGTATGGAACAACTCTATTCAATGCCTTGCAAGCTTCTACGACCTCGTAGGAAAACTCATCATGCGCAGCGAAGACACCAAAAGGTGTTGGGATGGCAGCAATTGCCTTTAACAAATCGGCTTGATTAATCCTCCTGGTGCTCAGGTCTTCCCTGATTACCGATTCAAATTCAACATCGATTTGATGTGTGTCAAATCCATGTTGTGCTAGGCTATTGGTAAATCCATCACGCCTTAATTGGTTGTGATGCCAGGGTGAATGGCCAATGAAGACAAAACGACGCAAACCAGCGCTCATTAAATGTTCCGCAGCCAGCTGGCCGATCAATGCATTATCTGAGTGGACGACAGGAATGTTCTCGACGGGCTGGGTATGCAGGGTGAGATTGACAGCCGGGATATTCAAGCTGGCAAGTTGATCGATTTGTTCTTCCGTTTCAGCATACGCAATGATGCCATCACAGTTAATTTGGTTAACCATTGACCAAGGGATATAGGGGATCGCCGCATTTTTTGTGATCCGAAAATGTGGGAATTCTTTGGCATAATCCATCACGCCACGAATCATTCGAATCTGGTTATCCGAACTAGGCACGATCAAAAGGGCAATCTTACGCTGCATAGAAATCAAATGTTCTGTTCCCTATCTCGAAGGACTCAGGCGTTTGGCGATCCCGTTCCGTGTTTACGGAAGTAGCTGAGAACACTGCGACGACCGCTTTGGATTTGATCACTGATAAGCTTACGGGCTAGCTCAGCATTGCGGTCTTTCAATGCTTTGATCAACTCCGCTTTTCCATGACAAGTTTGCTGAGCGGTTTCTGTTGTCAGTAATTCAGGTTTATTACGTTGTGCTTCAAAGACTTCACGAATCGCACGATGCTCATTGATTACCTTGATCAACAATGGGTTCCGAGAAGCTTCAATTAACAATAAGTGAAATTGTTCCTCAAGATCGAGCCATACATTGAACTGCTTGTTGGTTGCACGTCCTTTCGTCGAAGCTGCAATTTTTTTAGCTACGATATCCGCTTCGCTCAGAATGGCTTCCAGCTCTTCGAGTTGAATCTCGGTGATATGTCTTGCCGCTTCAGCAGCAGCACAGCTTTCAAGTGCATCACGCAACACATACATGTGGTCGAGCTCATCACGGTCAAGGTTTCGGACGAAAATACCCACCCCGGGAAATTGTTCGACGAGACCCTCACTAGCGAGTCGATTGAGTGCTTCGCGCACCGGAATCACACTAACACCTATTTCGTCAGCCAGGGTGCGATTCACCAGTCGCGATCCAGGTTGTAGGTTCCCGCTCGTTAATTGACGACGAATATGGCGATATGATTTTTCGGCAAGGTTCATTTGTGTATCTAGCCAGTAATAAATATGGAGTAATCAATAACCCCGATTTTATTTTTCATTGGGGTTGTTTAGTGTCATCATGCATTATACAGTGTTATAACATGATGGCAACAGTTAAACGGAAACTCTCTAATTGGCGTATTCGATGCTGCTGTCATCATGCCGAACTTCATTTTATATACCTGTTTGATACTGCAGAGAATCTGTGGGGTGAGGAGTAGCTGTGGGTGGGGGGATGGTCTTCCAAAGGTGCTACTACTTGCTGTCGAGGATCTCAGTTCTGAATTAAGTTATTATGGTCATGCAGAGAAGAAGAGTCCAAATATAATTAGTCCAAAACTTGATGCATTCGCAAAATTGGGTCGCCTGTTTGAATGAGCTTATTGTCAGCAGGCGTCTGTAATTCTTCGCGAACGAGCCTGGTAACAGGGATTCGATTGGTGTGAGTGGTTTCCACTCACACTTTCATGACAAACATCCCGAGGTTATGACATTTTCAGAATATTTTAAGCGAAGATATTTCTGCGAATATGCAAGTGTATATAGGGGGGCTATGGTCAGGTCAAATACGCGGGAAGTGGTTGATGTTTATTTGACAACTGAGCGATGATCCATCTGGATGCCTGAATAAGCGTCCTTTCTATGAAGCCAATTACGACAAAGACGGTCACGTTGCACCGAAGTGAATTAACCCGGTCTTGGTGAGCAATCTTAGCCCCAATACCAAATCATATTTTAGAACAGGCTACTTAAAATGATACGAATGATCCTTCTTGCCATGACCTTAGTGGTTTCTCAGAGTTTTGTTTGCGCCGATGAGTCTACCGACGATATCCTCTTTAGTACGTCGTTTGAAGACGGAAAAGTCGGATCATTCCAAAGTCTCCAGGACGGAACGGTCCAGGTTCGAGCGACCGGTACGGCAGCAATCACACCGAAATACGCACACACCGGGAAGCAGTGTCTACACCTGCTTGGCGACGAAAATAACACAATCACGTTTATCCTCCCCGAGGATCTACGATCCGTAAAAGGAATCAGCTTTCATGCGGAACGCTGGACGCGCAGAGCCCCTTTTTCATTTCGGGTCGAGGTCCAACAGGATGACACTTGGCGCGAAGTCGCCCAGCTCGACTACATTGTCATAACGGGAGCCCGATTTCGTTCCCATGTCCAGCTTCCCATCACAGGCGATGGTGAGACACAGGCGATTCGTTTTCAGGTGACTGCTGCCTCGAAGTCCGGTGTACTGATCGACGATCTGTCGTTCCATGAGACTGCTCCCAAACGACCAACCCCCATTCCGACCAGTGTTATGCCCAGCGAGCCGCTTGAACTCGTTGACAGCCAGCCACTTTTTACGTCCGGTACGCAAGGCACGCATACATTTCGCATTCCGGCCATTGTGACTGCCACCAACGGCGATCTTCTAGCGGTCTGTGATGCGAGGAGAAAAAGTTCTGGAGACCTGGGATATCAACGCACAATCGATATCGTCTGTCGGAGAAGTATAGATAACGGCAAGACCTGGACTCCCATGGAAGTAATTGAAAACATCCAAGATGGAGGTTGCAGTGATGCTTCTCTGATTGTTGACCAAGTCACAGGTGATATCTTTTGTTTCTATAACTACATTACCGCAGATAGGTCGAAAAAAGAGTATCGTTTCATGGTTCAGAAAAGTTCTGATCACGGGAAGACCTGGGGAGAGCCAGTCGATTTCACAGATCAAGTGGCTGGTCCGGAGTTGAAGAATGCCTTCAAGTTTATTACCTCGGGGCGAGGCATTCAAACTCGTGAGGGACTTCTAATGCACGACTATGTACATATTGGCAAGGGAGTTATAGTATTCGGTAGTCGTGACCATGGTAAGACCTGGGAAAAGATGGGTGAGGTCAGTCCTGGGGATGAATCAAAAGTAGTGCAGTTGCCCAGTGGATCGCTGATGGTCAATTCTCGGATCTCGCCCGGCAAGCGGTTTATTCATCGGTCGTCTGATGGTGGAAAGACTTGGGAAAGTAACGCAGATTTCAGTCTGCCAGATCCAAACTGTAACGCCTGCATCATTCAGTACACAGCCCAGCGAGATGGGTATGCAAAAGACCGCCTTCTCTTCTGTAACGCTGCGTCAAACAACGGTCGGAAGAATTTGGCAGTGCGGATTAGCTACGACGGCGGTTTGACCTGGAGTGCTGGAAAGGTAATTGACAATGGCCCGTCTGCCTACTCATCGATGACTATTCTGAAAGATGGCAGTATTGGTGTGCTTTACGAGCCTGGATACAAGGAAGTGCGCTTCGTCCGCTTCACGCTTTCTGCACTGACAGGTGAGAAGTTGAACAAACCATATGTACCACATCCGACTGCTGGCCCCTGATCGTAATGCCAAAAATAAATACGAGTCTGGCTGAGAGGGCAAAACATAACAAGCGATACCCGAACCTTATCTCTTCAAGTGCATTCGTAGAATCTCTTCGAATCATTACATGCGCGTCGATCTGACTTTGCTGGAAAGACGGCTTCAAAGAGTGTGGCAACTTCCTCGGAATCATCTAAATTAGGTAGACGCTCGGATGAATCAACATGAGACTGAATCTGGTGACGAATCCTTATATTAGAAAGGTCTGCCACCGACTGAGAAGTGACTTCTGATTGGCTGACAAACCGCTTTTTTTGAATTCCCAGATCATTTGCCCTGCCACAGGGATTCCTGCCGAAGAAGATGCCCCTGCACCGAGCAACCTTACAGATTGGATTTCGCTCTTTCAGCTAAGAAGGAACGATTAAGGTTAACCATAGTGCAAAAACTTGACATCAGTAAGGGGAATGCAAAAGGCCTTCGTCGGAGTGACGAAGGCCTTTTGGTGGTAATTGATTGTCTCAGTTTGAGATAAGTAGTGCACCCCGCTGGATTCGAACCAGCAACCTTCGGTTTCGTAAACCGATGCTCTATCCAATTGAGCTAGGGGTGCCTATCCCCGATGGGGAAAGGGTATTCTAGCGAGGCGGTTCTCGCTTTTAAAGCCTTTCGGAAGCAGGATTTGAATCTTTTTAGCAGCTCCGGGCCAGATTTTTGGTTTCAAACAGGGTTCTGCATCCTCTGAAAGCCGGTTCTGGCTGGCTTATCTGCCCTTTTCAGAAGCACAAAGGGAGACTCTGCTACTTTGAGACACCCGCTTTGTCGCTCTGGTTCCCGGCAGCAGAATAAAAAAAGCTCTGTTCACGAAGAACAGAGCCTGAGCACTTTCAAACAACTTTTAAATCGGAGTGGAACCCGAATTTAGTGATGGCCGCGGTGACCATGACCGCGATGGCCTCCATGATGACCACCGTGATGTCCACTACGAGATCCACCATAGCCACCTCGATAACCGCTTCTGTAGCCACTGCGGTATCCGCCATAGGAGCTGCCACCGTAACTGCGGCCGCCGCCACTATAGATGCCGATCCCGAATGAGGGGCTACTATAATAGAGGCCTCCGGATCCATACGAGGGAGAGGAATTATAATAGCCGCCGTAACTCGGGGACGAATAACCGTAGCCGCCACCATAACCTCCACCATAGCCAGAATAACAGCCCCCTGCCTCGGCCTGCTGAGTCGGCATCAGCAACAGAGCCCCCCCCATCACCAGTCCCATACTCAGAACCAGTTTCAAGGTCTTTGATTTTCTCTTCGTTGTTGACTGAGCCTGGTCAACCGCATCTGTTTTGCTTTGCATCGTTTCTCTCCTTGGAAAAATGAATCAAACTTGAGTGCTGCATATTTATGAAAAGCGTCCTCGCTCATTGTCAGGCACTCGATTGCAGTACGGTTGAGATTCCATCGCTCATCACCTACTTATCCGTCTGCCGTAATCAGAAGAAACGCGATAAGCGTGCCAGAATGGTTTCTTTTGACAGACATTCACTTAACTCATTAAGGGGTAGAAGCTTAAGACACGAAGCTTTTTCAGAGCCCTCAAGGGTAGGCTGAAAACCGTCCTAAAATCGCGTCAACCGATATCAAACTGAGTACAGAAAAATGAGATGTCTGGCAGGAATTGCCGAGGGGAGAGAACTAAAAAAACAAGCCCCTCACTCAAATGATCGGGCCGAACCAAATGAATGAGAGACTTGAGAAAACGTGCCAAATTTGTTCCCGGGAACAGGAACCGGCCCGACAAGATCAGCTAAAACCTGACCGAGGCGGAATTATTAAAAATATGGATTACCATCCATAATAGAACCCGAAACCGGGTGCATAAATTCCGGCACCCCGGCCTCGGTAATGGTTGTTGTGATATCGCCGATTGTAGTTGTTGTATCCGCGGGAATATCGATTGAGGTCATTTCTGTAGTGTCGATCGAAGCGATTCACACTTTGGCGGTAATCGCGTTGGATATTGCGAGACTGTCTGCGTACCTGTTTCCAGGCAGGCGGTCTGGCTTCACTGGTATTCATCGCGCCTACAAATAAAACACTACACGCCAGCGTGGCGATCGTCAGTGCACGTTTCATGGTCTTGTCTCCTTGATAAGAACCGTGTTGTCTGGCTGCATCCCCGATTGAATGCAGCCAGCAACCTGAATGTTTTTTCGATTGTCTTATCTCAGGAAAACTGCAACAGATGTGCCAATTGCGCAGCATTTAAGGCGAAATGACATAAACCATGCTTCAGTTTAGGTTTAAAAAGCGATTTTTTCTCATGTCTTCAAACGCAAGGTGCAGAACCTGTTGTAGAAATGAAAAAACTGTGGTCGAAACGAGAACAACCAAATCGCTCAGCTACCAGCAACTCTCTTCACACTCGTTGATTTATGTCGTGATGTAGAAACGATATTCAGACGACTGGATTTTTCAAGACGCCGATCTGTTCGATCTCGGCGTGCATTTCATCGCCATTCTTGAGGAACTTATTCTTCGATGCTCCGACACCACTGGGGGTCCCGGTGGAAATCACGTCGCCTGGCTCAAGATGCACAAAGCTGGAAATGAATTCGATGATGGCGGCAACCGGGAAAATCATTTCCGATGTCGACGAATCCTGTTCTACGTTTCCATTGACCGAAAGCTTCATTTTGAGCGTCTGTGGATCTTTGATCTCGTTCGAGGAAGTCACACAGGGCCCCATCGGACAAAATGTATCGTGCCATTTACCGTGCAGCCAGTCAAAGAAGCCATCTTTCTCGCGCTGCGTGCGTTCCGGGTTCGGTCGAAATTTTCGATCGGAGATATCATTGATGACGGTGTAGCCGGCGACGTAGCCGAGTGCGTCTGCTTCCGAGACGTTTTTGCACGCTTTGCCGATAATGATTCCCAGTTCCAGTTCCCAGTCAATATAATCAGGAGAGACTTCGGGAATTTTGACTGGCTGTCCGGGATGCGTCAGCGTGGTTGTGGGAGGTTTCATAAATACATAGGGGAATGTTTTTTGCCGTTCCTCGGCTTTGCCGCCCCCTTCTTCGATATGTTTAGAGTAGTTGCCGGCCAGCAGCAGTAGTTTGGAAGGATTGGGAACGGGCACCAGTAGTTGCACATCTTCTACCGGGATAGACATGGGAAACAGCTCTTCATCCATCGACTGTTTCAAGTGTTGTTCGATGCCCAATATCGTCTCGTGCTGTGCGCCTCCCGGGAGAAATGGAATGAGGCCTGCCTCTTCATCCACCACAACTCCTGCCATTTCTGCAGCAGCACTCAGTGGGATGATTGTATCTTCCGAGTAAAACCCACAAGAAATATGATTTTCAAACTGGTATCGACATAATCTCATTATTTGCAGGCTCCTTCAGGGGGAAGTCGAAGAGGGTGTGAATGTAGTGTGAGAAAATTGTGTTTGCTGCGGCGACGCCCGGGGATTAAAGCCTCAAGCATCGTTTCATGTTTATCCTACCGATTCTTTTGCGGCAGACCAATTCCCAGGTCCCTTTATGATAGCTGCTTTTGGAATCTCTTTAAACTGATGCCAATAATGGCGAGACAACACAGGCTGAGCCCTGCGATATGCGGCAGTAAATCGGTGATATCCGCGCCCCGTAAAACGATCCCCCTCAGAATTTCCAGGAAATAGGTGACGGGGATCAGAAACGTGAATAGATAAATGGGTAGCGGCATCTGTGAACGTGGAAACATGAATCCCGATAACAAAACAGAAGGCAGCATAATCAGAAACGCGAACTGAACGGCCTGCAATTGTGTGCGGGAAACAGTAGAGACCAGCATTCCCAGTCCCAGTCCACAGACCAGAAACAACAGGGACAGCACTAATAATTCCCACAGATTACCGTGAATTGGAACGCCAAAAAAGAAGACCATTACGGTTAACACGATCAGCGTTTCGACAAAACCAATCAGAGCATATGGGACGAGTTTCCCCAACATCAATCCGGATTTACTGACCGGAGTGACAAATAGTTGCTCCAGCGTTCCCAGTTCCCGTTCTCGGACAATCGCAAATGAGGTCAAAAACAGCGTCACTAACTGTAAAATGATCCCCACCAGCCCAGGGACAAAAAAGTGCGAGCTTTCCAGATCCGGATTGTATAGTAGCCGCGGCCTGATCTCGATGGGCAGTGCTGCCGCACCTTGTGCATCGCGGGCCAGAACCATGGGGAGGGTCTCCGCAAACTGTTTCGCCATGTTCATCGAAAGATTGAGCCCCAGAAGATTCGAAGCGTTGAGGGCGGTCGTCGCGACCTGAGAATCGCTGCCATCAATCAGCACCTGGACTGAGACCTGCTCTCCCCGTAGCAGACGATCCGAATAATCGGGGGGGATGATCACCCCGACTTTCGCTCTGCCCGACTGGATCGCGTCGTGAAAGGCGTCCTCATTAAACACGCGTTCGATAATCTGAAATGTGCGCGTATTGGCAAACGCGTCTCTTAATTCGCGCGCACTGGAGCGACCGTCCAAGTCGTAGATGACGGTGGGAATGTTTTCGATTTGTGTATCAATGGCAAATCCAAAAATGATCGTCTGTAACACCGGAACGGCAAACACGAAGAGCAATGTCGAAGGCTCTCGCCGGACATGTGAGAACTCTTTCATCAGAATTGCCCAGAATCCTGCCATTAAACCCGTTCGCATAAGAGACGGATTACTCTTGACCGGACGTTCTTTGGGAACGAAATCCGGTTCTTCTATGTGAGTTTTCTGTTCTGTTGGCTCGGGGCAGTTCGGTTCCGATTTCTGTTCCACTGGTGTCTGTTTGGTCTGGTCCACGTCGCTATGATTCAGCCCCTCTGCCCGGCTCAACGTGACGAATACATCTTCCAGGGAAGGAGTAATCGGCCTGATCTGGGCTGATTCCTGCTCTTCCTGAAGATGCCGGATCAGGTCGGTTTCCGATAAACGCTGGTCAGCCAGCACATGAATGGTTTGTCCGAAGAGTGTTGCATCCCGCACGCCTTCTAATTCGCGAAAGGTAGCCAGTTTTGTGGCGGGGTCGATTGTTTCGATTTCCCAGCGGGCAGTACCTGTGGGCGTGACGCTGGGCAGATGCTTTAACTCATCCGGTTTTCCACAAACGATCAGCCGCGAGTCGTAAATATATCCGACATCACTGCAGCGTTCGGCTTCATCCATATAGTGTGTGGTCACAAACAGCGTGACCCCCTGCCCGGCCAGATCAAACAGCAGGTCCCATAAATCCCGCCGCGCGACGGGATCGATGCCCGCCGTTGGCTCATCCAAAAACAGAACCTGCGGTTCATGGATCAGAGCACAACCCAACGCCAGGCGTTGCTTCCAGCCTCCTGATAAGCTACCGGCCAATTGATCCAGTCGATTTCCCAGCGATGTTAATTCGATAACTTCATGAAGTCGCTGTTCCAGTTTCTCGGGACTGAGCCCATAGATGCGACCATAGAACTCAATATTTTCCCGCACGCTCAAATCGGAATACAGACTGAAGCTCTGCGACATATAACCGATATGGCGTTTGATCTGTTCTGCATCGTGTGCGACATCAAAACCCAGTACGCGCGCCGACCCTCCCGTGGGTTGCAGAACGCCGCACAGCATCCGAATGATGGTTGATTTTCCGCTCCCGTTTGGGCCGAGTAAACCAAAAATGGCGCCTCGTTGCACGTCAAAGCTAACCTGATCGACGGCGCGGAGTGAACCAAAATCGCGTGTCAGTTGATTGAGTTGGATCACAGGATTCATGGTCTGGCATCCTTTTTGTCCAACCAGACATCGGCCGACATTCCCGGCCTGAGCAATTTATCCTGAGCCTCGATTCTGACTTTAATGCGAAATACCTGCTTCGAGCGTTCTTCGGGAGTCTGTACATTGCGGGGCACAAACTCTGCCTGACGTGAAACAAAGGTGACACGTCCTTTAAAGATTTTATCAGGGTAACTGTCGATCGTGACATCCACATCCTGGTCGATATGAATATCCAGATGATTCTCGGGAACGTAACAACGTACCCATAAATGCTTCCAGTCCAGAATCGAAATCACGGGAACATTACTGCCCACCAGATCCCCCGGCTGTAAGGTGACCGCTTCGATTGTTCCATCGAGGGGGGCAAAAACTTTCAATTCCTGAATCTGATCGCCGATGATCTGTAAAACCGCTTCGGCTTTTTTCATCGCTGCTTCTGCCTGTGCGATGTCTTCGCGTCGATTCCCATTTTTCAATAATCGCAAGGCCTCTTCGGCCTGCTTTAAGTGAGCTCGGGCTTCGTCAATTTCTTCTTTCCGCGTTCCCTCTTTCAGTAAATCCAGGGTCTTTTGTTTGACTTCTTTTTTGGCAGCGGTTGCCTGCAACTCGGTATTCGCCGTATCCATCTCATCTTCCGAGACCGATTGTTTGGCGAATAATGTTTCGATCCTCGTCTGTTTTGCTTTTGCCAGCCGGTACTCTGCGTCTGCTAAATGTAACTCTGCGATGGCAGAATCAATCTCCTGTTGCCGGGGGCCGTTGACTAGTAATGTCAATCTTGCTTTGAGTTGGTCTACCTGTGCCTGCGCTTGCGCGATTTCTTCTATTCGGTAACCGGCAACCAGCTTGTCATAGTTGGCTTTGGCCTCAGCCAATCCGGCGACTGCTTCGGCACGTCGTTCCAGTAAGTCATAAGGCTCCAGTTCAAACAGCAGGTCTCCTTTCGACACGGACTGACCTTCTTCGATCAGGACCTGTTTCACACGTCCTCCGACACGAGAACCGGGGCGGATGTCATCCGCTTCCAAAAAACCAGAAACCTTCAAAGGTACATGTCGATTTTGACTCAGTATTAGGGCTGCGATTAGCACTGCGGATAAGACTACCAGTCCCAGAATTCGTTTCAAGTGTGTCTCCTCTTCGTTCCCTAACCGATCCATGATCCCGGTTTTTATTGATTCATCTGAAAACCATTTATCTTACCGGAACCAGAAACAATACAGTAGTAAGCCCCCCATGGTGTCTTCACTTTTATGCTCGAAAATCTCTGGCTGCAGCCAAGTCCCGTTTGAAATGGTTATGACAGTGAAGTCGGGATCAACCTTACACCTGTCAAGAATCGGTATTTGATTCTTTAGGAAATCAGGGTGCTCAAGAATCGGGCAACTCCAAACTGTCCCTGTGTTTGTTTGATGAATCAAAAAATAAATTATGGTTAACCGACGGGTAAATCCATGGTCTTATCTCATTATGCATTCACAAGATACGAGTTAAATATGAATACCGCTGACAGGTAGGTTTCCGGTTTGGCACGTGATTCGCATTAAAACAAATCACAATAATCATCAAACAGAAACATTCTCTTAAACATGTGCCCTTATAACTCCGGGCGTTCAAAGTATGTGCTCGAAACTGTTTGATGAGCATGTTGTCAATCTGTTTAATAAGGAGAGATGGTGAATAACTTCCCATCTAAGAAGCGAGGAATGAAAAGAGGCTTCACACTAATCGAATTAATGGTGGCTATTGCAACAATAGCCGTTCTCGTCGCACTGTTGTTACCTGAGATTCAGAAGGCACAGGACGCCTCACTGAAGCACAAACAGCAAGATGGTCCCTATTGGGTCTACCGTGAATATGAGTATGCGGGTGGCCCGGTCATCTCCGAAATGTCAGGAACCTACAAGCATTCACTCCAGGAAATTCTGGATATGTATGCGATCAATCTGAAAAAACAACAGAAACAAAACGCTTTGGAGTGGCAGTCAAATTCCGATTTAGATTCACCAACTGAGTCCGATGCATCGTCTACTCCAGTAGGACGTGCCATTCTGGAAGCCCCAGACTGCGAGGCAAGCTACACTGATGAAGTGGATGTTCCAGAGTTAACGAAAGAGGAAAAAATCCGTAAGGCAAAACGGGCGATTAACAACTTTAAACACGATTTATCCCAGGATAAGGCTTCTCTCGTTGCTCGAAGAAATGTGGTAGAAGCAATCCAACTTCTGGAACAAGATTTAAAACGGCTTCAATCAGAGCTTTAATATGCAGTGACGATTTTCGTTTCTGAAATTGAATATGACTCTCCAACAAAACAGGTGGTGTTTGACACGTTGTCAGGAACCACCTGTTTTTTTACGCCTGTTTGTGCAACAAACGCAGCCTGAATCTGCTATTTATTTGTAGATATTTCAAACTCTTAAAATCCACCTTTTTTTGATCATGTTGCTCTTGGCACAAAAAAACAGACGCGTTATAAATCCGTTTCTGTTGGCTTTTGAATGAGTAAACCTCTCTCACTTCACACTACGAATTCAATTGCCCGGCAGGATATGCAATCGCATGTCACATCTCAAAAACCTACCAATCCATTAAAATTGATTTTTTATCCATTCATCTTTCCTTGAATCAGCGTGGCTTTTCAAGACTGTGTGAATTTTCATGGAATGTCTGCACTTAATCGGTGATGGCATTTTCGTGAAGACTTGCGCAACTGGAATCGTGATTCTATTCAGAGTTAGATAAAGGAGCACCAAAGATGCCCATCATCGTACGGGTATGCCTGCTTAGCGCAGTGTGTTTATTTACTATGACTCAGACGGCCTGCAAACGCGGACCGAATGCGCAAATGCGACAGAGTATGTATCGTTCACAGCAGCTTTACGATCAGAATATGGAACTGTCGATGCAGCGTGATCAGTTTCAGCAGTCGGCGAACGCACTGCAGCACGAACGTGATCAAATGGCAATGCACGCGCAGTCGCTGGAATCCAATTTGAGTATTGCCAATAAACGGCTCGACAACTTGAATTCTGAACGTTCTAAAATGCAGCAACGTTATGTGAGTTTGATGAAAACAGCAAAAGGTCAGCCGAGCCCGCTGGATGGCGAAGCAACCCGCCGCTTCCAGGAACTCGCAAACAAATATCCTGACTTTGAATTCGACCCGCATACGGGCGTCAGCAAATTTCACTCAGATATTCTGTTTGATTCCGGCAGTGATTCGCTTAAGCCATCAGCCAGAGAAATCCTGAATCAGTTTGCTGCGATTATGAATGATGGCAATGCATCCCGCCTGAATGTTCTGGTTGTGGGGCATACTGATGACAAGCCAATTTCGAAATCAAATACGCAGCGTCGTCATCCTACGAACTGGCATTTATCAACGAACCGAGCGAACTCCGTGGTCCTGTCACTTTCCAAATTTGGGGTGAAGCAGGGGCGGATGGGTTCAGCGGGTTACAGTATGTTCCAACCTGTTGTACCTAACGCTAATAATTCCGCTCGGCAGAAAAATCGTCGCGTTGAAATCTTCGTGCTCGCTCCCGATGCCGTCGTAGCAGGTTGGGATCCTAACCCGACTCTTCTGCACTAGGGGGTGCTCAGGTTATTCAAAACGCAAATGGCTTCCCGGCAATGGCTCATCATGTGTCTGAATGGTGAGCCAGCCGACCGAACCAATCAAAGCCGCGGTCAAGATGACCGAAATCAGCTTTGTGAACAGGCTGAGTGACCAGCGTCGATCCGACCAGGTGAGCCCTTCTTGGGGCAGCCGTTGATCGTCTTCCTTCAGCCTGACAACCAACAGCGTGCACAGGGCGCCAGTGATCCAAAAGGAGAGCTGCACCAGAAACACGGATTTCTCTGCCAGGCGAGGCAGCGCTTTACTGAAATCACCCGCGAGGGACATCCAGAGGATTAATAAAAACAGCCACTGAGCGCGGCCTAGATTCGAGTCGGGGATTAATGCCAGCCGCTGTCGTCGGGTTTCCCAGATCGCGACGATGATTGCCAGTGAGAGCAATAAGCCGACGACCAGGAACCAGAAACCTGCGGGCATATTCCAGAACTCTTCGGGAATCCATTTTTCTTTCTGCCACTGAATGACATTTTTGTGGAGATTTTTCCACGGCAGAATCACCAGCAGAAAAACCAGGCCGATGAAATTGAAGCCGCGCGCGGTGGTATCTTCTTCAGGAGCAGCGAGTACTCGAGAGCAAAATTCATTCGAATCAATTTCGCTCAATTTTCGGTCCTGATCTTCCGTCTGGCAGAGCAGGCTCTTCGCTCCCCAGCCGATGCCAGCGCCCATGACCAGACCGAAAAACTGTTCCATCCATTTCCAGTAGTCAAGACCTTGCAGCATCGGCCAGCTTCCGATGATCGACCACTGGCTGCGTCCGAGCATGTTGATCAAGTCTCCCAGCAGAAAGCCGACTCCGCCAAACAGAAATCCATACGCGGATAAACGCAGCGCGACGCTGTTCTGTGCTCGCTTCAGATAGAAAACGAGTGCGAGATAGAGACCGACGCATCCCGCCCAGTTGTCACCGCGCGGGGGCGTCATTCTTAATCCCAGAACCGGGGTCAGAATGAAAAAGCCGGCACACCAGCCGATTGAAAGCAATAACAGGAATCTACAGGGACGGTGAAAGTCCGGCCGGGCACGATACAGCATGGAGAATACCAGTGCCGCAGAAACTGCAGCAACCCAGTCGACATCATAAGAACTCCACAGTTCATGCGAGTATTCTGTCAGTCCACTCAAATCCATGGCCAGCCAGAAGGCCCAGAGAAAAGCGAGAGGAAATACAAATCGCTCCAGCTCCGAGCGTTTCATCGTGAGCGCTAACGAAAGAACGCCGGCTCCGATGCCGCCCCAGAGCGCACCAATCAGAAACAGGCTGGCATAGCCATAAGTCACATCAATCCACTGCGAACCGGCCGTGTATCCAATCACGCGGCCATAGCTCATTTGACCGCCGAACGCCCAGCCGATCGCGCCGAGAAACGCCATGATCGTAGCCCGGTTCCACCAGTCCGGGCGTCGGGAGGTGAGGCAGACTGCTAACGCGACTAAGGCGCCGGGAACCATGGCGCCGGCTTCGTGACCGTAATCACCACGGAATCCCCATCCAACCGACATGGCCAGAGCAGGCAGTAGAATCATACTCACATGTTGCGAATTTCGAATGAGCGGTCCTTTGCTTCCTGATTCAACCTGAATTTTAGATATCGAAGTAGGTTCTAATTCCACTCAGCACACTGTCGACGGCTACGGAAGCCAGAATCAGGCCCCCAATTCGACTGACCACACTGGCACCGGAATCGCCAATTACTCTCTGAATCGGCCCGGCTAACAACAAGAAGGCCAGCGTAATCAGAAGCACAGTCAACATTGTCAGCGATGAAATCAGTTGTTGGCTGAAGTCAAAGCGATGGTTGTCCGTGATTAAGACTACTGCCATCATTGCGCCGGGAGAGGCGATCGAAGGAATTGCCAGTGGGAAGATGGCTTTACTTTGATGGACATCCACTTTGTGTGATTCTTCGATTTCCACTTCCGGTTTGCTTTCACCAAAGATCATGGTTAATGCAAACAGAAACAGCACCAGCCCACCAGCGATTTGAAAGGCAGCCAGTGGGATCTCCAATGCATCAAGTAATATCTGCCCCCCCAGAATAAAAACGATCAATACGATTGCCGCAGTCAGAATTGCACGAAAAGCAATCTGTCGCTGCACCGCAGCACTGGTTCCGGAAGTGACTGCGATAAACACTGGGATGGATCCTATCGGATCGATGACGGCCCAGAGGTAAATGAAATCCTTGAGAATATTTTCCCACACCATGCTTTGTCTCGACTTCCATTTCTATTTTTCGTTGGAATCATTCCCCGAACGATACTGAGGATTGGGTTCAGAAGGGATTGCCGCTCGAACCTGTTTCTGCCATTCCCGTAGTGCTGTTGCTAATTCCTTTGCTTTCTTGGGATGACTGTCTGCCAGATTCATCGATTCGCCGATATCAAGCCGCGTATTATATAGTTCCAGATGTCCGTCTTCAAAGAACTCCAGTAACTTCCAGTCTCCTTGCCGGATCACAGACACCGGCGTTGTCCGAAATCGTTGTTGCATGCCTTTGTATTTTTGCAGATAGGCGGGAAAGTGCCAGAACAGCGAACGTGATTTTAATTGACTTTGGGGATCTTTCAGTATGGGGACGAGGCTTTCCCCATCCAACGGGTAGTTTTCCGGTTGGGAAGTCTCCGTCATCTCCAGCAGAGTTGGATAAAGATCGATGTTAATCACCGGTTCCTCGCTGGCGCTGCCCGCTTTCGTCACGCCGGGCCACTTCACTAGCAGGGGGACGCGAATGCCCCCTTCATATAACATTCCTTTGGAACCGCGTAACGGTTGCATACTGGTAGCGGGGCCATAGCCGCCGTTATCAGAAGTGAAAATGATAATGGTGTTTTGCTCTAGCTGCTGCGTTTTTAACGTTTTCAAAACGCGCCCGATGCTTTGATCCATGCTCTTGATCATGGCGGCGTACGTTGCATGCTGATGCAGTTTTCCGGCCGGCTTGGATTGGAAATATTCGATATCGTCCTGCTTGGCCTGCAGTGGAGTATGGACGGCGTAATGTGTCAGATACAGAAAAAATGGTGATTTCGTGTTGGCTTTGATGAAAGCGCAGGCTTCATCAGTCAGGCGATCGGTGAGAAACTCTCCCTGCTTCCCATCGGCGAGTTGCGGATTGCGATAAGGACTGAAGTAACCGCCACGAGGACTGCCCGAAGGATTGCCGGCGATATTGACCTGGAACCCTTGAGAGAGAGGCGTTTGTCCCAGATGCCATTTGCCGACGCTGGCACAACGATAGCCGGCCTTGGAAAGCGTGTCGGCGATCGTCACAAACTTGTCATTGAGCACAGTCTTGTTTTCGGCAGGGATCAGCCGCCGATACCGGTTATTGCCGCGTGCCGGATCGCCTACCGTGTAGACTCCATGTCGGGGCGTATACTGTCCTGACATCAAGCAGGCACGACTGGGCGCACAATTGGGAGCCGCTGAATACGCAGAGGAAAACTGCATTGATTCTTGCGCCAGATGATCAATGTGGGGTGTTTCAAAGAAATCACTGCCCATAAAGCCGACGTCTCTCCAGCCCAGATCATCGATAAAGAACAGCACAATGTTCGGACGATCGGTGGATGCGATAGCGGGAGTCAAATTCCAGCAGAACAGTAAGCCGACAACCAGGAAACGGCGCATCTTATTCCCTTCCACAAAGAAATTGAGTGGTTTTTCTTAAGACGATTGTTTACGATGAATTTCAGCGTTTATTCTAGACTTCCACCCGCCCCCTGTCATTCCAGTGAGTTAATTGATGTTCAGAATTGTCTATATTCTATCTGTCGTACTTCTTTCTGTTGTGATCTCTCGCACCGCGCCGGCCGCTGAGACGAATGAATTTAAGGTCGGTCTGGCCTCGGTGGAAATTACGCCGCCCGTCGGTTATCCCCTCAGCGGCTATTATCACGAACGGAAAAATACGGGCGCGCTCGACTCGTTGCATGCCAAGGCGATGGTCTTCTCGCAAGGCAATACTAAGCTGGTTGTGATTGCCTGCGACATTCTCGGCATCTCTGCGGATCTGGCTGGACTGGTACGGGACCAGATTGAAGCTCAAACAGGAATTCCCGGCGAACAGGTTTTGATTTGTGGCACGCACACACATACCGGCCCCGATTATGCCAAAGACCTCTGCCGCCATATTCTTTCTCAGTCAGGAATAACTCCAGAGACAAAGCCGACCTCTTATCCGGCGGCGCTGGTAGAAGCGATTGCCCAGTCGGCCGTTGATGCAAGTAAAAATCTACAGCCGCTTGAAATGCAGACCGGTTCTGGTGAAGAAACGAACGTGGCGTTTAACCGTCGGTTTGTCATGAAAGACGGGACCATCAGTACCTGGGCGAATTTTCGTAACAAGAACGTGGTGCGTTCTGCAGGTCCCATTGATCCCGAATTAGATATTCTGATGTTTCGTTCTCCGACAGGAACACCGGTCGGTGCCTTGAGTGTCTACGCACTGCACCTCGATACAACGGGCGGAGACAAATGCAGCGCTGACTTTCCTGCCTATCTGGAACGCATGTTGAAATCGGAATTGAATCCCAAATTTTTTTCGGCCTTCGGTGCGGGAACCTGTGGTGATATCAACCACGCCAATCCACGCGTCAAAGAACGCAACCGACCGGACTTTATCGGCAGCCAGTTGGGCAAAGCGTTTCTGACAGCGATGAAAGACTTGCAGCCGGTCAAACCCAATCTGGCCTTCGGGCGGTCTGTACTTCAGATTCCCATGCAGTCTTATACCAGCGAAGATTTAGCGGATGCACGGGCCACGATTAAACGCATTGAAAACAATGAGAAGATTCCCACGTTGGAAAAAGTGAAAGCGTTCAAAATTATTTATCTGGATCTGCTTCAACAGGGATCGCCGGAAACACTGTTCAAAGATCCTCAGCGGAAACCTTCTGTGGGGCTGGCGGGAACGGGTAAGACGATTCCGATTGAAATTCAGGTCTTTCAGATTGGTGAAGATACCGCCATCGTCGGATTGCCAGGCGAGGTTTTTGTCGACCTGGGGCTGACGATTAAACGCCTTTCCCCTTATCGTCAAACAATCGTCATCGAATTATCCAACAGCAATGACCCGGTTTACATTCCCACCCGACTCTCGTATCAGGGGGGCGGATACGAGCCGATGAATTCGGTCATTCGACCGGGAGGTGGCGAAGAAATGGTGGCAGAAACAATTCGGTTACTGCGAGAAGTGAAATCCAAATAATCCGGGGTAAGCCCTATAGGGAATCGTATCGTGAAGAAAATCAAATTCGGTCAGATTGGAGTCGGCCATCCACATGCCGGCGGAAAAATGCAGGCCTTTCGCAAGTCGGACGAATACGAAGTCGTGGGTGTCGTCGAGCCCGATCCAAAGCTGCGCAAGTACGCCGAATCGACGGGCATTTATCAGGGACTCCCTTTTCTGACACAAGAACAACTGCTGAATATCGAAGGTCTGCAGGCGGTGGCGGTTGAGACGCTGGTGCCTGATCTGTTACCCACGGCCGAAACGTGCATCGCCGCGGGCAAGCACATTCACCTGGATAAACCGGCGGGGCTCTCTTTGCCACACTTCAAACGGATTCTGGATCAGGCGGCTCAAAAACATCTGCTGCTGCAGATGGGATATATGTATCGTTACAACCCCGGAATCGTACTGCTGCGGGACCTGCTTAAAAAAGGCTGGCTCGGTGAACCCTTTGAAGTGCACACAGTGATCAGCAAAAAAATGGACGCCAACAGTCGCACCAAAATGGAATCTCAGCCAGGCGGCATGATGTTCGAACTCGGCTGCCACGTGGTTGATCTGGTGGTCGAAATTCTGGGAAGACCGGAAAAGGTCACCGCGTTCTCACAGCATGCTTCTGATATTGATGACACGTTGCAGGACAATATGTTGTCGGTTTTTAGCTATCCGAAAGCGCTGGCGTCGGTCAAAACCAGTTGTAATGAAGTCAATGGCTTTGATCGCAGGCATATTGTCGTATGTGGATCAGAAGGTACGTTTCATCTGCAGCCGTTTGGCAGGCCGGCTGCCAGTTTAACGCTTGCGAATGCGAAGGGGAAATTTCGCAAAGGAAAGCAGGAAATCAAATTTGCTGGCTACACGCGCTATGCTGATGACGTGGCTGATATGGCACGAATCATCCGCCGCGAAAAGGATATTGATTTTTCCTACGAGCACGACTATCACGTTCAGGAAACAGTCCTCAAGGCGGCAGGGTTACCCGTCGGTTAAAACAGAGCGTCTGCTTGTATCACACTATTCCTGTTTGAGTTGCCCGTAAACGTGTTGAGCTGAGGCGATGAAGGAAACCGTTTCGTCTGTCTGCAGCAGGCGTTGCACTTCAGCTTCGTTTTCGAGTGGAATGATAAACAGATCTTCGATATCGTCGCTGCTGGCTTGACTCAACAGACAGATCAGTGCCCAGTCTCCGGTCAGCGCCATTTGGGTTGCAGCTACGAGATCGCCGGGCTGTTTATCTCGCAGTGGCTTGATCGCATCCAGGGGTTCATGGCAGCTGGATAGTATCTGCATGCCTTCACCGAAATCCGCTTCGATTTGAGTCAGCAGAACAATGCGCCCATCCTGCGTCACTAGGTTTCGGGCTGTCTCCAGAACTCGGCCTAACTGATTCCACTGGTGACCTGCCGGACCACATTCGACAGCAATGATGACCATTTCCGATTTGTATTCCGGCTCCAACTTCCAATATTGATCCAGAAGCGTCTTTGCTTTTCGGAACGAGGCTTCCAGGCTGCCAAAAATGATCTCCGAAACCTGCAACCCGCCAGCAGGAATGACCTGCAGGCTATACTGCAATCCCAGAATCCAGGCGACTTCGTCAATGAGTTGACGCAAGGGGCGACTCTCTGCGGGAGTCAGTTCCCGGTGCGACTGACCTCGACTTTTAATAACCGCCTCCTGCGAAGAAAAGCCGGGATAGATCGAACTGCCGCCGCCAGCATAGCCAATCAGTGGATCAAAGCTCACCAGCTCAATCGGCAGAATGAAGTCGGCTTCGAGTAAATGTTTCGAGAGGTAAATCCGCTCTCCCCCCGCTGAGGTCCCCAGATAGCCAAGTGAATCCTGATCTTGGGGATCGTGAATGACCCATTGCGCCCCTTCCTGGAGTTCTTTCGAGATGGCGTCTTTTAATTTTTGATTCAGTTCCGGATCGCCGGATTGTGTTTGCAGAATCGTCACATCGCCGGCTTCAATTCCACAATCGGACAGAAACTCCCAGACGGCATTAATGATTTCACTGGCTGCGGGAACCTGAAAATCAACGGTGATGGTGAGTTTGTCTCCCGGAACGACGGCTAAATCCAGTGGGGGAAGTTCCAGCGGATTATTCAACACCTGCTCGGTTGACTGTAATACGTTTTCCAGTGGCGCTGGTGCCTGGTGGTAGCAGATCAGTCGCTCTGAGGGAATTTCGCAACGAAACTTTCCGGTAAAGCCGTAGTTCAATTCAATTTTGACAGTTTCCGTGATCGACACAACAATATCCCGCGGTACTCAATAGCTGCTCACAATAGTCCGTGACGTGTAGAAGTTTTGCTGATTTTGCTACTGATTTGAGTGAAAAGTAATTCAACACTGAAATGTTAGCGGTTTGGAGGTGAATTCTATAGGATTTCTGATCACAATATTAGAATATCATAATAGAAAGCATTTCTGCGCCGGTCTGCGTTTTCAGAAGTGCGTGACATTGGGGGCAGGCTTGTCAGCATTCAGATTCAGAACCTGAGCGGATGTCTTGAATCCGAATGCTTCTCTCTGGAAAGAACACCATGAACGAAGACGATCAATTGATGATTCGAATTCAAAGTGGTGAGCTGCGCGCCTTTGATGAGCTCGTAGAAAAATATCAGGGACCTTTGATCGGTTTTTTTTTCCGCAATACCCGGGATTCCCAGCTGTCGGAAGATCTTTCGCAGGAAACACTGCTACGGGTTTATAATCAATCGTGGGACTATTTGCCTCAAGGTCGATTTCGTGGCTGGATGTACCGGGTGGCACGTAACCTGATGATCGACAGTATTCGCCGTCAATCTCACGACGCGTTGGTGAAGGCTTATACTGGTAAAATGGCGGATGATGATGATTCGCTGAATCGACTGGCCAGTGAAGTGGTGTCACCGGAAGAGAAAGCCAATATCAAAGAACTGGCATTGATTGTGGACGAACTGCTGGGAACCATTCCAGAAGATCAACGTTTAACTTTTACCTTGCATCATTACTCTGAACTGACCCTGAACGAAGTCGCGGAAGTGATGGAGACTAATCTGGCGACAGCGAAGAGTCGTTTGCGGCTGGCCCGAGAGAAATTACGAGAGAAATTGAAGCTGGTGGGAGTGACGGGGCCGCAGCAGAATTAATCAATGACCTTAATTATTGAGATCTCAAGAAATAAATGAACCCGACATTCGTGAATTGCGTTGACTTAACCAGGGCCTTCGAATTTGCGTTCTTTTCATGAACCATTTACTACAGTACGGAGAAGAGGGGAATGAGCTATTTCAGTCGGCTCACTGACATTGTTACCTGTAATCTGACCCATTTACTTGATAATGCCGCTGATCCTGTTAAAGAGATCGAGCAGATTATTGCGGAGATGAAAGAGGGCCTTGCCGGTGCTAATCGAAGTGTAAAAACAGCAACTACCAATGAACAGTCAATTAAGAAAGAACTGCAGGAGCATCAACAGCAGATCTTTCATTGGAAAGAAGCAGCCAAAAATGCCTTGGCGACAGGGGATGAAGCCGAAGCACGAAATTCGCTGGTTCGCAAACAGGAAATCGAGGATCTGATGGCCGGGATGGAGCAGCAACATCAGGCTGCTGTGGCAACTTGCGAACATTTGACAACCACATTGCATGCGCTGCAGGCACGATTAGCCGAAGCAAAGCGCAAGCAACTGGAATTAACGGAAAAAGCAGGACTGACAGAAACTTCCGTACAAGCCACCCCGGAAACGTCTAGCGAAGACCCCATACTGACTCCCTCCCGTTGCGAACAAATTGAATCCGAGTTAGCCGCATTGAAGCGGGAACTGGGCCAATAAATGCCCTGTTAATCATGGACTGATGTGGCAGGTTTGGTCCTCTCCGATCAGGGGATAGAGCCACATTCCGTATAACCTGTTTAACCGATCTGTCTTAGGGAATCAGTACTGGGCGGAAGTGGACATATGGTTCGGGGAAGAATTGTTGCATAAGTACGATCGATTCGGCAAGAAGGTACTTGCAACAGACCAGTTCTAATTTAGAATAAAAATAGATAAGTAAAGGGGTTCGGTTAACTTCTTGACCATAAATTCTGGTTCTCGCCAGGATGCGAAAAGAAGTTCTTGATGTCACTGGCATTATTAAAAGAACCCATACTTTCTTCGCAAAGGCGTTCGTCTACTATTTTCAGGGTTGATACGACTGAAATTTCACAGACGAGCGTCCGATGACGATTAATAGATCCTCAATTCTCAATTTACATCATTGATGTCGGAGTCGTGCCACAATGGCCAAAAAATATCTGAACCTCGAAGAAGCAGCAGCAGAGCTGGGAATGGATAAAGACGAATTAAACCGCATAAGAGAAGCGGGTGACATTCGTGGATTTGCAGATCGGGGTGCATGGAAATTTCGCATGGAAGATATCGAGGAATTAGGCCGTTCCCGCCAGGCTGATTCCGATCCAGCCATTCCTTTGTTTTCTGAAGACGATGATGACGACGATTTATTCGGTTCCGCAATCCTGGAAGGGGACGAGCTGACTGAAAGTGTCATCGATGAGGATGAAGTTGGCGAGCAGGCCACTGTGATTCGAGGGAGTGTCCATGACGATGATGATGAGCCTGTTGAATTGAGTAGTTCCGACAGTGATGTGCGTCTCGTCGTTGATGATGGTGATGACCTGCTGCTGGATAGCGAACCGGAACTGGTCGTCGTGGGAGAAGATTCTGATAGCGATGTGAGTTTGACAGACGATTCGAGCATCGATCTTAGTAGTGACAGCGACGTGAAACTGGTTGATTCCGATTCAGAACCAGAATTTGATATGCTCGATCTGGATTCCGGCAGTGACAGCGATGTAAAGCTGGTCGCCGATGATTCAAACATCGCCGGCAGTGAAAGCGACGTGGCTCTGATCAGCGATGAAGACTTTGATCTCGGTAGCGACAGTGACGTCGCTTTGGTTTCCGATGAAGGGAATGATTCTTCCATTCTGGCAGAAGACAGTGGCATCTCTTTGGCATCGGACAGTGGTATTTCACTGGCCGGTCCGCTGGACAGTGGTATTTCGCTGGAAGCAGCCGACGAAAGTGGAATCTCCCTGGTGGCTGATGATGAGAGCGGGATTTCGCTGGATGACGACACCGGCAGTGACATTTCCATCACCGCCGACAGTGGGATTTCTCTCGAACCGTTTGATGTGGAAGACGTCGATAAGACGGTTCCAATGATGTCCGCTGATAAAGATGCCACTCTGGAAATCCCCTCTTTGGATGACGATGCAGACAGTAGTTTTGATCTGTCTGATTCGAGTGCAGACACCAGCGTGCTGATGCTGAATGAAGACGACGACATGGGAGGCTCTTCGGGTTCAGTTATACTGGATTCCGACGACGATGACAGCGAGTCTGCCATGTTTGAAGATGACGATGAATTCGCCAGCGACGATGCCATCTCGGATGTCTTTGATGACGAAGATGATGACTTCGATGACATTTATGATGCCGATGATGATGATTTCGATGACTCGTTCCAGAGTGGTGAAAGCCATGCGGAATTTGTCGCCCCCGCCGCCTTTGGTGGCCGCGGTGCAGCAGCTATGGCAGCACCGGAACCAGAATGGGGTGCAGGCACCTTTGCCGCACTGGGGATTTCCACGCTGTTAATGCTGGTTTGCTCCATCATGATGTATGACCTGATCCGCACGATGTGGCATTACGATGATCCCTCCAGCGTCAGCTCGATGTTCCTGGATACCTTCGGCGGGTTGTTCTAGAAAATACCAAAACTTAAAACAAGTAATTTCGATCGTGGCACACATTTCATTAATGTGTGTCACGATTTTTTGTACATACAATCGTCTTTCGCTCAGCGGTCTGCAGACTTTTTTCAAGTTCTCGCCAGATGAAGAGATCAGAGTGAGGATTCGTGGGGCCTGCGACTATATAATAGAGTCCTCACAAGATGTCACCTTCCTCTGCTCCGCTTTTAATTCTGGTGAAAGATCATGCATTTGAAATCGTTCTGTTTCCTCGTGTTATTGTCTCTGCTTTCAATCAGTCCGCTCAAGGCTGAGGAAAAACGGCAGCTTCGCTATTCAGGCCCCAAGCGACAGGAATACAAGCTAACGGCTCGTGCCAGTGAAATTGATCCGAGAACCAAAGAACATCCGGAGATAGACTTCGTTTTCGAAGCGAAAGGCAAGGTTCAAGATCTGGAACATGCCGTCGTTGATACCCGCGTCAAGCCTCGGGGGAAACTGGTGATCTGGCTGATGGGATATAACAGTCAGCTGTTCGATCGCCTCTCCAGCTACGGCCTGCATGCGATTCAGGTACATTACGCCAACCGCTGGTTTTCCAAAGTTTGCCGTGAACAACCTGTGGGAGAAACCTGCCGCGGAAACGTGCGGCTGGAAGCGGCCACCGGAGAAAATTTCAGCAATCAAGTGGAAATTCCCAAACCGGATGGCATGAAAGAACGCGCGCTGCAGTTTGTGAAATGGCTGGCGAAAAAGAACCCGCAAGGCAAATGGGATTATTATCTGACTCCAGATGGGAAAGACCTTCGCTGGGAAGACGTGATCATGGCGGGCAGTTCGCACGGCTCGACCACGGCCGCCCGTTTTGCCAAGCATCAAAAGGTCGGCCGCGTCGTTATGTTTTGTGGTCCGCGGGATCAGTTGCAGAACTGGCAGTCGCTTTCTTCCGCGACGCCCAATAATCGCTACTTCGGCTTTTCACACGTTCTGGATGGTGGCTGGACCGCAGATCATTACTGTCGTTCCTGGGAACTAATTGGTCTGCATGAATATGGTCCGATTGTCAACGTGGATCAAGCAAAACCCCCTTATGGGAATACACGCCGGCTGATCACTGACTTTGATGTGAAGAAGAATATCCGCCGCGCCCATTCCTCGGTGGTCCCCGGCGGTAACGCGGGTAAGAATGCGAAAGGCAAATACATTCACGAAGATGTCTGGAAGTACCTCTTCACTCAACCGATCGAGAAAACAGGCAAACCAGTTCCCCTGGATCCGGGGTGCAATAAGAATCAACGCGATAGTTAGTTCTAGTCGTTGATGGAAATAACACTCAAGCAAAAGGTAATCGTCCCCAGACCTGTACGACGCGGGGGACTCCTGCCAGAGTTCGTTCGTCGGCGGCGTACTCATAAAGCTCTCTGACAATTTGATCGATCTCTTCGTTCGTCGCAAGCTGATCTGCCAATACCGTGTCGGCGATGTTTTCCATGGTCAGAGCATTGAGCCGCTTCACATCGCCGACGAGTCCCGTTGGCTGGACTAAGGAGACCTGGATCGCTTGGAGGCCGCACTCTTTCATAATCAGCGGCAGTCGTTGCCCCATATTTGGGTCGCCGCCTCTGTTTCGCACAACCGTACAGAAGAGATCGTAAAACTTACGAAAGGCTCCAGAGTCAGGGTAAGTAAAGGAGCCACTGAAGTCGATGTCTTCCAGAGCAAGAATGCCGCCGGGCCGAAGTTGTCGCAAGAATGACTTGACTGCGCCCGCCGGATCGCTGAGATGGGTCAGCAGAAACCGCGAATAGACGACGTCAAATTCAGGAGCGCCCAGCGCTTCACAAATATTGGATAATCGGAATTCGATATTTTCGATTCGCGCTTCCTCTGATTCCTCCCGAGCGATTTCGAGTTTCGTTGCATCGATATCGGTTCCCACAGCTTTCCCTGCTGGCGCCACGTGGTTGGCAAGCTCACGCGTGACATCACCGCCGCCACAACCGACGTCCAGACATAGCTGCCCATCAGACAGCTCCAGCCGATTGAGCAGGGTCCCCGTACTCTCATGCATCACACGGGCCAGTATCCGCAAGCGTTCCCGTCCTTCAATACCGCCTCGAATCACATAGTGCTTCGAATCTCCCATCATTGTCTCCTGAAAATTATAAATCGATCCGTTTCCGGCATCTGAATGACTGATGTATGGGGGAAATAACGTATTAAACAGTTGAATATCACAGCTTATCGAGTCCATCTCCAGTGAAAAATGTGATTCAGAAAAAAAATACCTTCTCAAAACAGGGGTTTCTGCTGCATTGGTGATGTGACTCACTCTCTGTAGACCCTGTTTGTCAGTAAAAACCCGCAGGCGAAGTGGTGTTGTTTATTAATTGCTTACGTCGATTACCGAGTAGTATGAAAAGATAATTCGAGTTAAATCGTTTGCGATAAATCAAAATTGCAAAAAATATTGGAAAATCAGATTTTCACTGTAGTTTCACCCCCCCTGGCTGGAATGGTGTAAGCAGGGATCTCGCCGATTCATCAAATATTAACCTGACACTATTAACCTGACACTGATTAGAAATTAAATACGATCCGATGAACGAAGTCGTTGTTAACAACGTATTTTTTCAGCAACTGTTGCAACATCAGGGGCCGCTTCACGCCTATGTGCTTTCCCTGATTGGAAATACGACAGACGCTCGGGATCTGCTGCAGGACATCAATCAATGTTTGCTGGAAAAGCGGGATAGTTTCACTCCCGGTACCAACTTTCTCGCCTGGTCACGCAAAGTTGCGTTTTACAAAATCCAATCGTACTGGCGCGACAAAAAACGAAGTCGGTTATTGTTTGATGATGAGTTACTCAACAGTATGTCTGAAACGATTGAGGGCATGCCTGATCTTTTTAATGATCAGATCGAAGCCTTGCGTTCCTGTATCACGATGCTGCCGAATGACAAACAGAAAATGATGCAGCAACGGTATGGCCAATTCATGCCCCTCAAAAATATTGCGGGATATTGGGGCAAGTCAGAAAAAGCCATTGGCGTGATGCTATTACGGATCAGGCTACGACTTCAAGATTGCATTCAAAAAACAATCGCAGCAAGGTCTCGCATCTGATGATTACGGAACGTTCAGCCCAATGGGAAGATCCGCTCCCGAAACTGGTAGCACTCTATTTTGACAACCAGTTGGATGAATCAAAACTCAGGCTGCTGCAGGAACGTTTGAAATCAGACCCGGAAGCCAGAGTGTTTTTTGCACAGTTCTCAGCGTTACAAGCACAGTTGGAATGGGTCTACACAGACAGTCCTGACTCACAGAAACAGACGCATCTGCCAGTATCTTTCCAGGTTGCAAAACGAAACTGGAGCCAGATTCTCTATGCGTTCACCTGTATTTGCCTCGTCTTAGGCGGACTGTTGTTTGTGCATCTGACAACACCAGTTGCACACGTTTTCCCGGTGAAAGGTAGCTACTGGAAAACGGGGCCCATCAATGATCATGAGCCGTTGCTATCTGGCTCTCATCGGCACCTGCTACGGGGCGAAATTGAAATTCGATTCGAATCGGGGTCTGTGGTTAATCTGAAAGCGCCGGCTTTGTTTACGACCAACGGATCAAATGAGTTCTATCTCGAAGAGGGAAAGGTCGTGGCCGACGTGCCTGAATCGGGACACGGTTTTACTGTAGACACACACGCTGGCCGCATTGTTGATCTGGGAACTTCGTTTTCGGTCAATGTCGGTGCAGAACGAAATGCCGAGATTAAGGTGTATCGCGGCAAGGTGCAGGTAGGAAACAGTACTGCCGATGGACCGTCGCATGAAATCCGGGCGAATGAAGCAGTACAGATTGATTCGGTCACCAGAAAAATACAAACACAGAACTATTCCAGCAGCGATTTCATTCCTCTGATCTCACGAGATTATCCGGTTCTCCGCTTCTCGGAATCGGTCGTCTTTCAGGAACACATGCCGGCTGCCATTGCCCGGGGAACTTTTCAGGTCCTGGAACGTGATGAAACTGTTTTTCTGTTTCCGGAAAAACGTGATGTGCAACTTATCTCTGATCTCAAGGTCTCGATCTCTCAACCAGGAAAATATTGGTCTCAAGACCAGATCGAAAAAGAATCGGATGTCATTTCGCGCGGCATGAAAGTGGACTGTTATCGTGTTTACTACGATCCTGCCAGTAACCAGGACGATATGATGCCGGCTGCCGGCGAAATTGAATTTGATCAACCCATACTGGGCATCATTACGACCAATAAAATGCTGGGAGCTTCTGACAAGTTTCTGAATCCAGTGTTTCATCAATTTCCGGGACAGAAAATCAAGCATCAGGAAATTGAGATCAGACTCTCCAAGGATGGTACCAGGCAGGATGTCATCGTGCTTTCACCAGACCGAAAAAAATTGTCATTCCAGTTATTCACAGGGACGTCTTTCGTCGACGAATTTCGAGTGCTGGTGGCGTCCCCTTGAAAAGTTTCATCAGAAAGCGTTCTCCCATTATTTGAAGGTTCGAAATTGTCAATTGCGTTCTCAAATACTCATCTGAGCCAAAATCGACCAACGTCATTATTTATTGAAATAGAAGGAGAGAATCATGCAACAACCCCCACTGAGAAAACAGATTCGTGGGTTTACTCTGATTGAGTTACTCGTCGTGATTGCCATCATTGCCATCTTGATTGCCTTATTACTGCCAGCAGTCCAGCAGGCGCGTGAAGCAGCCCGTCGCTCTCAATGCAAGAATAATCTGAAGCAGTTCGGACTGGCGATGCATAATTACTCAGAGACCTACCGTATGCTGCCATGCCTGAAAGGAGGCGCGGGTGGCGATGTGACGGGAGCCGGTTTACTGGATACCGGCACGGGAAATCGCAGCTGGATGAGCGGGATCGTTTTTTTACTCCCCTTCCTCGATCAGGCGCCTCTCTGGAATGAGATTTCAGCACTACCGAGCCAGGGAGGCCGTCCCAATAGCGCGACCACTTTTCCTCAGCCACATCTGGCTATTATGCTCTGCCCGTCTTCACCCGTTCCTCCTCGTGCAGAAGGCGGACTGGCACCGCGCAGTTACTGTCTCAGCGTCGGTGATACGATTAACGACAATATTTCCTCGAAAAATCCACGTGGCGCTTTCGGTTGGTTATCCGATACGCGAATGCGTGACTTTATAGATGGCAGCAGTAATACCATTCTCATGGCAGAACGGGAACTGGGAGGGACCGGGACTTATCTGGGGCGCGCCGCCGCCACTGTTTCTAACTTAGATACGAATCCGGCAGCCTGTCTGGCGACAGTCACAGGGAATTCTTACAACGTGACGATGGACAGCCATCGTATGGGCCAGCGCTGGGCCATTGGTTATCCCTTCTATTCCGGGGTTACTACAGTACTTCCTCCGAATAGTCCTTCCTGTTCTTCAGGAGGACATCAGGGGTGGGGCATCTATTCTGCCAGCAGCATGCATACAGGCGGTTGCCATGTTTTGATGGGTGACGGTGCGGTCCGATTCGTCAGTGAAAATATTGATTCCGGCAATTCGAGCGCAGCCCAGGTGACGACCGGTCAAAGCCCTTATGGGGTCTGGGGTGCTTTGGGAAGCATGATGGGCGGCGAAACCATCGGCGAGTTTTAGTAGATGACTCCGGTCCTAAGGACATGCCCAAAGAGACCACTCCGGAGCCAGATGATACAACCTCACTGCATCTCTGGCGCTCGAATGACTATTGCTGAAATTCGAACCTGCCAATCTAAAACGCCTGTCTTTGAAGTAAAGACCGGTGTTTTTTTTAACCAGTCTACAATCCGCTGACGACTTCATCCTGGTCGAAGGTGTCACGTACTGGAACCAGGCAAGTAACTGAATCTGTCTGCAGACAGAGTTCCTGTGGAGTAAAAGCTTTAACTGAGGAATTCTCTGCACACATAGAAGAGGAAAGATTGGTATTGTTGGGTAAGACATGCGGAGAGAACGATGTTTAATTACAAAGAAGCTCCTTGCAGCAATCTGGAAGGGAAGGCTTTCTGAAGTAACACAGTATGCCTGAAAGGAAATGAATTCCTGACTGTCAGAATAGAAAAAAGGCGGCTGATCTGAGATCAACCGCCTTCTCGCAGTTTCAATTTTCAATTGCTGAAAACTCTTCTGGCTTCACTTTGACTAGTTGCTGATACAAGTCTTGGGAGCAGGAGCAGTACATGTCTTCGGCGCGGGGCAGCAGACAGTAACTGGTACTTTGCGACAAACTTGTCTCGGCACACATCGTGTCTTCGTAACACAAACCGTTCGTGGTACGCACTTCCTTCGGGTTACATACCGTGTGCAGCATACTTGCTCACAGGTGGTGTAAGGAACTTTACGGGTACAGGTTTTTTGCTCATAGCTGCAGGTGGTGTAGGGAACCTTGCGGCTCCGGCATTCTGAAACCATGGTGCAAGTGGTGTAAGGAACCTGTTTGGTTACGCATTCTTCTTTCCAGCAGCAAGTGGTGTAAGGAACCTTGCGGGTGCGGCACTCACGTTCCATCCTGCAGGTGGTGTAAGGAACCTTCTTGGTTCGCGTTTCACACTCATAACGAACGCAGGTGTATGGAACCCTCTTGGTAATCGTGCAGGGAACTCGCTCACATACTGTGTAAGGAACCCGCTCGTGTTTACACTCGCGTTGATAAGTTGTGCAGCAGACTTTTCGAGTGACCGTCTTGGGGCACCAGATTCGTCGGCAGATTGTTGTGCCGGGGCACTGTACTTTGACTGTTTTGCAGCAACCAGGCTTGTAGATCGGGCAGCATGAGCTGCAATCGTATTCCCAGGTTCCAGGCTCACAGACACATTTATCTACAACTGGACCGGGGCAATGCTCGGTTGTAGTTTTCCATTCGCCACAGCAGACTTCAACGTCTTGCCATGTATGAACGGGCTTGCAAACAGTACGACATACATCCCGGTAACAGGTTTTGTAATTCGTTTTGTAAATGGTGCAGCAAACATCGCGATAGTGGGTTTCACAAATCGGACGTCTCACGTTGTAGCACACATCTCGGTAGCAGGTGTTGTAAACCGGCTTGCAGACTGTGTAGCAGACATCACGATAGCAGGTGTTATACACGGGCCGTCGGCGTTTGCAGGTCACAGTTCGGTAGCAGGTTTTGTAAACGGGACGGCAGACTTTGTAGCAGACGTCACGATAACAGGTCTGGTACACCGGCTTGCAAACCGTATAGCATTCATCACGGTAGCAGGTCTTGTATACGTTCTTGCTGTATTGCACGGGAACTTTTTCGCAGACCGTATCATACACTGTTTTTTGACAGGTATAGTTCTGCTTTTCCCATACAGTTTCAACGACAGTTTTGTAGCAGGTACTTGAGCATTCTTTGGCAGCACTGTAATCGCCACAAGAAGTACATGCTTCTGTGGGGCAACAATTATAACTACCTGCTCCCAGGTATCCTGCCTGGGCTTGCTCCCCGAAGCAGGCCATTATCAGAGCGGCCGCCAGAAGGGGAATCCAGGTTGCATTTTTCATTGGTCTATTCCTCTACATGATTATTTCAGCAAACAAAATTGAAAACTGGAAACAGTTAGAATCTACTTCGTCACTAAACTTGACGCTGCTTGACTCCGAGGCCCATTTATCCATGCCTAATCACTCATCCTTTTCCTGTTGGACACCACAAACCGTTCCATCGATATAATCGATACCTGTTCGGTGAACGATGTTGGTACAGTATTTGAATTCAGACCGTTTTCGCACTGTTTTGGGTTCATGAATCACGTCTTAAATCCAATGCCAGTAATCCACAAAAGCTGCTGGAAGAATGGCGGCTAAGGCTCGATGAATGCCTAAGTGCCTGCTATTCTCAAAAGCTGGGATGCCTTTTGTATTTTTTTCTTTCGTTAAAGTGAGACACTTACATGAAGTTTGCCATTTGTCAGGAATTGTTCGTTGACTGGGACTGGGAAAAACAATGTGACCTGATCGCGGAGATTGGCTACAAAGGAATCGAGCTGGCCCCGTTTGCCTTTGCTGATCGGCCTTCAGCAATTTCAGCAGACCAGCGAATATCGCTCAAAGAAACGGCGGAAAGCCGGGGGCTGCAAATCATTGGCCTGCATTGGCTTCTGGCAAAAACGGAAGGCTTGCATTTGACCACGTCCGACGTGGCCGTCCGCCAGAAGACAGCCGATTATCTGGTCGAACTGGGAGATCTGTGTGCGGATCTTGGCGGCGATTTAATGGTTTTTGGCTCGCCGTTTCAGCGCAATATTGAAGCAGGAATGTCTCGAACTCAGGCTTATGAAAACGCAGCTGAAGTTTTCCGAAACTGTCTGCCTGCGATTGCAGAACGAGGCGTTCGGATCTGCATGGAACCTTTAACTACCAAAGAGACCGACTTTGTAAACACCTGTTCGGAAGCAATAGAGCTGATCGACATGGTGGGAGCAGATAATTTTGTGTTGCACCAGGATGTGAAAGCCATGCTGGGAGCAGAAACAGAATCAATTCCGGATCTCATTCATAAGCATGCCGCTCAGACGGGTCATTTCCATGTGAACGATCTCAATCTCCTGGGACCGGGAATGGGGGACACCGATTACCATCCGATCTTCAAAGCGCTGAAGGAAAGTGGTTACCAAGGATGGATCTCAGTCGAGGTTTTTGACTACGAACCGGGGTGTGAATTTATCGCGCGCGAAAGTTTTCGTTACATGAAAGAGGTTTGGGAAAGCGTCTAAAACCCTCAAATCAAGCGATGAAGCAAAAATATTTTCGAAAAGGTCAAAAAAAATCTTCCCCCTTTTTCGCTTCATTTTAAAAACGAACCGGCTCTTGTTTAAAGAGTAATACGAACAGACAAATTGATTCAAACAAAATAACAGAGGTCGTTTTTGTTCTACTATAGTAGAGTTAAAACGACCTCTTGTTTTTTAACGAATCAGCAACACACAACGAAAGTCAATTTGTTTTCTGCGCACTTTTACTTTTAAACGCAAAGTACGCGGAGCTTTACAGCAAGCCTAAAACTCGCAAAACATGAATAAATGGCTTGCAGAATTTTTGGAAATATTTACGATGATGGCCAACAAATAGATGTAAGTCCTTATTGCGTAATGAGTGTCAATTAAAGAATTCATTTGATTGAAAAAACATTCGTTTTCAACGAGGGCGAACATCGGGGTTTGTCAAGGTTGACAAGCTCAATTCTTATTCGTTGTGGCAGACCTTTGCCGACTTATAGCCCGGAGCCAGCGGCAAGGCAGCCCTCGTTTAACTCTCAAAGGAGGATTTGCGGTGGCAAAGAAAAAGGCAAAGAAAAAAGCAGCACCAAAGAAAAAAGCAGTAAAGAAAGCTGCTCCAAAGAAGAAGGCAGCTCCAAAGAAAAAAGCAGTGAAGAAGAAAGCTGCTCCTAAAAAGAAAGCTGCTCCAAAGAAGAAAGCTGCTAAGAAAAAAGCCGCCCCAAAGAAAAAGGCAGCTAAGAAGACAGTAAAGAAAAAAGCAGCACCAAAGAAAAAAGCTGCTAAGAAAAAAGCCGCTAAAAAGAAGAAATAGTCTCTCTTTTTAGTTGCTGGAATCAACAAGCCATAACGAGTAAGAAGCGATCGTCATTTCGATCGCTTCTTCTATTTCTACTTCTCACTAATTTGATTAACTGCCAGTTTTATATCGATTCAAGACCAGTGTTCTAATGGATACCGTGTGGCCGCTTATGCTGGCACCCCGTCTTGATTTAACGCTACAATAAAACTCAGACTCCCTGTCGACTTTCAATTGACTTAAAAGAGCTCCTGCATTGAATCAAACCAGCAAAGAGGGAACCGTGAAACCCAAACGAAAACTTTGGCGAACCCGGTTTAAAATGGCGCGGAAGACATTACCTTTTGCGTCGCGTATTTCAGCTGATGAAGTTTGTGTGCCAGAAATCTCTGACGACGAATTACAACACTGGGGCGAATACATCCTGCTGTCTGATGCAACGTCTGTTCTGCATCGCGATGGAACAATTACCAGACGCGCGCATAATTTCACAAAACTTTACGCGAACGAATCGCTGGCGCAGTGGGATGAAGTTTATCGCTTTTATGATCGAAACACATCGATGCATAAAATCCAGACCGCGAAAGTTTATCTGCCTGATGGCAGTATGAAGAAAGCCCAGAAAGTCGTTCAACCATACGGGCAGATTTCTCTCAATTTTTATCCGCTTCGCCCTGGCGTGACGGTCGAACTCGAGGAACAACAGGACTTTTTTGTTCTCGATCGAATTGCCGCCTGCATGTGGGGACAGGAGTATTTCCAGTTCGCGATTCCCTGCCGCCGTCTGCGATATACGGTCGCTGTTGCCGAACCATTTTCGTTGGAATACAAATTACACCGATCGGATAAAGAACCGCGAACATGGAAACAGGGAAGCTATCAGGTCTATCAGTGGGACCTGCACGACATCCCCGGTTATGAAACCGATGATGGCACACCGCACCCGCGCGATGTACTTCCCTGGGTTGATATCACCACGCTTTCTTCCTGGAAGCCCATCACGAAATTTTATATGAAGGACCTGGAGCCTCCTGCCAGAACACCTCCCCAAATTCAAAAACTGGCGGAAGAACTCACCAGTGATGATCAATCCACGGAAGACAAAATCTATTCAATTTACAAATACAGTTCAGAAGACGTACGTTATGGCAGACACCCTAACGAATTGAATCTCGAGAAAACCCGTGAAATGGGATTGATGCTGGAGGATATGCGCGGGGACTGCAAAGACAAATCTTCTTTGATGGTTTCGATGCTCAGGCATCTGGAAATCGAAGCATCGATTGCGATTCTATTGACCCGGATGAATGGCACTGTCGCGTTTCTGCCAGGGGCACGCTTCGACCACGCGATCGTGTGCGTGACTTTAGAAAATGGAAACCGGCTCTGGTTGGATCCAGCAGGTGGGCCCGTCACATTTAAAGATCTCCCCTTTAATGATCAGGGGATACAGGCACTGCTCCTGAATTCTGAAGCAGGCGCGCTGACAACAATTCCCGAAGGGGGGCCTCAAAGTCAGCAATTCAGTCGTACTTGTGAGGGCGTATTATCAGAGGACTGCAGCTATCAATTCACGGCAGAAGTGACGACCTCCGGTGATACAGCAATGGAGTTCCGTTTAAAGTATATGTACCGCAATCAAGAGTCGACGGTGATGACGCTGGAAAAAGAATTGGCCTCACACTTGACTGGTGCCAGGATTGATTCGCCGCAGTTCATCAATCTGAAAGATATTTCGCGGGAAGTCAGCTACCAATATCAGACCACACTTGATCAATGGTCGCGACAGATTGATGAGATCATTTTATTTCGCATTCCCTGGATTGGATCGATGCATACTGTGGGCATTGTGAATGTTCAAAAAAGAACATCCGCATTACAAACACCCAACCCGATCCGCTACTCCGACAACCACAAAATTAAAATCCCCGCCGGCTACCAGGGGTATGGGTTACCTTACGAGCACAAACTCGAGTGCCAGTGGGGCCGCTATCAGGCGACGGTCTTTGTGGAAAATTCACACCTGATTTGCAAACGCGAAGTCGACCATCTGGGAGGAATCGTCTTTGAAGATCAGTACCCGGAATTTAAAAAATACTGGGAAGCTTGTACGCGCGCGGACGCGCTGGATGTCGTCTTAATGTTAATGAAAACACCCGGTTAAACATTTGTCTTTTCTTTGTTTTCACACATCCCGGTAACGCACTTTTTTGGGCAAGACACAGTGCAACCTGAACTTACCGCCACGAATTGGTGTCTGAAGAGATAAATAGCCTATTCTCCCCTGGATAACCTGTTAAAATGGAGAGTAGGAGCGGGGGCACGAAACAGGTCCTCTTATTACTCTCCCCATTTTATATAGATAAGGTTGAACCTCCTTGGCGGATCCAAAACGAGAAGAACTGCAAGTGAAAGCAAAACGAGCCATCTTGGTCTCGGTGATTTCCCCTTCCAGCCACATAGAAAAAGATCAGGCCCTTGATGAATTAAAAGGGCTTGTTGAGACAGCGGGCGTTAAAGTTGTTGGCACCCTGGTCCAAAGTCGAGAGCATCCTCACCCGGCCACTTGTCTGGGGAAAGGGAAGCTGGACGAGCTCAAGCAAATGGTGAAGCACGTCGATGCTGAGTTGGTCGTGTTTGATAATAATCTCTCTCCTTCTCAAGGGAGAAATATCGAAGAAGAAACCGGGTCAGTCATTGTAGATCGCAGTGAATTGATTCTCGATATCTTTGCCACGCATGCAAAAACATACGAAGCCAAGTTGCAAGTGGAGTTGGCACAACTGCTTTATTTTCGTCCCCGGTTGAAGCGGCTGTGGACCCACTTGGAACGAATCGAAGGGGGCGTTGGTGCAGGCCGTGGCCCTGGTGAAAAGCAGCTTGAAACAGACCGTCGACTGTTAGACAAACGCGTGGCTGAACTGAAGCGGAAACTCTCAGAAGTTGAACGCCGCCGGGAACGAACGGTCTCCCATCGATTTCAGCATTTGACCGTTTCTCTCGTGGGCTACACCAACGCGGGTAAGAGCACGCTGATGAATGCACTCACGGGAGCCGACGTCTATATCGCAGACAAATTATTTGCCACTCTGGATACCCGCACCCGCCGCTGGCAACTTCCTCATTGGGGAGAAATCTTGCTCAGCGATACGGTCGGATTCGTCCGAGATCTTCCGCACCATCTCGTCGCTTCATTCAAATCGACACTTGAAGAAGCCCGACAGGCAGACCTGTTATTACACGTGGTCGACTCCAGTAATCCAGAAGTCGAACACCATATCAAAACGGTCAACAAAGTTCTGGATACCATCGGGATCGACTACAAGAACGCCATTCTGGTTTTCAACAAAACAGACAAAGTCGAAGACAGATCAAAGCTCGATGTCCTGCGTCTGAAATATGAAAACGCCGTCAGTGTGAGTGCGGTTTCCGGCGAGGGTCTGGACCGTCTCTCTCAAGCCGTGATTGATCGCCTGGCCTCCGGGTATGTTGTCGCAGAAATAGAAACGCCAGTCGGAAACGGCAAGCTGCTTTCGCAACTGGAAGATCACAGCCTGATCTTATCACGTGAATATTCCAACGATGACTCTCGCGTCACGCTCGAGGCGCGTATCGCGCGACGGTTCCTGCCACTTCTGAAACTGAGCGAAGAGACAGAGTTGAAAATTAAAGGCGAAGCGCAACCGGTGCCCGATGGTTTTGTAGCTGAAGAAACCACTCATGAAGTCTAATTCTATTTCCTGGTCCGGTTGCTTTCACACTTCCCGTAAATTGTGTATGACATAAGTAACGTGATACGCATTCTCCCGATTGAACGAAGTGTTTGTACTTTCGCAAGGCTCAATCCTGCAGCGACATTGAATTCGACAGGCGGGACTTGCCTGCGATACGCGAAACGAGACCATTCGAAATCAACCAGACAGACATCCTGAGATAGACAGACAAAGCATAAGCGCGATGAAGAAACGATGGATTTACGGCGTCATCATATTCCTGAGCATCACATCAATTGGTCTGGCCATAGACTGGCTGTCTGGACTGCCTGAAGGTGAGCAGGCAACCTACGTTGGTCGTCAAACCTGCTTTGAATGCCATCAGAAACAATCTGCGCTCTGGAAAAAATCGGATCACGATCTGGCCATGAACCTGGCGACTCCCGAATTTGTACTGGGGGATTTCAATGATACCGAACTGGAGCACTTCGGCATCACTTCCACCATGACCCATGAAGGCGACAAATATTATGTCACCACGCAAGGCCCTGATGGCAAGCGGTCGCGATTTGAAGTCAAGTATGTGATCGGCGTCAGACCGCTGCAGCAATATCTGGCGGAGCTGGATCGGGGCAAGATCCAGGTCTTACCGGTCACCTGGGATACTGAACAGAAACGCTGGTACTATGCCAGCCCCGATGAACCGTTTGGCCCCGATGATCCGTTACACTGGTCCGGCTCTGCTCAGAACTGGAATCACATGTGTGCTGAATGTCACACCACGAACTGGTCCAAAAATTATGACGTTGCTTCCGACTCGCACCACTTCTCATTTTCTGAAATGCGCGTCAGTTGTGAAGCCTGCCATGGTCCGGGTTCAATTCATGTGAAACTGGCCAACTCACACTCCCTGTTTTGGGATCGCCACTATGGATATGGTCTGGCCAAATTGAAAGGCAAAGATGCGACCGCGCAACTAGAGAGTTGTGCCCCCTGTCATTCGCATCGCAGACACGTCGCTCCCGGGCATACTCCCCTGGATCGATTTCACGATCACTATGCGCTCTCGCTGCTGGAAGACCATCTATACCATCCGGACGGGCAGATCAACGAGGAAGTGTATGTCTTCGGGTCTTTCACCCAAAGTAAGATGTATCGCAAAGGGGTCCGCTGCACCGACTGCCATGACCCGCATTCTCTGAAACTCAAATTCCCGGGCAACAAACTTTGTACTCAGTGTCATCTCGAAGCGAAGTTTGATGTGCCCAGTCACCATCACCATAAAGTGGGTAGCACGGGCGCATCGTGTGTCGAGTGCCATATGCCAACCAAGACCTACATGGTGGTCGACCCCCGGCGGGATCACAGCTTGCGAATTCCACGTCCTGACTTGACTGTCAAACTGGGGACCCCCAATGCCTGCAATCAATGCCATACCAAGGCCGCTGAAACTCCCGCATGGGCGGCAAAGAAAGTGGATGAGTGGTACGGAACCAAGCGACGTGACGATCCGCATTATGGCGAAATCCTGGCAGCCGGCCGTGCAGGAAAACCAGAAGCCGAATCTGCTCTCATCAAACTGACGCGCGAAAAAGAAGTGGGACCGATTGTACGTGCTACCGCAGTATCGTTATTGGCCACCCGATATAATACAGCCGAAAGCCGGAAGGTTGTCGAGCGGTCATTGAAGTCAAAAGAAGAACTCGTTCGTCTGGCGGCCCTGCGTGGGTTTGACGGCTGGTCTCCCGGTTCTAGAGAGGAAGCCGATGATATTGGCAAACTGCTGGCCAAAGGGCTGACCGACTCCTCGCGGGGAGTCAGAAGTGAAGTCGCCCGCATTCTGTCATCGCTCCCAATTCTGCCAGACACGAACCAAAATCAGCGGGCCTTGAAACACGGGCTGGAAGAATACAAGGCAGGCTTACTGGCGGACGGTGACCAGACTGGCTCTCACATGAGCCTGGGAATTCTGTATGCGAATCAGGGGGACCTCAAAAAAGCAGAGCAGGAATTCCGGATCGCGATTAAGCTCGCACCAGCGGTCGCTGGTCCGCGATCGAACTTGGCGCAGCTTCTGGAACAGCAGGGACGAACAGAAGAAGCCAGTGAGTTACGCAGCAAAGAAGCTGAGCTCCTGGCCCGCGATGCCAAGCTACTGCCCGACAATGCCCTGCTGCAGTACCGCCTGGGACTGCTCTATTATCTGCTGGGACGAGAAGACGAAGCGGTGACCACGCTCAAGAAAGCTTGTGAGCTGGAACCGCAATCTGCCGACTTCCGCTTGATGCTGACACTGCTTTATGAAAAGCAGCAGAACTGGAAGCTGGCTTTGGAGTCGGTCGATACGCTGCTTCATTTGCAGCCAGCGAACCCGACGTTCCGGCAGATAAAATTGAACTTGCAACAAAAAGCAAACCCGAAAGGCCAGTGATGCCGTTCGGGTTTGCGACTGATTTGTATGCTGACTTCGGTATTCGCTTCAGGCAGACTTTCGTAGGACTCCGGTGATTCGCTCGAACGTTTCATTGGAATCGAAGGGAATTAGAATCTGTCCCGAATGATCGGTCTTGAGTTTGATCTCGACCTGGGCTCCCAGAATCTCGCGGAGCTGCTGCTGCAAGTCAACCAGATGATTGGTCATCTGCGGTGCCTCCGTTGTCTTCTTGGTCTTCTCAAAGGGGACGGTGTCTGCTTCCCCTTTCAAGATCTTACGGACTTCCGCTTCGGTCTTGCGGACGGAGAGCGACTCCGCCTGGATCTGCTCGCACATGGAGATCTGACGTTGCTCGTCCAGGCTCAATAACGTCCGGGCGTGACCGGCTGAAATCTTTTCCGCATGCAGTGCCTGCTTGACTGGTTCGGCCAGATCGAGCAGACGAATCATATTGTTGACGGTAGATCGGTCGAGGCTGAGCCGTTGGGCCAGTTGCTCAATGGTACTGTCAAACTGACTCAGGTAGTTTTTGAAAGCCTGGGCTTTTTCAAGAACATTCAGGTCCTTACGTTTGAGGTTCTCCTCGATCGCAACTTCACAAACCTGTCGCTCTTCCAGATTCATCACACGGCAGGGAACCGTTTTCAAACCGGCATCACGGGCCGCCTTCAATCGCCGTTCTCCGGCGATCAACTGATAGGCTCCATCAAAGGGACGCACCAGCAACGGTTGCAGAACTCCATGCTGACGAATACTGCCTTCCAGTTCCTTCAGTGAATCCGCCGCGAATTCCTGACGAGGTTGATAAGGGTTTCGTTCGATCAGATCGATGTCGATCTGGTCTTGTTCGGCTGGCACGAAAACGTCCGCAGATTCGCCGTTCGCGCCTTCATCTTGATTATCTGATTCCGAATCCGCACCACGACCTAACAGTGCATTTAAGCCGCGACCCAATCTGCGACGAGGGGCACCTGGGGTTTCTGACTGCTCAGCAGGATTGTCGGCTGGGTTTTGATTTTGATCTTCCATAACGTTCTCTTCTCACAATGAAACTGCCTGACAAAAATAGAGTATGGCACAAGGCGCGGGGATTCTATTTCGATTTGCCATTTGAAGCAAGAGAGCTTTATTGAGCGCGTCTCTTAATTTGTGAGGGAATCATTCTGTCAAGATGACACCGTTAGAGTCCTTCTGGTACTGCTAGGTGAAAGCAGGATCTGGTCTAAAAACGGACCAGCCTGATTTGACTCCAATGGGTGTTTCACGTGGAACACCCACTTTGCCGAACTTACTTCGCACGGTACAGCATCACTGGTTCACTTTCGTTTTCCGTCCCTGGATGAGACTGGTTCAATCTCACCAGAAGGCTGGGCTGGTAATCGTACGACTTGACCAATTCGAATCGATCGCGGACTGGGGTGAACTTCTTTTGGAATTCGGGATCTGTGGCAGCATGCGGTCCAGCGATCAGATAGACGGAGGCATTCGTGGGGAGTGAATCCAGAAAGCGAAAATCAGCCACGGGGCCGGTAAGCTGATGACCTTGTGCCTTCAGATTAAAAAACAGTCCTGGCTCGGCGTAGATGTAGAGAATCGAATCCGAGGCTGCGGAGCCAGATTCTGCCTTGAGATCAGCGAGCATGTTCCGGGAGACGTCGGCTAAACCGTCGCGCGGTTTCCAGGCAGCCACCGTCCAGGGGGTGAGACTCACTACCAGAACCAGGCCAAGAATAACAACGGCAAACCCTGGAACAACACGAGTCAGGCTCTGTGTGGTCTCAGGTTTCTGCTCCGAAGATGAGAAGAGAGTACAGACACAACGCTGCTCCAACCAGCCTGCGAAAGCGGCGGCACCCAGCCAGGCTGAGATCGTCCAGGGAATCGTCAGACGTGGGTACGGATAGTAAAGTGGAGTCGCCAACAGCAATCCACAAAACCAGGCTGCCAGTAACCAGGCTGCCAGAGACTGCTGCAGCATCGGGGTACCGGCATTCCTTTGTGGTTGGTCTTCCCCTCCCTGCCCCAGACGAAATGAACCACTGGCAAAAAATAACTGCAAGAGAATTCCGACAGCCGCCAGGAAGCCAAGTACCGGACTGACACCAAACAGTGCGGCTCCCAACAGCGGCAGCGCAGACAGTACTCCCCCCAGAATCGCATTCCACGTGGAACGTCCTTCTCGTGATCCAGATTCTGAAGAGTCAGAAGTTGGTTCACTTGATGTGAACCAGCGAACGAACAACAGGCAGAACGCCAGACTCAGCAGGCCGACACCAGCAAGGCTCGGCGTCCCTTCCAGCAGACCATGGTTCTGTATCTGTCTGGTGAAGGAATCGAACCAGCCAGAGAACCCAACCACATACCGACTATGATTCGCAGCGACCACCGAATAGCCGCCCCACTTTTGAAGTCCGATTAAAACTGGTAACCAGACCAGAAACGAGATGGCAGCGATCACAGCCCAGCGTAAAATGAATGGTAGCGTATGGCTCAGCTGGCGTCGGTAGATCAGAAGCCAGGGGATGAGACCGGAGAGTCCCACGGCCAACGGAAGCCAGCCGTTGTATTTGATCGCCCAGCCTGCACCAATGGTGACTCCAGCCAGGACGGGCCACTTCCAGTCAGGCAGCACATAACTCTTCCAGATCAGATAGACTCCCAGTAGAAGACAGAAGCCCAACCCCACATCGGTCAACGCAGCCCGACTGTAGATCAGATGCAGATCGCTGAAGCTGGCCAGGGTCGCAGCTACCAATCCAGCAGCAGGACCAAACCAGTTTCGCGCCGCCCACCAGATCAAAGGTACGGTCAACATACCCAACAACAGGGAAGGCAGGAACGTACCCCAGGTATCACTGCCCAGAAAAATCATCGACCATTCAATCATAAATGGAAACAACGGCGGGGCGTAATAATGGCGTCCCGGATACTCAGCCCCCTGCTCTGTGCCGAACCACAAATTCGAAGCATAGACGCCTTCGTCGAAATGCTCGATCGCGGTGCCCGATAGAAACAGGCATCGCAGCAGGCACCCGACCAGGATGACGGCGGCAATCGCTATGATTTCGTGACGTGTCACCGGCGTACTATTTTTGGCTGTCAGATTGATAGGAGGCACATTCCGCTTTCATCAAATGATGTATTCTGGGGTACAATCGAAGTTTACGAATTCTACAGGAACCGAACTCAAATGCCTATGATTTCGTCTGATTCATCTACTATCATGGGGGCTTGGCATAAATCAGCGTTTTCGCTGAAAACGGCAGTTTGGAATTTGTCTCGTGCGACTATAATTCCAGTAGTGATGTTATAGAATTTCTGTCAGGATGACAGTGTTGTCTGAATAATATCCTCAAACTTCAACTGGACATTTTGAGAGAGAAAAGAGAGATTTCGAGGATGAGTACTCCCGCAAGCCTGTATGATGAAGCAGTCAAAATCCACGAGAGTGGAGAAACCGAACAAGCACTTGAGAAACTGAAAGAAGCACTGGCGCTTGATGAAACCTATGTGCTGGCACTTTCGGCTTCTGCCGTCTACAACCAGAAACTGGGTCGCTTCGATGAAGCCATCGCTCATGCAACCAAGGTCACCGAACTCGAGCCAGACGACAAATTCTCATTTCTTCAGCTCTCGGTCATCTGCCAGCGATGTGGTCGGATTGCCGAAGCAGAAGATGCACTGGCGAAATCAAATTCCATGAGCTAGCCATGGGCAGGTTTATGGTAGCGTCTCCAGGGGCATTTGCCCGTGTATCAATAGTACGAGAGACGCGATGAAAAAATGTGATTCGCTCTAGCTCGCATCAGGAAGTGAGCTGCCCACCAGAATCGATCACGCCTCGTTTCAAAATTCGAGCCCCAAAAACAAATTAAGCTCTCATCAGGTTTACCCCGATGAGAGCTTTTTTGTAGACTGGTTTCTTGGAATCGACGCTATTCGTTGATCACGCGAAACGGGGATGCATCCTCTGTTTCCTCTTGATCCACATTCCCGGGAATGAGCTCAAACGGATTCTCATTTTCTTCGGTGACCATTTCCGGTTGCGCTTCAAACGAGATGCGAGCGGGTTCCACTGGTGTTAACTGTTCTCGAGAAACCTGAGCTACCGGCGGCTTCTGGGGCAGATCAACCTGACTGATTTTCAGAGGCGACTGAGTGTTGAAGGTCCGGCCATCTTGTGATTTCATTCGAACCACCAGCGTCAGATCTTCGCTTGTTGGCTGTCGTTGCCAGGGAAGTTCAAAGCGAAAACCGGAACCGGCAAATCCAGAGTACCAGTGTGAGCGGACTTCCTTGCTGTTAAAATTCCAGATCCCAACGCGGCGATTTTCTCCCGACTGACTCAAGTCAATCAGCTCCAGTTCCATGTCGGCGGGAAGCTTGACCGTCTCGCCGTCGGCATCATGCGGTGTGATCAAAGTGGTCCAGAGCTCGTCGCCTTGTTGGTTATCGAGGTCGACACCGCCGGTCAACAGGCTGTTGACTTTGACGCCGGTCACTTGATACAGCGCTTTCGTCTGCTCTGGTAACAAGGTTCCATTGGATGCTTTCGCAAGCTGCTTCTGCATTACTTCGCTCTGATGCTGGGCCGTCGCCAGCGCCTGATGCGATTCTTGCAAATTGCGTTGCAATGCAAAAATGCTGTCTTCCTGTTGCCGCAGTCGGGCTTCCAGTAAATCGGAATTCCCCCGACCTCCACACCCGCAAAGAGTGAGAATCAACAATAACGACATCCATGTCGAAAGAGTTTGCTTCATCGAAAATCCATCACAGCAGAAGAGTCCTCTTCTGCTATCCTGCTTTTTAAATTACGATTGGTCTTTGGTTGTGGGTACTTCGAAGTGATCCAAAACGTTGTCAATCAGTCCGTAGGATTTGGCTTCTTCGGCATCCATAAAGTTGTCACGGTCGGTGTCCTGCTCAATCTTTTCGAGAGTCTGACCGGTGTGATGCAACAGAATTTCGTTCAGCCGCCGCTTCATTTTCAAGACTTCTTTGGCATGAATTTCCAGGTCAGTCGCCGTACCCTGCATGCCCGCTAACGGCTGGTGGATCATAATGCGACTGTTGGGCAGCGCGTTGCGTTTGCCTGCTGCTCCAGCAGTTAGCAACAGGGCGCCCATGCTGGCAGCCTGTCCGATACAATACGTGGCAACATCACACGAGATGTACTGCATCGTATCGTAAATGGCCATTCCCGCGGTGACAGATCCACCGGGCGAATTGATGTAAAAATGGATGTCTGCTTCTGGGTCATCAAACTGCAGAAACAAAAGTTGCGCGACCAGGCTTTGTGCTACCTGATCATTGACCTGCGATCCCATCATCACGATGCGATCCTGTAGCAGACGACTATAAATATCCATGGCGCGTTCATCGCGACCACTCTTTTCGATCACATAGGGAGTAAGGACCGTCATATAACACTCACTTCAATTGATGATAAATTTGATGGTTGAAAATCATTCGACAGCGTCTCTGTCGACTCAGTTTATTACTTCTTCTCTTTGTTTTTATCTTTGTCTTTGTCACTTTTGTCACGGACCAGCAATTCGTCGACCAGACCATATTCCACAGATTCCGGAGCGGTCAGGAAGCGGTCACGGGACGTATCCTCAGCAATTGTTTCAATCGATTGCCCGGTGTGATTCGCCAGGATTTGATTCAAAACTTCGCGTGTGTCCAAGATATCTTTGGCTTGGATTTCGATATCAGAAACCTGTCCGCCAACTTCGCCGTAAGGCTGATGGATCATCATTTTGGCGTGAGGTAAAATATAGCGCTTCTTCTTCTCACCGCCGGCAACCAGAATTGCACCGCCACTTGCTGCCAGGCCGACACAGTATGTGGCGACGTCGCATTCGACAAATTGCATGGTGTCATAGATGGCCATCGTCGCTGTCACGGAACCGCCGGGAGAATTGACGTAAAGATGAATATCCTGGTGACGATTTTCGGACTGTAGATAGAGCAGCTTCATCACGATGAGATTCGCACTCGCATCGTTAATCACACTATCCAGAAAAATGATCCGGTTGTCCAACAGGAGATCACCAATCCCCATCTGACGCTGTTGTGAATAATTTCTGGCACGTTGATTCGCCTGAGTTGGCATCTGCCCTGATAAGGGGTCGAACATGATAAGATCCTGAGATGTAATGGTTATATTAAGTGACTCATCACGAGGTTAAGTCTGATTACAATTTCACTTCTATTGAACCACAACTATGGCTGCAATCTGATTGACAGTCAAGTTGAAGCTCGCTGATTTCTCTGTGCCTGAAAGGCGGGAAAAGAACTCTGTCCCAGGCTCCTTGCCGGGGCGCAAAGCGACTCTTCATTTGATTTGCTAAATTTATAACGTTCCTTATCCGATTTGCCGGTGTTTCGTCAAGAGACGTTATACAGAGTTGTGTCTCCTCTCTCTCTGGGAACGGTTTTCTCTCTACTTCAAAAGTAAGCTTAGGATCTCTGAACCGCAGCAAAAAGTGTACAGCTAGACACATTCTATTCGCAGCCACAAAAAAACACCAGAGATCTTTCGATCTCTGATGTCAGTCAAATTGAACCGAATTGAGGACAATGACTCAAAACTATGGTCGCCGGCGCTGCTTCTGATTAGAAGGATGTTCCATCAACGGGAGCCTGTTCATACCGCTGGCCAGCGGGCGTCAACAGGCGGGCATAGATTCCGGGATCGATCTGTGGTGTGAGAGATCTTCCACTGCCATCGCAGAAGATCACGTTCACGGCACCACTCGGATGGTTGGAACTGGGCCGCCAGGCTCGTCCTTTCGCTGCCGTCAGGTTTGAACCAATGCGTGAGTCGGTTCCAGAAATCGAATTCTGCAGATGAAATTCTGCAGGTAAAGCGAGCGTGGCGGTTCCATTTGAGTAGACACCTTGCATGTCCACGCCGAAGCCCAGGCTGCCGGTATCCTGATCAGCCCACTCGCCCGCCTGCAGATTCTCAGACAACATCAGAGTCTGTGTCATACCATCAGCCTCAGAAATGAAGTCCAGCGACATCCGTGATTCATGAGGACGCCAAAAGACGCCGGAAGCGAATTTAATCGGGATGTCAGCTGTTGTCCCGATGTCTCCATCCAGACCACCATCGATACTGTCAGGATGATGGGCCACGTCACTTGCGGCATTGTAATTGGCTGTGACATACCCCACATTCACGGCGTATGACAGCGCTCCTCGATCGGTATTAAACTGATCGCCGGGGCAATTAAACACAGGAAACCGCGTGTTATTCAAAGCTGTGAGTGCTTGAATTTGTTCCGCTGTGGCACCGTCTTTAGAAGCAAGGTGGGCAGTCGCGTCCCAGCGTTGACGAAACCCGACCGCATCCATAAACGGCAGGACTGTCGTGCACCAGGAGAGGTTATCATTCCCAGCATTTGCATTTGCCGGGTCCGTTTCGAGATTTGGATTAACCAGCAGTGGCAGCTCGGAGTTGGCTCCGGACGAAAAGTGAACGACGGCCAATCCGACATTTCGCATGTTGTTCAGGCAGGCCAGTCTTCTTGCTGGACGTCTAGTACCATTAATGGCTGGCAGGGTCAGTGAAACCAGAATGCCGATGACGATGATCACGACCACCAGTTCGATTAGCGAAAACCCGTTTCGATTCTGCAGCCTGCGTTTGATTTGTTGTTGGTGCATGTCATTCTCCCTAATGGAAATAGGATTCACACAGGGGCTATTTTTCCATCCGATCACGCTCTCGTCAGGGTGATCAGAATCCAGGCGTGATGCAATGCCAGAAAAAAGACTTCTGTATGATTCGAAATCAGCGTAAAAAAACACCAGAGCCTCAGAGGCCCTGGTGTCAGTAAGTTTGAACCGTTTTGAGAAAGACTCAAAACCATGGTTGTAGTCCGCTACATCCGATTAGAAGGATGTGGAGTCAACAACAGCCTGATTATATCGCAGACCGCCAGGTGTCAGCAGACGGGCATAGACGCCAGAATCCATCTGAGGTGTCAATGATCTTCCGCTACCATCGCAGAAAATGACATTCACGGCACCACTCGGATGATTCGAACTGGGCCGCCAAGCCTGTCCTTTCGCTGCGGTCAGGTTGGATCCGATACGCGAATCAGTTGTTGCAGTCTGTAAATTAAATCCACTTGGCAACTGTAGAGAATCGGTAGCCAGAGTAATTCCCTCCATATCAACACCGAATCCTAGCATCGCTGTATCCTGAGAAGCCCATTCTCCTGCCTGAAGATTTTCACTCAGCATCAGGGTCTGGGTCATTCCATCGGCAGCGGAAATGAAGTCCAATGACATGCGAGAAGCATAAGGACGCCAGAAAACGCCAGTAGCAAACTTGATTGGTCCATTTGCTGCACTTGTCACACCCCCATCCAGAGCCGTGTCTCCATAAGGATGATGGCCGACACCTTGTGTTGGCATAGTCGCGTTAGGGGTATAACCAACGCTTGTTGTATTATAATTATCTGTGACATAACCAATGTTAACGACGTAGGAAAGTGCACCCAAATCATTGCTGAACTGGTCATCAGGACAACTTAAAACAGGAAAACGGGTTTCGTTCAAATCAATGAGCTCTTGAATTTGAGCAGGTGTGGAACCAGTTTGTGATGCAAGACTGGCTTTTTGATCCCAGCGTTGACGGAAACCGACGGCATCCATGAATGGTAGAATGGTCGTGCACCAGGAAAGGTTGTCATTGCCAGAATTTGTATGTCCACTTTCAATGTTTGGATCGACCAGCAGTGGTAACTTCGAGTTGGCTCCGGAGGAGAAGTTGACGACGGCTAATCCGACGTTTCTCATGTTGTTCAGGCAGGCCAGTTTTCGTGCTGCGGCACGGGCACTTTGGATCGCTGGCAGAGTCAGCGAAACCAGGATGCCGATGATGGTGATCACCACCAGTAATTCGATCAGCGTAAACCCTTTACGCCGTAGCAGCTTTTGTTTAATTCTTAGCGTTTTCATGGTCCTTCTCCTCACTTAAAATGCGGTTCAAACAGATTATATCGTACTTGGTGACAAGTATCAAAAACAAACTCAAAAACAGTCTCAGTTATCAGGAAACCAGAGGAATCCCGCTTTAATCCCATCTATAGTAATAGACGTTTCAAACATCCATGTCCCACAATCTCCGCTGCACGGCCCGCAACCAGAGTTCAAAACCAAGGCAACATGGCATTCCCCTTTCTCCTGTAACATGTATCACGATTATACTCAATTTTCGTTTTCTGCCGACTTTGTGTACTTTTGGGCAGTTTTGTTAGTCTTCCTGAATAGACTGAATCAGGTGCCGATGGCGAACCAGTCGCTTCCAGTTGTCAAATTTTTTCGTCGTTGGTTCATATGCTTCTTCAATGCGTGAGCGATCGATGACAAAGAATCCACGATAGTCTGGCTGATCCACCGTCTTACCATGTGCCCGATCGCCGATCTGCACAAGACCGTCATGGGTCGTCAGGCCAGCTCCGGAAGCTTCAAAGTAAGCCACCGACATGAAAACGGTAAACGTATTACTACGGGTGGTCGTGTTCCCCATGATCTTAGATAAAATGCGATTTCGCGTGTGGAAGTCGACATTCCCGCCTTCGTGTTCTGTTCTGTTTGCAACTTCAAATAACTGTCGGGGATCATCAGGATCTGAGCCTCTGTCTAGAGGCAGTGACCTCAGGAGAGTATTGTCTCGTGGGTCTCGAAAATTGGTACGATCTGAATCGGGATGTGAAGCAAAGAAATCAAAACTGCGGAACGGTCGTGAACCCGGTGTCCCGGGCAATTCTTGATTTGCAATAGGATCAACTGCATCGCGTGATTTAATAAACTCTGCCCACCAGTTACGAGTGGCCCCTTCATTAGTGTCATTAAGACGATGGATTTTATAGGCGTTCGTCACGTCTGTGTTGTAGAACGAAGAGTCGAGAACATTGTTCGTGGTTCCCATATCATCAATCAGAGCTGCTAATACTGAGGGATGTCTAACTGTGTTGAGATTGATTTTTCCGGGAACTCGAAAGTCTTCCAGTGGGTTGGCGAGCTGGCGATGAATGCGTGTGGGCAGTTCAACAAATTCGAATAAACGATACCAGTAACTGTAATTCGAACCGGGAGCAGTAGTGGATACATCGGTATGGTTTAAAAATTTCTGAGTGCCTGCCACCTGCACTTCACTGCCTGCCTGTTGACCGCTTGCATCCGTAAGAGCATATGTCATCAGCCGGTTTCTTGTGGTGGTTGCATTTGACGAACTATCTAGAGCACCCCCATAAGGACCTGTACTTGAAATCGGCAAGGTTTGTGGAGCATAGATCTCCTGATTAGGTCCGACAATCGGTATGGAGAATAACTCAACGGGTGAAGAAAAATCACGGTCAAAATGAGGTTGCCATAAAGTGAAATTTCCTGAAGTTGATGAGTTTTGCAGCCCCATCGTATTTCGGATATTAGCCGCAGCAGTACTGAAGCCCTCACCATTTCTTTTATTCAGTGGTTGCGAACGTTCCTGGCTCCGCATTTCGTCACGGTCGAGCTGCGCTTGAACGGCCATCGCCGTGTCATTCGTGAGATTGAATTCACTTTTTCGGACCGACATTTCGTCCACCAGAACCCAGGGATTATCAATGTCTGGTACTGGTTGTCCCGATGTCAGATAGGTATCTCGACCCAGGTGTGCTTTACGGAACAGCTTGATTTTGACATCGCTGCTGGTGCTTTCAAGTAGAGAATAGGCATCACTGAGGAAGCTTCCTGCGCTGCTGGTGCGGTCCGTAAAGCTGTCATTAAAAACGGTAATCAGCGAATTGGTTGTTGCCTGATCATTGACCATATCGATTTTGTCAGCAGTCGCGATAGTACCAGAGGGGATGATCCGCTCGCCGGCAGCTGTGAAATCACCACTGCCGTCAAGGTCCACACGCAATTCGCTATAAGGGTCCCCGCCTCCCGACTCCAGTGTGTCTGAAGCGCTCGTGCTTAATATTGTAAAGAGTTCCCCAGCATTGATTTTTTTGTTCTTGGGAACGGCATAGGTGACCATCGCGCCGTCGACTTCCAGACCAATCATCCATTTTCCACGCGTTCCAAATGAGACCTCATAAGGAGAATTATTTCGTAGCTCGATTGAGGTGAAAAAACGGGGGCGATCAGCGCCGTCGACTTTGTCGTCCGGGAACTGTGTGACAGTGTGATCGCTCATCTGGTCGTTGCACTGGACCAGCAGAAATTCGCTCAGTGTTAATTGTTGGGTTTCCACACCCCAGACTACTTTGCGATCAGCATTACTATCGTCAGTGTAAGGGTTATCATCCAGATCCCAATTTCCAGTGCCATCTCCATCAGAATCAAGATTTAAATCATTATCGTATTCAAAGCGGGTTAAGACATCATCAGGGTCCAGCGCATCAACCAGGTTGACGGCAAATTGCGCCATTTGTAATTTCTCTGCATCAGTATGTGTTGGCACACCATATGTCGCATCATCCAGAGTGTAGAGCAACGTATAAATGTCGCGTGCCATGCGTTGACGGTCGTAGCGCGCCCAGAATTCCTGTTGTTGGACCGTTGCTGGCGGGTAAGCGGCTGGAGTATTGCGGTCCCAACCAGTATTGATGCGCGTTGCGGACAGTGAATCCAGCACACCATTGCCGTTTAGATCTTCACCTGAATCTAACGAGCCGTTATCGTTCAGATCTTCGCCTGGGTGAGGTGTCAATGGGCGGTAGGAAACTGTACGACCTGTTCCGGTATTCTCAAAAACCAATAACTGATTCAGATTCAATTTGAGTTGATGTGGATTATCAAGTATCTGCCTTACAATGTCCTGTGGTACATCAAGGATCTGTAAATTATTCGGCAACTCGGCTCCCAAGATTGTCAACAGCTCAGGACGATAAACATTGTTTTGGACGAGTGTTAATGAGGGGAATGGACGTTGTCCCGTAGACGTATTTGATCGTGGCCGTGAGAATTGTTTCCGATCCCAGCTCATGGTAGTGAACCGTTTTCGGCGATCAAAGTCTGAGCTTCCGGTGGTTCCAAAGTTAAGTGGCATCAAAGTGCTTAACCGGGAAGTCACCCCAGATGACACAATATCGGTTCCGGAAAGCTGCAGATGGGCCATTTCTTCCGGGCCAAAGGGTTCATCATAGGGACGTTGGACTTTTTCCATGTCAACGACAATTTCATCCGAATCGTCGAGCAAATAGTTCTCATGTGCCACACTGCCGGAGTTGTTAAACAGCGTGTCTGGCCAACGAATAGAATCTGTAGATGACAAGGTGGGGCCAGCGATTTCATAATTCGCATAATAAGGCCACGCTGCCGGGCCTCCGGTCGGAGCCTGCAGATTCGTGCGACGATAGTTGGCTCCGGATGCCCAAGAACGGCCTGCACCGTTATGGGCGAGCGGGTGTTTGAATGCAATCGCACCGGCGCGCGAGCCTTGCAACGATCCACTCTGAGTACTACCTTCGTAGCGGTCGGCGTTATCATCTACGCCACTTTGACCCGGTCGGGAAAACTGACCGGTCACCAGATTGTCAGAAGAAGCGTTCCGCTGCGCTGCATACAGGCGATTTGGTTCGCCCCAGCGACCAGAAATCAGGTCGCGGATATCGGATTTGGTGCCTTTAGCGATTGTAGAGGGGACGGTAAAATCGGGGCGACCATAATTCAGGAAGAAATATTCCATGTTGGAAAGTTCCGGCCAGCTGGTCGGTTCCGCTCCGAAAAACATGAAATGCTGGTTAAATTCTGTTGTGGCGGGACTGGGAATCCGTGCCGTCATTGCCCACTGCGGATTGATTTCGCCAGGAGAAGAAAGTCCCTGATGGGAGCGGGACAGGAAGATAAATTGATTTGAGCCCATGCCTGACGTATTGTTCCCGAAACTGCCTGTTGGCGCATAATTCAGATCAATGCTGCCCGGTTGTCGCATATTGCCGGCAGTATTCAGATTGATCAGACCGTCCGTGTCATATACGGTGAATGAGAACATCGGGATAATATAATCCCCCGGGTTCTGAGGGTCTTCGATCGGCGGAAAATCGAGATCCAGCCAGACCCCTTCTTTGATATCGTCACCATCACCATCATTATCAACATCGAGTTCATAATTGGCGTCACCATGGTTTGTCCAGATGCCCAATGCGCCCGGAGTTGCAGAACTGGAATAATCAAAGGCCGTGGTGCTGTATCGTGACGATGTAGAATCAATACCTGTTTCACGATGGATAAATGTATGATTGCTGTGTGGCCGGAAAACCCGGGTCTCTACCGATGAGTCGCCATAAGGGTCGGTAATTATTCCACCACTATTCGTCCTCATGTATTGTGGGCGATGAAATGAGGGAATAATCACCCTCTTCACATCGGTCAGATCGGTGGGCCAGTTGGGGCCGGGAACATAACCATTGTAGGCCAGAAACATGGAGTTGATATCAGGCGAACTATAATCGACATCCATCTCAGGCAGATTGTTGATAGCGTTATCTGCATTAGTCTCTCCTCCTCGAGCGGATGGGGAAACATTAGTGCCAACCATGTCGCGGCTAGCAGCCGTACCTTCCCCAACCCCGTCTAAGTTTGTATCAATGTCAGGCCCCCCTCCGTTGAGCACAACCGAAAGTCCCCGACCGTTAAAGGGAGCCCCATCTTTGCCTAGCATGCTGTAGATCAGCGAGTGAGGGGGGTAGTCGCCTCCCCAAAGGGCGCTATTCATCCGGTACTTGTCCGGTCCTTTGATCAGTTGTTCGAGGCCCCAGTTAAACAGGACATCTGCCTGCAGGCCGGGGTCGGATTCGTTGATGGCGGCATCGGCAAAGTTTTCAGCGCTGGTATGTTCCTGCGCGGAAAAGGTGTAGAACACCACCGCCATCAAAGCCAGGATGGCCAACAGCGCGATCACGACCAGCAGCGTCGACCCGCGACGTCGTGAGGAGACCTGATTCAAGTTGCTTCCTGTTTGTTTCATTGAAATGGATTTCATTTCCATACCTCCCGAAGTGTCTGATGACCGTGACCCGGACCGGCACTGGGAAAACGTTGTTTAAGTTTCAAAATATCAGGTATCAATCCGTCAGCAGATTGCGCAACGGGTGAATGATTGTCATTTGTCGTAGCTGTTGAGATGAGATATCAATATATCGAATGGTAATCTGAATTGCTTTTAAGGCTCTGGGATTCCCGGAACCATCAACGGGTCTGAAAGGAGGCACGTCCTGACCTGTGGCATGATCGCCATCCCCGTCAGCATTGTCGATGTCATATTCGATATGCCAGGTATCATAGATATTGGTAGCAAATGCGCTGTCCGAGTTATTGTTCTGGTAAGCAGTGGTTGCACTGCTTGCATAATCCACTGCGATGGAACTGCCGATATCGGTAAACTGACCTAACGCCTCATCGAACAGTTTGATGTCAAAAGCAATCACGTTCGAAAGCACCAGATCTTCTGAACGCCGTGAACCGGCGGTAGCGGCATACTGGTTGACCACATTGGTATTGCGGTCCAAAGTCAGATCTGAACTGGAGGGGCTCATCGGATTCGTATTACCGCTGACGTTAGAGGGGGCCTGTGGATACAGGAAATCTGGATGAGATGTTTCCTGATGTGTAAACCGACCGATAAACTGAGCGGCTCCATCGATATCATCCACATACTCGCGCGGTAAGCCCGTGGCATGGTTATAACCAAACCGGTAATTGGTGCGGCCCAGCGAAAATCGCGGCTGCTCTAGAAGTGTATTGTCCAGAGATTTCACATCATGAAAATTAGCATAGGGGGTTGGCGAACCGAAACGGTAGACGGAAAAGTCAAAGTCATTCCAGAAGTTCCCAGAATAAAATGAATTGGCCGGATCAAAAAATTCTGCCCCTCCGGCCGTTTGCGGCTGGGTAGAATTGGTGGTCTCCAGATCTAATGGTTTGCGGATTAATAGTGTCCGTCGATACAGATTTCCGCCCCGCATGAAATAACAGATTTCCGCATACGGAGAAACGGATGTTCGATCAGGACTGATCTTGGCATCATCCGTTTCAGGCTGATTGGGATGCGCGAAAATATCTCCACCCAGTACCGTTGCTTTCCCGTAGTACGGGGTCGTATCCAGAAGTTTGGACGTAATATTGGCATCAGTTGTGAACTGAATCAGGTCGTCACTATCGTTGTTCGGATCGTTCTCCGAAATAACCAGGTACCCACGGCGATCAGTAAAATCGCTGAGCTTGAATGCGGTTGCTTTTTCAGAAGGGGCAAAGGGAATAATATTTTGAAACGTTCGCTTGTTGAGGTCGGATTGAATCAGTGTGGTCAGCATCCGAGCCCGCTGATCATTTTCAGAGAGACCGCGCTGAGTCGTAATCGAGCTAGAGGCAATCTGGAAGATCTCTGTAAACATTACCATCATCAGCAGAACCAGCGCAACAGACACCAGCAACTCAACAAGCGTGAATCCGCCCTGAGTTTTCGCCAGGCATGGCCTGCTCTGCCGCTGGGCAGTGATCTTTCTGTTACCTGCTGAGTAGTTCATATTGAATTCTCAATTCCAAATCAATAAATAATTTCTTCTGACTGGTGTTTTTTTGTGGATCAGTTTGAGGGGTCCAGTTTGTTTCCCAGGGCATAAACCTGAACGACATCTGGCCGGACAATAACGCCATCCGCATTCGCCGTCCCTCCACTTGAAGTACGAATATCCTGTGTAATTGGCTGATCCAATGTCACGAGCGCCTCCGTCCCTGCGGTGTTCTCAACATAATTCTGAATGCGATACCAGCGCGCATTTCTGACATCAAAAATATGCCCTCCCTTCTTGAGTGGAGGCTTGACATCGTCGGCTGACATATTCAGGGGAGGTCCTGTAATATTGTTGTTGTAATGTAGCGTAAACGCATAGTTTGGCTCGTCATCCGAACCTTTCCAGCCTAGTTCACCGCGGTCATCTTTGGTTCCATCCTGGTTATCATCCTCATCGTGAACTCCAGGCGAACCATCAGGACCGGGTTTGTATCTGACAAAATCGCTGACACTATGTACAACTTCGTTGAGCGGGGAAAAATCTCGCTTGAAAAATACAACCACATCGACGGCGGCCACCCGCGTAGGCTGATGTCTTACAGAAAGCAGATAGGTATAACGCTGTTCCTGAATTTCAATCCGCACCTTGGAGACAATCCCGAATCCACCTGTATCGACGTAACGATAATTGTCAGGCAGACTGGTAAAACCGGTTAAAGTATGGTTGGTGATATCAACGGGGGAAATCGAGGTCAGCGGGCGCACCTGGGCCTGCTTGCCATTTTCATCAAAGATCACAATGCGAGACCAGATCCCCTGCGTAGAACCGGCGATCGCGTTATTGCTAATATCTGTCATCAGTTCGGTTGAAAGGTCTGCCGCATAAAATTCGAGCTCAGTCAGCGTATTCGACTTTGGGATCCCTTCAAACTGGAGCCGCCAGCTGTCCTGCTGTGCGAAGAAATTCGGACCTGTTCCCATCGCACTAAAACCGGCATCAAACCGGAGCACATTCCCATAGGCGGCTCCCTGACCATCGTTCCCGAAACGTCCCTGGTAAGCAGGATCATCTGCAAGCAGATAGCCGATGGGATCGACCACATATTTCCGGTTGGTATAACGGTGTTCGTTGCGGTCTCCGTCGCTGTCTGGATCATGTAACAGTGGACCTGGAAACGCATCCAACATGGCTTCGGCGTTATAGCGTAAAATTGTCGCGTTCGTCAGCTGGGTGGCCTGCGCACTCCGCTTTACGGAGATCGGGAACAGTGTTGCCAAGGGAATAACTCCCAGTCCCATGATCATCACTGACATCAGGACTTCCATCAAAGTTGCACCACGGCGGCTGCTGCTGAAAACAGCCCTGATAGTGCTCTGACCGGTTGTTCGATAAAGCGATCTCATTTGGCTGCCTCCCCGGTTTCCGCATATCTAAATACGTCAGGTGGAACAATCGAATAATGGTCAAAATACATCGGATATGCGTTAACACTGCCGGTGCGAGTAAAGATCGTCAGCAGGGAAGGAGTCGTATTTAAAAGGACTTCCCACTCAACTGAACCATCGGTCGTAAACTTTTTACCCGTATCGCGGGAGCCGTCCATTAATGTGTCTGTAAATACTAAGTGATTGGTACCACTGGTCCCTCCAGTAGTGCAAAGATATGTTCTGTCGTAAGGCGTATATTCATATGTGTCTCGTGCGGGAAGCTGCACGATTGCTCCTTCGGCATAGTCAGTATTCCTCTGCCAGGAAGACTGAATGTTTGCAAGAGTATCAATCACGAAATGAATTTTTCCGTTGCTGGCTTCACTACCCAGGACCGACCCACGGGGTGAAAACATCAGATCCAGCTGACTGGAATAGCGACGAAAGTCATCGGTTCCCGGCCAGAGCAGTTCCCCGTTGTCATCAACGCCACCACTGGAGTTGTCATCGATGCCCGCTTTACCGGGTTGGTTATCATCGCCTAAGTCAACGTGGATTGCATCAATTGGGGGGAGCCAACTGCTAGGCAGAAACGAACGATCCAGGTCAATCCCTGTGTTGTTCGGTAACAGTGTCGGTTCGACACCTGAGAGCACGACCGGAGGCAGCTCTAACAGATAAGTAGACGGACCACTGCCGGGCGAGAAAGCGACGACTTCATCCGGTTCCGAGGTTCCCGCATCACGATAAGCTGTCGTCAGCCGGAAGAGTTCTGTTCCGCCGGAAACTCCCGAACCATTCACGTCAATCACATACCAGGTCCCGCTGTCATCACCGGGAATCTTGATGCGCGTATTATCTTTAATCATCCCACGAGTAAACAGGGTGGCCCAGTCAGTTCCATCGCCACGCACATAAAAGATCCCCGGAGAGTCGGCGATGCCATTTGAATCACCGTCTGTCCGTTCCATCCGAATAATCCCCTGTTCCCAGTCAGGACTGGGCGCAATATAGACCATGCTGGTGACAGCAGTCGGGTTGTTGGGATCAAGCATAAAGCGGACACCGCGAGGTGCCTTGGCATAGATGGCCCGATCACGGGCTCCTGCAAGATATGACTGTACCTGACGGGAGGCACTGCGGGTCAGATCGGTGGAAAGCGCAAAGTTGATCGAAGTAACTGTCATCACAACCAGGATCGCCAGGATGGAAATCACGACCAGCAACTCCACGAGCGTAAAACCGGCTCGTG
>NZ_CAXBKP010000023.1:0-112687 GCF_963976445.1 uncultured Gimesia sp. | reverse complement strand
CCGTTTCGAACGGTAGAGTGCCAATCAAATTCAAACCCACGGCAGTGCCATTCGTGTCAGGAACCGTTTTCGGGTTTCCGAGGTCTGCCTCTGGGTTTGATGGTGCTTTCCAGGCCGAGTTTTTTGATGATTTTTGCTGTCCACTCTGTGTTCCCAAAAGGACTGCCGCGTTGGATACTGCGTTGCAGGGCTACCTGTTCCCCGTCGGTAAGCGGCTGATTGACATGCGCCTGCCAACCCTGTTTTCGTCGTAGTGGCCAGGGAGATAAAAGTTGCCGTTGATCTGAAGACCCCTGTTTCCAATGGTGGAGGCTGCCCCACTGCCAGTCTTCTGCCTTCTGAACCAGATTCGCCGTTAAGGCATTGCGTTCAACATAGCGACACACGGTATAGAAGTGCTCATCGTTCTGAATCGGAAACGATTTAAAACGACCCTGATAGACATGACCAGAGCCGGTGCTCTGCCGATGTGCGTGCCAGCGTTGGGTATGTGTTAGAGTGAGCCAGCCTGTAAAACGCGATAGTTGACCGTCTTCACTGGGATAGACGACCAGATGCCAATGGTTGGGCATGATACAATAGCTGAGCAATCGTATTTCAAATCGTTCGACCGCTTCAGACAAGATGCGCTCAAATGCGGCATAGTCTTCATCGCTCTCGAAAATCGTCATCCGAGCATTCGCCCGATTGAGAACATGATAAATGAATCCAGCTTGAGCCGCGCGTTTTGGTCTTCCCATAATCACTAATTCTAACGCGATGGGACTGGAAAGTCAATTAATAGGTTCCTGACACCTTTAATTCTGCCCTGACTCCTTTTTCTGTCCATTAATGTATATTTGAAAGTACGTCTTTTGCTGATCATCACTTCTATGATGACAAACCACTAACCGAGGAAATTGATCTCCTTCTTCAAGGTCACCGGAATTGGTATCGTTACAGACAGGACATTTCCAGTAGTAATGTACAATTTCATTTTTCGCAAAACTTCCATAAATATGCCCATGGAGCTTTTTTACTTCAATTTCTTGAGATTCGATGCGCCACCCGTCCTCACTATTGCTCGCCCATTTAGTACCTAGCATATAGCGAGCATCATCTTCATTTTCTGGATCACCATAAGCAGGGCAACGATTAGTCAATTTTTCATATGCTTCTTCTTCCGATCTCCCAAATACGTAACTTTTGTTTCCCCATAAAATTTTATAAATCGTTATAAATTCTGAATCTGGAATCATCAGCCCTCCTTACCTGAATCAATGAGACTGCCTAGGTAGCTCACCATGTTCTTTGTAATACCCCCAAATCGCTCTCTTGGCATGACGTGTTATGTAGTTTATTCGGTGTCTTACTTTAGCATCGACATCCTGCCGATTATGTAAAACAACATCAGAATCACCATGTGTTCTTCTCCAGTAAGTAGTTCCATCCGGTCTACCTTGTATGACTGCAATCTCAACACCTCTTCTATTTCTGATATGAATATGGAATAAATCCCCATCTTGTAAATTACCAGTATCAATACGATATTCGTAACCTCTACGGCCGAGATTCTTCCATCTTGGATTTGGCGTTATCCAAGACGTAGGAAGTTGTAATCTGTCAGGTGGCTGAGGTGCTTGTGGGACTGGAGCAGGCCTGTTTTTCCTACTGCCTTCAATTTGACTCAATCTTGCTAATTTACGACGCAACTAATTTTGAAGTGCTTTTGATGACGAAGGTAGTGCAAAACCACGCCCCCTACTTCCCTTGGCACCACCACGGCCTCCAGGTAGTGCATCTTGAACCTGCATCAATCGAATGAAGAGTAGTGCATTATAAGCTTTTAAATATTTTAGTCTTTTTATTTCATACCTTTGATGCGCTCCTTCAGAAGCATTCGGCTCAGGTGGATACCCTATGGCCGCTGCCATTTTATCAGATTCTAATGAGAGTCCAGTATAACGTGAGTCATCAATCCTAAATATTACACCTGTATATAAATCAACATAGTAGACGATTCCATTATCAGCATACCATAATGCATAGGAGCGTCCCAAGGGTGGGTGGTATGGCTCATCTCCCCATTCACCATAGAGCTGATCAGCAGCAGAAACTTTGCCACCGATAACTAATCCACCTAAATGCTTCTCTTGTGGGGGAGCATAAGGACCAAAATATGATGGAATAGGAGAACCATCTTCATATACGCCTTGTGCAAAATCCCTTATGCGATCTTGAGAATTATTGGACAGAAAAAGGTGTCAGGAACCAAATAAATAAGGTTCCTGACACCTTTATCTGTTCTTTATCTGTTCGACACCTTTCTGATTACCTTCTGCGCTCACACTGCCACTTCCTGCTCGCTACGCTCGGCCCGAATTACATTCGAGCCCACCCAACGCTTTTCGTGTGTGTTCGTGTTTTTCGTGGTAGCTATCAATCCATTTTCAATCACATGATAGAACACGATCCCACAGACAGGGTAACGTTCTCGTGTGCCACCGCTCGGCTTGCCCGACGGTGCTCGTTCGAATGCAGAGAAACCATTCCAACCGTGTAGCCGTCCATCATGATCAGATCGCAACACCACCAGTTAATTCAAAATGCATCCCCAGCCTGAGCGGCTCGGCGCGAGCCGCCGTTTCGAACGGTAGAGTGCCAATCAAATTCAAACCCACGGCAGTGCCATTCGTTCCTAGTATCTCGCGTACGAGCACTATATAAACCAGACTGACAGAGTTGATGTGGCTGTTTATATTGATAAGGTCTTAATAAACCAACAAGGTCTTACCTGTAAAACAGGTCCAACAATGCTCGTAGATGAGATAGTAGGAACCAATGATTGAGGGACTAGCTGACGCGTTCGAAAATGAGATTAGGTCAATCTGTCGGTATTTCGACGAGACGGCACCTCAGGACCGGACAGAAAAAGGTGTCAGGAACCTTTTTTAATCACCCGAGGCGATAAAACGCTTCGGCGTTGTCGTGGAATAGCTTTCGCTGAAATGTTTCCGATCGATCCTGCACGATCCATTTTAGGGCGTTGAGCCAGGATTCATACGAGGATGTTAAGGTGCAGACGGGCCAGTCGCCGCCGAAGAAAATGTGATCTTCCCCGAATGTGTCCAGACAGAAATCGATGTTCTGCTTCAGATCTTCGGGTTGCCAGTTCCCTTTCGTTGCCGTCGCGATAATGCCGGAAATCTTACATATCACCTGCGGGCGTTCGGCCATCTGTTGCATGCCGGCCTCCCAGGCGGAACGATCGCTCTGCTGATCTGGCTGCACACTCATATTGCCGCAATGATCAATGATGAACCGTGTCTCCGGGCACGCGTCGACGAGTTCGACTGCATCTTGAATCTCGCTGGGGCGCATGCATAAATCAAAACTCAAGCCGAGCTCGCCCAGCAGTTTGATGTTCTGTTTAAACTGTGGCTGTAAACACATGCCACGCGGACGATCCGAATCATGCAAGATTGTTCTGACCCCCTTCACAAACGGGTTGCCGGCAAATTCTTCCAGATACTTTCCAAAACCGGCCTCACCTGGCATACCGCCAATCACAGCGCCCGACATCGGATTATCATCCCGGCTGCATAACTCCAGAACAGAACGCGCTTCCTGCTGCTGTAGATCCGGGTGGACATTGACTTCCATATACACCGACTTTTCGATCTGACAATTCTGCGTCGCTTCGAGATAATCGTCCATTCGAAAACTGCACCGCAAAGGATCTATGCCCGGTAATTCGAGCCAGGGCAAGTCAAATCGATCTAAATCCCAGAGATGCTGGTGTGTATCAATAACGGGCATCGGATTCATCACGGGTCGCTCCTTTTTGAAATAGAAATGATGCCTGGTGCTTTCTCAAGCTAGAAATTGAGGGTTGGGGATGTTGTTTACGTGCTCCGTTGTCGCACTCTCATAATATCTATCAACCCCAAATTTAAAAATGACACTCCACTAGTTTTACTCTGTACACAGACTCATTGCAAATCCGAAATCGCCTCTGTTTACGCTGGTATTGAACCGTTTAATCGGTTAGAAGTGAGATTTACCCGATCTGCGTTTTCGATGAATTATTAACTCGATGCAACCTTCGCCAATCCAACAGAATCCCCAGTTAGAATACGAACAACGGCTCGAACGCCGTGCGAGTAAGGTACGGGCACTGGTCAAACAAAGCGACCAGTTTTCCACCCTGAGAGGCCTGCTCTTTCTAGTCGCCATCGCCATATTAATGGCATCGACAATCTGGGGACTCCTGAGCCTGAAGTGGATCGGTCTCCCCATCCTGGCGTTTGTCATTCTGGTTGTCTTACATGCCCGTTGTATCCGCCGCCTGAAACAGGCCCGACTGGCAGAAGCCTATTACAAAACGTCTCTCGACCGCTTGAATGATCAGTGGATTGATGTCCGCCCGACTGGAGAAGAATTTTATGATCCAGAGCACATGTATGCGGGTGACCTGGACCTGCTGGGACGTGGCTCACTGTTTCAACTTATCTGCAGTGCGCGCACGAAACTGGGAGAAGAAACGTTAGCACGCTGGCTGCTGTCTCCCGTGACCACCACAGAAATTCAACAGCGGCAACAGTCTGTTGATGAACTGCGCAACGAGCTGGACTTCCGCGAAGAACTAGAATTGCTGGAAGCAGAAACGCATAGCGATATCGAACAGACTCATCTTTCAGAATGGATACAGCAACCGCTGGCCGAAATCCCCGCCGCCTTGAAATGGGCATCCATGATCACAGGCGGCTTTGCCGCGTTCTCAGTCATCAGCTGGGTGCTCTCCTATAGTGGGATCGCACCGATTTGCGTGGCAATCATCATTCAAGTCTGCCTGCTGTTTTTTATCGGCCCCCGGATTCGAGAACTGCTGAATCAGACCGATGAAGTCCGCGACGGATTATCCGTTCTCTCAGATGTCCTGTCTCTGATTGAACAACGACAATTTGATTCACCCCACTTAAAAGCCATCATCTCCGCTTTACAAACAGACGGTATTCCTCCCTCACAATCGATTGCCCAGTTACGGCGGCAGATTCAGGGGCTCAATAACTGTTTTCGCAACCAGTTCTCAGCTCCGATCGCAGTCCTGCTGGGGATTCCCTTTCATTACATGTTTGCCATCGAACGCTGGCTAAAACATGTCGGGCCGCATTGCCCTGAATGGCTGGCTGCTGTGGGAGAATTTGAAGCACTCTGCTCACTGGCTGGCTACGCGTACGAACACCCTCAAGATCCGTTTCCTGAAATTGTGGAAACAGCTACAGACGGACCGCGATTAGAGGGAGCAGACTTAGGACACCCGCTGCTTCCCCTGCACCAGATGGTCCGCAACGATGTGACACTGAACTCTGAGAATCGGCTGCTCATGATCAGCGGCTCGAATATGTCCGGGAAGAGCACATTGATGCGAACCGTCGGAACCAACTTTGTACTGGCGATGGCGGGGGCACCAGTGCGGGCCACTCGCCTGACCGTCTCCCCCATGCAGGCGGGAACTGCGATGCGGGTACAAGACTCACTGCAACAAGGTGCCTCGCTGTTTTATCAATCAGTCGCGCGACTTTCCGCCGTAGTCCACCTGGCTGATGAACCGATGCCAGTCCTGTTCTTGCTCGATGAAATCCTACAAGGCACCAATTCGCACGATCGCCGGATCGGTGCCCAAAGCGTGATTGAAACACTCATCGAACGGGGAGGCATCGGCATTGTCACCACGCATGACCTCGCTTTAACGGAAATTACCGCCCAGTTTGGTACACAGGCAAAGAACGTACACTTCGAAGACCAGCTCGTTGATGGCAAAATGACGTTCGATTACCGCATGCAGCCAGGTGTCGTCAAGCACAGCAACGCACTGGAATTAATGAAGATGATGGGCATCGTACTGAAAGATGTCAAAACCGAACCCGAACACGACGCCTCATAAAACCATTCAAAGGTCACTCAACTGACCAGATACATGGCGACCTGAAAATAGATGATCAGGCCCAGGATATCCACCAGAGCGGTAATAAACGGGTTCGACATCAAAGCCGGGTCCATTCCCAACCGACGGAATCCCATCGGCAGCATCCCCCCCGCAGATATCCCCATCAGCACGACTAAAAATACAGCCAGCCCTACCACAGTCGCCTGAATCAATTGCGCCGTAAACGCCCAGGCGATGAAGAAACTAATCAATGACAATCCGCTGCCCAGCAGGAACCCCAGCTGCAGCTCTTTTCGTAACAAGGCACGCAAATCCTCCTGCTGGATGTTCGACTCCAGCGCCATCGCACGAATGATCAATGTCGCCGACTGTGAGCCCGCATTCCCCCCGCTGGCAAGAATCAGGGGGATGAACAGAATCAGCCACTCGTATTTGTCCGAGAGGGCTTCGTAATGTTCCAGAACCTTTGCCGCCAGAAACGAGGGAACCAGCAGAAATATCAGCCAACCAATCCGTTTCTGAATTACGGTCTTAAGTGACGTGGATAAATAACTGTCTTCCAAAGGCTCGACCGCAGCCAGACGATATGTATCTTCGGTTGCTTCTTCCTGCATAATGTCGATGGCATCGTCGTGCGTCACAATCCCGACCAGTTGATTCTGACGATCGACGACCGGAATCGCTATGAAGTCATACTTCGCCATCTGCTGTGCGACAAATTCCTGGTCATCATCCACGCGCACGGATATCACATCTCGATTGATCAATTCTGACAGCGGTCGCGTGGGACGGGCAAAGATCAATTCACGCAAAGATACGATTCCCTGCAATCGACGCCCCTCATCAACGACATAGATATAGGAAATAATCTCACTGTCCGGGGCCTGATGTCGTAATTTTTCCAGCGCCTGCGCCACGGAAACATTTTCCGGCAGAGACGCGTACTCGGTCGTCATAATGGCGCCGGCACTATCTTCCGGATAGGAAAGCAGTTTGCGAATATCCCGCCGCTCGGCTTGCGCAATTAAGGGCAGAAGTTCTTCGACATGATCATCATCCATCCGCGTTAACAGGTCGACCCGGTCGTCGGGCGCCATCTCTTCAATCAGCTTAGAAAGGGGGCCACGATCAATGACACCCACAATCTCAATCTGTTGTGGTAATGCCAGAAATTGAAATATTTCAGCCTGCTTCTCAGGAGTACTACAGACAAGCACACGCCAGACATCCTGGCTGTCAAGCTCTTCCAGAATCTCTGCAGTAACGGCGGGATAGAGAGCTTCACAAAACTCCTTGATGCCTTCGGTGTCATTTTCATTCAGCATCACCTTCAGTTCTGGCAGCAATAATCTCCCATACATTGTTGATATCCCTTCTCTCTCACTGATATTGCTTGATCAACAAATTTGACCTGGGCGAATTGTCTGCGGCAAAGCGTCTGTGGCGAAGTATCTGCCAAAATAGAGAACTTGATTCACGCCAGTCGTCAGCCTGAGGCTTATCGTAAAAAAACACCCTCACTGGAATACGGCGCCAGTCAGGGTGTCGATGACTTCATACAGACAACACATAGTTGCATTGTCTGAAAATAACCATTCGCAGATTATCTCTTGGAGAACTGAAAGCTCTTACGTGCTTTCTTGAATCCAAACTTCTTACGTTCAACCATGCGGCTGTCACGTGTTAGGAATCGTCCTGCACTCAAGGTTTCGTGGAACTGATTATTGTACGCTTCCAGAGCACGCGAGATACCCAATACAATCGCTCCGGTCTGCCCTGTCGTTCCACCGCCGTTGACACGGATCCAGACATCGACTTTGCCAAATGTCTCGGTTGCCTTCAGAGGTGCTTCAACCATCTGGCGATCGCGTTCGACCTTCAGATAGTCTTCCAGAGAACCGCCGTTGATCGTCAGCACACCGGTACCCGCTTTGATCCGAACACGGGCCACAGCAGTCTTTCGACGTCCTGTTCCCATAGCAACACCGTGCTTGTCCAGCTTACCACGAATGACTGGTTCTGGCTTGATTACGTCTTCCGCACCATCTTCACCGTCTTCACTCGGCAGAGTGGAACCCAGAGTCAACTCAGGAACACCAGAAGTCGTTTCCGCAGTGTCAGCAGTGGCTTCTTCTGAAGTCGCTGTCTCACCCTCGATCGGTGCCTGCTGTTCTGTTACTTCTTCTGTTACATTTTCTTCTGGAGTCTCATTTTCCATGACGGTCAACTACTCTTATCTGATTATTTTGAAAAGGAATAAATAGAAGTTCGAATGCCTGTAATTCCGCCTAAGGCAGCAGATAGGCTGGCATCTCTTGAGGTTGCTGTGACTGATGATCGTGAGTCGGACCTGCAAACAACCTAAGCTTCTTCAGCATCTGACGCCCCAGTTTGTTCTTGGGAAGCATCCGGCGAACGGCTTCAGAAAGAACTTGCGTTGACTGGCCCCGTTCCAGCTTCTTTTCAGCTGTGACGACTTTCAGACCACTGGGATAACCACTATATGAAGGATAGCCCTTCTGCAGCATCTTCTTCGAGAAGTAGGGGTGAGAGTCGTGAGCAAGTTCTTTTCCGGAAAACTTGACTCTGTCACAGTTTACGATGATTATATAATCCCCGGTATCAACATGGGGAGTATAAGTAGGCTTGTGCTTGCCCATCAAAACGGTCGCAATTTTTGTGGCCAGACGTCCCACAATTTGATTATCTGCATCAACAACGAACCATTTCTGATCGACAGTAGAAGCTTTTGCCATATAAGTTTTTGTCGTAGACACCGGTCATTCCTCAAACGTAAACAATATAATATTATACACTTATGTCAATATGCACTTCAAAAAGGCATGTCAAATTGTAGTGAATCTTCCACAGTAGGGTCAGAAAAACGTCGACAAAGCGAGCGCATACCAACCGCAAGGGAGCGGATAACAGTAACCTTTTTAAGGTCTATCTTCAACTTCAGTGAGATGGAAAATCTGAGCTGGAACACAAAAAACAGAGAAAGGTCGCTTTTTTGGCTCGGTACTTAGCAGGAAACTGAAAAGCGAGAGCCTCATACGCTCATATTTCCCTTGATTCTACCTGATTGAGCGCCTGTGCTGCCATTCATCACTAATGAGAAATGACCACAGTTTATCGAATCTGTTCTACAGATAGGACAGCAAACTCAACTGAAGCGACTGCGAAGTAATTTTGAGATTGGCCTCAAACGCCGTTTGTCGCTGAGTAATTTCGATAATCACCTCGGTCAGATCCGTATGAAATTCGTTCGAAATTGCCTCTTCTATTTTTACTGCCTGATCTTTGAGGCGGTTATCCGCCTCTTCGAGGACTTTCATCCGGCTCCCGATATCAGCACGCACATGGGTCATCCGACCGATTTCGACATCCAATAGCGCACCAATCCGCTCAATTTCACGATCATCGCCGCTCCTCAAGCCTGCTTCCAGCCGGGACAGTAAACTGATGACTCCCGTTGATTCCTGCGGATTCGGTTCTTTTCCGACCAATCCCACCAGAGGATCAGTGCCAGACTCAATGCCATCAATGCCCAGCGCGTACGCAATTTCGATCGGCGGAATTTCCAGAGGTCCCGTCCCTGATGCATCAAAGATCGTAAGACCGTTCCCCGTTGCATTGAGCGTTGCCTGAAACTTGATCGGAATGAAATTCCCCTGTAGAGGTACGGTATTGATCGCGCCCGGCTCGGTGACCGACAGTCCCAGTGCATCGGAAACCACATTACTGGCAATACTCAATGGCCCCGCACCTGAATTATCAGTAATCTGAAGCGCATTGGTTGTCGGATCAATGCTGGCAACCAGATTTCCCGGATCAACGGCGTTGATGGAATCCAGTACGTCCTGCACCGTAGCATCACCGGCCAGATTCACATTCACCACTGAAGCATCTCTGCGTGTAATATCCAGTGTGGTCGCACCAACGGGCACGCCCTGCCCCAGATTCAAGTCTGCCAGAGGCGTGGTGCCGTCAAACGTCTCAAAATCATTTATTTTGTCAATCACATCCTGCACCGTGACCGAACCACTCAGATCCAGATTGATGGTTGTTCCATCACGACGTATTACCTGAAGCTGATTTGAAGAATCAACATCGACTCCCCGCCCGTAATTCAATTCGGAGAGGGGGGTACTGGCGGAGAATGTGGCGATCCCCAACCCGGCTGCATTCGAGCCTCCATTGTTCTCACCAATCGAAAAGTCAGCACCGCTGATAAGACTCGAAATCGCCAACCCGTTCTGACTCTGATTAATTCCCAGACTGAGATCAGGGTCCTGTGTGCGAATCAGATTAAAAACATCTTCGATCGTAGTGGCCGACGAAAGATCAATCGTTTCTGTTGTTCCACCATTATTGATAACCAGTCCAGTACCGAGGGTCGAACCAATCCCGGTACCACCGTTCAAAGATGCCAGCGTTGTCTGCAGCGTGATTCCCGGATCAAGATCCGCCCCATTGATTTGAGCGACCGCAGTGCTGGCAATTCCCAGATCAGTCGCGGACCTCGATCCGATCACATTCGAAACGGCAACCGTACCGGCTGAAGGAGTAAACCGCAGGCCGTTTTGACTGGCGGGATCAATGTCTACTGTCAGCGTCAAAGGCCCCGCTGAAAATGCGTCTTCCAACACGGTTTTGAGATCTTGTATGGTTTCCGCACCAGACAGATCCACAGTTTGAGTCTGAGGAGAACCATTATCCAATGTCACAGTGATCGATCCCAGATTTATTCCACGACCGCTGAGCAAATCGGAAATGTTGCTCTGCAAAGACAGAGCAGGATTGATATCACTGCCGACTTCAGGTGAACTGGCAGCAAACGCCGAAATCCCGTCATAGTTATTCGGCAGCAATGTCTGCACATCGACATAAGATTGTATCTGGTGAGAATCGCCGTGATAAACCACCTGCCCGTTCGCCCGTTGCTCAAAGGGAGTGACTTCTGTTTGACTCCCTGAAAAAAGATACTGCCCCCGAAAGGTGGTATTTCCGGCATTCACAACCTGAGTTCTGAGCGAGGCAATTTCATTTGCCAGAGCGACGCGTTCCGCATCACTCACCGTATCCCCCACGCCCAATAGTGAAATCGATTTTGCCTGGTTTAATGCGTCTCCCACACCAGTCAAAGATGATTCGCTCGTTGCCAGTAAACTGAAGCTCGTGCTGATATTTGTCTGATACTGTTGCTGGCGTTCAAAACTGGACTGCAAAATAATCGTGCGCAGAGCGGCTCCGGGAGACTCACTGGCAATCGAAAACAGTTCCCCTGTTGCAACCTGCTGTTGCAATTTGACTAATTCGCGAGCATTGTCATTCAGCGAAACCTTCAATCGGTCAGAAAGCATTGTTGAAGGCAGGCGGCCTGGCAATATGGGACCAATACTCATTTTTCATCACACCAAAAGAGGAAACGAAACAGAAAGAGAGAACAGGTTTGATCTCAAAAACTTCGCTTTCAAATATTAAGTAAAATCGTAAATAACTCATCAATGGTGCTGACCAGCCGCGCTGCAGACTGGTACGCTCGTTGATACGTCAAGACATTAATCGTTTCTTCGTCGATACTCACGCCGGAAAATTGCTCGCGCTGCCCCAGCAGAGAGTCCCTGAAGGCCTGCGCCCCCTCGGAAAGTGCAGCCTCAGAAGCAGAAGCCTGCGCGACATTCGATATCACTTTTTCGTAAAATCCATCCAGGCTGATCCCTCCCAGGGAGTCAACGGAATTTTCAGCAAAGGTAGCCAGCAACACTGCATTACTACCGTCTGAAGGACCTCCTCCCTGTCCGGTCGCCAGAAATTGCTGATTCTGCTGTACCACGGAATTGATTTGAATATCGCTGGAGTCAGCCCCTGTAAATAAGGTATTAAGACCAATCGCCGCTAACGCGTTACTGGTATCGTTGGAAAAGCGAAACTCGTAACCAGAGCCGGCGGCAATCGAAAGACGTCCATCTGTTGACACAGAAGAGCTCAAATTGGCAACACCACCAATGGCCGCTGATAAACTATTTAAAGTGGTATCAGCGCCAATCCCATCCAAGTCAACATTAATGGTCGTTGTATTAATCAGCCCCGTCGTTTTGTTAGTCACCTTAAGCTGGAAACTGCCATGTGTTGCCTGAAATGGAAGTCCGCTCAGGGTGGAATTTAAAGTGGCAGTGGGGTCGAGTGCGCTGGACGCGGCTGTCAATTGTTCGAAACCAGCTGTCCCCTCACCGGAAGCATGAATTTTGTTAAACTCAAAAATCAAATTCGAAGAGTAAGTGTCAAGTTGGTCAACGAAACTGCCCAGGATATCATCTCGGCCTTCAACCACCCCCTTGAGTTCGCCTCCCGTACGCGAGATATTACTGCTCGTCCGCGAGAGTAATACTTCATGAACTACGACCCCTCTGTCGGTATCCGTTTGTAAGGTCAGTTTTTGCGAGGTTCCGGCCAAGACCAGATAATCAGAGCCAGTAAACAAATCGATGGCACCATCGGAACGTTCTCGATATCGAATGGGAACCAGTTCTGATAGTCGATTCAGTGCTGTATAACGTTGAGTTCTGAGTGCCCCGGCATCACTTTGCAGCAAACCGGAAGCTTCCAGTTTTGAAATCTTGGGATTCAGCTCGATAATCGTATCGATCAACTGATTGGCTTCTTTGACCAGATTCTCAACGTTGACTGATTGCACTTCTCTCAGCTCATTCACACGCAAACGCAAGGAGCTGATTTCTGCCGCAAACTTTTCCGCTTCGTTGACGACAAATTCGCGATCGGGAATGGAATTGGGCTGATTCACCACATTATTAATCGTGGCTAAAAACTCATTGAGACCGGATGAAAGGTCACCTTCCGTCAATTCCCTTAACTCAGCCTCTAACTGTTTATAAATCAGGTTCCGTTCTTCGATCGATGAGTATTCCGTATTGGAGGAATGGATCCGTGTTTCCAGAAACAGATCGATCTGCTGCTGAATACCGGAAACTTCGACTCCCGTTCCCAGAACGAGTGCTCCCTGGCGAAACGGATCGGCAGCGTTGAGAACTAATTCTTCACGGATATAACCGGGAGTTCCCGCATTTGAAATATTCTGGCCGGATACCTGGATCCCAGTCCCGAAAATTTCAAGCGACTGCTTAGCCATTGCTAGTGCTGCGTTAAGTCCCATAGCAACAATCCCATACCGAATGACTCAATCTTAGCGCATCCATTCGCCCCTCCATTCCCGGAGAGAAGAACTTAAGCCGATGCGTCAAAAATCGCCCCCCCTGTACTGCTTTCATTTTGTCCGCGTGAATAAGTGGGAACTTTTTGTCCTGCATGGGCAATCAGTTCCAGAATTTGCGAATAGTGCTGATAAGACCGTTGTGAAACAATCCACTGCACCCAGCTTTCGTGTCGTAATTTTTTTGATCGCTGTTCCGCTTCGTCAATTCGCTGAAAAATGGCGGCACTTTCAGGCACCCCCATACCAGACAGTAATTCCTTTAACGAACCGGAAGGCAAGCCTCGTTGTTCTGCTGCCTGAAGTAATTGCTGTCGCCGGAGCAATACGAATTGCAGCTCCCGTGTCAGTTCTTCTTCCACCGCAGCCAGCTGGTCAATCTGCTTGACATCAACCTGCTTGAGTGCCTTCGATTTTTCCTGATAAAGCGTGAGCAACTGTTTTTGGATGGGCTCTAAATCTTTGATAACCCCAACCAACTGCCCCTGCAATTGCTGATCATTGGCCTGCGTAGACGCAGTTTGTTTTGCATGCATGGGAGCCCCCTTTCTCCCTGTTTACATAACCCGCCCCACGGAGCGGAGAAAATCGCCTATCGTTATAATCGACACAATCGATCCATCTCTCGCGTCTGTTTTAACCAGAATCTTTTTTCCCCGTGTAAAACCTCCCTGATTAAGGTGTTACAGTGGGAGCGGCTTCGAGAGATTTCACCGACTGCGCGTTCAACTGTCGTGTAAATGCGGAAAACAGTGTATCCGAGAAAGCACCGCCTTGTCCTTTGGCCAGATCTGCTGAGATCTGCTGATCCATTTCAGCCTGAAACATTTCTTCAGCCTGACCGCCATGAAAATAAGCCGGTTTGTTTTGTGCAGATCGAAACGATTTGAACATCTGCTTATAAAACGTTCCCGCGACAAAATCCTGAAATGCTTCTTTCATTTCAGGTGAGGCTTGGTTTGTCTCATTGAGTGCAGAGGGGGCATTCGTCGCCTCTGCGAGCAGCGATGTCTGATTGATGGATGGTTGAATTCCAGACAAGGAGGTCATGACTGGTTTTCCCTGAAAAAAAGATTAGAAAAAAATGAACTCAACGTGAACTCAGCAATGATCAATGCTCGTCATACTCGGCATGCAGTTTTCCCGAGCGATGAATTTCGCGAATGATGCTGATTACATCTTCGGTAGGCACGCGCAACTGATTCAAAGCCTCTACTAACTGCTGCAGACGTTGGGTGCTCTGCTGTCCCTGCTGATCCACGAGAGGCACAAAGCCTCCCGGCAATCCCCCCTCAACATTACCCACACCAACAGTCAGATTCTTATGTGAAATGATTACCGGACTGATTTCGACTTCGCCGGTAACAACAACCGTTTGCGATTTTGGATTTATCACAACCCGCGCCTGTTGATGGGGACGATCAATGCCCACCTCCATCACAGCAGCAACAAACTCGACCGGCGATTCCATATACTGTTTGGGAATACGAATAAATACTCTTCCCGGTCCCTGTGCAATCGCCAGTGCCTGATTACCGGCTTCAAAGCTGAATTCCGAGTTAATCACACGTGCCACTTCACTGGCGGTATGAAAACCAGCATGCTGTCTGTCAACCAGCAGTGTGATCGAACGCGTTCTCCGATCGATAAACGGCAGCTCGAAATTTCGCTCCATGACCAGCCCGTTAAAAAGCTTACCGGTAGCCAGTGATGTTTCATCTTCCAGGATCACAGCCCCGGAACAGAGCCCGGCGCCAATACCATTTCCGATTTCAGGAGTTGCCACTGGTGCGACTAACAGTCGTCCGCCACGCAAACTTTTGGCCCCCAGCATTGAACTGACAAAACAATCCAGTTTTTGGCCTTTGCGAATCCCACTTGCTGGAATTGTGGCTTCGATCATGACCAGAGCCACATTATTCGCACCAGACAGATCTTTTAAATCGACTACTGGGTTATTCAAATGTTTCAGAGCCGCTGCCAGGCTACGGATAGCGGGCAGATTTTTGCCGCCATCACCGGTTCCATCCAACCCAACGACGAGCCCCATTCCAGTCAGCTTGATTTCTTTCATCCCGTAAACAGTGCAGATATTTTCAACACGCGTACGAGCCCAAAGTTCCAGAGCAGAACACTGCAGGAAACAAACGGAAAGAATCAGAACAACAACAGCTTTGAATGGTCGGGTTTTCATAATACCTTCTCGAGGCAGATCAACATAAGACATTGGATTAGAAAGGAAAGATCCAGTCGTACAAGACAACGCCCCAGGGACGCTTCGTACTCTGATACACTTTACCTCGCTGATGTTTCTCAATATTCAGATTCGCGATATTTTCGCTTAACGCGGTATTGTCGCGGTTCACATCTTTACTGCGGATTTCTCCGGTTAATCGATACTCCCATACATCGCGATTCGTACGAATGCTCTTCCGCGCTTCCAGAATCAGATTCCCATTCGGGCGAATATCAACCACAATGGCAGCGATCCGGTACTGAATTCCTTCACGGTCTGCTAACTGGCCGGTGCTTTGCAATCGCCCCTGAAGCTGGGCATCGATTTTGGGACTGTTCAAGGCGGCTGGCGCCAGGTTTCCCGCTTCACTAATTCGCATGAATTCTTTCAACTCGGCCTTTAATGTCTCACTACGATTCCGGTTAAAGCGGGAATCAACGGTAACACTCGATTTTTCATCGACCAGGATTGAAATGATATCGTGCACCTTCACAACAATGGGTTCCGGTGCCGGTACATAGATCAGTGAATAATCTCGGATCAAAGGAGGCTTGGGATCTCGAGAATATAAATCTCCCTGGCCAAAAGTGTTTGCCAGTGATGAAGTCAAATTCAACGGTTCGGCTGAAAAACCAAACTCATCCACCTGAGCAGCCACTCGTATTGGTCGTCTTATTCGTGTCATTTTAGGCGATTGAATTTGCTGCGCATCATTGGCTGCGGAAGTACCCTGGGATGATCGAATTGTCGTGTTCGGTTTTGCCTGTACTGCTCCCGGCGCTGCTGGAGATTGCGCCTGAGCAACCGAAGAACAAAACAATACGATACACCCCAGGGAAATCGCCTCCCGTAATACTGCCAACAGCCTTCGCTGGTGGCAGATTCGCTCACTGTTTCCCAGAGTCTCTAAGACAGACGTCTCTATGACAGACTGCCACTTTCTGTGATTCCATTTCATCTTCGAATTCCCCCTCTTCGAACCGCTGATCTCGACGCATCGCGGACTCCACCGGTACGCTGAATCGATCCGGTGGGTTCTACGGTACCGGAGATGAACTGAATCCCAGCTGAACGCTGAATTTCACTCGCAGGCCGATAATTCATCTCGGCCTGGTTATAACCAGAGACCGTTGCCGTCAATCGATCGCGACCTTCCAAGGCAACCAGAGTGATCGAATCTCCGATCCCGCCTGTGCCTCGTGCTCGCATTTCTCTTCTGACACTGATTCCGCCTCGTCTTGCAGTGACCGTCACAATGGCACCATCACGAATCAGAGGTACTTCCATCAGATCCTGAGTCCGCATCACATTTGATTGATGCACTGTTCGAGTTAACTCCCGACCGATGACCAGTCTGGGATCGGAAATGCCGGTCTGATTTGTATCAGGCCTGACCCACATCAGGTCATCCGCCCGAACCACGGTCCCCTTATTCAAGGAATATTTGGCAGCCAGAATTTCAGGTACATTTTGAATCCGGCAGAAGACGCGTACCAGACGGGCAGTCCCTTCAGCATCGATGAAATTCAAACCGACGACCTGTTCTGCCTCTGCAAACCGGTTCAGCTCAGGAAAACGAAAAGTGTCAGCCCGGTTCGAAAGAATCAGTGACACATCAGCAGGCTGGACCCGCACTGTAAGCGTAAAGGCACTCGCATCCGGAAAATATCGCTTGATCCACTCAGATAAAGCCTGGTGTATTTTTTCTTCTGCTTTTTTAACGCTCTGTTGTGTCATAACAGGAGTCCGAGCGACCGTTTTTCTTGCTTCTTTCAGAGTCACGCGTACCTGACTTCTTCCCGTTAGTTCCAGCCGACTGAGATCCACGCCCAATGCCTGCAACCGACTGCGAATTTCAGAAATCGTGATGACACGCATTCGCCCCTTTGATGGTGCGGGCAGCAATATCATCTGTTCCATGCGGGCAACCTGTTCCGGATCCGCATTCAGAACATCGGCAACATCTCCCAGATGAACAATCGGTGAATCAACGACGGCCGTCGCTTTCAGACGAAGAATCTCCGCGTTCAGTTCGCCCCCACTGCTCAAACAGCAGATGACCAGCAAACAGCTCAAACACGAATTGATCCAAAAGCGAGACATACAATATATACTTTGTGTTAGCAATTATTCGTTGAACTTAGAAACGACGCATGTTGGCAACGGTCTGCAAAGCCTGATCGGCGGCTTGAATGACCTGACTGTTTAATTCAAAATTTCTCTGAGTTCGAATCAGTTCTACTAACTCACGAACCGGTTCCACATTGGATTGTTCCAGAAACCCCTGGCGGATCTGACCGCGACCTTCTGTTCCCGGGTCACCAACCTGAGCATTTCCGGAACCTGTTGTTTCGGCAAACAGGTTGTCTCCCTGTCGCAACAAACCTTGATTGTTAATAAACCTGGCAAGTTGAATATTGCCGGCAACTTGAATCTGATTCGATCCCTGTTGTTGATAGCTGACGACGCCATCACCGGAGATCGAAATATTAATCGCGTCCTGAGGAACCGAAATATTCGGCTCCATGAGATAACCTTTATCTGCAGACGCCATCACAACTGAGCCATTTGCATTCAGCGAAAAATTCCCGGCACGGGTATAAAGAGTTTGAGTTCCGTCATTGACTTGAAAAAAACCGTCGCCGACGATCGCCATATCCCAAGTACCCTCCGTCGGTAAAATCGACCCCTGGCTGAAGTCCCCTTCCGTACTCTGAACCCGCGCTCCCAAACCAAGACTGATTCCGGTGGGAGTAATATTACCGGCATTATCCTGCACGCCAGGCAACTTATAGTGTTCATAGAAAATGTCTTCGAAATTCGCCCGGCTCTGTTTGTATGCAGTCGTACCCGCATTGGCCAGATTATTGGCAATCGTATCGAGATTGAAATCGTTCACAGCCATGCCGGAGGCACCGGTATATAAAGCTCTGATCGCCATTAGTCGTCGCCTTTCTCTCACCACCTGTGTAACGGATTACAGCAGGTTCACTGTATTCTAAAACTGTTTCTTAACGACGAGGCATACTCTGCAGTAATCGCCCCAAAGAATCATCCTGTAACTTGATCATGTTGATATTGGATTCGAACATCCGGGAAGTGGTGACTAATTCCATCATTTCTTCGATTGAATTGGTGCCGGAAGCTTCCAGAAAACCTTGCTGAATATTCACAGGCTCTTTGGAGGGATCTACACGTCCCTCTGTCGTATAGAGACTGTTCCCCACTTTGACTAAACTATCGAGTGAGGTCGGCATCACCACGGCCAACTCACCCACAGGCCCCAGAGACAGTCCGTCCTTAGTAAAGGGGACAACACTACCATCAGTGGCAATCTCGACACGCACCGCCTCGGCAGGAATCTCGATTGGGTTTCCATCTTTTGATAGAATGGGTAAGCCCTGGTCAGCTGTGACCAGGCGTCGGTCAGCATCAACAGCGAGTGACCCATTGCGAGTCAGAAATGATTCTTGCCTGTTGCCAACCTGGAAAAAACCTTGACCTTTGAGCGCGATGTCAAATTCGCCTTCGGTCGGAATCAGTGAGCCGTTCTCAAAGTCTGTTGTAATCGCTTCCAGAGTAATGCCACCGGTATGATTTTCTAAATCGCCGGGCAATGGATTCAGATTCCCCTGCTTTTCATCTCGAGGAGGGTTCATGCGAAACAACGGAACATCACGCTTAAATGATGTCGTGTTTGCATTTGCCATATTGTTCGAGAGCACATCAAGCCGAACCGAATTTGCGTCGGCTCCTTGAGCTGAGAGGTACATGCCGTAAATCATCTTGATACCTGACTTGAACCGCTGCGGTAGACTTCTCAATCTTACTGCAACGAGAACAACGAGTTTCGATAGACACTTCCCCCCATATATCTATCGGACCTCTTTAACAGGAATCTTTAACTTAATCGGAAAATTTAGACCAGTCACCCCAAATTAACGTTCGTGGCGTAGAAAACGATCCTTGTCAGGCCTACTTCTACAGGTAGTTGCACTGACCTTCTTCGATCTAGGGACTTTTTTCGGAAATGCAGGAACAATTGGCGGGGTAGGTAAGAAAATCTAACACTGCATCTTGAAATGCAGGAGAGCAATAAAAGCTGTTGCAGCCCTGAAAAAATCCAACCATCCAAAAAAATGGCTGGTCACTCAGCGACAAAGGTGCTTGCTGAGCAACCTGATCGAATGCTTAGAAACCACAACTTTGAACCGGAACGCATTCAGTCTTGTTCTCGACCTCGACTTCAAACTGGCCCAAGAATTTCTGGATCTCAGCTCGATTGACCTGTACGTCATCAGGTGCTTCCACTCCCAAGCGAACTCGGTTTCCCTTAACTGATAGCACTTTGATAGAGATGTTGCCGTTAATTAGGATTTCTTCATCCTTGCGTCTCGTGAGTACTAACATTGATGGACTCCTTTCTTCGGGGTACATTCCTTTGTAAATTTAAACAGGCTCAATTCTTTCTAGAGTTTACGAGTTACATCCGTCTCGTATTGATTATACGCAGCAAACTCAGTTCCAAATGGAAGAAAATTCAGAAAAATTAAAAAAATTACTATAACCCTTACAGTTTCGTAAAATAACCTTGTTACTCATCCAGCACCACAATATTGCCTATTTTGAAATCACACTCTGAGGCGAGGCAAGATGACACACTTTTGTGCTAAAAAAGTGACGCATTTTGCAACAATGGGGTAAACTTACTAGAGGCGGATTAGCCAAATTGATCCCTGATTTCGTTTTGGGCTGAGTGAAGTATCTGGTCGATACATACTGAAAGGCTTCTTCCATTCACTGTCTTTCTTCAGGAGAGCACCCACTGATGTCATTCTTCCTTGATCTACGATTTAGCGGGATCCTGTATGCCATTCTCATTCTGACGACGCCAGCCTTCGCAACCGAACCGAAGGAAAAGGGCGCTTTACCTGAAATCGTACCGGAAACTCCGGGTTCCAAGAAAATGCCTCCCCTGGAAGAGGTGCTGACGATCACTCAAAATTACTTCACCGGCTGGGAAGGCTACCAGTCAGGTGATTACATTACGCGCAATCAAATCAAGCCCCTCTTCAGGCAGCTTCAGAAAGCAGGCTGGACTGTCAAAGCAGAGAAAAATATCCTGAAACGCATCCATGCGGAAACCGATTACCTGTCTCGACAATTAAGTACCCCCAAGGGGATCAAATTCATGCGCAGAGTCTCCCGCATGCCGGGAGGTTATGATCGACTGGACCACCTACTGGCCATGCCCTATGGCAAACGCAATATCCGGGACTTCATCAACTCCCCCGGCGGCTTCACGATGATCGAATACATGACCACCACCAAAGGGGGTAAGAATCTCGGCAAATACCTGTCTCAAGCCAAGACGGGCAAGGGGTTTAACAAACCCACAAGCTACATCTACACTGAGACAGAATTGATCCAGGCGATCAAGCAGGCTTATGAAACGGAAACCGGGCAGAAGAAGAAAAAGAAATAACAGCTTCTCAACCTTCCAGATTGACTCCGAAGAACTCGGCACTCTCGGCGACATCCTGCTTACAGTCTGCAATCAACGTTTCAATTTGTTGTTCATTGAGATCGAAAAACGAGATCAGGATATCTTCGGCTTCCAGATACTCTGTCGAAGAAATATTCCATAATGAGCCGGCAAGCAGCGTTCCCGTTCGCAGAGCGACACCCAGCGGACAACCATGTTGATTTGTGCCATGATGATTTTCGACGGCGGTCACGATTTCCAAAGGAATATCCCAGTGATCCAGCAGACGTGCCCCAAGTAAAGCATGATCAAAGCCAAAATACTGCCGTTCTCCTGTGATCAGCGCGTCTCCATGTGGATAACTCTCATAAATCAAGCTGTATTGTTCACGCTCGACTTGTGAAAAGACCAAAATCCCCACGTCGGCTAACAAACCTGCCGTGTAGGCTTCGTCTTTTTTCAGACACTTATGGTGATCAGCCAGATAAGAAGAGATCGAAGCAATCGTCAACGCACGTTGCCAATAGTCGGCAAAAATACGGCCTTTGCTTCGTTTTGTCAGTGACTCCACCATCGAAAAGCTGATCGTCAACATACGAATCGCATCTTTTCCCAGATAAGAAACGCCATGTTTGATACTTGTAATCTGGCGGGCAACACCATACTTCGATGAATTCACGACCTGCAGAATTTTGGCAGCAAGGCCCGGGTCATGTTCGACACATTTCACGATATCATCAATGTTACTATTGGGATCACGCGTGAGCTGCAAAACCTGTTGCGCGACTTTCGGAGCAGAATGCAGTCGGTCCAAACGTTGTACAAAGGCATCAGCAAGATCAATGGGCTCTACTCGATTATCTACTAACATGACCATGACCGTCTTTCTGTTTGTTGTTGCTATTGTTTCTCAGTTAGATAACCCGATGAATACTGTTCAAACTCAGGATCATCCAAGCAAATCTATCTTTGAGAAAAAGCAGGCACGGACTTAAATTGAACTTCGAAAACCAATTTCATGATTCTCTGATGCAACTCTTATAGAAAAAACGGTCAGTCCGGTTATAGCGGAGCAAGACAAAAAACAGCCTGAAGGGAAACACCTCCCAACACAGACAGCCAACCAGCCAACGTGGTTTATGTCAGAAGCTGAAGCCCTGACTCCTGGATCTCGAAAGGCACGAGCGACTCATCGACGGCACTGCCCCGATGCTTGGCAATGTGCAGCGCACGGCTCATTCGGTTTCCCTCACGGATTTTTCCCATCAGGATAATCGTATTCGCGTTCGATAACACATCGCCACTTTCAATCGGACGCTGAATCAAATCATCCAGCATCACTTCATGCGTGGTCAGTAATAACAGGCAGCCGATCTGCTGGAAATCGTAGGGGTGCTGTTCGATCTGCTCTTGATGACTGCGAAACTGGGCGCGAAACAGATCACGGGCCACCCAGTCATACTCTTTGCGCATAATCTGGTGATAAACATATTCAAACGCGTGAAACTGAAACGAATCACTGGGGCGATCCGTCGGCTCAATTCCATCAATCACGGTCCGCCTCACTCCATGCACAAAATTGGAATAGAAAAATGCAATCGCAGAGTCCAGCTTTTTAACAAACTCCAGCTTCCATTCTTTCCACTCATCCAGTTCCATATCTCGCCGGGTCACTCGACGACCACTTTGACGAAACAGGTGCTGATAATCTTTCCGCGCCTGATCGGCATTCCAAATCTGTTCCAGATCGAACGGCGCATCGACAAATTGTTCCCGCAGCTTCCACTGAAACAATCGCTCCGCATAGTCGCTATGACTTTGAGAATCGCCGCGTGTCGCCATGTCGAACAGAATCCCGGCCTGTCCTTCCTGCTGCAGACCAGCCTGTGCGAACTGCAACCCCAGTTGCGTCTTACCAATGCCAGTCGCCCCCAGCACCACCGTCAACTTGCCGGGCAATAAGCCTCCCGAGAGCATTTCATCCAGTTGAGGAATTCCCGTTTGTTGTCGTAACTCTGTCATGTTGGAATATTTCTTCGCGAAGAGACCCTCCGCGCCTTACTGATATAAATAATGGAGACTACCAGAAATTAGACTGAAATGAAGCGATCGCGGGCAGCCACATTCCAATGGTCGACGACCTTCCCGCCACTGACCACCGTAACCGATTTATGCAAGGCGGAAGTAGGGCAGACATGGCGGGGGATCGCCAGCAGTTCATCACCTGGTTGATATTCATTCGCCCGCTGGCTCATCACAACCAGATGTTCTTCATTCTGTAATACGGCTTTCGCGTCCGGCAGATCGGGGAATCGGCAGCGATCTTCCATCGCCGGGTCAGAGGCAATCGCCTTATAACCCAAATCAAACGTGATGCGATCGGGACCAGGACGACTGATCACGCGCGTTAAAACCAATGCCGCGGGTGTGAATTTCAAGTCGGGAAATAATTGACCATATCCCACATCATGCAATACACAGGTTCCCGGACAGACTTCGATATCCGGATCATCGATTTTGGCAAAGATCGGGAATGACCCAGTCGCGCCTGCCACAATTCGAGGCACGGATAAGCCTTCGGTAATCAACTGGTCGCGTAACCGACTCACATCGTTCCACACAGCCAGCACGGCCGCTTCACGTTCCTGAAAATCGACCTGATGATTCTGGCCGTCATACACGTGCAATCCCGCGGCAATCAACCCCGGCGTATTGGCGATCATCTGATACAGTTCGACCGCCGCTTCCCCCACTTCGACTCCGGTCCGATTCTGCCCCGTATTCAAATCGAGCAACACTTCGATCTCGACACCAGCCGCCGACATCGCTTCGCCCAATTGTTCAATCGGCGTTGGATGATCGGCTGTGACCTGCAGTGAGACATCAGGCCAGCGCTTGCGAAATTCAACCGCCCGCGCAATATTCGGCCCCACCAGGTTATAGGCCAGACAGATGTCTTTGACTCCCACGTCCGCCAGCATTTCCGCTTCCGCAAACGTGGCCGCCTTGTGCTTGATAATTCCCAGCGAGAGTTCCAGCGCAATAACTTCACGCATTTTGTGTGTTTTGCAATGCGGCCGTAAGCGATTGGAATCGCCGACCAACTCGAGCATCTTCCGCAAATTGTCTTCAAGCAGATCCTTAAATATTATCATTCCCGGAGAAATAATCTGACTCGTATCGTCTATCTGGTAACGTGCATCCATGAGAAGGCCTGATCACTCTATTAAAAATTAAATACCCTGGAAGAATACGTTTTCCGCCGTCTGTTCCAGAATCCAGTCTTTATCTTGATCAGAAAGGAACGGCATACCATTCTGGATCAATCCGATGGATGCCTGATAGGAATGATCGCCTTGCACCTGATAAGGACAGTCTGTCGCCCACATCAGGCGATTCGCACCAAAGGCCTGATAGACTTTCTTAATCAGCGGCAATAAATCATGGTAAGGCATCTTCTTTTTACCTAACGCATAAAAGGCAGAAACCTTGACATACACATTGGGGTGCTTTGCCATCTTGCATAACTGATCGACTTCTTTCGGATCGATCTCACCTGTAACGCCAATGCGGGCCAGATGATCGATCACCACGGTTGTATCCCGATGCTTCTGGCACATCTTGTCCAATGCGGGCAGGCCGTCAGGATTCATCAAACAGCACATCGCCATGCCCTCTTTGGCACCGGTGCTCCACATCTGCTCCATGCAGTCCCCGTCCAGCCATTCATCGACCTTTTTCGTTTTGGGAGCGATGCGAAATCCCCGCACGCCTTTCTTTTTCAGCGTCTGCATCTCCGGTGTCGGATTAGCACCCTTCTGATTGATCACAGCCACACCCGAATACATTCCCGGATACTTGGCCATAGAATCCAGCATGTAACTGTTATCAAAGCCATAGAAAGACATCTGAATCAGCACCACTCGGTTTACGCCGACGGTCATCATCTGCGCCTGCAACTCTTCCGCAGTAAAACTGGGCGGCTGCATGTCAGACACCTTATACCCGGGCGCCAATGGATATTTTTTAATATCAGGAGTCCAGACATGCGAATGTGCGTCGATATATTCCATAGCATGATCCTCTGATGATAATAAAGTGTTCGAATAACAAAGCCGAAATCAGGATTTGGCTTTGGCGGTGTAAAAATATTTCTTCACTAATTCATCTGAAGGGGGGGCAGTCAGTTTCGTGACCACAAACCCGGAGATGAACGAAACAGAGAGTCCGATGATGATCGGATCAAAGTTAAACAACTGATACGGCTTGAAGAAGCTGCCATTCACAAAATACCCGGTCACATACATCGCCAGATGCACAGAAAACCCACCGATCATCGCGCCCATCGCACCGGCTGCATTCACACGTCTCCAGTACAGGCCGTAAATAATCGGTGCCAGGAAGCTGGCCGCCAAGCCACTGCCCACATAGACAATAATATCCTGCAGGAACTTAGGCGGGTTAATCGCCACGATCATCGCCGCGGTTCCCACTACAAATGTGACCAGATAGCTTAATAGTTTGATCGTTCTCTCACTCGCTTCCGGATTCAGATTCCGCTGATACACGTCGCGGACCCAGGCAGAAGAGATCAGTAACAGAAAACTGTCCACGGTCGACATCACCGCCGCAAACGGTGCGGCCACTAACAGACCTGCCAGCCAACCCATCTGGATATTTTCCGTCAGTAAGACAGCCATCTTCGGCATGATACTATCCGGATCGCCTTCCATTCCTGGAAGCAGGACCCGGGCACAACAGAAGATTAATACCAGCGGAAAATAAATCAGCGTGTAATAAATGGCGACTGTACAAATCGAACGCTGCAGTGTTTTGGTATCTTTAAATGCCATCAACCGCACCATATTGGCCGGTTGACCTGTACCCGAAATTGCCCACATAAAGAAGAAGGAGATCGCCAGACTGAAAGGCAAAAACCCATTGGAACTACTCGGACTCGGTCCCGGCCCCACAACATAGGTCCCTTGCTGGGCCCCCTCTTCACCGTAGGCATAGGCTTTTAAATCGATGTTCGAAACACGGACTCCTTCCAGGAAGTCTTCCGTCTCTCGCTGACCGAGAACTCGCTTAATGTCATCCAGCGTTGTCAGTTGCAGTACCTTAACTTCATTGACGGTCGTCTCTCCCGCGGGAATCTCAGTGGCGCGCGTCACGCGAAACAACAACGGTACCTTCGAATTCGGAATCGGTTCGTCGGTAATCCAGGTGCCCTTATCGATGTGCAGAACTTCATCCTGGGGTTTGTTTAGCGTAAGCGTGACCCCCCCTTTTGCATCATCCGATATCCGCGGCGGCGTCATTTTCGCCATCAATTTTGTGGTGTGCTCCAGACCCCCTGCCTGTGAAATCGCCAAAGGTAACATAATGATCACACCAATCACCATCACAATCCCCTGCATGACATCGGTCCAGACCACCGCATGGAAACCGCCGTAAGTGGTATAAAGAATCACGGCGATACCGAAAACTAACAGACACAGCAAGTATTCAGGGCTCTCCGCGCTGTTTAAATAAGGAATCTCCGACACAGCATGAGACAGACTGCCCGCAGCACTTTCAAAGACCGTCACTCCATCCAGCAGTGTCTGCAAGATTAAACTGCCCGCTTTGAATTGCGCGACGAGATTGATCGACATGAAAAACACGATCAGAGAAACGGCCATCAAACCCAGCATCGGACTATGAAATCGATCGCGAATCACATCCGGCACCGTGATCGATCCCGAACGCCGCGCGACCTGATTCAATCGCTTACCAATCAGGCCCATCGTACAGATTGGCACGACCATATAACTGCCAATCCAGAGCGCGAGAACCCAGCCATGTGTGTAAATCTTGGATGGAAACCCGGTAAAGCTCCCGCCGGAACTGCTGGTCGCGGCAAATGTCAAAGCAAATGCCCAGACGCCCAGCCCACGACTTCCCAGAAAGTATTCGCTCATGAAGCTCTTACTTTTCAGTAAGCGATTCGACAAAGCAGCCAGCACAAAGACAGCCGCCGTATAGATTAAGAAAGAAACCAGCGCCGCATTGGAACCACCTTCTGCCAGCACGAGCGGTAAACTACGATTAATATCAAATAAAAGGTTCAAGACTCGTTCCCTCCAGCAGTTGCTTCATCTTGTGTTGCGTGCATCTCTGCAATTTCTTCTGCGAGATCTTCGTCTTCGTGAGCTACTCCGAGGTCGTCTTCTTTCATAAAAAACAGGCAGAACCAGATGGTGAATATGTCAGCCACCAGCCAGGGAAACGCGATTCCCCAAAAGACCCAGCTGGGAATGCCCATTGTGGTTTCAATCGTTTCAGGATCAAAGCCTGCCTGATAACCATTCATGTAGCAATAGGGGACTGCCCACAATAACGCGACTACCCATAAGCCCAGAATAATCCAGGCCTCACGTTTCGAGTGCAAAAAGACAGGGTCAAGTTCCATTGACTCTGTATCGTTCGACGGTGTGGTGCTCATGGCACGGCCCTCACTTCTAATCGAATTACGCTTTATGTATCGTTGAGCGGTGAATCGTTGAGCGAGCGATTGTACTCTTGATCCTGACGAGACACAAAGGACCTCTACTGGAATGGAGAAATTTTATCATAACTGAATTCACAGTGACAGAAACGTGAACAGACTGTTATACTGTTTTACAAATAAAACGTTTGAGTTTCACCAGTAAAACCAAACGCGTTTTAAAACGCAAACCTGTTCCATGTTTGGGAGCGATCTTCTATGTATCTGAGGCACACTGTATCTGTTTTCGTTTCGACCTTGTCCCTGATGACCTGCGTCGGTTGCAGTTCCAATTCTTCGGACTCACAAAAAGCTCCTGAAGAAGTCACCGTTAATCTGGGCTCAGGCGGTGCAATCGAAATGGAAGGCGATCTGGCCAGTGAGACGAATACTAACAAAGCAAAACCAGCCCGACGCTTCCAGCCCATCACACTCGGCAGCGGTTCATCCCCCGCCACCAAGACAGGGGCCAACGTACCCGACGAACAGAAATTCGATAATGTTCTTGAGGCGCTCAAACCACTACAGATTATGCTCGGCGAATGGGGAGGCACCACCTTCAAAAAAATTGGCGGATTCAGCTCCGTGGAAACACTCGGCTGGGTCTGGGATCTGCAAACCGATCCGGCTCAACCAGCACTGGTGATGAATGCCGATAAAAGCCGCTACTATGCAGACGCACGCTTGACTTATCTCGCTGACAAACAGAAATATCAGTTAACCGTCACCGACAAAGCGGGGACGAAACGAATTTATGAAGGCAATTTCTCCGTGCCTCTCAAAAAAGTGCCGGGTGATGACAACCCCAACGTCATGCACTCAACCTATAAGCTCAGTCTCGCGATGGTTGAACCTGCCGACGAAAAAAAACACGCACAAATTATTCTCAATCAACAGAACAACGACCGCTACATGTTTGAAATCTACGATCTGCGCGGCGACAGCTACGCCCGCATCGATACAATCAACACACGCCGCAAAGGAACTTCGTTTGCCAAAAGCGATTCCGATTACGGCGATAAGACCTGCGTGATCTCAGGCGGGCTGGGAACCTCACAAGTCACCTACCAGGGAAAATCGTTCTGGGTCTGCTGCAGCGGCTGTCGCAAAGCCTTTGATGCCAATCCCGAAAAATGGATCGCGAAACACGAAGCCAACAAAAAAAAGACGATGAATCAATAGACCCATCTCATCGGCACGTATAAACGGGAAGACTCCGCCATCAACAATCACGGTTCCGTTTTCCAGCGAACCGTGATTTCATCCCAGCCAGGAACCGTTTTGTCTGGCAAACTTTGCAAATAAGGTACGCGCTCAATTACCTGCGCGAACAATGCGGCAATCGCTTCTCCCATATCCCACAACGCGCCTCGCAGATTTGCTTTGTCCGCAGCTTCCACCATTTCCGCATACGAAAGCCCCCCTGTCTTGCGGCTCAGCTCTGCGTCACAAACCCAGTTCGTTCCTTTTTGTTTTAGCGCATATTTTTTGATCAGCCGCGGATTGCGTATTTTCTGATAGCGGCGATTCTCTGCCAGAACACGTAATAAAAGCGGCTCATGCTGCGGCGCCCAGGCATCCGGAAAATCAGCGGCTAACATGCCCCGCGGCTGTCCCACGCGCATGTAATGCAACTGCACCGGTTCGACTGGGGTCTCTGCCAGATCACTCAACAGACTGGCCCAGTCCAGGCGTAATTCTTTCCGCCCGATTTCATGAAACGACACCAGATCTTGTATCGGACGATTCGTCGGCGTGTACTTGCCTCCCAACAGATCGAGCGTAATCCCCGGCTGGACCGATTTAATCAGACTGTCGCCAACAATATGCGCCAGCCAGCCAAACAGATACGCCAGCTTCCGTTCTCCAGGGCCGTAAAAATCTTTGGCATCCTGAAACACCATCGCCGCATAGTCTGGTAGATGATCCCAAGGCACCGTCTGTTTTCGTTCTGCCGGCGTCCAGCCAAAGACCACGTGAGCCCGCCCATAAAACAGCTGATGGATCTCCCGCGGACGATACTCCCGATCTCCGAATTGCAATGACCACGGCTTGACTTCGCCCCCCGTCAGCGGACTGCGTTCTAAGGGGGCCGTCCCAAAGCCAACTTCCTGACCGGTATCAACACAGACCGCTTCCGGCATGAGCTGAATATCACAGCCCATATAGGCACCCGCCAGATAACTGGCATAGTGCTGATTGATCACAGAGGCAATCGGCAGCTTCTGCTGTGCAGCCGCCCTCCCCGCCAGTATCGCATACATCGTATGACCGATGATTCCACTCATGACCTACCCCGAACTTTTTGAGTCCCTCATTGGAATTTCAAAGAAACGATCCAACACTCAATCATATCAGAAGTCGCTCATATTCTGCACTCAGCCATCTAAAATTTGCCCTCCCAGAAATGATACAAGTACTTTTTCCCAACGTTGTCAGACATCGATCCGAATTCGATTCCAATCACGATGGCAAACTTAGACAGGTCACGTATGAACACAATCGTTAAGAAGGCATTTTTGATGTGTGAAGATTCAGTTTAGGTCGCGTAATTTCTCCACCAGTCCATATAAATATTTTTCAAAGCATCTACAGTCCCCAAAGCGTTTTATTTTGTGAGATGCCCAGCCAAATACATCCCCCCCTCTAAATCACGCTGATTTGTACTCTGACAAAAACAAATAAATCTCATATTTGTCTGAGAATTTTATCTACCGAAATGGGAGATATCGTGAGGCTTTTTAATCTTCCCGTTTTCTTTTAGCTAGCTCTGGAAGGCACTTTCCGGAAAGACTGTGATGGACTGCTCTAACTCGTTTAGCACCACAAATCGATCTATTTTTAACTCACCCACTGCAGCGAACTCCGATGCGCAACCGCATCAGAAACCAGCAGACGATGAGCAATTTATGCGCCTCTATACGAATTCCTATTCCAAAATTTTTCGATTCATTCTCACGCTCATTCCCTGCCGCAATGATGCAGACGAAGTCATGCAGGAAACCAGTCTCGTCTTGTGGAGAAAGTTTGGTGAATATCAATCAGACGGCAGCTTCACACGCTGGGCCTTTGGGATCGCCCGTATCGAAGTGCTGCGATTAATGGAACGCAAAAAACGATTCGCTGCTTTATTTGACGAACAACTCCTGACGCAAATCGCTGCGACGCATGCCAGGTACGACGAACTGCTCGAAATCAGACGTGATTTTCTCGGACAATGTAAACGACAACTTCCTGAAAAAGACCTCTATCTGCTGCAACTGATCTATGAATCGGAACACGGTGCAAAAACGGCTGCCAGCATCATGGACCAGCCTTTAAGTACCATCTATCGTCATCTGGATCGAATTCGCACTGCTCTGTTTCGCTGTATTGAACGTAAAATGAATGCGGAGGATGCCTGATGAGCAAAACACTCCGCAATCAGAAGGCACTCGTGAAACTGATTTATGAAGTGCAAAATGAAACTGCCAGTACATCTCAACTCAGGGAACTAGCCGATCTGCTGCGAGGAGACCCGGAAGCACAAAGACTGTATGTGTTCTTAATGGACATGCATGCGGAACTGATTCTGGAAGAAGAATTCGTGGTCCCCGATCAATGGGACCTGTTCCATGACCACACGTCTCACGAATTACCCACGAAAAAAAAGGCGGCCACACGAAAGACGTTATCCCACTATCTGTTACTCACACTCTGTTATTTTATTCCTCTAACAGTACTCTCCTATTTTGCTTATCACGCTACAAAACCACTGCCCCATACACAGGTCGCAGTCATCCAGGAAATGGCGGAGGGATTATTAACTCAGGATCACCGGCCCTTATCAGAGAATGCACCACTCCTGACTGGCCACACTTATCAACTGCAACAAGGAGTCGCCAAGCTTCGAATGAATTCGGGAGCCGAAGTGATTCTGGAAAGCCCGGCCACATTCGAATTATTGCATCACAACAGCATTCGGCTCCAGAAAGGGTCGCTGGCTGCAGAAGTCGAATCAGTGGCAGTGGGCTTTGTTGTAGAAACGCCATCACAGCGGGTCGTCGATCTAGGTACCCGTTTTGGAGTTCGTGTCGACGCTGACGGCACATCAGAAACGCATGTATTTCAAGGTAAGGTGGTCTGCGCACAACGACAGGACGATCGCGTAGAAAGCTTGACGCACTTTCTGACAACCGGACAAGCGATTCAAATCAAAAGCGATGGCAGCGCACCGCTGCCTCTCAAAACGAATGAAGACAAATTCACGCGCGCACTCAAATTCCAGGCACAAATTGAAAGGCTGGCGGGCGCGATTGAATATCGACAGGAAATCCCCGAGCAGATCGGAGCCGGCGAGTTCACCAGCAGCCAGCACATCTATTTGTTTCAGGAACGAAAAAACCTGATTCTCCCCAAAGATGTCACGGTCTGGAAAATCCCTCATCCCGGCGCGCCTGAGAATCAGAAAGAGATCAAACAGGTGATTCCCCAAGGCACGAAAGTCAATGTATTTTTGCTGCATCTGGATGGCCCGCACCAGGACGCACAAGGCCAGGATCATCCCACAGTTCGATTAAGTGGAACCATTCACTTCAAACATGCCGTATTGGGTGGCTTCAAAAAAGATAAGGACTTTTATACCACGGATCAGACCTTAGGGGCTGCTGATGTTGCCTATGACAACCAGAAATTCGGACAAAGTGGTCGAGGCATTGATCGCAGCGACAAAACAACACTCTCAGAAGAAGGTCATACATTGGATGTCTCCTGGAGCCAGAGAGGGAGTGGCGGTATCGGCCGCGATCAAATCCGAATCATTGTGGCGACGGAGGAATAACTGCCGCACCAATTCCCTTGAGTTTTTAAAACTGTTCCGGATCCCGTTACCGGAAAATGACAAACCCTGTTATCTATTCCTAGTGAGAAGAGACGAAAGATGAAAACCCGTTCAAAACATCCCAACAGCCGCGGTTTCACACTGATTGAGTTACTCGTTGTGATCGCCATTATCGCAATCCTGATTGCCCTGCTCTTACCGGCAGTTCAACAGGCGCGAGAAGCCGCTCGTCGATCACAGTGTAAAAACAACCTGAAGCAAATGGGAATCGCGTTTCACAATTACCATGAGACATTCCGCATTCTGCCCCCTGGATTTAACGTCGATCTCGTCGTCGCCAATACGTCAACTGGCAACGGTGGACTCGGCTGGAGCGGCTCCATTCTGCCCGGAATCGATCAAGCAAACGTCTACAATACAATCGATTTCAATGCAGACTGGGGGACCGGCGCCAATGAAGAAGCTTGTGCTACTTTTATTAGCGTCTATCGCTGCCCGTCTGACACAACAGTCGACCACCGTAATCATGACGGCATTGATGGACGCGTACCAACATCCTATCTGGCCTGTTATAGCGGAACACGTACTTCGGACAGTGAAGCCAATGTCACCGACGCGGATGGCACCTTCTTTCTGAACAGTTCCATACGCTTGCGTGATATTACCGATGGTACTACCAATACAATCGCAGCCGGCGAATGCATCAATAATTTCGATGTCTTCAAAGATCACTTTTATATCGGCTCGACTTCGATCGGCGGATGGGATGGTGCACCACGTGAGTATTCTGAACATGTCGCCAGTACGGGCGTGCCGATGAATACGACAAATGAAGTCGCATTCGGCAGCCTCCATCCAGGAGGCGCACATTTTCTGCTGCTGGATGGATCGGTACGGTTTTTGAGTGAAAACATGAGCCAGACTATTTACTCGTATCTCGGCAGCCGCGCAGACGGGAAAGTGATCGGCGAGTTCTAAACGGCGATGTGCTTCAAACAATTCAGAGCCAGCGCAGGAGGACTGCCGAAACGCAGTTTTCCTGCCTGCTGAGTCTCAGCTTCAAATCAGGATTCAAAATAAAATGATCGTTCAACAAAACAAATACCCATTTGGCAAAGTTTCTGCAGGATCATCACGCATTGCCTGCATCATTCTTTTCCTTGTCACCGTAGTGGGTTGTTCCTCTGCGAAAATCGATCCAGCCGCCAGCAAACCCTCAGCCGCAGTCGAAACGGCTGTCGCAGAACTCAATGACAGCGGGGCCGAGATCGTGCTCGACTCAGACGGAGAAGTCGTTGCGGTCAAATTGCCAGAGAAAACCACACCTGAAGTGATTGCAACCTTAGCCAGATTGAGTAAACTCATACGTGTAGATGCCACGGAAACCGATCTCAAACAACCGGCGTTTGCTGCACTGAAATCACAAAACCCGAAAGTGGAAATTGAACTGCCATAATCGCAATCACATATTTCAGAATTCGTTCCTCTTTATCATCACTGAGCTAATCATCACAGAGCGACGACTCACGCTGATCGACTTGCCTTAGGAATAATGAACCAACATGAAGCTTTCAAAAATAGTCACGACACTCTTTGCCATCGCTGCTTACGTCCTGCCCGTGCACGCAGATGAACTTCCCCCTGTAGAAGAAGGCAGCTTCAGCCTCGCCATCATCCCCGATACGCAACACTATCAAGGTAAAGGAACCAACCGAAAAAAACAGGCGCAAGCGCCTACAAGCAATCCGGTTTTTGAAGCCATTACCGACTGCATCATTGATGAACTGCAGCGCCAGCGAATCGTGTTTGTCAGTCATGTGGGCGACATCGTGGACCGCAATAACGACGAACAATGGACCGTCGCACAAAAATGTATGAATAAACTACAAGGCAAGGTCCCCTATGGAATCAGTGTCGGCAACCACGATATGATCACAAAAACCGGCGATTCTTCACTATTCCAGAAGTACTTCCCTCAATCACGGTTCAGCAAATTCGACTGGTACGGCGGCTGTTACAAATCTCCCAATGGTCAGCCTGAAATCTCTGGTAACAATGCCAACAGTTTCCAATTGTTTTCCGCAGGCGACATGGATTTCCTCTTTCTGCATCTGGAATGCAATGCCCCCGATTCCGTCTTAGCCTGGGCCGACAAGGTTTTAGAACAACACAGTGACCGAAGAGCCATCATCACCACTCACATGGGACTGGGACCACTCAATCGCCCCAAGCAAGCGCGCGATTACTTTGACACCCCGAAGGGCCGCATGACCTGGAAAAAATGTCATGGCACCAATGGCAACACATCACAACAAATGTGGGATAAATGTTTCAGTAAACACAAAAACCTGTTTATGATTTGCTGCGGCGATCAAAGCCGTACCCAAGCCTTGCATCAGAGTGTGAAAGGTCAACACGGCAACACAGTTCATGAGCTGCTTTCCGACTACGGCTCGAACGGTTTCCGCCTGATGAAATTTATTCCGGATCAGAATAAAATCGAAGTCCGTACCTGGAACCCGGTCACACAAGAGTACTGCGAAAAAACCAGCATCGTTCCCGAGCGCGATCAGCATCAGTTCACGTTGGAATATCAGATGACAAAATGAGTCAGCGTCAGGCGGTCCTGATCGTTATTTCTCGCTCACTGGCAGCGAGATGATCAGGCCGGCAAAACGCGTGGCGGTGCTGCGGCGGTTGGGCATGTGACATTTGAGACACTGTGAAGGAAGACAGATCGTCCCCACATGGCGGTAGATGCCTTTCTCGACTTGCTCAAATTCTTTTTTCCCCGAGGAAAGTGCTTCGGCCGCCTGTTTTTCGAACGCGGTTTTCGGTTCATGATCAATATTCATCGCCTCCGCATTCACCGAAATCCAGCGGAATTTGATATTCCGCGTCCGCTGCATTTCTTCAAACACCTCGTCCAGCACACTGGACGGAATCGGCAGCTTTTCATCCTCACGGTAATATTTGCGATGCACAATCAACAGCGTGGAATGCAAAGCTTCATGTAACAACCGCGCCTGCTCGCGCGCGGCATCAATAGATACGGATTTTTGATCCCCGTTCAGCCCCGCGCGCGCCACTTCCTTCTCGGCACAGGCTTTTTCCTCTTTCACCCCTTCCGCGGCAAACCCGACTGCCGTCAAAACGCCAACGACGCAGAGGGATAAGCTTAATAATCGCGGTATCTGCAAATTCAAAAACATGGCTGCCAACTCTCCTGGGTACCCGGAATCAATATCGGACATTTCAATCCAATATAAGAGCCACTAAGCACTCCTGTCAAGAAAAAGAGCTCTGAAACCAATCCCTGCTTGAGAACAAAGAAATCGCACCACTTCTCGGTGGAGTTCGCAGCCGCTACCAAAATGAACTGCACAACTATATAATGCAGCATGTTCTTTAAATCATTTCTCACAATAGTGTGTTATGTCTAAACCGTGTGATGTCGAATCGTTTCTTGATCTGCTACAGGAGAGCAAACTGCTCTCGGCGGAAGAGGTTCGCGCACTGGTAGACAAATTCAAGCTGGAAGAGCTGGACTCTCCCAAACAGGTGGCCCAAAAACTGGTGACAGAAAAAGTCCTCACGCGTTACCAGGGCGAACGCCTGCTGACCGGCCGCACGCGAGGCTTTTTTATTGATCGCTATAAAGTTCTGGAAGTGCTCGGATTCGGGGGCATGGGCAGCCTGTATCTGGCAGAAGACGTGGAGACCGCAGCCCCTGTCGCCTTAAAAGTATTGAATGAGAAATGCCGCAACGATGCCGGCATGCTCACGCGACTCAAACTCGAAGCCACCGCCGGCGCCCGTTTACACCATCCGCACGTCGTACGTACGATCAACTATGATGACACCGGCGCCATCTGTTATATCGCGATGGAATTTATCAAAGGCATCAGCCTGCTGGAACTGGTGCTGCTCAGACAAAAGTCGCTGCCCACACCTCAGGTCTGTGATGTCATCTTGCAGGCAGCGCTCGGCCTTCACAACGCGCATCAGGCCGAGATCATCCATCGCGACTTGAAGCCGGAAAATCTGATCATCGATTCTCAAGGACTCGTCAAAGTTCTCGACTTCGGCCTGGCACTGTTAAAAGATAATCCCGAGGCAGAATTTTCACTGGCTATGATCTTTGGTCATGGCTGTGTCGGCACTCCTGAATATATCGCCCCCGAACAATCCAAAGATGGGCAGTCCGTCGATGCGCGAACCGACGTCTACAGCCTGGGCTGTACGATGTATTTACTGTTAACGGGCAAACTCCCCTTCCCTAAAGGAACTGCCGCCCAAAAAATTCAAGCCCATTGCGAGCAGACACCCCGGCCCATCTCGGAAATCGCGCCCAAAGTTCCTCGGGAAGTGATCGCGATTGTCGAAAAAATGATGGCCAAACAACCCAAAGACCGGTTTCAGTCCATGAAAGACGTCGCCGCAGCCTTAGAACCCTACGCGAAACGAAGCCCGGTCGAGTTCCGCTTCAACAAAATTGTCTCTCAGCGGGTAGAGGAAGCCAAGGCCCGTAATGCCATCACCCATTCGAGCATCCTCAAACCACAACTCTCGTCCCGGATTGCAACTGCCAGCCATGTCGCGGAACAGGCGCGGCAAAAAACAGAAGGCATCGAACGACTCACGCGTGGCGAATCGGACATTTCCAAGAGCGGCATCCTGCGTCATGCCGTGCCTGTGAAATCAACCGATCAGATGGCACAACAGGCGACCGACGCCATCAACAACGAAATCCAGCCGATCGAAATCATTTGCCTCGACGATAAACAATGCTTCCCCATCAACCGACAACGGATGGTTTTAGGCCGTAATGCCAGTTGCGATATTCAACTCGACCGCCCCGGCATTTCGGGAGAACACTGTGCCTTCCATTTTGAAAACACCGGCTGGATCGTCTCAGATCTGAAGAGCAAAAACGGCACCGAAGTGGATGGCAGACGCATTCAGGAACAGATTATATTCCCCGGCAATACACTCTCACTCGCCGGTAGTTACCATTTCCGCGTCGCCTCTCCCAACCAGTACACAACAAAAGGCAAGTACAAAAAACTGATCATCGCCGCTTCTGTCTTCATTGGCATCAGCCTGATCGCCGGCATCGGTTACTGGCTTCTATCGTAGCAAATTTGAAGAAATCAAACCAACCTGTGAGCGGAATGGCGCTAGCCACCGTTTGTGTGAAACGCAACGTTATCAAAAACGGCGGCTGGCGCCGTACCGCTCACTTTGTCAAACGTTTACAGAACCGATATTGAAATCTTACTCGGTCTCTAATTTTGTTTTAGCGAACTTTCAACCTGTTTCGCCACTTCTTTGCCCAGCATCTCATAGCCTTTGCCGTTGAAATGCACGTCTTTGGGATTCTGTGTTTCAGCCAAGTGCGGCGTGATGAACGTAAACAGATCGTCGATCTCCACGCCGTTACGTTTCATGACGCGGGCTGCGATCACGTTCTTTTCTTCGAGTAACGTTTTGATCTGCGGCCCCTCTTTCCAGTCAGCGGGAATCGGCGTGCTACTAGCCCAGACCAGTTTCGCTCCGGTTTTCTTCAAGCGTTTGACAATTTCTTCCAGACGCGATTCATAATCGGCTGCAGGCGTGCGACGATCGTGAATCCCAAAATTGAAATGGATCAGATCCCAGTTGCCGTCCCCAAGCCAGACATCCAGCTTTTTCAACGCGGTCGCCGTCGGTCCACAATTCGCCGGTGCGCGATGCACATTCGCTTTACCCGCGAGCGCCTTCCGCGCGGCCTGCGTGTAACCCCGTGAGACAGAGTCCCCAACCAAGATCACACGCGGCAGTTTCGGATCATCGGCGACGTAGTCCCAGGCGGTGGCGCGGCCAGACAGCTTATTTTTTTTATAGATCGGCAGATAAAATCCGCCCAAGTTTTCTTCCAGAACGGTCTCCCAGGCCTGCTGTTCCGGAGAGAGTGTCGCTTTCCAGGCGGCGAACTTTGTGTCGTTCTCAGCCGCCTGCTTCGCTTTTTTTGCTGCTGCTTCGGCGGCATTGGTTGGTTCGGTATTCTTGTCTTTCGCCCACAGGGGAGCTACGATGAAGCCTGTCAACAGAAACACAAACAGCGTGGATCGCGAAAAGAAAACGGGGTTGAGCATCGCTAGTTTTCCGGTATCTAAATGAAATAATCGAAGGTAACACGTTCATTTCAGAATACCGCACACAGCGAGGAGAAACAATCTTATCCGGTAGATTGTTTTCGCAACCCGGTTTTAATCACTTAATCCCACACAAACATTATTGAGGACTGCCCCGTGTCACATAACTTCCGCTCGAAACTGAAACAAGGTGAACTGCTGATTGCCCCCATGGTCACGCTCTCTTGCCCGGAAGTGGCTGAGATTCTGTCGGACGTCGGTTACGACTGGCTGTTCCTCGACGCCGAGCATAGCACCTATTCGCCCGCGGACCTGCAGGCCATCGTCGGACGCGTCAGCCACAAGCTGCCGAGTCTGGTTCGGCTCCCCGCTCCGGAAGAAATCTCCATCAAGAAAGCCCTCGATCTCGGCGCTGACGGAATCATCGCACCGCAGGTCAATTCCGCGGAACAGGCAGAGAAAATCGTTTCCTGGTCCCGTTACTCACCCGAGGGAACCCGCGGCGTCGGCCTGGGTCGCGCCCACGGTTACGGTTTTACCTTTGATGACTATCTGGCAAAAGCGAACGAAGAAATCACAGTCGTCGTCCAGGCCGAGCATATAGACGCGGTGAATGCGATCGAACAAACCGTAAAAGTCCCGGGCGTCGATGCCGTTCTGATTGGTCCCTACGATCTTTCCGCCAGCCTGAAACGCATCGGCGAAATCGATCACCCCGAAGTCACCGGTGCGATTGACCATGTCACAGAAGTCTGTAAGCAACACAACATTCCCCTGGGCATTTTCGGCGTCACCGTCGACGCGGTCAAACCATACATCGAAAAGGGCTTCACCCTGATCACCGTCGGCGTGGACACCGTAATGCTGGGCCACGCCGCCCGCAAAATGCTGGGACAGGTGAGGTGAGCGTTAAAAAAGTATCAACACCATTGTGACAATGATTTTCAGAAATGAACTTCTTCACCAAACGTTCCAAACAGTGCTTAGAAATAGATGCATTCTCCCAGCTTTTCAAAAAAATACTTGCCTCTCTGTATTATCCCTGCAACAATTTACTCGGAGGTAACAATGAAACTATCAAAAGAACAATCAGAGGCTGTTTCCCGTGGAGAAAAAGTCTCCATCAAAGTTGGCGATGTGGACTGTATCCTGATCCGTGAGGATCTGTTTGAAAAAATACAACATATTCGCGAAACGGAGGAAACCTATTCGGCAGTGATCGAATCGCTTGATGATGAAAATCCTGAGCAATATCTAGAATACCTCAATGAGAAATAATCTCGTTATTGTTGATTTTCGTTCTACTAATCCTGCTGCAGGGGTTCGGCCCGCTCTCGTTGTCCAAAACGAGAGCGATAACGCGCGTATGTCTAATACGATTGTTGTGCAGATTACCACAACCATTCGTCGTAAGTTAGAAGGCACTCAACTTCTGCTTGACCAGCAGCATCCTGACTGGCAACAGTCGGGACTTCGTCGGACTTCGGTAATCAATTGCTCCAATATCTACACGATTCGACAACAGCACATCGCAAAGGTAATCGGATCTCTTTCGAATGCGACAATGCAGGATGTCGAAAAATGTCTGCGTGTAGCCTTAGAATTAAATTGAGCAACTGACGGCATTTCAATACTAACATTATCGACATTTTTTATCCCACAGGCCCCACGATGATCACCACGCGCGATGCCACGATTGATGACCTGCCTGCGATTGTTGAGATCTACAATCAGTCAATCCCCGCTGGCACTGCGACCGCCGATACGAAACCGATCACGGTCGAAAGTCGGCGTGCCTGGTTTGCGCAGTTCTCGCCGGACAAACGACCGATCTGGGTGGCGGAGGATGAAACAGGCCAAATTGTCGCCTGCATTTATGTGACTTCGTTCTATGCCGGTCGCCCCGCATATGACAAGACCGCCGAGGTCAGTCTGTATCTCTCGAATTCGCATCAGAAACAGGGGCTGGGTACGTTCCTGTTACAGAAGATGATCGACGCCTGCCCGGCTCTCGGTATCACCACCCTTGTGGGTATGCACTTCGATCATAATGAGGGAACGAAACACCTGAATGAAAAATTCGGGTTTGAAGTCTGCGGGCATCTGCCCGAAATCGCAGAAGTCCACGGACAGAAGCGCGGGCTGTTAATTTCCCTGCTACGGATTCCGGAAGTAGAATAAGGATCGGAGTTTAGTCCTTGTCTTGCGCCTCAGACATATCCGGCTCACTCTGTTTTGTCTCTGGTTCCTTGTCGTCTACTTGTTCGGTTTTTACCAGCGGCATTTTCTGAAACGCCTCTGCTGTCAGTTCCAGTGCCCGCCCCGCGGCCGTCAATCCATAACCGCCGTTTTTGCTGATATCAACGTGATACGCCAGCAGGTATTGATCATTTTCCTGACCGGAATCGGTTAACACGGCCCCCCAGACAACGATCAGACGCCCCTCCCTGATCTGTTTGATCAAGGAGTCTGGCACCACGATCACGGTGACCGGATCGGGGGGCACGATCCCTTCCGGCTTCGGGGGTGGCGGCGGATTGTCCAGGAAGTCTTTCAAATCATCCATGCTGGTCGGCGAATGCGCATGGACCCGATGAAATTCGTGATACGCCAGACCCAGCTTCTGCAAATCGTCCTTGAAGGAATCCCCTTTCTGTTGGGACTGAAAGATCTGCTCCGAATAAACGCCAATCAAGACCACAATCAGCGATGCAATCACCAGCCCTCTGACGATCAATGGCGTTCGGCTTGACTTCACTTTAGCGTCTGCCTCTGACTTCACTTCTGGTGTTTCTTCGCGCTCTGTTGAATCCATGCTGGTCCCCCGAACTCCCACCTCTCAGACATAGCCTGCACCTCAACGCACATGCGACTATGAAACAACGAATCTGACCGCTGCGATCACTGTACTCGGAAAAAGGGTGCAATTCAAGAACCGTCCCGTTTTACTCGCCGTCAATCGTGCCAGAGGAACCACCACGTTCGTCGCGCCAGAGAGTCCAGTAAGCCTGCATACGACGGGCAAACGCCTTCGGTTTCTCGGCAAAGATTCGATCCGCCATTTGAAACGCCGCCGTCTGCAGTGATTGTCTCTGCTCACGAATCAGCGACAGAAGTTGCTCTACATTAGCAGCTGAGCCGAATGATTCTGTTTCGCTGGTAATCAGTTGTGTCATCACCGTCAGGTCATGATCATCGCCCAGATAATCATTCAACAGGTCCAGCTCTGCAATACGAGCGGTCAGCATCGGCTGCCAGACAGCACTGATGAGCCGCATATGATACAGATGATATTTACTCCGCTTGCGGGACTCGTGAAACAGGTCATCATCTGGACGCTGATGCAGAATGGCTAATGCGTCTGCACCACGTTGATAGGTCTGCTGCAAACCATCACGGATGATTTTCGCCGCTTTCCCTTTGATCTTCCAGCCTTCTACGGCTTCCAGAGCAGCTTCCAACTGCTGAGACAGACTTTGCAATTCAAGATCCAGATCAATCCATTCTTCTACCAGCTGCTGTTTCCGAGCAAGAAACCGGTTTTCTAATTCAGAAAACAGCTCTGTATATTCATATTTGGGATCGGAAAACCGCTCTTTCAACTTTTGAAGCGATTCCAGCATCGACTCGGCATCTCTGACACGCGATAGGCGTCGCCCGGCATCACGATACCAGACATTGAGCCGCGCATAGTCATCACCCAATCCGGAACAAACCAGGCGAATCATACCACGCAATTTCTTGAAATGTTTCCGCACTTCGTGGATCGTCTGGTGCGGGTTCTGTTCTGCGTTTTTTAACTCGCGGATCGCCTGACTCAATTGCTCTGCAGCAATCCGTCGGACTCCGCTCTCCAGTGATTCCTGCTGTTTGAATTGATAACTCATTACAAAACCCAAGTGTTATTATTACGAACCTAAGTCATAGCCGAAGACTTTATTAATCAACGTCTGTTTCTGTCTGTGGAGTTGTCGCTTGTGATTCCACCCAATGCATCACGATTACGATCAGCACGCCCGAGATGGCAAACCCGCTGATTATAGGAATTACGGTGCCATTATAACTATGACCAATTAAAATGCCGCAAGGGACGGCGATCAATGTTGAGAGGGCCCCCGTCACAGCAGCTCCCACGCCAGCGATATGTCCCAGAGGTTCCATCACCATGGCATTCAAGTTTCCGTACATGATGCCGAAGCAGAACAGAATGACCATCATATACGCCATCAACGCCCATAGCGGCGGATGCCCCCCCACCGAGAGCACGTACAGAAAAAACAAAATAGAAATGACCGTCGAAATCCATTTGGACCTGCGCGTCAAATACTGCATACCAAATCGCCCTACGAGTCGGCCATTCACAAACGAAGCACCGCCGATACACAATGCCAAAACCGCAAAGTATAGCGGAAACAACGTTCCCAGTTCATACTGCTTTTGAAAGATCTGTTGTGCTGAACTCAGATAACCCAAAAAGGCACTCGTTATCAGACCTAGTGAAATTGTATACCCCAGTGAAGCCCGATGCGAACAGACTTCATGAATAGCACGCTTGATACGGCCCATCGAAAATGGAATACGATCTTCTTCCTTCAAAGTTTCTGGAAGCCGCAATGCAAACCAGCACAGCGTCAACACACCACAACCCAAGAGTGCTGCAAAGATGGCGCGCCAGTGTGCGATCAGTAAAATCGCCTGCCCCAAAGTGGGAGCGATCGCGGGAACGAAAATGAAAATCGTCATCACAAATGACATAACCCGCGCCATCGCGGGACCTTCATATTGATCGCGGACAATCGCCACAATCACACACCGCGGACCTGCCAGTCCCAGCCCTTGCAGGAATCGGCCACAGAGCATCACAGTCATATCCGTCGCAAACAGAGCTAGACAACCCCCTGCCAGAAACAGGCTGAAGCCGAGATAAACGGTCGGTTTTCGCCCCGTTGTATCAGAGAGGGGACCATAAATGCCCTGCCCGAGCGCCAGCCCCAGAAAAATAAGAAAGACAATCAACTGACTGTCATTGGCCGCTTTCGCTCCCAGATCATAGCCGATCTCAGTGAGTGCAGGCAGCATCGCATCGATAGATAAAGCGACTAATGACTGCATAGACGCCATCAATGCAACAAATTCGCCAAACGCGATGGCCGCTGGTTCTCGTTTGTGGTTCAAGGAAAGTATTTTCTAAACGGAGTTCATCCATGAGATCGGCACTGGCACGACGCATGCCTGTGAATCATATCGAGTGCAACACCGCGTGAAAACCGAGGGATAACCCGTTGGAGGAAATGTTCCTCTTGCCCAATTGATTCTGAAATCCTATCTTTCGCGTTCTGAATGAGTTCTTTTCTCGACACTTACTAAAGAGAGATATTATGCAAAGTGCAGAAAGTTGGCGTTCTATTTTAGAGAATTGGCCGGAAGCGATTCCCAAAAAAGGAATTGTGGTGACCACGTATCAGGAGTCCATTCCCTTTCAAAACTATTTGCTTTCGAATGGGGTCGTGCTGTTTGAGCGTGATAAACCGGATTCACTGGGAGCGCGAAAAGTCATGCTGTCTTACGAGGCAATCTGTGCCATCAAGCTCACAGACACGATGGAACTGGCCCGTTATCAGGTGATGGGGTTCCAGCCGACATTATAACAGCAGAGTGGCCGTAGCCCTGGCTGAATCAGGTGACTGACATCCAGCGAGAAAGAATGATCGTGGGCAGTAGCAGGGCAGCGGTCAGGATGGCGTATTGCGGGTTCGCGGTCCAGACAAAGACCAGGATCGCGTTGAGCATCACGTAAGAAGAAAGCATCGTTCTGACAGCGATCTGAACATTTTGGGGCACCGGATTTAAAACAGCCTGAACCAGACGCCGATTAATGGTCAGTATCACCACGCCTATCGCAGCCAGAACCATCGACAGATTAATCTGTTGCGGCCAGGGATAGGTCGCCAGCATCCAGACCAGCGCGCCGAGCCCCGCATTAATCACCAGCATACCGCCAATCAAATGGCCCCGATGACTCTGTTTTGCTTCCATGCGGGCAAACCAGGTGAGCCCCATAATAAACAGGCCCAAAGCGGCGGCAATGCGGAGTTGCGGCTTGACCCAGAGATTAATTTCCCGCGCCACAGCACTCGCACCCAGCATCACGTTCAGAAAACGACAGACGCCCATCATCACCGGGCCCAGAAATGTTTTTTTCAGAATCGTATCATAACCGAGTATGGCAACCAGCAGCAGGCCGGCGACAATCAGACTCTGTTTGCCAACCGTCTGTGCAGCGCCGACTCCCGCCAGCATCAACAAGCCGCCTAAGACTGCCGCTTTTTGAGTCGAAATGCGTCCTGAAGGAATCGGCCGCGAAGGACGTTCTTCCGCATCGACTTTCCGGTCGAACACATCATTAAACACCATGCCCGAAAGATACAGGCTGGCGGAAGCAACCAGCAGTAATGCAAACGAGAGCGGCGGATTGAAAGAACTGTGCGTCAACAGAAAGCCGAGAATGATATCCGACATCGCCGTAAATACAGCAGGGAGACGCATCAATTGAAAGTAAGCCAGACACTTCTTCATGTTGACAGTGATTCTATTCCTCAGAGACTGTGTTGGCCCATTCCTCAAGCTGCTGATACTGACGCTCAAATTCGGGAGTGGTTGCCTGCATCGGGCTCTTGAAGAACGAACTCAGATGCGTCATCACACCAGATCGATTGCCGCGACGCCATTCCCGCTCCGTAAAGCGAACCATATCAAGCACCAGTGGTGCCGCCAGAATGGAGTCGGTCCCCTGCCAGGTAAACTGCAGTGACATTTTCGTATCCAGGAAGCCTTTAAAGTGAATATGGTCCCAGGCAGTTTTCCAGTCGCCCATCGATTCAATATATTCGATCGAGACCAGAGTCTGTGGCTTGTAACCGAGAATTTCGGTCAGCAGATGATCTTTAGAATGCACTTTGTTTGATTTATTGACCGGATCATCGAGGACTTTGCCGTCCAGATTCCCGAAAATATTATGCCCCACCCAGCTCATCACATTCAAATTCCGGTGAGCAAACATCGGCGCGAGCACACTTTTCATCAATGTCTCGCCGGTCTTTCCGTCACGGCCTGCATGTAGTACCTGCTTCTCTTCTGCCAGCTCAATCAACGCCGGCAGGTCTGTCCCTGCGGAAGGGGTGAAGTTAAGGTGCGAACAGCCGGCATTGATGGCGGCGACCGCATACAGGGCACTGGCGGGAATCGGCGACGTGTCTGCCGACGCCAGCGCTTCTTTTAGTTCAGACAGATTCAGAGCTTTGGCTGATTCTTCGACCGGGGGTTCGGTCGAGGCCAGATTGACGACTACCACATGCGCCAGATCATGCTGTTTCTGGAATGCGGCCATATCACCGGAAAGCCGTGCCAGCGTGTCCTGCAATGATTCCTGATCGAATTTCTTGACCGCATCACTGGCTAACGAACGAATCGTATCACCGACATGAATCAGTGTTCCCGGTTTGACGTTTTTATCGAACTCGTTTAGCTCTGGCTCAACCGCTTGCAACAGAGCGGGATGAAACACGCCCGAGGTTTCACTAAAATGCTTAGCAGCCTCCATAAACGAGGTATCGCGGATCTCATGTCCGCCGATAACCATTTGATCCCAGCCTGCCAGATCAAGCTTTTCAAAGTAAGGATGTTCCGAAACGAGTCCGCTGGTCCCCGTGAGCCCTTTCTGAAGCGATAACAGTCCGATGGCGGCTGTCGTTGAAACGCCACCCCATGCTCCGATGATCCAAATCCCGATACGCTGTTTCGTCATGATGCTGCCTGAAAACTGATAAAACTAGATTCAATTAAAATCACTGATGATATAGTGCTAGGTGGGAGCAGACAAAAGGAAGACTGCTTTACTCGCGGTCTGGCAGATTTGATTGCTGCTTTCATGCGAGGTTTATTTCTGTGAGGAATATGTGACGAACTCCCTTGTCACAGAATTTATGTTAATCACGTTTATAATTGTAGGTTCGTACCAACGCAACACAATCAAAAGATTCTTGATTCCGCCGAATTTTTGAACGAGTCTTTCCTGAGAAGCAAAATTAGCTGGTTTCCAGGGTTTGATCAATCCAATCCATCAAAGCCTGCTTAAAGTCTTCAATCGTCGACAGTGCCCCACTTTTGGTTTCCTCAAGTTGGGTCGGATCCGTCACTGCTGCCTGTGCAAAGTAATAGAACTTGATCTTGGGCTCCGTGCCTGAAGGTCGCACTCCCAGCTGTACAGTCAGAGGCGAACCTGCTCCTTTTGCTTCAAACATCAGAACATTTCCCTGAGGTTTAGAAAAGGTCTCGGACGGGGTATTTTCGGGTAATGACCGAATTTCAAGGTTTTGATAGTCTCTAACCAACGTAAATGTGAGATTTCCCATTTTTTGCGGGGGTGTCTGACGAAATGCTTTCATCAATTGCTTGATCTGTTCATTTCCTGACGACCCTTTACAGGTCTTGGAAACCTGTCCTTCCAGATGGTAACCGTACGCGAGATACAGCTCATCCAGACGATTGAGCAGTGTTTTCCCTTCACTTTTCAACTCCGCCGCCAGTTCACAAATCCAAAGTGCCGCAACGGCTGCATCTTTGTCCCGACAGTATTCGCCCGCCAGATACCCCAGAGATTCTTCCGTACCAAATACGAACTTAGCGGGACCTTCTTCATCCATCGTTTCCGCGATGTATTTAAACCCGACCAGCAGATTATTGATGATCCGCACATTCGCTGCGCGAGAGATCGCTCCGATTAAAGGGGTCGTGACAATCGTTTCAACCACATAATGGTCCGGTGTCAGAGTCCCCGCTTCCTGACGTTTCCGGAGTACATAATCGGCCAGCAAGGCACCGACCTGATTCCCTGTGAGATGAATGAATTCGCCTGCCTCGTTCCGGGTACACACGCCCAATCGATCGGCATCCGGATCGCTGGCCAGAATGATTTCTGCGCCGGTTTCTTTCGCCAGTTCAATAGCCGGCTGATATACCTCAGTACGTTCCGGATTAGGCAATTGATCAGGCACATTCGGGAAATTCCCATTCTGCTCGCACTGTGGCTCAAACCGCTTGACCCCGGTAAACCCCACCTGCTGCAGGACTTGAAAAACCGATGTTTCTCCCACCCCATGCAGGGGGGAAAACAATCCACTTAGATCGCGGTTCGTCGAATGGCTCTGTGTGATGACCGAACTGCGATATTCACCGGCAAGATCCTCGTCGATGTATTTGATTAATCCCTGCGCCACCGCCTGATCGAAGTCCAGCATCGGAATTTCGGTCGCCTGATAAACTTCATCAATAATGCCCTGATCGTGGGGTGGAAGCACCTGGCCTCCAGTGGACCAATACGCCTTGAAGCCATTATCAGAGGGAGGATTATGAGAAGCCGTAATCATCGCTCCCACATCACAGCCAAGCTGTCTGACCGCAAAAGAAAGTTCCGGCGTGGAACGCGAGGTTTTGTAAAAGTAAACCGTCAAACCGTGCGCGGCAATGACACTCGCAGCGATGCGGGCAAAGCGATTTGAATTGATTCGGGAATCATGGGCAATCGCGGCTTTTCCGGTCTCGTTACCAGAGGCTTTTTTATAATAGGCAGCCAGTCCATGCGCCGATTCTGCAATCGTTCTTTCGTTGATCGTGGCAGAACCGAAATCACTCATCAAACCGCGTCGGCCCCCGGTTCCAAAGGGAATCACTTCCCAAAAATATGTGTCTAACGTCCCGAAATCTCTGGCTTCAATCAGCTGTAACAGTGCGGGCTGATAAGGAGCGTACTGAGGTTCAGTAAGCCAAGGCTGCAAATTGGTGAGAGCAGACTCAGAAAGTTGTTTTTCAGTGACGGCAGAGCGGGCAAGTTCGATGGCCTGCTGGGAATCCAAAGAAGGGGACGACTGGTTCATCCTGTGATCATTTCCGTATTGGGGATCGCGGGGGTTGTTTTTTACGTTTTTCTAATTAAAAATCGCGTTTTTTCACTCTCAGAGAGACTCATTTCCTGGTAGCTGACTTGCGACAATCAGAGAGAAATCCTCGAGAATGAAATTCCGCCGTGAGCTAGATTGTAGAGTGAACCTCCCTGTGAGCCAAGCCTCACGCAAATTCCCGTTTCACAGGCAGACGAGGCTTACCATAAAGGGGGAACGATTCCTCTCGAACTGAAATCATCACAAAAAGCGTACTTTGTCTCGAAATCAGATATACTTTTCTCAGTCGGATTAAACGGAATCTACCAATGATTCCGAATAGGGCAGCACTGAATTTTTGCCCACAAAAGAGCATCCCCTTTCTTTAAGACTTTGCCAGTTTTTGGTTTCCCACCAATCAAGTCCTTGATTCCCCATCATAACAGTGGCAGAATAGGTGGATTGAGTCAGCACATAGCAAAACTGGTAATACAAATCTCGATTTCTGAGAGCTGAGAAACAAGCAGAGAGTTCTCTTGGTCTGTTTCCCGCTTCTCTCAGTTCCACTCTAACGTCCTGTTCCATGATGAACCTGATTGAATAACGAAATTAAGGTAGCACTATGAAGTTTGTTGAAGGTCATACTGTTGGCATTGATTTAGGAACAACCTACTCAGCAATCGCACAACTTGACACAGATGGTCAGCCCATCTCTTTGAAGAATACCGACGGGCGTTCGATTACCCCTTCCGTTGTGTTGCTGGGAGAAGAAGGCCGCGTTGTAGTAGGTCCTTCTTTTGAACGAACCGCCATTGAAGACGATCCCACCCGCATCGTCGAAGCCGTCAAACGACACATGGGCGACGATAATTTTTATGTGGTCTATCAGGAAAAAAAACTGACAGCCGAATTTCTTTCTGCTTTGATCCTCAAAAAGATGAAGCAGGATGCAGAAAAAGATATCGGCCCCATTACCAATGCGGTGATTACCGTCCCTTATTATTTCAATGATGTTCGTCGCAAAGCGACTCAGGACGCTGGTCGCATTGCCGGTTTGAATGTGATTGATATTATCAACGAACCGACGGCGGCAACGCTGGCATATGCCTGGAAGCGGGATGAGTTAGGCAACCCCAACGCCATGCCAGATGGCGAACGCACGATCCTCGTTTACGACCTGGGTGGTGGTACATTCGACGTCACGATTGTCCGTTATTCGCCGACTCAATTCCGCGTACTCGCGACTGATGGTGACGTCATGCTGGGGGGGCTCGACTGGAGTCAACGTATCGTCGACCACGTCGCAGAGCAGTTTAAAAAGAAATTTGGCAGTGACCCGCGCGAAGATCCCGTCGCCATGCGGACCTGCGTGCAGGAGTGTGAAGATGCCAAACGCGAGTTAAGCCATAAAGCGCAGACTCCTGTTTCAATTTATCACAAAGGGAACACATTAACGGTCGCCCTCACACGAGGCGATTTCGAACGCATGACAGCCGACTTGCTGCAACGAACCCGCGACACGACGGAACTGGTAATGCAACAGGCGGGCGTGGAAAAAGGTCAGCTCGATGATGTGGTACTGGTCGGTGGTTCGACTTTGATGCCTGTTGTCGAAGAAATGTTGAAAAACGTCTGCGGCAGCGAACCTTCACGCACAATGAACCCCGAAGAAGCAGTGGCACAGGGTGCCGCCATTCATGCGGCGATTCTGGAAGCCCGGGCAACTGGTGGCGAAAGCCGTATGGCTCAGGCCGTTATCAAACGCTTGCGCAGCGTCAGCACGTCTGATGTGAACTCACACTCTCTGGGTGTAAAAATCACCGACCCCAATGATCGCACACGCAAGATCAATCATATTATGATCAAGCGAAACACGGAAATCCCCGCGAGTGTCAGTCAGAAATTTGTGACGACCTCAGACAATCAGCAGCGGATTCATGTCGTCATTCTGGAAGGAGAGGCCGGTGATCCTGATGCCTGTTCGACCATCGGCGATTTCCGAATTTTGAACTTGCCTGCGAATCTACCCAAGGGCTCGCCTGTGGAAGTGACCTACCGCTATGATGCCAATGGTCGAATTCATGCATCCGCACGAGAGCTGACAGGCAATAATGAATCGGCAACTGAGATCGTACGTGATTCCGGACTGGATACGGCAGGCATTGACCGCTTCGAAATTCTTGCGAAAGACTATCTGGTCGAGTAAGATTCCATCTGGTTGTGGACGGTATCGCTGTGAAAACGGATCACGGTGAAAACTTATTATTGAGAATATCAAACTGATATTGATCACTTCGTTTCTGATCTAAGAGCAAGGAGTCCTCTGAGGTGGCAATAGATGTCTACAAGGATTGGCTGGGAATTCCGGAAGGGGATCGCCCCCCACACCATTATGACTTACTGCGATTGGTCAAATTCGAAGACGAAGAAGAAAAGATTCGCGCTCATTATAAAAAATTAAATGGGCACGTTCGCAAGTATGCGTCCGGAAAATACTCTAATCAGTCACAAGAGCTGTTAAACGAACTGGCGAAAGCCATGCTCTGTCTAACAGACCCGGAGCGTAAACGAGAGTACGATGAAAGCCTGGGACGTGAGTTCGACGAGGATGAAGAAACAGGCCCGCAATCGATCGAACAGATCTTGCTGGAACAGGGACATATCACAAAAGACCAGGCGAATGAACTGAAGGTATTTGCCGATCAACGTGGACTTTCCATGAGAGACGCCGCCGTCCAGATGCGTTTCGTGAATGCCGAGACCGCAACACAGGCGATGGCCCGTTCGAAGGGAATGCCTTATATCGATCTGGAAGAAACAATTCCGGATCACAGTATTCTGCTTCAGCTGCCAGAGCATGTGGCCAAACGCAATACGATTCTGCCCCTCTTCATTGACGACGACGTACTGCTGGTTGCCTGTGCGGATCGACCGACTCATGACCTGGAAGACGACCTGCGCATGCGATATCAGGTTCCCTCTCGCTGGGTGTTGGCCATGCCCCGCTCCATTAATAGTGGGATCAAACAATTCTATGCTGCTGCAGAAGAGGTTGAGGACGAAGAGATCCCTTCCGAAGAAACTGCATCGAAAACCAAATCTAAAAAAGCGGCCAAACCTGCTAAAAAGGTCGAAAAAAAGAAACCAGCCCGCGGGCCAGCCCAGCTTTCACCTGAAGAACTGAAAGAAAAGAAACAACTCGCGTTCATTTTCAGTGGGTGGGCATTTTGTGGTGCGATCTTAATCGATCAGTTTGTTCTGAAAAACTTTCTCTTCCCACAGACGTGGCCGTGGCACTTCATGCTAACCACGCTTTCCGTTCCCATCATCGCCTTTTATCTGATGTCCGGGATATGGAAGAAGTAAAACAGCCCTGATCGGGACACGCCGCATAACCGACACAACTGCCATGGTCGGGACGATTTTCGCGTCTGCCTATCAGTGAACCGCACAGCTCTGATTCCTGCCGACCCGAGTTCCGATAATATGGTATATAGGTAAGAGGGAAAGCTATCATTGATTGAATGGTTTTCCCTGCAGCCTGCCTGATTCCGTTCAACATCAATGAAATGATTCAGACTCCGGAGCCTCTGATGGCAATTTCTTCTATCACTTCTGCAATGAATACGGCGCTATCAAGCATTGACCGCACCAGTCAGCGCGTGGCAGAAATTGCAGAGAATGTATCGTACGGAATTGAAAGCGAAACCGGAAAAAGCAGCCCGTTGATCACCAGCGGCATAGCAGAGCTCCCGCTCCTCAAACACCAGATCGCCGCAAATGTGAAAGTGTTCGAAACGGCTGACAGTCTGTATAACACACTGCTCTCACAGCGGCGCAGATAAGCGAGATTTCACTTACCCGGATTTCGTAAGCTTACCTGCTAGCGCACAACGGGGTTAAGCAGGTCCCGTACCCTGCTTCGCATCACTCTGCATCAGCTGGACCTTCGCTCGTCGACTCCATTTTGCGAAGCTCTGCAATCAAATGTCCCAGCTTGCGAACTTCGATCACTTTCATTTGAAAGCCCAGCCAGTCGCAGACGTCAGCCACCTCTGGAATGTGTTCCAGTTTTTCGTGGAACATTCCGGCGACCGTTAACAGGCCATCATCTGCAATTTCATAATCCTGCTGTAATTTACGGCACAGATAGCGGAGTGTCGTGATCCCCTCGACATGATAGACGCCCGGCTCGACTTCGCGAACCGGCTCTCGTCGTAAGATCCGTTTGGCCCGGCTTGGTTCGGGTGAAAGTATGGTATCAATGATATCATCGTGCGAGAGAATACCGATCGTCTCACCATATTCATCCACCACGGAAGCGAAACGACAGTCTTCCAACTGGAATCGGGAAAAGACATCAGACAGATTCGCACACCAGGGAACATGAATCACCCGCTTCGATTTTTGATTCAACGTTTTTTCAGTAAACGAAGACAATTCCGTCAGCGAGATAATCCGATCGATTTCATCTGAATCGTTCTTGCGTTTGCGCAAAATGATGTAGTCGGTGTTCGGCGTAATTTTCGTCAGGTCTTCCAGCTTTAACGGCATATTAAAAGTGAGGTAGGTTCCCCGGGGACGCATTGCTTCTTCCACTGGCATTTCGGAAAGATCCAGAATGTTATGTAGAATTTGCCTTTCGTGGCGAATCACCTCTTCACTGGCGCCTGACGCATCCACGGCCCGTTCGAGATCTTCCGAATGTAAATACGATTCCTTCTGAATCTGAGGCCAGAATGTCCGCCGCATCATCCGACTGATATTTTGCAGCAGCGGAATCACCGGGTCCAGAATTCGCACGGAGATCGCCAACGGCCAACTCACCATGACCGCGATTTTTTTGCGGAAGACAATCGACAGACTCTTGGGGAGCACTTCGCCGAACAGAATAATGGCCAGCAGGCTCCCGACCGTGAAAAAGCCGGCTCCCACTGTCATCCCGGCGTCGGCCAGTTTCTTGGCAATGACTCCTGCGACTGCGAAATAAGACAGATTGATCAACAGGTTCCAGAACAACACTGCAGTCAGTAACCGGTCGGCATCCGCGGCCAGAGCCGCCACGATCTGCTCGCTCGGTTTCCCTTTGCTGAACTGTCTGAGATCTCCCCGCGATAGATAAAAAATGGCCGTCTCGCTTCCTGAAAAGAAGCCGGAAGCGCAAATCAAGGCGAATAACGCCAGTGATCCTGGAAACCAAATTGCGGCGGAATCAATAAATGCGATTATCATGAAACGGGGTAGCCGCTCTATCCTTTATCAAAAGTGGTTTTTCCCAGGGCAACATCAAATTCGGAAACTGCCGGAATATACATTGCAAGAACGGGAAGCCCATACGCAAACAGAATCGTAATCAGAACTCCCAGAGTTCCTCCCAGTAAAAACGAAGTAATGGCATAAAAGGTCAGAAATGGGAGCAACCAGGCCGAAATCGCCAGAGCCCGCGAGGGGTTACGGTGCGTCAAAGCCGAGTGCAAAGCCGCACTTCCTACGACAATAAATACCAGGAAACTTTGCAACTGTAATGCAAATGAAGACCGTGCCTGCACTAGCAGAATCATGAAGATGCCAATCCCAATAAACAGGAAAAACATAGTGCCCAAACTACCTCCAATGGCCGAACGACTATTGTCATAAGTCAGCCCCATATGCAGGCCTAGCACGACTGCAAAAATCATCAGTGCGATGAAACCAATCAGAGCACACAGAAACCCTTCTGTAGAAAAAGCACCCTGGCTAACAAGATACACCAAAATCAAGATCGGGATCAAAATTACTTCTTTACTGTTATAGAAAATGCCGCCTAACTTCCCGAGTACAAATTCTCGGGCAGAAATATCGGTCACCAATAACAGCTCCAGCGTTTTACTATCTTTTTCTGAAGTGATGGACGTGACAGCCTGCGTGTTCGCCAGGACCAGACTCAGCCAGGCAATCCCTGCAAAAGCCAGCCCCTGAGGAGGGATCACGCCTAGATACAACGTCCCCTCAGCAACCGCGTCCGATGTGACGGCGGCCCAGAGCGTGAAGCCAGCCAGCAGAAAATAAGCCAGCTTGATCACATAGATCTTTCGCCCGTACGCCTTGGTCATGATCTCCCGCCAGATTACGGGATTCGGCCAGATGGTTCGCGTCTGCTCTTTTATGACAACTGCTTCTTTATCTTCTTTGGGCGTCGCTTTAAAAACAGAGCGTGAAGGATTCCAGACCCGCAGCCGCAAAACGGTGTAACCTTTGAGGGCGATTCCCAACACAAACAGACTGATCAAGGAAGGCCAGGCAGAGATCGAAACCGGTTGCAATCCCATATTCAGTGAGAGTGGGTTCAGAATTTCATATAATGTACGAAACGGGTCTAAGCCCGCAATCCAGGGTCGCACCACTGATTGTGTCCCTAACAGGCTGACGGCCAACTCGACCACTCCCAGGAAAACCACCATTCCCAACACACTGATCGCCAGCGTCTGAAATGTTTTTTCGCGCCAGAATGCCACTAGACCGGCCCAGCTTCCTGTTGCGAAAACAGTGACCAGACCTAAAAGTTCCATCCAGAGAATCTGGGATAGTTCAATTCCGCCCAGCAGGTACAGGAACACAAACACCGGAATCGAAGCAGCCAGCAGTACATAAACCACCAGCAGACTCGACTGTGTTTTCCCACTGACCAGTTCACGGTCTTTGAGCTCGGTCATTAAGAGCAGAATCAAGGTCCCGCGGTCTTTTTCCTGGGCGATACTGCCCGCGGAAAATAAGAGTGTGAAAAACAGGACCAGCAGCAACTGCAAAAAAGCAATCATCTGAAAGATCAAATTTCCCAGGCGGGCAAATTCCCCGATCGTCGTGGTCTGGATCTGCTGAGTTCCCAGGATCGTTTGACCAGCAGTGAAAATCAAAATGAAAATCGCAGCAACATAACCGGAACGAATCAGGTAATGGCGAATCTGGCGGGGGGAAGTCAATGCTTCCCGAATGAATATTGGATTGCTAAACAATGTTCTCTGGCCTCTTTTACCCGATAAGTAGCAACATTATATTAAGAGACGCCCTTCTCCCCACGACCGAAGCATGCCAGGCTGTGTTCGCATACTTTCTTCATCATCTTAGATCGTTCTCTGAGTCGCAAATTCTGTCAGCTCCTCAAGAATCTGTCTGGCTGGTGACGCGGGACAAAATTTGAGCGATTCCCGAGCCTGCTTCGCAAAGTCACGCGCCCGATTTGCAGCATACTCGATGGCATCACTGTTTTTAATAAATTGAGCAAGCCGTGATTTAGTCTCTTCACCCGGCTGGGACAGGATCTCTTGAATGGTGGCCTGGTCCTCTGGACTGCTTTGATCCAGCAGCCGAATCAAAGGCAGGGTCAGTTTCTCTTTTTGCAGATCTGAGCCCAGTGATTTCCCCATCTGTGCTTCATCGCCTAGCAGATCGAGTAAATCGTCAGTAATCTGAAACGCCACGCCGAGCGCGCGACCATAATCTTCCAGCGCTTCCACAACGGACTCATCTGCATCCGCATACAGAGCCCCTAGCTCAGTACTTATGGCACACAATTCGGCGGTTTTTCCGTTGATAATCTGCAGGTACTGTTCTTCGGACAGATTTGGATTGCCCCGTTCATAAATCTGGGCCAGTTCACCTTCACAAACCAGATTTGTAGCACGGCCAATCAGACGACAGGCACGGGCATCACCCAGACTGGCACTCAAATGAAAGGCGTGAGTGAACAAAAAGTCACCGACCAGGACACTGGTTTCGTTGTTCCAGCGTGAGTTGACGGTCGCGACATGACGGCGGATCAGCGCGTCGTCTAATACATCATCATGCACCAGCGTGGCCAGATGAATCATTTCGACGACCGAGGCCAGTACATAGTGACTGTCCTTGATGCCCCCCGTGGCCGCAGCCGAAAGCAGCAGCAGGATCGGACGCAGACGCTTCCCCTGAAAACGGGTGATATGCTGCAAAACATCATGAACATAAGGGTGTTTCGAGCTGACTTCGCTCAAAAAAACACGTTCTGCCTGTTCCAGCTCACCGCCAATTAACTCTTCGACACGTGCCAACAGGTCATGTGTCGTAAGATGGTCCCCCATTACAGCCTCACCACAATATCGAATCGATTTTCCAGCTTTTTTGACTGGCGGTCGTTTATTATCAAACACGGAACATATGACCCCTCATTTTGGATCACTATGCCGAGCCATTGTAAGCATTCTGTCGTCAGATAGGAATGCAAACAGGGCCTCCGTGTATGATTTCATCGAGCGAATTTAATCTTTCCGGCATTACCCGAACAAATCGGATGTTCTCGATCGGAAATCGAAAGGCATTATTTGCCTGATGCATTAAAAATCAGTCTGAGTTCCTAAGATAATGCCCGCTTTTCCCACCTGATTTTTCGACAAGTTGGGCGGGCCCGAGACTCATACCCCGATCGACGGCTTTACACATATCATAAATCGTCAAGGCAGCCACACTGACGGCAGTCAGAGCTTCCATCTCCACACCGGTTTTCCCGTCGACCTTGACGGTGGCTTCGATCCGAATCCTCGTCTCATCCAGGGACTCAAAATCGAGACTTACACTATTAATACTGAGTGGGTGACAGAGGGGAATCAATTCGGACGTTTTTTTCGTCGCCATGATGCCAGCAATCCGGGAGATTTCCAGTACATCTCCTTTGGAGATCGCACGATCCAGAATCAGCTTGCGGGTTTCCGGTTTCATCGTGACGAAAGATTCAGCAACCGCCACCCGCGCGGTCACTTCTTTGCCCCCCACATCGACCATGCGGCTGGCGCCCTCTTCATCAAAATGGGTCAAATCAGACATCGGAACCTCAATCACATCGGGAGCTTAGTTCGTTTACAGGAGAATCACCACATCAGAAGTCTCGATGTGATTAAGCGGCATCTGCGGCACTGTCAGATGTATCGGCAGAGCGTGATTGCTTGAAGTTTCCGTCTTCAGTGATGTCATCAAACCGCACCGACATCCGTTTCGAAACTCCTGACTGCTCCATTGTAACGCCATACAGCATATTTCCGACAGTCATCGAACGCTTATTATGCGTGATCATGATGAACTGCGTTGTATCCTTAAAGTCATCAATCAGCCCGGCATAACGCTCGACGTTCGCTTCATCGAGAGCCGCGTCAACTTCGTCCAGAATACAGAACGGGCTGGGACGGCTGCGGAAGATCGACATCAACAGTGCCACCGCAGTCAAGGTTTTTTCGCCACCACTCAACAGAGTTAAGCCACGCAATTCTTTTCCAGGCGGGCGCGCAACGATTTCAATTCCACATTCCAGAACATCATCGGGATCTTCCAGAATGATATCTGCCTCACCGCCGCCAAATAGCTTGCGAAAGATTCCCTGAAAATGGCCGCGGATCACTTCAAACGTATCGTGAAATAATCGCTTGCTCTCTACATTGATCCGACGAATGATTTCTTCCAGAGAAGATTTCGCTTCGCTCAAGTCATCCAGCTGCGATTTCAAATATTCAAAGCGGCATTCCAGTTCATCCAAGTCATTCAGACTGTCAGAATTGACGCTGCCCATCATTTTGATTTTTCGCCGCAGACGATTCACCTGTGCTTCAATCTCGGGCCGAATCTCAAGATAAAGCTTGGCATTAAAACCAGGCTCAGTCTGATCCGCGTCTTCATTTTCAACCAATTCAATCTCGACCGGTTCTGAATCGGCATTCGTCTCCGCAGAGAGATCAACCTGGTTTTCTTCGCTTTCCTCGCCAGTCAGTTCTGTCTGTATCACGGTTTCGTCTTCAGACTCGCTCTGATTCAACTGGTCCTGCACCTGTTCTTCCAGATACTGTTTGAGAATCGACTCACCAGTGGAAACAATTTCTTCCAGTGAGAGCTGAAACTCTTCTTCGATCCGCTCAGCCAGTGTACTGATCTGATGCTCGATATCGCGTGTCTTAAATTCTTCTTCGTGTTTTTTATCACCCAGTTCGCGACGTTCTTTTCGCAATGCTGCTTCTTCAGCACTCAACTGCTTTTTGAGTTGCCGTTTTTCATCTCGCATCGCTGCCAGACTTCTAGCCTGTTCCAGAAAGGTCTCCTGAATCAGAAACTGTTCATCCAGCACGGCTCGCGTATTTAAGATGTGCAGTTTAATCTGGGAATTTTTTTCCAGCGATAATTCATAACGTCGGCTCGATTCTTCCTGCTGCTGTTCACGCTGTTCGAACTCCAGCTTCAACCGACCAAAACGCTGCGTCAGGCCGGTTAAGCGTTCTTCATGCGTCGCCAACTCCAACTGTCGGGCGTTTTGCTGCTCTTTCATCTCCTGAACTTCGCACTGCTTGTTGAGCAAGTCCGATTCGTCCTGCTGAATCTGTAACTGCAGCGCTTCCAGTTTGGTTTCTGTCTCCTGCTTTTCGACTAACACCGCCGCTGATTCGGTCTGCAATTTCTGAGCGTGCAGATCTAGATCCTGCAGATCGTTTTTGACGGTTGCCAATTCTTCGTTGAACTGTTCCAGCTTATGTTCGGCGGCGACTTTCGCTGCCTTTTCCGTGGATAATGCCTCGGATGCGAATTGCATCTGCTCTTGGCAGACGCTCCGTTCTTCATCCACCGTTGATAAAAATGCATCCAGTTTTTCGAGCGCGGATTCATTATCATTGAATGTCCGGTCAATTCTGATCAGATCGTTTTTCAGTTTTCGCAATTCACTCTTGCGCGTGAATATGGCAGACTCTCCGCCAATCGCCCCTACAAACACAGACTGATTTTCTTCAATCAGTTCTCCCTGCAGAGTTACAAAACGGTACTGTTGCCCTAGCGTTCGCGACAAATTGACGGCGGTCTCTAAGGAATCCACGATCCAGGTATCCGACAACAGCAACTCTGCCAAAGCCTGATTTTCAGGCGTTGGTTTGACAAGTTGGTCAGCGCGGTAAATTACCCCGCGCTCCGCAGACAAATCCAAGGCACCGCTTTGTGAATCTGTTGAGAATGATTCCGTGCTTGCGGTATCACCTCCCACAGAGAAACCGCTCATCGGCGGTACTGTCTGATCGTTTTCGGTTTGACTCTGAGGCCGTGTAATAAAACCAACGCGTCCCGAAATCGAGTACTTTCCCTCTTTCAGGAACTGATATAGCGGATCAAATTCGCGGATGACTAATAACTGCGACCGATTTCCTAGCGCGACTTCCAGAAGTGCTGCCTGTTCCAGATCGACATCCAGCAGATCAGCCACACTTCCCACAATCGTATTCCAGGGGGAATAGTTAGACGTCTGCGCCCGGTTCAAGATTTCCTTGACTCCGATACTGATCCCTTCCTGGCGTCGCTCCAGATCTTCAAGCACACTTTTACGGGCCTGATACGCACTCCGTTTTTCTCGCAGGTCAGACAGAAGTTGTGTTTTCTGGTCTTGTTCGCCTAACAGATTCTGCTGTTTCACATCGACATCAGACAGACTTTGCGCAAACGTGGCTACTTTCTCGCCAGCAATTTGGAATTGTGCTTCGCACGCCGCAAGGACAGACTCCGATTCCTCTACGCGGGCTTCCAGCTGCAGTCGTTTTTCGTTCGCCTTGTCTGTTGAACTGTGATAGGTCTCCAGTTGCGTTTGAATCGAAAACAGCCGATTATCCAGCGTCAGAGACTCTTTATTCAGATCATGCACCTGTTGCTGTTGTTGTTGAATTTGTGCATTCGCCGCGTCCAGTTCTTGTGTGACTACGACAATCCGCGAACGCGTTTCTTCGAGCTTCTCGCGTTGCAGTTGAAATTCGGTCTCGGAATTGTTTTTCTCATTCCCAACCCCTTCCAGATCTTTCTGAATTTCTGAGGTTCGCCTTGCCATCAGAATTCGCTGTTTGCGCAAACGAATGATCTCGGCTTCAAATTCGTGCTTCCGCTCGAGTTGGTGCTCGATCGCGGTCTGGTTTCCCGCTATCCCTTCTCGATGCGAAGCCAGTTTTTTCTCAACCGACCGCAACTGATCGTCATATTCTGCGACTTCGGAATCAATGGCAGACATTTTTTCTTCGTATGTCTGATACTCGTTATTCATCTCATCGATGCGCTGTTGATACTGACCGATGGTTGCCTGGAGGGAAGACTGCTGAGAGGTCAAGTGACGCCAGTCATCCGCGGCCATCCCCATCCACAACTTACGAAGTTCCGTCGATGCTTCGCGGTATTTCGCCGCTTTGGAAGCCTGACTACGCGTCGAATTCAACTGGGCTTCCACCTCATCGACAATATCAGTCAATCTGAGAATATTCTGCCCGACCCGCTCCAGCTTTCGTTCCGCGTCCACCTTTCTGGATTTATAACGGCTGATTCCTGAAGCTTCTTCAAATACCACACGCCGCGTCGCAGCATTGGCCTGTAGAATTTGATCGACGCGGCCCTGCTCGATGATACTATATGCCGATGTCGCCGCACCAGTGCCCATGAACAGATCGCGAATGTCTTTCAGGCGGACCGGATTCCGGTTCAAAAGATATTCGGAATCACCGTTCTTCCACAAACGGCGGCCGATGTGTACTTCATCGGCGTCAATATCCAGAAAGCCTTCTTTGTTATTAAACGCCAGCGTGGCTTCGGCATACGCATTCGGCTTACGGCCCTGAGAACCGTTGAAGATGACATCGGTCATGTCTTTGCCGCGCAGGCTCTTCGGGCTCTGGTCACCCAACACCCACTTGATACCGTCCACGACATTACTCTTACCACTTCCGTTGGGCCCGACAACGCAAGTGATGCCTTCCGAAAATTCAAAGATGGTCCGGTCGGCAAAACTCTTAAAGCCGAACAGTTCCAATGATTTCAGCATCACGTAACCTTACACGGGAAAACAGATAGTGGGCGCCTGACTTTAACCTGGCAAACACAACGCAAAAGTAACAGTTCTTAGTTTTCAAAAAGGCTTATTTTTTAAAGTAACGGAACAAGCTTTGGAACGTGGTCTGTTTGATGAATTTGTCATCTTCTTCGTCATCGTCTGATGCTTCTGACTTACGATAATCAGCTAAACTCGCTTTACCATTGTCATCCAAGTCACCATCTTCTAAATCATATTTTGAATCTTTCGATGTCTTCGTCTGAGGTGCTCCCGAGTGGAATATGTTCGGAACCACATTCTGGTTTCCGATACGAGCCCCCTTCTTCGACTTAGGCTTGTTCGATTTCATCGAACCTGATTTCAAAGCCATCAAAGCGTCTTCCTCAGTAGGCCGATAGTACATGCGGCCCCCTTCGGGTAGCGCATCGATTTCAACCTGACCGTCAATGTTCCCCTGTTGATGTGCCTGCAAAATCATTTGAGCGATATCGGGGTAACTGGCCCCCATATCAACGGCAGTTCGAAGAACAACGGCGATATTTTTAGAGACCCGCTTTCGCTGATCCGGTTCGCCAACCTCATATTTACTGACTGTAATTTCTTCAGTACCCGGGGCACCGGTAATCAGGACTTCCCCTGCCCGAACGGCAATCGGCACGCGAAATTCCTGTTTCGAACCGAACAGGACCACTTCAGGATGCTTACGGTGTGTAATGTGAATCATCGAGCCCCCATTTTTCTGGGTCCCCTCTTTCGCATCTGGATCATGATCGGCAACGGTTTCCAGTTCGGTTTCCAGAACATGCAGCAGGAACTGCCCGTTCATATTTTCGCCGCGAATAAACGGATCGTTTTTATCCAGAGTCCAGAGTGCCCGAAATGCGCCATAGCGGGTCTCGGCACTGGTCATACTCATCAAATCCCGCAAATATAGATGTGCCTCTGGCTCATCAACGGCCGACATCGCCGCCAGTGCATAAACACGAAACGCCGGTTCTTCCCGAGCCGCTTCTGCCAACGCTTTGAGTCCCGAACCGTCATCCAGATAGGCCAGCGCCACAGCCGCATGAAAACGGACTTCCAGCAAAGGGCTCTTCAGAGCCGCTTTCAGAATTGGAATCGATTTTTTACCGATCGCTTCCAGCTGAATCGAAGCACGTTCCGCCTTATCGGGCATCATGATTTCCTCGGTCAGCTTCTGCATCCGCACGCGTTGTGCGACATCGGTCTCACGGAAAGCGATATATCGTACCACCTGCAGGTAGCGTGAATCGTTATGTTTATACCGCGGCTTCAGCTTCAACACGACTTTCTTATCCGTCTTGGCTTCTGCCAGTGGTTCTTCAATTCCGTATTTATCAAAGTGATGGAAGCGGGTGCCAATTCGATTGGCGATACGCTGCGCGTTTCGAATACTCTTAAAATCGTTTCGCAGGTACAACGCCAGATCACGATCATCCGCCATGGAGATCCCGCCTGATAAAATTCGTCCACGTCGCAAAATTCCCGCGGTCGCTTTTTTACGATCTTCTTCTGAAATCGGCGGAATCAGAATCGGCCCCTGTGCCTTGGCGAGGATATGACCTTTCAAAAGCCCGCGGCCCTGAATCATCGCCTGTTCAGCCAGGTAGGACTCCATTAACCAGCCCCCTTCCAGGCTGGTCGCTTCACTATTACCGGGTAGATAAACTTCTACATCAAACGTCTCGCCTTTGCGAATCAGGGGCGGCAGATAGGCTTTCACGATTACCAGTGCCGTAGAAGGACTGCGTAAAATATGGTTTGGATTTTTAACATTCCGGCGGCGCATCTCGCGGAGTAATGCTTCACGGTGAACTGAAGGCGGAGGATTCCCGCCGGTCCCTTTTAATCCGGTCACCAGCCCCACACCTTGCAGCGCGATCAGATTTTTCCCCGTAATCTGCGTGTATTCTCCGATAAACGGAGTTTCCACTTTCGTCTCAAACTCTTCTATCAGAGACGTTTCTTCGTCCGGACTTTGAGAACGCAGACTGGCCGGATTCAACCAGTTTTCCGGGTTCAAATTCAGTTTCTGACACCCCGTAAAACCGGCTGTCAGCATGATTACCACGATGAATAGATTGACAGAGTTCTTCACAGTACGACCCCGTTTGTGAGAAAATAGTCTTTTCAGAATGTTCGTTTTCGACAGAGACCAACCCCGAACGCAATTTGATCATCAAGCAGCCAGGTGTAGGAATACAACCTGCCCCTGTTTCAGTAAATACACTGAAAACAACCTGAGGAATCAAACATTGTCAGAGCTGACAAAGCAGAAAACCTGAAGAGAATTGAGATTTGATTTGAGAGAGAGAGAGAGTTATGTGGATCGGGAGCTTATTGCAAAGCGAAAAACGGGTCAATAGCGTTTTTCAGCTTAGAAAATAGCTGAGACGGTTCCCAGAATTGGTCCCATCCGAGCCGAGCGAAATGACCATAGCTTATTCAAGTAGTTGCAGTTTCTCAGCTTCCGTACGTGTCCGACGAGTTTGGTTCGGACTTTTTGTAGAATGAAGCTGGACGTCAGTGATCGAAATTCCGTCAAAAAAATCAAGTTCACTCTGGGCTGAGGGCACAACTTTCACCAGATCGGTTAATCTGGCTGGGCGTACTTTGATACTAACCTGATCAATGGGAGTAATCCGCAGTGTATGTAGATCGGGAAAGAAATGGAGTTGAATTCGTGAGGCTTCAATCTGAATCGTTTTCTCATCACTGGTTCGCAGCAGTGTGACATGCTCTCGGTCTCTGCTACTGAGCACCAGCGACCGCCCCTGATCATGATTGATCAGACTGGCATTCCGAGCAAACATTCGCAGTTGATCCCGCTCGTTTTCAATTTCGACATTCCCTTCCAGACTCATTCTCAGATCCTGCGGATCTTTATACGAAACCTCAATTCGGTTTGCCGAAAACCGTGTTTGACCGCACAAAAGCTGTGCATCGTGACTAAGGGTGATTATTTTTTGATCAGGACTCTTAAACCGAACGCTCAGATCTTTCCCCTGCATTGAAAAGGGGCCGAACTGAAGTGTATTGGTTTCCGTCAACTGGACCGTCTCGATTTTTGACTTTTTGTCCACATCAAAAATAGGGTCAGTCGCCCGGCATTGATCATGAATCCCTGCCAGACAAAGCAGTACGGCGCAACATCGTGCCAACATCAAAAAACTCCCATTCCAGTCTGATATAGTAGTTCTCTCTAGTCATTTCACAGACCTGACTGGTGATCAACACGGTTTCCGTTCTATAGATCACTTACTCGAAGGAACGAACAAATCAGCATTGGGATCAGGAAACGGAGTTGATTTAAACTGGCTACTCGATTGAGGAGCTCCAAACGAGTCTGCATCTAAGATGTTCTGTGATCCGTTCTGTGAAATTGATCTGGAACTAAAAAAAAGATTCTCTTCTTTGGTCGCCATCCGTTCCGAGATTTCGACCGGCCCCTGAGATTTGATTGACACCGTATTTTGCTTTGTAAATTGAATTTGAATCTCAGTAGCTTCCATGTGGGTGACTTTTAAACCATCGAACCGGACCAGCAGTGCTTCCTGTTTTGCTTCCCCTTTCAGCGTGATCAACTTCGGGCCGAACTCAAATTTGGCTTCCATCGCATTCGCCCGCAGTTTGTCACTATAGCTGACAATTTGGACGTTTCCCTTAAGATCGAGAACCATTGACTCATTTTTTGAATAAGCTCCGTGGATAAAGTCTGCAGTGATCACGACTTCATCTATTTTAAGCATAGCCTGACTACGTAAGCTGATGTCGTACTTACCATCACCCTGAATTTTATAGTCGATCTCCTCTCCCTTTAATTCCATTCCTGGAAGCGAGAGCGTATGCACCTTGCCCACAGGTATGTCCTTTAGTTTTGTCTCTGCAGCAGAACCGGAAGTAAGGAGACTAAGAGAAAAGACTGAAATCAGACAGGCCGAGAAAACGTTGTGGAACATGGTTTAGCTCCCCTTGAGAAATGGGACAATAAGTTTCATAGAATCCGGCATTATGCCTCACGACTTCTCGTATCAGAACTTAGTCGTGCAGGTTAGGTTTCTCTGCCTGAACGGACCAATCCTCTGAAAACAGTTTAATATCAGTGACTGCGATATCAGCAAAGAAATCAAATGGACTCGGCTGATCTGTTTCGACTTTCACACGATCTTCTGCTGTAGCTGATCGCTCTACAATTTTGACTTCTTCAATCGGGTGAATCAGCATCATATGCATATTTTTATACTTCATCAGGATACGAGAGGCTTCGATCTGAGTTGTCTTCTGATTCTGCGTTCGAATTAGGGAGACATGACCACGTTCACTGCTTCGAAGCTCCAGAAACCGTTTATCCATTTCTAGCCTGGCTCGCTGTGCTGTCATCCGCAGCTGATCACGCTCGTTTTCAATATGCACATTTCCCGTCAGAAAAACTCGCAGATCTTGTTCATCTTTGTAGCTGACCTCGATTGTCTCAGCAGAAAGACAAGTCTCACCGCAGATGAGTCGGGCATCACCTTTGAGTCTGATTATATTTTGATCACGTCGAGTGACCCGAATATTCAGCTCTTCTGCCTGCATTTTGAAGGGGCCAAATTCAAATGATTTTGTTTTGGCAGAAAGCGCCGCATAGTTTTTCAACTTGTGCTTGCGAACCGGTGCTAAGGTCTCTGCCAGACAAAGGTCGTGTATTCCCAGTAGACAAAACAGGACAACAAATAATCTTGTAAGCATGCTGGACTCCATTTCCAGATTTGAACGGCGAACGTAACTGCTGTTCTAACAAACAGTTTTTTAATCGTCCATGCCAATATCCCGAAAAACAGGCTCTTTGCTTGATCGAGGAATATCTGCACCACAACAGTTTTCAAACGACTCGATTTCGGACATGATATGAGGAACGATCTTAGTTACCATTGGTTAAGAAGTTACAACATTCCCGATCATCAGATTTCCTGCGAGAGCCCACCTATGATTTTTCAACGAAATTTTATTGTCAAAACGACAATCGCGTTTGCACTGTGTGCGACACTTTCCCCTGCCTTGGTACACGCTGATGGGCCGGCTGACAACATTCCCGATAAGGTTCGCCGCATCCCGTCGCTCGGCGTCGAAGTCCCCGCACCGCAAAAACAGCAGTTGCAGCAGGGACTCGCGAAACTCCAGGCATCGCTGGACCAGTTGAAAAAGAGCAAAGACGCGCGGATCAAGGCATTGATTCCAGACGTGGAAATCTATCACCGTGCGGTACGATGTGCCCTCGAATATCAGGAGTTCTTTCACGAACGCGAAATTGGCTACGGGCTCAAGCTATTACAACAGGGGCAGGAACGGGCCGATCAGTTACTAAAAGGGGAAGCCCCCTGGACGCGTCAGACGGGACTGGTGGTCCGCGGTTATATCTCGAAGATCGACCAGACCGTGCAACCCTATGGTCTGGTCATTCCCGACAGTTATACGTTTGATGGAAAAAGCCAGTATCGGTGTGACCTCTGGTTTCACGGCAGAGGGGAACGGTTGAGTGAAGTCAACTTCATCAGTCAACAGCAACGCTCTCGCGGACAGTACACTCCTGCCAACACAATCGTACTGCATCCTTATGGCCGCTACTCCAACGCATTCAAGTTCGCCGGCGAGATCGATGTACTGGAAGCACTGGAATCAACAAAACAGAATTATCGGATCGACGATGACCGCGTGTCTGTACGTGGCTTCTCAATGGGTGGCGCCGCCTGCTGGCAGTTCGCCGTACATTATGCCGACCGCTGGTTCGCAGCGAACCCGGGAGCCGGCTTCTCGGAAACGCCGCTGTTCCTGGATGTCTTTCAAAAAGAAACTCTGAAACCGACCTGGTACGAAAAGAAATTGTGGCAGATGTATGACTGCCCCGGTTATGCACTCAATCTGTTTCAATGCCCCACAGTCGCTTACAGTGGCGAAATCGACCGTCAGAAACAGGCAGCCGACGTCATGGAAGCAGCGCTCGCCAAAGTAGGCATCGACCTCGTACATATTATCGGCCCCAACACTGCACACAAGATTCACCCCGATTCCAAAATCATCATCGAAGACAAAATGGACTCCCTCGCACGCGTGGGTCGACAACGTGTTCCCAACACCGTGCATCTGGTTGCGTATACTTTGAAGTACAATCAAATGGCCTGGGTGACTCTGGATGCGATGGAAGAAGAATGGACACAGGCACAGATCGATGCCCGCCTGCTTCCCCATAATCGAGTCGAAATCAAAACCAATAATGTCACCGGATTCACCTTGAAAATGGAAGCGGGAGAGTCGCCGCTGGATATGACCCAACCGGTCACCGTTCAAATTGATGGCGTCAAACTCGAAGCACCGCGTCCGAAATCAGACCGTTCCTGGCAGATCTCATTTCATAGAGCGAATTCTGTTTGGCAACGGGGACCCGCCGTTTATGAGCCGGGACAGCTGGTCAAAAAACATAATCTGCAAGGCCCGATTGACGATGCCTTTATGGACTCTTTTATCTTTGTCTCCCCTTCTGGAACGTGTGCTTCACCGACCGTCGACAAGTGGGTCAAATCAGAAATGAAACACGCGATCGTCCATTGGCGTCAGCAGTTTCGCGGCGATGCCCGCGTGATGCAGGATTCACAGATTACCGACAAAGAAATCGCATCCAGTAACCTGGTGTTGTGGGGCGATCCTCAGAGTAATCAGCTGATCAAAAAGATTGTTGACAAGCTGCCCATTCAATGGAACCAGGAAGCAATCGTCGTTGGCCAAACGCAGTATCCTGCCGCGCACCATGCTCCGATTCTGATTTTCCCTAATCCGTTGAACCCTGAAAAATACGTGGTCCTCAACAGTGGGTTTACTTATCGCGAATTTGCGTATCTGAATAACGCGCGGCAGGTGCCCATGCTGCCCGACTGGGCGATTATCGACTTGCGTACGCCAGCGGGTAGCCAGTATCCGGGAAAAGTCGTGGATACCAATTTCTTTGATGAATTCTGGCGAGTAAAATAATGCGATCCGATTTCGAAGCGCGCCACTTCGGAATGAACTGAAAATCAATCCTTTCAGAATGGTGAAACCATCCATGAAATTCTTAACAAATTCGCTGATTGCTGTTTTGCTGATGTCAATGACAGGCAAGATCACAGCCGAGGTCTCATATTATAAGCCCTCGTCAAAAACAGGGGCTTCGCTCTGTGTGATTGTCAAAGACGATGTATTGGCGCATACCTCTCAGATCCTGCCTTTGAATATCAAAGGGGGAAGAATCACGTCAGGAAGTGCCAGCGATCAGAGTGTGCTCGTGCTCAAGAATTTGAATTACTTACTGAAAAAAGTTGACAGCAGCCTGAATCAACTGGTGAAATTGAATATCTATGTCGCCCGTGAAGATCTGGTCCAGGAAGTGCGACAACGACTGGCACAGGAACTGGAAGTCACAGCACAACCTGCCTGCACCTATGTGGTCACCAAACTGGCTGATCCCAAAGCATTGGTCGCCATGGATGCCGTCGCGGTGACAGGTTCGGATCAGAAACTGTCGAAGGCACAGATTTTCAATGACGACGTTTCCGGCTTCCGTGTCGCCTTATTACCGGCAGGACGCACTGCCTACATCTCAGGTCAGGCAGTCAAAGCCGATACGCTGGCCGAATCCACCCAAAAGACGATGGAAGAACTCTTCCAAACGCTTAAGTACCTGGGAGGTTCTCCGGCGAATATCATCCAGGTGAAAGCCTTCCTGACTCCGATGTCAGAGGCAACAGCAGCCAGTCAGGTCATCGATGGTTTTTTTCCATACGACAGAAAGCCGCCTGTCTCACTCGTCGAATGGTATTCTTCACTGCCGATTGAAATTGAAATGATCGTCGCGCTACCGGGTGCAGTGCCTGCTGCTCGTCCTGCGGAGACCGTCACCTATAAAACGCCAACTGGCATGAAAGCCTCTCCCGTTTACAGTCGGGTCGCGATTGCAGAAGTCAGTGACCGGATTTATGTCTCGGGAATTACTTCCAAAGAACCAGGCGACTATGCAACACGGATTCGAAGCGTCTTCAATCAATTGAAAGAGATCGTCGGGGAAGCCCATAGCGACATGCAGCACTTGGTGAAAGCCACCTATTATGTTTCAGATAATGAAATCAGCGGCGACTTCGGCAAGATCCGCAAAGACTATTATGATCCCCAACGCCCGCCGGCGGCTTCTAAAGCGACGGTAAAAAGTGTGGGGGTTCCCAACCGGATTCTGGTGATTGATATGATCGCCGTGCCTGCGAAGTAGCTCGACACTGACTTCGTAGAGTCATCAAAAAACGCCCTGTAGAATCAGGGCGTTTTTTCACATAGATACATATCGGTTATTTTACTGACGGAACTCAGGCAATGATTTCATGCACGATACGGTTTACTTGTTTGTCAATCAGTGATTGCTCTGCACCATTGCGTGTGAACGTCAGTCGTTCTGCATCCATGCCAAATAGATGCATCAATGTTGCGTGATAATCGCTGGGGCTGACTTTGTCTACGACAGCATGGTGCCCGAATTCATCGGTGCCGCCGTATGTCATGCCTCTTTTTAATCCGCCACCCGCCAGCCACATGCTGAAGCCGTAGGTGTTATGATCTCGGCCCTGCTTGGCCATGCCGGCATCGTTCTGGATCACGGGCAGCCGCCCCATTTCACCGCCCCAATGCACGAGCGTCTCATCCAATAAACCGCGTTGCTTGAGGTCTTTCACCAGACCCGCGGAAGGCACATCAACTCGCTTACAGGTTCGCGGGAGTGAAGTTCGCATACTGGTATGGTGATCCCAATGCTGATTGCCAGTCATGATCTGCACAAAACGTACTCCACGTTCGATTAAGCGACGGGAAATCAGACAACGTTTCCCAAACTCGGCTGATTCAGACACATCGATCCCGTACAGAGCTTGTGTGGCTTTTGTTTCCTTACTCAGGTCGAGTGCCTCTGTCGCCGCGGTCTGCATTTTAGCAGCCAGTTCATAGCTGGCGATGCGGGCGGAAAGATCGTCTTCGCCTGGATGCTGATTGAGATGTTTCTGATTCAGTTTGCCTAAGAAGTCGAGGTATTTTTCCTGGGCTTTTCCGCTGAGATGCGGGGGTGCATTCAGGTTCAGAATCCGTGGTTCTTTGGGACGAATCACAGTTCCCTGATAGAGGGAAGGCAGCCAGCCGTTGGTCCAGTTATCCACGCCCAATACGGGTGCCCCGCCCGGATCGACCATCGCAATGTAAGCAGGCAGGTTTTCGGATTCACAACCCAGTCCGTAAGTCAACCAACTCCCCAGAGTCGGTCGGCCGGGAAGAATGCGGCCGCTGTGCATGGCATAGATTGACTGGCCATGATTATTCACGCCGGTGTGCATGGATCGCATCAGCACGATGTCATCCACGACTTCACTTAAGCCGGGCAGCAGTTCGGATAATTCGGTGCCACACTCGCCATGTTTGCTGAATTTCCAGGGACTGCCAAGCACTGTGGAACTGGCCTGAGCGGCGTTGTCATACTTGATGTCGCCCGGAAATTTCTTGCCGTCATACTTCTGCAGCATCGGCTTCGGATCGAACATATCCAGATGGCTGGGGCCGCCTTGCATGAACATGGAGATCATGGATTTCGCTTTGGGAGCGTGATGTGTCGGCTTCAGCTTCAGATCAAAATGTTTCTTCTCCAGCTCAGGCCGCACAACGGGGGTTTTGGCTTGCAACGGGTCCTGATTCAACAACCAGGATAACGCGACAGAACCAATGCCCATGGAACTGGACGCCAGAAAATGGCGGCGGGAATGGTCGGCTGAAATAGGTTTTTGATGATTCATAATTCGATACCGTTCTGATACCAGGCGTCAATAAATTTGAAAGCTGATTCAATGTGAATCAACTCTAGTCAACGTACAGAAACCCGTTGCTGCTCAACAACGCCTGACAGAACGTTGCCAGCGCCAATTGCTCTGGCGTTTTTCCGGCAGCCTTGGCCGTCGTCTTGAACTGGGGAACCTGCGATTTTATAAATCCGACCGATTGCTGCACTTCTTCGGCGGAAGGCTCTTTTCCAAAAGCGAGCATCCAGGCTAGTTTGACTTGCTCTGCTTGATTACCGGCCTGTTCTTTCTGCAGTCGCTCTGCAAAATATTCGGCATGTTCGACCATGAACCCGCTGTTCATCATTAACAGAGATTGCGGAGCGACGGTCGAAGAAGAACGTTTCTCGCAATTCGGCTCCATTTTCGGAGCGTCGAACATATCGAGGACCGCCAGAGGCTTACTGCGACTGACGGCGACATAGATACTGCGACGGAATTGGCGATCATCCATTTTGATGTTTTTTTTCTGACGACCTGCCGAATCGACGTTTGCCACGCCGACCACGATCTGGCCGACTTCATCTTCCTTCACCGGTACCGGCTGACCATACAGGTCTGTTTTAAGTCTTCCGGTGACCGCGATAATCGAATCGCGAATCGTTTCCGCTTCCAGACGGCGAACGGGCATATGACCGTAGAGCAGATTGTCCGGGTCTGCCACATCGTAATCATCGGAGCGTTGTGAACTTTGCATATACGCGGTGGAAGTCATCATCATTTTATGCAGGCGCTTGATTTTCCAGCCATGCGACACAAAGTCTTGCGACAGCCAGTCTAAGAGTTCCAGATGCGTCGGCGGGATGCCCAGCTTTCCGAAATCGGTGGGAGAGGCGACGATGCCTTTGCCAAAGTGGTGCAGCCAGAGACGGTTCACAAACACCCGCGCTGTCAAAGGATGCTGGCCGCTGGTGATATACTTCGCATATGCCAGACGTCGTCCTGTTGTCGGTAGCTCTTTATTGGCGGCTGGGATCTCAACGGCTTTCTCCAGATTGGACTTAATCACCGTCAAGCCGGCTGGCAGCAGCTCATGCTTGGGCTGCTCGAAATCACCACGATCGAAGAAAAAGGTTTTGGGGATCTTGCCGGGAACTTCAGTCAGAACGCGAATGAATTCTTCTGTCGGTTTCTTGCTTCGGATCGCGGTTGCTTTGTCACTATATTCCGTTAGAATCTTCTGAGTCTTGAGCTCCATCAACCGCTTGGCTTCGTCTTTATAGTGTTGTATCTGAGCGGCCCCTGCTTTATCAAACTTTGCGAGACTGGAAGTCGAAACCAGCAGAGCCGGATAGTCGGCAATGATCTTTTTCTGTGCTTCAGTCCGTTTTTTTGCGTCTGTTTTTTGAGCTGCTACCGCAGCGGCGCGTTCAGCTTCGGGGATTTTCTGCAGTGTTTCTTGTTTGATTTTTCCGACCAGCGTTTTGGCCAGTTCTTTGGCTTTCTGAGTCGCCTTGCCAGATTGCTCGTGTAAGGTTCGGTCATACAGATAAAGCGAGCCGGAAGACAGCCGATTGATTCGCGGATATTCCTTGAGCATCGCGACCTGCTCTTTGGTTCGTTTTTTTCCGGTCGTTTTATAAGCTGTGCGCATCGCGTCCCGCTTGTCTTCGGGAACATCCAGCAGCTCGCGTTCCAGTGTGCGGTCGATGAACTTGTTGACCAGCTCGGTGCGTTCGGCGAGGACTTTTTTTGCCTCAGCTTCAAATTCATTGGCAACTTTTCGATCCGCATCCGACATGATCGAAATGCGACGGGCAGCCGGCGTTCGCCAGCTTTTCCAATCGAGCGCTGGTTCAAAAATCGCTCGGAAGCGGTAGTAGTCATTCTGGGGAATCGGATCGTATTTGTGATCGTGACACTGGGCACATGCAACCGTCATACCCAAAATCGATGATGAGACAATATTAACCGTATCGATAATCACCTGATTTTTGGCGACCTCTTTTTCCGCAGGGTTACTCCCCGTTCCATCCGGAGCCATCCGCAAAAATCCGGTCGCCACCAGTTTTTCCATCTCCTCTGGCTTCAGCTTATGATAGGGCGGCTTGACCATTTCATCCCCCGCCAGTTGCTCCTGCAGAAACTGATCGTAGGGTTTATCTTTGTTGAACGCACGGATCACATAATCGCGGTAACGGAATGCCCAGGGGCGTTCCATGTCTTTGTTATTATAACCTTCGGTGTCGGCATAGCCGGCGACATCCAGCCAATGACGTCCCCAGCGTTCGCCATAATGTTTCGATGCCAGCAGACGGTCGATGAGTTTTTCATACGCGTCCGGACTCTTGTCATCGAGAAACTGTTTTAATTCTGCGGGCGTCGGAGGCAAGCCAATCAGATCAAAAAATGCGCGACGTGCCAGTGCTGCCTTCGAAGCCTCTGCAGTGAAGGTCAGACCCTGGGCTTCCAGCTTGGCCAGCAGAAATGCATCAACGGGTTGCCGAACCAACTTGGGTTGCTTGACCTTGGGTACAGGGGAATTTTTGACAGGCTGAAACGACCAGAATGCCAGTTCATCCGGGAAAACATAATCATCGTCTATTTTTTTCGGCTCGGGTCGCAGGGTATGTGCGCCCTGATTGACCCAGCGTTTGAGAATCGCCAGTTCTTCCTCGGGCATATGCTTGCCTTCGGGTGGCATTTCTTTGGCCTCGATACGGGCAATGAGTTCGCTTTCGCCACTCTTTCCGGGAACGATGGCAGCCCCGCTGTCGCCACCTTTGACCATCAGCCGTTTTAAACGCAGGTCGAGGCTTCCCTCAGTTTCGCCATTCTCACCATGACAGTGCAGACAATGAACTTTGAGGATTTTGCGCACGTCATTTTCAAAAGAGAGCGCATCCGTTTTTTTCGCAGGGTCTTCGGCTTGCGCAGCACTCAGACTGAATGAAACAGAAAACAGACACGCCAGGAAAAGTCGCCCGTTCATAGAAGAAGACTCTCTTGGTAATGGTTTAAGTGTGGGCTATCCCGGATTACGGGATAGTATTTTTATGGAGGGCACATCGCACTCGAAGAAGCCGTAATATCTTAGAGTTGCTTATATATTATAGTATCGGTTTGAAGCGTCAGTGCAAGAGAGGATTTTCAAACGGATTTGATTCAAGGAAAAGAGTGAAGTTCTCCGGTTTATGCAAAAAGCGAGGGTTTGAGGTCCCTGGAGACTCCAACCCTCGCTAATATCACGTAAACTATTTGTATGATGTGACTTAAGTGCCACCTACCCTGTCACCAGTTTTTTCATGAATTCACCTTCGTTCAAGGTCGGTCGTTCCGGACTCCCTTTGTGGCGATATTCAAGTTTCATGTTACTCAGGCCCATCAAGTGATAAATGCTGGTATGGATGTCGCGGACATGCATGCGATCTTCGACCGCGTAGAGCCCCATTTCATCGGTCCCGCCAATTGTCTGGCCCCCTTTGACACCACCGCCAGCCATCCACATTGTGAACCCGGTCGGGTTATGATCGCGGCCGTCGCCTTTTTCACTCATCGGAGTTCGACCGAATTCACCGCCCCAGACAACCAGTGTGGAATCTAAGAGACCGCGTTGCTTGAGGTCGGTCAGTAGACCGGCGACACACTTATCCATGCCTTTGCAAAGCGCTGCATGTCGTTTTTCAATGCCGGAATGAGAATCCCATTTACTGCCAGCACCGTTGTAAAGTTGAACGAAACGCACACCCCGCTCGACCATCCTTCGCGCCAACAAGCAGTTCGTGCCATAGACCTTGGTCTCTTTCTGATCCATGCCGTACATCTCGTAGGTCTCTTTCGTTTCCTGCGTGAGATCGACGGCTTCGGGCGCAGCAGCCTGCATGCGGAATGCCAGCTCGTAAGATTCCATTCGGGCATCCAGTTCCGACTGCTGTTTTCGTGACTCTGCATGACGTTTATTCAACTGCGCCAGTAAGTCCAGCTTGCCGGATTCCTGGGATGCAAAAATATCATCGGGACGGTACAGATTGGAAATCGGTGTTTTCCCGGTGTTGAGTCGTGTGCCTTGATAGAGGGCGGGAATGAATGCAGTTCCCCAGTTACGGGGGCCATTCACAACCGTTCCATTGTTGTCCTGGATCACAACGAACGCGGGCAGACTTTCATTTTCAGTTCCCAGTCCATAAGTCACCCAGCTGCCTAAAGAAGGGCGTCCGGCCAGCGGAATGCAGGTATTCATTTGGCAGACGCCGCCCGCATGATTGATGCCGTTGGTCCAGCAACCGCGTAACACGGCAATATCATCGGCACACTTCGCCGTGTGGGGCAGCCAATCGGAAATCCAAGTTCCTGCTTCCCCATGCTGTTTCCATTTTCGTTGGGAGGGAAGCAGCGGCGCATTGACTTCGCCCATCGCGGTAATCGGTTTCTTGAAACTCTCCGGCAGCGGTTTCCCGGCCATTTTTTGCAATTCCGGTTTGGGATCGAACAAGTCAATATGGCTCGGCCCCCCTTCCATGAACAGGAAGATGACGCTTTTCGCCGTCGCCGGGAAGTGTGTTTGTCTGGCTGACAAAGGCGACAGCGGTTTGGTGCTGATTTTGGCAGCGGCATTGGCCTGTTCCGCCATAATCGCATTCAGGGCAAGGCCGCCGAAACCGGCCCCCGCCTGAAAGAGAATCTGGCGTCTACTCATCGCCGAATCAGCAAATGCCTGTGGTGATTGATTGCTCATAAGTCTGCCTTTCCGCTATTACTATCGTGAGTCACGAATGATTAATCGAGGTAGAGAAATTCGTTGGAGTTTAAGAACACGTGACATAAATCGGCCAGTGCCTGATGACGTGCATCGCTGGCGCCCATCGATGTTTCAGAGGGCGGCAAGATATGCAGTGCATTCGCCAGACTGTTTTTCAGCAGTCCACTTTTGGTATTGAATTGCCAGAAAGCGATTGTGGAATCCGATTTCTTCGCACCATCTTGAATCAAAAGTTCTTCCTGGCTCAGAGCAGCATTAGACAGCCGGACATTATCCAGCAGACCATTCCATTTACTGCCAGACGTTTTATCGCGACCGCCGAGAACCAAATTATTTTCCGGACGATAGTCGCTGATCACATTATGTTTCACAGAGACACTCTGCAGTGGTTTCTTCGAGAACAATTCTTTGACGTAAAACTGAATTCCGGGTGCGCCGGTTTCAGAAATCTTGACTGTCGCAGCAACATAATAAGGCTTATTCAATTCCAGATGCAGGTTGGACGGCACAACTTCATAGGTCAGTTTGCCAGCCTTGTTGTTGCCCACCAGTTGCAGAATCAGATTCCGTGGTTTGTAGGCGGACTTCTGGCTGGTAACACCCAACGACCATCCTCGCTGTTTGTTGCTTCCCGTCCACTGTGACGCAATCGTACTGACGGCGGCGTTTTCATAGATCGACTCTAATTGCACGTAAGCTTCAATCGTGAAATCCTGAGTGGGAAGCGATTTTGATTTGGCGACGTGCAGGTTGCTGAGTGTAGAACCTTTCCCCAGCTTGACTGCTTCGCCGGTCGTTTGCGTGATTTGACCGATAAAGGTTTGCTGCTGATTGTCTGCTTCGGCTTTGATCCGTTTTTCCTGTGACTTCAGGAATCCGGACAACAACTCCACTTCCGCAGGTTTTGGATTTTTTCCATAGGTCATTTTATGCAGATACGTGATCATCTCTTGATCACTGGCAAAGGATTTGGCTTTCAAAGAACGAGCCATCGCGTTCGCACGTTTGAGGAACCAGTCGCCGTTGATCATCAACAGTGCCTGATTGGCTGTGGTGGTGACGTCCCGTTGGGCGACGCTTTTAATCCCGCCTGGTAAGTCAAATGCGCCCAGTACCGGGTCCTGCACGTTGCGTTTCATGATCGTGTAGACACTACGGCGTGTCTGGGTCGCTCTGACGCTGGGACCTCCCAGTTTCAGGTCGAGCTCCCCTGAGAGGAACAACGCCGAATCGCGAATATCCTCGGCATTCAATCGGCGAATATTGGCACGCCAATGCAGACGATTTTGTGGATCTTTGAGCTCCGCCTGTTTCGCAGTTGCATGAAATGCGGACAGGCGATAGGTCGATGAATTCATGATCAGGCGGTGCAGACTTTTGATGCTCCAGCCGTTGTCGACAAAATAACTGGTGAGCCAGTCCAACAGTTCGGGATGGCTGGGTGCTTCGCCCATATGACCAAAGTCATTTGCGGTCGAGACCAAGCCGGTACCGAAGTGGTACTGCCAGACCCGGTTGGTCATCACACGTGTGGTCAAACGGTTTTGAGGATCCACCATCCAGTTTGCCAGCGCCGTGCGACGGCCTGAAGAATGAGGCGCCGTTGAGATCGGTACAATTTCCGCTTCGCCTGGCTTCAACAGAGACAAGAATCCGGGGACAATTGGCTTATGGTTCGGGTCATCGGGAATTGTGGTAATGGGCGCTGCGCCGCGTGAATCAGTTACACTCATACCCGTCGGCAATGGCTTTGGTTTCAGCTTATCAAACGCAGCCAGCTCTTTGAGTAGCTCATTGTATTTTTTCCCATTGGGCTTTTCACTCTTTTTGAGCGATGCCAGAGAGGATTTCTGTTTGATATCCACCTGACGCTGTACGAGATCAGCCAACTGGTGTTCCAGTGCATTCCGCTCTAGCTCAGGCTTTGCCATAATTTCCTGTAAGTCAGCCGGGAACATTATAATCTGACTTTTCGCAGCGCGTTCCAAGGTACTTTTCGTCAACTCATCCACTTGTTTACGAATCGCTGCGGTCTTCTTTTCCCAGATATCTAATTTCTGATTGTACTCTGCCAGTTCCTGTGGCGTTACAAAAGGAACATCATCGCGGGGCATCAGCGGGGCAAAGAAGGCCTGCAGGCGGTAGTAATCCTGGTGAGAGATGGGATCAAATTTGTGATCGTGACAGCGGGCACATCCCATGCTAACGCCCATGAATACGTTGCCGGTGGCATCGGTAATATTGTCCAGAATATCATTCCACTGCGTGCGTGAATCGCGTTGATTATATTCATACAGGTAATGTCTGAGAAAACCGGTCGCCGCTATTGCTTCGGGATCTTCCGGGGCAATTTCATCGCCGGCCAGCTGTTCTTTCACAAACTGAGAATACGGCTTATCGCCATTAAACGAACGCACGACATAGTCTCGATAGCGCCAGATTTCCGGACGAAATGCGTCCTGGTTGAACCCGTCTGACTCGGCGTATCGTACGACATCCAGCCAGTGCCGCGCCCATTTTTCACCGTAGTGAGGATTCTCTAATAAGTCATCGATCAGGCGAGACCAGGCATCGGGCGAGGGATCGTTCACAAAAGCATTGATTTGTTCCACCGTGGGTGGCAAGCCAATTAAGTCATAATAGGCACGTCGAATCAGCGTTGTGCGATCCGCTTCGCTGGCAGGGGTCAGGCCCTCTTTTTTCAAACGATCATAGACGAAGGCATCCACCGGATTTTTCGACCAGGCTTGTGCTTTCACTTGTGGAACCTGGGGTTGTTTGACTGGCTGAAAGACCCAGAAGTTGCGATCTTCTTCGGTAAAGAACGTTTCATTCTTTCGCTGCTTGATCACAAAACCCGCGTTTTCAGGCCAGTAAGCGCCTGTTTTGACCCAGCGGGTTAAAGTAGCAATTTCTTTGTCTGCCAGTTTCTGTTCCGGTGGCATTTCAAAGGAATCGAAGTTGATCGCTTCCACCAGGAGACTTTCATTCGCCTTACCCGGCACGATTGCAGGGCCGCTTTCTCCTCCTTGCAGCATTGCTTTTAGAGAATCCAGCCGCAATTCTCCCTTCTGCTTTTTCTCGCCATGGCATTCCAGACAGTGCTTGATCAGCAAAGGGCGCACTTCTTTCTCGAAGAAGTGGAGTTGCTTCTGATCCACTGCTGATTTGACCGGTTTCGTTTTTTCCGCGGCATTCACCAGATTCGCAGAAACGAAAAGAAACAGACTTACGATAAGGAGTCTCATGGACAAGTCCTCTTTCATTATATCGATGCGGAAGACAAAACGAGTCTATCCTCGGATCACATCACATTAAGTTAGCTATTATTTTTTGGAGTGTTTCAAGGGGGGGAGTCCGGCAATAAAAACCGGATCAATCACATCAGCATTATCCTGGGCATCCTGAATAAATAACCCTTCCACAGTTTCACCTTCGGCAAAACCCAAGTCCGATAGATCAATGCCCACCGCCAATGCCTTGGCACCGACGATGTGCAAGTTGCCTCCGTTACCGGAAGCGGTTTCCAGTTCGCTACGTGAACCAATGCCTGCTTGTTGATTTTTATTAAATAGATGTAACCAGAATTTCGCTAACGGTTTTGCTTCAGGTGAAGCAAGATCGATATCGAACTGGTTAATTCTGTGAGTGTTTCGTTTTGAAGTGAACGGTAATGGAGTGACATAAAACGCATCACCGGTTGTCGTATGCACGATGATCTGCAAATCAAAGAGAACAATATCAGGCCCTGCGTCATTCACCACAGGTTCGCGGAAACGAATCGCCATCCCGGGTGTATTGGGCTGATTTGGATCTTCCACTTCATTCATCACGGGAGGCTCGGTTAACGGTGTCTCCGAGCCAAAGGGATTCACAACCCCCGTCAGCAGGCTGCGATCCTGATCGAGCAGGTGCCGGCGTAACGTCAAGGGATTTCCATCTGTGGCAGGATCAACCCCGTCATCTCGGGTCAGAAAAGATCTGCCCTTGTAGTGCGTCAACTCAATTCCGATCAAATCTTCGACCGCGTATTTATGAGCGGTTCCTCCGCGCTGAATCGTCACACTCGTCAGGTCTTCTGCTTTACGATGAGGCCCCACAGTGGTGGTATAGGAAACCACACGATCGGGTAACCCTGCGATATATTGAGCACGGTCAAAGGGAATTTCATTCACGACCAAACCGTTGTTCGCTGTTAAACGCTGTGCCATCCCTTTGGTTAATCGCTTTGCAGCAACCCCGGAATTCTCTTCCAGCTTGATGGGGCGGACATCGGTTTCGCCTTCGATCACTTGCACATCAGTATTGCCGGTATCTGAAACATTCACAGAAAACCGGGTGCCGTAATCGATCACATTGGATAGTGGCGTTTCAACCGTAAACCCTTCGGCTCCCTCAGGAGCAAACACAGAGCACGCACCGTAGCGGACTGCCAGATGCTCATCTCCTTCACTTTCAAATACAGCCGGCCCCGTCAGAATCACTTCGGCACCGTTGGAAAACACAAGCTGAACTTGTCCCGCTGAAATGGCATATTCCTGATAGGCTTCGATGGCAGAGCCCACTTTGAGAAAAGGTGCTCCTTCCGCAAATCGCACGGCTGCGGTTTGAGTCACTTTGGCAACGGAAATCTCCTCTGGTACCACATTCTGGCTGATTTGCTGTGGTGTTGAAGGAGCCTGGTTAAGAAACAGAAAGCCGCCCACAATTGTAGCGCAGACAGCAGTCAGTAGCAGCCACAATGCCTGTGGCGTTTTTAACGAACGACTGACCAGAGTCTTTGTTCCGTCAGCTGGTAGTGCATGCGTGTGAAAACGAAAATCGATCTCTGGCTCGGGCCGCTCATCATGCAGCCGCTCCAGATTCAAATGCAGCTCGAGGTAATTGAAATAATCCTTCCGGGCCTCGGCATCTTCCGCCAGGATATTTTCCAGCGTTTGATGTTGCTCGGCCGTGATCGTTCCGGTGCATAGTGCGCCTAAAAGGTCGAACAGGATTTCTTTCTGGTTCTGTTTTTGATTCATTTTCCCTCTCCTGTATAGGACAATGTCCTTTCAATACAGTGAGTCAATTGATGACGAATCTGGTTGAGCCTGTTATATAAAGTCTGGACGGCAGCCCCGGCTGCTTCGGCGACGTCTTTGACTGGTGTCTGATCCCGATAGACCTGCTCCACGAGAAGACGATCTTTCTCTTTCAGTTTTTTAATACAGTCCTGTAACGCAGTGGCCCGCTGATTCAATTTCAGCTGAGGAATCCCTGCTCTCTCATCAGCCAACTGCTGAATCACATCATCCCGAAATTGTAACCGTTTTCTCTGTGCAACTCGAATAAAGTTTTTCACTTCGTAGAAAGCCACGCCACACGCCCAAGAGAAAAAGCTGCAAGTTGCATCATATTCTGGAAACTTTTTCCAGAGGATCAAGCTGGTTCGCTGAAATACATCTTCGGCATCATCCCGATTAGGCAGCAGAGAATAGATATAGGAATAAAGCTGGTTCCGATGCTGCGTAAACACATGCAGAAACTGCACATGCAAATCGTCAGGCAAGGCGGCATTTTCCAGGTCGTTGCTCATGAAACCTTCTTTTTAACGATACAAAATCTCAGCTTCCATCACAAAACAAAGCTGCCCTATCAAGCAATCGTACAAACTACCGGCAACTTACCGTCGAATCCTACTTATAAATGACCTTTTATACGAAAACTCTCAAACATCACGGCTATTCCTCAACTTCATTAAAATATAGCCATACCAATTTAGTTACATATGGACACACATCAGGCAGCAATATGAGGAAATGAATTATTTTCGATAAATATTCAGGTAAATCACTGCAATTGCATACGAGTTATTAATGAGGGAGTTACATATCAATGCCAACAAATGAACATGGTTAGCTTTGTTCACAAATACAAAAATGCCTGGTGTAGCAGCTCTCCCGATCCTTTCTCTATCAGATTTCTCTGTCAGATTGCTCCCATGAGCACCTGATTCAAAGAGTTTTGCGTTTCTCTGGACTATTTTTTATTCATTTATTCCAGTTGAAGATATTGTTATCCAGATTCGGTTTAAAAAGACAGGAACGACACTATGAACAAGCTTAATCGCTCGCGTTCTCAACGGGGATTTACCCTGATTGAATTACTGGTCGTGATCGCCATCATTGCGATTTTAATTGCGTTACTCTTACCTGCCGTACAACAGGCACGTGAAGCCGCCCGCAGAAGCACCTGCAAGAACAATTTAAAGCAAATTGGGCTCGCAATGCACAACTACCATGAAACCTTTCGCACGTTTCCTCCCGGCTATGTGGAAGAAATCCTGTCTTCCAGTGGCGGTGTCGTTGTTGATAACGAAGGCCATTGGGCCTGGAATGCCTTATTGCTGCCTTATGTGGATCAGGCGCCGTTGTTTAATCAGCTCAATGTGGGCACGGTTCCCGTATCGACGGTGCTTAACAATGCCAGCATCCGAACTACGATGCAGCAGACTCTCCCTGTATTTCGTTGTCCCTCTGACACAGGCCCTGCCATTCATGATGAAGCAGGCCGCAGAATTAAAGCCACCGGTGGCTCTGAGTACGGTCTGGCTGTGACGAACTATATTGCGTCCAACAACTCCTTTGGTTTGAAGAAAAACCAGGGAACAGACCCTACCAATACAGCCAATGGTGCATTTTTCCGCAACAGCTCAGTACGGATGCGTGATTTTTCTGATGGCAGCAGTAATACCATTCTGGTGGGAGAACGCGCTTACAAACTCGGTAACGACAAAGCATTTGCTGGCGCCCTGTATGCAGCCCGGGACTTTAACGCCTCAGGCCCCGCCATCAGTTCGGACGGTTCCAGTTCGAATCAAGGGTTAATCTCCATTTTTGGAGGTGGTGCCGCCGCGATCAACGCGAACGCTTCTTCAGGACAGGGAAGAATTGCTTTCAGCAGTCGCCATGTCGGCGGTGCTCATTTCCTGTTTGGCGATGGTCGCATTATGTTTCTCAGTGAAAACATAGACCACAATGCTGCCACGATCCCCGCTGACAGTACGCTCGAGTACCTGATCGGAATTGATGATGGGCATGTTGTTGGTGAGTTTTAAGTCTCTGTCTTAAATTCACTTAAACCAGATTTTAAGGGACAAGCAGTTACCAGAACTGCTTGTCCCTTTTCTATTCGCCTCATATCAACAGGAAATCGTCCTGAATCCTGCAGAGCCTTTTTTGGTGATGAGATTCAGTTTTCCAGCGCCATCAGATAGGCAATCAGATCTGCCATTTCCCGAGTTTTGATTTTCTTTTCAAAGCCCTCAGGCATCAATGATTTTCCCGAACTTCGGATCTCTTCGATATTCTCTCGCAGAATCGTAATCTGTTTGTTCTCTGCTTTTTTCAAGGTAATGCTGGAAGGCGTCTCATTCACAATAATGCCGGTCTCGATCAGTCCGTCATCTGTGGCAATCACGTATTCCAGATAGTTTGGCGAGACTTCCTTATTCGGGTCGAGCACATGCACTAAAATTTCCGGCGCGGTTCTGTTTTTAATCGTCGCTAAATTCGGGCCGACTTCATAGCCTTCCTTCCCCAGCTTATGACAGGTCAGGCAATCTCGCTTGAAGACTTTCTTCCCGGCGGCCAGATCTGACTTTATAGAGAGCGCTGGTTGATATTGTGCAATGATTTCGCGCCGCGGACCGAGCGTCTCACCGGCAAACAATTGAGTGGCCTGCTTTTTAATTTCCGGGTTCCTACTCTTCAAGAGAATCGACCGTCTGACCTGCGGGATCTGGCTGATCGAAACGGTTCTATTGGAGATCGCTGCAAACAGTCGTAAGATCCAGTTCTGTCTTCGTAACAGTCGATTGACGATTTCCGTTCTCACACTCGGCGTCAGAGAGGGATACTGTTTCAGCAACAGCGCCGCGATTTGTGTATCAGTAAAACTGGTAAATGCTTCGACAACGGATATCTGAATCGCCTGAGGCTCGCGTGCTGCCAATAAAGGCAGTAATGCCGCTTCCGCAGTCGAGAGGTCGGTACAGCTCAATAAATCAATCGCCTGTTGGCGTGCTTCAATGGAATTGCTTCTGTCCGCTGCTGTTTGCTTCGCTTGCGCGACGCGGTCACGCACCAACCGGGCCGCGCCCGTCTCGTCCGCTTTGGCGAATGCCAGAATCGTTTTGCCCCCTCGCTTTAAGCCCTGTCCAATCGCCAGCACAACTTCGTCTTGAACCGCTTCCGCCTTTTGTTTCTGTCCAGGAGAACGATAACGGGCAGTCAGTTCCAGGATCTGATTGACTTCCGGAATCTGTTGTCGCGTACCAATCACATTCGCCAGTTGTCTGAGCAAAGGCTTGGCATCCGAGCTGGCCGCGAATTCAACGTCTTCCAGCAAGCTTGCTAAAAATTCGGCCGTCGATTCCGACAATGAACTCAGAACGGCTGTGCGAATCCAAGGGTCTCCATAATCGCGGCGTACAATCTGATACAAGGCTTTCGCAGCCTGTGGATCCTTCATCTCGCCCAGCGTGAATGCGGCCTGGAAGCGAACGCGTGGATCTTCATCCGCCGCCAGTACCAGAACTTTGTTTCTTAGCACTTCATTTTGATTCATCTTTACTTCGGCAAGCCGAACGGCGGCGCGTCTGAGTTCGGGTTCACTATCATTGAGTGCCTGCAGTAAATTGACATCGCTGAGTGCATTTAAGCCCTGTAATGACCAGAGTGCGTGTAAGCGGGCCAGACGGGACGAACTGTTCTCCAGCAATTGATTAAGCAGAGGCACGGCGGCCTGATCCTGTCGTTCGAAGATCAAACGATGCGCGGTATCCCGCCACCAGGTGTTGGGGTTTTCCAGCTCAGCGACCAGCGTTTTGATATCTGCGGAACCGAGTCGTGGCGGTTGTGGTTTTTGATAACCGGCCGGGTATTCAGGAGGCACCAGCCGATAAATCCGCCCGCGATCCCGGCCGCTGGTCAGATCGAGGTGTGCTTTAATATCATCGGGAATCGACCAGGGATGTTCGATATTTTCTCGATACATGTCGAGCACATGCAGTGTGCCATCAGGAGCGTTTACAAAATTCACCGGACGAAACCAGTTATCGATGGAAGCCAGAAACTCGACCTTTTCATGAGCCCGCCGCGCTTTGAAGGTCACGCCGTCCGGCGTCATCAGGTACCGCATCACCAAGTTGCCGGCCACTTCACCAATGAATGCGTTGCCGTAATATTCTTCCGAATAGGCGGTTCCCCGATAGATGGTAACGCCCGCCGAGGACGTCACAAAACCGGTCGCGTTTTTTTCGCTGCGTGGCGAACGGGAATTCGGATCGGCGGACAGTCGTTTCGCGTTGATGACCCGCCAGGGCTCAGGAGGACTGGCACGAAACACAGAAACGGTATCGCCGGCCTCCGCCACATCATTGATGGCGGACGCGACCGGCAGATAGCGGTTGCGTACCAGATATTCTGTAGGTAAGACAATCTGCATCAACGGATTGCGAATATTACAGATGAAGCGGTTGCCCCAGTCATCGAACGTATTCCCAAATCGGGCACCACCCGAAATCACTTCAAACTTCTCTGCGCCGGCATTAAAGCGAAAATCGCGACGCCCCATATTGATCGGATCGGTTTTAGAAGCAGCCGAACTTTGAATGGTTCCCCCATTACTGCCCCCTGCCCCATAGATTTGATGATCCAGGCCCCACTTGAGATTATTCATCACCGCCTGCACATTGTATTTGCGAAACCCGGTGAAAACTTTGCGTTTGATATCCGCTTTGTGATCGCCGTCCGTGTCTTTGAAATACCAGATATCGGGAGTCGCAGAAACGTAGACGCCCCCTTTCCAGAACGCCAGACCGGTGGGCCAGGAGAGCTGGTCAGCAAAGATCGTCGAACGATCAAACTTTCCGTCGCCGTCTACATCTTCCAACACACGGACTTTGCCAATCGGAGCCGACTTCTGTTCGGACCAGGCTTCATCTTTCGATTTATCCGTATAAGGATAGTCATTCATTTCGATGACGTACGCCAGGCCGTTCTCGTCATACTGCATCGCAACCGGATCGGTTACCAATGGTTCCGCCGCCAGCAATTCCATTTGAAATCCATTTTGCAGGCGAAACGTCTTTAACGCTTTTTCTGGAGACGTCGGCTCCAGATGAGGCAGTGCCTCTGCCAGTGATTTCGGAGACTCACCTTGTTTCTCAGCAGATTTCAGGTGCGCAGTAAATGCAAATAGCACAGCAGAAGCCGCCACCGTTAACAGAAAGAACGCCTGCTTGAAAAACAGATTTTGCATTGAGAATCCCCACAATGATGATCGTTATCAGGAGCCCGCGCACGCTTGTGACTTCCTGTTTCCAGGGCCGACTCTATTTGGAAAGAATGTTAAATAATTGTAAATTGGCAAGCGATCCTCCACAAGCCACTCTTGGAAATTGGAACCGGAACTGTTTCGCAGCGCGTAAAAAAACTCTCTTCACACCGAAGTAAAGAGAGTTTGGAGTTGTTACATCACGAATGAGTTAGACGGCTGGTTGCCCCGTGAAATATTCCGGTTCTTTACCTTCCTGCCATTTAATATTACAGCCGATACTGGGCTTCTGGTCTTCAGTGACCGGTGCTCCCGCTACAACGGCATCGCAGGCTGTCTTGAGATCGGCACCGGTAACAGGTTTATCATTGCCAGGACGACTGTCGTCAAACTGTCCACGATAGACCAGCTTTTGTTCCTGATCGAACAGGAAGAAATCGGGAGTGCAAGCTGCCTTGTACGCTTTGGCAACGTCCTGAGTTCCATCATACAAGTAGGGGAAGTTGTAGCCGGCTGATTTCGCTTCTTCTACCATTTTTTCTGGGCTGTCATCGGGATGCGAGGCGACATCATTCGAGCTGATGCCAACCACTCCCATGCCTTTTGCCAGGTATTCATCAGCGAACGACGCCAATGCTTCGCGCAGATGAATCACAAACGGGCAATGGTTGCACATGAAGATCACCAGCAAACCTTTGGAGTCCTGAAAATCGCTCAGCGAGACCGTTTTCCCATCGACATTTTTCAATGAAAATTCAGGAGCCTGTGTTCCTAAAGGCAGCATTGTTGAGGCGGTTTTTACCATCGTCTGTTCTCCTTTTTCCAATCTACCAATGAAGCAGATACCATTTTTAGTTTTAAGTTCGGGAAGCAAATTTTTCGACTAAGGGGCCGACGACCTGTTTCGGCACGAAGTCTTTGAGTTTTTCTTCTGCCATATCTCCCCCCAGCTGTGCGATCTGTTTGATCAGGGAGCTGGAAATATGAGTATATTTTTCACTGGCCATCAGAAAGACCGTTTCAATTTCAGAGGCCAATGTTCTATTTGCCAGAGACATCGTAAACTCGGCTTCGACATCGGTGAGCGTGCGCAGCCCTCGCAGCATAATGCCGCCACCACACTCCTGCACGAAGTTCACAGCCAGCCCCTGAAAACATTTGACTTCCACATTCGGAAAGGCAGTTAACAGTCCCTCTAGCATCTGCTGGCGTTCTTCGGCTGAAAACAACGGCCGCTTATCGGGATTAATACCGATGCCGACGGTGATCTTGGAATAGATCCGAGCCCCGCGCTCCACAATATCCAAGTGCCCCAGAGTCGGTGGGTCAAAACTACCAACGTACACAGCATGATGTGGGTCGAGCGTCATCGTCTCAAAACTACCTTTCTCGCATAATTCCTGCCAATTTCTACTCTCATTGTAGCTGGAACCCCGGTCGATCCAAACGGACAGAATCCAATTTCTCTGACGAATCAGAAGATTTGAGCTAGAGACCTGAAGTGAATTGCAAATCGGCCTGTCTCGTAGTGTAATAGACTTATCAAAGCATGTATCTTTACAGGCACACTCCATTGCCGTCCGTAATAGATCACTTAACCTCACTAACTTCAAATATTTTCAGGAGCATCGTGGAATGCGATTTTCTGTTTGCCGCTCAACAATTCAAACGGCTTCTTTGGCAGTTATGCTACTGGTCTTCATCAGTTCCGTCTCGGCAGCACCAAAAAATCTGGAAGATGTCTCAAAGCTGTTAAACGCCCCCGCCAGTCAGGCGAATCAGAAACAGGTCCTCGATTATTTCCTGAAACGCTATGAAAAAGAAAAAGACTTAACCAAAGTCAACCATCGCCATTTAATTCAAAAGACCGACGATGGTGGCGGCTACGCAGGCTGGTTTTTGAAAGGCAAGCCGGGCGATGAAATGATCATCTTTGCCGAAAAAAATCGCCAGTGGCCAATGATCGCGCTGGGAGACTCCGGCTACTTTGCCCGTGTGGAACGCTTTCCCAATTTTTCATCCGTTCATTATCGCTACAGCGTGAATGGCCGCCGTTTACCTGCGGGCCGATATAGCCGCTTTGGCTTTGAAAGTTACGAGTGGAAACCTGAAAGCATTCGACAGGAAGGAGTTCCTCAAGGGAAACTCACTCAGATGCCCGCCTTCAAGAGCACGAAACAGTATCCAGGTACCGTCCGTGACTGGTGGGTCTATGTGCCCGCGCAATACTCCAAAACTGGTGATCCTGCCAAGCTGATCGTCTTCACAGACGGTGGCGGTTACTGTCACGGCGATGGGAACGCCACGATTGTGCTCGATAATCTGATCCACGCGAAAAAGATTCCGGTCTCCATCGCTGTCTTTATCAACCCCGGCGTGATTCCTGCCACATCCAAAGGCAAACAGCCCGTCAGAAACCGCAGCAATGAATATGATACTTGCACGGCGCAATACGCGACGTTTCTGGATGAAGAAATGCTGCCCGTGGTGCGGAAACAGTATCGGATCTCCGAAAAGCCGGAAGATCATCTGATCTGCGGCGCCTCTTCCGGCGGCAGTTGTGCTTTCACCGCCGCCTGGCACCGGACTGACCAGTTTCAGAAGGTCATTTCCTTTGTCGGCAGCTTTTGTGATTTCCGAGGGATTAATGATTATCCCTCCCGAAAAAACAACACGATTCCCCTCAACCAGTTTGGTCCCTGGAAGACGGCCCATGATTATCCCGGGCTGATTCGCAAACAGGATCCTCCCAAGCCAATCAAGGTCTTTTTGCAGGATGGCGATAATGACCTGGATAACAAACTGGGGAACTGGTTCCTGAACAACGAACGGATGGCAGTCGCTTTGGCTTACAGTGGTTACGACTTCTGGTTCGTCACCGGCCACGGCATGCACAGCAGTCGTCACGGGAAAGCCGTCCTGCCCGAGGCGCTGGTCTGGATCTGGAACTCAAAAGCAGGCGGGAAATAAAAAAACCTGCCCAAAGTGCGAGGTATTTCCTGCGAATCAAAACATTCGTTGAGATTTCTATTTGACGAATCGTGTGCAGGTCGATAAATTTACATCATTAAGAATCAGTCGGGCTTATTGAACTTACTTGCTTAAGCGACAGGAACCTTAAGTCAGTCATTATTGATTTCAAAAATCGATTTTGTTGAGTTCTCCCACTGAGGATTTAAAATAACAGAAAATGGATTTGTGTTCCGCCCCCTGCGGAACCGTGTTAGCCGCTAGTCGACCAAGAGTTACTGCTTCAGAGTTACCCGCCTTGAATGCTGCGACAGCTAGGATATTCCGCTGACTGGAACACAAGTGATTGTCTGTCGGTACATTGACTTATTTCAAGGAGGATCGCTTATGACCGTAGAAACCTATTCCCAAAAAGCAAAGAAACTTTCAGAGAAGATTGAGCAGACGATTACTTTTCGTACGGGTAGTCAGGTTCATTCGTTGAAAGTGGATGTCTTGGGAGAAATCGTTGTGCTCTCGGGTCGCACTGATTCTTTTTATCACAAACAACTGGCAACACATGCTGCGTTAAGTGAAATCGATCAGTATGCCCTGACGAACAATATCCGGGTCGAATCTTAGCCGACCTCTCGTTCCTGTAAGAAACAGGAACCACGTAAGAAAATATCAGAGCCAGCGATTTGATCAGGATGATCTTATCCTGCTGGCTTGATCATTCCAGAAATCAATCAGGCTTCTTCATCCACTTTGATTTCTGACGGGTTTTCTGCCGCCTTGTTGCGGCTGCCGAACTGAAACTTCTTTTCTTCTCCGCGCAGAATCCGTCCCAGGTTGCTCCAGTGACGCACGATAATTAACAGCGGAACGGCGATACTGAAAACGGCGAGGCTCCATTTTTGCTGCGTGAAGGCAGACGAGCCCAACTGAATAAACTGGGCCACGCCAAATGCAAACGCAGCGAGAACAGAGCTGAGGGCCACAATCCGCCAGAACAGAAATGTCAAAGCGAAAGCGCCGACTGCAACCAAAGTTGACCAGGGCCCCAGCATTAGAATCACGCCCAGGCTGGTGGCGACCCCTTTCCCTCCTCGGAAACCGAGCCAGATCGGAAACATATGGCCAAGAATCGTAGCGACGCCACTCAACACGCGCGCATGGTCAAAATCAGGGGAATCAGCGCTGACAAACAACGCGGGAATAAATAAGACGGGTAGCAGCCCTTTCAACGCATCCAGCAACAGGACCAGAATCCCCCATTTCGCCCCCAGTGTCCGCGCCACATTGGTGGCTCCGATATTGCCGCTGCCCACTTTGCGGATATCGGTTCCTGCCACTATTTTTGCTGTCAGCAACCCAAACGGGACCGAACCGGCCAAATATGAGGTCGCTGCCACAAAAAACCAAAAATAATCTGCAAACATCGGCGGAATAGTTTCGTATAATAGACAGGGTAACAAAAGAGTCGGTTTACGAGCTCTGATGATACCCGACGACAGCCAAAAAGCACAACGACAGGTGCAGCAAGCTGTTCAAGAAATTCATGCAAGACTCCTGCCGACCGGCGGACGACGATGATTCTATTCGCGTTCGCGGTCAGAAAATCAAAGATACTGATGGCCCTGCCCTTCTGAATGAATTATTCTAAAAGGACAGGGCTCCCTTCCTTTCTCAACGCCGTTTCACAATCCACAATCGCCATGACAAAAAAAACGCTTCCTATCCTTACACCCAACCAGGACCAGCCAGTCGATATTGAACAGGGGCTTTACCCTGGCCGATGGTGGCACCGTGATGGTGAAAAAATCGTCTGCGACTTATGCCCGCGTGCCTGTGCCCTGGCAGAAAACGACCGCGGCTTTTGTTTCGTGCGCCAGAATGTCGGCGGCAAGATGGCTTTGACCACCTACGGCCGCAGCACCGGATTCTGCGTCGATCCCATTGAAAAAAAACCGTTGAACCATTTTTATCCCGGTTCCAGTGTGCTCTCTTTCGGAACCGCAGGCTGTAATCTGGGCTGCAAGTTCTGTCAGAACTGGGACATTTCCAAATCACGGGAAATCGAACGTCTCAGTGCGCGGGCTCTGCCTGAAGAAATTGCCGAGGTCGCAGCAGAGTTAGGCTGCCAGAGTGTCGCCTTTACTTATAACGACCCGATCATCTGGTCGGAATATGCTATTGAAACATCGAAAGCCTGTCACGCGCGCGGCGTGAAAACCGTCGCCGTCACTGCCGGGTACATTACCGAATCCGCACGCGCCGACTTTTTTGAACATATCGACGCCGCCAATGTCGACCTGAAAGCGTTCACGGAAGAGTTTTATTACCGTGTGACCTTGTCACATCTGCAACCGGTCCTGGATACCTTGCGCTGGTTAAAACAGGAAACCGATGTCTGGTTTGAAATCACGAATCTGGTGATCCCACAGGCGAATGACGACAGCAGCGAATTTCAGCAGATGTGCGACTGGATTCTGGATAATGTCGGCGATGAAGTGCCGTTGCATTTTTCCGCCTTCCACCCGGATTTTCGCATGCTCGATCGGGGCGCCACTCCCCCCGAAACGTTGATTCGCGCACGCGAGATTGCGCTCAACGCGGGACTTAAATATGTTTATACGGGGAACGTCAACGATGCCGCACGGCAGAGCACCTATTGTCCCGGATGCCAGCAGACGCTGATTGAGCGTAACTGGTATCAATTAGGCAAATATGCGTTGAATCAAAATCAATGCCGCAATTGTGGTACACACATCGCTGGCCACTTTAATGACGAGCCGGGTACATGGGGCCCAAAAAGATTACCCGTTGATATCCAGGCAATGTTAAACAAACATTCCGACACGAACTCTCAAATAGCCGACCCACAGAAAGGTTCTACACCGATGCAGGCTGACCAGACACCTAGAGACATCGAACTCACCAGCGAGCATGAACAAAAACTGTTACAGAAAGCGGCGGCTGTCGTCGTAGGCACAACGACGCAGACCCCACCTGCAGAATTAAAACTGGACGAGCTGGAAGACATGGTCGTCAATGGTGCGTTCGTCAGCTTGAAACGGCAGGGACAACTCCGTTCGTGCTGTGGGAACTTTGGACAGCCTCTGCCACTGGGGCAGGCACTGCATCAGGCGGCAATTCGCGCTGCCAAAGACGATCCCCGGTTTCCCCCGATTTCCTCCAGTGAATTAGCACACCTTGATCTGGAAGTCTGGCTGCTCTCCGAACTGGAAGTCGTCGAGGAACAGGGCACTGATCGTCTCAACGCGGTCACCATCGGCCTGCATGGTTTGCAGATTCGAGCAGACGGACGCAGTGGTTTACTGCTCCCCGGCGTCCCCCTCGATCATGGCTGGAACCCGGAAGAATTTCTGAATCAGACCTGTATCAAAGCAGGACTTCCGCCCACCGCCTGGAAAGATCCGGGAACGACCCTGTTACGCTATCAAGGCGTTTCCTGTTCCGCCAAGTTAGCAGACATGACGGCACCAGTTGAAAGTTCCAGCCAGCAAATATTAGGACAACGCGAATTTGCACAATACCTCCAATACGTGCAATCAACCATTGAAGCGTTGATGAGCGGTCAGGTTCCCATGTATTACTGTCCCCAGGTTTCCGATGCCAACATTCAAGGCGTGGCACTGCTGCTGACAAGAACCGAAACCGGCGAAGAACTGGCACTCTCAAAATGGACGTTGAAACAATCCTTTCCGATGCAGTCAACGGTGTTCTCGCTCAGCCAGCAACTGGTGCAAAATATCACCCGGCTTAATCTGCGTCCGGGAGAATTTCAGGTGAAACTGGTTCTGGCCTCCGACCCCGCGATGCATGGCACCGTGGAACGTGTGGACCTCACGAATTTCGATTCGCAAAACCGTAGTTTATTGCTGATTGAAGGCAAAAAAACAGGCTGGTTCTTTGACCGCGAGCAGGAAGCAAGCCAGCTGATTGAACAAGCACAGCAGGCGGTGGGGATCACGCAACCCGAGTCGGCACAGGTACTCAGTCTGGCGATCCAAACGTCGGCGGCTCGTTTTGAAATTGTGAACCGCCCCCGCGCAGAACGAGGATCGGCGATCAGACCAGCCGGAGTCGCCGGTACGTTTTACCCAGCCGACCCAGGCACACTCGAAGGTCAACTGGATGACCTGTTCCATGAAGCGGGCACACCAGAACGCTGGGCCGCTGCAATGGTCCCCCATGCCGGCTTGATGTATTCCGGTAAAATCGCGGCGGAGGTACTGAAACGGATCGAATTCCCATCCACGATTATCGTGATCGGACCGAAACATACGCGCGAAGGTGTTGACTGGGCCGTCGCCCCGCATCGAGTCTGGCAGCTACCGAATGGTGAACTGGAATCGAACGTTGATCTGGCCAAAAAACTATCGCAACAGATTCCGGGACTGGAACTCGATGCCGCCGCTCACCAGCGTGAACACGCGATTGAAGTCGAACTCCCCTTAATTAAACGACTGGCGCCCGATGCACAGGTCGTGGGAATCGCCATCGGTGGCGGCAATTTGAATCGCTGTGAACAATTTGCCGAGGGTCTGGCGCGTGTGATTCAGGAACTAGATGAGCCTCCGCTGTTGCTGATTTCCAGCGACATGAATCATTTCGCCACCGATACAGAAAACCGTCGGCTGGATGAATTGGCGCTGGAAAAAATGCGAAGTCTGGATCCGGAAGGGTTGCTGGAACTGGTTCAAGAGCAGCACATTTCGATGTGCGGAGTCCTGCCAGCAGTCATCGTGATGAAAACACTCCAGAAAATGGGTAAACTGAGTCATGTAGAACAAGTTGGCTATGCCACATCCGGGGATATGACGGGCGATCGCTCCCGCGTCGTCGGTTATGCGGGTCTGCTGTTAAACTAGACCGGCCCTTTGGTGCGTTACGGACGAGTTTCCCGGGAATCCGGAAAATTGAGGGTGACCAAGTTACCGGTTTTCTACTAAAATCCCGATACTATAGTTTGTCAGTCCTGTAAAGTATGCGCGCCAGCGGAATCGGAGTCCCGTGATTATGTCTATTGGTCGAATCTCGTTTTTAACTGTATTCGCTTCCCTCATTTTGTTCTCCCGCTCGTTACCGGCGGCTGATGCCCCGTCTGTCGAATTGGCGTTGACGTTCAAGCCAATCCAGAAAGACGTCGAAATCGAAATTCCGGAAAAGTCGGAATACGGCCGCTGCAAGGTCGAAGTCGAGCAGAACAAAAACAGCTCGGGCTGGATTGTGTATGGCCCGAACGGTCAGGTCTTGAGACGCTTCGTGGATACCAATGGCGATAACGTCGTTGATCAATGGCGGTATTTCAATCGCGGATTGGAAGTCTATCGCGATATCGATGCCAACTTTAATAATAAAGTCGATGGCTCACGCTGGATGAATCTGGCAGGAACTCGCTGGGGCATCGATAGTGACGAAGATGGCGTGATTGATGAATGGAAAATGATCTCCGCCGAGGAAGTCACGCGAGTCGCGATCGCCGCTCTCGCCAGCAACAACACCAAGCTGTTTCAGTCGCTGTTGATCTCAGAAGAGGAACTGGCAGACTCTGGCATCAAGAATCCCTTTGCAGACAAGATTCGCGAATCGGCCAAGGCAGCCCCGCAGGAAATCCCTGCCATGCTTTCCAAAACCAAAATGATCACCCCCGACACGGTCTGGGTTCGCTTTGACGGTTCCATGCCCGGCCTGATTCCTGCGGATAGTATTAAAACCGACAAGGATTTGCACGTCTTCGAAAATGTGATGGCCATCATCGATACCAAAGGAAAAAGCGGCCTGATTCAATTTGGCGAACTGATTCGCATTGGCAATGTCTGGCGACTGACTCAAGTTCCGCTGCCCATTGAAGGCGAATCGATGCAGGTCACCGAAGGAGGAATCCTGATGCAGCCGGTCGCCGGGAATGCCAGTTTGCCAACCAACTCAACGGTGGGACTCTCGAAAGAGATGCAGAGCTTACTGGATGATCTTCAGAAACTTGATCAGAACAGCCCGACGCCGGACAAAGGTCCTCAGGCAATTTCCAAATACAACACTGACCGCGTCGTGATTATTGAAAAACTGATTTCCTCTTCGAAAAATGAAGATGAACGGGCACAGTGGACACGGCAGATGGTCGATGGACTGGCAGCCGCCGTCCAGACCGTCGGATACCAGGACGGATTAAAACAGCTGCAGAAAATTCGGGATCAGGTGCAGAAGAGCTCACAGGATCAGGATCTGGTCGCTTATGTTACCTATCGCACTCTACTGGCAGATTACAGTTCGCAGTTACAGTCAACTCAAAGTGATAAACTCCGCGATGTGCAGACCTGGTGGCTGACGCAGCTGGAAGACTTCATCACGAAGTACCCCAACTCAGATGATTCCGCCGAAGCCATGCTACAGTTGGCGGTGACTCAGGAATTCAGCGGGAAAGTGGCGGAATCCAAAAAATGGTATACTAAACTGATCGAAAACCACGCCAGCTCAGAAGCAGGAACCCGTGGTGCTGGCGCGTTGCGACGGATGAATCTGGCGGGCAAGGAACTCGAGCTAACGGGATCCTCATTGGCTGGCGGCAACATCGATGCCAAGCAGTACCGTGGCAAAGCATTGCTGGTCATCTTCTGGTCCAGCTGGTGCAAACCCTGCACGGAAGACCTGCCACAAATCCAAGAGCTTTACAGTAAATATCACAGCCAGGGTTTTGACGTACTGGGAATCAACCTTGATGCGACTCCCGATCTGGCAAAAGCTTACGTCAAACAACACAGCGTTCCCTGGGCCCATATTCACGAAGAGGGTGGTCTGGAAAGTGCCCCGGCACGTGACTTCGGTGTGATCTCACTGCCGACCATGTTCCTCATCGATAAATCGGGCAAGGTAGTCAATCGCAGTGCAACCGTATCCGATCTGAAAAAAGCACTCCCCGATCTGTTGAAATAACCTGTTTCCAGGTTGTCTGGGAATTCGCTTTCGTCAACGAACACATGACGAGTCATCACTCAGGACAGGGAGAGAACCGCCTCTCTCCCGATACGTCCATCGTGCAACGCAGACGCGACCAGGACGCCGTCCGCTCTGAGTTCTGCCTGTGCGATGAGATCATCTGTGTGACTGATACCGCCACCTGTGATCAACTGCAGTGCAGGATGGCGGCTGCGTAATGTTCGACAGAGTGCTTCCGTCCCGGTGCCCGTTCCCGTTCCGACTTGCGCCAGATCTAGTAGAATCATTTGTTGCACCCCCTGCTCCAGACTTAGCTCTGCAATCTCCAATGGATCATTCAGCGCAGCAAACGGGTTCTCCGATGATGAACTGACCAGCGGCTGCCCCTGTTTCAAGTCGAGACTGAACACCGTCTGCGATGCGCCCCACCGCCGTACTAGTGCCCCCAGCTCTTGAGGCCCCTCGATTGTTTCCAGACCGGCGACAATGGATACGCCTTCCAGCGAAGTCAACGGCTCCGCATCGTCGGCAGTCCGCAGACCACAATCGAGCAGAAACGTGAAACCCTCTTCCAGCAGACTCTGATACAGTTCCAAATTCAGTCTTTGATGCAGAATCGCATCCAGGTCGGCCACATAGAACTCGGTCAATTCAAATTCCTCGCGTAAAGCGCGTGCGATGTCCACAGGCTGACTCGACTGCGTCAGACGACTCTGAATCGGTCGATACAAGTCGCGCTGACCGGCGACGCCTCGTACCACTGTTTGATTGAGAATGTCCAGAACCGGAATAATTTTCATCGCTGTGCTTTAAGATTCCCTGTAAAATCAGGAGACGACATTTTGTAAGCGTGCCACACTCTTTCTGAAAGAGAGGCTCCCTTATTTCTGTATCGCTGATTAAAATAACAGTTCGAAAAAAGTAAGATTTCGACAGACAACATTACCCGATCCCCCCGCGAAAAGAAAACCAGATGAAAATCTTCGAAGCGGATCTGACCAATCCACAGCATGCGAGTGCAGTCGTCTTGCTGCTGAACAGTTATGCCGATAGCCCTGAAGGGGCTGGTAAATCATTGCCGGAAGACGTGCAACACAATCTGACAGGCACTCTGCAGAAACGGCCTGATGCGGCTGTGGTGCTGGCATTCGAAAAAGAAACACCTGCAGGTCTTGTGATTTGTATTGAAGGTTTCTCAACATTCGCCTGCAAACCATTACTCAACATTCATGATGTGTTTGTCGCACCGGAATATCGGGGGCAAGGTCTCGCCCGGCAGTTATTTGACCACGTTGAGACCATTGCCAAAGCACGCGGATGTTGTAAACTCACTCTGGAAGTTCTGGAAGGCAACAAGCGTGCCCAAGCCGCTTACACGAAATTCGGATTCGCCGGTTATGAACTGGACCCCGAAATGGGGCAGGCCCTCTTCTGGGAAAAGAAACTGTAACAGTTCAGTGAGTACTCAAAAAATAAAGTAGTCCGTTTATGAAGTATGATGTTGTCGGCGTCGGTTTAGTCGTAGTGGATCATCTGGTCGTGTTAGCACAACACCCGGATCAGGATACGAAAACAAATATTATCAGCGACGCATATCAGGTCGGTGGTCCGGTTCCCACCGCGCAGGTTCTACTCAGTCGATTCGGTAAACAATGTGCCTTCATCGGCAGTTGGGGCGATGATCAATATGGCCCGTTGATCGCAGAAGATCTCGCTGCGGAAGATCTGGACCTCTCTGCCAGCCGCATGCTGCCGGGAACCCGCTCCGGTTATGCGCAGGTCTGGATTGACGAACAGGCGGGAACCCGCACGATTGCCTGCTATCGACCACAAAATTGGCTGCCGCCGACAGAGTTGGACTCAGCACTGTTCCAACAGACCAGAGCCGTGCACCTGGATGGCTGGCCTTCAGAAACCAGTCTGCAGGCAGCCCGACTGGCGCGGCAGGCCGGCGCGCTCATTTCTCTGGATACAGGATCACTGAAACCAGGCATGCCCGAATTGATTCCCTATCTGAACGTGATGAATTGCCCGCGTCGCTTCATCACGGAATATCTGCAAACAAATGACGTTCATGCGGCCGGTAAAGCATTACTGGCACAAGGCCCCGAGATCGTTACGATTACCGATGGCACACGCGGCGCATGGCTCTTTACGGAAGCAGGCTGCCTGCATTGTGCGGCACTGCCTGTGCTCTCGCTCGATACGACGGGCGCGGGCGACATCTTCAGCGGCGCGTTGCTCTATGGCATTCTGGAAGAGTGGCCTCTGGAACGGGTCTTACAATTCGCCTGTGTGACGGCGGCTCTAAAATGCGAGCGACTGGGAAATCGGGGCGCACTTCCCACGCTGGCGGAAATCGAAGTAGTTCTGCAAACCAGAGCACCTGCTATTGAAGTCGATTCGCTCTGATCGGATCAAACCGAAACTCAGACTAAGGAGCGGCGTCTTTCACAATCGGATTGATCAGGGTGCCAATCCCGCTGATTTCGATCGATACAATGTCGCTGTTTTCGAGCGTGAATTCATCGGGGGGCACAATGCCGGTTCCCGTTAATAGAATCGCACCGCTGGGGAATTCGTTTTCTTTCCCTAACCAGCTAATCAGATCTTCCAACTCGCGGGCCATCTCTGCGATCGATGTCTCGCCTTGGAAGACTTCTTCGCCTCTACGTTCAATCGTCAGAGTAATTTTCGTCGCTTCCCGTTCCAGCGGTTTCTCATGCAGTAGAATACAGGGTCCCAGGCCACAGCACTCCTTGTAGAATTTTGCCTGAGGCAGGTACAGCGGGTTTTCGCCTTCGATGTCGCGGGCCGACATATCATTTCCAACAGTGTAGCCCACAAGTCGTAAATCTGGAGAAACGATCAGAGCGAGTTCTGGTTCCGGCACTGACCATTGGCTGTCATAGCGGACTCGGACTGGTTGATTCGGACCGCAGACCCGGTTCGGTGTCGCTTTAAAAAACAACTCCGGTCGATCTGCCGTATAAACCTGATCGTAGTGAGAGGCAGCTGCCTCGGATTCTTCCATCCGGGCAACCTGACTGCGTTTGTACGTCACGCCGGCGGCCCAGACTTCCTGATGATCGATGGGTGCCAGAAACTCCAGCTGGCTAAAAGGAACCGGAGGCAGTTCGGTATCAATCAGAAATTTTGCAAGGCCGATGGGATCGGGGGCAAACAAGATATCTGATAAACGATGACAGTTATCGACCTGAGATAAATCCAGAAGCTGAACGCCATTTTCTTCCACGATGGCGACATGACGTTCTCCATTTGACAACAAAACTTTAGCGAGCTTCATCTTCAGTCTTCCTTCTGATATTTGTCTAACGCGGCAAGTGTCCTTTGCATGTCTTCCGGTAATGGTGCCTCAAATTTCATCGGTTTTCCACTCTGCGGATGATTAAATTCCAAACAATATGCATGAAGTGCTTGACGCTCGATTAATATATCGGTCTCCTGCTCTGCCTCAGCCGTTTCTGCCTCGCCGCTCACGTCTGTCATTTTCAATGCGATCCGGCCCCCATAGACACGATCAGTTACAATGGGATGACGGATATGTTGCATGTGAACGCGCAACTGGTGCGTCCGCCCGGTACGCGGCTTGAGTCGCACGTACGTGAACGCTTTATAGCGCTCGATCACTTCGTAAAACGTAAACGCGTTGCGGGCATTGCCCCCCTCGTCACAGACAATCATCTTTTCCCGCGCACGAGGATGCACACACATAAATGTATCGAGGTAGTCGCTATCAAACTCCATACGGCCCCAGACAATCGCCCGGTACTCTTTTTGAACTTCCCGTTTCTCAAACTGGGCGCTCAATTTCGCATGCACCTGATTATCCTTGGCAACGACCATGATGCCGCTCGTATTTCGATCGAGCCGATGCACAATGCCCGGACGATATTGACCGGCGACATCACTTAATTGATCGAAGTGGTGCTGCAGCGCGCCCGCCAGTGTGCCCGCATAATTTCCTTTTCCCGGATGGACAATCATATCGGACGGTTTATTGATGATGGCAATCCAGTCATCTTCATAAACGATGTCGATCGGAATATCTTCCGGCGGCAGCCGATTGTCCGGCATTTCGGGCAAGCGAACAGAAACGCGATCATTCACACGCATCCGCCGCGCCGCTTTTGCGGCCAAACCGTTGACCAGTACTGCTTCCTGCTTAATCGCTTTCTGGAACAGCACGCGCGTATAATTGGGATACAGGCGACACAAATAATGGTCGAGCCGCCAGCCGTGAGCGCGTGCCTCGACCGTAATTTCAATCGGTTCACTGGAGAGCTCTGGAGGTGGTGACGAAAGTTCGTCAGACATTATGGTTTCTTTTCGGTCGCTGGTTCCGACTTTGGTTTCTCAGCGGGAGTATCCGCTTTTTTAGCAGATGCTTCTGGAGCAGCCGGCTTTTCAGCAGGTTTCGAATCTGCTTTCGCTGGTGCCGCTGGCTTGGCGTCGTCTGGTTTCTTATCTTCGGTCTTCTTTTCTGTGGGCTGAGGAGAAGACGTTACAGGCGCGGGAAGCCCTGGCAGGCTTGGGAGACCGGGAAGTGCTGGAAGTCTGGGTGTTTCAGTTGAACCAGTTGGTGCGCCGCCAGGTGCAGCACCACCGGGCATAGGCAGATTGAACCCTGGCTGCTGTCGATCACCGGGTTTAGGAGTCTGAGCATGGAACCATTTGTAAAATTTCTTCGTTGCTTCCTGATCCAGAACAGCGACTTTTTCTCCTTCCACCGGTTTCACACGTTGCTCGGCCAATTTGCGGAAGATGGATTCCGGGTATTCCTGAATCAATTTTTGATAGAGTTCAATTGCATTTTTCAAATCACCGTCCGACACGGATTCTTCCGTGCGTGCCATTCCAAACAGGGCACGTTCACGAATTTCCGGCAAGGTGCTGGAGGAATCGAGCAGTTGCTGGAATTGTTCTTTGGCATCTGTGAGATCGCGATCACCGGCACTGCGATCAGTAAACGAATTGCGAATGCCGGATTGCAGATGGCTTTCCGCCGCGTGGACCAACGCCCATTGTGCGACTTTGGTGCCGGAATAATCTTCGGCGACGGTTTCAAAATCGGCCGTGGAGGTACAGGCGGCTAAAAGGGTCCAGCCCTCTGCATCCTGGTCGCTTCGACTGGAAGACCAGGAAAAATAGCCGATCACCACAACAAAAATGACGCCGGCTGCAACGACCGCTTTCACGCCGTATTTTTCCATAAATGGTTCTGCCTGAACCATCAATTTACTCAAGTCGTTGGTTTGCAGATCGTGTCTATGTTCGCTCTTCATGAGAGTCTCTCGCAGTAAATATGAAATCGTCCGAAACTCATTCTCTCACAACGAGATAAATAAGTCCATCGCGCGAGTATATTGCCCCTGAATTTATGCGTCAAGCTGATCCCCCGGCTCTGGCCGGTTTCAGTGTAAAGAAATTCAGATTTTCGATTCCCGAAGACTAAATTCAGGCCAAATCAGCATAAAAACGGACTGATCAGACATTCCCTGACTCGAGAGGAGTGCTCCGGCGAGATTCTAAGGTGAATGGGAGCATTTCAGATCTGCCTGCAGTGAAGCTCCTGTGCCACGTGAACAACGAGTTTGCTTAATCCACCAGGACAAATGCTTTTTTGAGGCTATAAACAAAACAGGGATACATGAAGAATCCCACCAGCATCACCGAGTAAATGTGGATCAAAGAGACTTTGATCAATCCAAGATCCACCACCAGCTCGATGCACCAGGATCCCAACAGAAACAGAACGGTCAATACCAACAGGCCGTACACTTTGAATAGCTGATCAGGGCGATTGATATATAACAACAGTTTTCTCAGAAACAGAGCAAACAGAATCAAACCAACATACCCTGCCAGTTTCAGACTCAGTGCCAATGGAAGCCCTAGAAATCCAGGCCCCCAAAAGACGGTTCCTGAAAAAATGATTTTGGCGAAAAAGCCGACTGCCGCCCCGATGAGTACACCGCGGGAATTGACTTCATGCGGCACTGCGAAAAATAACAGTGCGCCTGCCAATATGATCAGATGTCCCATCAGCGATGTGACAGGCAGGACCTGCTCGACTACGGACAGCATTTTTGTGCTGAATTCAAAATACAGTACCCCCACCGCCGCCAGGAAAACAAGAATGCCGCCATAAATGAACAGATTAAATCCCTGCCTGATCCGTTTTAGTGATATCGATGGTTCCTGAATCCACTGCGCACCCGAAGTTGGATCTGGATTCGAGGCTGCCTCTGATTCGTTATTCATGCTTCCCTGATCGCTGACTTCACTCAATAAAACTGGCTTTTCCTATTTGACAGTGAAACATCTTAGCAAACGCAGCACCAGACACAAGTTTTTGGCTGTCAGCAAAACGAAACCATTATTTTTCAAGTAATTGTCTTTGAAAAGATTCCAGCAGTTTCACATTCGCCTCAAACTGCGCGGGGCTCGTCGCATCTGCAAGTGACGTGGCTTTGAGAGCCGATGCGATGTCGGTAGACGAATCGATGCGTATTAATAAATGAAACACATCATGGCCACCTTTTGATTGAGCTAATTCTTCCGGGGAACGGTTCGCTGCAGAATAGACATTGATCAGTAATGGTATCCCCGCTGAATTACACAGGACTCTTGCCTGATATTTATTTTGATCCTGGGGGTTGGATTTCAGGTCCATTCTTTCCCAATCAAAATCGCCAGTTTGAAATATGTGATCAGGAACGGCTATCTGCTCTTTTGTCGCAATCGGAAACGTGTTAGCCAAGAGTCTTAGAATTTCGGGAGCGGTGGCATCCGAAAAAAACGAAACACGACCATCCGCAAACAGCAGATGACCACCGTCCCAGGGAGGATGCCCGAAACTCGCTGGCACGTCACACAGTTTTGATCCCAGCGGACGCCAGTTGAAAGGATATCCCCACGGCTGATAATTGCCCGCTACTTCACCAATCAGCCAGGTATTCGCATCGCCGTTTTTCATCTTGTCAAAGGTGACATTACTATTGCGATGCAGCAGGTTGGGATTTCCCAGATAATGCGTCAGTCCATAACCGGTGCTGGTAACATGTATGTCGACTCCAGGAATCTGGTACGCGTAAGGAAGGATTTCGTACACTGTTAAATTATGCGGACTATCCCAAGGCTCATTATAATCAATCTTACTGGAAAGATTATTTTGGTCGAGAAAAGGCATGATCAGCATCACCCAACCATGCATGGCCACATCGTCTTCGCGAATGGTCCCCCCCGGTGGGAAGCACCGATGTAAATCGTGATAATTATGAAGTGCCAGCCCAAACTGCTTCAGATTATTTTTCGAACTCGACTTGCGGGCTTGTTCTCGAGATTTCTGAACGGCAGGCAGGAGCAAGGCAATTGTCAGGGTAATGATGCCTAATAAAACGCACAGTTCTACCCAGGTCAGACCTGATCGACGCTGCTTGGCCATGCTGTCAGTTCCTCCCGCTGTAGGACTCCCCAATCGTAGTCTCAGTCACCTGGTTTGAAATCCGTTTTTTGGAGACAGAGCAATCCATAATTTGGCGAGTAGTTTGATATAAATGATCGCCATCCAAAGCGCAACGATAGGGACCAGAATTGCGCCAATCATGATTCCGAAAAACGCACCGATCATAATAAAAATATACCCAATCAACAGACAGACTGTTAATGCAAAATATCCATGGGCTTCTGTTTGCAGCTTCCGAGATTGTATATAAAGTGCCATTTTAGCCATGAACGAGATAAAGAAAATGAATCCCAAAATGCTGAAAATGCTCAGAATAAATTGAAATACGTCACCAAATGATTTCGCATAAAAGTAGCCGATTATAAAGGCGGCGACATTAACGACCTTGCACCCAATCGAAGCCTTCAATATCTTTCTGGCTCCAGATTCTTCAGGAACTGCCAGACAAATGAGAGGCCCCAACACCATCAATATCGCGCCAAACAGGCTTACAAAACGGAAGACTAAGTGCACCGTCGGGGGAAGCTTGCCGATAGCAATCACCGGTCCGGCTATGATGGAAAGCAGAATGAGTACAAAACCAGTAAATTCAATTGCCACTCCCAATCTGACCTGTTTTAAGGAGCGACTTTTCTCATTCTTCTCGCGAGGATCGAGATTCGCTTCGGTTTGATTCGCGTTCATTCAGATTGTCATTCTGCTGATGTCGGATTTGCAAGATTGAACTTACGCAAGATACTGAATTCTCCAGGCGAAGCAGGTTCTCTTCTTTTAGTTTGATTCCATTTTCTGCTGCAGTTTCTGCAGCGTTTTCACATTCGCTGCCAACTGCGCGGGCGTAGCATCCTCGGACATTGAAGATTCCTCTAACTCCTGGGCGATGTCTGTGGTGGAGTCGATGCGTAAGAGAAGCTGCGGAGCAGGCCCCTCTTTCTTCCGTCTCCCTGCTCCTTTCGGAGCGAAAAACACTTGAATAACCAGTAGTTTTTGTTTCTTGTTTTCCAGCGTTTTGGCAAAATACTTGTGTTTGCTCTCTGAATCAGACTCCAGTTCGATGGGTTGCCATTCCCAACGAAAGTCCCCCGTTTGAAAGACTCGGTCAGGGGCGGCCGTCTGTGCTTCAGTCGCGACGGGAGGTGCCTCGGCAAAGCGTTTCAAGATTTCGGGAGCGGTTTGATCTGAAAGAAAAGAGACGCTGCCATCGGCGAACAGCAGATGCCCGCCGTTCCAATTCGAACGTCCATAACTGTTGGGCCCTTCACACAATTTCGTTCCCAAAGGCCGCCAGTTGAAAGGATAACCCCACGGCTGATAGTGGCCGGTCACTTCTCCCGTCATCCAGGTATGCGAGGTCCCGTTTTCCATTTGACCAAAGGTCACATCGCTATTGCGATAGAAGAGATTCGGGTTCGCCAGATACTGGGTCACCCCAAAACCAGTATCAGTAAAACGCTCATTGCCCCCTGGTATTAAATAGACAGGAATCGCCGAATCAAACACGAACGTGTTGCGAGGGCTCTGCCAGGATTCGTTTAAGTCAAGCCAGCTATATGCAATATCATCAACATAAGGGAGTAGCATCACCATCCAGCCCTGCATGGCGGTCTCGTCTTCGTGGATGATACCGCCGGGGGGCAGACTTCCCTCAGCCTCGTGATAATTTAGAACAGCCAGACCGATCTGCTTCAGATTATCTTTTGATTGTGTCTGGCGGGCTGCTTCTCTGGACTGAAAAACGGCCGGCGAAACTAACGCAAAAACCAGCAACGCCAATCCGAGCATCAGACCAATTGCTATCCAACGTTGTCCTGACATCAAAGTGTGCCTCTCATTTGAGCATGATCTTGTTTCAGATACATCATCTTCATGCGTATTTCCAATGGCCTTCCCACTTGTCGGTCCAGAGAAACTGGGCCGCGAGATGGCCGTTGCGGCGGAGTTGCAGCCAGTCGAGATGTTCGATGCGACAAACAATGACCGCGAAGTTTTCAAAACCCAGTTGGGCTTCTTCATCGTTGGGTAGACGGTCAAACAGATAATCGGGCAGATTGGAAACGGCGCTGTCGACTTTCGTGCCTGGCGCGGAAACCGTGATATACCCTCGGCGATGCTCGGGGCTGCTGTCCTGCCAGTGTTGTGCGGCTCGTGCAGCATCACTATGAATTGTCGCACTGCCCCGCAAACGAATCTGCACCCGTGTGATCGGATCGTAGGTCACCCATTCGATCCAGGGGGACTCTTCCAATTCGCTCACCTTATCGGACCGCCGGTCGGTATAACAAATGAGTTCCCGCGATTCCGGCTGTACGTCCCGCAGCACCACAGTACGCACGCGGGGCCGCCCTTCCGCTGCGGTTGCCAGTTGCCCCAGCCGCCAGGGATGGGTCTCCGTTTCGATGGCAGATGTCAAGTGCTGCCAGGTCTCATCCAGAATCGTACTGACTTTGGCGGGATTGAATTCAAATTGTCTGGTCATCGGAGCCCTGTTCGGATTCTTGATTCCACGGTAATAGTTGTTCTCTCTTCATTCTGCTTGATCTCAGGCGATGGTCAAGCAGAAGTTTGAAAGTTCAGGGGCTCTCATGGGTTAATACTTCATCTTTGGGGTGATATAACAGTGCGATGGGCAACATTACCAGAGCAAGCACCAGAAAAACATGGCTCATCGGCCAATGCAGCTTCGTGCAGACTGTGGTAAAAATCTGAAAGCACAGGGCCGAGAGGACGATGCCGATCCAGTTCACCAGATTCATGGTGCCAATCATGCGGCCTTTTTGCGATTTGGGAGGCCGGGTTTGCAGTTCCACCTGTAGTGGCACGACGAACAGGCCGGCGAAGAAGCCGAGCAGTGTGAGCACTGAACGGGCCATCCATTCGGCTGCATTTTGGGGGATGAACGAATTCCATAAAGAGGTGTCGGCTTCTTTGAGCGTTTCCAAGCCGTCAGAAGGTCCCCACCAGCCGATACCCGACATCATGATCAGACAAAATACGATGCCCCAGGCACCGATGGTGACGAGTTTGAAATTCACCCGTTTATGGGAAACGCGGCCCGCCATCACACAACCGACCGAAATCCCCACGCCCATACAAGCCGCCATCAGGCTGGTACGGCTGACGCTGAGGTGCAGTTGACCGATACCAAAAATATTCACCAGCGGCTGAATGATGCCTCCCACGAACCAGAAGACAGACGAGATCAACAACACCGATAATAGTCGACCATCCTGCTTTAGCAGAGTTCGCGTTTCCGCGCTGATACCCAGCGTCGACCAGCGGAACGGAAGGCCGGGATGCGCGACCGGCGTTCTGCGAACCCAGAACGAGGAGATCGTACCTATGATGGCGATCGCGATACAGAAATAGCTCGTCTTCCAGAGTTCTCCCGGAAAGGCCTGTTTCACAAAACCGGCGGAAGCCATTCCGAAAATAATCGCCAGAAAGGTCGTCATTTGAATGATGCCGTTGGCTTGCGGTAAATCATCATCGCGAAGCATCTCCGGAAGAATCCCATATTTGGCAGGCCCAAACATGGCACTTTGCGTACTGAGCAAACCGAGGACGACCAAGAGCGGCAGTAAATTTCCGGTAAAGAATGCAGCCATCGCCAACAGGGCAATCACGATTTCCGCGATTTTGCAGGCGATGACAATCGTGCGTTTGGAGTGGCGGTCGGCATACCAGCCTGCCAGTCCGGAAAAGAAGACGAACGGCAGTGCAAAGACTGCCAGAGCGATCCCCTGCTGATCACTGGATTGTGCCTGTAACGCCTGTTGCGCGCAGAACAATAACACGAGCTGCTTAAAAAGATTATCGTTAAAGGCGCCCCAGAACTGGGTGACCGTCATGCCCCAGAAGGAGGAGTCATGATACAGAGGTGGGAGCTCTTTACTGGGCGTCAATTCCATTTCCGTCACCGCATACAGTCCTTGTCGAGGGGCAATATTGGCCGTGCTTCACAACTGAAATCAAGCTGGTATTCGCTCCGGAAAGGCGTCCCATTAAAGAACCAAACGACTTCGGCAGACGGGAATACACACACGGCTGGAACAGCTGAATCACGCGCTGCTAAACCATAGTGACTGGCCGGATTTCTGACAATGTTGATTGAGCCAAACCCCCGAATATGAATCGAATTTCATTCAGAAATTTCGTTCACCGGGATATCCGATTAGCCCGTTCCCTGCCCTTTATTCGATCGACTCATTTGCAGCTTCTGCTTTGAGTGGAGATAGAGCGCGCTGTGCATTTTTGATGCGGATGACTTTGAAATTGTCTCCGCCTTGCTTACGGGCCAGTTGAATAATCAGGCTCTGATTGCTGGCTTCGCCGTAAATCCATATTTCATTGATCGCCCCCCCGGAAATACTGCGACCAATTTGTGTGGGCGCGCCCAACACTTTTTTGACCTGATTGCGGTTCATGCCCGCGATGACGGTACCGTTGCGAATGGCTTTGCGAATCGGATCGTCACGGAATTCTTTGACTTCTTCCGGATTGAGCCATTGGTCTTTCTGCAGCATAAACCCGAGCCGCCCCAGCAAGGTGGCTGCGTCCGTAGACTTGGGATTCAACTTCCAGGCCTCTAACAACAGTTTCGTCGCGGCCTGTTTGTCACTTGCCAGTTCAACCAGGTCACGGGCCAGCCGCACGCGGCCGTCTGCGTCACCGGCGTCCAGTTTTTTCCGGCGCTGTTCGAACCAGTTCACTAACGTTTGTTTCGATTTTTTGGGATTATCCCGCTTCTGATATTCCTGCGACAGATCCAGTACGTACTGACGGGGCAGCTCGCCAACCCGATGGAAATCAAAATCCAACTGCATGGTCTGATACTGTTTGACCAGATCCGTGCGTTCCGGCAGTTGCTTTTCAATACGCGCCGCAATTTCAAAACCGTTGCTGCCGCCTTCGGACAGATTCTTCAGGATGCCTTCCAATAGTATCTGCGAATAAAACCAGCGAACCAGCCGCTCCCGTTTCTTCTGATCGGCTTGATTAAATACCTCTGTCTGACGTTCCAGATACTGCTTGCGTTCAGCCGGTACATCCAGCTTTTGCGGTGTTTGGGCTGATGGGAATAATTTGAGCAGCCGCGTGATCAACGGCCCCTGGTCCGGCTTTTGCTGTTTCTTTAATAACTGCCACTGGAGAACCAAAGCTTCATGCTTGAAGGCATTCGAAAGCAGTGGATCAAGTTGATATTCCAACGCGCGATCGGCCAGTTTCAAAAGGGACTCCGGTTGTTTGACCAGTAGTTGACGATATTCGAGATCAATCCCATTCTGATATGCGGCGAGCGCTTTCTGAGTCAGTTCTGTATCACTGTAGAACGCAGCCCGCTTTGTGCCCCAGTCCGCCAGGGCATACCATTCCCTGGCTTTGGTCCGGTCGATTTTGGTTTCCTCGATCACGAAATGTTCGACATCGGTCGGCATTTTTTTCAGGGACTGCATTTTGAATATGATCCGACCGTTTTCCCGCGCCAGCTCGCCTGTGACTTCTACATTTTTGTAACTCGTGTCCAGTTTGGGAATCGGACCTGCAAAATAAAACGGGATCGGACAATTGCGAAACCGCAGTGATTTGGAATTGAATGTTGAAAGGCGTCCCTCTAAGGTCTGCGAGACGCCAAGAAATCTCTTCCATTGATCGCGCTGGCTGACAAAGTTTTGAATACTGCGATCAGCGGAAAAAGCAGTGCCCTGGAACAAAATCAGAGCGAGCAGCAAGCAGAGGAAGCATCGATTACGAGTCTGTATTATCATTTCGACAGCCCCAGGAATTGGGTTTGTTGATTGAGAACGCCTTCAATTTGATTACGATTGTGAAACTCATCGAACTGAATTCCCAGTTGCTCATACAAATCCAGGTGTGACCATAAAAATGCCGTTTTCCCATCGAGTTCAATGATGCCTGTATCAGATTGGCTAGCAGCCTGTTGAAATGTCGCAATCTGAGCTGCAAAAATGAGGGGCTGCCCGGGATGCTGCTCGAGATACTCAAGGAATGACGGAGACGTCAATTCCAGATACAACGTATATTCGTCTAGCAGCACCGGTAAATTCAATCGAAAGCGGGGTTCTTCGGTTTCGGGATCAGGGGGGAGCGGTAGCAGGGATGCTTCAAAAATCATCCAAGACCCTGCATATCGCAAATCAAACAGCGAGTTCCAGCTTTGCTCATCACTTTGTTTGATCTTGGTCACCGCTTCATCGGCAAGCTCAAACAACGGTGAGACGGCTTGCAAGTTGATCGCCTGTAATTCGCGCGAGGTCTGGCGTATCTCATTCGCACTCTGATCAGTGCGTCCCAGCACCTCGAGCGCGTGAAAGGCTTCCTGATAAGCCGTGTTTGCGGCTGGCAAGTCTCCCTGCTTGAGCAGGTCTTCACCTGTCGCGGTGGCTATTTTGAGAGTTTCTGACGCCTGCTCCAAATTGCGGCTGTGGAGTATTCCGTAAGCTGTGAGCCCCACAATCAGCATGATGCCCGCCAGAATGCCTCTGAATGGAGTGATCAGTTTTGTACGTGGCGCCGGTAACTCGAAGCGTGAGACTTTAGGTTTTGCGGTCGCAGTGGCAACGGCTTCCCCGGCCTGGCGCGCAGCCTGTTTCTGTTTGCGTTTTTCTTGGAACTTTGCCATGAACGGCGTATTCAGAATCAATTCAACCAGTTCCTGCTTTGTGGGAACCTGTTTTTTCTTTTTGCGTGCTTTGGGCGCAGGATAACTATTGCGGGGGAGTATGAAATAGGCCTCATCGCACTGCTGACAGAGATGCCGTGAAGGGGTTTTACGACGATAACCAGACAGACTCACTCCGCAGACGCACACGATTTCATAGGGCTCTGGGATATCCTCCTCACGGCGTTTTTTTTTCGACGGAATTTTCAGCCAGTCAGCCATAAAATCAGTACCGTGTTCGAGTTGGGTAAGCCTGACATTGAAGGTAAATCGACCTGCATCTTTGAACAAAAAGGGCCTTCCTTATTATAGGCATCCCGGCTGCTGATGTCATAGGACTCTGTTAGGTGAGACCGCGCTCAGCAACAATTTTGTCTGAATTTCATCCGAATCAGTCAAAAAAGAGGAGGCAATTCATCACTACAATCGCTACTTTCCGGCCCAGTCACCAAAACTTTCTATTTAAGAGTAATCCCTCCCCCTGGACAGCCCCAAAAGTTTGACCGACTCTGTTTTCCAAGGTATATGCCAGTATAAATAGTATGTTTCTTTTTAGAATCATCCACTTGGATATCGCACACACAGTGGTTGGCAAGGATGCATTTCCACAGATTTCAAATTCGTTAAGAGCGGTTTTTTGGAGCATCAGGATGTCTACCATTTCATCCCCACATTCACAGGTCACACAAAATCCACACGCGCTTCAGGTCTCGCTTCTGCCTCTCACACATCAGATGGCAGCCGTCGAATTAACGAGCGGCGACTACCAGATCGGGTCCTCGGCAGAGTCTTCGATACGGATTGAAGTTCCAGGTATCGCGGAAAAGCATTGCAGCATTCATGTTGGAACTGATGAAGTGACCTTGCAGGCCATCGATCCGCGCGTCTGGGTGAATGATCGGCCAATTCGCCAGATCACACTCACAGCCGGCATGAAGTTCTTTGTGGGTCCTGTCGGTTTTCTGGTGGAGACCATTACCGAAGTGACCGTGGCAGCGAAACCGGAATCGGAACCAACGCGTTTCGAAAATGATCCTGCATCAGGTGCCCGGATTGAAATACCGGAAGAACTGCAAGCGGTCGCCAAAGTTCAACAAATGCTGGCAGAACGTCACAAGTTACTGCAGAAGATCGAATCGGAACAGGTTCAACTGCAACGGGAGATGGAGTTACAGGAAACGGAACTGCACCAACTGCATCAACGTTTTTCACTTGAACCGGAGTTGCCAGCGGGAGCTGACCGTGAGCCAGTCAATATTCAAGCAGCTCACAATTTACAACCATCCTTTGACGAGTCGATTCTGGAGCTGGATCAAAAACTGAAGCAGTTAGATCTGTTGCAGCAGGAAGTTTCACAGGAACAGGCACAACTACTTTCACGACAGCATCAGGTCAATGCGCAGAGACACCAACTGCAACATCTGGAACAGTCTCTGCAAGGGGAGCTGACAGAACAGCAGCGGGAACTATCCCATGCCTGGCTGGACCTTGAAACAAACCAAGCCAGTGCGCAGTTAGAACTGGAAACTGAGCGAGCCTTTCTGGAAGAATCGAACACGGCACATCAGCAACAGCTAAACGCGATATCTGAAGTAGAACAGTCATTCCAGTCTTTCGAACAGGAGCTGACCGAAGAGCGCACTCGTCTGGAGTCCTGGGCAGAAGACCTCGAAACTCAGCAGAGTTCACTTCAGGAACAGGCGACGGTACTGTCCGAACAAAAGCAAACTCTGGAAGAACAGCAACTGGCCAGCGTTGATCAGACCGAGCTACAACAGGAACTGGAACAACAAAAAGTACAACTGCAGGAAGAACTGTCGCAACTGGAAGCAACTCGCCATGAACTGGCCGAGCAACAAACACTACTGCAAAACCAGACTGAAACGTTAAATTGTCAGCAACAGGAAGCGCAAGCGATACGTGAGGAGTTCGAGCAAAAGAACTCCACGTTGCAGGAACTGGAATCGCAAATCTCAGAGCGACAAAACACGCTCACCGATCAGCAGACAACCCTGAATCAACTGCAGTCGGAACTCGATGCCAAATCAACCGAACTGGAAGCAGAGCGCGAAGCGTATACACTCCAGATGAGTCAACTTGAAGAACAGCGTACGCACTTTGAAAAAGAAAAACTGGAGTGGGAAAACGCACGAACCAGTCTGGAAGAGGATCAGACGGCGTTAGAATCTCAAACGAATGCGATCGCCGCGCAGCAAACGGGGCTGGAACAGTATCAGTCAGAACTGGATCTGCAGAAACAGGAGCTCGCGGAGCGCGAACAAGCACTGGCAGAACAATCGGAGCAACTCGAATCACTTCGCGAAGAACTCAACGAACAGAAATCCACGCTGGAATCAGAACAGGCATCAAAGGCCACTGAAAACGAACAGTCTGAGAAAGCGCTCGCGGAACTCGAAGCAGAACGCGAGCAACTCGCTGAGCAGCAGACCGGCCTGGAACAGTATCAGTCAGAATTGGATCTGCAGAAACAGAAACTGGCGGAGCGCGAACAAGCACTGGCAGAACAATCGGAGCAACTCGAATCACTTCGCG
>NZ_CAXBKP010000022.1:0-120578 GCF_963976445.1 uncultured Gimesia sp. | reverse complement strand
CCGTTTACGCAACAATACCAATTGAAACATGTTAGGGCTCGACAGTGCCATTCGTCTCTGACACCTTACTTCTTATTCACCAGAGAGGCTTCCACCACGGTGGCCAGAGATCTCGCGGTTGTGACTGAATAAATTCGATCCGCCCAAATCTTTGTTCCACAAGTTTGAATAATTCAATAATAGCTAACATATACTCTGATCCGATGAGATGTGATTCTGTTGTCGTATGAACAAAGAGATGAATACCATCCGACTCAAGAAAGATAGCAAACGTTTCATTCAAATTCTCAGTAACCACACTAACGATCTTGCTAAGAGCGGAGCTAAACTCTTCCCCAGTTTTCTCTAAGTCAATCTCAGTACCAAGCTGAGAACTGAACTCAAAAGTCCACATTGAGTGCCACATTCCATCATGCCCCCTAGAAACTGGAGGCCAGTTGTGGTTCACTAAATTTTCATCTTCGTATCCAGAGCTCATATTCACTTCTTGGGATCAAGGATTGTCCAAATAACCTCAGCATTAACCTCATCATATGCTTCAGGAAGAAATCGCCATTGTGGAGATTTAACACCAGGAAGCTCAGAAATTATAATTTTACGTTCTTTTACGAGTCGCTGAAATAGTGTCTCGTCAATTTCCCCTATCACAATTCGTCGGTCTCCTGGGCCCGCATGACGCAAAGACCATTCATAAGCATCCTGGATTCCAGGGCCCACGTTTTCAGGTGGTCCAATTGGATGGGCATCAAATGCGGTTCGTTGATTGTATAATCCCCCCCTAGAATGTGCGGCTGCAGCGGCAGCATCCAGTCCGTTATCCGTGATATTTTGAGCTGAACTTACATGCGTACCATGTGCAAATGCAACCTTCCTGCCACCTTGTGGCCCACTCGATATTTGATACAAATCAGGTTCACACTGTGCCATATTATGAACCAGCAGGCCGGCATCCGTGACGGAGTAGACGTGTTCGCCGGCGACTTCCAGGTTGTAAACTGGCTCTGGGCCGGCGCGGATTTCGATGGAGGTGATGCGGACGGTTTTCCCTACCGCAGAACGCAGTCGTTCGCCGGGTTGCAGTTGGTCGGAATGCACGAAGGCCTGGCGGTCTTCGCTCCAGATCGGATGCCCGGCGGTTACGCCGATCGGCTCGGTCTCCCCTACCACATAGATGTTGAGGACATTGTTCGCGATGTTCTTAAACGTCGAAAGCACCACCGGCCCGTCACCCGGATCAATGGGCGGACAGGCGGAAATCGACAGCACTTCCGCCGCGCCCACGACATACATCTCCGGCATGTTGAGCTCGATGACCGCGCCCGGTTGCGCCCGGTGCCGATGAATCCAGCTTAACGGCCGCAGCAGTTCCGCTTCAAAGTAAGTACCGTCCTCTTTGCGCATCCGCACCGATAACAGCCGCCAACCATCCGGCGTGGGATCAATGGTCGATTCCGTTTGATTCCGAATCGGATTCCGACCGACCACCCGCATGCCAGGCCGCATCTCCTGAATCGGCGTCGTCACCACCCGCGGCGGCGTGACAGCCGGGCTCAAAGCTGCCTGCGCAGAAGCCAGCATCGATGCATCGGCTCCGCCAACCAACCCGGTTCCCGCTTTCCAGAAACAGCACCCGGTTAATAGCAGGCAGCCGAAGATGGCTAGTTTACGAAAGAATTCAGACATGAAATCGATTCTTTAATTTGATGAGGAGATTTTATCCGCCAATAAATCAACCCCTCAATGGATAACACTTTATCAATAATCCTAGCGAAAGATCTCAAATAATTACTTTAATTCTCCTGACTCCTCTTTTTACCGATTGTTTGGTTTCCGGGGTTTAGTGCTTAGTATTTATCAGGTAAAGAAGGTGAGGAGAGACATAGTCAATCATCTTTTAGAAGATCCCAGAAGCCACTCAAGCCTACACCAAGCTTTATAAGTTGCACAGGATCTGACTTGAGGAATGAAACTACTCCGCTAATACAGTCAATCATGAAGTAGTCGCCTCCTCCATCTACAGCGAAAGGGAAATAATTATGAGGAGTAAGTTGCATTTGGGTAACTAGCCTGTGATACGATTGAACGGCTGTCCCATTCCCCGTCATAGATAGTAGTGGAAGAGTTCTCGATACGACCGTACTTATTCGAAGTTCATCATTTTCAAGCACGTATGGCTCCGGCTCCGCGCCATTGTGCTTGAGGAACAATTCTCTAAGTTCGGCCGGAAACTCGAGGTCAAGGTTGCGCTCAACGGTTTGAATATCTGATTCAGACAGGGGCTGATCGGGGTTCACAAAGTGCATTCGGACACATCCATTTTATTGAAACCACATAGATTCGAACCAAGAGTCCAAGAGAGCTTCGCGTATTGAATTATTCTGATCATACTCGATCCCGCTAGCAGCCTTGAATTGACTTACGCCACCAGGATGAGGATAAGTCGCCTCATGCGTAGTACGCTTCACCAGTTGCATAGTTCCTGTATTTGTGAGGGGATCGTAGTCGTCAAGATGGTGCCAGGTGAAATCGGTACCATTGAGTTTTGGTGGTTTCTGTGATGTACCAAAGCCTGCTGCCTCATTGGCCATTGCGAAGTCATGCCTTCGAGAACCTGTGTACTGGATTTTTACAATGTTTCTCTGCCCAGATTGGACAGGATATAGATCCGGCGAATTTGAAAAATCTACACCACCTCTAGAATTACGAGTAACACCAGTAGGCAGTCCTCCCCCTGAGGCATTTAAATCAATAACCCTCCCATCAGGTAAACCGATTTCTGTGACAAGATCACAAGGCGTCATGTTATGAACGAGCAGGCCGGAATTGGTGACGCTGTAGACGTGTTCGCCGGCGACTTCCAGATTGTAGACGGCTTTGGGGCCGGCGCGGGGTTCGATGGAGGTGATGCGGACGGTGCGTCCGAGGGCCGATCTTAGTTTTTCACCCACACTCAGTTTTTCGGAATGGACGAACGCCTGTCGGTCTTCACTCCAGATGGGATGCCCGGCGGTGACGCCGATCGGTTCGGTTTCCCCTTCCACATAAATGTTGAGGACATTGTTCGCGGTGTTCTTAAACGTGGAAAGCACCACCGGCCCGTCGCCCGGATCAATGGGCGGACAATCCGATATCGACAGCACCTCGGCCGCGCCTACCACGTGCAGTTCGGGCATGTTTAATTGAATCGTCACACCGGGTTTCGCACGGTGTTGACTGATCCAGCTTAAGGGACGCAGCAGTTGGGCTTCGAAATAACTACCATCCTGTTTCAGCATCCGCACTGAAATCAGCCGCCAACCCTCCGGCGTGGGATCAATGGTCGATTCCGTCTCCAGCCGAAGCGGATTCCGCCCGACCACCCGCATTCCAGGCCGCATCTCCTGTATCGGCGTCGTCACCACCCGTGGCGGTGTGACACCCGGGCTCAAAGCCGCCTGCGCAGAAGGCAGCATCGACGCATCGGCTCCGCCGACCAATCCCGGAGCCGCTTTCCAGAAGCAGAACCCGGTCAACATCAGGCAACCGAAGATGGCTATTTTTCGAGTGATTTCAGACATGAATACGATTCTTTTATTATAAGAGCTTTTATTCTGTTGAGTCTGTTTCAAAGTTTAAGATTGTTTCTGTCGATGAATATCGTTCTATGTGTGAATCAAATTATCGATGGATCGCCCCAGGCTTTACCAGTCATGCGCATTCAAGAGTGAGGTGACATGTCGTCGGTGCGAGCAATTCGTTACCTTCAAAGTAATCCAAATGCAGATGCGCATTATTTGTGACATCCTCGTCGAAGAAGTTCAGAAGCGACTGCCCTAGTTTGACGAATGCTTGCGTGGATCCTGACAAGCACAGCCATTGTTTACAAATCGCAATCGTCAGTAACGTGTCGCTATTGGTGGTAGTAAGTTCCAATCGGAGGCCTCGCAATACCTCAGGGTAGTACTCATCACCTTCTCCGAACCCCTCAACATCGCAAGAGTTACCCAGAACTTTCAAGGTCTCGCCGAGGTCGCGGTATTCCTCTGGTTCCCCGCTAATCTGTACTTCGGGTTCGTCATTATCACCATCGTACGCCACTCTCATCTGTAGCACTCCACAGTTCTAAAAATCGTCTGAAATAATGGTCGTTGGATCAATTGGGAAATGCGGATCTTTCAAGGCGGCGCTTTTCTGAATCACACCATCGATTTGGGTCTGCAGATTCAAATGTGGACCCAGTTTGCGTACGTGCGGCGAACTTGGGTTCAGATCAAAACCGACTCGCTTGGTGATCTTCCGACCTTGGCTGTCAATCGCTTCTTGGATGAACTGCACACCAGTCTTACCATCAATTGCCCGGATAGGTGTGCCTAAATCCATGAAGTCGGCAGCTCTACCGAGAGCATCGTCAACGCTCAGTCCCCTGTTTGGGACATTTATTGTATTAAACTGACTAACAAGGTGATTGCTCGAATAAACGTCAATCGTGGTGGAAAGATCTTCGCATCCGATATTATGCACCAGCAGGCCGGAGTTGGTGACGCTGTAGACGTGTTCGCCGGCGACTTCCAGGTTATAGACCGGTTCGGGGCCGGCGCGGATTTCGATGGATGTGATGCGGACTGTTCTACCAAGTGCCGAGCGCAGGCGTTCGCCGGGTTGCAGCTGGTCGGAATGGATGAAGGCCTGGCGGTCTTCGCTCCAGATCGGATGCCCGGCGGTGACGCCGATCGGTTCGGTCTCCCCTTCCACATAAATGTTGAGGACATTGTTCGCGATGTTCTTAAACGTAGAAAGCACCACCGGCCCGTCACCCGGATCAATGGGGGGACAATCCGAAATCGAAAGCACTTCCGCCGCGCCCACCACATACATCTCCGGCATGTTGAGCTCAATGACTGCGCCCGGTCGCGCACGATGCCGACGGATCCAGCTTAACGGCCGCAGCAGTTCGGCTTCAAAATAAGTGCCGTCCGGTTTGAGCATCCGCACCGACACCAGCCGCCAACCATCCGGCGTGGGATCAATGGTCGATTCCGTTTCAATCCGAATCGGATTCCGACCCACCACCCGCATCCCAGGCCGCATCTCCTGAATCGGCGTCGTCACCACCCGCGGCGGCGTGACAGCCGGGCTCAAAGCCGCCTGCGCAGAAGGCAGCACAGACGCATCGGCACCATCAATCAGCCCCGCTCCCACTTTCCAGAAGCATAAACCGGTGAAAAGGAAGCAAGTGAAGATCGCTAGTTTTCGCGTGATTTCAGCCATAAGTACGATTCACTATTCCACGAGTAGTGTATATCCTGCCGGATATTTCCTCATTTGAAAAAGAATACCTAATTGCCGTTCCAGAGACTCGTGATTCGATCAGAGTGTACTGATTCTTTTATCTGTCTGCTAATTCTCATCTCCATACTCTTTGTTAGGCGTACTTCATAATGATTTGTTTTCAACTCCGGCACACATATGGTTAATTTGCAGGTTTCATAATAGTTTTCATTTCGTTCGATATTTAACTAGAACATAACTATCGCCTGACTTGGAATCTGAAATTGATTCAACTTCCCCCCATGAAAATCGATATGGTTCTAAACCAAGATCTGCGTTAAGGATCTTATCATGTTTGGTTTTCTTTTCATGTTCTTCATTTTTTGACCAAGATGACCAGGTAGATTCCGGCGATTTCAGATAAATTATCACGGTCGAGAGCCGGTCATTGGAAAACGAAAGGTTAAGCCCAATTTGAGAGGCTGTAACTACCTGAAGCGTCACATAGTCATTATTCTTGATAAGAACTTTTGAGCTTATACCAAGTGTTGATTTTGAAAAATTGCTCAAAGTAGTTGATGGACTTACCCGAACATTCCCAATTTCGATTTCTCCATTCACTTTATTAATCATAAATCTACTTAAGTGGGATACTATACAAGGGACGTAGATACTTTGAGTAATTTTCAATAACGATTTGAGGAAGGCCTCCTGTACCATGTTGTGGATTAGCAAGTGTTCTACCAAATGCAGCTGGTATATCTTCTAAAACCTCGTATGCTGTTACACCTGGACGATATCCATACTGTGGGTGCGGAGACACTTGGAGCCCTTGAAATAACTTCTCAGCACTACCTTCCGCTCGCCTTATCGCACTCGATGTTGTGTAAAATTCACTTTGACCAGGAGCACCTCCATAAATTACCTTGCCTTTCTTAAGAGTAATATCTCTATATGTATCAACCCCAGTATAAGTTCCTTTACCTTGAAGGCTTTCTGCAAAATCACTCGCAGTTTTTTTTGATGTAACTGATGTAGATAACGTATCAAACTGACTGACAAGATGGACATAAAAAGGTGTCAGGAACCTTTTTCTGTTTTTTTATTTTCTCAGGCTAGAATAGCAGGGCCTCAGCATCGACTATCTAAACCGTTTTCGATACTGAGGCTCTGGTGAATTCTAATGTCTTGACTTTAATCAACCAACGTCACATCCAGTGTGATGTCGGCATTGAATAGTTTTGAGACGGGGCAGCCGGCTTTGGCCATGCCTGCCAGCTCATTTAGTTTGTCGGCATCGGCGCCGGGGACGCTGGCTTTCAATGTCAGATGCACGGCGGTAATCGCGAAGCCGCCATCGACCTGATTCAACGAGACTTCTGCTGTCGTCTCCAGCTTGTCAGCCGTGAGGCCGGCTTCGCCCAGAATCATGGAGAGCGCCATTGAGAAACAGCCGGCGTGCGCGGTACCCAGCAATTCTTCGGGATTGGTTCCCGGCTGATCTTCAAATCGGTTGGAGAACGCATAGGGCAAATTGGTTAACGCACCGCTCTCTGTGGAGACCGTCCCTTTACCATCCTTCAGTCCACCCTGCCAGACTGCTGATCCTGTTCGTTTAATGGTCATTTCAGACTCCTTTATGTTTAATGGAAACTTTTGTTAACACAGACCCTGTCAGCTTACTTAATTCGCTACATGATGTCACGCATCAGACGGGAAAGGCTTCGAGAGAGCAGGGGGCGATAGCGAATGTTGTGAGGCGCTTGTGGCCGTTCTTGCTTTTTTCAAGGCATAAATTGAAAGCGGCCTTCAAATCGAGTAGTCTCATATGCTGGTCGTTTCTGTTTTACCCCAATGATCTCCTGCAATCGGTGGAATGTGTTATGTTGTTGAATTCCAAGTTCCTGTCAAAGTTGATCTGTTGTGTTCTCACAATGGCTGTTGTGAGTTTCGCCTCCAGCATTGTGTTTTCTGCTGAGAAAAATGCTGAGAAATATAAAGAGAACCCCGGCACAAAAGGGAATGGAAATTTCGTGGTTGGTCCCGAATATAAAATCGCCCCGGATCTTACCGATCAAGGCAATCCCAAAGGGAAGAGTTTTGAGTTTTCCATGCCGCTGGCAGACAGCAAGATTTTTCCCGGCGATGATAAGACGCTCGATTCTAAAAAGCCCGTGCGCGAAACACGTAAGATTTTCGTCTACGTACCCGCCGCCTACAAGGACGGAACGAAGGCACCGATTCTGGTCACTCATGACGGGCCGAGCCGTATGGATCTGGTTCGCAATGCATTGGATAATCTGACCATCTCAAAGGACCCGGAACGCAAGTTGCCGGCCTTCATTGTGATCGGCGTGCAGAACGGCGGTAACGACGGCAAGGGGAGCGAGCGCGGCTTGGAATATGATACGATGTCCGATCGCTTCGCCCGGTTCATTAATGACGAAGTCCTGCCGGCCGTGCTGAAGAATAAGGAGATCCGAGCCGCCTATCCCCATATTGCGTTTACAGAAAATCCCTGGGGCAAAGCTGCGATGGGCTGTAGTTCCGGCGGTGCGGCTGCACTGACGATGGGCTGGTTTCGTCCAGATTTATTTCGTCGTCTGATTACGTATTCTGGTACGTTCGTTGATCAACAGGATGATGATGCACCCGAAGAAGCGAAGTACCCCCTCGGTGCGTGGGAATATCATTCCAGTATGAAGCTGATCGAAAACAGTGATAAGAAACCGCTGCGAATCTTCACGCATGTTGCCGAAAATGATCTGCGCGCCAAAGATCCGGAGTCCACCTATCACAACTGGGTGATGGCCAACGAACGGACGGCCGCGGCTCTCAAGGCCAAAGGTTATGACTACCGCTATGTCTTTAGTCGTGGCACGAGACACTGTGATCGCAAAGTGTTCGAACAAACTCTGGCCGATACACTGATCTGGACTTGGCGCGGCTATCAACCTGAGTAAGGAATGTGAAGAAGGGGGGCGGCAGAATTGTTCCACCTCCCCCCTTAATCTAATTCGATAAACCTCGACCAATCTCTCTTCCGCTCAGCTTTTCTCGAAGACGAGGGTTGGGGTATTTTCTCCTTCTTCGACGGTCACTTTGACGTCGCTGGTGGCCTCATTCCAGTATTTCTCTGGTACTGAAGTGTCAATTTTGACGGCCATAGGCTGTTCATCGGCATTGCCATCCCCCTGTAGCTTCGGAGCGAGGTAAACCACATAGGTTCCTGCTCTGACTTCTCCGTCGACGGTAAACGTCCCATCTGCGGCTACCGGAGCGGTATAGGCTTGTCCCGAGGAGTTATCCATAAACATCAGCACCGCATTCGCATTAAATGGGCTGTCGCCGATCTTTGCGGTCCCGGATATCGTTCCGGTTTTGAACACTGGCTCAGATGGCCCACAGCCGCTCGTAAATACTGCGACAAACATCAGGGCAATCAGGAATCCATACTTTCTCATGGTGATCTCTTTCTTAGCAGACTTAGCAGAAAATGAAATACGTCAAGCGAGACACAAGGGCCGTCCAACGCGAGGCCGAGAGTGTCTAAAGCGGATTAGAACTCTCCCACGGGGACTCTGTCATAGCGCACGCAGAGTTGCTTAAGCGTGGTGAAGTCGATGTTTTCGGAGATAAAATGAACGCTTCCGTCGCCCAGCAAGACATGTATTCCGCCAGTGTGTTCCGAGTTGATCACGGTGTTATTACGATATTTCGTGTCAGTGGCACCGCCTTGAATAATATTTGAGTTCGGGGCGAATCGGACGCAGGTTGTGCCGGCCGACCACAAGTCTGAACAAGAGGACCCGCTGACCCGGGAGTCATTCCGCGCCCCATGCCATCCACCGTAGTAATTGGCAGTCAGGTTTTTCCCGTCCACCTCTCCTGACTGTTCGGCTACCATGATCGTGTTCGAAGATCCGTCAACGATTTTTGCGATCGTAATACATTCATTCGAGAATAAAGTACCATTATCGCATGACCAGCCATGGCCACAGTCACGCGTTCCCTTGTCGGGGTTGCTCCCGGGGATGGGCCGCGCAGCGCCCTGAATTCCAGCGTAATGATGGTTGAGACCTCCGGTCGAATTATTCCCCCCTGTATCGAACGGGTCGAGAATGCTGGAAGGGCACAGGAATATTGGCAATTTTAAGCCGATCAACACTTCATTGCCGGTGTAGGAATTTCCGTTGAAGGTCGCGGCTGTATTGTCAAACGTCAGTTGGTTGTAGACCGTTGCTTGATCCATGTAAGGCAGAATCATGGTTCGCCAGTTTGTCCCGTCGCGTAAAGGCCAGGCATTGTTAGTCATTCCGTAATTTCCCTGCGGGAACGTGCGATGGGTATCGTGGTAGTTGTGCAGTGCCAGCCCAATTTGCTTCAGGTTGTTTTTACATGTACTCCGGCGGGCTGCCTCGCGGGCTTGTTGTACTGCCGGTAAGAGTAGCGCGATTAGGATGGCAATGATCGCAATCACAACCAGCAATTCAATTAATGTAAATCCATACTTTCTTGACTTATTCCTCATAACTCACTCCTGATAAAAAAATAAAACATAGTAATCAAAGTTTAGATGAGTGCATTTAAGGATTAAGTGTATACCTACGAATGTTAGGAAATCTAGAGGAATCTCCATGCAAGACGTTATATTTCTCAAGTAAAGTTTCAGGGTCAACGACGTAAATCGATATTTTGCAAGGTGTTTTGGTAAACGGTTACAGCAGTTGCCTGGAGTTATGTTTAATGATGTTCCTGTCCTGAGATCGTTCCTCTGACTTGGAAAACGCGATCTGAACTTGGACCGGAATGAACAGTCAGCATCGCTCCGCCGCCAATTGGCAAGTTGATCGCGGCCGTTTTGGACAGAAGTTACCAGGTGTATTTACGAGTATCTATGTGTCTATTGTTCTTTCGGCCGTATTTGTAGAACCTGGTCGAGACTGATTTATAGCAAGGGGACCGCTGTTAACCATCTGGTTGGTCTGGATTCAGATATGAGCCCGTTAGGGTGAATTTTATCCCGAGTGCAAGCAACACACGGCCATTTGGCTCTGGTTGATTTGCCCGCTATTTTGTGTAGCTGCTACAGAAGTAACAAAGAGTAAAGGCGGTCAGGATGGGCATCGATGCCTCTCACATCTGATTTTAAGGTTCATAGGAAATGTTCCTTCCGAATTCCTGGTTTCCGCGCAACTTCCGCGTTGATGGACTGATCCTAGTCTACGCATTTTGTCGAAATACAGTCTATGTTTATGTTGTTTTGCGGTGTTGTTTTGCGGTGTTGTTTTGCGGTGTTGTTTTTAAAGCCGGTCTGGGTTCGGTCTGGGCAAAGAGATTGTCGAAGTTGATATCTGACGAGGTGTGAGCTGAATCGTAGCGGCGCGGGTTTGAAGAGAGGTGGTAGATCTCCTGTGGGTGATGTCACCATTTTTTCTGGATCTTGTCGTGTGGTACAAGTCTGTCATAGATGATCTGGTACGAAAGCCGGAATCCAAAGGCGCTAAACGAATGAAGATTCCATCTGATCCGATTGAACAGTTGCGAGAGTGTATCAATAAACTCGATGCTTCAGCTGCTGCTGAGTTAAACAGTGCATTGAATGATGTTCAGAGATTTGTTTCGCATCAGCTTCAGGAAACAAACAGGCTGCCTGAGCCTCAGTCGGATGCGATGGTTCACTCAGCTGAGATCATTTCTGAGTTGGCAGAGACAAAAGCGCGCCTGGAAACTGTTCGTCTTGAAGCGGAATCGGCAACAGAAGAACCGCTGCATCTGAGCGCTTTTGGCAAAATTCTTGAGCAATCTCTTAACGAAATCTATATTGCGGATGCAGAGACATTCCGTTTTGTGCATGTGAATCATGGGGCACAGGAAAACATCGGTTATACGATGGAAGAGCTTCGGCAGCTGACGCCGCTTGATATCACACCAGAGCACACGCCAGACAGTGTGGGGAAAATGCTGGCACCATTGTTCGATGGGACAATGGATAGTATCGAGTTCGAGACCGTGCATCGTCGCAAGGACGGTTCACTCTATCCGGTGGAATTACATGTTCAGACTTCGACGTTTGGCGGTCGCCCTGTGTTTGTTGCGTTCGTTGTCGATATCTCTGAACGCCAACGGCAAGCGTCTCTGGCAAAGAGTCGGAAACGAGTTTACAAACAGATGGCATCGTCCGTGCCTCTCGAAGAAGTCTTGGAGACGATTGTAAATGGTGTAGAAGCTTATTATCCCGAGATGAACTGCTCGATTCTTCTGCTGGATGAGGACGGCCAGCGCCTGGTGAATGGAGTCGCACCCAGCCTGCCGGAATTTTATACCAAAGCCGTAGATAATTTCAAAATTGGTCCCGCGGCGGGTTCCTGCGGCGCAGCAGCATTCCATAACAAGCCGGTTTTTATCGAGAATGTATTAGAGCATCGGAATTGGAAACCGATTCGAGAGTTGGTTGTGCAAGTTGGCTTTAAGGCGTGCTGGTCCGTGCCGATTCGATCCCGCAATGGAAAAGTGCTCGGCACATTTGCAATGTACTATCGCTCGCACCGCTTGCCAGAAACCGATGAACGCGAGTTGATCGAAACGACGGCTTATCTTGCGGGGATTGCTATCGAACGGTTTCAGTCGATCCTGCAGCTTCAACAGTCGATGGAAGCTGCCGAAGCGGCAAACCATTCTAAGTCTGAGTTTCTTGCGAATATGAGCCATGAGATTCGAACTCCGATGACGGCCATTCTCGGCTTCACAGATATTCTGCTTGGCGAATTGAAGCGACCGGAGGATGTTGAGGTGGCACGGACGATCCATCAAAATGGTGAATACCTGCTAAATCTGATCAACGACATTTTGGATTTGTCCAAGATCGAAGAGGGAAAACTTGATGTGGAATGGGTTGACTGTTCCCCGCAGGCAATCATTGCCGACGTTTACTCGTTGATGCAAGTGCGGGCGATGGCCAAAAATATTCCACTGGAAGTCCGCTTTGATGGCCAAATTCCTGAGATGATTCACACAGATCCGACTCGGTTGCGGCAGATTCTTATCAATGTCATTGGAAATGCAATCAAGTTTACGGAAAAGGGATCGGTCCAGCTGGTCACACATCTGTTGCATGAATCGGGGGGCGAACAATATATTCGATTCGACGTGATCGACACAGGCATTGGCATCAATGAAGACAAGATCGAGAAACTCTTCCTGCCGTTTACACAAGCTGATAGCTCAACAACGCGACAGTATGGTGGCACTGGTCTCGGCCTTGCCATCTGTAAACGACTACTCGAACTTTTGGGGGGCACGATTTTAGTGTCCAGCGTAATGGGAACGGGCAGTACGTTTTCGATTACCGTCCCCACCGGTCTATCAGACAAGTTGCGACTGGTTGATGACTCGATCAAATCGGTCGAAGACAAAATCGAGACCAATTTGTCTGGTGAAACGGAAACGGAAACGGAAACGGAAACGGAAACGGAAACGGAAACACGTCTCGATGGTTGCCGCGTTCTTCTTGCCGAAGATGGACATGATAACCAGCGTCTGATTCGCTTCTTTATGAAGAAAGCCGGAGCAGAGGTGACTGTTGCCGATAATGGACAGGTCGCCGTTGATCTGGTGGCGAAAGCTAATTCAGAAGGATCTCCGTTTCATGTGATCTTGATGGACATGCAGATGCCTGTGTTGGACGGCTATCAGGCAACAAAGCAACTGCGAAAGGCTGGGTATTTCGGCCCGATTATCGCCTTGACCGCGCATGCGATGGCAACAGACCGACAGAAATGTCTCGAAGCCGGGTGTGACGATTACTCTGTCAAACCGATCAACCGCATGAAGCTGATTAAATTGGTCTCTGAATACGCCAGTCAGCAGGAACGTGACCAGACACATTAAAGAAGTCATTAGAGATCCCGGCAGTGATCTGACGCTATGCAACAAAAGCCACTTTTTCCGGAATCGCATTCGAGGTTTTGTGCTCTTTTCGAATTTTGTGGACGAGTCCTGCGACTGATGAGGCTGCTTGAGAGTGGTCAACGGTTTTTGTGATTTCAAAAGACCCGTCATGGATGTTTAAGCAGAACTCTCCAAAAAGTGATTCATGACTAATGAAGTCGGGAAAGAACTGAAACCAGTAGTTCGGTTCTTCCCGCCTGATCAGATTTGCTTTGTGATGAAATGCACTCATGGGATTGGATGTCTGGCTACTTTTGATCCTGTTCGATAGGCATCTGTTTTCCGGTAGCAAGATCAATGCCTGACCATTTTCCGAGGGTTGTTCCGAAGATGTAGAAGCAGCTTCCCTGTTTTGTTTTGACAGAGGCCGTTATCGCGTTATCACCGACCTGCAAACGAGCCTTGCTTTCTGGCGGGAGTTTCAACCGTGACCAGACTCCTGCTTTGGCAGAGTAGGCATAGATCGATTGGCCGAGCTGACAGGCCGCCATGTTCCGTGAGACCGTTGGTTCTACCTTCTGATCGGGTTCGACTGAAATCGCAATTTGGTCCCAGGTGTTTGTCTGCATGCTGTAAGCCATCAGTTTATCCCGCGACTGGGGGCTCACCACAATCAAGTCGATAGACTGGATGATAACGGGTTTTTTCGCAGTGGTTTGAGCATTGTCTTGTGGTTTGTCCGCCGCCAGGGTCAAACTGGTGCTGAATATGCTGAAGACGATTAAAAGTGATGCAAATGCTGGCATGGTTTGATTCCTTATCTGTCAAGAATTGACGCCGTCGAACGAAGGAGATTCTGAATCGGCCTGCATTGTAACGCGTTTCAGAGCGTCTGCAAAATCATCCTGCGATCTTGTTGAGGCATTTCCCGCAGAAGGGGCCGCCGTTGAAACGTCAGTAAGAAGAGAAAACAAAAACGGTGCAATCAGAAATAATTTTCTTGCTATTTCGTGTTAAGGTTTAGATACTAAACAGATCTTTGCTTAATGAAATCATAACATTAAGTCGCGCTCTGCAACGAAGAAGACGTTTTCCTCATTTCTCTTGGATCTAAGCGATTTTGCCTGTGTCTCCGCTCAATTCTGTAGTGGTTTTGTGCTGCGCAAGTTTCTGAAAGGAAAGCTTATGACACGGATGATGTCAGTAGCAACTCTTACGGCAATGGTCGTCATTGGCGTTGGTTGCAGCGAACGCGCCTCAGATATGCCCGAGCTGGGGCAGGTTCACGGAACCGTCACGTTGGACGGGAAACCCCTCCCCGGCGTGAATCTTTACTTCGAACCGGAAAAAGGGCGTTCCTCGATGGCTCAAGTGAATACGGACGGTGTTTACGAAGCGCTTTACCTGATTGATGAAAAGGGAGTCAAGCTTGGGCCGTGCACCGTCCGGGTCGAACGGGGGATTCACGGGCCCGCGCTTGTAATACCTGCAAAGTATGGCTCCCAAAGTGAACTGAAACTGGATGTGAAACAAGGTGGCAACACTTTCGATATCGAAATGAAGTCCAAGTAAAGAACGCCGTGGCGATTTATTTATGCGCTTTGAATTTGCAGTTCGAGATTTATTTTTTCAGGAGAGCCGATATGAAAAAGATTCGAATAAAACAAACGCGTGGATTTACGCTGATTGAATTATTGGTTGTGATCGCGATCATTGCCATTCTGATTGCGCTGCTGTTACCGGCAGTACAGCAGGCGCGCGAGGCCGCCCGACGGTCGCAGTGTAAGAATAACATGAAGCAAATCGGTCTGGCCATGCATAACTACCATGACGCCTACAACACGTTTCCACCGGGGTATATCACCAAAAACCCGTGCAATTCCGCAACGGTCTGGTCTGGTTGTAATCAGGGGGAACTCGGGATTTATGGCTGGGGGGCATCCGTGCTGCCTTATATCGATCAGGCTCCGCTCTACAATATACTTAATTCGGGAAGTGTGACGCTGGATCAAAACCTGGCGAATGCGACCGTGCGTCAAGCGTTGCAATCACCGATCCCCGTTTTTCTCTGCCCGTCTGATCCGGGGCCGAACCTCAATGATTATACGTCGGCTTCCAATAACTATAATTTCAATGTGACCGATGGTACCAACGCCTACCAGATCGCTCGTTCGGATTACGTGATGATGGCTAACGCCTGGGACAGTACCACGCCTCCCGCGTATCCAGTTCAGTATGGTCCGGCTCATGGGGTCGGGTATGCTAACTCGAGTGTTCGTTTTCGCGATATTACTGATGGGAGCAGTAACACAATTCTGGTCGGCGAAAGAGCCTATGTCTACAAGGGGTCGAATAAAATTGGTGGCGCTAACGTGATCGGCTTCTCTGGGGCTAATAATACGCAGAGCAGCAGTTACGCCCGGAAGGGGAACGGGATGGCTGTGATTGGTCTGACGTATAATGGGATCAACGCGGTAGCGGGTGCCGAGCATGACGTACGTGGTTTCAGCAGCAACCATGTTGGTGGCGCCCACTTTGTGTTCTGTGATGGTTCGGTTCACTTTTTGAGCGAGAATATCGACTACAAGAAAGGGACACTTTCAGGCAGTACGACTGGTGCCCAGTTGTTGTTAATCAATTCGACATTGCAGCGACTTGCTTTACGTGATGATGGACAGGTTGTGGGAGAATACTAAAAACGGCTGTGGCGTTCGCTCGCAGTAGCCCTGTTCGGGCCCGTCTTCCAGCCAACTGGTTGGAAGACGGTGGCTGACTGCAAAGTTCGGTTTTGAGTGGTGAAATGGCAAATATGTAGATATGCTGATTCATTGCCGAGAGCAGAAACTTCAGTTGAACCGAGTCTGAACTTTTTCAGGGAGCCAGATTGATGGGCCGTTTAAGAATCACTGTGTTTGCTGTAGTGAGTTGTGTTGGTGTCTCGCTGGTACTGGCTGAGGCTCCGAAAAAACAGACGGCGGAAAAAGAGAAAAAGTATCAGTACAAATATGAGCAGATTGCGATTCCCGAAGCGAGTGCGGACGAGCCGATTCGCCGGGAGTTTTCGCTGGCACTGGCGGACCAATATCTGGAGCAGGGGGCGGTAGCCTGGACGAAGCAACGGAAATGTGTGAGTTGTCACACGAATGGCCTGTATCTGTTTTCCCGCCCTGAGCTAACGCTGGAGCTGGGGCCGCCTGCGGTGGAGAATCGTGATTTCTTTATCGCGGAATTACGCAAGCTGAAAGCGATGGACCGGGAAAAGCAGCTTAGCGGGATTCGGCCAACGCAGATGGCGTATGTCGCGACGGGGCTCGCGGAATGGGATCGTCATGTCAGTAAGAGGCTGTCGCCGGAAACCGAGGAATCGCTGCGGTTCATGCTGAGTCTGCAGTCGAAGGATGGGAGCTGGGGCAATACGGATTGCTGGCCTCCTTTTGAATCAAGCAACTATCAGGGAGCAACCGTGGCGGCGCGGGCACTCGCTTCTGCACCGGGGTGGCTCGAAAGTTTGCAGGATTCGAAATTGAAAGCGGGCGTAGACCGACTGATCGCTTATTTGCGGAACACCGAACCCGCGCATGATTATGGTCGTTTGCTGTTATTGTGGACGGCCGCGCAATACCCGGATTTATTGAGTACTGAGAAAAAACAGGCGTTGATCAAGATGGTTCGGAAACATCAGCTGCTCGATGGTGGCTGGTCGATTCGAACATTTGCGGACCCGGAAGCCTGGGGCAAAGGGAATCGGGCCGAGAAACTACGCGATGAGCCCGAGTTTGATAAGACTACCAAGGCATGGCAGAATCTGGCCAGCGACGGGCATCAGACCGGGTTGGCGATTCTGGTGTTGCGTGAGAGTGGCGTGCCCGCCGACGATCCGCAGATTCAAAAAGGAATCAACTGGTTATTGACGCATCAACGGGAGTCGGGCCGCTGGTGGACGCGGTCGTTGAATACGGACCGTTGGCATTTTATTACCTACAGTGGGACGCTCTATCCGTTGTTGGCGCTCAAGAAATGTAATGGCTTACCTCCCTTGAAGCAGACTACGGCAAGATAGCAGTTTACTATTTCGGGCTTGCCGGCGGCTGACTCGCCTGCCACTTTTTGAACTGGGGGGAAGCCGTGAACTTGTCAAAGTTTTCCAGTTCACTGAGATCGAGGTCTTCGTATTCAAAGCCGAATTTGGTTTTTAAAGTATTCAGGTGTTTGATTGTGTCGTCGAAATTATTCTGCATTACCGAGATGTTGATCAGATGCAGATAAGGCTGCAGCAGATCCGGTTCAATTTCGGATGCCTTGCCGGCGTATTTTCCGGCTAAGTTATAATCCCCCATTTCGATCAGGATGCCGGCTCGGACGGAGTAGAGATAGGGGTCGACGGTTTTAATAGCAGCCGTCAGACGATCCAGGCTATCCAGAGCCTGATTGTATTCTTTGGTCAGGGAGAAGTACTCGACGCTTAAGAGTTCTGCCGCCGGATCGTTGGGATGGTGTTTCCGGTAAGCACCTAAAACGGACAGATATTTTTTTGGATTCTCTTTTTCGATGGTGTTTTGCGCCAGGAAGAGCAGCACGGTCTTTTCCCCTTTGAACTGACTGGGCAGTTGCTGATAGGCCTGAAAGGGGGCCGTGTTTTCCTCAGTGGGCGTGAGGAAGTCGTAGCGTTTTTTCTGATTGATAATCCGACTCTTTTCCTGGTCGGTGAGTTTATCCTTCACGCTGAGATGGGCTTTATAGATTTCCGGCAGGTAGAGTCGCTGCAGGGACTGCGAGATGAATTCGCCCGTGGATAAGCTGTCGAGGTCGATAATTTTCAATTTGCCGGACTGCTGTTTTTCAACAATCAGGGCCTGATAATTCAGGGTCCAGTCGGGGCGGAGGAACCGGAAGACGACTTTGTACTGGTCCTGCTCTTTGCGCATGGCCAGGAAGCGATAGTCGGCACCATTGCCGACTTCTGCGAGGATTTCGGTGTCGATACCCTGGTTATTTTCAGTGTAGGCGGTTTCGAGTTGCTGGCGGACGGGTTGAATCGCCTGCTTGATCGCTGGGTTTTGTTCGTATTCTGCTAAAACCCGATCGACGAATGTTTTCCAGTCGAAGAGTGCTCGGAATTTCACAGCATCCTGTGAGTTGGCTGTATCCTGGATCTGTTTGCCAAACGCCTGCAGTTCCTGGGGCGTCATTTGCTGGGGCGCCGCTGCGGCAGAAGTGCCTGGGGCCAAGAGGGAGCTGGCTGCAGGGAGGGTGAGTGTGAAACTGGCGAAGTTTCGCAGAAATTGCCGGCGAGCAGGGGATTTGAGACGATGATCCATCATGGCGATTCTCGATTTCCTGAGGAATTAGCACAACAATGTGTGTACTGATGTTTTATGTTGTGGGAACAATATGGAAATATCATTTTTGATATCGTCTGTTCGGTGCCCTGTAGCTTGACAGTTGTTTTGAAAATTGCGTAGTATGTTCGATTCCTGTCAGAAAAGTCGGCCAGAGTGGTCTCCGTGCGCTTACAGGATGGTTGTTTAACGCTAAGTTGTGTTTTAAGTGTTGTTTAAGTTAAGTTAGGTGTTTTAAGGCGGTCTTTTTTATGGCAGTTCCTAAAAGACGGATGTCTAAATCCAATTCTCGTAAGAGACGCAGTCACAATGGTGTCAAAGCGGCTAAGCCGACCTATTGCTCCCAGTGTGGAACCGCGTCCCCTTCCCATGCCATTTGCCCTCACTGTGGTTTCTATCAGGGGCGGACCATCGTTGATTCTGAGGATTAAGCATCAATGCGGATTGCACTGGATGCAATGGGGGGAGATTTTGTCCCCGAACCGAACATAACAGGAGCCATTTCCGCATTACAGGCAGATTCTGCGCTGAATGTGGTCTTGGTGGGTCCTCAAGATCAACTCGAATCTCAGATTGAAGCTTCCGGCTATTGTGGCGATCGTTTATCGATCGTGCATGCGAGCCAGGTCGTTGGCATGGAGGAGAAGCCAACGGACGCGATGCGTCAAAAGCCTGATAGCTCGATATCAGTCTGTTGGAAGTTGATGGCGTCCCGCGAGGTCGATGCTATCGTGAGTGCCGGTAATACGGGGGCTGTGGTCGCATCGGGATTGAAAACCCGGTTGTTTTTGAAGGACGTAAAGCGTCCCGGAATTGCAGTGACTTTGCCGACCCTTGCCGGTCATGCCGTCCTGATGGATGTCGGGGCGAATCCTTCTGCGCGTCCTTCGCACCTTTATCAATATGCCGTCATGGGTGAAATCTATGCCCGCGAAGTGCTGCGTATTGAATCTCCCAAAATTGGGCTGATTAATATCGGTAGTGAAGACGTTAAGGGAAATGATCTTTATCGTGACACCTATCGCCTGTTGAGTGAGAGTCCTTTGAAAGACAGCTTTGTCGGAAACGTCGAAGGTCGTGGGCTCTATCAGGGTGAAGCAGATGTCTTGATCTGTGAGGGGTTTGTCGGGAATGTCGTGTTAAAGGTCAGCGAAGGGATGGCTGATTTCCTGATGAAAGAGGCTTCGAAGCATATTCTCGGCAGTCTCGACACCGAGCGGGGCAAAGCCAAGCAGGCCTTTCAGGATTTGGGAAAACGGTTTCGGTATCATGAAACCGGCGGGGCTCCGTTATTGGGCATTGATGGGATTTGTATCATTTGCCATGGTTCGAGTGATGCCCATTCGATTTCCAATGCTTTGAGGGGGAGTGCCATGTTCAAGGATCGTGGCATTAATTCTCAGATTGCCGAGCATCTGGCTCAGAAGCCCGTAGCGTAAACCCGACATTATTAAATTAAGCGCAGAATAAATAGAGGGATCGACCTGTGAGCAGAATCGCTTTTTTGTTTCCCGGCCAAGGGGCTCAGCATGTTGGCATGGGCAAAACAATTGTCGAAAAGTATCCCGCCGCCCGGGAGCTGTTTGATCGTGCTGCTGAAATACTCCAGTACGATTTAGCTAAGCTTTGTTTTGAAGGGCCCAGTGAAGAGCTGGATTCGACGGTCATCAGCCAGCCAGCTTTGTTTGTGACGAGTCTGGCGGCGTTGGAAATGCTCCGCGCAGATTCACCTGACAAAGTTCTGGCGTGCGAGATGGCGGCTGGATTAAGTCTGGGCGAATATACGGCGCTGGTGTTTGCCGGTGCGATGAGTTTTGAAGATGGCTTACGTGTGGTACAGCGTCGCGGGGAAGCGATGCAGGCTGCGGCTGACGCGAATCCTTCGGGCATGGTCAGTATTCTGCTGCTGGATCGCGAAAAAGTGGCTGAGATATGTCAGGCCGCTTCTTCAGCTGGAAAAATCTGGATTGCCAATTATTTATGTCCCGGAAATATTGTACTGTCGGGCGAAAATAGTGCTTGTGAACGGGCTGCCGAATTGGCTGAGCAGGAAGGCGGTCGTGCCATTCCTCTGGCGGTGGCAGGTGCATTTCATACAGAAATTATGAAGCCAGCAGACAGTTCGCTGTCTGAGGCACTGGCCGGTGTGGGGCTGAAAAAACCGGAAATTCCTGTGGTTTCGAATGTGGATGCGGAAATCCATGAAGATCCGGACGAAATCCGCGAATTGCTGATACGCCAAGTGATCAGTCCTGTTCTCTGGGAAGATTCCCTGCGGAAAATGCTGGATGCTGGTTTCGATGAATTTTATGAAATCGGTCCAGGAAAAGTTCTGAAGGGATTAATGAAACGCGTCAATCGCAAGATTTCCTGCGAGACGGTCAACGATTCATAAACAGCGGTTTTTCGGGGGCATCTCATTGCCCGGAGCTCGCAAGCATAAGGCCGGTGGTGTCGTCTGTGCATTTTGGTGGTTTGTCCGGTCTTGATCAAATCTATCGACATGTGCTACAACAACTTACGAAGGGTTGCTGAAGAAAATTTACGGGAACTCAAATTCGTGTGTTCCGAGACTGGTAAACGCAGCCCAATCAAATTATGAGAGAACTTTGGTGGATTAGACAAGACTCATAATTCTTGTCTCATTTTAAGGTTTACATAATTAGGGAAACTGGATATATCTCGCTACCACTAATTGGTAAATCCATCCAAGTTGGTTTGGTTAAGATGTTTCCAGCCATACAATAGTAAAAATAAATCACTAAGACGGTGAAGGAGAAGAAGAGTGTCAATTGAAGAAAAAGTGGTTGGTATCGTGAGTGAGCAATTGGGCCATCCAAAGGAAGATATTACGCTGGAAAGTAAATTCATCGACGATTTGAAGGCCGACTCTCTCGATATCGTAGAGCTTGTTATGGAATTTGAAGACGAGTTCGATGTTACGATTCCCGATGATGATTATGACAAAATCAAAACCGTAGGCGATGTAGTTGGTTATATTACCGAGAAAGCCAGCTGATCAGACGCAGGCACTACTTCGTTTCTGTTTCCGGTGTTTTGATTTCATTGAGTCCTGTCTTTTCATTGTAGGAAGTGTTCTCGAATGCGCAGGCGAGTTGTCGTTACGGGGGTCTCTGTTGTAACGGCTCTGGGTTTGGATGTCTCAGAGTTTTGGGACAAGTTATGCGCTGGCAAAAGTGGCGTTGGTCCAGTGGAGCGCTTTGACTGTTCCGACTACAAAGTCCGCTTTGGTGGTGAGATTAAAGATTTTAATGCCACCGAATATACCAATATTACAGCCAGGGACCTGAAGCGCGTTGATCGTTTTGTTCAATTTGGTCTGGTGGGGGCGCATATCGCCTATCGGCAGGCCCAGTTGGAAGATTTCGACGGTGATCCCTACCGCAGAGGCGTTCTGGTGGGAAGCGGGATTGGTGGTTTGAACGAAATCGAAAGCCAGCACGATCGCCTGTATAATCAGGGGCCGGCACGGGTTTCTCCGTTTATGATTCCCAAGCTGATGGTGAATGCCGCCAGTGGAAATATTTCAGTGACCTATGGGCTAAAGGGACCGAACAGCGCCGTTGCAACTGCTTGTGCTTCAGCAACGAACGCGATTGGAGATGCCTATAAGCTGATTCAGCATGATGTCGCCGATATTATGGTGACCGGTGGAAGCGAAGCGGCTCTCACTCCAATGGGGCTGTCCGGCTTTGCCCGGATGAATGCTTTGTCGACCCGCAATGATGATCCTCAGTCAGCCAGCCGTCCTTTTGATAAAGACCGCGATGGTTTTGTGATGGCTGAAGGTGCCGGGATTATAGTGCTCGAAGAATATGAGCATGCGAAAAAGCGGGGCGTTCCGATTTTGGCAGAAGTTATTGGGTATGGGATGTCGGCTGACGGAACACACATGACGGCCCCCGATCCAGAAGGCCGGGGTGCGGCACGTGCCATGCAGCATGCTTTGAAAGACGCCGGTTTAAATCCTGAAGACATTGATTATATCAATACGCATGGAACGAGTACTCCTTTAGGGGATGTGGCAGAAACGGTGGCGATCAATTCCGTATTTGGTTCCCATGTGAAAACGATGCCTGTTTCCAGTACAAAAGGCCATTTAGGCCATTTGTTAGGAGCTTCGGGTGGAGTTGAGTTTGTGGTTGCGGTTAAGTCGCTGCTGGAACAGGTGGCCCCTCCGACAATCAATCTGGATGAACCGGATGAAAGATGTAATCTCGATTACATTCCCAATGAGCCACGCGAAATGAAAATTGAGCGGGTCTTGAAGAATAGTTTTGGGTTCGGTGGACACAATGCGTGTTTGGTTCTGCAAAAAGTCTCCTAAGTGAGCGGTTGCATTGAATCTATTGTGTCACTGATCGCATGTTATTGACGAGTGTTCTTTGGGAGTGACGTGGATTGAGGGGCAGTTTTCCCAAAGAATTCTTCATCTCGTGGTTGCTTCAGGGTTGAAAATCGTGCCTTGATTGTCTTAGCTATCCCTTGTTACAGGTGCCTGGATGGGTCTGGGTGGTGTATGTATGTCGCTATTTGCCGTCAGGTTGGGTTCAGGCGAATTGCAGATTGTCGTTACTTAGTGCGCAAATTCTTTTTTTCTGTAGTGAGACCGGTAGTCGGTTTTTGATATGGAATTGGGCAAGGGCCTTGTCTGAGGGGAATATGTTTCTAGGATGGCAGTACATTATTCGAAGGCAGTTGGCGTAAGTAGATAAGCGGGACTTTCTAAAGAGATTCAAATGAACACAGAATCACGACGTCGTATCCTGATTACAGGGATGGGTATTCTCAGTCCTATCGGGATCGGAGTGGAAGCTTTTCAAAACAGTTTGATGACAGGCAAATCAGGCGTCAAGAAATCGGAGTTATATCCCTATCTGGCGGCACCTGATACGTGTGTCGCGGAAGTTTCTGATTTTAATAGTACCACGATCAAGAAGCAGTACCTTAAAGGGCAGCGAAAGAGCATTAAGGTTATGTGTCGTGAGATTCAGTTGGGGGTCGCCTCCGCGAATCTGGCGATGGAAGATTCGGCAATCGACCTTGAGGCTGTCGATAGTGAGCGGTTTGGTATCGAGTTCGGTGCGAATCTCATGTTGAGCCCGCCAGAAGTTCTGTACGGTGCCTGTGTCGCTTGCAGTGACGGGGATCAGTTTCAGTTCGAGCGCTGGGGCACGGATGGGTTGGCTAAGATGGAACCTCTCTGGTTGTTAAAATATCTACCCAACATGCCAGCGTGTCATATCGGCATTATTATCGATGCACGAGGGCCGAATAATTCGATAACCCAGGCAGAAGCATCTGGGAATCTGGTGCTGGGAGAAGCACAGCGCGTGATTGAACGCGGATGGGCCGACGTGATGGTCGCCGGCGTGACAGGGACTCGAGTGCATGAAGTGAAGTCGATTCATGCTAAATTTTGGGAAGAACTGGCAGACTCTCCAGCAGATTTCACAAAGCGTTCCCGTCCTTTTGATAAAGCCCGAACCGGTCAGGTGGTAGGGGAAGCAGCCTGTTCATTGCTGCTGGAAGAAAAGACGCATGCTGAAAAACGTGGTGCCAAAGTCTGGGGCGAAGTCCTCGGGACCGGTGCTTCCTGTGTCGTGAATCGGGATGGATTGGCTGATGCCAGAGTTGCTATGGCAAACTCCATCAGAGCCGCTTTGAATCGTGCAGGGGTTGAACCTGGGGACATCGGTCATATCAATGCCCATGGCCTGGGGGAACGATTATTTGACGTGCAGGAATACCAGGCGATTCAGGATGTCTTTGGTGATAAGGCCTCGGAGGTTCCCGTGACGGCCCTCAAGAGCTACTTTGGTAATTCTGGTTCTGGTTGTGGGATTGTTGAAGCCAGTGGTTCGCTGGTTGCATTAAAGCAGGGCGTGATTCCCCCAACATTGAACTACGAAACTCCTGATCCAGATTGTCCTTTGAATGTAGTTCGAAATGAACCCTTGCCAACAGAGAACAAGTTGTTTCTGAAGATCAGTACGACAGGATTTGGGCAAGCCAGCGCGTCCGTTATCTGTGGTGTCTGAGTTAATTATACGAATCCTAGAGCGCATCTCATTTAACCATAGCATCTTCCATACTAATGTACTCGGTCCAATTGGCCTTGGAGACGCTACAGTAAAACTGGACACAGTCTAGAAGAACAGCCTCGGAAAGATCAGGTCTTTCCGGGGCTGTTTTTGTAACGTGTTTTCAGGTTTGCATAGCCTCTGCCTGATTCGAGTGAGGGGTTTGCAAGTAGGAGTGTCTTAGAACTTCTTGAGCGCGTATTGTGCACCGCGGTAAGCTGACAGATTCTTCAGGTTGGTGTTGAGTGTCAGTTGGAAGTTCTGGGTTGCTTTTGCTGAATCGCCGGCCAGGAGTGCTTTTTCTCCAATGAAGTAGTGTGCTTCACAGGTTTGTGCTTTGGCGCGTTTTGGATCTTTGGGATCGATCGATTTCAGCAGATCTGCTTCGGAGATTGCACCTAGCAGGAATGCGAGGATGGTGTCGACTGAATCGCGCGACTCTGGTTTCTGAGAAAGAGTCGCTTGGAATTTCGCATCTGCCGTTGGTTTCTGGTTGCTGCGTACCATGGCCATGTAGATCCAGGGGTTGAGGACTTTCATTTGTTCCGGAGCCAGCTGGACGGCCAGATTGAACTGGGCAAGTGCTTCGGAGAAATTCTGATTGAAGTAATAGGAGAAGCCCAGGTCGGAGTGCAGGGCGGCGTTTTGTGGATCAAGTTGAACGGCTTGTTTCTGATCTTCGATGGCTTGAGCAATTTTTCCCTGCAAAAGCCGGGCTTCTCCTCGCATTCCCAGGACAAACGGCTGGTTCGGAGCGATGGATAAAGACTGTGTCAGGTCTGCTTCAGCTACTTGTGGTTTGCCGCCTTCCAGGTAAGCAAAGCCTCGGTTAGTGATGGCATGGTGGTATTTAGGGTCAATCTGAATTGCGCGGGAGAAGTCGTTGACTGCTTCCTGGAGTTTTCCCTGTTGCTGATAAAACATGGCGCGGTTGTTGTAAACGATGGGAGAATTAGGTTGCTTCTGGACCACGTCATTGAAGCTGGCCAGTGCCATTTCGTTGTTTCCGGCTAACGCGTAAGCGTCTGGGAGAGCGAGCAGGGCGGCAAAGTGGTCGGGTGCCAGTTTGATGGTTTCGGTGAAATCTTTTGCTGCTTCCTGGGGTTTATTCAGTGGCAGGTAGATCATTCCCCGCTGGTAATGGAAATTGGCACGCTCTTCTGTGGTCAGGCTTGGGCGTGCAAGGATCTGGTTGGCAACGTTGAGGGCTGTTTCTGCGTGGCTTTTCTTGTTTTCCATCACAGCCAGATTCATCATCCCGTATAGATAGGGGAGGTAGTAATTCACATTTTGGTTCTGGCTGAAGCGGATCGCTTCACGGGCATCGCCAACCCCTTCTCTGATGGTTTGTGTGTTTCCCTTTTCTCTGCCAGATTCGACACGGGCACTGGCACGGAGGTAAAAGGCGACGTGGTCATCCGGTTTTTGTTGTAGAATCTGAGAGCTGAGTTCAATGGATTTTGCATGGTCACCCTGTTGTTGGGCTTGATCTGCTTGCATCTTTTGTTGTGCAAACGGGTCGTTGGGATTAGGTGGTTGTGCAGTCGCGGCGACCGGAATTCCAAGGCAGAGTATCAAAAGAGGGAGTAGACGAGACATTATAGGTGTGTCCTTCAAAACAGGATAATTTGTAGTTCAAATTTACAAACCCGGACAGCGGCAAAGTGGAATCGCTAAAAACGGGATTTCTTCTAAATACTATAGAAGTTTCCTGTTTTGAAGGAGATCAATCTTTCAACATCGTGAAGAAACTGGATAAATGGTCATTTTCAACCTCTTTTCTGCTCAGCGAGCATTTTTTTTGCGGCAACTGCACATGTTGTCAGCGCTCGTTTATGCGCCTACTTCTAGGATCTATGAGGTAAGTCGTTGTGAAATAGTTGCCTGCGGTGCTTGACTTCTGAACGTGTGGAGATTAATTTCACTGGATAAGAAAGTATTCATAGTAGGGATACTTTCATGCGCAATTGTTTTGCATACTGGTGTTCAGTAAGCATTGCGCTTGCAAGGGGTGACATGCCGTTATGGCTGTTTGTTTCTTTGTGATGATATCGGCATTCGTAAACTCGGATGGAGTCCTCTGATATGTAGGCTGGTTGGGAACTCGAGCACTCGCTCACCAATCCGATTGTTGTGATTTGTTATATTTATATGCCAATCACAGCTCTACTTGGCTATCGTTTTACGGTGGTGCGGGTAGTCATAAAGTGGGCATGTTCCCGCTTTTTTTTGTTATAGTGATCTCTCAGAAGCCCGTTTTTGTGGCGGCTTCGGAAGTAAAGTAATAGATAAGGATTTGACCGATTCAGGTCTTGTCTGAGTAGTTTTCGAGTCAGTTGATTTGATCGACTGTCGAATGAAGGAAACACAATTATGGACGGTAAGGAAGTTCTCCGGATTGTTGATGCCATTCAACGCGATAAAAATATCGATAAAGAGATCGTGTTTGGTGGGATTGAACAGGCTATCTTGTCAGCTGCGCGCCGACACTTTGGGGATGCTCACGAGCTTACTGTAAATATTGACCGTGAATCGGGTGAGCCAACCGTTAATTGTGATAATGAAGAGTTGCCTCAGGATGTTCTGGGTGAAATTCTGGGTCGCGTTGCCGCTCAAACAGCGAAGCAGGTGATGATTCAGAAAATTCGTGAAGCCGAACGTGACACGGTGTTTGACGAATATATGGAAATGCAGCACCAGTCGGTTTCGGGATCAGTGTCCCGTGTCGAAGGGGGAGCCATCCTGATTAACTTGGGGAAAATTGAAGGCATTCTTCCCCGAGGCGAACAGATTCCAGGTGAATCGTTTCGTGTTGGAGATCGTGTGCGGGCGATTGTATTGGATGTGCGTAAGGCCGGGAGTCGCGTCAAAGTGATTCTCTCTCGAACTCATCCTGATATGGTACGTCGCTTGTTTGAGCTTGAAATTCCTGAGGTCGCCGATCGAATTATTGATGTTCGGTCACTGGCTCGCGAAGCTGGTTATCGTTCAAAAGTAGCAGTCTCCTGTATGGACAGTAGTATTGACTGTGTCGGGGCCTGTGTTGGTATGCGTGGCGCCCGGATTAAGAATATTGTTGATGAACTTGCTGGCGAACGAATTGATATTGTTCGCTGGAATGATTCGCTGCAGGTTCTGGTTCCGAATTCACTGCAGCCTGCTGAAGTGGAAGATGTCATTTTATGCCCGATGTTAGGGCGTGTGATTGTGCTGGTACGCGACGATCAACTTCCGCTGGCAATCGGCAGAAAAGGGCAGAATGTACGCTTGGCATCCAAGCTGGTTGGTTGGGATATCGAAGTGATGACTCAAACCGAGCTGGACGAGCAATTAGATAAAACTGTTGAGGCGTTTTCTACCATTCCCGGTGTTTCTGAGGAATTGGCAGAGAGCTTGGTGTCCCAGGGTTTCTTCAGCTACTATGACTTATCGGTTATTGAGCCAGATCAGTTAGCAGAGTTAGGCGGTTTGACCGCGGCACAGTGCGAGCAGATTGTTGATGTTGCTGATCGGGAGAGTGAACGCGTCGAAGCAGAAGAAGAGGCGCTGCGTGCTGCCAAGAAAAAACACCCGGCTGGTTCAACAGCGAAGCCAGAAACGCCTGTTGAAAAACCAGCACCACAGGAAGAAGCTGCCGTCTCTGAAGAAGCTGCAGGAGTTACTGAAGAAACTGCTGCCACTGAAGAAGAGGCTGGCGTTATTGAAGCAGCAGATGCCACTGAAGAAGCAGGTGTTACTGAAGAGACTTCACAGTCAGAGGCCGTTGCTTCTGAGGAAGAAGTGCCTGCGGCTGTGGCTGAGTTAGATATAGAGACCGATTCTGACGAAGTCATTGGTTCTCAGGAAGAGCCAGTGAATGTTGAAAACGCGACGGAAGAATCTACGGAGAAGCAGGAATAAATCGTTTTATTACGAGTAAGTGTTATGGGGTGTTTTGCCTCGTAGGGCAATTCGTTTGAGTCTGACAGGATTGGAAAACGTTTTGCAAATTTGTTCACGGGAGAAGGGCTGTTGAAGATTCGTATTTTTGCTCTTGCGAAAGAGTTGGGAATGGACAGCAAGGTGCTGATCGATGAATGTAACCAAGCGGGGGTGAAGTTAAAAAACTCCGCATTGGCCAGCATCACGCCCGAACAACGTGACATAGTCATTGCATATTTAAGCAAGAGGGATCAGCCTTCTGCGGGGGTAGAAGAGGCCGTTGACCAGCCAACTTTGGTGCCTCAACGGGAACCCAAACAGATGCGGACGATCAAGGCAATGACATCTCGCGCACAGGCGTCTCGTTCGGCGTCCTCTGAGGAATCAGAAGAGCTTTCCGAACAAGAGGAAGGTTCTGCCGGAGTGGCGGTCGAAGAGGAAGAGGCAGAATCGGAAGCGGTAGAATCGGAAGTGGCTGCTTCCGATAGTACGTCGTCTCCTGCTGAGGAAAAAACAGAAGCGTCAACGGAAGCCGTGGAATCTCGATCTGATTTGCTGAAACGTCAATCAGAGGAGCAACCCGACGTAGCGGAAAAAGCAGAACCAGAACAGGCTCTCAGTCGCGATGATTATGTTCCCGCTGGTGGCGCTGGAGCGATGAAATCTTCCAGTATGCGTGAAATGAAACCACGGGGTTCGACACGTTCTGCAAAACAGCAACCCAAATCCAGACCCAAGTCCGCTCTCCCTTCAGTGGCAGCACCGCCTGCTTATAAGCAGCCGGTAATCCCGAAGGTTAAGAAAAAAGAAGAAAAAGCACAAAAGCCGGAAGTGCGTTTGACTGCCGATATTCTTGAGAAGAAGAGCCCGCTGGCTGCTCATCTTGCCCAGCATACAGAGCAGAAAAAGAAGGAACGTGAGTCACCAGATGATGATTCAAAAGGACGTCGGGGAAGTCCGAGCCTGGTCGAGGCGCGGAAGCAGCGTCGAGAACAGCGCAAGGAAGGTCGCCGCTTTGCTCCGGATGGAACGGAGCAACGAGTCTCAGTTGGTCGCCGTCCTCGACGCACGAAGCGGAAGCAAGACAGCGGCCCGATTGTTCACAAAACAGAAGCGGAAGTCGAAGTTCCAATGACAGTGCGGAGTCTGTCGGAAGCGATGGGCCGTCCCGCTAAAGCCATCATGTCAATCTTGTTCAAAGAATTTGGTGAGATGGTGACGATCAACCAGATCATCGAAGAGGAGACTGCACTGGCAGTGGCTTTGGAATTAGGTGTGGACCTGACCTTCAAACGACAAAAGGGGGCACAGGAAACCGTTACCGAAATTATGGAGTTAGAAGATGCTCCAGAAGATCTGATTACGCGACCGCCGATTATTACCGTCCTGGGACACGTCGACCATGGAAAGACGACGCTCGTCGATTCACTGCGAAACTCAAAAGTAGTGGAAGGTGAAGCAGGGGGGATTACTCAACACATCGCCGCCTATCAAGTTGATTACAACGGCCACAAACTGACGTTTGTTGATACACCCGGTCACGCCGCTTTCAGTGAAATGCGATCACGGGGAGCCAACGTAACAGATATGGTGGTGCTGGTGGTAGCCGCCGATGATGGTGTGATGCCTCAAACTGCAGAAAGTATCAGCCACGTTAAGGCTTCAGGCGTGCCTATGGTTGTGGCAATGAACAAAGTCGATTTACCGGACATCAATGAGCAAAAGGTGTTGCAGGATCTGACAGCCCAGAGCGTTCTTCCCGCAGAATGGGGTGGCGAAACCGAAGTTGTCCGAGTCTCGGCACTCAAGGGAATCGGGTTGGACAATCTGCTTGAAACTCTATTGTTAACTGCCGAGTTGCATGAGCTCAAAGCCAATCCGGATCGGCCTGCCGTTGGTGCCTGTCTGGAAGGGTTCCGCGACGAAGGACGTGGTTCAGTTGCCTGGCTGATTGTTCAAAAAGGAACCTTGCGTATTGGTGATGCCGTGATTTGTGGTAAATCTTATGGCTACATTCGTGCTATGTACGATGACATGGATCAGCAAGTTGAAGAGGCGCCTCCTTCGATGCCGGTAAAAGTGACCGGATTGGATACTGTGCCGGGGGCTGGTGATCATTTTGTCGTTGTAGACGATATCGATCAGGCGAGAGCATTGGCCGAAGAGCGTCGGCACGAAGGGCGTGCTGATGTGCTGGCAAGGCATAGCGGTGGTCCACGCACGCTGGAAGATATTATGGATTCTGCCCGTGAAGGTGCGATTCAGGACTTGCCTCTGATTATCAAAGCAGATACGCCCGGGTCTCTCGAAGCAATTCGCAGCGAGATCGGAAAGTTCGAACATCCTGAAGTACGTGTCAAAATTCTGCATGAAGGGGTCGGCGGAGTTAATGAGAGCGATGTTTATCTGGCAAGTGCATCGAATGCCATCATTATCGCCTTCCATGTTGTAGCAGAAGATCGTGCTAAAAACCTGGCGACACAGGAAGATGTTGAGATCCGCCGTTACAGCGTGATTTATGAAGTTCTTGATGACATCAAACTGTCACTGGAAGGGATGTTGCGTCCTGAACTGGTTCAGGAACAAACCGGACGAGTGTTGGTTCTGCAGACATTTTCGATCAGCCGTTTTGGAAAAATTGCAGGGTGTCGTGTTCTGAATGGAACGATCAATCGAAATGATCGAGTCCATCTGATTCGAGATCAGAAAATTCTGAACCAGTATCCGATTGCTTCATTAAAGCGAGAAAAGGATGATGTCAAGGAGGTTCGTGAGGGCATGGAGTGCGGTATTTTGCTATCCGGGTTTAATGATATTAAAGAGGGTGACCTGTTAGAAGCATTCCGGATCAATGAAGTCAAACGAACACTCGATTCGACAACCAAGTAGAATCGAGCTAAATAGTGAATGCTTGCGGGGACTGAATGACATCACGTCGATTAGCGAAAATCGCTCAGGCGATATTAGAAACAGTGAGTACAACAGTATTGTTACATTTGCGTGATCCTCGAATCAGCAATGTAACGGTCTTGCACGTCGATGTTGCACCCGATGTGCAGTCAGCCAAGGTCTATATTTCGATCATGGGGGATGAAAAGGAACAAGCACTTTGTATGCATGGTTTGGAATCAGCGAAAGGATTCATTCAGTCCAAAGTCGGTGATCGAATCCAGACTCGTTATACACCTGTGATTAAATTTGTCCTGGATTCTTCAGCAAAAGATACGACAGATGCACTTCGTATTTTGGATGAACTAAAGGCCGAGAGAGAAACGGAAGAGTTAGCGCAGGAGCCTTCTTCGGTAGAGGAGCAGAGCACTGGCGAAGAATCGTAGCGGGGTTAGCTGGCAGTGTTTCCGTGAATGAAAGAGTTGTTTTCATTACTTTCCATTTGAAATATCTCAAATATTGCACAGACAGATATGGTTGCTAAAAAAATTTCAACATCCGACAAACAGGCTATCTGTAAGAAGCTGATTGCGTTACTCAAAAAACGATACTCAGCAACATTACCAAAGTATGATCGTCCCGTCTTAGAGACGATTTTGCATGCCATCTGTCTGGAGAATACGACAAACTCACAAGCGGATGAAGTGCTTAGTACTCTGCTGGAAGGGTTTCATGATCTCAACGAAATTCGAGTCAGTACGATTTCCGAGCTGGAGTCCATCTTTTCTGATGTAGGCGATGCTGAATGGCGGGCGTATCGGGTTCGCTCTGTCCTGCAATATGTGTTTGACAAAGAGTATTGTTTCGATTTGGAACTATTGCGAAAGAAGACACTGGAGCAGGCACAAAAACAATTAACGAAAATGAAGTCGTTAACTCCCTTTGTGATCAACCATACTTTACAGGTGATTCTGGGGAGTCATCTTGTACCGGCCGATGAAAAAATTCTGAATGCCAGTAAATGGCTGGGGTTGGTTCCCGCGGATGAGTCAATTGAAACAGCCAGCGATAACCTGAAGTCAACTGTTCGAAAGTCGGATGCTCCGTTATTCAGCCATTTATTACGATGTCTGGCGACGGATGAAGAGTTGGCGGCTGACTTTAATTTAGCCAAGAATCCCCTGCCGGAAGAAGGCGTCGATTTAGCACAGGCCCCCAGTCGAATGGAAAGCATGTTTGCCAATCCGCTTTCAAAGCAGAAGAAAAAAGCTCCAAAGAAGAAAAAGCAAGTTTCGACGAAATCCATCAAAGCTGCTTCAAAGGTGAAAAAGAAAGTTCCGGCGAAGGGGACCAAGAAAGCCACTAAACAGGCACCCACAAAAGCAGCCAAGAAAAAAGTCCCTGCGAAACGGGCGGCGACCAAGAAAAAAGTACCCCCAAAGAAGAAATCTTCTTCCACCAAGAAATAAGCTGCCCGAACGAACCTCTCCGGCCAGTCTCTCAGATGACCATAAATGGCCTGCGTACGACCTGTACCATCAAAATTCTCCTGGTTCTCTGTATTAAAAAAAGAGATTCCGCAGAAAGCAGGCTTGGAGAACGTGGTGAATAGAAGTTACAATAAATACTCTCTGTTACTGTGCGTTTAAACACAGTTGATAGTATCGGATAGAGAATACCTAATCTCTGTTTCCCATAATGGAGTTCGAAGATGAGCGGTTTTCCCAAGACAACGATCCTGTTAGTCTGCCAGTTCCTGTTGTTACCTGCGTTAACGGTTTCAATCGGTCTGACATCTGTCTCAGCCAAGATGCCTGGCAAGAAGGGAAGCGAAAAAAAAACTCAAAAACAGCCGGTGCCTAAGGTCTTCTCTCTGGAAGTAGGAATTGCAGATGATGTTGTACTGCCGTTAGTCCCTGCGAAACCGCGCACTTCTGAAGAGCAGAAGAAAATCGACTCTGCCGCCTGGTATATGACCGGGCGTTTGCGTGAGGCACGGAACGATTTTGTTGGAGCTTATGAAGCCTATAAGCAGGCGATGGAATATAATCCCAATTCCATCGAGATCTATCGTGTGCTGATCAGGCTAGCATCGGGGCTGGACAAAACAGACGAAGCGATTAAGTTTGCACAGAAAGCAGTCGAGCTTGATCCCGAAGATTATGAACTCATGCGGAAGCTGGGTTTACATATGGCAGGGCAGGGGCGGTTTGAAGACGCCGTCATGTTTCTGGAAAAAGCCTCAGACTCTCCCACGATTAATAAAAAATCGGGTGTGTATGTTATTATCAAACACGATCAAGCGAATCTCTACGAACGATTAGGGAAGAACGAAGAAGCCGCGCAATGTTGGGAAGTCGTATTTAGTGCCCTGACAAAGCCGGATGACTATACCTTTGAGTTGAATTCGCGTTCTCAGCTGGAAGCGAAGCAGGCAAAGTTATTTGAACGGATTGGCCAGTCATTTTTGGCGACCGATCGCCTAAAGCTGGCTGTGGAAGCTTTCAACAAAGCAGCGGAATCTCAAAAAGGGCGCCCCGGGATTTTGAAATACCATCTGGCGCAAGTTTATTTCAAATCCAAGCAGTACCAGCAAGCACTCGATTCGTTGCAGTCCTATTTTGATGAACAACTGCAATCGAAAGGCCGCAAGGCATATGAGTTTCAGGCAGAAATCCTGACTGCGTTGAATCGGTCTGATGAGCTGATTCCCAAGCTGGAACAACTGGCGGAAAAAGACCGATTCAATCGGACCCTGCATTACTATCTGGCCGAGCAATACGGGGCGGCGGGACAGTTTGATGAAGCCGAAAAGACCTACTTGGATTCGATCGGGAATTCATCCGACGTTGAAGGCCTGGCAGGGTTGATGTCGTTGTATAAGAAAAATCAGAAGTATGACAAACTGATTACCACTCTCTCTAATATCTTGCAGGCTAGTGATGGTATTCAAAGAATTCAACCAGACCTGCAGAAGATGTCGCAGGACAAAGAATTTATAAAAACACTGATTGCCGAAGCACAAAAACTGAAGGACAAAGATCCTCCAGGCGTCGATGTGTTTTCCGGATTTATCATTGCCAAGCTGGCTGCAGAAGCAGGACAGAAAAAAGCGGCCAGCGAATTCTATCAGTTTGCGATGAACGCAGCCGAAAAGCATAAAAAACCGCAAGTACGCGGCAATTGGGCTATGCTGATTCTGCACGAATACAGTGAACTTTTACAAGAAGAAAATCAATATGGTGAGCTCGCCGAGTTATTGCAAAAGGCCATTAAAAATCCACTATTGGCACCTCGGCGGATAAATCTGATGGCTATCTTAGCAGAGGCACGCGAGAAAAATGGCGAAACAGAAGCGGCACTTAAGGTAAACGAAGCAGCGCGCCAGGCAGCCCCTCGATTTCCCCTTTTGGATTTCCAGCATGCCTGGATCTATTATCACAGTCGCGACTGGGATAAAGCGATTGTGCAGTTGAAGGAATTTATCAAAAAGTACCCGAAGCAGAAGGAACGCGTGTATCAAGTTAAGATGATGCTTTCGAATTCCTATGTGCAACAGGGAGATATTGGTAAGGGGGAAGCGGTGATGGAAGAGCTGCTCGTCGACGATCCGGAGAACCCATCGATCAATAATGATCTGGGATATCTTTACGCTGATCAGGGGAAGAATCTGGAACAAGCCGAAAAGATGATTCGGATTGCATTGAAGTCAGAGCCGAACAATATGGCTTACCTCGACAGTATGGGCTGGGTTCTGTTTAAGCGACAGAAGTATAAAGAGGCTCAGGAATATCTGGAGCGTGCCAGGAAACTGCCTGGCGGCGGAGATAGTACGATCCTGGACCATCTGGCAGACTGTTATCACAAGTTAAACAAAACAAAGGAAGCAACAGAACTGTGGAAGAAGGCACTGGAAGAAGCACAACAGGCGACTTCCCCTGATACGAAGCTGATTGAGCAACTCCAGGAAAAACTCAATCAGTAAACGGTTTCTTTCCTTTCTGGTGTTCTATAGTGTAGGTTTAGGTTATTTCTGATCTGCGTTGTTCTGACGCAGGAAATTCATTTTTTATTTATTGAGCTGAGCGAACTATACATGGCAGGTCATTCACATTGGGCAAATATCGCCGCTAAGAAAGGGGTGATTGATAAAAAACGGGGTAAGCTGTTTGGCAAGTTGAGCCGTGCGATTATCGTGGCGGCACAACATGGCGGGGGCGATCCTGGTATGAATCTGGCATTAAGGTATGCCATTGACAAGGCTCGTAAAGCCAGTATGCCGAAAGACAATATTGACCGTGCCGTGAAAAAAGGTTGCGGTGAGTTATCGGGTGAAAAATTTGAAGAGCTGGCCTACGAAGGCTATGGTGCCGCTGGTGTTGCGGTGTTGTGTGACATGCTGACTGAGAACCGGAACCGAACCGCCGGTGAAGTTCGCAAGATCTTTGAAGTGCATGGCGGCAACCTGGGCAGCACCGGATGTGTGGCTTGGATGTTTGAACGCAAAGGTCTGTTCCTGATCCCCTGTGAAAATGTCGAAGAAGACGAACTGTTCGAGATCGCATTGGAAGCGGGAGCAGATGACGTTTCTGCTAATGGTGATGTGTATGATGTCACCTGCAGCATTGAGGCATTTCAGCAGGTAGCTGATACATTTGAGGAAAAGAAAATCCCCACGAATCTGGCAGAGATTACACGTATTCCCGATACGACGGTCGATTTGGGAATCGAAGATGCGAAAAAAGTGTTGAGACTCATGGAGGCACTTGAAGACCATGATGATGTGCAAAGTGTAACGGCAAACTTTAATATTCCAGATGAGATCATGGCTGAGGTCACCGCCGACTGATTCTCAAGCACCATTAACGGGGACAGAACCTTGACGATTGAATTCAGTTGTTCGCATTGTAATAAAGTTCTGAAAACGTCAGACGACAAAGCGGGACGCAGAGCCAAGTGTCCTCAATGTGGTGAGCCGATTGATGTCCCGCAGCCTGCTGATGATCAGGGATTCGATGGCTTTGACGAATTCGACGAATCTGTTCCGGAAGAAGAGAGCTTTCTCGCTGGGGGGACTACCCGGGAAGAAGACAGTTTTCTTTCAGGAGGAAGTATCGATTGCCCCATGTGCGGTGCTCCCGTTCCTGCAGGTGCCCAAAAATGTCAGGCCTGTGGCGAAGCACTCAAGGCTTCAAGACGCTCCGGTCGAGGACACTGGGAGCCACGGGTTTTCAGTATCGGCGCGGTTTTGTCTCGTGCGTGGGAGGTTTATAAAGCTAACCTGGGGATGGTCCTTGCAGTGCCACTGTTGGCAGGGGGGATTTACTTCGTTGCTTCGATTGTAATTGGCATCGCTTCAGCAGTGATCGGAGCTGTCTTGGCTGGAGGGGTCGGGAATGATGTGGCGCCCCTGGTGCAGATTCCGGTCGCGCTGGTTCAAAATCTGATCATCTACTCTATCTTCTTCTATCTACAGCTGGGGGGCCAATTAGTCTTCCTTCAGATTGTGCGAGGGGAAAGTCCCGATCTGAGCGTCATGTTTAATGGCGGCCCCTTTTTCTGGCGGATGTTCCTCTGCAGCATGATTTACGGAATTCTTATTTTCGTGGGAATGATTTTATTGATTATTCCCGGGATTGTAGTGGCCCTCATGTTCTGGCCGTTCTCATTTATTCTGATTGACCGAAATCTGCCTGGAATCGAATCATTCTCAGAATCACGGAAAGTAACATCCGGCAATCTGTTGAACCTGCTTGGGCTTTCGCTGGCGTTGGGCGGAATTTCGATCTTGGGGGGGATTGTCACCTTGGGGATCGGTTTGATTTTCATCATGCCCTTCACGTATATGGCTCAGACAGTGGCTTATGCCGAGATGACCAGCCAGTGAACGGATTCATTTTTGAATCATCTGCAATTCTTGAGAGCTCCCCAGTCTGGGTTTTACGGCTGGGGAGTTCTTTTGCTATGATACCCGCCGTTGGGTAGAGGCTGTGTTGTCTCTGGTGACGGTACATTAGATTCTGGATGTGAAGATGGTTCGTGAACCTGTCATAAGAGGCGATGAGGAACCGGAAGATGATTCTTCCGGAGGGGAAGACGGCTGGGGTTCCAGCCATCTGGCCGATGATACGGAGTACGATGATGCGCTGCGGCCTCAACGGCTCAGCGAAGTTGTTGGGCAACGTGCTGTGGTGGAGCGGCTGGAAATCTTTCTGGATGCGACCCGCAAACGAAATGAACCTCTGGGGCACCTTCTGCTGGACGGGCCTCCCGGATTGGGAAAAACCACGCTGGCTTCAGTCCTGCCTCGCGAGCTGGGAACCGAACTGCAGATTACTTCAGGACCATCCTTAAGTGCTCCCAAGGATCTGCTGCCTTTTCTGACCAATGCCAGCCACGGTTCATTTCTGTTTATTGATGAAATTCACCGGATGCCGGCGACGGTCGAAGAATTTATTTATCCTGCGATGGAGGATTTTCGGGTCGATATTACCTTGGGTGAAGGTCTGAATGCCCGGACCGTCAATATGAAACTACAGAAGTTCACCGTGATCGGTGCGACCACGCGGAGCGGAATGTTGACGGCTCCGCTGCGAGATCGTTTCGTTCGCCGCGAGCATCTGGATTTTTATGAAGATCAGGACCTGATCGAAATCGTCCGCCGTAATGCTCGCAAACTGAGAACTCCGATTTCAGATGATGCCGCGTTCGAAATTGCCCGCCGCAGCCGGGGAACCCCGCGTAAAGCAAATAATCTGTTACGCTGGGCGCGAGACTTTGCCACGAGCAAAGCCGATGGTAATATAACGAATGAAGTTGTGGCCCAGGCCTTTGAAATGCTGGAGATCGATCATCTCGGCCTGGAGCGGCAGGATCGGCGGTATCTGGAAACCTTGGCCAAAACATTTTCCGGCGGGCCTGCTGGTGTGCAGGCGTTGGGGCACAGTCTGAATATCCCCTCGGATACTCTGGAAGATGAAGTCGAGCCGTTTTTATTGCGTTGTGGTTTCATTCAGCGATCTCCGCGCGGTCGAGTTGTCACGATGGCCGCGATGGAGCATTTAAAACTGAACCTGCCCGATGGCGGCAGCCTCTTCAGGTAAGAGCCAGGGTTACATACTTTTATTTCACAAAGAAGAACCATGAGTCAGTCAGTTACGTATGATTATGATGTTGTTGTCGTCGGAGCCGGGCACGCCGGTTGTGAAGCCGCTCTCGCGTCTGCGCGGCTGGGAGCGAAGACCGCTCTGTTGACCATGAACTGCGATACCGTCGGTCAGATGAGTTGTAACCCTGCGATTGGCGGAGTGGCGAAAGGTCAGATTGTCCGCGAAATTGATGCCCTCGGCGGAGAAATGGGTCAGGTGATCGACGAGACGGGAATTCAGTTTCGGATGCTGAACCTTTCTAAAGGGCCAGCCATGCATAGTCCGCGTGCGCAAGCCGATAAAAAAGCCTATCAATTCAGTATGAAATGGAAGGTTGAGCAACAGGACAATCTGACGCTCAGACAGGAAATCGTTAAGAGTCTGGTTGTGGAGCAGGGACGAATTACCGGAGTGCAGGTTCACGGCGATGCTTATTACCGTGCGCGGGCCGTGATTCTGACGACGGGCACTTTTCTTCAGGCGATTATGCATACGGGGGAAGCCAAGACCAAAGGGGGACGCGCCGGGGAAGGGACGACAGGAACGCTTTCTGACAGTCTGGCGGAACTGGGGTTTGAACTGCAACGTTTTAAGACGGGAACTCCCGCACGGCTCAACGGTCGCACGATCGATTTTTCTGTATTAGAAGAACAGCCCGGCGATGAAAATCCACAGCCCTTTTCTTACATGACGGAAAAAATCAATCAGCCGCAGATGCCCTGTTATTTAACGGAAACCAACGAGCAGGTTCATCGTTTGATCAACGAAAATCTGCATCGTGCGCCGATGTATTCCGGGCAGATTAATTCGACCGGCCCACGGTATTGCCCTTCGATTGAGGATAAGGTCGTTCGTTTTGCAGAACGTAATTCACATCAGATTTTTCTGGAACCGGAAGGGCGTTATACCAACGAGTATTATTGCAATGGAATCTCCACTAGTCTGCCTCGCGATGTTCAAGATGAGATGATTCATTCAATTCGAGGGTTGGAGAAAACGGAAATCATGCGCTACGGCTATGCTGTCGAATATGATTTCGCGACCCCCACACAATTGAAGCCAACATTGGAAACCAAGCGTGTCGCAGGCCTGTACTTCGCCGGCCAGTTGAATGGGACAACAGGTTATGAGGAAGCCGCTGGTCAGGGATTACTGGCCGGGTTGAATGCCGCCTTGAAGATTGCCGAGAAGGAAGATTTGGTTCTTGATCGCAATGAGGCATACCTGGGAGTTCTGATTGATGATCTGGTGACGAAAGGCGTAGATGAGCCTTACCGGATGTTTACATCGCGGGCGGAATTTCGTTTGTTGCTCCGGCAGGATAATGCCGATCGTCGGATGACGCCCATTGGTCGTCGCGTCGGTTCTGTGGGAGATGAGCGGTGGCAGAAGTATCAGGCGTACGAAGCAGAAATCGCACAGATCTTCGAGTTTATTCGAAGTACTCGCTATCAGGGGAATACGCTGGAAGAATGGTTGCGCCGCCAGGACGTTGGCTGGAATGAGGTCTGTGAATTCGCGCCTGCATTACAAGGGTTTTCCCTCTCGGAACGGGCAATCCAGCAAGCGCTGATCGAGGTGCAGTATGCAGGTTATATCCGCCGTCAGACTGCCGAGATTGAAAAACAGAAAAATGTGGAAACACTGCACATACCTGACCATATCAATTATCTGCTGGTACCGAACCTGCGTAATGAGGCCAAGGAAAAGCTGAGTCGTGTCAAGCCACGAAATATCGGTCAGGCGGGTAGGATCAGCGGTCTGACCCCGGCTGATTTAACGGTGCTTGTGCTTTATTTAAACAGCGCCAGTCGCATGGCTACCTAATTCTTGCGTTTCTGACCAACTGCGTTTCCAAAGTCTTGGTGCTGAAAGTCGTTTTCGCCTGCGCGGGTTGTTCATTTTTGAATGAAGCCAGTGATTTGAGATGGAAATCAGTGAAGGTCAGATTACTGTAAGTGTATAATTCGTACATGTTTATTTCAATAATATGGTTAACCTGGCGAATGCGTGTTGACCATATCGTCAGAATAGATACAATCGGAGTTATTGATAATACTGGTAAAGTCAAGCGGTGTTGAAAGTCTTGGCGTTTGTATCTAAGTGGGATACTTGTGGCGTCTGGAAAGTCAGTAGCGTTTGGCAAGTCAACGGGCCACAGAACTGCACCTTGGAGGATGCGGTTTATTATCACTTTACCTGTTTTCAGGTAAATAGATAAGAGGCTGATTATGGAGATGTCAGTTTCATGCAGCGAATCTGATGAACGGGTCATCGGTTTCACTGCGCAGGGGCTCGGTTATTGCATGTTGTAATAGCCTTACAGCGCTTGGTCTTTCCCGCACAAGTAGCGGGTCTTCAAAGGATGGATGAGCAATATGAAAACGGTCTTTACCACAGGCGAAGCCGCAAAGATTTGCAAAGTGAGTCAACAAACGATTATTCGCTGTTTTGATTCTGGCCAATTAAAGGGATTTCGTGTACCCGGCTCTCGCTTTCGTAGAATTCCACGTGACGTCTTATTCAAGTTTATGAAAGACAATGGAATTCCCACCGATGCACTGGAAAGTGGAAAACGCAAGGCTCTTATCGTGGATGACGATGAAGAACTTGTAGAATTGATTCGTGATGTTCTCGATGCAGACTCTCGATTTGAAGTCCGTGTTGCTAACAACGGATTTGATGCCGGGATGATGGTCAAAGAGTATCACCCCGATATTATTATTCTGGATGTAATGCTACCTGACATCAATGGGAAAGAAGTCTGCCAGCGAGTCCGTGGCGATTCTTCCATGGACGATGTGAAAATTATTTGCATCAGTGGTATGGTAGAATCAGACAAGATTGACGACTTAAAAGCGGCTGGTGCCAATGACTTCATGCAGAAACCGTTTGAAGTCGAGCAACTGGCAGATCGAGTCTGTACGCTTCTGAATCTGGAATCCGTTCACGCCACTGGCTGATTCCACAAAATGAACAGTCATCAGTTTCATGGCGGTCGGGTTTTTTCTCCGATCGTCGTGGGTGCTGTTTCAGGGAGTGTCAGATGTCGAGCGAAACCGGTGCCCTGAGTCTGGATTTACCGGATGCGTATTACAGGCGTCTGTTTGCGTTGATTCCTGCGCGTTCGCTGGAATCAATTCTCAATGCGCTGTCTGCTGTGTGGTGTGAAGCAACCGGCGCGGATGCTGCTTATATTGCAGTGTTTGATCGCCGGCCACAACAATTGACGGGCAGCATCTATCGGTCTTCGCGAAATGAAACGGAATGTTTCGTTTTGGATGCGATGCAACCAGCGCATGCTGGTTCGGAAAGCGAGCAGGCGATATCGGTCTTTGAACAGGGCCGATCTTTTTCGCTGATTTCCCCTGCGCCATTCGAATTCTATTCTATTCCCTCTGATCAGGCAGATATTGCCGGGGTGTTTCTGTTTTCTTCAAACGGACTCACAGAAAAACTGCCTCTCATTTCCCAGTTAGTGGAACTCAGCCAGCGCCTGTTGGCTCAAGTGCGGGAGTCGAAACAACCAAGTCTGTCGGATGTCGATACAAAGGAAGTCCCTGCTGGTGAATTGGGGCAGAAGCCTGCAGCAGAGCACCGCGTGTTCCCCAGTGTTGATAAGTTGGAAGCAATGGCGGAATTCTCAGCTGGTGCCGGGCATGAAATTAATAACCCCGTTGCTACGATTGTGGGACGCGTGCAGATGCTGTTAAAAGGGGAAACAGACCCGGACCGCAGACAATCTCTGACAACGATCGGCGGGCAGGCTTATCGCGTTCGGGATATGATTGGCGATGCGATGCTGTTTGGTAGACCACCTGTTCCGCATCCGAGTTTGCTCAATCTACAAAAAACAGTAGCGGAAGTTCTGGCGAGTTTGAATGAAACGATTTCCCCATCAGGAATTCAAATCTCGGTCGAGATTTCCGAATCGCATTCGATTTGGGCCGATGAAACGCAGTGGAAGGTCGTGTTAAGTAATCTGATTCTCAACAGCCTGAATGTGCTGGAGGTCGGCGGTCAGATCCGTATTGTCTCTGAAGAATCGATCACAGAATTGACCACAGGATCGAATCGGAGTCTACATCTCCGTGTGATTGATGATGGTCCCGGGTTAACAGACCAGGAACGGGAGCATTTATTCGATCCTTTCTTTTCTGCCAGGCAGGCGGGGCGGGGTTTAGGTTTTGGATTATCAAAGTGCTGGCGGATTGTTTCTCTTCACGGGGGATCGATCGAAGCAGAAATCAATCCTGATCGGGGTGTGACATTTCATCTGGTCTGGCCTGCGGAAATTCCTGCAGAGAGTGAAAACAAGTGATTTTTTGAAAATCATCGCTTGCGGATCGGGCGGGGATCGGTTTCAATATAACCAGCAGGACGTCTGGTAAGTTGATTTTGCACAAGCAGAATTAGCGTTGCCCCCTACTTTTCATTGATTAAGCAGCCTGAGGGACGATGGCGGCGATTCATTCCTTTCTGATAATTCTGACCAGCTTCTTAGGACAGACCGAGAAAATTTCGGATGTACCTCTTATAAAAGAGCCGGCTCGATATGCGATTGAAGCACCCGATGTGGTTGTGGTCGGGGTCCCTGTCAGCAAAGTTACGATTCGGGCACTCGATGTCAATGGCGCACTGGATACTGAATTCTCTGGTCATCCTCAACAGATTATTGGTCTCGATTTGTGGGTTGATGAAGTTGATACCGCCTTGCCCCCGTTCAAAGACGGCATCCTGGAGCTGAAAACAGACTTAGCCAAGAATCAAAAGGTCTTTGTGACTTCCGGTACGATTGTCGTGGATCCGGATATTCGTGGTGCGGGTTCACTGGAAGTGTATCGCATTTCCCGCTGGCTAAGTTTGCTGCCTCCCATTGTGGCCGTGATCCTGGCGATCTGGTTTCGAAATATCATACTGGCGCTCTTGGTCAGTATCTGGTGCGGGGCTGTGATTTTGGCCCACGGTAATCTGTTTCTGGGCTTTGTACATACCTTGGATACGTTTGTGATTCATGAGATTGTTGAGCCGGGCAGTCCCGACAATTCTCATATGATGATCATTTTATTTACGATGTTCCTCGGCGCGCTGGTCGGCGTGATGTCTGTCGGTGGGGGAACTGCGGCTTTAGTAAATCGGCTTTCGCAGTACGCGAAAAAACGCGAGCATAGTCAACTCATGACCTGGTTTATGGGGTTGGTCATATTTTTTGATGATTATGCGAATTCATTACTGGTCGGCAGTTCCATGCGTCCTTTAACAGATCGCATGAAAGTCTCCCGAGAGAAGCTTGCGTTTCTGGTCGATTCGACAGCTGCCCCCGTTTCGGGGATTGCGATTATTTCGACCTGGGTGGGAGTCGAAATAGGATACATTGCCGATTCCTATGCCAGCCTGGGAATGGCGGAAGATTATTACACCACGTTTTTATACAGTCTGCCTTACCGTTTTTATCCGCTGCAATTACTGGCGTTTGTCTGGTTGGTTGCTTATCTGGGACACGATTTTGGTCCGATGCTGAAGGCCGAGGTACGTGCGATTGCATTCAACCAGGTCATGCGGCCCGGGCGTTTCAATATTGTCGAGGCAGAGTCGAGTGCAGAAAAAGGGGACTTGGCCCATCGACAGTTATTACGAAATGCGCTGATTCCGTTATTTGTTTTACTGGGCCTGACAATGGTCGGTCTGTGGTGGACAGGCACGATTGAAATCGAGCGTCTGAATCTGGCGCGTTTGGAGCAAGGTAAATTATTACTGGAAAAGAATTTACGGACCATTTTAGAACATGCCTCTCCCAATCGCGTCTTATTGATTTCTTCTTTCCTGGCATCAATCGCTGCTGTTGCCAGTTGCAGTTTTTCCAAGTCGCTTTCACTTAATGAATGTGTCGAAGCCTGGTCGGTCGGTGCCAAAAGTATGTTTCTGGCAATTCTGATTCTGGTTCTGGCCTGGTCGGTTGCCACGGTTTGTGACGAGAGTCATCTGAATACCGCCGGAGTTCTTGTTGAAATGCTCTCGGGACATCTCTCTCCGAACTGGATGCCTACGATTACATTTTTGTTGGCGGCAGCAGTTAGTTTTGCCACAGGCAGTTCCTGGTCTACGATGGGGCTTTTGATGCCTTTATCGATTTCCGTTACCTATAGCTTGCTGGTTCCCTTGAACGAAGCCGGGCCCAATCATCATCTGATGCTGGGGACCATTGGTGGAGTTCTGGCGGGCGCCATTTTTGGAGATCATTGCTCACCGATTTCCGATACGACTGTTCTTTCATCGGCAGCGTCCGGGTCTGATCATTTAGATCACGTTCTCACACAAATGCCGTATGCAATGACCGTTGCTGTCGTATCTGTAGTGTTTGGCTATATTCCGGTCGGTTTCGGCATTCAACCTTATATTCTTTTACCGGTTGGTTTTCTTGTCTTATTTCTGATCCTGCAGTTCTATGGGCGTTCGGCCGAAGCGGAAGCAAAAGCGATTCTGGAGGCGGGTGTGACTGCTGAGGAATTTAATCGTTCTAAGGGTGGTGAGAGTGAGCGGGACGAAATAACCGATAAAGCTGATTCAAAATCTGAAGATCAGGAAGAGTCTACAGAAGAGCCCGTAGAAGAGGCCTGAATCTGTGTCGTCTTACTGATTTGTATGCTATAATTCCCCTATACTCCGTAAATTGGCAACTTGATTGTTTTAGTGTATAGGCGTCCCCCGAATGCATCCCCAGCAAAAACTCAGTGGAATTTTTACCCCGAATCTGGTCCCCTACGACTCCAAAGGCGAAATCAACGAGCCCGAATTACGGCGTTATATTGATTGGCTCATTGAAAAAGGGGTTCACGGGCTTTATCCCAATGGTTCCACCGGCGAGTTTACCCGATTCACTCCCGAAGAACGCCGCCGGATTGTCGCGATCATTGCAGACCAGACTAGAGGTCGCGTGCCGATTTTGGCAGGAGCGGCAGAAGCCAATGTACGCGAAACGATTAAAGCGTGTGAGTATTATCATGGTCTCGGAATTCGAGCCGTGGCGATTGTGGCTCCCTTTTATTACAAGCTGAGCCCGGCTTCGGTTTATGCCTATTTTAAGGAAATTGGCGATAATACTCCGATCGATGTGACCTTGTATAACATTCCGATGTTTGCCAGCCCGATTGATGTGCCTACGATCCAGCGTCTCTCCGAGGAGTGCGAAAAGATCGTGGCGATTAAAGATTCATCGGGAGATATTCCCAATATGATTCGCATGATTCAGGCTGTGCGTCCGAACCGTCCCGATTTTTCATTTCTGACGGGCTGGGATGCGGCTTTGATGCCTCTGTTATTAATCGGAGCCGATGGGGGAACCAATGCCAGTTCGGGAGTGGTTCCTGAACTGACACGCAAGCTTTACGATCTGACGATGTCGGCCCAACTGGATGAGGCCCGTCGTGTGCAATACGATTTATTGACCCTGTTTGACACGATGATTTATTCTGCCGAGTTCCCAGAAGGATTTCGGGCAGCAGTGGAACTACGTGGTTTTCAGATGGGGCAGGGCCGCCAACCAATTACTTCAGAGCAGCAGACCGATATTTCCACACTGAGCCGAACGCTGCAGTGCATGTTATCCGAACACGGTTTTACGAATGAGCCCATTGGTGGCTGCTCTACTGGAATCACGGAAGAGCTTGGCAACAACGATGTGTCACAAATTGTTCAACGCGTCGTTGCCGAACTCAACCGTCGGAAGTTGATTTAACCGATCATCAAGGCCTAAGCTTTGAGTTGACCGCGGTAGTAGTCTGCGCCTGTCGCCAGTGCGTCAGCCAGTTTTTCCGGGTCTTTGCCACCAGCTTCTGCCATATCAGGTCGTCCACCACCACCGCCGCCTACCACCTTGGCGGCGGCTTTCACGCAATCGCCGGCCTTGAGTCCCTGTTTTACCAGGTCTTGGTTGACGGCTGCCATCAGGGCAACTTTTCCGTCAATAACAGTACCCAGAATCAGAGCGACCTGCTTTCCTTTTTTACGCAGGAGATCCGCCAGTTCCCGCAGTTGATCGCGTGAGGCATCCTGTGCATGGTAAGACACGATTTTGACATCGTTTACAATTGGTGCGCGTTCCAGCAACTCATTTGCAGTTCCTGAGAGGGACTTGCTGGAATATTTCAAAAGTTGTTTTTTCGTGTCCCGCAATTCCTCTTGAAGATGTGCGATTCGCTGCGGTAGTTCCTCGGGGCGAGGCTCTTTGAGCTGTGCCGCAATTTCCTGGATCAGTTTCTCTGTGTTTCTGGTTTTCTCCAGGGCTTTGGCGCCAGTCAATGCATGAATCCGGCGAACCCCTTTGGCAACCGGTTCTTCATTGACGATTTTGCAGAGGCCGACCTGACCAGTATTAGACAAGTGAGTTCCCCCACACAATTCAATACTGAAATCTCCCATTTGGACCACGCGCACGTTATCGGGATATTTTTCACCAAATAACGCCATCGCTCCGAGATCACGGGCTTTCTGCAGCTTCATTAGATCTGTACTGACATTGGCACCCTCGGAAACGCGTTGATTGATGATGTCTTCGATCTGGCTGAGTTCATCGGGGGTCACCGCTTTGCTGTGCGAAAAGTCAAAGCGGAGTGTGTCTTCTTCCACTTTGGAGCCACGCTGCATGGCGTTGTCACCCAGGACTGTTCGCAGGGCATGATGCAGCAAGTGTGTTGCTGAGTGGGCACGCTGGATGCCTGCACGCCGCGTTTCAACCACGGTTGTTTTCAGCGTTTGTCCCAGCTTAAGCTGACCTTCTAACAGATGACCGAGATGCAGAGTCAGTCCCCCATTTTTCTGGGTATTCATGACTTCGAATTTCACTCCGTCTGCTTCCATGAAACCTGTGTCACCCACCTGGCCGCCGGCTTCTGCATAGAAGGGGGTCTGGTCGATGACGACGGCAACGGGATGTGCGTGCCCTTTTTCTACGACCGAATCGACTAGCCGATCTTCTGCGATAATCCCGACGATTTTCCCTTCAGCTTCTGTGGTTTCATAACCTTTGAAATCAGTATCACTGGTTGTTTTATGTAGCGCTGTGAGCGGGCCTTCCGACATGACCGAGTTCGCGAAGGCGCCTCTGCCGCTATCTTTCTGATGTCGGTCCATCAAGGTATTAAATTCATTCCGATTCACGGCAATATTATTTTTGGCGGCCAGTGCTTCGGTCAGTTCGATTAAAAATCCATCTGTCTGGTGCAGATCAAAGGCATCTTCACCAGAGATTTGCGACTTCCCTTCCTGTTCTGCTTTCTTCAGAAAGCCAGCGAAACGTGTGAGTCCTTTTTCAATGACGTCGAGAAACTGTTCTTCTTCGTTTTTGATTGTGCTCTGCACATTTTCAACCGTTTTGGCGATGTCCGGATAGGGCGTTTTCATAATCTCAACGACCGCGGGGACAAGCTGATACAGGAAGGGTTCATTTTTACCAAGCAGGTAACCTTCGAGCAGCGCGCGCCTGAGTAATTGCCGTACCACGTAACTCTCTTTGAGACTGCCGGGATTGACTCCTTCATGAATGCTGAAGGTGACAGCGCGGACGTGGTCAGAAATACGCCGGATGGGGCGCCCGTCAGGAGCTTCATACTTATAGGCGGTGCCGATTGTATCAGCGGTCGCCAGGCAGAGTTGTTTGAGTGTATCGATCTCAAAGTTACTGGGGACACCCTGCAGAACCGATGCGGTTCGTTCGAGTCCCATGCCGGTATCGATGTTTTGCTTCGGGAGTGGTTTCAAATTATCAGGGGGATCTCCGACACGATTGAATTGCGTGAAGACCAGATTCCAGATTTCGACGTTGTCTTTTCCACCATTGGGGTGATAGAAAATTTCACTGCACGGGCCACATACGCCATCGGGACCTAATGAAGGCGCCCCGGCGGGCCAGAAGTTTTCGTGTTCATTTTCGCGACTGATACGATTGGCGGGAAGTTTGATTTCGTCGTGCCAGATATTGTAGGCTTCGTCATCTTCCTTGTAGACGGTGACGGACAGCAGTTTAGGGTCGAGCCCCAGCCATTTTTTATCCGTCAGATATTCCCAAGCCCAGTGGATGGCTTCACGTTTGAAATAATCTCCGAACGAGAAGTTACCCAGCATTTCAAAAAACGTGTGATGATAGGCGGTGACTCCCACGTTTTGAATGTCACCCGTGCGGAGGCACATCTGGCAGGTTGTGGCGCGCGTGAATTCGAGTTTACCAACCCCCAGGAACTGATCTTTAAACTGGTTCATCCCTGCTGGTGTAAATAACACGGTAGGATCATCGCGTGGGACCAGGACATCGGATGGTCTTCTGACACAACCTTTTTCTTCAAAGAAGGAAAGATAACTCTCGCGAAGTTCGTCTGTTTTCATTGTTTTTTGATTGCTTCTTGGGGAGACAGGATCACCTTTCGGCCATCCAAAAGTTGTAATGTTACTGGTGAATTGTTTGCTTTTTGTGTTTCCTGGTAAAACGAATCAGGCATCCTGACCGCTTGATTATTAATCTGGCTGATGAAGTTTCCTTCTTTGAGGCCAGCCTGTTGTGCGGGGCTTTCCGGAGCGACATGCGTCACGACGACCGCAGGCGGATAACTAAACGGACTGAAGGTATATTTCTTGCGCGCGGTTGGAAAATCAACTCTAAGTCCGCGCCAGAGGGGATGGTGAAATTGGGTTTGTACAACCCCCTCATCGTCTGCCACTGGCCATTTTCCTAGTTTCACGGTCAGAGTCAACTCACGCGGTTTTTTTCCTCTCAAGATTTGAAGCTTTACTTCCTTTCCTGCGCCTGCTTTACCCACTTCACGCATTAAATCGAGTTCACGGGTCAGTTTTTGCCCCTCAATGGAGAGAATCAGGTCACCGGGCAGCATGCCGGCGATTTGGGCGGGGGAGTACTGCTTGACACTCTCGGCTTTCACATAATAGGGGTCTGGCAGTACAGAATTCCTTACGAAGAGATGTCTTGCCTGATCTCGTTCAATGGTCAGGGGGTGGATGCCCAGAAAACCATATTCGGGCTCCATTCCGGCAGCAAGACTGTTGATGATCCGCAGGGTGGCTTGGTCAATCGGAATGGCGTAGCCGGTCGACTTTTCATAACCTTCCAATGCGGCGAGGGATGTTGTCACGCCGATTAAATTTCCGTCAAGGTCCAGTAAGGCGCCGCCACTGGTTCCGAGGTCGAGGTGTGTGTCGACCTGTAACAATGTTCCAAAATGGTGCAGAGTTTCTTCTTTATCCAGTTCCTGATTTAAAAAATGTTTGAAGACAGGCACCGGGTAACGATGAAAATTGCTTACGATTCCCCAGCTCGCGCTGGGTGAGCCATCGCGGGCGATCGCGTACGGATTTCCTAGCGCAATCACAAACTGGCCTTTGCGAATCGATTCGGTGTTTCCGTACTTGATGGGGGTGAGTGTGCGGAGACGCTCATTGGGAAGCCCTTTTACGGGCGTGAGGACTGCTAGATCACTGCGAGGGTCAGCGGCGATCAGTTCCGCATAAAACCCCTGTCGGTTGGCGGAGTGCACATAGAGTCGATTTTCCGAAATGGCTTTCCGGCCTGCAACCGGTCCTCCCTCTGTGAGATGATAGTTTGTCAGTATCAAAACACGGTTTTGTTTTGTGGGATCAGGAATCAAAATTCCGGCGCCAAATTCATTAGGGATAAAATTCAGGCTTTTGGGATCTTGTGATAAATTTAACCCCTGATTCGGATCGAGACCGAAGGGAGCAGGAACCCGCGATCGAATCTCTTGTCGTTTCGTTTTGATCTTTGAAATGGCGACGACAGACTTTTCGGACTTTTCAATCGCTTGAACTAGCTGCTGTTGAACAGCAAAGGCAATGGCACGTGCATCCAGATTTTGTGCATACAGGGACTGACTTTGAGAGAGTAGCAGTAGCCCCATCAGAAATACAATGACTGGCAATAGACGACTGCGAGCAAATTGTGCTGGTTGAGCATTAAGCATGCATTGACCTGGATTGAATCAAAGGGAAATGTTCTGCGATACAGGTGAACTTGTTTCCATTCAGCCTGACGTTGCTAACTCCTGATTTTACTCTGTTTTCGGGCATAACCCAATGCAAAACGACCTCGAATACCATTGCTGGTATCAAGGTCGTTTGTGCGATTCTTAATCATCGATTCCGTTTACAGAACGTGTTTGAAATCAGGCTTCGACTGCTTCCGGCTTTTCCGGCTTGGATGAAGGAGCGAGCCCACGGGCTTCCAGCACTTTCTGCTTGATTTCCTGGCAGATATCGGGGTTCTCTTCCAGTACTGTTTTGGAACGGTCGCGACCTTGTCCGAGACGTGTTTCTCCGTAACTGAACCAGCTTCCGGCCTTTTTAACAACTTTATTTTCGACGGCCAGATCCAGGAGGTCCAGTTCAAAATTGATTCCGCCCGTCGTCAGCATGTCAAATTCGGCGATCCGGAAAGGAGGCGCGATTTTGTTTTTGACAATCTTGGCTTTCATGCGAATACCGGTGACGGTATCTCCGTCTTTCAGAGTCGCGATCCGGCGGACATCCACACGAACCGAACTGTAAAATTTCAGAGCACGACCGCCGGGTGTTGTTTCGGGGCTCCCGAACATCACGCCAATTTTCTCACGAATCTGGTTGATGAAAATCACGGTTGTTTTGGATTTGGAAATGGCGCCGGTTAATTTCCGCATGGCCTGACTCATCATCCGGGCTTGCAGGCCGACATGGGTATCGCCGATTTCACCATCCAGTTCAGCTTTGGGAACCAGAGCTGCGACCGAGTCGACAACGATGACGTCAACAGAGTTTGATTTGATCAGCATTTCCGCAATTTGGAGCCCTTCTTCCCCATAGCTGGGTTGGCTGACTAGCATTTCGGAAAGGTTGACTCCGAGTTTTTTGGCCCAGATCGGATCCAGGGCATGCTCGGCATCGATAAAGGCGGCGATGCCTCCTTCTTTTTGGGCATTGGCAATCACATGTAATGCAAGGGTTGTTTTTCCACTCGATTCTGGGCCATACAGTTCGATGACCCGTCCGCGGGGAAAGCCTGTGCCACCAAGGGCCAAGTCGAGTGAGAGTGCGCCGCTGGCGATCGAGGGAACGACTTGGGCATTCTCGCCCGTCAGTTTCATGATCGCGCCTTTGCCAAACGCCTGCTCAATTTGTCCGAGCGCGTTATCAAGCATCCCCTCAGAACCGTTATTGTTAGTGGGAGGGGGAGTTGCGGCTCGTTTTGATCGTGCTTTTGCAGCCATTAAGGTCTTCCTTCAATAATATGGCATTTGCCCCGCAAATGAGTTCGAGTTCGTCAGGCGAAGCAAGTGCCCAATTTATCGAGAATTGCGGGGACGCTATTATTGAACGCCGTCTCGACCCATGGATTCTAAAAAGAAGTGACTAATGTGAACTAAAAGATACTAGTTAATTTTTCTCCTGTCACAATAGCAAACATGAGACAATTATATCTGTCGGCAATTATTTCAGAATTCAGCCAGTCTGAAAAGGAATAAATGGAGGGAAAGCTTCGAAAATTCACAATAAGCTCAGACTGAATCGGACTGTGTTTCCTGTTCGATCAACATACCCAGATAAGATGCGCGGATGGGGTGAGTCAGTCCCAGAGAGGCAGCCAGTTGGATGATGGCAGCATCTGCTTCCTGAAGTTCTGATTCTTCTGCCAGCAGTTCAATTTCGACAAAGATGCCCAGTCCTTCGACTTCATCAACGGTGATTTCAAAAGAATGTTGATGATGTAGATAGTTGAAGGGGATACGCAGTTTTCTGACGACTCTTAAAGGGCAAAATCCCAGAAGTTCGAGCATTTCTGATAGTTGTTCAAAAGCAAGCTGACCAGATTCAAACGCCAGTTCAATTTCTTTGCGCACTTTGCTGACAGTCGCCCGTTTCGGACCTTTATAGGTGATCCGGTTGTCAAATCCATTGCGGCGAATACGAATCGCTTCGTCGGTCTCGGCAAAATTCCGAACGGGGTGAGTGAAGTAGAGATCCTCTTGTTCCAGATTCGTGCCTCGTGTCGCGCCGAGATGCTCCAGTTGATCGAACAGAGCGTCTTTGTCAGCGAGTAAAAATTTCTGTTCTACTTCCAGCATTTGAAGACTCTATGGTTGAGGTGCGATTGTTCAAGATGATTAAGCGAAGAGTTTAGTCGCTCCAGGGATGTTTGATCTTTTCCCAGTAGGAGTCGAATTCAAACTTGGGACTGTTGTCGAGATCGTGGCACTTGTAGCAGGTGTTTTTTTTGGCTTCGGCGAGCGTGACCCGCATGGTTTTTTTGGCTTCTTCGAGTTTGTCCATATCGACGAGTTCGATGTGTCCGCTGCCCGGGCCGTGACAGTTTTCACACTGCTGACCTAACAGGTGTGGCGATTCCTGCTTGTTCACAAAACCACTTTTGTAACGAATTACATCCTGAGGATGCCAGCCGGTCACATGGCAGGAGAGACATTCGGGATCATAGATGCGTGAAATAATTTTCTCACCTCGTTCAATCTGATCTTTGCGGCCGTTAATCAGGCTTTCGTAGGCATTGGCATGCGCCGTGGTGAGCCATTTTTCATAGGCTTTTGTATGGCACTCGCCGCATTTCTCTGCTCCGACGAATGTTGCACCACGCGGATGGTCAATGGGAAGTTCTTTTGCCGCCAGATCTTCCTGTTTCAGACGGTCCTGATAGAACTGCATGTGATCGGCCATGCGGGGTGTGTCTTTGAAGCGTTGTTTATCGAGTTCGATGACCGTGAATCGGAACCGTTTTGAAGGATCGTCTTTGCTTGCCTGTTTTGGATAGAAGCCAACGACGCCGGCACTTTTCCCTTTGTGGCCGACATCAACTATCATCGTTTTGCCGAGGAATTTCGGCTCGCCGAGTGGGTCTTCCACGCCGCCTGCCGTTAACAGAATATCAAAGACGGGGAATTTCTCAGCCAGTGCTTTCGATTCATCCTTGTTGGACTGGGAAAGCAGAATCATCAGATCCGGCTTAGCTGCTTCCATCTTTTTGATCAGTTCAGGCAAGACTTTGGCCGGTTCCTGCCAGGTGATGTCCGGCACTTTTTCCATGTGACTTTTGCCGATGATGGAAGTGACTGCCATTTTGACGCCACCGACGTCAATGATTTTGAAGTGGCTTTTGCCCAGATCGGGAGTGTCCAGAACCAGGATATTTGCGGCTAGGAATGTGGGGGTTGTGTTAGGGGAAGTGGGTTCGGGATTATGCAGTTGTAGAAAAATATCGGCACCAAAGCGGAGCTCTTCCGGTCCGAGGCCGACCCCGGCGTACTTCATATCTTTCATCGAAGCCAGAATGGTTTCATATTTGATCTGGCTCTGTCGACGATTCCGTTTGACGAGGCCTCCCAGATCAAAGGCAGTGACAGGCCATTTGCGCTCTTCGATTTGCTTGAAGAGATTGGCCAGCAGGGAGACGCCCCCTGTCTGGTTCTGAGTACACCCACAGGGTTCCAGATAGCCATGACGTTCCCCCGTTAAAACGATCGCCAGCGCAGGTGCTGGCCAGTCCTTAAACAATGGCTTCGGGGGTCTTTTGGAAGCCGCCGTTGTTTTCGTATGTGAAGCGGCTTGGTTTTTCTTAGCGGTGTTTTTGTTCGTATTTGTGACGGCTGGTTTTTTCGGTGTCGCGTCGGCCGGTGTCGCATCGGAATGCTGTTTTTCAGCATGTGAGCTTTCTGGACTCTGTTGCTTAGACTGTGTTTCAGAAACGGTTGAATCTGAAGTAGTTGTAGCTGGCTTCGGTGATTTGTTTTCGCAGCCAGCGAGTAGTAGCACGCAGAGCAGGGCAAGCAGACAATGTTGGTCTGAGATTCGTTTCGATAGCATTCAATGCGACCTTCCATGGGAATGAATGAGGAGAATAAACAAAGTAGGGGGTTCCTCGCTGTTTATCTTAGCTCATAACATGTTGTTGCGTCAAAGTGGATCTGACGGTGGCCCTGAAAAGTGGAATATAAAACAGAGAAAAATGAACAGAGGAGAATGAGTATGGAGGCAGAGCCAAGCCAGACTCAGTGATTATAAGGATACAAACTGGACCCGGAACTCAATTTCTTTGGCGTTCGGATGATTTGTTTGCAATTTGACTTTCGCCAGATTATTTCGTCCAAAGGATACGGCAGGTAGACCAGCGGGGACGGCAAATTTCAATACGTAGCGTTGTTTGGTCTTCGATTGGAAGCTGTCATCTTTTTTGAGTTCGAATTTCAGAAAATCAGGTGAAATTTCCTGGTTGAGAATTTCCAGGGGTTGATCGATGCCTTCCACAAACATGGATAGCATGACCTCTTTTCCCTCTTTGGCAGAAAAATCTCCCAGGATCAATACCATGGATTGCGGGTTCCAGTGAACGCCAAATGTCGGGACAATTCGAATGGGACCTGTATGATTTCCCGATACTTGAATCACGAACGTTCGATTACCGGGCTGTGGTTCATGCTTGTGGTCGTGTCCTTCAGGGTGTTTGTGTTCCGCTTCAGGTTTAGCCGGTTTCAGATCATTGGGAATATCCGTTTTAACAGTCAGGCGTTTGGTGAATCCTCCCAGAGGAAATTTCGCGGGATCAGCTGTGACGTCAATCGAATACCCGGACTTGGCATCGACTTCTTTCAGTTCCTCAGGTGTGAGCGGTTTGAAGGAAGTCTTCAAACCAGTGCTGTCGGACTCGATTTCTGTTATTTTGAACTCGTCCATAAACTTGGTGTGAATTGATCCTGAATACGAAACGGGGTCACTGTTCGACATGGTGGGAAGAGCCCAATGGGCGCTGCCTCGCATATCTCCGCTAAAGGCAATCAGGCTATTGGCGGTGCCTTCGATCTGGAGTTTGAATTCCTGGTTTTTCGGATCGTTTGTAAAGATGGTTGCCGTCTGTCCGAAATGTTCCTGCGGACTTTTGGGAGTCCAGGTTAGTTCGATTTCAATGGATTTGCCAGGGGCGACTGAATTGTCATTCATTTCGCTGAGCGTGCATTTACAGGTGGTGCTCCCTTTCTTCACTTCCAGCGGAACTTCACCCTCATTTTTTAAGATAAACTTATGCGACAGAGATTGTCCGACGGCCATCTCACCGAAATTATAGAGTGGCTGTTCGACGACGGCTTTGGGGTAGGGGCCCTTTTCTGCGATCTTAGGGAGATCGGCACTAGGGTCTCCTGCAGGTCTGGCAGGTTTTGTTGACTCGAGATCGCTATTACCCCGTCCTAGCCAGACAGTACCGACAAGTGCGACGATGAGAACAACGATTGTTGTGAGAATGGTACGAAGATTCATAATTTCACCAGCAAAGAAGTCGTTAAAGCGGATACAAGAAAAAAGAAAAAATTCGGTGTTGGAGCTGAGGTACTACTTTTGGTACCTGTCTTTTATTATGAGGCGCAGACCGCCTGAGTTCAATTCTGATTCGTTCGTCTTACGTTAATTATTACTTTCAGCCGATTTAGTGTCTTTTCCGTCAAATATTTGTCGACATGCTGAGCCCGGCGATTGGCTTCATCCAACTCGATTGCCCGCTGTGCCTGTTCCTGACTGTTTCTGGTTTGGTCGGCAGCAGACAGGGCATCCGCAAAAGCAGCCCGATAAAGGGCATTATTGGGGTAACCGCTGACAGCCTGTTTCAGATATTCGATGGCGTTATTTAGATCCTCTTGTTTCTGTGATGTTTGATACTGCTGATAAAAGCGTTGTCCTAACTGAAAATAGTTAAGCGGGTTCACTGGATCTCGCTGAATGGCCGCCTGTTTCAGTTTGACCCCTTGTTCAAACGCATCCCGGTCATCCACTCCTTGACGAAACTGTAGTTCAGCCAATGCCTGCCAAGGGGCTGGAGACAGGGGATCTGCCTGGCTGGCTTGATTTAAGTATCGTTGTGCTATTCGAGCGGACTGTCCGCGCAAGAGTACTTGCTCTCCTTCTCTTACGAGATTTTTTCTCTCGATTGTTGGCGCAAATGATGACCTGATAAAGAAAACTGTCAACAGGAGGCAAATAATGACTCCCGCAGTTTTCAAATGTATAGGGTTTAAGGGCCGTGTTGAAGTTGAAGTGCTTTCGGCTGTGGTGTTTGCGTCGATGTCCGTCTGTAACAGGCTTACAGGGAATGCCAACGCCAGGAGCAGCAGCCAGGTTTGTGTTACCGCCGGCATGGCAATTCCACCGGCGCCCAACAGATGAATGCAAAGTGCAACAAAGGCAGCTGCTAAGGCCAGAGGCACGAATGAGAAATTCGAATTCACTCGGTCTGTCTCATTCAAGGCTTGCCAGCCGATGTTGAGCACAAAATAAATTGCCAGCCAGCCCAGGCAGAACAGCCAGAGCAGGACTTGATCAATGGATTGCAGAAATAATTGCTCACCCCACAACAGAGGAAATGAGAGTGCAAAGCCGAGTAATAGCAGAATCTGATCCCGTGAGATTGGATGGCTGGATTCAATGTTTTCTAATTCAGAATTCTCAGAGACCGTTATGGGCTTGATCAGCCAGCGATAACCTGCCAGTCCGAGAATGACCAGTAGCCCTGCGAATGCGATGATGCCGGCATTCGCCCAGACATCGAGAAACAGGTTATGGGGATCAGAAATTTCTTCGCTGGAGCCGGGCAATTTGTACTTGAGATAATGATTGCGGAAATTTCCCGGACCAGTGCCCCACAGAGGGTTTTCTTGAATGATATCCCAGGTACCAGTCCAATATTCCAGGCGATACTGGAGTGATTTGGGAGCTTCGGTCAAAACGGCCCGGTCTAAGCCACCACTAAATGTTGCCAGCAGAAACAATCCCAGGACGACAATCACGCCGGGGATGCCCCATTTGAGGGCCTGTTTTTTCCAGAGTGGTCGTGGTTCGCTTGTGTTTTGTCGTTTTTGAATCAGTTTTAAGAGTGCCAGACTGACCAGGCCTCCCATCACGCCGACCCAGGCGGTGCGGCTTTTGGTCAGGACTAAGCAGTAGCCAATCAGAATCGTGGGAAGCACCAGGATCCAGGATTTAAACCGATCTGGTTTCGAAGTGGCGTTTACTGTTTTGGAAAATAAAATATGAATCGTTTGAGCAAACGTAATCAGGAAGCCAACTGCCAGCAATCCGGCGAATGTATTCGCGAGCGCAAACATTCCCAGGGGTTCAGAACTGCTGAGCAGCCGTTGTTCAAACAATTGCCGTCCACTGCCTGTCACAGAATCGGCAGGAACGCCCATGGCGAACAGTTGTTGTTGGAACCGGGCACGTTCTGAGGGAGAAGCAGCCACATCATATTGCTGACGCACTGCCAGGTATTCTTCTGCCAGTTGATCATACATCCAATGGTGTTGCCAGATTCCGTAGAGGGAGAGCAGCACTATTGTGGTTAAGAATCCCTGCAATAATGTGCCGCGAAGCGATGTCGTTGCAATCAGCCGTCGAGTCAGAGAAAAGGTCAGCCCTAAGCCGATCCATTCCCACATCATGTTCAACGCGGCTCGTTGCTGACCTTCTGCAGTATAGATCATGACCAGTGTCGAGATCACTTGTCCCGAAACCAGCAGCCAGACTCCAAGGTCATATCGGTCTAACTGAAAGCTGCGGGCACGCTCAGTGAGTAGAGTGCCACAAAACAGAATCGCCACGATGAACCACCCGAATGTAATGGGCAGAGTCTCTCCCTGGGGCGCCGATTCGGCGGGGAGTAAATAGCGGGCCGTGATCAGAGAGCCAATCAGAAACAGCTGAATTCCGTTGAGTAGCCCGGGTAGTCGAGGGAGTGGGGGCGCAGACGGCGTGGGTTTTGTTTGAGGCGACTGCGATCGGTTTTGTTTTCGGTGTTTACTCATTCCCGATTTTTCCGACCTACGTTCTCCAAGATCGTCACGATGCACAGTACGCACAAAATCATTAGAATAACGAGTAGAGCAGCATTCCAAGACGTGACTTCATATAAAATCAGTCCCCCAACACCGGTCGTCAATGTCGCCAGATGGATGGTCAGGACGGTATCGCGTTTACTGAGTCCCAATTCGACTAACCGGTGTGAAAAATGGCTTTTGTCTGCATGAAACGGGCTGCGTCCTTCTTTCAGGCGAATAATCATGACCGTACAGAAATCATACAGAGGGATTGCCAGAATGCAAAGCGGTGCCAGAATGACATGACGACTGGCGACTGACTCTCCCGTCGGAGCGTCTCCGGGGTAAAATGTGCCTAGAATAGTCATGGTTGAGAGAATCAAGCCGATGAAGTAACTGCCGGAATCTCCCATGAAAATTTTTGCCGGAGGCCAGTTGTGACATAAAAAACCGGCAATCGAACCGGCAAGCACCAGCAACACACCCGCCACGAGCCACCGTGGTTCACCCGTGAATCTCAGCATGATCAACGCGAATAAAACCGCCGCGATCAATCCGATGCCTGACGTGAGTCCGTCCATGTTATCCAGGAAGTTCAATGAATTGACCAGTACGATGATCCAGGCCACCGTCAGTACGATGCCGACCCAGGGTTGCTGGATAAAGAGTGTGCCTCGCACGCCGGCCAGAACCAGTCCTACTGCAACCAGTAGTTGAATGGCCAGACGGGGTTTCCAGGAAATATTGTGTTTGTCGTCCAGCAGACCCATGACGGCCAGAACGGTACCACCTGCGAGCACGGTCCATAATTGACCGGAGCGATAAAGGACTCCTTCCAAATGCGGGACCAGTTCTTGAGGGATCCAGGTGGTGCTGAGGCCTGTTTTCAGAATCAGCAGAACGGTCAACTGGGCAACGGCAATGGGGATAATCACTCCCAGCCAGATGCCAACGCCGCCTCCCAGGGGAGTCGGAGTGGTATGCACTTTTCTATGCGCGGGCTGATCGATGAGCCCCCATTTGGGTGCCAGTTTGCGCATTGCCGCTGTGGACAGGAACGAAATCAGAAACGCAGGGACCAGGCAAGCAATTACAAAGAATAACATTACAGCTGACATTCAGGATAAGAAATAGAGAGTCTTGCGATATATGCCTTAGTTTGGCTGAAGAATGGATTTAGTGGTAGCGAAAAATGCAATTCTCGTCAGTTTTCGATTGATATATCTGGTGTATGACTTAAAGTTGATTCTATCTGTATAACCTGTGAAATCGCTAAGCATTATGGAGCTATCAAACTGCGTCAATGAACAAATTATTTGAGGAAGAGATTCGATTTAATCTGGCCAGCCGACCCAACTGGGAACAGGGGGCAAGGCATCGTGAAAAAGTGACGGGATATCTGACTGGTCTGGCGGCAGACCGTAATGGGCGACTCTGTGTGCTGGGAGCGGGGAACAGCAATGATCTTGATCTGAAGCAGCTGTTGCAGGTGTATAGTGAGATTCATCTGGTCGACTTGGATGAGAGTGCTTTAGAGTACGGCGTTGAATCGCAGGCAGTGTCAGATGATCCGCGTGTCTTTCGATATGTGCGGGATATCACCGGGGTCGGTCAGGAACTGGCTGCCTGCGAAGCGGCGGGCGTTCAGCCAGAGACCGATTTGAGTGAGATCATTCAGCGGTTCTCTCAACCTGCTGCGTTGGATTTGCCTGATCCGTTTGATGTGGTCTGTTCGACGTGTGTGCTGAGCCAGTTGATTCTTCAGACCGTGAATGCGGTTGGAGATACTCATCCCCAGTTTGAAGAACTGATGGTTGCGATTCGCTCTCAGCATTTTCAAACCATCGTGGAGTTCATCAACGATGGTGGGGCTGGTTTCGTCGTGAGTGATTTTGTTTCTTCCGAATCTGCCACCGACATGAAGGAAGTGCCCGATTTTCAATTCACCCAATATCTCTCCCAGTTACTCTCGTCGCGCAACTTCTTTCATGGCGTGCATCCGGGCATCTTGTTTTCCCAACTGAAAGGGAATACCCCGCTGGCTGCTCTGGTCCAGAATGTCAAAATGCTACCGCCGTGGCGCTGGGATCTCGGATCACGACAATATGCGGTTGCCGCGATCCAATTTCATCGCCTGCCTCGACACTGATTTCAAGCTAAAGGGGCCGCCGGGTTTAGTTTTTCCTGGCTGGTTTCTTTTTCTGTCCCGCGCCACTGTTGCGGGGCTTGAGACGGAGTGAGGGGGGATCTTTCTCTACCGAGCCCGTGTCATCAGGGACCTGATATTGTGTTTGCAGGCGTTTTAATTCTGCTTTCAGATCAGTGACCACCTGAGCGTATTCCGGATCTGCATAGACGTTTTTCATCTCGCGCGGATCTTTTTTCAGATCGTAGAGTTCCCATTCGCCGAGATTATAGAAGTCGATCAGCTTATAGCGATTTGTGCGGACTCCATTGTGACGACGTACCATGTGAGCTGACCGGCGTTGGTTGTAAAATTCATAATAATGATAGTAAAGACTGTCGCGCCATTTTTCGGCTGTCCCTTTGAAGAGGGGAACCAGACTGACTCCCTGCATGTCATCGGGAATGGGGGCACCGGCCAGATCGAGAAAGGTTTCCGCGAAATCGAGATTGGAGACCAGTTCGTTATTCACGCTGCCTGGTTTGATGACGCCCGGCCAACGCACCAGAAACGGCATTCGATAGGATTCTTCGTACATGAAACGTTTGTCAAACCAGCCATGATCTCCGAGGTAAAAGCCCTGGTCTGATGAATAAATCACAATGGTGTTTTTCGCAAGGCCCGATTCTTCCAGGTAGTCGAGCATCCGTCCGACGTTGTCATCGACCGAAGCGACACATCGCAAATAGTCTTTCATGTAACGCTGATATTTCCAGCGGACCAGATCTTTCCCGGTGAGATTGGCTTTACGGAATGCTGCGTTTTTCGGGTCGTAAGCGGCATTCCAGACCTTTAACTGTTCGGGAGTCAGGTTTTTTGGCGGCGTTAATTTCAGGTCGAAGGCAGTCATGGTTTTCGCGATTGTCATGTCCTGCTGCTTAGCAGCTGTCCCGCGCCCTTCATAGTTGTCAAACAGGTTATCGGGTTCGGGGATGGTCACGTCATCGTACATGTGTAAGTATTTGGGACCGGGTTGCCAGTTGCGATGCGGCGCCTTGTGCTGGAACATCAGCATAAATGGCTTATTCGGATCGCGGCTGTTTTTGAGGTAGTCAAGGGCCAGATCCGTAATGATGTCGGTCGTATAGCCGACATGCTTGATTCGCTCGCCATTACGGATCATGGGGGGATTATAATAGGGGCCTTGACCAATCAGAATTTCCGAGTAATCAAATCCCGTGGGTTGCGTTGCAAGATGCCATTTCCCGACGATGGCGGTCTGGTAATTGTTTTTTCTGAGGATCTTGGGAAAGGTCTGCTGGGTGCCGTCAAACTTGTTGCCGTTCTGTTTGAAGCCGTTCAGATGGCTGTGCTTGCCAGTCAAAATTACGGCGCGGCTGGGGCCACAAATACTGTTCGTACAGAAGCAGTTATTAAACAGCATTCCTTCACGGGCAATCCGATCGAGATTCGGGGTCTGATTAACTTTGGAACCGTAACAGCTCATCGCGTGTGACGCGTGGTCATCGGTAAAAATGAAAAGGATGTTCGGTTGTTGCTGTTCTGCGGCATGAGCCTTTGAAAGCCCCACGTCCATTACTGTGAGAGAACAATAGAAGACCAGACTCAGAATGAGTGAAGGGGAAAATCGGGGTGATGGCTTCAAACGCGGCAACATAGGCTTCATCCTCAGTCTCAGGGCATTGATGGCTGGTATCAAGCAGGAAAATTATGATTGAATTTGACTTCTATCATGCAGGTTTCAAGGGGGAAGTGCAAGTTTTGTGATTCATTGGGAAGATGATTGCATGAAGAGACATCAAAAAAGGGTGATGTAGAAATTACAGACGTCTGGGGAGTAGAAAGTGCATTCTTCCCTGATCCTTGCGATACGAGGAAATATTCTTGTTGCTGGAAGGCGTTTGTGGGAAGCAAGATAGGCGAATTTGTTCCTGATGGACTTCGGTTTGGTACGAGTGTTGCTTTTGAGAACCAGTATGAGTGTTTGTGTCTCAGAGGATTGAGACCAGTTATGGAAACAGAAATGCAGCCGGGCAATGGATTGCTTGCCCCACCGGTAAAAAAAGGAATTGAACATGTTAGAAAATGTTTCTTCGAAAATCATACACAAGATTATGGCCGCTGAAGGATATCTGGAACTGGGCATGCCCATCCAGGCACTGGATACACTTCATTCACTGGAAGATGCTGGGGTACTCGAAGCAATGCGGCTCTATCTGATTGGCGAAGCGTACCTCCGTCAGGAAAAGTATAACGAAGCGATTGAACCGTTACATCAGGCGGCTCGATTGTTTCCTGTGATGGAAAGTCGCAAGGCCTGGAACTCCCTGAGCGAATGTTTTCGCCTGGGAGGCTATCACGAGCTGGCAGAAGTGGCTTCCCTGACGGCCGAAGCCGTCGAAGAGATTGAGGTCACCTGTGCCGTGCTAAGCCTGACGCAAGAGCGGAAAACAGCGTTCGAATGGAGTGATTTCTCTTCCCGAATGACAAGTTTTACGGAGTCCAACCGGTTTAGTGCTCCCCGGATTCCGCGTTAAAAATGCCAGGATTTCTTAGGATTCTTGTTTAGGAGAGTTCTGAAGAAAAGATGCAAGGCACTGTAGTATATTGTTTTGCGTCGATTTGATTATGTTGAAAGTCATATATGAGTTTCGCGATGTGTTCGTTATACTCCGCCCCTGAGATGATTTCTTGATCCCTCTCACTTCAAGATTCACTCAGATCCACCTGTGTCTTTGATCGTATCCCATACGCATCAGGGCAGAGTAATAACCTCCTGGTCAAAGTTCCTTCCTGGTTCTGGCCAACTTTCCCTCACAATAAAAACAGAAATACGGATTCAACAATCAATGCCAGCATTGATTGCAAAGTGATTACGTATGGACGTTCTATTTTACACAGTATTTCCGGGCTGCTGCCGGTTGGGATTCCCCGAACGGTCAGTGGAAATTGTGTTGACAAATTTTGTGCTGAAAAGACGATCGCCATAACTCATGCTTGATTTCAATCGGTTCTTAAACAATCGCATTTCTGCTTGTATATGTATGATGTTGCTGACTCTGTTCTCCGGGTGCGGCAAGATGATCAGTAATAGTGCGACCGAACAGTTATTGACTTCCGATGCGGTTGACCAGACGATTTCCTATCTCGATTTCAGCACATTGGCGAATAAGAAAGTTTACTTTGATACGACGTATGTCAAAAATGTGAAGGGGATTGGGTTTGTTAATGCAGACTATATCATCAGCTCATTGCGACAACAGATTGTAGCTGCCAATTGTCTGATTCAGGAAAAAAAAGAAGACGCTGAGTATGTGGTCGAAGCCCGTGTGGGCACACTGGCAACTAACGGCCATGAAGTGAATTATGGAATTCCGGCCAGTAGTATGCTGTCTTCCGCTGCATCATTGGTTCCCACGGCTCCTGCCATTCCTACCATCCCTGAGATCTCTCTGGCGAAAAAGAATAATCAGACCGCAGCCGCAAAAATCAGTGTGTTTGCTTATAACCAGAAAACACGTGAACGTGTCTGGCAGTCGGGACTTCTTCAGGCGAAGAGTACTGCCCGTGATACCTGGATTCTGGGGGCGGGACCATTTCAACGGGGAACGATTTATAAAGAAGGAGCTCAGTTTGCTGGCGCAAAGATTTCGAATCCTTTAGCTAGTAGTGAGGAGTTTGCGAATGAGAGCACCGTTGATTATCGGGAACCTGCCCGCTTCATTGAAACTTCTCAAGCTTCGACTGCCAAGAAAGAAACGCCCAAGCGAACGGTAAAAACTCTGGCAGAGTGGATCAAATCAGAGACAGCGGCAAAAGAAAAGCAGAAAGCGGAAGCTGTAACACAAGCACCGAAGACAGAAACCAAGCCTGAACCTGGCAATAAGGAAGAAGCGGAAAAAGTGGCGAAAGCTGAGGCAGGCGATGAATCTAAGGCTGAGATTGATCCTTCCAAGATCAAGACGGTTCTCTTCCTGAAGCCGGAGAAGGCGACCAGCCACCAGGACTGGTTACAAAGTGACCCTTCCCGCATCTCAACAGTCTGGCCCAAGGATCCCAAGCCTTCTGAGGCGACGGTCGATCAGGGAGCGGAAGAAAAGTTGGAATTTAATGGCATGTTTCGCCAAATTCTTGCTGAATAAATCCCCATTCTTTACGTAGTGAAAGCAGAGTCTTTTGCCATTTGCAGTTGGAATCGGACATTAGTTCAGATTCGAAGGGCGAACCGGCTACTGTATCTGATTGTCTAAAGAAAAGCCCCTACCAAGTGCTTCCTGTGCAGTTTTGATGCACGGTGCAACCACTATGATATCAGGGTGACTGTCAAAATGGCACTGTCCAGGTTTGGTTTGAGACTGCCAATGTAGTTTAAGTCGTTATATAGTATTGATTTAAAGTTAGTATTGATGATTAGGGGGGAGATTTGGCACATTCTATGCGGTAAAATTGATCCAGAGGACTCTCAAATACGTTTTTCCAGAACGGGAAAAAACAAATCTGGTCCAGAGGCGTTGATTTCCCAAAAAATTCAACCAGCAAAGTTCACCAGATCAGGTGAAACTGGAGGTTATTATGATGATCCCTCGAATTCCTAAAAAAACAGTGCGAAGATTGATTGCTGCAGAAGGCTATCTGGAATTAGGGATGCCCCGGCAGGCACTCAGAGAACTGGATAAGGTGAGTGATCCCGGTTCTCTCACGGCTTCCTATTCTTTTTTACGAGGGGAATCATTGAAGCGGGTCGGACGTTATTCCGAGGCGATTCAACCTTTGCAATATGCGGCTGATTTATTGCCGATACCCCATAGCCAGCTTCCCTGGAAGTCATTGGGAGCCTGTTACCGAGAAAGTGGTCAGAAGGATTTAGCCGAAAGTGCGGAACGCACGGCTGATGAAATTGCTTCCGAAGCCAATATCCATCTCCGTTTTGAACCTCTGGGCGAACAATTCAACCCGGTCGTCCATCACAAAATTCAGCTCTCCATCTCTTTAGAACCTGTTCAAGAAGTGGACGAATCGGATCTCGACGAGAACGCGTTTCTTGAAAATGAACCAGAAGAAGAAACAGAAGATTTTGGAATTGATCCCGAAGAGGATTACGACGTTTAATTACTAACGATTGTTAATGAAACTGGTTTTGGAGAATCTTCAAAATCGAATTGCTACCTCAAGATTGAGATGTCTGTCTCGTTATAGTACCGTAGAGGATGCTGTTTCTGACAGGTTCTAATTTCTCTCTGCTCTTTTGAAATGAGGTAGCGTGCCTAATGCATGTTCAATTGCGTTTGTGGAACTGGCTTCTGTGTCTTGCCTGCGTTGTTTTGATGACTTCAGGGAGCGATGCAGCGAGTAAACCCGCCTCAGGCCGTCCCAATATCATTATGATTTTTGCCGATGATGTTTCCTGGAATGATCTGGGATGTTATGGGCATCCAACCATACGAACGCCCCATCTGGATCGTCTGGCAAAAGAGGGGCTGCGGTTCGATAATGCGTATCTCACCACCAGCAGTTGCAGTCCGAGTCGTTGTAGTGTGATCACAGGTCGTTATCCACATAATACCGGTGCTCCTGAATTGCACACGCCGCTGCCTGAAGAACAGGTTTTATTTCCCCAATTGTTACGTGATGCCGGCTATTACACGGTCATTTCGGGCAAGCAGCACATGGGGAAATATGCGTTGACCGCCTTTGATCATGTTTCGAAGGGAAAGGGGCCGGGACGAGAAGCAGACTGGGTTCCCATTCTCAAACAACGTCCGAAAGACAAACCATTTTTTTGCTGGTTTGCTTCGGTGGATGCACACCGAGCGTGGCAAGCGTCGAAAGAGTATCAGCCACACAAACCAGAAGATGTTGTGGTGCCCCCTTATCTGATAGATGCACCGGAAACACGCAAGGATCTTGCACAATACTACGATGAAATCAGCCGCATTGATTTCTTTACCGGGAAAATTCTCGACGAACTCGATGCACAGGGAATTGCCGACAATACTTTGGTTCTGTTTTTCGCTGATAATGGTCGTCCTTTTCCTCGCTGCAAAACCAGACTCTATGACAGTGGCATCAAAACACCACTGATGGTGCGCTGGCCTGCTGCAGTCAAACCGGGGACCGTCACCAATAGTCTTGTTAGCTCGATTGATATTGGCCCGACGTTTCTGGATTTGGCGGGAGTACCACCTGACCCGCGGATTCAGGGAGTCAGCTTTCAGAGTGTGCTCAAGCAACCAACTGTGAAAGTACGTGATTATGCATTTGCCGAACATAACTGGCACGTTTTTAAAGCCCACGAACGCATGGTTCGCTCGGGGGATTTGCTTTACATTCGTAATGCATGGCCGGAACAGCGAAATCTCTGTGTCGAATCGATTGACTTTCCTTCCGGTGAAGTACTCTGGCAGCGCTTCGGAGCGGACAAACTGAATGAGTTTCAGCGCGATGTCTTTTTGAAGCCTCGACCGGCGGAAGAACTCTATCTGGTCACAGAAGACCCACATCAGTTTCACAATCTGGCAGCAAAAACTGAGTATGCTGCCGACCTATCCAGGCTGAGGAAAGTTTTGGATCAGTGGACTGCTGAAACGGGTGATACCGTTCCAAAGAATCCGACTTTGGATCGGAACCAACGACCAGGTGAGCCGGAGCCACCTGAGTTTGCACACCGTGAAATGCCCGGCGATGCAAAACAGGCGACGACGATTAATGCACCGGGGCCGATTCTGGTCCCGTAGTGAACTGGATTCACTGGTGGCTGCTCGATATGTAACTTCCGCTTTGTTAAGATGGCGGATCTGCTTTAGATCTAAATAACAACACTGAGACTTTTTTGGAGAGAAAACATGACACGAAAGCGCGTATTAGGAATCAGTATGGCCGTTCTGGCCGCTATTTGTCTGACGGGCAGCCTGCAAGCTGGAGAGAAGTCTGGCTGGGTAAAACTGTTTAATGGCAAGAACCTTAATGGTTGGGAAGTGAAGAACGGAACAGCCACCTATAAAGTGGTCGATGGCACGATTGAAGGGACGACTAAGGAAGGCAGCCGTAACACCTTTTTGTGTACCAAGAAAAAATATAGAAATTTTGAACTTGAGTTTGAAGTCAAAGTTCACGACAAGTTGAACTCAGGTGTGCAGATTCGCAGCCGGAAAAAAGAAGGCGAGCAATCTGTGAATGGTCCCCAGGTAGAAATTGAAGCCAGTGGCGCCAATGGTGCGGAAGCTGGTTATATTTATGGTGAAGCGACCGGACGTGGCTGGTTGACACCAGATGACATTCGTAAGCCGCACAAATATTTAAAAGATGGGGAGTGGAACAAGTTTCGTGTCGTTGCCAATGGATCGCGAATCCAAACCTGGATCAACGGTCATGAAGTTTCAGACCTGACAGATGAAGCGATTAATAAAACGCATCCCAAAGGTTTCATCGGTCTGCAGGTTCACGGAATCAAAAAGGGAACCGGCCCTTATTCTGTTGCCTGGAAAGATATTCGGATCAAAGAACTGAAGTAATCGATTTGATCTAATCGATTGCGGAATGCAAAAAGACAGCCGGCAGAGAATCGTTCTCTGCCGGCTGTCTTTATTGAGGTCTTAGTCTTCAGTAAGACGGTCTTATTCAGGGACGTTGGCTGCCTGATATTCTTCCTGCTTCTTTGCTTCCAATGCTTTCAGGATCGGTGTAATACCGGCATCGAGGGCGATCATTTCTGCATTTTCCGCCGTACGCCATTTGGTTTCGATCTCGCCATTCTTGAGCCCTTTGCCGCCGATGACCACGCGATAGGGAATTCCAATCAGGTCAGCATCGTTGAATTTGACTCCCGCACGGGCATTGCGATCATCAAACAACACGTCCACGCCGGCCGCTTTGAGCTCGCTGTAATAGCGTTCTGCTGTCTGCATGACTTCCTCGTCCTTGGTGTTAAGCGGAATCACAAGGACTTCGTAAGGGGCAATCGAGAGTGGCCAGATCAGGCCCTTCTCATCGTGGCGTGTTTCTGCCAGACCAGCGACAATCCGGTTTACGCCGATCCCATAACAGCCCATGATAATCGGATGTCGTTTTTCTTTTTCATCCAGAAAATTAGCACCAAGGGCTTCAGTGTATTTGGTTCCGAGCTTGAAGACGTGACCGACTTCGATGCCATGCACGATGGTCAGTGGCTCTCCACTCTTGGGACAGGGGTCGCCAGCTTCAGCGTTACGCAGATCATAGGTGGTATCCAGTTGATAGTCTCGACCGACATTGACATTCAAGAGGTGGGTGTCGGCTTCGTTTGCGCCGGTGATAGCGTTTTCAATCACTGGAATGTCATGGTCGGCGATGATCTTGCATTTGATTCCGACAGGGCCGGCGAATCCGGTGGGAGCACCGGTGACCTCTTGAACGGTTTTGTCGTCCGCCATTTCGACCGAGGTCGCATTCAATGCCCGGCGGATCTTGCCTTCATTGGCTTCGTGGTCGCCGCGAATCAGCACAGCCACAGGCGATTCATCAGCCAGGTAGATCAAAGTTTTGATCATCTGGGCAGGCGCACATCCCAGAAACGTGCTGACTTGATCGATGCTGGTGGCTTCGGGAGTCGCTTTTTTCTCCAGCGCCCCGGCATTCGCCGATGTTTTGATTTCTGGTGCCGTGCGGCCGGTATCCGCGCGTTCCATATTGGCGGCATAGCCAGATGCTTCGCAGTATACGATCGAATCTTCGCCGTTGTCGGCGGGTATCATGAATTCATGAGAGGCATCGCCGCCAATCGGGCCGCTTTCCGCTTCTACGGGAAGGTATTTCAACCCGCAACGTGCGAAAATCCGGCAGTAGGCCCGATACATGCGGTCATAGATTTCATCCAGTTGTTCAACTGAGGAACTAAAGCTGTAGGCGTCTTTCATCAGAAATTCGCTCGTGCGTAATACGCCGAAGCGGGGCCGCTCTTCATTCCGGAACTTGGTCTGAATCTGATATACGGTCAAAGGGAGTTGTTTGTAGCTGCTGATGCAATGACTCATTAAATCGGTAACGACTTCTTCATGAGTCGGGCCCAGAGCCATGGGGATCAGGCGATTACCACGGGGAACATCGAATTGAATTAATACGGAGCCAAAGGCTTCTTTACGCTGCGTTCGTTCAAACAGTCCCAGGGGTTGGAGGGCCGGCATGTGAAGTTCTGCGGCGTCGGCGGCATTCATTTCTTCCCGGATAATCTGGGCTGCTTTTTGAATGGCTTTCCAGCCGAGAGGGAGATACGTATAAGCGCCGGCCATCAACTGGCGAATGAGCCCTGCCCGGAGCATGAGCTGATGGCTGGGAATTTCCGCATCGGCGGGAACTTCTTTGATAGTCGGAATCAGAGTGTTTGACCAGCGCACGTTATTTCCTTAAGTGTTTGATTAAAAGTGTTTACGTTATTTGATGGTTCTCAGATGAAGTCGCCGGAGAGACCTTCCTGCAGATGGCCGGGTATTCTGGAACGCATCGCATTTTACCATAGCGTCTCTCAATCGATACTCGGTCCAAATGGCCTTGGAGACGCTACAATAAAACTGGACACAGTCTAGCAGAACAGATTCGTATCCAAAAGGTTCGGCCTAGGCTGTCGGGAAAATATTCTCATCGAGCTAAGTATTGGTGAGAGAATGTGTTGTTGTATTTTAATAACGCCAGTGGAAACTCCAAGCCGGCTGTAAATATGAAGCGGAAGGAATCAAATGGGAGAGACTTTCAGAACGGACCGGTGTCGGACTTGTTGAGCAGAATCGAACGGCGTAAGATCGTTCTATTGTGTTTCTTAGCGAAACTTTAGATCGACAATAGCGTTTTAAAAATGATTCTGAAAGCCGACTCGAGATGTCTCGTCAATATATAAATCAGTTGAAAGATGGTGATACGGTAAACGAGGTTTTTCTGTTGGTTGATAAGCAGTTACGTGCCAATCGAAATGCCAGTCTGTTTTTATCAGCCGATCTGCGAGATTGTACAGGAGTCGTCAATGCCCGGATGTGGAATGTTCTTGAAGAACGGATGCAGCATTTTCAATCGGGAAATTACGTCCAGGTGAAAGGGAAGGTGCATCTGTTTCAGGGAACGTTGCAAATTATCCTGACCTACATCGAGCCTGTCTCCGCAGAAAATCTAGACCCCACAGAGTTTCAGCCGCAAGCGCCGCAGGATGTGCAGCAGTTGTTGACTAAGCTTCGTGAAATGCTGCTGAGCCTCGAAAATAATGAAATTCGTACTTTAATGGAGTGCTTTCTGGTTGATGAAGGGCTCATGGATGAATTCTGCAGAGCACCAGCGGGCGTCAAAACACATCATGCCTATCATGGCGGGTTAATTGAGCACGTGGTCAATTTGATGGAGACAGCCCAGCGTGTGGCGGACCTGTATCCTAAAGCGGATATGAGTCTGCTGTTGGCGGGTGTCTTTCTGCATGATATTGGCAAAGTGCGGGAGCTTGGTTACGAGAACGAATTTGTTTATACGGACGAAGGTCAGTTACTGGGGCACCTGATTATTGGTGTGGAGATGCTGACTGAGAAAATCAACGCATATCAGGAAATGACGGGTGAGTCATTTCCCAAAGAGGCTGAGCTGCGGTTGAAGCATATGATCGTCAGCCATCATGGAACCTATGAATTTGGAAGTGCCCGCTTGCCGATGACTCCTGAAGCGGTGGCCTTGCATCATCTCGATAATCTGGATGCCAAAGTCAATGAGTTCGCTCGATTCATTGATGACGACTTGAATTCCACATCAAACTGGACCCCTTATTCGCCCCGCTTACAGCGAAAATTATTTAAGGGAATAAGCGAGGACTGAGTTGATGCCCGATTTTGAGAAGAAAATTCTCGACTATGTAACCAGGCCTGGTTATACGCCTGTGCGTGATAAGGCGCTGCTGAAAAAAGTAGGAGGCTCTAAGTCCACGTCTGCAGAATTCGAGCAGGCAATAGAGGCTTTACGTTCCAAAAAGAATATTCTGGTTTCTGACTCGGGGTTAATTCGCCCTGTCAAGAAAGAGGGTTGGATTGCGGGAACGATTAAAAAGATCAATTCCGGTGCAGGTTATCTGATTCCGCATCATAAACCCGATGATATAGCCCACGACCAGCGCCACGCGGGGGATCTTTATGTATCCGAACGGGATCTGGGAGATGCCCAGACGGGGGACGAAGTTTATGCCACGGTGATTAACCGCCAACGTAGTGGAGGCCAGATCTGCGGTCGGGTGGTCGAGATTATCGAGCGGGCTTCGACAACCTTTGTCGGCACTTATTTTGAATCAAACGGAGAAGGTTATGTCCACGTGGATGGCAAAATCTTCAATTCACCAATTCATGTGGGAGACCCTGGTGCTAAAGGAGTAAGCGCAGAAGATAAGGTTGTCATCGACATTCTGCATTTTCCCTCTAAGGATTATCTGGGGCAGGGCGTCATTTCCAAGGTGCTTGGTCCGCACGGGAAACCGGGCGTTGATCTGCTTTCGATCGTCTATGAGTTCGGAATTCCGATGGAGTTTCCGGAAGAGGTTCTGAAAGAGGCCCGCGAGCAGGCCAGTCTGTTTGATGAAACAAAGTTGGGAAATCGTCGCGACCTGACCAAAGAGACGATTGTGACGATCGACCCTGCCGATGCCCGTGATTTTGATGATGCGATTTCATTAACGCAAAACGAAAAAGGGCACTGGCTGTTAGGTGTGCACATCGCAGACGTGGCGCATTTCGTGAAAGAAGGTTCTATCCTGGATCGCGAAGCGAAACAGCGGGGAACCAGCGTGTATCTGCCCGGCCAGGTCATTCCAATGTTACCGGAAATTATCTCGAATGGACTGGCCAGTCTGCAGGAAGGGCAGGTACGGTTCACGAAGTCGGCGTTCATTGAGTTTACACCCGAGGGAATTCCCGTCCATACGGAATTTGCGAATTCCGCAATTCAAGTAACGCAGCGTTTTGCCTATGAAGAAGTCCTGCCGATCGTTCAGGGGCGAGATGAGGCAGGGGAAAACGTTTCTACTGAAGTGCGTGAGTTGCTGAAAAATATGCATTATTTAGCAATGATTTTGCGGAGACGTCGGTTTTCAGCCGGTTCGTTGGAATTGCACCTTTCCGAAGTCCGACTCACCTTTGATGACAAGCATCGCGTGACTGGTGCCGTCGAACGCGAGCATGATGAAAGTCATCAGATCATCGAAGAGTTTATGCTGGCGGCCAATATTTCGGTGGCGGAAGCGTTTAACGATCGGAAACTGCGTTTTTTGAGACGTGTGCACCCCTCTCCGGAGCTGCCGCGGCAGTTGGCATTTGCAGAATTCGTTACCGCATTGGGGTATACGCTTAAAAAAGCACAGAGTCGTAAAGATCTTCAACAGATCATTGAGCAGGTTCACGGGACACCCGTTGAACAGGCTGTGAATTATGCTTTGCTGCGTAGCTTGAAACAGGCAGAATACACAGATGAAGAGTTCGGGCATTATGCTCTGGCCGTTGATCATTATTGCCACTTTACGAGTCCGATCCGTCGTTATCCCGATTTGACGATTCATCGCATGATAGATGAAATTCTGGAACGGCCGGATAAAGGGAAAGGTCAAAGCCCGCAGGGGCTCAGGCAACTGGGGCAGGAACTTTCCTTGCGTGAGCGTCGGGCAGAGTCGGCGGAACGTGAGTTGACGAAAGTCAAACTACTCTCTTGGATGATCGAGAATAACATCAAAACTCTGAAAACTATGATCACAGGCGCAGAGACCTTTGGTCTGTTTTGCAGGGGGACGGATGTTCCTGTGGAGGGGCTGTTGCATATCAGTCGTCTGGGGAAGCATGATTACTTTCATCAGGATCCAGCGAAGTTCAGTATTGTGGGTGAGCGAACGGGGCAGGAATACCGGGTAGGCGATTACTTAACTGTTGAAGTCGAGAAGATTGACCTCGACCGCCGGGAGTTGGATTTCCGGCTGCCGAATTCAAATAAAGCGGGAAAGTCCTCAAAAGGAAATACGGGACCTGCTCGCCAAGACAATAAGAAGTCGACCAAGTCTTCGCCAAAGTCACAATCCAACACGACAAAGAAGAGTCGGAAGGTGAAATCACAACGCAGCAAGAAGAAAAAGAGAAAATAATCGTAAACCTCAAAGAGGTGCGGAGATCAATCAGCGTCTATCCGATGTAAAGAGAACAGGGACAGGCAAAAGTATCGATTCCCCTCCAAATTGATTGGTAAGAATTGATTTTCGGATGTTTCGATTGAAAATAGCCCGTCTTTCTCTAGAACTGTTTTGGAATGCCTGATATTTGGAAAAGCGTCCAAGTTTATAATTAGGTAAAGATTGATGTTCCAAGGCAAAGAAATATAATAACTTAAGTAGTATCATAAATCTGGCTGCCCCTCTTTTCGAATACAAAATCTATTCGTGGTGAGAGGCTGTGAGTGGGCCGCTCAGATGAGATTTTAATATCACAATATTGTTCACGGGATCGCCTCAGGGTAACCGGGTGAGAGCTTGATTATGGTGACGAAATTGGGTGAGAAACAGCAGGCATCTCCGTCAGCAGGCGGAAAGTCAGCTACGAAATGGTTGATGACATTAATCTCCTCTTCCATTGGTCAGAAGTTCGTGATGGGGATCACTGGGCTTTTACTGTGCAGCTTTCTGGTCGTGCATTTAGCGGGCAATTTGCTCGTATATGTGGGGGCGGAATCTTACAACAACTATGCACACGAGTTGCATAGCATGATGCTGTTGCCGGTCGCGGAAACCGGGTTGTTTCTATTGTTGTTTGTGCATATTGCTCTGGCATTTAAGTTGACTCGTGACAATCGCGAGGCACGTCATATCAGTTATCAGCAGGCTCAAAGCAAGATTGAGGAGCCGCCATCTCTTTTTGGGCGTACTCCAATGGGGCGGACCAGTTCTTGGATGTTTATTTCAGGGGCTATCATTCTGGCATTTCTGATCATGCATATGATCGATATGAAACTGCAGGCGAATCCCACCGTGGATTACAAGGATGCATCGCCATACGATATCATCATGCAGGTGCTGGGCAGCAGTCTGAGTGCTCCGATTTATATTGTGGGAACGATTGTGCTTGGTTTTCATGTATCGCACGGTTTCTGGAGTGCGTTCCAATCACTGGGTTTGAACCACCCCAAATACACGCCTTGGATCAAGAAGCTGGCGATCCTGTTTGCAATCGTGATTGCAGTCGGTTTTGTCAGCCTGCCGATCTGGGGATATTTCATTCATTGATGACTGCCATTCAAGTACGTTTGTTGTCACAAATCATTCTTTAGTTTAACAGTTTCCGTTTTGAAGGTTGATATCATGGCCGAAGCGGCTACGACGGTTTTGAATTCTCGAGTCCCTGAAGGTCCGATGGCCCAGAAATGGGACCGCTTCAAAAAAGAAATGAAGCTGGTTAACCCGGCGAATAAACGGAAGAAAAAAGTCATCGTTGTCGGAACCGGTTTAGCGGGGGCATCCGCCGCTGCCTCTCTGGCAGAGTTGGGCTATGAGGTGCAGTCTTTCTGCTTTCAGGATTCGTCGAGGCGTGCTCACAGTATTGCCGCTCAAGGCGGGATCAACGCAGCCAAGAACTACCCGAATGACGGCGACAGCATCTGGCGGTTGTTTTACGATACCGTCAAAGGGGGCGACTATCGCAGCCGCGAAGCGAACGTGCATCGCCTGGCGCAAGTCAGTAATAATATTATCGATCAATGTGCTGCTCAGGGAGTTCCGTTTGCCCGTGATTATGGCGGAACACTGTCAAACCGCTCCTTTGGTGGTGCACAAGTCTCACGAACTTTTTATGCACGCGGTCAAACCGGTCAGCAGTTACTGCTGGGGGCCTACAGTGCATTAATGCGACAGGTCGGCCTCGGGCGTGTTAAATTATTACCGCGCCGGGAAATGCTGGATCTGGTCGTGATTGACGGTGTGGCACGCGGGATTATTGTGCGGAATTTACTCACAGGCGAATTCGAAAAGTATTCTGCAGATTGTGTTTTGCTGTGTACGGGGGGGTATGGAAATGCCTTCTATCTTTCGACCAATGCGAAAGGTTCCAACGTGACCGCTGCCTGGCGATGTCATAAACGGGGGGCTTTCTTTGCGAATCCCTGTTACACACAGATCCATCCGACATGTATTCCCGTCAGCGGCGATTATCAGTCTAAGCTGACGCTGATGAGTGAAAGTCTGCGAAATGATGGTCGGGTCTGGGTTCCTGTTGCAGCAGGGGATAAGCGTCGCGGCAATGAGATTCCCGATTCCGAACGGGATTACTATCTGGAGCGTCGTTACCCCGCGTTTGGAAACCTGGTGCCGCGTGATGTGGCTTCTCGGGCTGCGAAAGAACGCTGTGACGCCGGTTATGGCGTCGGTGCTTCAGGTCAGGCGGTCTTCCTGGATTTTCGGGATGCGATTGCCCGTGACGGAAGACACGTCATCGAAGCGAAGTACGGCAACCTGTTCCACATGTATGCCAAGATTACTGGCGAAGACCCGTATCAAGTTCCAATGCGAATCTATCCCGCCGTGCATTACACGATGGGGGGCTTGTGGGTTGATTATCATCTACAGAGTACGATCCCCGGCCTGTTCGTTCTGGGAGAGGCCAACTTCTCTGATCATGGTGCCAATCGTCTGGGGGCTTCTGCTTTGATGCAGGGACTGGCAGACGGCTATTTTGTGGCTCCTTATACGACAGGTCACTTTCTGGCTTCACACGACCTGCCTGCTGTCTCGACGGATGATAAAGCTTTCACAGCCGCGATGGCGGATGCTCAGGATCGGAATGCCAAAATCCTGGGGGTTCAGGGCACGCGTTCTTCTGACAGTATTCATCGGGAACTGGGACAGATCCTGTGGGAATATTGTGGTATGTCGCGCGAACGCCAGGGGCTGGAAACGGCGATGGGAAAAATTCGTGACCTGCGAGAAGAGTTCTGGTCCAGCATTAAAGTCATTGGCGAAGGACAGCAGCTCAATCAGAACCTGGAACATGCGGGACGTCTGGCTGACTTCCTGGAGTTTGGTGAGTTAATGGTGCGTGACGCTCTCGTGCGGGAAGAATCCTGCGGCGGTCATTTCCGAGAAGAACATCAGACTGCAGATAATGAAGCTAAGCGTGATGATGAAAATTGCTGTCATGTCGCGGCTTGGGAGTTTACTGAGGTCGGAAAAGATCCTGTAGAACATCGTGAGCAATTGGAATTTGTCGAAGTACCTCTGACTACGAGGAGTTATAAATAATGAGCGAGTCTTTGGATCTGACGCTCAAAGTTTGGCGACAGCCTGGCCCTGATGCCTCGGGGCGTTATATTGAATACAAATTGACCGGGATTTCCACGCATATGTCGTTTCTGGAAATGCTAGATGTCCTGAACGAGCAGCTACATGAAAAAGGCGAAGAAATGATTGCCTTTGACCATGACTGCCGTGAAGGGATCTGTGGTGCGTGCAGTCTGATGATTAACGGTCAGGCACACGGTCCTGATTCGGGCACGACGACGTGCCAGTTGCATATGCGGCGTTTCAAAAACGGCGATACGATTGTGATTGAACCCTGGCGTGCCAGATCATTTCCCGTCATCCGCGACCTGGTTGTAGATCGTAGCGCCTTTGATCGCATTATTGAAAATGGTGGGTTCATTTCGGTGAATACCGGTAATGCACCCGAAGCCAACGCGATTCCAGTACCCGCGCATATCCAGGAAACCGCCATGGATGCGGCTGCCTGTATTGGCTGCGGAGCCTGTGTGGCTGCCTGTAAAAATGCATCTGCGATGTTATTTGTCTCTGCTAAAGTTTCACATCTCTCCACGCTACCTCAAGGCGAGCCAGAACGCGCTTCCCGAGTACAGAATATGGTGGCACAGATGGATCTGGAGGGCTTTGGAAACTGTACGAATACAGAAGAATGTCAGGCCGCTTGTCCTGCTGAAATTTCCGTTTCGAATATTGCCCGTTTGAATCGGGAATATTTGCGTGCCAAGCTTTGCTCGAAAGAGTAAGGGCAGCCGAATTCAATCTCAAATATTCAAAGCGCGGTCTCCTAATAGGGGCCTCGCTTTTTTTACGCAGAGTTTTTCTGCGCGCCGAGTTTTAGAAATTTTAGATTCTATCTGCCTGATGATTGCGTGATGGCAGGCGAGGTTCCACAATAGAACAGCCTCGTTAAGAAAATCGAACCCGTTTTATTTCTATCAAAGATTCTGTTCTCAACAGAAATAAAAGAGAGAATTCCCGTGTCTGAATCAATGTTATCTACTGCCTGTCATCAATGGCATGTTGGCCATGGTGGTCGTATGGTCGATTTTGCTGGCTGGGAAATGCCTCTGCTGTATTCCAATATTACCACAGAGCACCATGCAGTGCGGAAAACAGCAGGCTTGTTTGATATTGCTCATATGGGGCGGCTGTTTTTTTCCGGACCCGATGCCTGTCGTTTTTTGGATCGACTGCTAACGAACAATGTGGAGTCTCTCAAGCCGGGGCAGATTCGGTATTCGCTGGTGACGAATGAAACGGGCGGAATTTTAGATGATGTGCTTGTCTACCGGTTTTCCGAGTTTTACCTACTGGTTGTGAACGCATCCAATCGCTTGAAAATTGTGGAGTGGATCGAGAAACAGCGACAGGGGTTTGATGTCCAGATTGACGACCGGACATGTGAAAAATTCATGCTGGCTTTGCAGGGACCTGAATCGCTGGGAGTATTAAATCCCCTGGCCGAGGCAGAGCTGAGCGAGATCAAATATTATTACGGTGTGGAAACTCAAGTTTTGGGCGTAGATGCACTAGTCAGTCGAACTGGCTATACAGGCGAGGATGGCTTTGAAGTGGTGCTGGATCAATCGCAGGCGATGACGCTTTGGGAACGTCTGATTGCGGACGGAGAGTCTGTGGGGCTTATCCCCGCCGGGTTAGGCTGTCGGGATACACTGCGATTAGAAGCAGCGATGCCCTTATATGGTCATGAGCTGGATGAGCAAACCGATCCGTTTACAGCCGGGCTGAATTTCGCTGTGAAATTACAGGGAGCGGACTTCATCGGCAAAGAGGCTTTGATTGCCGCAAAAGCCCGCGAAGATCGGAAAGTCCGTGTAGGTTTCACGTTGGAAGGGAAACGGGCCGCCCGTGAAGGGTGTCTGCTGTTTAACGGGGATCAGCAAGTCGGAATGGTGACTTCAGGATCTTTTTCTCCCACGCTCGACATGCCAATCGGGATGGCTTATGTCGAACCGGCGTTTGCTGAACCAGGGCAGATTTTGGATGCGGACATTCGCGGGAAACGATTTCCTGTCAAAGTGACGGAACTTCCGTTTTATAAGCGCGACACATAAGAAACCAGATTGATCACAGTACCTGCAACTGAGTGAGGCGGCCGCTTTCGAGTGAATTCCAGGAACTCGAAAGTGATCCTCGATGAAGCAGCTTTGCCCTCATGAGACTTTTTGAGTCAGGCTGAGATCAGGCTAAGTGGTCTTGCTGACGTGATCTTTATCAGCCAGGACTTCTTTCGCGACATCCTGCACGAAGTTGTTGATCTGTTTCTTCTCTTTGGCAGGCGCCGAGCCACCTGCATTCATTCCCACGCCTGGCTTAAAGATGAATGAGGGAGCCATGTCGATGATGGCACCCCAGTAGCTTGTGAAGACAGGGTATTTGACGTCCGGGTTTTTCTCCTGGTAGTCATCCATTTTTTGCAGAAGCAAGTTGTGAGCAATTCGAGGATGGCGATGGTGTGGACCATGCACAAAAATATCGAAATTAAAGTAGGTGCATAACTTGGTAATGATATTGGAACCAACAACCGTACGTGTTCCGAGCATCGGGTCGTAGCTACTCATTCCAAGGTGCTCGGTAAATTTACGGGTGTTTTGATAAATTCCAGCTAGGTAGTGTGGCAGGAACCAGACCCGCACCAGTCCCCAGAGGACGCCAAAATAGGCACAGAGGCCAATCACAGATCCCCAGAATAAAACCATGGCCGTATATTCATAACGGATTGTTTTTCTGAGTTTGGGGTCGGTTAGTGGCGAGTCTTTATTCCAGAAAATTCGACCATAAATAAAAGGCGCCATAAACAGGCCCATTAGCAGGTCGAACCAGATGAAAACCCGGCGAAAACCAAGCGAGGTATTCGGATCGGAATACGGCCAGAGTTCCCAGTCACTCGGTTTGTTTAAGTAGGCGTGATGGCGAATATGGCTTTCTCGATAGATCGTGTAAGGCACGAACATCGCTGTCCCTAGTATGCGCCCCAGCCAGATACTGGCATTTTTGGACCCAGACAGTGTGTGGTGAGAGCATTCATGAAAGCAACTGGTCCAGCAGAACAGGCAATAGGACGTAAATAAAGTCCAAAAGGCTTGCCAGCCAATGGCATTGCTAGGCCAGTAAACGGCTAAGCACCAAAGTCCAACTGCTCCCAATGGTAAGAACAAAAAACGGGGAATGGTCGTTTTTTCTTCCAGATCCTTCAACTCTTCTTCAGTGAATTGTGTGACAGACACGTTTCGCTCCGGGCTTAATAAACTACCAGCACTTTTTCTAATATTTTATTTAACCAGTTATGAGTAACACTTATGCGTTACTGTAGATACAACTTAAACTAGATAAAATGGTACTCACTGAAAAGCGGTGAGTCAACTAATCAGAAAATTCGGCCATTTGGGTTGATTACTGCATCATGTCTTGTGATCTCACGCTCATGATGGCATTATTTTTTTGATTATGACGATTCAGGAGCAATGTGTGAAAGGGTATTTTACGAAAATTGCATTGATCTGGGAGTATACAACTAGCATAAAATCTCACAATAATCTTTCTTAGTTGGTGAATCATCAGTTTCCGCTGTTAATATTCATTTTATTTGATAGAAGCCCAATATCAAATTTTCTTTTTAATAGTCAGGTCAGAGCCTAAATTCTAGTCAAACCTTTGACCTTTCATACCGATAAAAATCAGCATTATCCCAGTTCAACAGGGATGCACCCCGTTGTATAGATGTTTTTTTTGAATTGAGCTCAGGAGTGAAGCCTTTCCGATGGCAGATTTTTCAAATTACCAGAAAGATGTGATCAAACGCTATTATGATAACCGCGAATCCATTGATCAGCAAAAGCTTTCCGAACTCTGTACCAATCTGTTTTTGACAGAAGGTAAGAAAAAAGAAAAGCTCTGGGAGCGGGCGCAAGAACTAATGGAACGGCTGAATGTGCCACCAACTCGTATTGCTCACGTCCTCAAATCAGCGGATCCAGCGATCCTGGCTGAAGTGGTTCAGGATATTGAGTCGGGAGCGATTCAGTAATCCGTTGTAGCAGTCTTCTGGTCAGTCGACGGCTTCTTCTAGAGTGACGCAAAGCTCTTCCGGTGTGGCTGCGATATCTTTACTGAGACTGTGGTTTGCCGTGACCGTGTAGACGGTCGCGGTTAAGGTCATGAAGGCTGCTGATGTGTAGAACATGGCCACAATCCCCCAGTGATCGATAATGCTTCCCAGGATCGGAGCAAAAATGATGGCTCCGGCATCAAAGAAGCCGAGCACGATCGTGGTCCCTGTGCCACGGTAATGCTTGGGGAATGATTCCGTTCCCAGCGAAACGACTGCGGGAAAGAGCAGGGCGTGCCCAAAGCCGCACAGGATCGAAGGGCCAATTAATTGCCATTCTCGAGTGATGGAAGGCAGAATGAGATGACCGACAGCATGTCCCATCAGACCCATGGTAATCATTTTATTTCGTCCAACGGTCTCACCCCAGCGTCGTGTCAGGATGCGAATAACAAAGGCAGAGGCGGCATATCCGGCAAAGAATGTTCCGATGCCGCCCAGATCCCGTTGTGTCACAAAGCGAGTTAAGAACACGCTGACTACGGTAAAGCTGAGTCCCATCATGATGGCGATGACCACGACTTGTCCTGGCCAGTAGCGGAACAATAACTGGTGTGCGGCTGGCGTCACTTTGGGCCTGCGATGGACGTCATTGCGTGTCACAGCAAGCACGATGAAAAAGTAAAATACGCCCAGGATGGCAGGGATACCGAACAACGCATAGAACTGGTCAATTCCAGGTGGAAACCAGTTCAACATCCAGTCACTGGCCTGTGTCCCCAGAATCATTCCGACAAAGCCACTGCTGCCCAGGCTGCCGATGACTTCGGTTCTGCGGTGATGGGGGACTTTTTGCTGAATATGCACGACCGAGCAGGTAAACATGCCGGCGATGCCTGTCGCAAAAAATGTTCTTAGCGCAAATATTTCCCAGCCCAATGACTGGCAGAACGCCATTCCGCCAGCACCGATTACAAAAATGATCGCGGAAATGGCCCAGAGTCGCCTGACGCCATAGCGGTCAATACCCTGTCCAAGGAAGAAGCGGGCAATCAACGCGACGAAGACGCCACAGCTGACAATATCACCAACGAGTTCTTCGGTTCCCCCCAGGTCAGTGATTAAATCGGCAAAACGAAACGTCAGGGCATTCGCGGTTACTAAAAGTACGTTTGCCAGATAGCAGAGCCAAAACAGCCGATTGTAAATGGGTTCCTCTTCATTCGTGGGAACGACGGGGGTAATAGACATTTGATGATTTTAATTCAAACTGTGATTGATTGCCGGATTTAAGAGCACTGTATTTGTTGGAACTCAAACTCTTTTCTGCTCACATCTTAGATTCAGGAAGCCTGAACAGGAGAGAAAAGTAGCATGCCCCTCGTATCTATTCAGGATGCTTGAAAAGGGGGGCAATTGGTAGACACCAGCAGTGGCATCTAAGTTCGTGACCTCAGACGAGCAGCGACTTTCATCCTGCGGCGGGTCATTCTTGACGAAAGTACACTCAGCCCTTCGTATGTATTTTAGCAGATGGGCGCGCATTCGTCTAAGGCAGAAATATGAAACTTTGTGGTAGAAGGGTTTGAGAACCCCCCCGAAAAGCAACCATTTCGCGTCAAATTGAAGGGCAGAGGGAGCCATCGAGGCCTGAATGGCTGGGTTAACCCCCAAAAGCGCTGTAGCGTCTGATACCTCGTTGAAAGGCGATACGGTTTAGCGAAAAGAGCACAATAATCCAGACGACTTCGATGGACAATTCGAAAATCAGTTCCTGATGCGAATATTTGCCCAAGATCACGGTTCCCGGAAAATAAGCAAGGTATTTGAAGGGCAGCATCTGCATCCACCCGCTTAAAGGTTCTGGAAAGAGATCGAGTGGGATCATGTGACCGGAGAGGAAGTAGTTCAGCATCATGTAGATAAAGATCAGAGAGCTGACTTCAAGAAACCAGAACGCAATCAGGCCGATCAGCGATTCAATTAAGAAGCCGACGAGGAATGCCATGATCAGTGACAGGATCCAGGCCGTAATCGTAAAGGCATCGGGCCAACCGGCAAAGTAGTCACGGCAGAGATAGAACACGAGAATAAAAGGCCCGATCGCCACCATGTAATACACCAGCTTATGAGCCATGCGCGCCCAGAAGAGATACCCCAGCATATCGATCGGCTGTATCAGATACTTTTTGATGGTTCCATCACGGACATCTTTGGCAATCCCATTGGCCAGCCCAGGCATGCTGGAAAACGCCCGCCCGACCATAACCAGCAGGTAGTAGGCGACCATCTGGTGGTAGCTGTAGCCTTTAATGGAAGCGACGGGGGAACTGGTATAAACCCCATAAATGGCGCCCCACAGAAAAATCTGGGTGACAATCGGCAGGAAGCGAACCAGGGTGGCAAACACAAAATCTCCCCGGTAGACGAGACGTTCTTCTACCGAGGTTTTGAGAATGATCCAGTTTGTTCGCAGGCTGGCAATCATGATTTACTGAAATTGAAAAGTGGTGTTCAAAACAAAGTGCCCAACTCAATCGACGGTATCAACGAGTTACAAGGCTCTAATTAATCGGTTGTTGATTGCAGTAGATTGTTTTCGTCCTGCGCACGGTCTGTCTCTTTCTTATGTTCGATGAAGACCTCTGCGATGACTTCTTCCAGAGGTCGTTCCTGAACGCCGACATCCACAATGCGATACTTGGCAAGCAGGCTCGATAGGATTTCAGGTATTTTATTACGAGGGACTTTCAGTTTGACATGCGGTGCTTCAAATTCAATGACTTCCCCCCATTGTGAAAAGTCACGGGGGTGATCATCACCATCGAACTGAACGTCCATGATTTTATAATTACTGAACCGATCCAGAATATCGCTTAAGGGGCCATCATGTTTGATACGGCCCTGGTTGATGATAATCGCGCGTTTGCAAAGCGCTTCGACATCCTTCATGTAGTGACTTGTTAAAACAACGGTGGTTTTCTGTTCGACCTGGTAGTATTTCAGGAACTCCTGCACGCGGCGTTGGGAAACCACATCCAGGCCAATCGTTGGTTCATCCAGAAGCAGGACATCGGGTCTGTGAAGCAAAGCTGCGATCAATTCCATCCGCATACGTTCCCCCAGGGAAAGTTCGCGAACGGGTTGTCCAATCAGATGTCGTACTTCGAGCAGGCTCGTTAATTCATCAATGCGGCGTGTATATTGCTGTGGGTCGATCCGGTAAATTTCTTTATGCAGACGAAATGATTCCTGGGCGGGCAGATCCCACCAAAGTTGATTCTTCTGACCCATTACCAGTGAAAAACGGCGGCGGTATTCATTTTCGCGTTTCCAGGGGACATGCCCTAAAACAGTGGCTTCGCCGGCGGAGGGAAAAATCAGTCCTGCCAGAAGTTTCAGGGTCGTGGTTTTGCCGGCGCCATTTGGGCCGAGAAAGGCCACCATTTCCCCTTTCTCAATGGAAAAACTGACATCGGAAACAGCCTGCACGGTTTTATGCTCGCGTCGCCAAAGTCCTTTGAGGGAAGCGAGTACACCCTCTTTTTTCTGGTAGACTTTGTAGGTTTTTTCTAGATTTTTTACGACGATGGCATTCATGTCGTCATCTTACGGTACCCATCGTTTCGGGTCGAGCGACAAAGTACCGGATTCGGAAAAAACAGAAGCGCAAACAGCGTTTGATGTGACGGATGTTATTTCAGACAAAGAGATCTACTGATTCCGACAGCGTTTGGCGGATTTGACAGGCGATCAGTGGATCACACATGGCGGCGGTTGCCAGATGCGTCGCCTGAGCGCCGGCCGAGAGGAACAATTTGACATCGCTGGCAGAGCTAATTCCTCCGCAGGAGATCAGATGAGGTTTGTTCGCTTCGGCGGGCAACTCCGCGATCAGGTCTGCGAAGATTTTGAGCTGGTTCAGCGAGGCCTGTTTCGTGGCTGCGCCACAGATGCCACGCTGTTCGCCTGCAAAAAGCAGATTCTGCTCTGGATCAACGACGGTTGTGGCGACGCTGTTGGTCATGACAATGCCGGATGCGAAGGGAAGCATGGCTTGTAAGAATTCGCGCGCCTGAGTTCGATCAGGCATGTGTCCAATTTTGATGAGGTAGGGGACGGAGCCGGTGACTTGCTTGACGCGACTGGCGACCAGTGCCGCCGCCTCTGGTTGCTGATAAAGCTGGCCATCTCGCGTGCAGACGTTCGGGCAGGAGAAGTTGGTTTCAATACAATCGGCGCCACATTCAATAGCCCACTTCGCACATTTGGCATAATCGTCTGCGAGTTCATCAAGCGACCAGCCAGGTTGCAGGGAACCTACAACGGACACCGACAATATTTTATCTGCGGGGAGAAGCGTTCGGGTTTGTTCGATATCTTTGCGCCACACATCCGGCGCGGCTGAAGGCATGCCGAAAGAAACCGCCCAACTCCCTTGCATGGTTTCTGAAATGGAGACCCGTTGTTCTCCTCCCTCCAGAGATGTTGACTGAACCGGTTGTAAATTGGGAAGCGGGTAACAGGCACGGGCTGAGGAGCGGACTGTTTTATAAGTCAGGACATCAAATCCAAGACTGGCATAATACAACACCCATTTTCCATTCAGTAACGGTCCCGCCGGGATACCCAGTGGAGAAGGGACCGGCAGGTCGCAAAATGACCATTGGCCGGGGACAGCCGGTGGTTCCACTTCAGACGGCGCGGGCACGTTTTCATAATTCCATTGATACGTCTGCCGAATGTCATAGTGTGGGAATTGCTGAGAATGTTGCATACGGGAACCTGCACGATCAGAGTGTAGCGAGAGTACGACGATCTCTTTTTTATCAGTGTAACAGTCTCGAATTGGGGAGAACAGGTTCAAGCCTTTGAAATGATGTTGAGAAGTATTCGGGTGGAGGTTAGCAGCTGTCACTATTTTTACGGTGGGAGAACAAAGCAGGTCAATAAAAAAACTCCGACCTCTGTGAAGAGGCCGGAGTTAAGGGGACTAGTTTTGACTCAGTTTAGCGTTGGACTGTATTCATGTTTTTAAGAACATTCAGATAGTCGACGGTGATATTCAAGATTTCATCGTTATAGTAACCTTTCTTGAAAATCTCTTTGTCCGCTTTGTCTTTTTTCTTCTCTTCTTCTTCCTTTTTCTTTGCTTCTTTATCTTTGTCTTTATCGTTCGAAAGTTCTTTTCGACGAGTGGCTTCGACTAGCGAGATCGTTTTCTGATTTTTCTTTTTCAGATATTTGTCGATCTCTGCTTGTGTTTCTTTGAACTCTTTATCTGCACCCACACGTTCTGTGCTTGATTGTTGCAGTCGCTTCAGAATTTGCTGGCTGACCATGCCAACCGGAGCGAATGGTGCAATTTCGGTTTTATCAAACTCCATCGCATCATCCAGGAATGATTCTCCCAAGTCCATGTTGTCGATCAGTGAAGGCAGTACGATGTCTGAACGAACGCCTCTGTTTTGAGTACTGTCACCATTGACGCGATAGAACTGGTTGATGGTCAGTTTCAAAGCACCCAGATCCTGGCCTTTGAGGAAGCTAAACATCTGATTGCTGACAGGCATCACGTTTTGCACGGTGCCTTTACCGTGTGTGGTTGTATCACCGATGATCAGACCACGTTTGTAATCTTTGATGACGCCTGCAAAAATTTCTGAAGCCGAAGCAGACAGACGGTTACAGACGACAACCAGCGGGCCGGTGTAGACCGCACCCGGTTCAACGTCGCTATGAACTTTTCGTTCGCCGTCCGGTTGCTTGACCTGGACGACAGGACCTTCATCAACAAACAATCCGGAGACTTCAATGGCTTCGCTGAGGGCACCACCGCCGTTAAACCGCAGGTCGATGACGACTCCATCAACGCCCCCCTGATCACGGAAGTCGTAGAGAACTTTACGGACATCACGGGCAGTACTTTTGAAGTTTTCGTCGCCCCGTTGCGCTCCGCGGAAATCACGATAGAAGGAAGGAATGCTGATGACACCGATGCGTCCGGTCTTGCCGGGGATGCGTTCACCAGTTTCAATGATCTTGCCTTTGACTTCCGAAGTACTTAATTCAATTTTTTTGCGTGTTAACTTGTAAACTTCAACCGCGCTGTCTTTTTCTTTTTTGACGCGTAATTGAACGATGGTTCCTCGTTTTCCACGAATGTATCGTACTACCTTACTGAGTTTCATTTCGACGACATCGACGAAGTCACCATCTTCCTGGGCTACCGCGATGATTTTGTCATCTGCTTCGAGACGACCATCGGCATCTGCGGCACCGCCGGGAACGATCTCTGCGACAACGGTATAACCGTCTTCAGAACGCAGAGCAGCACCGATTCCGTCCAGGCTGAGTTCCATACTGATACGGAAGTCTTCCAGGGTTTGAGGTGACATGTAACTGGAGTGAGGGTCGAAGCAGTGTGTTAACGAACTCAAGTACATTTCCAGCTTCTCAGACTTCTCAGTCTGCAACATGGTTCGCAAGTTATTGCGGTAACGTTTATGTAACTGCTCACGCGCTTTATCAAGTTCGGTATCTTCCAGAATCAGATTCAGCAAATCGAATTTGACTCGTTTTCTCCAACGTTCATTCATTTCTGATTGATCTTTGGGGGAATCCAAATTTTTGGCATCGACGACGATTGATTCGTCAACGCTGAAGTCATGATCGACGTCAACCAGTTGCTGAGCGTAATCCATTCGTTCCTGGAGTCGTTTCAGGTACAGGTCAAACGCGTTGTAGGCAAAATTGACATCTCCCACAGCCAGCTTGTCATCCAGTTGATTCTTTTCCGCTTCGAAACTGGCAATATCCGATTTGTAAAAATAGAGTTTCTGTGGATCCAGTTGTTTGATGAAGCGTCGCATCAGTTTTTGAGAAACCTCATCATTGATCGGTTTACCGCTAATGTGAAAACGGCTGACCATCGCACAAACTCGTTTTGCTGTGACCGAATCGTTGGCTGAATTAGAGACATTCGCCTGCTGCGCGAAGATGGCTGTTCCCAATAGGAGAAACATGCAAAGGCTAAGAGCAGAGGCTGCTTTTGAGGGAGGATTTAACTTCATAAGTTTCGTCCGTTTATTGGATTGTAATTGATGTAGAGAAACCGTTTGTAGAACCAGCTGTGAGCCGGGAATTCACTCATGTGAGCAGTTTGATATTATAGGATCAGAGAAAACAGAACAAGATGACATTTCCAAGACTCTCAAACCCGATCTACTTGTCAGTTGCCGATTTACCAGCGAGAGAGGGAAAACTACGTGAATTTCCTTATGTCATGACGCCAGTGAAGATTAGTACGTCAATACAGCGTTCTCTGTTGGTCATTATTGCCTGTATTTTGTCTGGATCAGGTTCTAAATGAGAAAAAGTCCGGGCTACGACAGAGCGTTCGTGCTGGATTTCAAGAAGTGCGATTTGGTGATTTGTCTTAAGATACAGCTTGTTAAGAGGTTACGTGAATTTATCAGTCGGGCTGGAGTCATTCACGAGGTTGGAGCAGTTTTGTGATTGCAGCCAGACATTCGTTCCAAAATTCTTTGAACTCTGCAGAATCGACATTGTGCCCGGAAATCAACTGAGCCAGCTGAGGCAAAGTCGCCGGAAAAAAAACGAGTGCCGTGAAGATGAGCATCAGACAGACCGGGTCAAATTCGTCAGAAATCGCGCCTTCTGCCTGAGATTGTTTGAGGCGATTGATATGCTTCTGGTAGTAGTCCTGTCTCCAGGGTTCGTCGATGAGCGGCGCGCCGTTGTTCTGTTGTGCTTCGTTCAAGAGCACGCGCACGTAGTTCTGATCCCGCAAGTTTTCTTCGAAATAAAACTGTAAGATTTCTGTAATGTCGACGGGAATCTTTTCGACATTCTCATTTCGTTCTTCAAGTTTACTTTGCAGGGCTGCCTCAAACAGTCCGTGTTTATCAGTGAAGTAACGGTAAATGAGCGACTTGTTAAAGTTAGCCTGACGAGCGACTGATTCAATCCGGGCACCGTCGACTCCACGTTCCGCAAATTCCTTAATAGCCGCTTTGAGGATCGCTGCCTGGGAATTGACTTCCTTTTTGGGTGGAACCATTTCCGCATCGGTAGTTGTCATTCGATCTCCAATTGATGTGATGAAAGCCGAGTATAGCGACAGCGATTCAGAATGTGAAGAATCCGTTGGTGATGTCCGGTTTGATTGTCTGACCGTTTATGATTTGAACCACAAATTAGTTCAGAATTTTGTTGAATTTGAAAAATGAGCAGGTTATTATTAAGATTAATGTAACGGTAACGTTACCGATTATCCAATCTTTTTAGACGAAAAACCGGTAATTGTGACTCATGTTTATGCATTGATGAGAGGTAATACTCTACAGCTACCGTGATGGCTGGCGGTTCCGCTTCACTTCTTTTTGAACCGCTGGCAATTTTCAAGAGTGAGTTTTGTTGATCAGAGAAGGACTTGCCAAATCAGGTTTGTTCTTACTCAATGTGGTTTTGGCGCGATGTGTGTCCTGATCTCAATACTGATTGATCAAGTTTTGAAATTGGTGCCTCGGGCACTTAACGAATAGTCAATTTCTTATACTTTCTTACACTTCTGGATATGCGAGGAGTAGCGTCATGCCACATCGTAAACCTCTGAAAAGAGGATTCACACTCATTGAGTTGTTAGTGGTCATCGCAATTATTGCGATTCTGATCGCCTTGCTGTTACCCGCAGTCCAGCAGGCACGGGAAGCCGCCCGCAGATCACAGTGCAAAAATAATCTGAAGCAGTTCGGACTGGGAATGCACAATTATCACGGTGCGCATACCACATTTCCACTGGGGGCCAGTCTCAGACCTGGTTCTTCAGGTGGGGGTGATTTTTTTGCGAACGGAATCGTGATGATGCTGCCTTATTTTGATCAGGGCAATTTGGCGAATCTTTATAATTCCAGTGAGCCTTGGGAAGATCAATCTCCTGCGGTGGCTAGAACTGTGATTCCGATGTTTGTTTGTCCTTCCAATGTCGGCTCAAATCCGATTCATGAACCCGCCTTGGACGCTGTGATACCCGCGATGGGAACTTTGGGGATCACGACTTACCTGATGTGTCGTGGATCCAATGTTGCCTGGTGCAGTTCCAGTAACCATCCCAGCAACGTCAAAGGGATGTTTGACCTCAATCGTGGATCCAAGATGCGGGACCTTATCGACGGTTCGAGCAACACGATTGCGATGGGAGAAGGTGCGACCGGACCTCAATTTATGCTTTGTGAGGGGCAGGGTTGTAATACCGCGCCTGCGTCACCAGTGGAAGCAGCGCAAGGCTGGATGGTAGCACAACCTCCTCCATCTGATTTCAAAGCAGGGTTGTTTGGTGGTCCGCGCGCCGGTGTCTTTGGAAGTACCGCCGACCGGATCAATAAAGAGTTCACGACAGAAACAGTGATCGACGTTGGTGATTTTTCAAATTGCACCTTTGGTGCTAGCGCGGATGCCACCAGTAATTTTCGCAGTCAGCACATTGGCGGATGCCATTTCCTGTATGGAGATGGGTCGGTTCACTTTATCAGTGAGAATGTCGATTTAGGCGTTTATCAGGCGCTTTCCACCATTCAGGGAGGCGAAGTCGTCGAGACACCTTAGTCTCGATGAGTGATATTTATCTCGCTGTTTCATGAAGTGGAATGTGATTTTCTACGATGGAGAAAACGATCCTGCATCAGCATGGTGCTTCAATTCCGAATCAGTCTGACCTTGATCAGGCTTTAGACGAACTGACTAAAGCCAACCGAGCGTCGGTTGGCTTTTTAGTCGGGCAGCGGATTCAATTGACGGAGGAATGTCTGCAGAGTCTTTCCGCCGTTGCGAAAGAATGGGTTGATCTTTCCTGCCAGGCAAAACGAATCCCGGAAGCGAGTGCGGTTCGCGCAGAAGAAGTGCTTGCGGGCCCGGTTTCCGTGGCGCGATTTCTGCAAGTCTTATTAATCAGTCTGAAAGCGATTCAGCGTTCTGGCACTCCTCGACTGCCTGCATCTCCGACACTGTCAACTGAGCAACAATGGCGTGTGCCTGTTTTTCCTACCCGTGGGATTTATGACGCGTTGGTCTTCGCCGGGTTGAAGGCGGAGGCCTGGTTAAAGTCGGGTGTGGAATCGGCGTCGTTGTTTGATCTCGCTCATTTGAAAACAGATAGCAGCGAATCAATGCCGCTGACACTGGTGCTGGGAGCGGGCAACGTCTCTGCGATTCCCGCCACCGATGTATTGACGAAAATTTTACAGGATGGAGAACGAGTTTTATTAAAGATGAATCCGGTCAACGCGTATCTGAAGCCGGTATTCGAACAGGCGTTTCAGCCGTTGATTGCTGCTGGGCTACTGCGGATTGTGGAAGGGAATGCGGCCGCTGGCGAATATCTAGTGTCGCATTCTGACATCGATCGGATACATATCACCGGATCGACGCAGACACACGATGCGATTGTCTGGGGGAGTGATCCTGCAGAACGAGAGTCTCGGAAAGCGAAGAACCAGCCTTTGATCAATGTGCCGGTTACGAGTGAGCTGGGAAATGTGTCTCCTTGGATTGTGGTCCCCGGCGCGTATTCGGAAAAACAGCTACAGTTTCAAGCGGAGAACATTGCTGCTTCGATTGTGAATAATGCTTCGTTTAATTGTCTGGCGACCAAAGTGGTCATTACGTCTGCGGACTGGCCTCAGCGAGATCGGTTTCTGGCGATGATTGAGTCTCAGCTGGAGCAGATTCCCAGACGCTTTGCCTACTATCCGGGCGCGGCGGAACGTTGGGAACGGTTTACAGGGGACGTGCCTGAAGATAAAGAGTATCTGCCCTGGAAATTGATTCGCAATGCCGACCCCCGGCAGTCACCGCACTTATTTCAGGAAGAATCATTTGTCTGTGTTTGTGCCGAAACAGCGCTACAGGCTGATTCTGATGTCGATTTTCTCGAACAGGCCGTCGCGTTTGTGAACCAGGAAGTATGGGGCACGCTGTGTGCCACGATAACGGTTCCGGATTCGTTTCAAAAAACAGATCGCAAAACTCTGGATGGTTGCATCTCTCGAATGCAGTATGGCGCGGTGGGAATCAATCACTGGCCTGCTTTGAATTATGCGTTTATGTCAACTCCCTGGGGAGGGGCACCGGGGGCTGATTTAACCAATGTTGCCAGTGGGATTGGAAACGTGCATAACACCTTCTTTCTTTCAGATGTGGAAAAAACGGTGTTGTATGGACCGCTCACGCTATTTCCCAAACCGGTCTGGTTCCCCTCGCATCCGAATCCGGAAGCAGTTGGCTGGGGGTTAATGAAGTTGTATACTCAGCCTTCGCTGATGAATCTTGTCCGCGTGGGGCTTTCAGTCGTCTTCAAATAATTATTTCCATTAAGCAAACTTAGCGCAGGTTTATTCAAGATGCCACAGACAAGTTCATTGGAAATTCTCAAATGCTTCACTATAGCAGTCCTACTTCTGTTTCCCGGTCTTGATATAGGTGGATATTCCAGTGAGGCAGCGGAGTCGAAAGTGCCTAAGCTGGAGCCGGCGACTTATACGTTTTCACCGGGTCCCGATTTTCAATTTAAATTTCAATCTCGTTTGATTCAAGCCATCCCTGGTGATGTGCTTGTATTGGAAGCGGGGAAATATCAGCTACTGTCTGGATTAAATCTGGTGACGGATAACGTCACGATTCGTGGGCAAGGTCATGAGAAAACAGTGCTTTCTTTTAAGGATCAGACGGACGGCAGTTTTGGTTTACTGGCAAGTGGGGATAACCTGGTTCTGGAAGATTTCGCGGTTGAGGATACGAGTCATAACGCCATCAAAGTTTTAGGGGCAGAGAACGTGACCTTTCGGGGCGTGCGTACGGAATGGACGGGAGGACCGAAAACGACGAATGGCGCTTATGGACTTTATCCGGTGCAGTGCAAAAACGTGTTGATCGAAAATTGTATCGCCATCGGCGCAGCCGACGCGGGGATTTATGTCGGTCAGTCGACTGATGTGGTTGTCAGAAATTGTCGCGCCGAATCGAATGTTGCCGGCATTGAGATTGAAAATACCATCAACGCCGACGTTTACGAGAATGTCGTTACGAAGAATACTGGGGGGCTGTTGGTATTTGACCTGCCGGGACTTCCTCAGAAGAATGGACGTCACGTACGTCTGTTTCGCAATCGGATTTTCAAAAACAATACTCCCAATTTTGCGCCCAAAGGGAACATGGTCGCTTCTGTACCCGCTGGTACGGGAGTGCTGGTGATGGCGACCGATGATGTAGAAGTCTTTGAAAATCAAATTGAAGATAACAGAACGTTCAGCATCTCTGTGGTCAGCTTTCTGATCTATGGAAAGAAATTGAAGGATAAACACTATGACCCTTACCCGGAGGGAATTTCGATTCATGATAATCAAATCAAGGGGGGCGGCACCGCACCTGACGGCGAGCTTGGTTTAGTTCTCAAGTCCATGGTCGGCACACCGCTGCCTGCGATCGTGTATGACGGTGTAATCGATCCGAAAAAGCAGGTTGATGGAAAACTTCCGACAGAACAAAGTCTGCGAATGTCAAACAACGGGGATGCGAAGTTCCTGAATGTCGATTTCAGTAATCTGAGTCCCGTCAATATTGCGACGGGCAAATATCGGCCCAGTGCAGAGGTGACCCCGTATGAAGGGACGCTGACGCCACTTAAACCGGTTCAGCTCAAACCACATGGGATTCCAGAACCAACGAAAAACACGACATTACTTGTCTATTACGAAGCCCCCCAAAAGCTATCGGAACTGGGGCTGTTTCAGGGGAATGGTGCCTCGCAGGAACCCGTTGATGGAGTAATCCCCTACGATTTAATTACGACTCTGTTTACCGATTACACAACCAAGTATCGGTTTGTGCGATTGCCTGAGGGGGGACAAGTCAAGTTTAAGTCGGCAGGGGTTCTTGAATTTCCAGTGGGGGCGATGTTGATCAAAACATTTTCCTATCTAAATGATCTGCGGGATCCGTCGCAGGGAGAACGTCTACTGGAAACGCGAGTGGAATTTCTCAAAGAGACAGGCTGGTACGGTTATTCTTACATCTGGAATGAGGAACAAACGGAGGCGGAGTTGAGTCTGGGGGGAGGGGAAGTCGAGGTTTCCTGGGTTCATTCCGATGGAAAACCACGCTCGACGCGTCATCTCGTGCCCAATGCCAATCAATGCATCAGTTGTCATGGTCAGCATGATAAGTATGTGCCCATTGGTCCGACGGCTGCCAACCTGAACCGGCTGTATCACTACGCTCAGGGAGAAGAGAATCAACTGGCATACCTGACGCGCAACGATTTACTGAAAGCGGCTCCCGAACCGGAAGCAATTGAAGTTCTGGCCGATTTTGATGATCCGGATTCAGGAACTCTGGATCAGCGGGTGCGTGCTTATCTGTCGGTCAATTGTGCGCACTGCCACAGTCCCGGTGGAAACGCCCGGACGACGGGACTGGATTTACGTTTGACGCAATCCGATCCAGCCAAAATTGGTGTCTGGAAAACGCCGGTAGCAGCAGGCCGGGGATCAGGCGGACGGAGTTATGATATTGTTCCCGGTGAGCCTGACAAATCGATTTTGATGCATCGCTTGCAATCGCGTGATCTGGCCGCGCGGATGCCGAATATCGGAAACCGAATGATGCATCAGGAAGCGGTCGAACTGATACAGCGGTGGATCCGTGAAATGCAGCAGGATTCTGTTAAGAAGCAGACGCCATAGTTCGTGGTCGTATTCAGCAGCAAGATCCTTTGCTCCCGGTTTAAACTGCAGCTTTGTGCTCGTAGGAGTGGCTGTCTTGAATGATCAACTGATTGCGGCCTTTTTTCTGTGACTTGGCTAAAGCATGTGAACCGCGTTCGAGCACGAGTTCAGCAGAGTCACCAGGAACGCAGGTAAGATATGCGAGGCTGGCGGTCACGACGACTTCCGGGCTGGAGGCTTCGAGACGAAAGTGGTGATGGCGGATGGCGTCGCGAATGGTTTCTGCATTGGCTTGACCTTCACTGAGCGTATAGCTGGGGAACAGGATTGCCAGCGTATCGGATTTCCAGATACAGATGACATCCTCGTCTCTCACTTTATGTAACACCAGTCGCGAGATCGTTTTCATGAACTTGACCGGAGCCATGATCCCAAACCGTTCTTTGAGTTGGTCATGCTGATTCATTTGGACAAGTAGTAAACCGCAGGTCTGTTCGCTCGAAGTACTTCCCAGCAGCATCATTTCCAGGTTGGCTTCAAATGCTGCAGTTTCGGGTAGTTTTAAATGGACGTGTTCCGGTTCAAGGACCCATTGCATCGCCGGGAATTTTTGTTTTTTCTTTTTGTCTGGTTTCGTTTCAATTTTGGCTTGGTTCTGATCCAAATTCTTTCGATCTACCAGCCGCGTGATGAGTTCCAGCAAGTTCGAACGTTTTTTATTCAGTTCGGTCGATTGCTCATTTGTCAGCACCATGCCAGGAAACTTTTCGAGCAGGCTGCAGGCTGACTGAGCGATATCCAATGTTTCTTTGACATGTTGAAAGCAGCCTTGGATATGTTTTTTGGCACGACGGAGATTACGTGCGGGGGCGCTCTTGCCGAAAAAGTAGCCAGTGGTAAAACCGAGGCTAACGGCAATTAATAAGCCCGCTCCGAACAAAATTAGAACTTCATTTGACAGGGATATCATAGATACTAATAGGCTTGTTGTCATGCTTCTCTTCCTGACTGGGAAGGAAATATATCTCTCCCGAAGGGGGATGAAACATTGATTTTTGAAAAGTATTTAGTCAGAACCGACTATTGCGTAGCGCTTTGATCAGCTTCTACATAAATGAAGCTTAGTGCGCAGACGGGAGGTGTGTTTCCTACAAATCAACTTCACAAGGGAATCTCAACCGAAGAATGTATCGATTGTAGTGGTTCTTCCGCGCAGGGGACTGTGGGGACGCTCTTCACAAGATCTGAATACCGGATGAAAGCGGGGGAAATTATTTCCGCTTGCTGGCTTCTGTGGGGCCTGCCTGAACGGGAGCCGGCTTTGGTTCGAGGAAGTGGAGGCTGAGAACGATATCAGTGTCTCGATTGCCCAGTTGTTCGACCAGCTTCTCGTCGACAGTGAAGACAAAGGAAATCTGTTTGCCATTCGGTGCTGTGCAGAGGTAGTAAATCCATTGCACGGGGATTTCGTTTGCTTTGCCGGCAACCGTGACTCGATGGATATATCCACCATCCTCGGGAGAGAGGTTTTCGGCTTTGAGAATCTTGATTAGCTTATCACCCAGAGAGGTGCGAATATCTTGCTGGAACTGTTCTTCGGGAGTGTGTTCTCCCGGTTTGACGGCCGGGATTTTTGAGATGTTGGCTTGAGCGATCAAGCTCCCTTTATCCAGTAATCGCAGGACAGCAACCTGACCGGTTTGATGAAAGACATACCAGTCCCGTGGCAGTAGCAGGCGGACATCCCAGGGAGGCTCAAAGCTCAAAAATTTTGATTCTGGTTTTGTTTCGAGAGGGATGGAAGCGAGTACTTCTTCGGTGAGCGGCCCTGGTGCCGTCGCCAGTTTACGGTCCCATTTGACATGCGCGGTCACTTTCATGCCCGGGCTGACAGAACCGACTGACCGTTTTTCATTCTGGTTCATTTCCAGGTGGCTGATGAAATTCTCATCTAAACGAAACTGAAGTGTTCCGGTAATCGTAATTTCTGTCTGGGCACCAACGGTGGCGCCTTCAATACTCCCTTGAAAGCTGATTACCGCCAGATCGTCTTCGACTGATTCCAGTTTACAGGTCAGTTCCGACTTGAGGACCGCTTCGAGACCTGCCAGAGACTGGATGACCCAGCGATCGGGAGTCCACGCTTCGCCGACTTCGACGTCGGATTGTGGCAGCAGCGCGATCACAGGCAAGCTGTCTCCCGGTGAGTTCAGCAATTCCAGTTCGGATGGCATCAGGGGACTCGTGGGAGAATGCAAAGAAAGACCTTCGGTTTTGCCTTCCGCGACGATCATGCGATGCTTGTCTCTTCCGCGGGCAAATGTTTTTTGTCCCTGCACATCAATGTTAGCCGTCGCCGATTCATAGTATCGTAGAGAACGGAGCGCTTCGGCATCACGTCCGGTTCCGGGCAGTCTGCGTTCCAGGTATTGAAGTTTGCCTTCTACATTCAAAGTGAGTGATCTGGCTTTACCTGATTTAATTGCTGTCTCGAGTTGGCCTTCCACGTTGATTGTGGAGTCCACGTTAAAGGTGCGTGAGTCTTGGACTGGTTCTTTGAATTCATAGGTTTCCGCATCAGCTGATTTCAGATCTGAAATCAGATTGATCGCCAACAGCGAAATGATGAAACAGAAAATCCGTGAAGGAATCGCAGCACTCAATGAAAACATTCGGAAGGCTCCGTAAATCAAGCGTCCATACTGATTGGAGAATGCAAGAAGGAAATTTATTCGTTTACCGCCACTTTGGTCTGCTGAGCCATTTCGCGTGATGTTGCCAGGATTCCAGCTACATCCAGCCCCAGGTCGCCCAGTAATTCGCTTCGGTTACCATGTTCAATATATCGGTCTGGAATCCCAAGTCGTTTAAGATGGCTTGTATTCAGACCAGCCTCGTTGGCAGATTCCAGAACGGCGGAACCAAAACCGCCGCAGAGTGTACCTTCTTCAATGGTAATCACAAAGCCCGATTCCTGAATCGCCCGATGAATGACCTCGGTGTCGATTGGTTTAGCAAATCGGGCGTTGATCACGCCGACATCCAGGCCCTCTTCTCGCAGTTGTTCGGCGGCCTGGATACAATTCGTGAATAAAGAGCCAAATGCGATGAGCATGCCATCTTTGCCCCAAACATAGACTTCCGATTTACCCAGTTCCACGGGGGCTACCTTGCGTTCGACAGAATCCGCGGGTGCTTTGGGATAGCGAATCGCCGTTGGGCCATCATGGTTCAGAGAAAATTCGAGCATCGACTCGACATCTCGGGCATCTCCCGGAGACATCAAAGCAATATTCGGGAAGCAGCGCATATAGGTATTGTCAAACGCACCGTGATGCGTGGGGCCATCCTCACCGGCGATTCCGGCCCGGTCCATGCAGAAGGTGACAGGCAGGTTTTGTAGTGAAACTTCCTGGAAAATATGGTCGAAACTGCGTTGCAGGAAGGTACTATAGATATCGACAATCGGTCGCAGCCCCGCTTTTGCCATTCCCCCGGCGAATGCGACGGCGTGTGCTTCACAGATGCCGGTATCAAAAAAGCGATCCGGGAATCCATCACGAATTTTGCCCAGTTTGTTACCGGCACACATGGCGGCGGTCAGGACCACGACCCGCTCATTGTCGGTCATGGCCTGGAAGATCGAGCTGCTGACTACATCGGTGAATCCTTTGGAAGTGCTGCCGCCCGGTTTTTCGATGGGTACAATTTCGTTTTCTTCGTTCCGCTGGAAGGGGGCCGGCGCGTGGAAGGAGACCGGGTCATTGGTAGCCGGTTCGAAGCCGTGCCCTTTTTCTGTCAATACATGCAGCAGTACAGGGCCTTTGATGTTTTTGATCATCTCCAGATAGCCGGACAGCTCTTCAATATTATGTCCGTCGACGGGGCCGATATAGCGGAAGCCCATTTCCTCAAACAGCATCCCGCCATGCAGGAAGCCTTTGACGGCCTCTTTGAAACTGCCTAGCGTGTGTTCCATCGATTCGCCGACGACAGGAACTTTATTTAACAACCAGGAAACGTCCCGTTTTAAACCGTTATAGAAGGGAGCGATGCGGGCTTTGTCGAGATATTTCGCCAGACCTCCAACGCGGGGACAAATTCCCATTTTGTTATCGTTGAGGATGACGAGAACATCTTTATTCAGGCCGGCTGCATTGTTCATGGCCTCGAAGACAACGCCTGACGGAAGTGCGCCATCACCGATGACGGCGACTGATTTGCGGCTGGTTTCGCCAGTCAGGTCATCGCCGGCTTTCAAACCTAGAACTGTAGAGACACTGGCTCCTGCATGGCCTGTCATAAACAGGTCGTAGTCGCTTTCTTCCGGATTTGGATAACCCATCAATCCCCCTTTGCGGCGGATCGTGGAAATTTTGGAGTAGCGGCCTGTGAGTAATTTGTGGGGATAGATTTGATGCCCGGTATCCCAGATGAGCCGATCTTTTGAAAAGTCGTAGGCGAGATGCAGGGCAATACAGAGTTCGACGACGCCGAGATTACTTGCAAAGTGTGCCGAGCGGTCTTCGACGACCGTACACAAAACTTCACGAATTTCTGCAGCCAGGGTTTCGAGATCACCCCCGGATAAAGTTTGCAACTCAAGCGGTGACTTGATCCGTGGTAGAATTTCGATTTTCATCAGTGGTCTCGTTCCAATATAAAATGGGCCAGTTCTTCCAATCTTTGGCCGTGGCTCCCTAATGGGGCGATCGAGAGGCACGCTTCGTCAATCAAATTTTTAGCGCGTCTGCGACTTTCTTCAACGCCAATCAGGGAGGGGTAGGTTAATTTACCGTGTTCGGCATCTTTTCGCACGCCTTTTCCCATTTTTTCTTCATCACCGGTTAAATCAAGCAGGTCATCGGTAATTTGAAATGCCAATCCTATGCAAGTGCCGTATCTTTCCAGTTTTTCCAGGGTTACAGCATCTGCACCTGCAATCCGGGCACCCATTGTGAGGGCACTGCAAATTAATCGACCGGTTTTACGACGGTGAATTGCTTCGAGTTCTTCCAAAGTTGAATTTTGGCGATGTTCTGATTCAAGGTCGGCGACTTGTCCGCCCACCATGCCGACGGCGCCAGCGGCATTGGCTAGATCAACACAACATTCAGCAGCACAAGACTTTACTGCAATTTGTTCAGCCATGATTTCAAAGGCGCGCGTTAAGAGGGCGTCTCCTGCCAAAATCGCGTTGGCTTCCCCGAATTTGATATGGCTGGTGGGCATGCCTCTACGGAGTTCGTCATCATCCATGGCTGGTAAATCGTCGTGGATCAGGGAGTATGTGTGCACCATTTCAATGGCGCAGGCGGCGGGGATCGCGGTTTCCTTCTCTCCGCCACAGGCTTCACAACTGAGCAGAACTAGAATCGGACGCAGCCGTTTTCCCCCCGCAGAGAGGCTATAGGACATTGCTTCTCTGAGAATCGGAGGGCAGTCTGCTGAGTGATCGAGGGCGTCGGGAAGGTGACGATTGATCAGATCCTGAAATTCGCTCCAGGTTTCCTTAAAGGAAAGAGAATTCTCACTCATTCAATCATGATCTTTGTGCGAAGTTGCTGGTGAATCTCATTCTGTTTCTGTCGCCGTGGCCGCTAGCAGCCCGATTTCACAGGCTTTGAGATATTCATCAATCATCAATGTTTCGTTTGTAGTATGGATGTCTTGTTGGCCGCATCCAAGTGTGACGGTGGGAAACCCGTGAGCGGCCATCCAGTTGGCGTCCAGCCCCCCATTGCCAATCGTCAACTTGGGTTGTCCCCCTAGTTTCTGAATGGCCTGTTTTGCGGTTTGAACCGCTGGTTCCTCTTCTGACAGGCGAAAGGAATCATATTTTAAATGTGATTCGAAGGAAATGCTCCCGCGCTTTCCGAGGCTGTTTTTCGTGGTTTTTGCAGACTTCTGGAAGGCTTTTTTGAATTCATTCAGAATTTTTTGTCGAAAGCGGGGGTTGTGACTGCGTGCTTCGGCTTTGATGGTTAATTCAGGCATGACCACATTTGTCGCAGCGCCTCCCGAGAGGACGCCGATGTTACTGGAGCCGCTCTCTTTGCCTTTGAGTACCAGGCCATGCCAGCCATTCTCAACGAGATCTTCGATGGCTTTACCGGCAATAACAGCGGCGCTGACTCCCAGTTCCGGATGCGCGCCCGCATGGCTGGCGATGCCAGAAATATGAATCAGCATGCCAGAATCACCGGTGGCCCCGATACAGATCATATCAGCCAGCTTGCCGTCCCAGTTGAAACACAGTTTGGGTTTTCCCAGTTTTCCGGTCGCCAGATTTCGCACTCCGACGAGACCGATTTCTTCCTGAACCATCCAGCAGAAGGTGAGGGGAGGGTGAGGCAGATCCTGTTCCAGAATGGTGAGTAGTGCATTCAGAATCACGCTGCAGCCGCCCCGGTCGTCGGCTCCGAGTGCGGTCTGATTGCTTTTCGAGTGAATCAAATTCCCTTTTCTGACTGGTTCTGCACCAACGCAGAGAGGGACGGTATCCATGTGAGCCATTAACAGGCGTCGGGGACCGCGAATCGTGCCAGGCAGCTTGACGATCAGGTTTCCTGTTTCGCCACCAATGGGGCTTTTTTTATAGGCAGCGTCAAATGTAATCTGCTTCTCGGGGAGGCCGGCCTTTCGAAGTCGTCCTACAATTTCCGCGGCAATATTTCCTTCTTCCCCACTTTTGCCGGGAATGGCCATCAGAGCGGTGACGAGTTGTAATGCCTGTTTGGAATTGACTTTAGCGGAAGCGGCTGTGGTACGGGGGCTCATAATGAGGCTTCAACCAAAAAGAGTAAGTGAGAGTTTTCGGGCTTATTAAGCAAGTTACGCTTTCAGGTAAGTTTTTTCAATGCGGTTTGCTGTTCGAAAAGTACACTACTTTGAGACAGTGGCAGACTCATATTGCTGTAAATCAGGATCAAAATTAGAATCCCGGCTGTTTTGTGGCTCAATTTCATGAACCGGTTCCAGATGACCCGGGCTGAATCTTAACATCGGTATTCTGTTTTTTGAAGATGATTCGTTCCCAGCTGCGCTGGCTCAAGCATTTAATGCTGGCATTGATTACGCTCATACTGTTGGCAGTAGGGAGTGAGGTCGCGTTACGTATTGCCGAATATCGGCAGCAGGTTTCTGTCAGTAACTATGATACAGAAGGCTTTCTGATTCCTTCTGATGTGACCTATCATCGGATTCGGCCTTTGCAGGATGTCTCCCGAAAACATCCGGATACGGAAGAGTTGGTTCAGATAAAGATCAACAGCATGGGGCTCAGAGGGAGTGAGTATACCATTCCCAAGCCGGCCGGCGTGTTTCGGATTCTCTGCCTGGGAGGAGAAACGGTGCTCGCACCAGAGATGGAAGCGTCGGATACCTTTTGTGTGCGTCTGGAAAATCTGTTGCAAAAACAGACTCAGTTGAAGATAGAAGTGATCAATGCCGGTGTGCCTGATGCCTGTCCGCTGATGTCTTATCTGCATTTAAGACATTCTTTGTTGGGACTTCAGCCCGACTTAATTCTGTTCAATTTTGATATGTCCGATGTTGCCGACGATCACGCGTTACGGCGTTATACCCAGATTGGAGATTCCGGAATTCCGCTCTGCTCGATGCATCCGTTATACGAGAAGATCAATGCTCCGGAGCGGCTGGAGAGCCATTTTTTTGTGTACCGTTACACGTTGAGGTGGGTCGGAGACTACTGGGTCGAAAACCAGCCAGCGGGTCTTGATCGGGACATTGATACGCCTCAGGGGAAATATTTGTGGCTGGAAGATCATCCTCCTGACTGGTCTGTGTATGTCAGACAGACTTTGGAACCGATTCAGAACATTCAACAAGTCGCACAGGGGACGTACTCCCGATTTATCCTGGCATCGTATCCTAAGCCGTGGCAGGTTTCGGAGACTGCGATGAACGGGGATCAGGCACGCAGTTCGCTGGGAGTACGCGAGGGCGTGCGGTATGCCAGTCGCTTTCCGTTCGAGTTACTGGAGACCTATGCGAAGCAATTGAACCTTTCGTATTGTGATACATCGTCTACATTTCAGAGCATTCAGAACCCAGACCGTTATTATTTGAACAGTGTCCCGCAATTCTCCCGGGAGGGACATGCCCTGTATGCCCGAGAGCTGGCATTGTTTATTTTGAAAGATATTCCCGGGATCTGGTCAGATGCCGTTCCTGATTCTTCTGCACAGCCGGCGCCCCAGCAGGCTCTGGTTCCGGTGCGCTGAACAGGAGACAGGAGAGGACTCTCACGCTTGGAATGGATATAATGGTAATAGTGGGTCTGGCAGTAAACCAGAAACAGTGTTAATAGCAACATAGCAGATTCAGAGAGTTGATCTTAAGGGGAAAGCCTTCAATCAGATTCAGGGTATCAATTTCTTTGATTTTCAAAGAGGTTATGCTCAATCATGACATATCTTTATTGATGTTAAGGGATCTTAACATTTCAGTGTAGAACCAAAATTCTGATCCGTTTGTAAAACATTGAAAAAATCCGTGAAATGAATGGTTGTCCATCAGGTCTCTCAAATTGTTGGTGAAAAATCCTCTCATTTTGAAATGAACTCCCATCGAAAACAGGAAAGAAATTTATGGGTTCGTATGAAACAGCTTGTCGTTATTTTGACCAGGCTTCCCGCCAGGTCGGCCTATCGCGCAACATGCAGGACTTATTGCGGACACCGGAACGCGAAGTGAAGGTGGAAGTAGCGATCGAGCGCGATAACGGCGAGATCGCGACCTATATCGGGTATCGAATTCAGCATGACAGTTCACGTGGTCCGATGAAAGGGGGGCTTCGTTTTCATCCGGAAGTCGATGCCGATGAAGTCCTGTCGCTGGCCTCACTGATGACGTGGAAGACGGCGCTGGTGAATATTCCCTTTGGTGGTGCGAAGGGGGGGATTTCAGTCAATGCTGGCCAACTCTCTCCAGGGGAACTGGAACGGGTGACCCGCAAATTCATTGATAAAATTTACGATGTAATCGGGCCATTAAAAGATATTCCGGCCCCCGATATGGGGACCAACGCGCAGGTGATGGCCTGGATTATGAATCAGTATGAAAAATATCGTGGCTTCAACCCCGCTTGTGTGACAGGGAAACCTTTGGAATTGCATGGTGCTGATGGGCGTGAAGAAGCAACGGGACGTGGAGTGGCGATGATTACACGTGATACCCTGGACCACCTGAAGATCGATGTGACAGGAGTCACGGTTGCCATTCAGGGGTTTGGTAACGTGGGGAGTTATACCGCTCACTTTCTGGATGAATTCGGGGCCAAAGTCGTTGCGGTTTCCGATGCCAGCGGTGGGATTTATAGCCCAGACGGGATTAACATTCCCAAGCTGATTGAATACACAAAAGATACCGGAGCAGTAAAGGGTTTTCCGGAAACGGAAGCAATTTCGAATGATGAATTGCTGACTTCGAATGTGACGGTTTTGATTCCCGCCGCATTGGGAGGAGTGCTTACGACAGAAAATGCCCGTGATATCAGGGCGAAATGCATTATTGAGGCTGCCAATAACCCAACGGAGCCGGATGCAGACGAGATTTTTGAGAAAAATGGAATCGTTGTTGTACCCGATATTCTGGCGAATGCGGGCGGAGTGACCGTGAGTTATTTCGAATGGGTACAGAATCGGCAGCATTTTAGTTGGGAAAAAACCCGTGTTCGCTCCGAGTTAGATCGTATTATGCATGACAGCTTTGAATTGGTCTGGAAAATTGCCACGGATAAAAAGGTTTCGCTACGTGTTGCCGCTTATATTCTGGGGATCGGCCGTGTGGGACGGGCAACCGTTCTAGGGGGTATTTAAGACCTGACTGGAATTCCCTTCTCCCATTCAATTCTGAAATTGATTAATAATTCTAAGTTTAACACCAGGCGATAATGAGGTGATAATATGCTATCAACAGAGCAGCTGATCAATGACTGTGTACTATTTCAGTCTGTGACTCCCGATGAAATGGAAGAACTGCTTTCGACTTCGGAGTGGGAAGAGTTTTCCGAAGGGACCCGGATCCTTGATGAAGGCAATTCCACGCGTTATCTCTGGATTATCCAGAGTGGTTCCTGTGAAGTGCGCAAAAAACTGTCGAACGGTAGCGAGCAGGCTCTGGCTGAATTAAGTCCGCTTTCTATTTTTGGTGAAATGTCGTTCTTCAAACCGGCGCCGCATTCTGCAAGTGTCGTCGCATTGACGGATGTCAAAACGGTACGTATCCCGGGACGTGATTTTGATCAGATGCTTAAAAACGGAGCTAACGGGGCACAAAAAGTTGTGTTTAATACGGTTCGGATCATGTCTGATCGGCTCAGGATAATGGATAAATGGACAGCGGACATGGTTGAGAGTTGTGGTTCCCGGAGCAAGAATGCCGAGTGGCACGATTTCCGATCCAAGCTCTATACCGAGTGGCAATTCTAAATTTTGGTGCTAACTAATGTACGCTTGAGCTGAGTCATGAGCAAAACAAGGGCGATTTCCCACTGACAGGGATCCCCCGTTGACACATTCCCGCTGATATTTGATACTCCCACTGAAATATCAGGTCGATTCACCGATGAGGCGCTGTTTAGGAGCGCACTTTCTGGTGACCGGTGTGTCTGGTAGAATGAAGAAATACTATTTTGCGAAACCAAGCTGAAGAGAACGGGCGCACTGTCCCGTAGATTTTTAAGAGTATCATGACTGAATTAGACCTGCCTCAATATACACAACTGCTGGCTCAGCAGGCGCGCGATGCCTCCCGAAAGCTGGTTTCCGCCAATGGAAATCAGAAAAATGCCTGGTTGCGCCGGATGATTGAGTTGATTCAACAACGCACGCCTGAGTTACTGGAAGTCAATGCAAAAGATGTGCAGCAAGCTCCTGAATACGGTCTGGCGGAAGCAGCAATCGATCGGTTGAGACTGACCGAGTCCCGATTACAGGGGATTACGACCGCGCTGGAAGAGATTATTGCACTCCCGAATCCGATCGGTGAAGTCATCGGAAGTAACATGCGTCCTAATGGCCTGTTGGTGACGCGCATCCGTGTGCCTTTGGGAGTGGTCTTCTTTATCTATGAATCACGACCGAATGTGACCATCGACGCGGCGGCGTTATGCGTCAAAAGCGGGAACGCCGTGATTTTGCGAGGTGGGAAAGAAGCTTTTCACAGTAACATGGCTTTTTATGCGTTATTGCAACAGGGATTGAAAGACGTCGGTCTGCCCGAGCAGGCTGTGCAACTGGTGGAGACGACAGACCGGGACGCGGTCGGGCATTTTCTAAAGCTGAGTGAATTTATTAATGTGACGATTCCCCGTGGTGGAAAGGGATTGATTGAGCGCGTGGCCCGTGATGCGACGATGCCTGTGATCAAGCACTTTGACGGAGTCTGTCATGTCTATCTTGATCAATCAGCGGACCTGGAACTGGCGAAGTCGATTACCGTCAACAGTAAATGCCAGCGTCCGGGAGTCTGTAATGCCGCCGAAAGTCTGTTAGTGCATGCTGATCTGGTGGAGACTGTTTTTCCTGCTGTAGTGCAAGCACTGCTTGAGCAGAAAGTTGAGCTTCGCTGCTGTCCCCGATCTCTGGAGTTGATCAGTGGCGGCAAGCCGGCGACGGAAGAAGATTATGCTACAGAATACGGGGCAAAGATCATGTCCGTCAAAATTGTGAATGACATGGATGAAGCCATTTGTCGGATTCACAAATACGGATCAGGACACACAGAATCGATCATTACCAAGGAATTGGCGGCTGCAGAAAAGTTTACGACCGAAGTGGATTCCGCCGCTGTGATTGTCAACGCCAGTACGCGATTTAACGATGGGGGCGAGTTTGGACTGGGGGCTGAAATCGGCATCAGTACCGATAAGTTCCATGCACGTGGCCCCTGTGGTTTGCATGAGCTGACGAGTTACAAATATGTGGCCCACGGAGCAGGGCAGATCAGAGAGTAGAAGGCATTGGGTGATTCGGAATTCAGGGAGCGGGTCTGATCTGTTTCTGAGTTTGAATATTAGGGAGGCCAGGGATGGCAGACGTACTCAGTCAAAATGAAGTCGAGTCGCTATTATCGGCGTTAGACCCCAGCGCGTCGAGCGGTGGTGGCGGGTCGAGTCGGCCTTCTACGCGCAATAACGACTTCAATTCCCAGATCAGCATTTATGACTTCAAACGCCCCGAACGTGTCAGTAAGGAACAAATGCGGGCCTTTCGTGCGTTGCATGAAAGTTTCAGTCGCGAATTCGGCGCTGCGCTGAGTGGGATGCTTCGCTCAATTATTGAAGTGAAATTGATCAGTGTTGACCAGTTGACTTATAGCGAGTTTGTTTTCAGCCTTGAAAATCCAACCTGTTTCAACCTGCTCGAATCAGAAACCCTTGATGGGCATATTATTCTGGATATCAGCCCGTCCATTATTTTCCCGATCATTGACCGGCTTTTAGGAGGAGATGGGAATTCGCAGGGCGCCTATCCCAATCGGGCGTTGACCGAAATTGAAATTCGTCTTGTTTCTCGGATCACCGGGCTGGCCATTGAGGGCATCGAATCGGCCTGGAGTAACCTGTGTGACTGGAAGCTGCGCGTTTCTCAGGTCGAAAGTAATCCACAACTGGTGCAGATTGTGCCTCCCAACGAAGTGATTGTTTTGATTTCATTCGAAGTCACAATGGGGGAAACCCGCGGCATTATTAACTTGTGTATTCCCTTTAATACAATTGAGCCCCTCTCGAATAAACTGACGTCCGATACCTGGTCTGCTTATAAGAAGAAGTCTCCTGATATGAGACAGCAGTTGAATCTGGAAGCCAGTGTCTCCAAATCCAAGATCAATTTGAAAGTGGATCTGGACAACAGTAAACTGACTGCCGGGGAAGTTCTTAACCTGGCGGTTGGTGATGTAATCATGTGTAATAAGGGGAGTGCGCAAAGTTTGACCGTCGAATTAGAAGGTTCTCCGGTTTTTACTGCTTATCCAGGTGTCTATAAGGGACATAAAGCAATCAGCATTGAAAAGATGCTGGCCATTCCAAAAGATATTATTGAAGCGCGGGTTAAAGCGTCCGAGATGGCACAAGCATGAGCGCGAGGCTGCTTCTGCTTCGCTTCCAGAGTTGATTTTCAAGAAGGTGCAGAGGCTTTTACGCTGTTTTGTGTCCTTGGGGCGTCAATCCTAAACGGGGTAACTGACTATTTGGTGAGTGAAAAATCCCGATTTTAAGCAGATCAGACATTTTTTCTGGGAAGTCCCCCGGTTTTTAGTCTCGTTTCGGTAGAAAAAATAGAGTGAGGCTGATTATACTGCGCGATCAACTTTCATCATAATATCAGTACGGACTGTTTGTATGAACATGTCCCCTCTGTGTGGTTGACGAATCATTCAATTGTTGAATGAAGAGAATATTGATATTGTACCCCAGGGTTTGCGATCTGAATCTCTGTTTTCACAGAGGCGACTGCTGCCTCTGAATCGTTTACGAAGAGTGAAAATATAATGCCTAAGCAAAAGACACATAAAGGATTGAAGAAGCGGTTTAAGATCACTGCTTCTGGTAAAGCCAAGCACAGAAAAGCATCTCGTGGTCACATTCTCAGCAAGAAGAGCCCCAAGCGAAAGATGCGTCTTCGTGGTGATGGAGTTGTGACAGGTGCTGAGGCAAAATTGATTGTGAACGCACTGCGTTCCAGTTCGTAACATCACCGCCAATCCCGTATGCCTGAGTATGGGATATCAATCCTGACGGAATCAAAACTTAACTTCTCAGTTGGAAAGTAGTCATGAGAGTTCGAAAAGGTTCAGCTCGACGTCGAGCAAAGAAAAGACTGTTTAAAGAAGTACGTGGTAATGTTGGCGGTCGTAGCAAGTTGTTGCGAACCGCGAAAGAAACCCTGGTTCGTTCACGCGTTTATGCTTATCGTGACCGTCGCGTACGCAAACGTGAATTCCGAGCATTGTGGGTGACTCGCATTACCGCCGCCTGTCGTGAGCGGGGTACGAATTACTCACAGTTCATTAACGGCTTGACAAAAGCGGGAATCACGCTGAATCGTAAGTCACTCAGTGAACTTGCGATTTTTCAGCCCCAAATCTTTGATGAGATCGTGAAAGCTGCTCAAGCTGCATTGGTAGCTTAAGCCTGATACAGCCTTAATTGGCGAATCAAATTGCAAAGCCAGGTTTGTTTTGATCAGCAAGCCTGGCTTTTTTTATGCTCAAATCAAAGGGGACTGGGGGAAATTATGCCCTGTTGACCCTGAAAACTTGCTTTGAAAATTGCAGTACGACTTTTAAGCTGATTCTGGTATATTTCACTTCGAATTCAGGTCGAGGGGATCAGTGAGTTTCCCTTTCATGGAGGCGGGAAGCGAATGTCAAACAATGTTGAATCAATGCCAGCAAGCAAGAGGTGGTTTCGCTGCCGGGGAGTTTCTACGATCTGCATGTTAAGCACGCTGGCTCTGGTAGCGTGTACTGGGTTTCAGCATGTTGTTCCAGCACCGTTGGTGTTCGAGGAGCAATCGCAGAAGATTCTTGAAATTGCTCCCGTTGGAACACAGAAAGAGCAGGCAATCAAGCAGTTGAATGCAGCCGGGATTTCCGGAGAGTTTTCATCAAGTCCTTCGATCTATTATTGTGATCTGTGGAAACGCGAAGATGGAAACCGCTGGCATTTGAATGTTGCGTTACTTTTCAATGAGACAGGGGCGGTTTATAAAACGCGTCCTGCACAAGCAGATGTCTCTTGGGAAAGCACTGCAGATCCCACAACCGAAGCGGAGCGTCAATAGCTACCGCCCCTTTCTCTCAGCTGTCAACCGGGTCAGCCGGTTTTTCGAGTAGTTGAATATGCCCGTGACAGAATTTGCAGGATGCGATCGTTCCCAGGTATTTATGTGCGATTCGTAATTCTTCGCGACAATGAGGGCAGTTGGTGTAGAAACCAAATGATTGTGTCTGTTTTGAATCGAGATTCAAAGAGATAGGGGCCTGGCAGAACTTACAGCTGACTTTTTTGCCGAGGTACTTTTTATGAACCCGTAGATCTTTATGGCAGTCGGGGCATTGGAAGTAAAAGCCAACCGGATAGGCATCGCAGTGAGCAGAGAGTTCCTTCAGTGGATGGAAGGCAGGGATCTCGACGGTATCGTGATCCAGATCGTCGTTTAGCAGTGCGCGACAGGTTTGGCAGTGAACCAGGTTTGCAGGCATGTCCTCCCCGCATTGAGGGCAGGAACCACCAGGCCAGGCGGGCATAATCAATCCTTCTGTAGAAAATCATCGATGAAATATTGAGTGGGAACGAGATGGCCCCGATCTCGATCCCGGCAGTCTACTGTAATCGCTGTGAGTGGCTGTCCTCTAAGTGAGAATGAGAGGAAAAACTTCACGGCGGCATGCTCCCATTATAGCAGCGCCGTGAATGGTTATGAATCAGATTCTTACAAAGTGCATCAGGAATTTGGCCAAAAAGTTACTTTTGGGCATCCAGGCAATACAGGTTTTTAAAGGTTCTCAGGAACATGCGGCCGTTGGCCACAACGACGGTGGCGTGGCTGGGGTCATTGAGTTTGACCTTCCCGTACGATTTGAATTGGGGAGAGGCGTCAATCATGGCGACCTGGCCGTTTTCATCGATGCAGTATAGAACACCGTTGATGCATACGGGGGAGCTGCTGTAGCCGCCATCGACGCGTTCCGTCCAGACATTTTTCTGGGTCGCCAGATCAACACAGCTGACCACGCCACTATCGCCCCAGAGGTAAAGGTGCCCTTCGTAGACAATCGGTGTGGGGACATAAGGCAGTTTTGTTGAGCGCTGGTACTTGATGTGGGTTTCTTTGATATTTCCTGATCCGGTGGGATCGACGCCGTAGAGTAGTTTTCCTCTGCCGCCTCCGCCACAGGTTGCAAAAATCAGGCCTTCGCCGTAGACCGGAGAGGAAACGGTTCGCATTGGAAATTCTCCCGTGGTCCAGTTGGCTTTACCTGTTTCCGGGTCGAGACTGCTGACACCTGTGGCACCGCTGACGCAAATCAACTGCGGGCCGGTGTTGGGGTGATTGATTATGATGGGGGTTGCATAAGAAGTTCTGCGCACAGCCCGGTCTGCCTGCCAGATGGTTTTTCCGGTCAGCTTATTAAAGGCGGTCACTGAGCTGGGGCCTTGTTGATCATTGGTGGCGATCAACAGGTCTTTGTAGATAATGGGAGAGCTGCCGTGACCGTGCTGGCTGGTGAAGGACCCCAGGTTACGTTCCCAAATTTGATTTCCTTTGAGGTCATAGGCAATCAGAAAATATGATTCTTCGTCTGCAAATTCCACATATACGTGTTCGCCATCTGTAGCCGGGGTGCTGGAGGCCCAGCTTCCTTTTCGGTGTTTATGGCTTTTTTTCAATTTCGTTTCGCGTCGCCACTTTTCCTGACCGGTTTTCGGGTCGATACAAAATAGATAGCGGGTTTCTCCTTCGCCGAGAGCGGACGTCACAAACAGGTTGTCACCCCAGATTGAAGGTGACGAATGTCCTACGCCGGGCAGCTCTTTCTGCCAGGCATAGTCTTTCTCGGTCCATTTTTGAGGAAATCCTTTTTCACTGGAAATTCCAGAACCATCAATCCCGCGAAAGCGAGGCCAGTTCTCGGCCTGAAGTGTTGTCAGGGCGGAAAGGCAGAGACAAATACCAAGGGCCGTCCGTAGGGGAGTAGTGAAAACACGGGCGAAAATTAAACTAGGCATGGGAGATTCTCTTTACAGGCAGGAAGATATTGATGTTTCACGCGTTTAGCTTACTGAATTCTTATTTTAGCTTGACGAATTTTATGTTCTGGTGCAAGTTAATTGAATATAATAATTACTGGGGTTATCGTAAGTAAATAGGGCGTACCGATTTCGGCATTGTTTGCGGGGCGGGGGCTCCACCTTTTCCTGAAGAGAGTACCAGGCTCACTGATTTTCGACAGTGGAACGTTTCCTGCGTAATATTCTATGCATAATTCTGAGCAACAAAATCCAAATGGCGCTGCGTCGGTCGCTTATCTGATCATTCAAGAGCTGGATGAGCGGGGGAAAGTCTATCGTCTGGTCGACCGTCAGGTCACGACAATTGGTCGTGCGCCGACAAATCGGATTGTTCTGGATGATGAGGTTTGCAGCCGCAATCATTGTGAGATTTTTTATAGCGATTTTGCCTGGGTCATTCGCGATCTGGGAAGCCGTAATGGAACATTGGTGCAAGGGATTGCGATTACACAGGATCATGAACTCCAGGAAGGGGACGTGATTGAGCTCGGAGACAGTGAGGCGATCTTCACGTATGATGTTGCTCGTTTTTCGTCTCGTGCGACGTCATCTGGTTTGTCTGAAGAACTGGAGAGTGAAACGATCGGAGTCGGACAGCAATCCAGTTGGGAAGAGTTTAACGTTCCAGAGATTATCCAGCGAAAGAAGCACACACGGTTTCATACGCCACTTCCCCCGTCTCAACTTGACCGGGATCGGACAAGTCGTGAATTGGGACGTCTCTACCGCTTGGCATTGGATATGGGGAATACCCAGTCCGTACAGGAACTCTCGCAGATCGTATTGAATGGTTTGTTTGAGGGGACGAGTGCGGATATCGGGGCAATCTTGTACTTTGATCCAGCCCGGCATGAAGCTCCCAAGCCAGAAAATTTGAAAGTAATTGCGTTTCAGTCTGTGGATGAAATGCCCTATCAAAAACCATCTGATTTTCTGTCTCAGATGGTGTTTGAAGAGGGGGATGCGGTTCTGGCGCACAATGTCGCGGAGGACAGCAAGCTTTCGACCCGGGACAGTCTGGGAAAGATTCATGCCCAGAGTGTGATCTGTGCCCCACTGCGTAACAAGCAGGGGGTAGCAGGGCTGATTCACCTGTATTCGACCAATCCAGATAATCCGCTGGATTCTGACGATCTGGAGTTCACGCTGGCTTTGGCCGATCAGTTGGCCATCTCCTTTCAAAACCTGAATGAGAAAAAGAAGCTCTCTGAAGGTTTGGCTCGGGTGGAGGTTGAGAACAAGGCGCTGCGCGAGCAGTTGGAGCTGGAGAGTGAACTAGTGGGCAATAGCGCGAGTATGATCGCGATGAAGGAGCAGATCCTGCGGATTGCCCCGACCGATGCCAGTGTGTTGATTCGAGGGGAAAGTGGAGTCGGCAAGGAGCTGGTGGCCCGTGCGATCCACTTCAACAGTCTGCGTAAGAAACAACCATTCGTCTGTATGAACTGTGCCGCACTTAGTGAAGGCCTGCTGGAAAGTGAACTGTTTGGCCATGAAAAGGGGGCGTTCACGGGTGCCACCAGTCAGAAGCCTGGTAAATTCGAGCAGGCGCATCGGGGAACTTTGTTTCTGGATGAAGTCGGCGAGATGTCTCTGAACGTTCAGGCGAAGTTTCTACGCGTTCTGGAAGGTCATTCTTTTGAGCGGGTAGGGGGAAGTACTTCGATTGATGTTGATGTTCGGGTTGTCGCTGCCACGAATCGTGATATGGAAAAAGCAGTGGCAAAAGGGGATTTTCGTCAGGATTTGTACTTTCGTCTGCATGTCGTTGAGGTGAGTGTAGATCCGTTACGTGTTCGGGCGGACGATATCCTGTTATTGGCCAACTATTTTCTGAATCGATTTGTGACGAAAACCGGACGGCCGATTCGTGGTCTTACTCAGGAAGCACAAGACCTGCTGGAATCGTACCATTGGCCCGGCAATGTCCGTGAATTACAGAATACGATCGAACGGGCCTTTATCTTATGTACGGGTGATATCGTGGATGCATCCGATATCCAGCTTTCCGCAGTCGGTATGAAAAGCGATCCTCAATGTGTGTTACCGGCGGCACAGACAGGGTTTCGGGATGTTTCGCTCGATGTGGTCGAGCAGGAGCACATTCTAGCGGTGTTGAATAATACCAACTGGAATAAATCACGGTCTGCTCAGATTCTGGGAATCGAGCGTTCGACTCTGGATCGCAAGCTGAAACGCTATGGGATCAACCGTCCTTGAGGGGCGATCAGAATGGCGCTGCCCTGACCGCAAAAAGTTTTGAGTCATCAAAACCCAGCAAATTCAGCCGAAGTGGGGGCTTACATCTTGAAGTCTGGGGGGTAGTGCCTGATCAAAGATCCGATTTCAAAGTAGTTTGCAAAAATGTCAAAAATCTTGTTGACATTTTACCATAAAAACTAAAGAATTGTCCTAGAAACAGGGGATACATATTAGGTGTCCTTACTTGCGGCTTTCAGCCGTAACCCTATAGAAACTGGGATGTTTTTTAACCACTAAATTTTAGAAGAGTTTCCCACCTGAAAAAAACTTCCCGCACCCTTGGAGGGTGTTGCTTGAAATCTCCCAAATAACGCAATGGATGCGTACGCTACGAGCGATTGAATTTCTCGGTTTGGTAGAGATGACTGATTGTTTTGTTCCACGAAGAAGGTTTGTCCACTCATATGGTATGGGTAGAAGGACTGGACTTAGTTATTGTTGTTGTTGGAGAAAGAAGAAGAGAATGTCGGCATTTTTGATGGGTTCGAATGACGTTGGTAATGTTTCATACGAAATCGAAGCTGATCCGTCACTGGTCAGCTTTGAAGATGGTGATTTCCAGGAGTTTTCTGAAGAAGGGTATGATCCCAACTTCGATGCTTTATTCGGTGAAGAAGAATACCGTGAAATGGGAATCAATCCAGATGATGCAACTCAGGCGAAGCCTGGTTCAGAACAAAAAGTTCTGATGCTGGCCGCTCGTTATGCTGCCGGTCTTCCGCTCTGGAATAATAGTGATTGCTATGATCACGGTCCAGGAGAAAATCTCCTGCAGGGGCTGCTTGCTTAAGTCAGATCATCGATCTCGTTGCGGGTTTTTCACGTAGTGAGTCGTTATATTTTCTATAAAGAAGAGTCTTCAGATTTAATGCTGAAGGCTCTTTTTTTGCGCCTGGAGATATCTCATGCAGCGCGCTGGCTCATATCTCTGTAGTAGTCAATTGGCTCATTCTGGCTTCAGAAGTGATTTACGAGCACTTCTAAAGTCTGGTTGTAAGCACGTGGTTTTCGAATGAAAAAATGAATAAATCCTAGTCACAAGGTATGCGGATCGTTACAATCAAGTAAGGTTTCAAGCCTGAAACAGGAAGATTCTTAACAACGTCTTTATGTCAAATTGATGAAGTTAATTCGTCCGAATCACCTAGAGAGACTACGTTTAATCTCCTACCTTTTGAATGCTGGGTTTGTTCCAGCTACAGTCCTGAGTGAATATGCATCCATCCCCGCTTTTTCGAGAGTTCTTCCGCGACCAGTTTCTGGTATGCGGGATGTGAAAAAGAGGCATTGAATTGATCCTTCCTTCAGTGCGATAAAATTCCATCCCCTGGAATTGCACCAAACTCAGCCCAACCAGAACTATTTGAAAATACGGCTATATCTTCTATCTATCCATGATTTCTATTGATCCAGGAGCTTATGATGAACCAGCGAAAACGTGGTTTTACCTTGATTGAATTGCTGGTGGTGATCGCCATCATTGCGATTCTGATTGCTTTGTTATTACCTGCTGTGCAGCAGGCTCGCGAAGCAGCCCGTCGCAGTACCTGCAAAAATAACCTGAAACAGATTGGGCTCGCTTTACACAACTATCTCGATACGCATTCCACATTCCCTCCGGGAATTACGAGAGCTCCACAGCACCCTTATGCCGGGGTAAGTGGCTGGAATACAGGGAAAGTTTTATGGTCTGCCTTCATTCTACCTTTTATGGATCAGGGACCACTTTACAACAAGATTGATTTCTCGATGCCTGATCCGGGAAGACACGCCAATAATGCAGACGTACGGAAAGTCGATTTGCCAGCTTATCGCTGCCCTAGCGATCCGGGTGGGAAGGGGACGACTGGTGATTCTTCCAGCGGTCCCAGCAATTATACAGGGTGTGTCGGAAATAGCCCCCTTGGTTCTGTCTCAGGCGGGGGCAGTTCCTATAAAAACAATGGGACCTCAGTCTTTTTTACCGATAGCAAAACAAAAATCCGGGATATTACTGATGGAACTTCCAATACTATGATGGTATCCGAGTTATTGGTCGGTTCTGAATACTTAAACTACGGTAATGTCAGCACGGGCGGAATTCTAGATGATTGTAGTATGTCAGGAAGTACTGGAAAGCTACGAGGTCGATCATGGTTTTATGGAGATGCTTCAATCGACTGGGCTTACTTGACCGTGTTCTCTCCCAATACAAAACTGGCTTGCCGGACCTTTCAGGAATATGCCAATGCTTCTCCCGCCAGTCAGCATGTCGGCGGTGTGCATATCCTGCTCTGTGATGGGGCAGTTCGATTTGTATCTGATAATATCCATTTGAAAACATGGCAGGACTTGGGGAACAAATCAGATGATAATGTTCTGGGAGAATTCTAGTTCGGGCAGAATTCCTACTGGGACGGATCGACGTGTTGGTCTCTGGTGTTGATCTCTGTAGCCGACTTTGCCATGACAAGGTCGGCTTAGTTTCTCATACTGTTGTTATTTTTATGGAAAAGAAAAATGCGTTCAAAGAACCAACTTCATATCTTATTTACTGGGCTGGCTATTTTGGCCATAACTGGCTGCGGTGGGCAGTCAGGTCTGAAGTTTTCCACCTCTCAAGTTCAGGGAACAGTTAACTATCAGGGGAAACCGCTGGAGTCCGGGAAGATTCGATTCATCCCAGATGGGAAAGTGGTCAATGGGCAGGTAGCCGGCAAGGCGATCTTTGCTGACATCCAGGATGGTAAATATTCAGTCTCGTCAGAGGATGGCGCCACGGTTGGGAAGAACCGTATCGAAATCAAAAGCTATCGTGGTTCTGGGAAAAAAGTAGTTTCTTCCGGGGGCGAAAGTCAGAAAATTGAGGAAGTCGTACAGTTTCTGCCATCCAAATATAACACGGAATCCACGTTATCAATCGAAATCAAAGAAGGCGAGAATGTACAGGATTTTGATCTGAAGTAATTTGCAGAGCTATTTTGCAATGAAAAAGTCTTGGCTTCATCTCGTCATTTCGCAGCCTGTATATGAATTGACTCAGAAGTGTTATCAAATCCATACTAGACCTGTTATATTCGATTTGGTTTGATTGATTTTTATGAAGCAGGTAGCGTGGAGTGAGATCATGCAGCGAGCTAGAATCTTTGCCGTTTCGATGATCGTCGCCTTACTCTGGGAATCTGTTTTTGCGTCTGAGCAGGTAAAATTTGATCGCGAGAAACTGGCACGGGGATTTGTCAATCAGATGGAGCAGGGAGAGTTTGAGAAGGCGGTACAGCGATTTGATACTGTGATGGCCAAAGCACTTCCTTCCGACAAATTGCAGGCGATCTGGAATGGGCTCGTTAGTCAGTATGGCAGCCTTCAACGGATTGGGGATACGAGAACCGAGGATCTCAAGAAGTACCAGATCGTGTTTGTCACCTGTCAGTTTGAGCGAGGCAAGCTCGATGCCAAGGTGGTGTTTACAGAGCAGAATGAAATTGCAGGTCTGTTTTTCGTGCCCACTGGCGCGTATCGCTCTCCCGGTTATGTGAACCAGAAGGCGTTTGAGGAAGTCGAAGTGACCGTGGGCAGCGGGCTCTGGGTGGTGCCAGGCACACTATCGCTGCCCAAGGGAGGCAAGGAGGTGCCGGCGGTTGTGCTGGTGCATGGATCGGGCCCCCATGATCGGGATGAAACGATTGGCCCCAATAAGCCGTTCCGAGATCTGGCACACGGGCTCGCTTCCCGAGGCATTGCCGTATTGCGGTATGAGAAGCGGACAAAGCATCATCGGCTCAAAACGGCGTTGCTTTCAGGAGGGCTAACCGTCAAGGAAGAGACCGTCGATGATGCTGTCGCGGCCGTGAATGCCCTGACAAAGCAGCCGCGGATCGATCCTGAGCGTATCTTTGTACTGGGGCATAGTTTGGGAGGAAATCTACTGCCGCGGATCGGAGCCGCCTCCGATAAAATCACCGGTTTTATCAGCTTGGCCGGCTCGGTAAGGCCTCTGGAAGATCTTGTGCTGGATCAGGTGAGCTATCTGTTTTCACTCGATGGGACGGTCTCGGCTGAGGAGCAGCAGAAAATTGATGTCATCGCAAAACAGGTGGAAAAGGTGAAATCGCCTGCGTTGTCAGAGGAAGTTGCGGCCTCGGAACTCCCGTTAGGGGTTTCAGCAAGATACTGGCTGGATCTAAGAGGGTATGACCCTTCCAAGAGTGCGAAAACATTGGAGAAGGCCTTTCTAATCCTGCAGGGTGAGCGGGATTATCAGGTCACAATGGTTGATTTTGATCTATGGAAACAGGCATTGGGGAGCCGCGATGATGTCACGCTGATTGCTTATCCCAGGCTGAATCACCTTTTCATGGCAGGCGAGGGAAAAAGTGCTCCAAGTGAATATATCACTCCCGGTAATGTGGAGAAGCGTGTCATTACAGATATTGCCAAATGGATCGAAGCCCAGAAATAGGGGCTGTTCTTAGAGGCGATCCGGGCTGACTGCCAGGGCCGTTTTCTTCATGGTGATGATCACGGTTTTCGCACATTTTTTGCGCAGCTCGCAAACTTACGGCGCACATCAAAACTTAATCGAAGTCGCCCGGATTATTTACAGGCGGTTAAGATTGAGTTCAATATTGATTTTTCTAAGCCTTGTATATTGTGTCAGATAGGGATTTTTCATATCTATGCTGGCGTTGCGAGTCTGCTGTTTTTTTGAAACAACTTAATTTTGGCACATGATTCGCGACTGTGGAAAAGTAGTTTGAATCCAAGCCGACACTCATTTTTTTAAGTTGGATCGTTGCGATGTCTTTGCAGACTTTACAAAAACCCCGTCGTTCATTTGCAGAAGAAACAACCATTCTGGATGGTCTCAGAAAGAGCCTGGAATGCCAGCCTGAAATGGAAGTTTCGCAGCAGGATCTCCCCTCTCAATGGGAAGCCTGTCCTGCACCCGCTACGTTGGAAGCAGAGATCCTCTCCGGGACTCACCAACAGATCCAGAATGTGAAAGTTCGCTGCGATCACGCGGGAATTACCGTCTACGGTGTCAGTTCCACCTACTATCTGAAGCAATTGGTGACACAAGTCGTGCAAACCTTTGCACCTTCGGTCCCCTTGGTGAACCGGGTTCTGGTTCAGGGCAAATAGCAGCCCGGGTCAAAGTTGCCCGATGCTGACAATGTTTGAATACAAAAATAGCGGCGTGAATCAGTTTCACGCCGCTATTATCATTTCTGAGTTTCGGTTCTGATCAGTCGTTTATTTTGATGATTTCTAATCGGAGTGTTCCTGAAGGAACATCGACTTCCACCTGATCTCCCACTTTTTTGTTGAGCAGGCCTACAGCCAGAGGGCTTGAGGTCAGGATTTTCATGACTTCGCCTGTGTAATCCTCTTCGCCGGGGCCGACAAATTCATACTTCTCTTCCAGGCCATCATTGAGGTCTTTTACAGTCACAATTGCTCCGAAGGTGACTACGCCTTTAGGCATGTTTGATTTATCGGCGATATAGCAGTTTGCCAGCTTGGATTTCAGCTGGTTGATTTTCGCTTGTGTCATCCCCTGTGCTTCGCGTTGGGCATGGTATTCGGTGTTTTCCTTCAAGTCACCCTCAGCGCGTGCATCTGCGATGGCCTGGGCGATCTCAGGCATCTTTTCGTTTTCGAGGTAACGAATTTCTTCGCGCAGTTTATCGTAGCCCTCTTGTGTGATTGGATGACGGTCCATAATTTCGACTCCCGGTTCTCTATCCTCGAGATTTATTTAATTCAGTATATAGCAAAAACGGGCGACGTAAAATTGTCGCCCGTTTTTACAAAGGCTTATTATGCTGGCATTATAGCAGAAAAGCTGCCTGTAATGCTATGCAATTTCGACCCATTGCTTGTCTTTCGCACTTTGCAGAACGGCATCACAAACTTTTTGAGTTTCAAGCGCCGCTCTGAAGTCGGGTTGGGTTGGCTTGCCGGTATCCAGTCCCTGGAAGAAATCAGCCAGCGCGTTTGTAAAGGTGTGCTCATAGCCGATGGTGCAGCCGGGAACCCACCAGTGATCCATGTAGGGATGCTCAAAGTTAGTCACATGAATCCGGCGCCAGCCAGTCAGATGATCTTCTACTTTCTGACCTGTGGTAGGATTCGCATATTCAAAATACTGCAGAATCTGTGGATCTTCCAGATCAAAGAAGACAGAGCCATCTTCGCCATTCAGTTCGAACGTATTAAAGTTCTTACGTCCGCGGGCATAACGCGAGCTTTCAAAGGTTCCCATAGACCCATTGGCAAAGCGGGCTAAAAACATACAGGCGTCGTCGATTTCCACTTTGGTCTTTTCGCCGGTATCCTGATGCACGCGTTCTTTGACAAACGTTTCCGTTGCTGCGGAAACCGAGGTGATCGGCCCATTGAGCCAGATCGCGGAATCAATCGAGTGTGCCAGTAGGTCGCCAGTCACGCCGCTACCGGCGACTTTGGCATCCAGTCTCCAGAGAGTAGCACCCCCTTGAGGAACGTCTTCGGCAATCGTCCAGTCCTGCAGGTAGCAAGCCCGGTAATGGAAAGGCCGACCGATCCGTTTTTCATCCACCAGTTGCTTGGCCAGTGAAATGGCGGGAACGCGACGGTAGTTAAACCAGACCATATTCGCCACGCCTGCTTTTTCGATAGCGTCTGTCATGGCAACGGCTTCTGCCGTGTTCATGGCGAGTGGCTTTTCGCAGAGCACCATCTTGCCGGCTTCAGCGGCAGCGATGGCGATATCGTGGTGCGAATTGTTGGGGGTGGTGATATCGATCAGGTCGATGTCATCCCGTTCGATCAGTTTTCGCCAATCGGTTTCGTAGGATTCCCAGCCCCAGTTGTCGGCGAAGTCTTTGACTTTATCTTCGCTGCGGG
>NZ_CAXBKP010000021.1:0-122744 GCF_963976445.1 uncultured Gimesia sp. | reverse complement strand
GGTGTAAGTAATCGTCGCGACACCTTCACCATTAAAGAATACGCTGCCGTCATTGTCGTTCGTAAAGTGATGCTCTACTGTGCCTGCGGTTCCGCCGAGGATCTCCAGGGTGTCGCCGAGCGTTTCACCGCCGGTTCCTCCATTGAAGATGAGACCATCCACTGGATCAAGCAAACCGCCGGCCGGGTTGGTAACTCGCAATAAGTCATCCCCAAGAAGCCCATTGAAGGTGATCGATGTGATATTGGTTAAAATAACCGGTCCGAGAACGGTTTCTCCTGCTCCACCAACATCAGTGGTTAAGATAAAGGTCGCTGTATTGGCATCAGTGAACATCAGTTCGAGCAGATCGTTTTCACCCGAGCCGTCGATGACGATATCACCGGTTCCGAAGAGTGTGAGATCCTGGAAGGCACCAATGTGTGGCGTAAGGGTGTTCGTATCGACGGCGTATTCTGACGAATTAAATACAGCCGTTGAACCGAAGCCGATAGAAAACTGTTCTGCCAGGGAATCGGTGGGAACGTATGCTGGATCGCTTTCATAGGCAAACAGCGGATCTCCGAAGACGTTAGTTGGGTCCAGAGTCAGGCTTGAATCCAGATCGTTGTCATTGAATACATTGTAAGACACTGTCGCATCGAGAGGAGCAACAACTCCAAAGCCTTGAATTGGGGGCTGGGGAGGTTGTGACTGAATATGCAGATCGATAGTCGTCCCGCTGTCACCTGTAGCAATCATCGTGCCAGGAGCGTCATCCAGATTCCAGTAGGCAATCAGATTTGGACTACCATTTAGTGTAGAACCACCTACGCTATTGTTTCTGATATCATCCAACTGAGGCTGAGTCAGAACTGTATTAAACCAGCCAATATCGTCCATCAGACCATCAAAGAATCGACTGCTGTCGCCAGGGTCACGGCCGACGTTCATCAGACCGCTGATTGTGTTAGTAAAGTGAGCGAGATCAAATCCAGCAAGATTTTGATCAAAGCCTGCCAGGTAACTCACTTCCGCACCATCGACATAAATTCGCATTTCACCGGTACTGGCATCCCACGTGTATTGAATGTTGGTCCACATGCCAGCGAAGGCCGAACTCCCACCATCTTCAATCGTATATTCACCGTTATCTTGAACACGACCAAAGAACTGACCACCGCCGTTCGTGCGATACTGGAATTCAAGGCCACCATCGCCGGGACCTTCAAAGAACTGATTTCGTTTTCCGGTATCATCCATGTTAACCCAGAAGTTGAGGGTTCCCTGAGCGCCTACATCGAATGAGGCATCTTGGAAGGTGGCAAAATCGTCGAGACCATCAAATTCCAGTGCACCACCGAATTGTCCCATTCCTGGTCGGAACTCAGGACCAAAGGGAGAAATCCCATCCGCAACAATATGCATCACAATGCCGTTTTTATTGTCGACGGCAATATTTCCGGCAGCCTGATCGAAGTCCCAGTGGGCGATTAACCGGGCATCTGCTGACAGTGTGGCGACACCACCAGTCCTGATCGCATCGCGGTCAGTCTGATTGAGGGCGGCGTTAAACCAGCCGATGTCATCCATGAGGCCATCAAAGTGCCTGTCTCCACTGGCATCGCGACCGACGGTGATCAATTGGCTTACTGTGCTGACCGCAGATACCCACTGAGTGAGATCTGAATCATAGGTCGTATTGAGGTAGCCGACTTCGACCCCGTCAATAAAGATGTGCATTTCAGGGTTCACGCCACCATTGAAGTCCCACGTATATTGAAGATTCTGCCAGACGTTTTCCGTTCCCCCGGCACTTCCATCTTGAATGGCAAAATTATCTCCACCATTGCCAGCGCGACCTGGAGAACCGTAGAACTGTCCACCCGTGTTTTCACGAAACTGGAATTCAAAACCAGCACTATTCAATCCTTCAAAGAATTGATTGCGACGGCTCTGATCATCCATATTCACCCAGAAACTGAGTGTGCCTGCTGTTCCGACATCAAAGAGTGCATCCTGGAATAGACCAAAGTCATCCACACCATCAAATTCCAGTGCACCACCAAACATGCCGCCGGCCGGGCTCCACAAAGGATCATTCGAAGGTTGAGGGCCATCATACGTGAAGCCGTTAAAGATGTTATCGGTAATGTTGACCGATCCCGGCGAAACGGTGAGTGCCGGATCAAAGTAAACACCACCAGACTGGGCAAAGTTACCAACACCGTTTGTGGTGGCAGAATCCTGCCAGTCAAATGTATTGTGAATGATGTCAATCCCATCCGTGGTCATACCCTGATTGGTAATCGTGACGGTATAATTCTGATCGCCCTGTTCCTGAAACGCGCCCGCTTCCAAACCGTTTCCAAAATAGTTGAATGAAATTTCACCACTGAAGGCTTCGTTGTTTGGATCGCCGAATGTTCCCTGTGGTCCAATGGCGATCGGTCCCCAGCGGAAATGGTCTTCGCGGAATTCATTGCGGGTGATCAGGAAGTTTTCGCCACTGCCGCTATTTCCATCCCGGATGGCAGCACGTCCGAATTTCCCTGCGAAGATGGAATCAGAAATTTCCAGATTGTCGGCATTTTCAAAGACGACAGCACTACGATAGTTGTCACCGAATAACAGGTTGTTAAGAGTTGTATTGTCTCCCGTAGTGACAACCACATATCCACGATAGTCGGTCACTGCGGTGTGAGTTTCCCAACCCAGCTGTGCACCACTGATCGTGACATCATTGGCTGAGATATGGATCACTTCGTCATAGGTTGTGGGAGCGCCGGATTTGCGAATTTCGACATCTTCTTTACCAGCACCAACGATGGAGACCGCCTGATTCAAGTTCAGTGTGCCTGTTGTCAGATAAGTCCCTGCAGAGACGTTAATCGTGGCGCTTACTCCTGCGATCGCAACAGCATCCTGCAGGTCGGCACCGTCGACTGAGCCAAGAACATTGACCGTAGAAGCATTACCGGAAATACTGGCGGCAATAATATCGGCATCCAGTTCAACAGTTCCACTGAGGACTGACAGGTTCCCTGAGCCAATGTCTGTTTCATTTATCTGGAAGGTGACAGTGTCATCAACACCTGCGTTGATGGTTAGATTCGCATTGAATTGCTCGTCCAGTCCTTCCACATTAACGGCATCGATGCCACTGCCGCCGCCGAATTCGGTATTGATTGTTAGGGAATTTGTCGCATTAGCAAATGTGACTGATTCCCCCAGGAAGTCAGAGTCAATAAAGGACTCACCATCATTCACATCACCATCATCAGACAGTGTGATCGTCTCGGCTGCGCCTGTGAACGTAAAGGTACGGTTCGCAACGACGAGCAGGTCCGTTATCGGCTCCAAACCGGTGTAAGTGATGATCGGATCAGTCTGACCATTGATGAAGATCAAACCATCATTGGCATTTTGGAAAACATGTTCCAGCGAATCCAGGGGAGCGCCCGTTCGTGTGAGAACCAGATCATCATCACCGCCGGCTCCACCGTGAAACACAATTTGCAAACCAGTCGTTTCATCAATGCCGGTCAAGTCGAACGTTAAGGTGTCGTCTTCATTGTCTTCGCCGTTAATGACAAGCGGTCCGCCGAGTGAAGCTAACGGAGTATTAGAAATCACGTCTCCGGTGACACTGTCGGTGATTACGATATTTCCGCCTACCAGTGCGATGGTGTAATCATCGGGATTACCATCGGCGGGGAGATCTACTACAGGTGTTGGGTTTTCAACAACAATCGCAACATCGTTCCCATCGCCACCCGCATAAGTCAGATACGCACTTTGCCCCATCACTCCCAGGAAGTCAACGAATTCAAAACCTTCCGAAAGACCGTTATATGTTCCTGTAACCGAGTCGGTATCATCATTGTCGATGATGATAAACTGATCCCCTTCTGAGGGATCAAAACCATCGATCAGATTCAACGCGGCACCACCTAAGTTGACGGTTCCGTTCACGACAAACTGATCGAAGCCGGTTCCCGTGACAGCACTGTTAATTTCGATGTCGAGTGTATCGTCGCCATTCAATGTCAAGTTACCGTTGATGGTGACCTGACCGGGGCTGTTACCAGGAGCGAGAGTAATATCAATTCCGCTAGCATCAACATTTCCGACATAGGTTCCGGCAAGAATATGGATCGTCGCACCATAGGCTGCATTATCAATCGCTTCTTGAATACGGCCCGTTGGTCCGGTCTGGCTGCCTAGTGCGGTGACATTCAGTGTGGAGAAATCACCTTGAAAACCAGTTGTTCCCCCATCGATATCGCTGGCGTTATCCAAGTAGGAAGTGAAGTCAACACCGCCGGTCATCAGACCAGCAACAGTCGCTTCAACTGTAGAACCCCACCAGTTATTGGAGGCGTTCACGATTGCGCCCGCTCCGCTGGTGACACCTGCTGTGTTTCCTGCCAGCGAGTTATTATTGATATTCAGCTGGGCACCAACAGGCAGTCCGCCGAATCCAACTGGTACCAACGCATCAAAGACACTCACGCCGCTATCAAATCCAGTGATCGTATTATTGGTAATATCAATGGCGGCGGTTGAGGAAATCGCCCCCATATCCACATCGTCAGTAGTCACATAGATCCCTGAAGAGAGAGGGGTGCCACCATCACTGCCCACATTACCACCATCGAGTAAGTTCCGTTCAATGTTGATGCTATTTGACGCACCACGCAACCTGATTCCATGTACGGCCGGTGCACCAGCGCCGAATGATCCTGATAAAGTAACAGAATTCTCGTAGATATTAACAGGCGCGTGCGTGAAGGCAGAATCAAGAGTGACTTCAATTTTGCCGTACTCATCCGCGATCAGTCCGACATTACTGGTGATTGTGTTGCCGAAAATGTCAATGTCACTCGCCAGACCACTGCCGCGAATCCAGATTCTGACGGAGGTGCTAGCGGAATTGGTCATCGTATTATTAGAGACCTGAATATTCTCAACGTCGATACCAGTTCCTGTATAATCCTTGTAGATGGCGAAGTCACGAGCATTGTTTTCAAAGATGTTGTCATCGACGGTTGAATCGCGAATTTCTTCGGCATAGACGGCTGTATGAGTACTGTTTCTGAATTCAGAGTGGGTAACTTGGAGATCGCTCACATTGCCGGTGCTGCCATCATTGGCCTGATAAAAACCGAGTAAGTTTGTATCAAAAATCGTATTATCGATATCAATCCCATTACCGACAGCATTTGAGGCAAGCCGGATACCTACATTGGTATTATCGAAGAAACTGTTCTCGACAACCATATCGGTCACTGTGGTGGCATTATGAATTTCAATCCCGCGCGAACTGAAGTCGACAAAATTCACATTATCGACGTGCAAGTTGGCAATGTTACCTGCTGCTAAGTAAGCACGAATTCCTTGTGAACCATTCTGCAGTGTCATGTCCTGGAACGTCACGTTACTTGCTGTGACTGTAAACAAGACACCGGTGTGATCAAAGATGGTGTCGGTCGTGCCGGCTCCGTCCAGAGTCACGGATTTATTCACGGTCACATTTTCGGCGTAGGTTCCCGCAGCAATATGGATCGTGCCGCCTTCGGCAACATTGTCGATGGCTTCCTGAATTGTGGCAAAGGCATCGTAGCCAAACTCGGTGGCAGGACCTCCTGCGTCTGGATCCTGACCTGGGGTTGGGTTAATGAAGTTATCATCTACGTAGACAACGGTAGGGCCGCTAAACACAAATTCGACTGCTCCAATATCATCAGCGACTCCCACAGGCCGCGTTGTTCCTAATTGATCAACGCTCAACGAAGTGGCTCCGTTGTTAACGGCATCACTGCCTGCATTGGGAACACGCGTCTGAATGTATGCTGTATTGCCAGGAGCACCAACGGTTTTACCATTAGCCGTTAACGCAGCCAGATTGGCAGCGGTCCCGATAATATCAGAAGTCAGGGTGGAGAACAGATAACCAGGGGCATCAAGCATAGTTCCGTTAATTAAATTGTGTCCTAATGAAGTCATCTGTGTTTCGGAACCGGTTAAGGTTGCTATTTGAGCGCCACTGTTTCCATCTAGGATTGTATTCTCAAGACGCAGTTCTCCCAAGTGGTTGCTACTGAAAATGGCGATTCCACCAGTTGCCGTACCACTTACCATTCCATTGGCAGTATTGTCGGTAATAGTTGCGCTATCGACTGTCAGTATGGTGTTATTTGCATTAATGGCGCCTCCGAATTCGGCGCTATTATCCGAAAATGTACTGTTTTGGATAGTAGCGATATTCACAAAAGTACCATCGGGACCAAGTCCCCCTGGCCCGAAGAGTCCCCCTCCATTAAAACCAATTGCACCACCAGACCCTCCAGAACTAGAAGCAGAATTATTCAGAAAGGTCGATCCAGTGATTCTCGTTTCTAATACGTTATTAAGATCACCACCATCTGCTCGAATGGCACCACCAATGGCAGAGCTAGCTCCGTTCGTTGCCTGATTTCCTACAAACAGGGAATCAGTGATATTCAGAATCGTGTGTACATTTGATCGACCCGATGGAGATTCATGACATTGGGCCGAAATTGCGCCACCACCGGCACCGCCATTGGTAACATTATTTTCGAAGTAGCAGTCATTGATATTCAAAATACACCCGTCGGATCTGTAAGCAATGGCACCGCCACCACCTCCGACTCCACCACCTGTTGTTTGATTGCCAATAAAAGTGGAACTGGTGATTTCGAATACAATGTGATCAGGGATGCTGTTAAAGAGTTCGATGGCGCCACCTCTTGCGCCGGGAGCTGTCGCGATGTTATTTGTGAAAAGACTGTCTCGAATCCACAAGTCTGCATTTTGCGTGGTTACGGCTCCCCCAAAGAGTGCCTGATTCCCATCAAACTCCATATTATCCAGAGTGAGTATGGGACGGGAGGCAGAGCCCACCATGGCGATGGCGCCTCCCCAATTAGAGGCGATGGTCTGATTGCCTAGCCCGTCAATGATTCGCATATTTGAAAACGTAGCGTGGCCATCAACATTGTTGACAAGGAACACGGTAAAGCTGTTATCACCAGTGATTGTAATTTCATTCGTGGCTCTATTGCCGTCTGTATCGCCGTTGATGTTAATTGATTGATCTATTAACAGTGTATCGCCAACATTGATCGTACCTGTGAGACCGGCCTGAAATACAATTTCGTCTGAACCAGCGCTGGCGTTAGCTTGAGCGACAGCCTCAGCTAATGAACCGGCTCCTGCTGCATCGGTGTTCAAAACTGTAAACGTCGTCAGCAGCGTTCGGTCTTCCAGCGCTTCCGTGGTTGAGATCTGGTTATTGACAATTGCCTGCCAGCGTCGACGAATCGCGCGGCGATCGCGGGATCGAAAGAGGGGGCGTTTTTTGATGCGGGAAGTAAGAGTGTTGAGCCAGTTGGTAAGTAGCATTCTGTCATTCCTTGTAGGGCAATCAAAAGATGCGGGGGATGGATTATTTTAGATGGTTTGGTAGAAATAAAGTGTTGAATGAACGCACAAAATAGCGGACACTCTTTCGTAGGAAAAACACAGCCATTCAGGTTAAAACCCCTCCTGACTCAGTTAGCCTATTGTTTACATAGGTACTAGAGTTACCTGATTCATCTGTTCATTTCCACTGTAATAAATGTCATATTCTTCTTTTTTTAACAGTTTTACTATTATGTTCATCGAGAAAGACATGTGAACGTATGTGTTGCTTTAAGTGGCTTGACTGGCTTCTGCTACAGAGAGATCAAACAGGTGGAGGGGTTCAGTTCGGTAACCAGTCAGTGTTTTTTACCTATACATTATTATGAATTCGTTGTTCTTTAGTCTGTTGGCTGGTGCGTACCACTAGTTGATTTGGGGGATTAACTAGAGGTCAGAGGGGGGAATCATAGCGATCCGCGAATGCCTGGTCATGACCAGGATGAAACGGGATTGCACCAGAGGAGTCAGGAGAAGTGGTTCGTTGCTTTTTCTATTGTGAACCCAACTGAATATAAAAAAACCCTCTTCACTCTGAGAGCGAAGAGGGTTTTTAAAATGTGTCAATCACGATTTATTTAAGAATTGTGATTTAGAATTCACCAATGACTTCTTCTGAGTCCTTTGTTCCTAGAGCACCCCACGTACCATAAGGACTGGAAATCGTTGTAGTGGGACTTGGGCTAGGCTGGCTTAAGTCACCGGTATCAATATTTTCAGAGACAAAGCGAACGGCGCCATCGGCCATCAGGACATGCACGCCACCGGTATGGAGGCTGGAAGGGGCAAGCGCGGCTGTGCCTGAGTCCGCGTTTACATTTGTGCCTGCGGCACATGAAGGAGCATTGGGGGGAAGGATCGTCATGAAAGCACAACGTTCTGCCTGTCCGTCCCATAATGAGGTCCCATGCTTCGCTTTGACTTCAGTTCCACTGACCCATTTCGAACCTGAAGCCAAGGTCATGCAGGACCCAGGATTGTTTGCGGGATCTTGACCCAAGGCAATCCCTTCTACTCGTTTCCGTCCGGCATTGCTTACATTGGGCGCATAATTGGCGCGGACATGCTCACTCATGGCGATGGTGTTGCTGGTTCCATCAGTAATGTCTCGAATTCGTGTTCCATATCGAGACGGAAACATCCCACGCGAGTTGGTTCCATTGATGCCGGTTGCAGAGTCTCCTAAGCAAAACACATAATTCTGTGCACGAATCGTCTGTTTACTACTATCGGACGGGCACATCAGCATCGGCAGAGTAACATTCCAGCCGCTCCAGCCACACCAGGCACACGGGCCGAAGGGATAAATGGGTGTGCCAGCGGTGGGATCTCCTGCAGCAATTTTGTTAAACAAAGGAGCTTGATCCATGTAAGGCAGCAGTCCGACATAGCCACTCAAACGGGAAGCGTTTGATGAAGAACTGCTTCCACCCGTACCTCCTCGTCGCAGAACAAACATCCCGAAGACATCGTGGTAGTTATGCAGTGCCAGTCCGAGCTGTTTTAAATTATTCTTGCAAGTGGATCTACGGGCTGCTTCTCGTGCCTGTTGGACTGCTGGTAACAACAAGGCAATTAAAATCGCGATAATGGCGATCACAACCAGCAATTCAATTAATGTGAATCCCTTACGTATGTTTTTCGATAAACTCTTCACCAAAGATTCTCCTTCTTAAATACGAAATAGATTTGATCCCTACTACGGCGCTTTGTAAAAAGGGATACAGGAAATAATTTCCCGGAAAAATAATTCAGAATGAAGTTCGCGGATGGAAAGGAAGGCGGGAAGCTATTTTAAATTAAAACAATGTCTCACTCACCCACAAAGAGAAGAGCCCGTTCAGGCTCAGGGTATTAATATAAGCATGAACGCTGCTCATACTTATATTAATCTCACTCTTTATATTATATAGCCAAGACAACTAAATATACTAGTTCCTTTCTTGATGATTCCAACTATGATAATTAAAGTTGATCGAGATTGCAGTGATGTTCCCCTGCATGATTCAGCACGGGGCCTCTAATTTGTGCGATACAACTTAATTAAAGTTGTTGCTTTATCTGTGTGTGTATTTGTTTAGATAGTAGGTTATATGATGCGAAATAATTTAAGTAATCAATTTACAAAAGTATCTGGCTGTCTATCGATCGTTTTGATTGCCTCCTTGCTTGGTTGTGGTGGAGCTGAAGACACGCGTCCGGTAAGAAATTCTGTTTTTGGAACAGTGACGTATCAGGGAACGCCTGTTGAAGGTGCCGTCATTACATTTCGCCCTGCTGGTCCAGAAGGTCAAACGGCAAACGGCCGAACGGATGAGACAGGTACCTTTCAGATGGGGACATTCGAAGGAAGTGATGGCGTTGTGCCGGGAGAGTACACGGTGATGATTACCAAGCTGGAAGCAGCCAGTTCAAGTCAAGCGCTGCCAGAGGATGATCCCAATTATGATCCCAATCCCAAAGCAGAAGCACCTCCGAAGAATCTTCTTCCGAAAAAATATGCAAACGCTGATACGTCAGAATTGACTGTCTCTGTTCCTGCCGGAGAAGATCTAACTGGCTTGACGTTTGAATTAAACGACTAAAAGCTGCGGGATAAAATTAATGCTGGCAGAGTTACGCCAGAATTTCCTTGATCACACGTGGGTTGTTGCCCACGCCAGTCAGGCGTTCGTTCAAGCCATTTCTGGGAATAAAGAGTTCTTCGTGGTTTAAGCCCAGGAGATGCAGCATTGTGGTGTGCCAGTCTGGCACACTGACCCGGTTTTCGACGGCAGCAAAACCCAGTTCGTCAGTCGCTCCCCAGGTCAGCCCGCCTTTAACACCGCCGCCTGCCATCCAGGTGCAAAGCGCATTCTTATTATGATCGCGTCCCGATTTGCGTTCGTCTTTATCTGCTGCCAGCTGGGCGATCGGCAGACGGCCCATTTCGCCACCCCACATGACGAGGGTTTCGTCTAATAAACCACGTTGTTTCAAATCTTTCAGTAAGGCAGCCACCGGTTGATCGGTCCGCTGACAAGCATCTTTCAGGCTGGTTCCAATCGCGCTGTGCGTATCCCAGATTTGACTGTTGATAAATAACTGCACGAATCGGACTCCTCGTTCAACAAGCCGGCGGGCAATCAAGCATCTCCGCCCGTACGATTCAGTGACTGGTTGACCGATGCCGTACATTTTTTGTGTTTCTGCAGTCTCCTGTGAAAGGTCGAGTGCATCCGAAGCCGCAATCTGCATCCGTGCTGCCAGAGCATAAGTCGAAAGACGCGCTTCCAACTGCTGGTGGTGTGCATGTTTTCGTTGATGGATTTGATCTAATCGCGTAATCAAATCTCGCTCGAGTTTGGAGACCGCTTCGGGGTGATCGTAACCGGGCTTCAAGTTCAACACCGGAGAACCCGTTGCACGGAAGCGTGTGCCCTGATGTTGTGCGGGCAGAAAACCGGCCTGCCAGTTTTCAATTCCATTGACGGGCAGACCGAGTGGGTCATCCAAGACGACATAAGCAGGCAGGTTTTTATTTTCGCTTCCCAGTCCGTAAGAGGTCCAGGCACCGAGAGCCGGGTGGCCTGGAAACTCACTGCCCGACTGAATTTTGTAGAGCGCGGGTTCGTGAGTTAAATTGGTGGTATACATCGAACGAATCAACGTGAGTTCATCCACCTGGGTTGCCAGGTGAGGCATGACGTCAGAAACCCACATCCCCGATTCCCCATGTTGGGCAAACTTAAATGGGCTTCTCATCAGAGCACCCGCTTGCTCAGGAAATTCGACTTCCCCCGCGATTTTATCGAAGTGCTGCTTACCATGAAATTGATCGAGTAACGGTTTGGGGTCAAACAGATCCATCTGGCTCGGCCCTCCATTCATAAATAAATGAATGACTGACTTGGCACGTGGTTTATGGTGCGGACCGAACGAGGGAGTCTCCTGGTGGGGCTGCGGTTTTGAATCGGCATAGAGATCCTGCTGTAACAGCCAGGTTAATGCCGCGCCCTGAAGACCGGTGGAGATTTGTTGAAAAAAACTGCGTCTCGGGATTTGATTTAGAATGCCGTGATTTTGTTTCATGTGACGACGCTTCCTCTTGGATCGTTTGGGATACGCTGTGCTGGTTCGATTAATCGATGTATTGAAACTCTGCCAGATTAAAGATCGCGTGGCAATAATTTACCAGCGCCTTTTGGGTGATGTCGGTTTGCGCTTTCTTTTGAGGGTTTGTCTCGCGCCATTCGGCTGCCAGTTGTTTCAGTGCGGCAACACCAATCTGTTCCTCTGCTGCAGTCGGATTGCGGCCAAACGATTTCAGATAAACCTGTCTCACTTGCGGCAGCAGATCGGTTCCTGCTGCCTTCTGAATTTGGTTTGCAAAATGAACCGCCAGCTGATGGACCATTTGATCGTTCATTAAATGTAGCGCCTGCGGTGCGACAAGTGACTCACCCCGACGCAGACAATTCGGTCCCATTTGCGGGGAGTCAAAATTATCCAGCAGGGTGGGGATCTGTGTGCGGCGCTGGAGTACATAAATACTTCGTCGCCAGCCACGGTCAGATCGTTTCGACGTCACCAGGCCATCGGGGCGAACCTCGACCGGATCAGCCGGGCCAAAGGGAGTTTCATCTAACTGGCCGGAAAGGTAGAGTAATGTGTCTCTGAGAACTTCCCCTTCCATTCGCTTCAACGGCATCCGCGAAAAAAGACGTCCATCAGGATCAAGCCGAAGTGCCTGTTCGCTGATAACCGAACTCTGTCGATACGTATTCGATGTGACCATTAATCGATGCAGGGCTTTGAGGCTCCAATCCTGACGCACAAACTCATTGGCAAGCCAATCCAGCAATTCCGGGTGAGAAGGTCGTTCGCCCGCATGACCAAAATTGCCCGGCGTATTGACAATGCCTCTTCCGAAATGATGCAGCCAGATTCGATTGACGATCACTCGCGCTGTCAAAGGGTTATCTGGCTGGGTTAACCACTGAGCAAAGGCGAGACGAGGTCCGACTGGTTTTCCTTTTTTGTCTGGAGTGGTGATTCCAAATGGTTGACTACTTTTTGTGAGAACCGCAGGCACACCCGGTTTAACGGGCCGCCCTGGAGTGAGATAATTGCCACGCTTCAAAATATAAGACGGAGAAGGGGACCCACGCGACCACAGTGCCCGAATGCGGGGTTCCGACATGCGTTTCGCTTCAACTGTTTTGATCTGAGTCTGTAGTTTCTCAGACATCTGTTGATATTCGGGATTGAGTTTCTTAAGTTCTTCCGGGGCAATCTTGATTAGTTGTTCGTGCTTCTTCAACAGTTTCGTCTGCTCAGCCGTATGTAATGACTTGTCATTCGAGAAGGCAATTAAGATCTGTTTTCGATCCATGTCTGGCAACGTCTGAATTTTTTTCTCCCGTTGCACTTTCAGGGTTTTGGCAGTGAGATCATTTAACGCTTGCTTGATCTGCTCTACTTGTGCTGTCAATTGTTTCTCATGGTTTTCATAATGGCTGCGTTCTTCTGGCATTACATGCGATAGCGTGCGTGGCCCTTGTGATTTCAGCCAGTCGTGCTCATCGTACGCTTCCTTAAAGATCGCCGTCAGGCGGTAATAGTCACGTTGCGGAATGGGATCGAACTTGTGGGAATGGCATCGCGCACATTTTAATGTCAATCCCATCACGGCCGACCCCAGAATATCCATTTCATCAGAGATGACTTCCAGGCGATCCGGCACGAAATTGGTAATGTTGGCAAAGGTCCGGTCAGGAGCGGTCCTCAGGAAACCAGTCGCGACCAGACAATCATAGGCTTCTTGTGTGATTTCTTTAGATTGATAATCGACGAGTTCATCGCCGGCGATCTGCTCCATCAGAAAACGGGAATAAGGTTTGTCCTGATTGAACGCACGAATGACATAATCGCGGTAGCGATACATGTGCGGCCGTACTTTGTCTTGGTTCTGAGCCCCTTCTGAATCAGCATAACCGGCGACATCCAACCAGTGACGTGCCCAGCGTTCCCCATAGCGGGGCGATGCCAGCAGTCGATCCACCAGTTTTTCATACGCGAGCGGATCAGTGTCATTGAGAAATAGATTGATTTCATTCGGCGTCGGCGGCAGGCCGGTCAGATCAAAATACAGGCGGCGGATCAGTGTGCGCTTGCCTGCTGTCGGAGCGAGTGTCAGTCCCCGTGCTTCCAGTTTGTGCAGAATCAATGCATCAATGGGATTTTTAACCTTGTCACGTTGTTTGACTTGAGGAAGTTGTACTTGGGCGGGAGGTTGAAACGACCAGAATTCTCGATCTTTGTCCGATACCAGCGAATCAGACAACCTCGTTTCATCGACCGGGTTCTCTTTCTGCTCAGGTAACTGGAGTGTGATCCATTGTGAGAGCAAATCCAACTCGTTGGCTTCCATCGGTTTCACACTGACTGAAACCAGCTTCCGTCGTGGTGGCATCTCGCCGGACTTGATTCGCTGGATGATCAGACTCTCTTCCGGTTTTCCCGAAACCAGCGCAGGTCCGGACTTCCCACCTTTGAGGATCGACTCCTTTGTACGCAAGTCAAGGCCCGCTTCCTGCCGACGGCCACCATGACAGGCGACACATCGCAAATAGAGCAGGGGCACAATATCATGTTGCGTGACCGCTGGCGCGGATGAGACTGCTTCCCGAAACTTCGCACCGCCGGCGATCCAATGACGCAGCGATTCTAATTGATTCTTGCTGAGGTGATCTTTCTCATCAGGCGGCATTTCCTCCGCTTCGATCATCTGGAATAACAGACTTGCCTCTGGATCTCCCGCCTGCACGATCCGCCCGGATTCACTTCCCGCAAGAATTCCCTGCGCGGTACTCAGGTCAAGCCCGGCCTTTTTGGTTTTGGGATTATGGCAACGGACGCACTTGGCTTTAATGATCTTCTGAGCAGACGATTCATAGAAAATCGGGGTAGGTTCCGCGGCTTGTGATATGGTGCCGGTAACTGCCCAGAAAACTACCCAGAGAACTACCCAGAGCAAAATCGAAAAAATGAGAATCGGCAGGCGATTCAAAAATAGCAGGCGCGCTATTTGGGTTAGCGGTTTATGAATCATAGTCTTTCTCCGAGATCCAATAATCCAGACATGATAAGATTAGAGTCTGGCTCAATTCTTCGTCAAAAACAAGTCCTATGATAGTGCAGCGGAATTACTTCCAGTGTAAATCACAAAGTACCCCAGTTTATCAAAAATGCTGGTGAGGAAACTCTTAGCTGATGTAACAAAATAAGATCTCTACAAAGAATTCATTCAGAGATTTAAGTCACTTGCTCAAGTCGCGACAGAAATGTTTTCACGTTCTGTACTGATTATTTAATTGATTTAGCAGAACGATTAACACAGAATAGCCAGTGGCAGCGTTGCTGGATTCAACCCGCCATTCATGTCAGACAGTATTGCACTTCTTTGCAACAAACGATGAACAGTTCTATTCTGTAGTTAACGATCGGTTTTCTGTGATCTTCTCACCACGATTGAATGAATCGGAGAACGGACGAACATTCCGCCAGGGGTTGAGTTTCCTGTTTCGGATTGTGTTGTTTCTTTCGGCGGTTGCTGTCAATGTAAAGGCAGAGGATCAAAATCCGTTTTTGCCAGCCGGGGTCAAGGATGAAGGATGGCCTGCAGTACGTGGCGTTCATTATGATGCGCATTCCCCGGAAATTCATCTGGCTGATCGCTGGCCGCAGGAAGGGCCTCCTGTTCTCTGGGTTAAAGATTTAGGGCAGGGGTATTCGGCGTTTGTTGCACAAGGAAATCGGGTTTATACGCAAGCCCAGTCTCTGCAAGGTCAATATGTCTATTGTCTGGATGCACGCACCGGGAAAACGCTCTGGGAGTATCGCTACGACTGGCCTTATGAATTGGCAGGCGTTTATCCAGGTCCGCGGGCGACGCCAACCCTGGCTAAGGGGCGTCTTTTATTTGCAGGGCCTAGTGGACTGGTCGGGTGTCTGAATGCGGACACGGGGCAACTGATCTGGTCGCGCTATGTGATAGAAGAATTTCAAGGCAAGGGGGGGGCTGGATTCGGTTACTCCTGTTCCCCGACTGTCGTGGATGATCTTGTGTTTCTGCCGGTCGGAGGACCGGGCGCGAGCATGGTTGCCTTGAACTTGTCCGATGGTAAGACCGTCTGGGCCTCTGGTGATGAACCTGCCAGTTACAATCCTGCCATGCCGATCGTCCGAAACGGACGACAACTGATCCTCGGTTATCTGGAAAATGCGGTGGTCATTCATGATCTCAGGTCCGGGGAAGTGTTGCTCGAACACGAATTGTCACAAGGCTACGACGAGCATTCTGCCTGGCCGATCTATCGTGAGCCCTATTTGTGGATCGCAGCACCGTTTAAATCCGGTTCGCAATTATTCGAGTTGCCTGAAGAATTGAGTCCAGAGGTCCCCCTCAAAAACATCTGGCGATCTCGTACGTTATCCAATGACGTACTTTCGAGTGTTCTGGTTGGTGATCAGCTTTATGGATTTGATATTTTTGATCCACAGTCAAAAACACAACGCCCTTCGCGGGGGAAGTTTCGTTGCATCGAATTTATGACCGGCAAAGCGCTATGGGAACAGGGATCGGGGCGGCCGGATCGATCGAATAATGATACGTCAGGCGAATTAGGTCAGGCAGGATTGATCGTCGCGGATGGGAAACTGATTCTGTTTAACGAACGCGGCGAATTGATTTTACTACGTGCCAATCCGGAGCAGTGTGAGATTCTGGCTCGGTGTAACGTGCTGACGGGCGAGTTAACCTGGACTCCTCCCATCCTGCATCGTGGCTGTGTTTTTGTACGCAACCATTCCCGGGCCGCTTGTATCTTCGTCGGGGATCCTGCTTTGCTTTCGGAGAATCAGTCCACGCTCAGCCTGTCCGACATTCCTCAAGAAATATATTACGACTGGGCAGGACAAATTCTCACGGTGGAGCCGGAGTATGCGTTTGATATCCCATCACCAGCCTGGTTAGTCAACTGGTTCTACTGGTGTCTGTGGCTGCTGCTGGGAAGTTTTGTTGTGGCTGCCATTCCTGCCTGTTTTGTGTCTGCTCAACGTCGGATGGGCGTCTGGGCGGTTGGTTATCGAACACTCGCTTTTATTTCAGGCGCACTGGGAACAACCTGGATCAGTGATTGGACACAGGAATTTGTTTTCACCTGGCCGCTGTGTCTATTTATTGCTCTGGAGCCGGTTCTGGCGCGTGTTCAATTTCGTAATGTGAAGAAAACATCCTTCTGGCGAGACCGTCTGCCGGTACTCTGGTTTCTGACCGTCTTTGTCGTGTATTTTATGCTCTGCCGTCGTCTCAGCCTTGTCTTCGAGTGGGCCTTTCTCGCAGCACCCATCGGCGCACTTCCCATCGGTTTGTGGGAATGGCGGATCAACAGGAATTCAGCAGGGAAATTTTTGTTTTTTGTATGCTTAAAACTGGTGACGTTTACCTGTGCCTACGGAAGTGGTGTGCTTGTCTTGTGGCTCAAGTATTAAAAAACCAAGTAGTCATTCTTCCGTGTTGTGCTTGTTTGGCAGTTCGCGGCTCGATATTTTACTTGAGAGTCACTGTTTCTCTGATCAAAACGATGCTTTTTAGAAAATGAGAGTCTGATGCCAAAACGAAGTCGGGGTCAAATTTGTTTGTTGTTGCTTCTTCTTTTGTGTGCTCCCGTTGTTAAAGCGGAAGTGCAACCCAATTTTGTTTTCATCATTGCCGATGATATGACGTTCCGTGATATCGGTTGCTATGGTGGGCAGGCACACACGCCTCACATCGATCATCTGGCGACCGAAGGAATGAAGTTCACGCAATGTTTTCAAGCCGCTCCCATGTGTTCTCCCACCAGGCACAATATTTATACAGGATTGTATCCGGTGAAATCGGGAGCGTATCCAAATCATACCTTTGCCAAACCGGGCACCCAAAGTATCGCGCATTATCTGAAACCACTGGGATACCGGGTTGCTTTGTCCGGAAAAAAACATATCAGCCCGAAAACAGTTTTTCCCTTCGAATATAGTGGTAAGAAAAATAATCCGGACATGGCAGTCATCGATCAACTGTTTGCAAATTCAAGCAGTTCTAATTCACCCTTTTGTTTATTTGCCTGCTCGAACGAACCACATTCCCCTTGGAATAAAGGGGATGCTTCACGATATCCACCCGCGAAGATAAAACTGCCGTCGTATATTGTGGACACGCCCCTCGTGAGAGACTATTTCAGCCGTTATCTGGCAGAGATAACTTATTTCGATGATCAGGTCGGACAGATCTTGAGATTGCTCGATAAGCATCATCTGAGTCAAAATACGATGGTCATGGTGGTGAGCGAGCAGGGCAACGGATTCCCTTTTGCAAAGTGGACCTGCTATGGCAACGGACTGCAGTCTGCGATGATCGTCCGCTGGCCAGGTAAAGTGAAGCCCGCATCGACCACTGATGCAATGGTCGAATATGTCGATATCGCACCTACATTCGTCGACGCCGCTGGGGGTGATTTAGATCCTGCTTTGGATGGGACAAGTTTCCTCCCGGTATTGAAAGGCAAAACAAATCATCACAAAAATTTCACTTATGGCATCATGACCACAAGAGGAATTATCAATGGCAGTGATCAATATGCAATCCGTACCGTGCGTGACAAACAGTATCGTCTGATCTGGAATCTGAATTACAACGCTGAATTCTCTAATATCTGTATGAATACCGATTATTATCGGTCGATGGTCCAGGCGGGGAAAGCAGGTGACGCGAAAGCAAAATCACTCGTGGAGAAATATAAAACACGTCCGGAGTTCGAGCTTTATGATTGTGATGCAGACCCACTTGAAATGAATAATCTGGCGGAGGACTTAAAGTACAAAGAAGTGAAACAGCGATTAAATCAGAGGCTCAAAACATGGATGAAAGAACAAGGCGATCAAGGTATTGAAACTGAGCGAGACGCCATTTTACGTCAGGGAAAGTTCAAAGGGTTGACGCGTAGAGAAGCAATGAAACGCTTTAGGATAAAAGGCAGAAAGAAATAACAACGGGATCTCAAACGTCATCGAAGCGGTGCAAAACGCCCCGCCTGCAAAACGGCTTACTTTTTGTCTGCCGGTTTTGTGACATTAACAGTGATCAATTTTGACCAGACGGCAAATTTGGTATTGGCGGGAGTCGCTTTCTTTTTTGTCGAATTTGCCGTTGCCGTTACTTTCGCCAACGCCTGTTCTGCGCGGACAAGTTGATCGGGTTTCGCTTTCTTCTGCGCAACCTCTGACTTGATTTGTTCTACCAGCTGTTCGATACGTTTCACTTCGGCAGCCGCTTCGATACTGGCAGGCTGGTTATGCTGATATTGGGTCACGCCGACTCCCAATAGTGCAAATTGATAACGCCCCGGTTCGACTTTGAAATTCCCGGTTGGCCTGAAATCAATGACCAGTTTTCCCTCGGTTTCTTTCTCACCAATATTGACGGTGGGAGGGCTACGTAACATGCCAAACAGTTCATGCGATTCTACCGTCAGATTTCCAGTTCGCGCCCCGTTTCCTGTGAGCTTAATCGGGATTTCCAGCTTCTGGTTGAGTTCAACGGTCCATTCTTTTTCTTCGACTGGTGAAAGAACGACGGGCGCTGCTTCCTGTTCATTGACCCCCAGTGGCATGCGCATTGTGAGTCTCGATCGTACGCGAATCGCATCGGCAAAAATGTGTCCCCAGATCAGCGAAGCAAATTTCGCTTCGCGGACCACCGCTTGATTACTGATCTGAGCCTTGCCGACAATGCGGATCTCTCCTGACCAGGACTTGGCCGATTCGTCGGCTGAAATGATCAGGATTCCTTGATCCGTTTTACTACTCAACGTCAAAGGCTTCGCTGACACGCCTTGTGGTAAATTCTCAGTGGTGATTACGATGTCACCGGTAAATCCATCCTGGCGTGGTGCAACAATTCGTACGCCCCAGTTCGCTCCTCGTCGTAAGAGCGGGGTGACTGAGTAGCCAGTCCTTCCAGTAGGCAGAGGCCGCTCTGTTGTTGCGATCAATTGGAAGTCATACTTTGGTTCGCGAATCGCCAGTCGGTACAGGTCAGCAGTTCCTCCACCGCCAAACTGGTTAATGACCGTGACTGCATAGTCGCCATCTTGCTCTGCGACAAAAGTCGCCGCGGCATCGTTTGTGTTGAGATTGATTGCATTTTTGTTATCGGTACTGAAAAACGAAGGCAAGTCATCGTTCTCTGTGACTATTTTGAAGGTTGTTTCTCCTGTTTTGGAGTGAGTGATCTGATGGACTTCCAGAGAGGGGTCGACTTTGGAAGCCATTCGATCAGCGATCACCTCAATGCAGTACGTCTTCCCTTTTTTTGCGTGAAAATGAAAGACATCTTCGTCATTGGGTTCATCAAATCGTCCAGCGATTTCTGTGGGAACGGAAACCGTTTGTTTGTCGAGCTCCGGTTTTTCGATCGTAACGGGCGCTGTGGCATAACCAATTTTGATTGAGTTTGAATTCGCTATCTGATAGTCAAAGCCATCTAGCAGGCCCTGGCGGGGTGTTCCCGGCTGGAAACTGCCTGGGGGAGTCGGCACATCGGGCAGTTGAATATCCACTTCCACTGATTCGAGCTTGTGACCATTTCGATAAACGGATTTCCCAAAGCTGCCGCCGGGCAAATTACGACCATAAACCGTGTAGGTCTTTCGTGATCCAGGTTCGCCAGCGGGCGGGAATATAAAATCGATGTGAGGTTTGTCAGAAATACTCAAACGATAAAAATGCTCTGATCCCCCACGATAGAGAATATCCGAAATCGCCAGAAAGAAGGTCCCGTCTTGTTCCGGATGAACTTCAAGAAATGGATCGCGACCATACCAGTCTCGATTGCGGGAAATTTCACGTCCCTCGGAATTGTAAACCACGATTTGGCCATCCAGTCGCGAATCAATCCGCTCTGCTGTCAATTCGACGAGCACACGCTCGCCTGCTTTCGCATTAAATTGATACCAGTCAATTCCCCGTGAAGGGACATCACCTGTGATGACAGAATTGACCTCGACAGGCATTGCTGTTTCACGTGTCGCATGCGATCCTGTTTCAAGGACTTCCCGGCTGTCAGCGGCTGCAACGACGAAAGGTCGGGCCGTGGATAGGCCAAGGTAAGAAACGACGCGCGCTTCGTAGATTCCGGGGGGAACATCGGGAGAGACTGTGGCCGTGAATTTAGAACCTTGAATTCGAGCTTGAGGGTGAAAATCATCGGCAGGCAACATGACGGGTTTCGCGGTGATCCCCGGATGAGTAAATCGTAGTTCCGAAGCATTGTCCAGGTGGGAGCCTGAAATCGTCAGCTCAACGGTTTTTCCCGCCGGTGCAGTAAACGGCTGAATCCGCCGCAGATCCGCTGTTGGAAGCTGAGCGAATATCGTTTGCTGGTAAGACACAGTCAGCAACATCATTAATAAAAAACGAGTGCCACCAGACTTTTTCTGTTTCATTGTCTTCATTGGGAATTCATTCATTGAATTTAATGGTTGAATAAAAACTCTTTGGTATTGATGACGACCCAGATAATATCTTCGTAGGCTTCTCTTTCAGCCTGTTCCAGTGATAATTTCTGAGGGTCGGCTTTTGACTGCTTTCGCTTCTTGGACAGATGCGCTAATCCTGTCTCAAGTTCATTTTGAGTTGGCTGCCGTGATAACGAGTGTAAATACAGTTCGGTGATGTGAGTCCGATCATCCTTGTTTTTGTCGCGTGCCAATTGAAGTGCACGTCCATCGGAGGCTGTCAGGATTTTCTGCATCGTATCAGAGTTAATCAGATGCAGGCTTTGGGCCAGGTCGGCATTGGCTGTTCGTTCGCACTCACAGGCGGTATCCATTTGGGGGCGTCCAAAAACACGCAGAAAGAACGATTCGACATTGGCCGAGTCATCGGGCAATGAGACCGCGCGGACTCCCACCGGTTGATGATTGAAATTATTCTTTGCACCCGCTGCGTCATTCATCGCATCCAGCATGATTTCAGCAGAAAGGCGGCGCGGAAAATACCGTGCGTAGTTTTGATCGTCGTCCCTGTTATATTCGTTCGGAAACGAACTGAGCTGGTAAGTCCGACTATTACAGATCGTGCGGCAGATTTCTTTCAAGTCATAGTTCGATTTGACGAATGATTCCGCCATCTGGTCCAGCAACTCCGGATGAGTCGCAGGGTTCGTAATGCGAATGTCATCTTCCGGTTCGACGAGTCCTCTGCCTAAAAAGTGTTTCCAGTATCGATTCACCAGGATTTTGGCAAAAAAAGGATTCTCCGGCGCACAAACCCAATTGGCCAGATCAATACGTGGGTCCCGTTGAGCCGGGATCTCTAACGCCTCTCCATCAAGTGGCGTCGGCTTGAGGTCCTGGTTTGTATTGGGGTTTTTGGCAACTGCTACAATTCGCTTATGGTAGACGATGTCATCTTCCGGCAGCTTGTAAACTTCTTTGCGCCCCAACGTGGTAAAGAATGCCTGAAACCCGTAGAAGTCATCCTGGCTCCACTTTTCATATGGATGGTGATGGCATTGAGCACACTGAATCCGAACTCCCAGAAAAACTTGTGCGATGTCCGACATCTGGTCTTTGGGATCTTTGACAGCTCGGTACCAGGAAACGGCCGGGTTGGTACCCGGTTTACCCCGTGCGGTAATTAGTTCTGTGGCAAATTCATTGTAGGGTTTATTGGCCGAGAGACTGCTTCGAATCCAGGAATGAAAGCCGAATGTTTCTCGAGCAATCTGTTCCAGGTTGCCGCCTGCTTTATTTCGCAGAATGCCCGCCCATTTGGAAGCAAACAGATCGGCATAGCCCGGACTGTCGAGCAGCTCGTCAATTATTCGAGCACGTTTATCAGGCCTTTGATCCGATAAAAATGTCTGAGTTTGCGCTAGGGTGGGGATTCTGCCGGTGATGTCTAAGGTCACCCGTCGCAGAAATGTGGAATCATCGCATAAAGGGGAGGGGGGTAAGCCTAACACTGCCAGTTTCGCGAAAATATGCTCGTCGATAAAATTTTCAGGCTGTGGCAGATTCGGTGTGGGCTTTCCTAACGGAATTGTTGTCATAAAGACGGCGACATGTTCTTGAAAGCGAACCATCACAGATGTTGTTCCGGTGAGGTCTTTGAGTTGGACGACACCATGCTTATCGACTTCGGACATCTTGGGTTGGTTAGGTTTATACTCTGCCATACGGGTAATATCCCGCGTTGTGCCATCAGAGAAAAAAGCGGTTACGACGAGCTGTTGTGTCGCATGGACTGGCAGGACGCGGACTTGAGGAAAGATTTCGATCCGTTCTACAGCCCGTTCTATTTTTGGGTTGTACTGCATTCCCTCCTGGATCCAGCGACTGATCAGTTTGACTTCTTCACCATCCTGTTTAAATCGGCTGCCACCGCCGTGCGGAAGACTACCAGTCGCTTTTCGCAGTAGTAGACTCAATTCTGGTGCCCCTGGATTCACGCGGCGTCCCAGTGATTCTTTCGTGATATATTCAAAGTCATTCAGTGGTTCAAAACCGAGCAGCGAGAGATGGAAATTGTTTTTTCCTGAAGGAGTCCCATGACAGGCGCCACTGTTACAGCCTCCGCGAGTTAATTGCGGCGTGACATCGTTATAAAAACTGACGGGACGTCGTTTCTCAAAAGAGGAGACTCGCACTGGAATGACCAGAGGTGTGGCCGATGAAAACTGTGCAGTAATCGTAGCCGCGCCATTGGCAAGTGGTGTCACGTAACCCGTTTTGCTGACTTGGACAATTCCCTGTGGTTCAACATGGTAGGCTGCTTTTCGTGTTAAATCACGAACTGTTCCCGGTTTTTCTTTAAGGGTTATCAGTAACTGTTGCCGTGCGTCCGGATCGCTTAATTCGATCGTCTGTGCCTGATTCGGAATATACCCAGCAAGTTGGGCGGCATAAGATTGAGAAGGAGCCCCTCCAGACAGAACTCCCAAGCAGGAAGCGAGCATCAGAAGTATGGATTTGAATTTCATAAGTCTTCCCAAAGTCTTCGAATCAGCGGATTTGCATCTAATCAGTGCTAGAACCGGGCTGACTAAAAAAGCCTAAATTGGCTACAAAACCGTCTTTAACGACAAATTGACTGATTTCAATTTTAATTCCAGGAGATTCTGAAATAAATTGAACTTGAATTTCTATTCTAAACGATGCAATATACATTACAATACGTTGATGTGTGTTTGTTGAGAAGTATCAAACGAGATTTTTTCAATTGGGAAGATAATAATGAGTGTGAGCTCCTCAAAAGGTCGCTGCGCAGGCCCCATGAAACGTCGTTCGTTCCTCGAAATTGGTGGATCGAGCATGCTTGGTCTGGGGATGTGCGACTTGCTCCGTCAGCAGGCTTTGGCGAAAGTGGGGGGAGATTCCTCGGAAGACACATCGGTGATCTTCGTCTGGCTTCCCGGCGGTCCACCTCATATGGAAACCTATGACATGAAACCAGGGGCACCAGTGGAGTATCGGGGCGAATTGGCCCCAATACGGACCAACGTGCCCGGTCTCGATGTTTGTGAAATGCTTCCCCAGCATGCAAAGGTTGCCGACAAGTTCACCTTGATTCGCTCCATTCATCATGAATTTGCCGATCATGGTGGCGGACACAAACGATTGATGACGGGCCGTGTTCCTGCATCACCGGTGGGAACTGTTAACGACGCTCCCGCTGTCAGTAGCATTGTGAAAAAAATGCTGGAGAAAAATGGCAACGAAATGCCGGTCTGTGTGTCTGAAGTGGATTCCTCTCGAGCAAACATCGATACTTTTGCGATGGGACCGGCTTATCTCGGTCCCTCATCGACTCCCTTCATGGTAGCCGGCAATCCCAGCGATCCTAATTTCAAAGTACAAAATATTGGCGTAAAAGCTGCGATGGAAAATCGGCTGGATGATCGGATTGCCATGCTGAAAGGAATTGACAAATTCCGGCGTGACGTCGATAAGAGCGGCTCAATGGAAGCGATGGATAGCTTTAATCGACAGGCCATCGATATGCTGACCAGCGAAAAGGTGCGTAACGCATTCGATCTTTCAAAAGAGCCCAAAGAAATCCGTGATCGCTATGGCTGGAATGCTTATGGCCAGCGTGCCATTCTGGGACGACGGCTGGTTGAATCAGGCGTAAGATTTGTCACGATGGTCTGGGAACATCCATTCCCTGGGAAACCAACACCCAAAACGGCTGCTTATAACTGGGATTCGCATGCCGTGAATGCGCATCTGTTTAAAGACTGCGATTGGCGTTTGCCTCCTTATGATCAGGCGGTTTCGGCGTTGATTGAAGATCTCTATCAACGTGGCTTGGACCGTAGAGTGTTGCTTGTTGTGACTGGTGAATTTGGGCGGACGCCAAAAATTTCAGTACAGCGCGGAACGCAAACGGGGGTGATGCAACCCGGCCGTGATCACTGGCCGAAAGCGATGTCGGTTTTGGTTTCCGGCGGTGGAATGCAAACCGGACAAGTGGTTGGTGCGACGAATTCTAAGGGGGAGTATCCGGTTGAACGACGTCTGACACCCAATGATCTTTGGGCGACCGTTTACCGTCATCTGGGAATTGATCATGAATATGTTTTACATGATCTCCAGGGGCGTCCCGTGCCGATTTTGCCTTTTGGTAAACCGATTCGCGAACTTCTGCCAACCTCGGCCTGATCGAATTCGCATAAGTCGGCCTAAAAGACCGATTTCCGAGAGACTCCTTAGAAGTCTCTCGGCATCATTAATGCTGTGCCGTTGAAGTGCTTCTCACGTTCAATGGAAACGCTGCCACGTTGAGTTAGATGAGAGTCTTGGACAACCAACTCCCGATGAGTATGGTAATCAGAAATGTGGCAAACCATTTTGGCCAGCGGAGATCAATTACCGATTGGGGTGGTTGGCACATCATGTAAATGCGGTACGGAATTTGAGCGATTATTGCAAGAGCCATGATCCAGCCGATTTGGTTCAGTTGAATTGATGTTGCGAGATCTCCCTCTGCCAGAGCAATAAAACTTCTGGTAAGGCCACAGCCTGGACAGCTGACGCCAAATAGGGCACGAGAGCCACACAGTTCGGGTATGGGAATATAAGGAAGCCAGCTGACTTGCACCTTCCCGGTGTCCAGGTTTCGCATGCTGAAGGATGCAATGATCACAGCAATGGAGAGTCCCAGCATAAAACGTTGTCGTTTCTGGAACACTCTTATCCGAGACTGTAAGTATTCTTCATCAATGTCTTTGTGAGTCTCAGTGAGCTCATTATGAGGTAGATTCATATGAGTCGCCTCGGTCTCTCTTTCCGGATTAACGGGGAATTTCCAGTTTGGGATCGCTGATGTTGCTTGCGATGGGGCAGTGTTTGCTATGCAACAGGGATTTCGATGATTTCTTCACATTTTTTGCAGCGGACTCTGCTCTTCTGGAATTCTGCTGGTAATCGGTATCTTGCCTGACACGAAGGACAGATTAGTATTTTTTGACTTAGAGACTTCTTTGGGGAATCTTCTGTCTTAGAAAGAGGCTGCCTTTTCTTACTCTTTTCTTCTGGGAGCAGGCTGACAGTGTCTGTGGGAAAATTCTCACTATTTTGCTCAGCCCATCGGGCAGCTTCTCCATTGAGTGGGCTTTTGAGGTTGTAACTCTGGTATGCCAGAATTTCACCAATGCGTATTATAATGGATTGCAATGATTCACCTGCACTCCAATGGTCCCCAACACAAATTGCATGTGGGGCGATATTGGGATGGAATACAGGACTGAGCATTCGGCATTGAGGCGGAGTTCGTGGGTAGTTCCGAGGTAGAGAGATCTCCACAGTATGGGTTTTGACCGGAACAACTTCCTGGTTTTGCAAACGAACGCTTTTGATGACATACTGCAACTGAAACTTCTCAGGTGGATCACCAGTGACTTGCAGCAGCGAAACACGTGGATGAAGGCGAATATATTCTTTCAGTTTGACATAGTCAGCAGCGAGCCTTCGCAGTCGAACATTGCTCATCTAATTAGAACCTTGATTATTAGTTTTTTGTTTTGGACTCATTGGCAGCATCGCCTTCTATTTTACCTTGCTGAACCGGGATTTGAAAAGTGCCTGGTATCAAGTCTAGCAGTGTATTAAATGCGATCGCAAAGCCGAGCCCTTCTGCAACTCGTTTATCTCCTGTCATCGTGTTAATTCCAATAAGTAAGCCGTTCTCATCATATAACCCACCGCCTGAGTTACCTGGATTAAGAGGCGTGGTTGTTTGAATGATCTGGTAAGTAAACGCTCCCTTAGTCTGTTTCCGATACTGAGAAAGATTCCCATTGGAATGCGTCCAGCCAAGTGCATGAGGATTACCAATGGCAAAGACTTTTGAGCCGATAAGCGGGGTGTTATCCTGGTTCCAGAAGGCTTCACTTACGCTTTTTTTGTTGAGTGGTGCTGAGACCAAAGCCAGATCGATTCCGTGTGGCGCAATCCATTCAATCTTGCCTGGAACAGGAATTTGTCCAATTGTCTGGACAGTGACTCGATCTGTTTTGTCGAAGTCGGCAGGAACGCCCTGAGAACTTCCATTATAATCAGGATCAATCACATGACGATTCGTCACAATGAACGATTTCCCGTCGACCGTTGATAGAATGACTCCGCTTCCCATTCCGTGACCGAACAGGCCATTATTGACTTCGATCAGGACATTGGACTTCATCGCTCTTTTTAAGTGGCTTGGTAAATTGTCCAAAGACGAAGGGTCAAAGGCATACTCACTGAATGCAATCGAGTTGGTGTGGGGCGTGTCGCTATAAAAATAGATCCCTGCAGACCAGCCGATGATTTCGAAAAAACCAATCATTAACCCTGCGACTGCTAAACCAAATCCTTTCTTGTGAGTTGGGTGTGAAACTAATGCAATACAGGCCAAGATCATTGCTATGAGTCCCGTGACGATTCCGAATAACGGGATACCAAGAAGCGAGATGAAAAATGCCCAGATTGCGAGTTTATTCCACAGTTGCTTTGGTTTTTCGGAAATGGCAAGTGCATTATCCGTGTAACTTGGAATTACAGGAAGTGGCTCTGCATGGTTTAAATCGTCTCGTGAAATGACCAGGGCTGTCGAGGAAGTGTCGGTCATTGTGCCTTGCGAGCATTGGTAGGAGCCGCAATTCAGGTAATCCGTCCAGCAGGTTTGATGATGAAGTCCACCGCATTTCATGCAACTGGCAGTCAACTCACCCTGTTCGATTTCTTTATTACACCGCGCACATTTCACCCCCGCCTCTCGTTCCCCTGCAACGCGGAAATAAGGGCTCTCATTTGAATTGTTTCTGTCCTGATCCATAGGGGCTCATCCAGGTTAAGAATTTAGACACAGATCCTGTTGTTTGTAAATAAGGAGACGAAAGTCCTTAATTACTCAGTATATAGAACAGAAACATCAAAAGGGTGTAAAAAATGTTTAAACCGACTGAAACCCATGCCAGTACAGAAGTAATCGGTCCTGATTGTGAGAGTTGTTTTTTTCGTGGCAGTACATAAATCAAACTGATCAGCAGTGCGAGAGGAGCCAGGATGCCGATCATCGAAAAAACAAATAAACCGATCACACTATTCCTCATGGAATCAACACGCTCTCCTCGATCGTATTGATTTTTCAAATCCTTGAGAGACATTGGATCTGTGGAATCAAAGGTTGTATTACAGTATCTGCATTTGAGGGCGATTGATTTGATCACTTCTCCGCAGGCGGGGCACTCTTTGGTATCCCCCCATGCGGTTAATGGTGCTTGAGATGTTTTGTCAGCATCGATCACAGCAGGCGCCTGTTGACAACCATACGTCCCGCATCCACCAATTTCACTCCAGCACTCTTGATGATGGGTTTGGTCACAGTCGGGACATTGGACGCAGCTTTCATCGGCTTGGATATCAGTTTGACAGATCGGGCAAACCGCTTTTTGGCCACTATCCAAAGGGGAGCTGAAAAGAACTTTCAAATCCGTCGTTAATGCAATCGATTTCTTGCATTTGGGGCACTGGAATGAACGGTTTCTCTTTGAATCAGGAAGTCGAACCTTCACTCCACAATCACAACTTACGATATTATCAGGCACGACAGGATTTTCTTAAAATAAGCGTCAATATAAGAAGTTATTGAACCAGGTAAACGGGTTCTGGGATCCATTTTTTGCTGAAACGTGATCTTGGGTTATTGCTGATTCATTGCTCTAATCGCAGCAGTAATGACATTCCAGAGAACGGCGAAACCTATTGAGACTAATACCATTTTTCCCCCTTTCGGTTTCCCTTGAATCATCCAGACAATTCCTGCAATACATCCAATTCCTGAACAAAGAGCGGCAACAACCCAGTCGCCTGTTGTCATATCTTCATCGATGTATGCACTGTCTTTCTTCCGGTTTTTCTTAGCTTCTTTTCTGGCTATGGCTTTTAATGCCGGGTCAAATATTTCTCCACAAAATCGGCATTTGGATGCTGACTTTGCGATATCCTCTCCACAACTGGGGCAAGCTTTTCTTTTTGAGGAGGGAATTGATTCGCCCTCGTTCGGGTCGAAATCATCAAAGCCAAAAGGATCATCCTCACCTGTTGACTCGGCATCGTAAATCTCATCTGCTTGAAGATCAGGGATTTTAATGATCCCCCCGCAATCAGGACATTTCCCTTTTTTACCAGCGGAGGAGTCCTTAGCTTTAATTTGCTTGCCACAAGAACTACATGTTACACGGATAGTCATAGTGCAAATTTTCTTGGTCTAAGTATTAAATGTGATGGGTTGAGACGGTTCAGGTTACGAAAATTCTATCAACTGGTATTTTCTTTGAAAGAAAATTCGAGCACTGTTTTTCCAAGTACAATTTGATCTTTGTCTTGTAATGTCGTTGAGGTGATGGGGATCCCATTAATATAGGTTCCATCAGGGGTACTGCAATCTTCGATTTCAAAGCGACCTCCTCGATTGATAATTAACGCATGTCGCGGTTCAATCGCATCATCTTTGAAAAGATAGATATCGGCCTTGGGAGAACTTCCCAGAACGGTTGTGTCCTTGTAAATAATAAATTGCTTTCCGGCGAGCGGCCCTTTCTGCATCAAGACCCAGGCCGTTTTTGTCCAGCCTTCGACAAGCCCGATAAACAATCCCACAAAGATACCAATAGTCGTTAGTCCGACCGCTCTAGAATAGGTTGCCTGACCATCTTCACTGGTGAGGACTAAGCTGATTGGATCGAACAAGAGTCCTCCGATGAGACCCCCTAGAACGGCACCAACCAGTCCGTTGATAATCACTTTCTTTTCCTTCAGAGCAATTCCCTGTCCGATTCCTGCAGGAATAGAAACGATGCTCCATGCAGCAGCCCGTCCCATCATCAACACCAACAGAGCCATGCCCATCGGCATCTCTCCGGGTATGGGATCGTCCATCAATCCCAGCGCGATTGCTGACATGATGCCGAATACGATTCCCGTTGGGAATAATGCAATCAATCCCCCAAGAAATCCCACGCCCAGGCCGACAGCACTTGATTTGATTGCGCGCAGAGTATTTCGACAAATAAGACCTTCTGCAGCGCCCAGAAAAAGACCGATAAAAGCAGCCGTTACGGGGAACAGAAGCAGTCCCGCAATGTTGAGTTCCTCGCCGATTTCATTGTCATCGAAGAACGGTTCGAGTATCAGCCACCCCAGAAAACCACCCAGACCACCACAAAACGCCATATAGAACCAGTTGGCGTAGATGACGCGAATGATCCAGGGACGGTCGTTGATCGGTCCCGCATCTCTCCGGAGAAAGGACTGCAGTTCGACATATTCATCAACGTCACTTGAATAAAGCTCATCTGACGTGATCTTCATGGAATCTGACATCATGTGATCCTTAATTTGATGAAATCGCCCTTCGTTTATTTATCGTCTCATCACTGATAAATAAAATGACGGAAAAATAGTGTATCCCTATTTGCTCTCTGATTTCAATGTCTCGGTTTCTTGAGGTACTTTATTTCTTGTATTTAACTCATTTGGTTTCTTAGCGGAATCGGACTGATTCTGGGGTTGTTGCTCTGTTGTATCAGCATCTGATTTGGAATTGGCTTTCTGACCATCTTTGAGTTCTCTTTGCTTACGTTTTATATATTTCGTCAGTGCCTTGCGTTCCTGGTCTGTTAGCCCATATTGTGTTTGAATCATGCTTAAAGCTTGCGAACACAGCGCTAGGGTTTGAGAAATCGCCATTCGCTTCTTTTTTTCAATTTCAATTTGCTCTTTTGTCGACCCTTCCGGCATTGTTGCTGAAAGTGTTCCAAACAGATGGTTGACTTCCTGCAGACGCTGATTAACTTCTCGGAGTTTATCCTCAAACCCAGGCTTGATTAATTTATTTGTGCCGTAGTGTTCTACAACACCAGTGACAATCATTTCCTGCTCCCATCTTGATTTAGCTCCTGCGAGCAGGTATCCAATCAGAAACAGACTGAGCCCCATCAGAAGTTGGATGGAACCTCTAAAAAATGGAGGTTCTTCTCTCTGTAGTGTGGATGGAGAGTGAGAATCTGAATGGAAGGGGGAAGCGACATTACCAGATTGGTTCAAAGGTGCTTCACTGGCTTCCAGGCTCCAGACTTTTTCGCCCACCCAATAATGACTCATGAGAACTGGTTTTCCATTTCTCCATTCAAACACGCCCTCCAGTTTTCGAACGGGATCGACAACATATGCGACTTGACCGGGACCTGAGAAAAAATTTTCCTGTATGAAAACATCTCGATCAGAAAGAAAAATTCCAAAATCAGGATGAGAGTGATACCAGCCGATGATTCTCAAATCTGAATATTTAGAATCCATGTCACTGTTGATTTGAGACCATGATTCGTGAGTAAACGTGACTTCTGCAAATTTACTGGCTGCCTGATTACAGCGAATATATTGAGTGATATTAGCAAAAGGGCCATGTTCGTCTCGGTGCCATTCACCTACAAGTACACCGCAAATTTCGACAGTTGTATCTTTAGCAGCGTGATCCTGAATGCCTTGGTGAACAGTGGGCGAGATTAACAGACGAAAATCGGAATGTGGCTTAATCGGAAATTCTACTTCCGAAAAATTTTCGTTTTTTAGCTGATGTATATCGGGGCCGGTCATTCTTTATTATTCCCTGATGCGAGAGGCCCCAACACCTGTTGGCGATCTCCGGATAATTCATAATATTTCTGTTCCATTCCCATCCGCCCGGTAAGAATATCCCACAATGGAACTCCCAGTTCATTCAGCGTCAGATCGAGAAATTTCGAATCGGAATTGAGTGAGTGGAAAAAATGGGGCACCCGATGTTCCCCGCAATCGGGGCAAATTGCATTACTCTCGGTGACTTGCCCCAGTGAAGAGTGATAAATCTCTGTTTCCTGACAGGAATGGCAGGTGAATGATTCAATCAAATCCTGATTAAACTCGACAACGGCTTCTGGACCAAGGTCAGATAAGATGATATCGAGAAACGTACCAGCTTGGATCTGGCTGTTCTGAGAGAGCTCAATGATGGGTTCAAAATGATCATGAGTCGGACAGTCTTCCAGACGGGAGTATTTCACAAGATAACTCTGATGATTCGTACCATCGAAAACATAGCCTTGTCCTTCGAGTGTTTCGAGTCCATGAATCATCTTCAGGGCTTCCTGAACTTGAATTCCGGCAATGACGGATGAGGTTGTGGGAGTTGTGGGAACTTTTCCCTGTTCCATTTCGTCGCGAGTCAACAAGGCACAGCTTCTTCGAGACTCAAGCATTTTCCAGTCGACTTCGTTCATGGTACATTCGTAACAGGGACCAGTCAGAGGATTGAAAACTCTGGCAACCCCATCAAGCCGTTCGATTGCACCATCAATCCAGGGCTTACCTACGCGCGCAGCAGATTGGTTTATGGCAACGCGTGCTTCGCGGTTGTCGAGTCCGCCGAGAATGACATCTGCCCATCGATAGACTCCCAGCCCTAGGTCATAAACGACATTGCCGTGAAAGAAGTGTGAATTCATTTCCGGGTAGATGGAACGTGCCCGCTCTGCAGCAACTTCTGCTTTGCTGCGTCCACAATCTGCTTCGCGATAGAGAATTGATCGCGAAAGATTAGAGTTTTCGATGTTATCCAGATCGGCAACCATCAGATTACCGATACCTAAGAGGGCAAGATTTTTAATCAGCTCATTTCCGATTGCTCCCGCGCCAATGACCAGGGCATTCGATGAAGATAGTTTTTCCTGATCCCACCACCCGATCAGATTAAATCGAGAAAACCGGTCGTCAGGCTGGTCGATATCGGTCAGATTAAGAACATCATTCATGTGATTCACTTTCGCCCTATTCGTTCAAGATCCTGCTGTGATTTCCGGTTGCAGGCGGAGAATGTCACCATCTTGAACCATTGCAGACTCTAACGTATCAGAGTGTAAGAGCTGGCGTCCGGAGCTTTTGTGATGAAATTTATAGCTCATCAGTTGCCCGTCCGGGCTATGGCTTGGAAGATTCATTCTCCCAATCAGAACGGATATGAGACGGTCAATTTCCGCATCATTCGGAACTTCAATGACTTGTCTTTTGTTTCCGGTTGCGTCCCAGACTTCAATTTTGATATCGCTCATTTGGACTTAACTTTCCCCACATTCCAAAGTAGAAATTGCGTGAACGAGTGATTAGAACCGGTGCGATTCTCAGAGTCAAGGAATCAACGGTTTACATATCTGGTAACATAAAAATCTTAATGAAGTGATCCGTAAGAAGTGGTTTCGAGTGACAACGGGATTGTGAACACTTGTAATGAATCGCCAGACTGGGGTGAGAGGGTATTTAGACCAGAAAATGGTGATAAAAAAGGAAGCATAAAAGCTTCTTATGCCATCTTTCAGTTTGTTTAGGAAGTCGGAAAATCTATTTCAAACTTTGATTGACTTGGTTTTGAGAAATCATAGAGCATGACTCTTGGAAGATCTCTTTAGATAAGCGGATGTGTCCATTTGTGCAAGTCAGTCAAGTCCTGAATGATACGAGTTTGAGGAACAACCGTGTGAGGGCGGTTGAGCGTGTCGTACAAAATATGAGGGTGGTCTACCCCAAGTAATCGATCAATTGTCGCCATGATATCGCCGGGAGTGATCGGGCTTTGTATGGGGACAGCACTTGAGCGGTCATTGGCACCGTAAACGAACCCCGCTTTGATGCCACCAGTTGAGACAACGAAATCCTCATTGTGCCCAGCACACCAATACGCAGTAATTCGCGACGTGAGAATAGGTTCTCTGGCACACAGACATTCATTATCAATCTCGTGTTCCTCGAATATCGTCAACAGAACAAGCTGTGATCAATCCAGACACTGCATCACCGATCTTTCATTTGAACCACATCGATGCCATTAAGTCTATCGCGCAATCAATTCTATTCGTTTACCAGATTACGATTATGATTTTAGCTCTCGTTGTTGAATCCGGGTGACTATAGCTGAATTGCAGAGAATTCGATAAAATCATTGAACGCGTTGCTGTACGAAGTTTGGTACAACGTGTTGTGCAGTGATGGCGATAATTACCACAATCAGAATTAAGAATAGTCTCAATCGAGGGAAGTTGTTTGGTCGCATAACGCCTCATGCTTCATTCGGTTTATGAGAGGTGATTGATGAGCGGAATGGAAACGAGATCAATCAACTGGCACCAGTTTGATCCAACAGATGTCGCGGAAAAATTAGAATCGTCTGATCAGGGATTGAGTTCCCAAGAGGCCCGACTGCGCCTGGAACGCGTCGGACCAAATGAACTGATCGAAAAAAAACGGAAATCATTAGGGATGATGTTTCTGGATCAGTTTAAGGATTTTATGATCTTGGTACTGATTGCTGCGGCTGTTGTAGCGGGAATCATAGGCGAACCGGCAGATACCATCACCATCGCGGTGATTGTCTTGTTGAATGCCGTACTTGGGTTCGTTCAGGAATACCGCGCCGAGAAGGCGATGGCCGCACTAAAAAAAATGGCAGCCCCTTCGACGACTGTGGTACGGGACGGACAGGTTGAATCAATCACCGCGGAGCAGCTTGTTCCTGGAGATCTGGTGATTCTGGAAGCGGGTAATGTGGTGCCAGCTGATCTTCGATTGACCGAAACGGTTCAGCTGCAAGTTGATGAAGCTGCATTGACCGGAGAGTCGATGCCCGTAGAGAAGCAGACTGCGTCACTCGCGCACGAAGAACTCTCTCTCGGCGACCGGAAAAATATGTCTTATAAAGGAACGCTGGTTACCTTCGGCCGAGGGCGTGGTCTTGTAGTCGGCACGGGGATGCAGACGGAACTGGGACAGATCGCTGTTTTGTTGCAGGATCAGGAAGAGGGACGAACCCCACTTCAGAAGCGGTTGAATACATTTAGTCAAAAGCTGGCGTATGCCGTGCTGGCGATTTGTGCCATCGTTTTTCTCGCTGGCCTTCTGCGGGGCGAGCCCCCTCTGTTGATGCTGCTTACGGCGATTTCTTTGGCTGTAGCAGCCATTCCGGAAGCGTTACCAGCGGTGATTACGATTTCATTGGCACTTGGGGCCCGGAAACTGGTTAAGCAACAGGCTCTGATACGTAAACTTCCCGCAGTGGAGACGCTTGGATCGGTGACCTATATCTGCTCTGATAAGACAGGGACACTGACTTTAAATCGCATGACTGTGGAGCAGGTTTATGTCGAGGGGCATGTTTGCCAAACTGAAGACCTGGCAGCGACAAAACCAATCTCAGCTTCGGAAGATTCGTCCGTTGAGAGAAATCAATCCGAAGAATTATTGCTTGCTCTAGCGCTCTGCAATGACGCGCAGCATGATGTTTCAGGTGAAATTATCGGTGATCCCACTGAAATCGCGCTGTTTGAGCTGGCGCAAGAGAAGGGCTTCGTTCGAGAGAAGCTTGAAGAGAAATACCCCAGACTGGCCGAGATCCCCTTTGATTCGGAACGAAAGCTGATGACCACGTTCCACCCATGGGAAAACGATCAGATCATTTCTTTCACCAAAGGGGCGGCTGAGGAAATCGTCGAACGCTCCGAGCGATTACTGACTCACGAAGGTCAGGCAGAGATCAACCGCTCAAAAGTTTTAGAAGTGTCGGAACAGATTGCCGGTGAGGGACTCAGGACCTTGGGATTAGGACTGCGGGTCTGGGACGCGCTTCCTGATCCACTGACTTCAGAACACGTGGAATCAAAACTGGTCCTGATTGGAATCGTCGGTATGCTGGATCCACCTCGTCCCGAGGCAGCGGAGTCGGTGGCTCAATGTCGGTCTGCAGGGATTCATCCAGTGATGATCACAGGGGATCACCCGCTGACAGCCGAGGTGATTGCCAGACGAGTCGGAATTATCAGTGGGCCAGGGGAGTCCGTCATGACCGGCCAGGAACTCGAACGGCTTCCCCTGGATGAATTTGAAAACAAGGTGGAAAAGATTCGGGTCTATGCACGAGTTGCACCGAAACAAAAATTGAAAATCATCAAAGCACTGCAGGATAAAGGTCACTTTGTGGCGATGACCGGGGATGGCGTCAATGACGCGCCGGCTTTAAAACGGGCAGATATTGGAGTGGCGATGGGGATTACTGGCACCGATGTCTCTAAGGAAGCTTCCCACATGCTGCTACTGGATGATAACTTTGCGACCATTGTCAAAACAGTCAGAGAAGGCCGGCGTATCTTTGATAATATTCGCAAGTTTATCAAATACACGATGACCAGTAATTTAGGCGAAATATGGACCATCTTTCTGGCACCGCTGCTTGGTTTGCCGATTCCCCTGCTGCCAATCCATATCCTGTGGATCAATCTGGTCACTGATGGTGTCCCTGGTCTGGCATTAGCAGCCGAGCCAGGCGAGAAAAATATCATGAGTCGTCCCCCCAGAGATCCGAAAGAGAGTATTTTTGCACGAGGTCTTGGAACACATATTATCTGGGTAGGGCTATTGATGGGGGCTATTTCTATCATGACCCAGGCCTGGTTCATCGATGCTAAACAGGCGCACTGGCAAACCATGGTCTTTACCGTACTCTGCTTGAGTCAGATGGGGCACGTCTTGGCCATTCGATCCGAAGAGGAATCATTCTTTACGCAAGGGGCCTTCTCTAATAAGCCACTTCTCGGTGCCGTCTTACTGACTTTCCTATTACAGATGCTCACGATTTATGTGCCATTTCTCAATCCCATTTTTAAGACCGTACCACTCACGGCCGGGGAACTGGCGGTAACGCTGGCACTCTCAACGATCGTTTTCCTGGCAGTGGAAATAGAAAAAGCAATTAAGCGTTCCAAGAAGCATCATTGAGTCGCTTGAGGACACCCACGGCCATTCTCCAGTTGTTTTTCTTTTCTGTATTCCGATGAGTGCAGTGCTTTCCCTCGGGGGAATACGGCAAAAAGATACGCTTGACAAAATACTAAAGGATTAGTAAAAAGCGACTTCTCAATGGAATGGGCACTGAAAAAGAAACAAGACACATGAATTATGGATCGAATCAAATGAGGGCTTGTTTGCCGTCCCAGCAACGGAATGATTCTCAGTGCCGTGGTTTTACAGTGCTTGAATTACTGGTGACGTTTGGTGTGATCACCACTCTGGTCAGTCTGATCCTTCCGGCTGTTAGTTCTGCACGTGAAGCAGCGCGTCAGTTACAGTGTAAAAATCAACTCAAACAAATCGGCCTCGCGCTACATTCTTATCACGAGGTCAGCGGTTGTCTGCCTGCTGGCTGGCAGTGGGAAAGCTCAAAAAAATCCATCTATAGCTGGGCAGTCCCCTTATTACCCTATCTGGAACAACGGGCGATTTATGATCAAATTGATCGGAACCAGATTATCAGCCACCCCTCCAATCAGCTTGCGCGAAGTATTTCGATTGCCAACTTTCGGTGCCCGTCAGACATCGTAGACCCAACGTTTATCCTTTATAAAGAAAATGCCTACAGTGCGACAATGGTTCCGCTCATCGAACTACCGACAGCCAGTTATGTTGGCGTGTATGGAACAGTGGAAGCAGACGATGGCATCCCAGCGCCTCCCGGAGATGGGACATTCCGTGAATCGATCCCAGTTCGCTTTGCCCACTTGCAGCGTGGCTTAAGTAATACGATTATTGTCGGAGAACGCACGATGGCACAGGTACCTTCAACCTGGTTGGGAGTGGACTATTCAGGTGAGGATGCCGCATGCCGTATTGTGGGCAGTGCGATGACTTCACCGAATTGTAAACTGTGCGATGAATGCGAATTTTCCAGTCGCCACCCCGGTGGCGCACATTTTTTATGGGCCGATGGTCGGATTCGAATTCTTTCCGAATCGCTTGATTCGTTGACTTACCAGAGGCTGGCTCGCAGGACAAATTAGCTCTAAACAAAGGCTGTTTGACGTTGCTTGATCTGCGGTGTGATTGATGAAAAAATTGAATTATGAGAACTAAGTATACGTCGATTCGAGTGAAAGGGATTGTTTCATGTCAAAATATCATTTAACCAAATGTGAACTCGAAGTGATGGATATCGTCTGGAAAAAAAGACGTGCAACAGTCCAGGAAGTCGTTGATTCATTGGAACGTCCCTTGGCCTACACAACTGTGATGACGACCTTGAAGATACTCGATGAAACACGAGGCGTTGTTCATAAAAAGAAAGAAGGTCGTGCATTTGTCTACGAACCAGCGGTTTCACGTGAGAAGGTCAGTCGGAGTATGGCGAACGACCTGACACAGCGTCTGTTTGATGGTTCGGTCAAGTCACTCGTATTGAGTCTGGTCGGGAGTGATACCATGTCTCAATCGGATATCGAGGAGTTAAAACAGGCAATTCAGTCACTGGAGGAAGACGTATGACCTCAACTCAATTTCTGGAGTTAGTCGTTTCCGTCTCCGTGCAGGCCGCATTTGTGATTATCGTGGCCCATTGGCTGGGACGACTGGTAAACAGCGAACGGGTGCAGTGTCAACTTTGGACGGTCTGCTATGTGGCCTTATTAATGCTACTCGTCGTTGCTTTACTATTTCCTCATCCCAGATTGTTCCAACCCTGGTCTTCGATTGATTCACAGAGTGCAACAACACTGGTAACGTTCGAGATGCAATTAGGACATGCACTGTTTTTGATCTGGTTAACGGGAGCCGTGGTTTCTCTATTGGTATTTCTGATTCGTGCTGTTCAAGTGAATCAATTTCTCAAATCATGCCAGCTGATTGATCCCGATCAAATTATTTCCGATAAGGATCGGAATGAGACACCTGAATTATCAGGTGCGCCATTGAAGCAAAGGCTCCGATTGCTGACAAGTACAAGATTGATGACTCCTTTCTGCTCACAATTTCATCATCCCTATATTGTATTGCCCGAATATCTACTCGGATTTGATCAACAAAAACTAAACTTCGTTATTCGGCATGAATTGGAACATCTCAAAACCGGGCATCCTCTACAGTTATTTCTGCAGCGTCTGGTCGAGGCGGTCTTCTGGTTTCATCCGATGGTCTGGTGGGCATCGCAGCAGTCCGCATTGAGTCGGGAATTTGCCTGTGACGAAGCAGCAATTGAGTCGCCGGCAGAGATTGCCATGTATTTGCGAACGTTGCTGACGATCATTGAATATAGCGCATCACAGGCAGACGATACTCCAACACCACTGGCATTTGGACGCGGAAAGAGCCTCACGGCGAAGCGTGCGCGACGTTTAACACAAATTGCGAAAAATCAAGATACGCGCAGCCGCATTTCGGTTTCCGGATTCATGGCATCCGTCAGTCTTTTCGTGATCGCTGTTTTCACTGGATGTGTGTGGGTACCCGTAGATGTGCTTGCCTCGCCGCGTGCAAACTGGTCACCGTGGCCAACCTGGACGGCAGACGCGTTGCATGATTTTGGTTTTTCCGTGCATGATTTCGACGCGTACAACGGGCGAATTGAATTACACGAATTATTAGAGCATCGTGAGCCTGAAAAAAACGGTCAGGAAACGCAGCAAGACAATCGCGGGTGAGTCTGTTTTTTTGCAGATTAATACTAAGAAATTAGGAGTACGAGGGGCGGGGGAACAGTGATAAACGGGTACATTTTTTTATGAAGAACTACTAAAAGATTCGGAGTTCAGGCAGGACGTTTGACCTCGTCTCCAGTGACAGTTGATTTGAATTATTGATAACAGTGATCAGGTTTTCGAAGAAGGATATTCGAGACATGTTAAATATCTTGCCAGCATCGGGTACAGAATTAAATCGATCAGATTTAGACTCTGCTGCAGCATCAAAATCTCAAAACATGGTGTTGGTTCAACGAAACTGGTTTTCTGCATTCTCAGAATGGTCGGGGCGGTATTCTGTGATTGCCATCATTTTTGCAATCACGGTTTCCTATCTGATTCTACTGCGTACCGTGATGGTGGTGTCCTATGTTGATCTGGTAAAAATATCCTTCTGGCAGGGGCTCAGTCTGTTTTTCGTCGGATTTCAGTTCGATGTGCTAGTTGCATTGTGTTTCGTGGTTCCCCAGTTATTACATATCACCTTCGTTTCGAATCAAAGAATTGCAGGGCGAGCCAGCCGCTGGTTACTGGATGTGACGTGGATCATTGCATTTCTGTTTCTGCCGTTCCTGTGCATTGCTGAATTTATTTTCTTTGATGAGTTTCAATCGCGACTGAATTACATTGCCTTTGAATATATCGTCTATCCTACCGAAGTCTGCTGTAATATCTGGCAGTCATACCCCTTGATCGAACTTCTGGCCACAGTTAGCCTTTGTGGAGGGATTTTCTGGTTTCTGTTGCGGAAGTATTTCCACAACAGGATTACGACCCCCATGCCCTGGACGCGGCGTTACGGATTCCTGCTAGCCGTTCTCACGAGCATCATGATCTTGTGGACAACGACCGGTGCGGAAAGTCGTCAGGTATCTCGCGACCGTGTCGTAAACGAGTGTACCTGGAACGGATTATACAGTTTCGTGTATTACGCGTGGACCTGTCGTTTTGACTTCAACAAAAATTATGTCACGCTGGAAAGTTCTGAAGTCGACCAGCAATTGAGGGATCAGATTGTTGGCGATCGAGATGAACTGAAAAAGGGTTCGAATAATCCCGTAGATCGTATTGTGAACACGGGGAGACCACAGCAGGATTACAATGTGGTCCTAATTCTGGAAGAGAGCCTGGGGTCTGATTTTATTGGTGTTTTAGGCGATGGCCGCAAGCTCACTCCTCACTTCGACGCACTGACCAGAAAAGGAGTCTTGTTTGATAATTTTTATGCTACAGGAAATCGAACGGCGCGTGCATTAGAGGCGGTACTGACCTCTATGCCGCCGATTCCTACTGAATCGATTCTCAAACGAGATCATTCCGACCGTGTTTATACTCTCGCAAACGTACTCGCCAAACGTGGTTACGAGCGTCTGTTCATGACCGGGGGAAGAGGCTTGTTCGATGGAGTGCGTTCCTTCATGAAGTCGAACGGGTTCAACCGATTCATTGAGCAGTCAGACATTCAGGATCCGATCTTTGCCAATGCCTGGGGAGTCAGCGATGAAGATCTGTTTCGCAAGGCGTTAACTGAACTCGACAGCTTGCATACAGCTGGTCGCCCATTTTTTGCTACCATTCTGACTGTTTCCAACCATCGCCCTTACACGTACCCGGAAGGTCGAATTCCTGAGAATGAACAGACACGTGAAAACGCAGTTAAGTATGCTGACTGGGCATTGGGCTATTTCTTTCGCGAAGCAAAATCGCACGATTTCTATCAGAATACGATCTTTATTGTGATGGGGGATCATGGAGCCCGGGTTTCTGGTAGCCAGCTTTTTCCCATGAGTTCCTATCGAGTTCCGGTTTTAATGATTCAACCGAAGGGAACAGGCGAGGGGACACGCTGTAGTACCTTAGCCTGTTCGCTGGATATCGCACCGACCATCATGGGCAGGCTTGGTAGTGACTACCGTTCGGTGTTTTTCGGTTACGATGCGCTTCACGCTGATCCGAAAAAAGGGCGTGCAATCATGCAGCACAATCACGATGTCGCATTGCTTAATTCTCAAGATCAGATGGTTGTTCTCGGGTTTGGTAAATCAGCAGAAAGTTTTGAGCTTGATCGAGCCAGTTATCAGCTGGAACAGCAGCACGTTCCCAATCAGAAATTACTGAAAAGCGCAGTTTCGTATTTTCAATCAGCGTTCGAACTATATTATTCGGATCGGTGGTTTCCGGATCTCAATATACAAACGAAGGATGCTCAAACTGTGAAACGAAATTTAGATCACGAGCAGATTTCTTCAAAATGAGCCATCATTCATTCTGAGTTTCAGAAATAAATATGTTGAGTGAAATGACTGAATTCATCCCTGAAATCCCTGTTGGACGTACCGACTCGCCGTCAGAAAATATCTGAAATTTAATTGGTATTCCATGCCCTGATTTAGAACGCTCTCGACTCCTTTCCCTTCAAGACATCCCTTCTTACTTACCTTTCTCTCAGCTTAATTATCAAATAATGATCTCATCTCAAACGCTGACATTGCATACCGGGTATGCGCGGTGCCGGTTGCGAGGCTGCCAGATTCTGGTCTCCTGGTGTATCAGCGCGCTCGTTTTATTGACAGGTTGTGTTACCACCAAACAGACAGAGCACATCAATTCGTTTGTCACACGCGATTTCAGTACTGAATTAAGTGAGTCGCCAGGTTACCAGCGAGTGAGTGAGCCAATCGTGGTTGGTTCTGAGGTCGAAACTGCCGATGAAGTGCGTAACGGTTCTACCTATCCGGATTGGCTTCATATGCCGCCTGAGGGGATCCATTATCCCCCATTGCATCAACCGGCTGAGATCGTGGAAGATCCATTCGGACCAGGCAGCGAACCGCCGGCGTTGATCACGGTCGAAGGTTTTCTGTCAAACGCCCCTGTGGGCGGTTCCAATGAGTTTGATCGCACGTTTGATGACGGACTGCAAGGGGAACAGTTGACTTTATGGAGTCAGGTTAAAGCAGACCATGTCAATTACTATTCTCAAGAATCACTCACCTGGTTAGCGGGAGGCTTTGGTGTGGGAGCCATCATGGCGAATACTTCGTTAGATGGGGGAATCCAGAATCACTTTCAGTCCAGTGTGCACAGTGCCAGTTCAGACGAATGGCTGCATGGGTTGCATGCACAAAAAGAACTGGGTAATGGTCGTTACACGCTTCCGTTGTTTGCAGCCGCCTGGGCAGCAGGGGCGCTGTTTGAAAAGATCCCACTGGTCAACGCCACGGGGGAATGGGGCGAACGTTCGATACGGGCTATTATTGTCGGGACACCTCCGATGTTGGCGATGCAGTATGTCACCGGTGCCTCACGCCCGGGAGAAACCACCGCGAATGCAAACTGGAAACCATTTCAGGATAATAATGGTGTGAGCGGGCACAGCTTCATGGGGGCAATCCCGTTCCTGGCGGCGGCAAAGATGACAGATAAACCACTGCTCAAACTCGTTTTCTACGCCGGTTCGACACTGGCACCGCTGTCCCGAGTCAATGACAACAGGCATTATCCATCACAAGTCTTCCTCGGTTGGTGGATGGCCTGGATTGCGACCAATGCTGTCGATGCCACACAAAACGCAGATCGAAACTGGTCCGTGTTTCCGATCTCGTATTCCGGTGGAACAGGTATTGCTTTCGAGTACCGCTGGTAAGTCATGAACTCAGAAGAGCAGGTGGTCCGAACTGCATGTTCTTGCGTGTCAGCTGCAGATTATTGCACACCAGGAGAGGTCAGGCTGCCCTGAACTTGTTTTGCCAAAGCACTCCCATCAGATTTTACATGCTTTTTCTCAAGTGATTGATCCCGTTTTCAGAGTTCTCAATTCACGCCAGCGAAATAAAACAGAAAAATATCGGGGATGGCATAACGCTTGCATAAGGTCGTTGTGTGCTTTCCACGTTGGCAATTCAGCGTGAAGTTCCTTGCCGCATCACTCCCCAATTCGGTACTGAAACCGTCTCAATTACCTACCAGAGGAAACTAAGCTATGCTAGCCGATTTCTTACATAATTTTGCTCATAACCTGTTCAAGCCGCTGCTGTTATTTTTCTACATGGGATTTCTGATTCCGATTCTCAAAGTCCCCTTTGAATTTCCGAAAGCAGTTTACCAGGGGTTGACCCTCTATCTGCTTGTGGCCATTGGCTGGCACGGTGGTGAGGAACTGGCTTCGCTTTCACTGGCCGAATTTGGGCAGGCTTTGGGGTTCATGGGAATTGGGTTTGTCACGAACCTCTGTATTGGATTATTTGCTTATTTCATTCTACAGCGAACCACCAAGTTGCGACAGGTTGATGCGGCGACAGTCGCCGGGTTCTATGGTTCGGATTCAGCAGGAACCTTTGTGACCTGTCTGGGAGTGATTGCCGCAGCAAACATTGCTTATGCAGCTTATATGCCTGTGATGCTGGCCGTCATGGAAATTCCTGGTTGTCTGGTCGCGCTCTTTCTTGTGTCGCGATTAAGGCAGAAAGGCATGGACCCTCATGGGAATATGCCTTATGAACCCGGCTTTCAACCAGCAACTCAACCAGCGTTAGAAATGGCAGGAGGAGAAGCAGTTGAATATTCAGAAGAATTGCAGGGCGAATCGCTGAGCCAGGGTAATGCTTATCCCTCACATGGTCACACTGCAACAGCTGTTGTGGATCTGCCACAGACAGGGACAAAGCGACAACTGGCTGCAGAGCTGGACGTCGCAGATGATTTAGAGATTGAATCAGATGAGGAAGAACCTTCAAAGAAAGAACCCATTTTCAGCAAAGAACTTTTACATGAGGTCTTTCTAAATCCAGGGTTATATCTTCTATTTGGTGGGATCGTCATCGGATTTCTGGGACGACTTCAAGGGGAAGCAGTGACCCGGGCTGATGACACATTGTTTGTCAATATTTTTCACGGAATGTTGTGCTTGTTTCTGCTGGAAATGGGTATCACCGCGTGTCGACGTTTGAAAGATCTTAAAACGGCTGGTTGGAGATTTATTCTCTTCGGTGTACTGGCCCCGAATGTGTTTGCATTCGTGGGCATTGTCGTAGCCCATGGTTACAGCATTGTATTAGGGCAACCCTTTGGCTTGGGGACTTATGCTTTGTTTGCCGTACTGTGTGGTGCAGCTTCTTATATCGCAGTGCCGGCGGTACAAAGGCTGGCGATTCCCGAGGCCAGTCCCACGCTGCCTTTGGCAGCTTCGCTGGGGCTGACATTTACCTATAATGTGACGATTGGTATTCCCGTCTACATGTTGATGGCACAGTCCATCATGACAGCGTTTCCTGTGACATAACCGGCCCCGGCCCCGGCTCTGGTTGGAAAGCCCTAATTCAGCCAGAGTCATTTTCATCAATGGCAACAATTGCAAACTGATATTGCCATTCAGTTTATTTTGCTAATCCATTCATTTTCGAACTTGCTGAATATGATCTAACCTTACACAGGAATATGTTTTCATGACTATAACAACAGAATTAACGAAAGTCATTGTGATTACAGAGACCCATTTCGAATCAGAAATGTTAAACCATTTCCGTGAGTTGGGCATTAAGGGATTTACTTGCATGAATTGCTGGGGGCAGGGGCATCATCAGGTATATGATGAACCATTTATCGGCCACTCTCAGACACGTATTGAAATCATCACAACCGAAGCCATCGCCGATGCCATCGTAGATTATTGTCGCCAACCACGCTATGAAGCTCATGCTGTTACCGCATATTTGGAAGTGGTACGCGTGCGAGATGCATCCAAATTCATTGCTTAATCATGTTTCGCGCAAAACTGACTACGATAAATGGTTTGTATGAAATTGAGTGGCGTTCATACTATGAGACGAAGAAGTGTCCGTCGTGCGGGATTCCTGAGGCGTTCAGTTACGCGTATCCCGTTTCCACTTGAGCGGGTAGTTCAAGTTGTTGATCTATTATTGTGAACGTAGTTTGCCAGTCACCTTCATGCGCTTACTTTGGCGGGTAGCTAGTATGATGGGTGACTGGCAACTTCGTGCTCCTGGTCAATCGCCTGAGCGAAACGACGGGCACTTTTTTTACCACTGAATGATCAATCCCGAAACCAAGGTTCGTTCAGCGAGCCTGGAATCTCGTGTGCCACATTTTCTAAGCCGATTTTACTATTTGATTGGGGCAGGTGCACTTTGAGAGAAAAGAGTCGCCTGTTGTTAGAGTTGAAATAAGGCTGATCGATGGTCGGCTCCCGTTTTGAACCGTACTCTCATGGCACCACACCAGAGGGGATCCTGACTCCACATCAAATCAGGTAAGTTACCGAGTTTTGTCAGGTGTGGTGTGCATCAACTGACAAAACTCGTGCCACTCACTGTGATGGGCAATTCTGGCTTCGGCGACAGTGCGGCAGATTAATTCATCCATACGCTGTAATCGTCTGGCAAGAATGGTCGCTGCATTACAAGTGAGTTGATGGGCGATCGTCACATGGGATTGGGAGAGACGGTCAAAGTCATCGCGAGGGAACTGAGCCACCTGAACCTCAGTCTTGGCAAGCACGGAGACGCGATGGGCAGCGGGCGCGAAGAATGATAGTTCACCGAAAATACTGGAAGGCCCAAGTTGCGCCAGTTCAATTTCGCCGGCATCCTGTGTGAGACCAACAACCCTGCATTGACCCAACAATACAATCCATAATGCACGATCAGAATGACCGGCTTGAAGAATGGTGGACCCAGGTGCAAAACTGTGAATTTGCAAACGATCTGCAATCAATCGATGACATTGTGTTGTGCATCCTTGAAAAAGATCGCTCTGAGACATAATCGATAATATGGCCGACTGCATTGATCAATCCCATGTAAGAAGTATTTGTAGGATCGTTTTTTAATAGGCGCTTGCTAATCTGATATTAAATCAAACCAGAGTATTTATGGTACCGGTGTTGGAGTGATTATGCCAGAATAGGTTGAATTGAGGATTAGAAGTCGACCTGTGCGCGAACAGCCAGAATATCAGCATTGCTATTTTTGACAACAGGGCCGTTGACCGCGGGGCTGCTGTTCAGGAATGCGTGGATGTAGTTGAACTGAAACTTGGTGTATTGATTAAGATACCAGTTAACGCCGAATGTGAGGTCGGTCAAACGCCCCCCCTGAATATTCTTGTCGTTCAAATCAATATAGGACCAGCGACCAGCAACTTCCCATGCACCACAGCCGCCATCTCGATTATACGGATTCAGGGGAACAACACGGCCAAAAACGCCACCCTTACGGTTATAAGCACGAGATTCTCCCGTGAGAAAATAGCCAAAGTGTGCATAAGCCCCGGAAAACGAATTGGTTTGCCCATTCCGTTGTAGTACATGGGAATAAAGCACTTCCGATTGAGCATAGAATGAACCGATGGCGTACGCCAATTCGGCATTGAAGAGATTAAAGTTCTGAGTCGGAATCAGACCTGTGTTCACAAAAGGGGGCACATTCGTGGGGACACCCACCGGGACTTGCGCGGCGCCACCAGTTTCTGAGACGAAGATTTCTGGTTGATTACGATACTGAAGCAAATTGTTGGCTAGATTGCCAAAACTATAACCCCCGCCAACGTGTAAGAGTCCGTTACCATCTCCGTTGTCGATTAACAAATGTGTCAGACGTGTGGCCAGACCATAACCTCCACTGTCACCCACATTTCCACCATAGGTGTCTGTGGGAAAACGAAACCCGGAGAGTGCCCAGGTTGATTGTTCGTCTTCAGAGTGGCCGAAGGTCATTGCACCAATTTGACGGAACGGGAGAAAAGCAAAGGGCAGAGCCCGCTCAAGGAAGGTGAGCTCTTTAACGCTCGTGAGTCCATCCATTCCTAAAGGCTGTCGATATTGCCCGATCCTTACGGTATTCGTTCCCATGGCTTCGCGCACTTCCAGCCACACATCCATGAAACTGGGGCGCCCGGGGAAAGCGAAATCCATCTCAAGCATGTATCCGATGTTCTCCCAGGCATCTCCTGTGGCTGCCAATCGGGCTCGACGAAAATCGGCGCCATCTTGTAAATTACCTACCGCCTGGATATTGCCGGAATCTTGATGAAACCAGACTGAATCCGCTTGAAAGAACCCTGTCAGGCGCGCGGTTGGATATTGGTTACCGTTTGCAGGATCATTGCTAAGGAGCGAGGGTAAGTCTGAGTCGTATTCATCTTCTTCCGATGGAACGGGGCCATTGGGAGATTGATTCATCAGCGTCTGTTGTGACTTCAATTCATCAATCTGCCTCTGCAGAGACTGAAGGTGAGAATGCACTCCAGTTTCGTTTGGTTCCGGAGCTGGTGGTTGTGCCATGCTCTCAAGAACGGATAGTGACAGCGCGAAAAACAAGGTCAGCGACCAGATGGAAAGCGTTCGCAAAGGCTGTGAGATGATATGCTTACACCTGTTTGGTGCGGCTGAGTAATATTGTATCTGCTGAAAGCCGGTTTCTTGGTTCATTACTTTTATTTCCCTCAAAATCCTTTAATTGGTCAATTCTTTGAAGCAAAGCAACTCTGATACCAACTGGCGGGATATTGGTTGTCGCGCGTGTTCCACCATTCGAGTTTGCGGAATACGGAGACTCAGTTATCTGTATCGGATGAGAGTGTGCCGGTCGTGATGGAATCGTTTTAAAATTTGAGAAACAGGGTTTTGGTTAAAGAAGTGTGCAACGTTCTGCACTTCTTCTGCAAAAAACTGCAGAGGCATTGGTCGTGTAACCCGGTTTGAATTTAATCGATTGAGAAAAAATCAAACGACTCATACAATAGATGCATATCACCAAAGTCCTTTCAGACCTCTCAAATGAACCCCTGCCTCCCTTACACAAATCAATGTGTCAATGATGCCGGGAGGGGTTGAAATAGATTAGGGGGCGGGAGACGAGAGATGTTTCATGTCTACGAGACGCGAGTCAGTCGCGGGTTTCAACTGGCAATTGGTGGTCTGGCGTTATTAAGCCTGACAGCGCTGGTTGTTACGTTTTGGATTCTGTCCGACTTTCAGCGCGAGCAGGAGATAGTTGCGAAGATCATTCGAGATCTTCCGGACAGTGATCTGGCCGTAGCACGCGAGTTGGCAGGTGAACTGCGATTCCAGTCCCAATTGTCCATTTTGCTAGTGCTGAATATTATCGCGACCGGTATCGCTGTGGTCTTGCTGGTGCGGGCTTATCTGAACAGCGAACGTTCGCTCCGCGAAGTCAAGGTATTGGCCAGCGATGTCTTAGCCAGCATGGACCAGGGAGTCGTGACGACTGACCGCAAAGAGATGATTACGAGCATCAATCCACGGGGCCGCGAACTGCTCGGCTTGGAAGGGACGGTTCTTGGACGCCCACTCTCTGATGTGGGGACGGAACACACACTCTTATGTGTGATTTGCAGCCATGTCAACGCGCATCATTCCTCTGTTAGAGACTGTGATTATACAATTTCGAGTCAGGGGCACGAACAAACTCTCCGTGCGGGTTGCAGCTTACTGAGAAATGAACGCCAGGAAGAACTGGGGACTGTCATCCATGTGCGCGATGTTACCGAGCGGGCACTCATGGAACAAAGACTTCGGCGTATGGAGCGCTATGCGGGATTGGGGTCACTGGCGACGGGACTCCAGCATGAAATCAAGAATCCACTCAGTGCCTTGTCACTGCATGTTCAGCTGCTGGATGAAGCGCTCATCGAACATTCATCTACGAATGAAATTGACGAAATGCTCGAAGTCATTCGCACTGAGATCAACCGTTTGGTATCCGTGTTGGAGGGGTTTCGCGATTATGCATCCATGTCGGAGCCGGGACGTTCTGCCGTTGATCTGTCTGCATTGATCAAGAAGCTGGTGCGGTTTATTGGGCCACAGGCTGAACAACAGCAGATTAAGATTGAACTACATCTCCCAGAAGAAAAACTTCCCGACATGCAGGCAGATTCGGTTCACATTGATCAAGTGTTGCTCAATCTTGCTTTGAATGCGCTGCAGGCAATGCCTGACACTGGTACGATGTCAATCAGTCTGAGCCGAGAGGGAGACTGGTATCGAATCGATGTCAGCGATACAGGTAAGGGAATTCCGATCGAGTTTCGTGATCTAATTTTTGACCCATATTTTACCACGCGTAATGAAGGTACCGGTATGGGACTTGCTCTATGTGAAAAGATTGTCCGTCAACACAACGGCACAATCGAACTAACCACCGGATCGAGTGGAACGACTTTCACTGTTTTATTACCACTAAGTGAGTAGATATGCAATCAGACGGCTTTGGGATTTTGATTATTGATGACGAGCCAAACATTCGTTCCGGCCTTGCCAAAGGATTGGCCAGAGAAGCGGATGTTCTGGAAACAGCCGGCGATGGAGAAGAGGGACTGGCCCGGTTTCAGGAAGGATTTTTTCAACTGGTGATTGCCGATGTCCGTTTACCAGGAGAGATGGATGGGTTGCAGCTCATTCAGCAGATGCTGCGTAGTCGGCCGCAAACGACGGCCATTGTCATCACTGCGCACGGAACTGTCGAAACTGCAGTCAAAGCCATGAGGCTGGGGGCCTTCGATTTCATCACCAAACCCTTAGATCTGAACCTGATTCGACATCAGGTTCGCAAGGCGCGTGAGCATCATCGCCTGCAGATTGAGAATCAAGAGCTGCGCAATCGTCTTGTGAATGCAGGCGAGGTTTCGAATATCATTGGAAATTGTGCTGCCATGCACGATGTCTTTCAGCAGGTTCGTCAGGTTGCAGCGACCGATGCGACGGTCCTGATCCAGGGGGAGAGTGGGACCGGAAAAGAGCTCATCGCCCGAGCCTTGCACGACTTGAGTAATCGATGCAGTGGTCCGTTCGTAGCCGTCAATCTGGGAGCCATGCCGGAAACCCTTCTCGAAAGCGAATTGTTTGGCCATGAGAAAGGATCATTCAGCGGCGCCACGCGACAAAAGCCAGGCTGCTTCGAACAGGCCCAGGGCGGTTCCCTGTTTCTGGATGAAGTCACCGAAATGCCGGCCAAAAGTCAGGTCGATCTGTTGCGTGTATTGGAGACGCAACAATTCATGCGTGTGGGGGGGGAAGAAGTGATGAAAAGTGATGCCCGTATCATTTCTGCCACCAATAAATCAGTGGAACCGTTGATTGAAGAGGGGACGTTTCGCGAGGATTTATTCTACCGACTCAATGTCATTCCGATTCACGTTCCTGCATTGCGCGAACGACGAGATGATATACCCTTGCTGGTCGAACATTTTCTCACACACTTCTGCCAGCGTCACAATCGGCCACACAAGCAAGTCTCCCCAGAGGCAATGCAGGAGCTTGTCAGGACACGCTGGCCCGGTAATGTTCGGCAACTTCGAAATGTGATCGAACGACTGGTCGTGACACTGCCTGGCGATATGATTCACTCAGCAGATTTACCAAACGACCTGAATCCAACGATCGCATCCACAAGTGAACCTTTAAGAACCTTAGCCGAAGTTACCGAAGATGCAGAGAAGACTGCGATCTCGGCTGCGCTGGTTGTTTGCGATTACCATCGTGAAAAAACAGCAAAAATGCTGGGAGTCAGTGTCCGCACACTGCACTATAAGATGAGTCGTTATGGACTACATTAAACGCTGAAATTCTTTGAATCTGCTTTGAGTTAGTGTTTCTCCCGTTAGGGTGAAAAGTGCGCCTTTATTCGTGCCATTGCTTCCGCTTCAGGGGCGTGTTATAAAATAATCATCGTGTTTATTCGGTTCGCTGGTGATTCGTCAAGCAATTTGAGCTGCGAAGCGCGTAGGAAAGTGCGAGTGAAAACTATGATTACATTATTGTATCGTCTGTCATTGTGGAACATAACTGTTTTGCTTTTGTTCGTTTCCCTGGTGAGTCCAGAGATTTCGCGTGCGGCTGAGCCTCCGGAATATAACCGGGATATTCGTCCCATTCTGGCAGACCACTGTTTTGCCTGTCACGGTGCAGACAGTGCGGCACGCAAAGCAGACTTGCGACTGGATCAACGTGAGGCGGCAATTGATGCAAGCGCAATCGTTGAGGGAAGCTCTGCTGAAAGCGAATTGATCGCACGTATTCTGAGTGATGATCCCGATCTTGTGATGCCACCACATAAATCGAAAAATTCGCTCACTTCAGCGCAGAAGGATGTATTGAAGCAGTGGGTCGCCGCCGGGGCGGCTTATCAACCTCACTGGTCCTTTATCGCACCACAAAAAACCAGCCTGCCTGCTGTCAAAAACATCGCATGGAGCAAAAATGCTATCGACCGGTTTGTGTTGGCTCGATTGGAATCCCGGAGTCTGTCTCCGGCACCAGTAACAGATGCCTCTACTTTATTCCGACGGCTGCATCTCGATATCACGGGGCTTCCACCATCTCCAGGCGATGTGACTCAATTTGTCGCCGATTATCGTCAACGAAAGGATGCAGCACTCTCCGAATGGATTGATCGATTAATGTCATCGACTGCCTGGGGGGAACACCGGGCTCGTTACTGGTTGGATGCGGCACGTTATGGCGATACGCATGGATTGCACTTTGATAACTATCGTGAGATGTGGGTTTACCGTGACTGGGTGATACGTTCGTTTAACAGGAATCAGCCATTTGATCAATTTACGGTCGAACAACTGGCGGGAGACCTTTTGCCAGATCCGACTACTGATCAACTCATTGCCACCGGCTTTCAGCGGTGTAACATTACTACAAACGAAGGGGGCACAATCGATGAGGAAAATCTCGCAAACTACGCCACTGATCGGGTTCAGACATTTGGCTGGGTTTACCTGGGACTGACAACGAACTGTGCTCAGTGCCACGATCACAAGTTTGACCCGCTAACGGCGAAAGACTACTACTCGCTGGCAGCGTTCTTTCGAAATACAACACAGGGCCCCAAGGATGGTAATGTGGCCGATGGCCGCGGTCCCACTTTGATTGTTCCTTCCAAGGCTGATCAACCGCGCTGGAATGGGCTGCCCGATGAAATCACATCAGCAAAACAGAAACGTGAGTCACGCAAGAAAAACGCCCACTCCGATTTCAAGAACTGGCTGGACTCAACAACCCCCGAGTCCATGGGGCGGGATATTCCACAAGACAAGCTCGTACTCCATCTGCCACTTAATGAAGGGCAGGATAACGAACTACAAGCTGTTGGTCTAAAAGAACTGGTTAGTCAGACAGGGAAGCTTAACTGGGACAAGAATGGTCAGTCAGGTCCGGCCCTCGTGATTAAAGCGGGCGCGACATTAGAAGTAGGGAATGCCGGCGATTTTGAACGAGATCGTTCCTTCAGCTACGGTGCATGGGTGAAAACAGCGAGCAAGGATGCCCAGGCAGGTATCCTCACGAAAATGGATGTGAAAGCTTCATACCGTGGTTGGGACCTGTGGCAGAACGGTCAGTCATTCGGTACTCACATTATTGACACATGGCCCGGAAACGCTCTGAAAGTCGTCACGCGCAACAGGGTGGTGAAACCTGGGAAATGGCAGCATGTCTTCGTGACTTACGATGGCTCTGGCAAACCTGCCGGAGTGAAGATCTTTGTTGACGGTCGTGCCGAACCCATTCGCGTGGAACAACAGTCGCTAAAATCAGACGCTTCGATTCGCACCCCAACACCCTTGCGAGTTGGCCAGCGGAGTGAGGGAGCCGTTTTTGAAGGGGGCGCTGTTCAAGATGTTCGCCTTTATGAGCGGCTACTCAGCGACAATGAAGTCAACGCGATTGCAGATAATTCTTCGATACAGAAACTACTTGCGATTGCTGCAGAAAAACGAACGCCCCAGCAGGCAGCGAAGCTCTATCACTATTACCTTGAGAGGCATGATGCTGAATATCCGGAGTTAGTCGCATCAGTAGTGCGACTTGAAGCAGAACAGACCGCGATTCGTTCACGCAGTCCGGTGACACATATCCAGAAAGAAAAACCGAACACACCCGCGATGGCTCATGTTTTGATGCGTGGTGCTTACGATAAACCCGGCGATCAGGTCTCTGCCGCGCCGCCTGTGTCACTACACGCGATGCCAACCGGCGCTGCTCCCAATCGACTCGGGTTAGCGCAATGGGTGATTGATACTCAAAATCCATTGACGGCTCGTGTGACTGTGAATCGTTTCTGGCAGGAAGTGTTCGGACGGGGAATTGTGACGACGGCGGAAGACTTTGGAATCATGGGGGCGCCGCCTAGTCATCCAGAACTGTTAGACTGGTTAGCAGTGGAGTTTCAGGAGAATGGTTGGGACGTTAAGAAGTTATTTAAACTGATGCTGATGAGCGCAACCTATCGACAGGCAGCGATCACAACACCAGAGAAGTTAGAGAAGGATCGCGATAATATCTTACTGTCTCGTGGCCCTCGTTTCCGAATGGATGCCGAGATGATTCGTGATTATTCACTGGCAACGAGCGGTCTTTTGTCGAAAAAAATGTACGGTCCTGGAACAAAACCGTATCAACCCGAAGGGATTTGGGACATCGTAGGACTGCCCGAGGGCAATACGCGTATCTATGTCCAAGACAAAGGAGAAAACCTCTATCGCCGGTCGATTTATAACTTCTGGAAGCGTATGGCACCGCCGCCGAACCTGGAAACTTTTAACGCTCCCAGCAGAGAATTCTGCACAGTTCGCCGTGAACGAACCAATACGCCGCTTCAGGCATTGGTAACATTAAACGATCCGCAATTTATCGAAGCTGCCCGAAACCTGGCACAGGCGGCGGTTCTCAACGGGGGGGATCGGTTTGATGAGAGGCTGCAATTTGTGGCGCAACGCTTGTTAGCTCGAAAACTGCGACCTGAAGAGCAAACGATTGCTCAATCATCGTTTAACGATTTAGCAGCTTATTACACGACACACACTGAAGACGCGAAGCAACTGATTTCGGTCGGTGATTTAAAAGCCGGTGAGCAGGTCGAACCGGCGACACTCGCAGCCTGGACCATGCTGGTCAACGAACTGATGAATCTGGACGAAACATTGAATAAATAGCCAGTCTGACGCACATTGATTTGAGGTGCAGGACGACTGCTTTGGTTAATCATGAGGTTCTAACTATGAACATCTTTGAAGACTTTCATCAACTGGAAACACGCCGTCATTTCTTTTCTCGCGGGCGTCATCTGCTTGGCGGGGCGGCACTGGCATCACTGCTCGGTAACTCGGTCAATGCGGCTACAGAAAGCCAACCCGTGGGAAGTCATTTTCCCCCTAAGGCAAAGCGGGTGATTTATCTGCATATGGTGGGAGGGCCATCGCAGATGGACCTGCTCGATTATAAACCGGTCATGCAGAAATTCTACGACAAAGACCTTCCCGAGTCAGTCCGCAAAGGCCAACGTCTGACAACGATGACGAGCGGCCAGAAACGCTTCCCCATCGCGCCTTCAAAGTACAAATTCAGTCCAGCCGGTGAGTGCGGTATGTGGATGAATTCAGAACTACTGCCCAATCTTGCGAAGAAGGCCGACGAAATCTGCTGGATGCGCAGCCTGCATACCGAGGCGATTAATCACGAACCCGCCATCGCGGCGATGCAGACAGGAAATCAAGTCCCCGGTCGCCCCTGTCTGGGTTCATGGGCTTCTTATGGTTTGGGGTCCGAAAACGAAAATCTGCCTGCGTTTGTGGTACTCGTAGCGACCCCCTCCAACCGCGAGCAGGAGCAGGCAATTTCTTCTCGCTTGTGGAGTGCTGGTTACCTTTCAGGTGAGCATTCCGGAGTCTCTTTTCGCAGCAAAGGGGATCCGATTCTGTATATCAATAATCCTCCCGGTGTCCCCGATTCAATCAGGAAAAAGACGATTGAGGGACTCAACGCACTCAACGAATTGAACTATCAGGCGTTGGGAGATCCAGAGACGCACACACGGATTCGACAGTATGAAATGGCATTCCGGATGCAGGCGAGTGTTCCGGAACTGACCGATATTAGTAGTGAATCCGCAAGTACGTTTAAACTCTATGGTGAAGCCGCCAAAAAACCAGGGACCTTTGCCAACACTGCTTTAATGGCAAGGCGACTGGCAGAGCGGGGTGTACGATTCATTCAGGTCTACCACAATAACTGGGATCATCATTCCAACGTAGGAGGACGCATGCCTTCTCAATGTAAAGACGTTGATCAACCCTGTTCCGCGCTCCTCGAAGATCTGAAGCAACGTGGCATGCTGGAAGACACCTTAGTGATCTGGGGCGGCGAATTCGGACGCACCATCTATTCACAGGGAAGTTTGTCCCAAGAGAATTACGGCCGCGATCATCACCCACGCTGCTTTAGCATGTGGATGGCAGGTGGGGGCGCAAAAGGAGGCGCCATCTATGGAGAAACGGATGATTTCTCATATAACATCGTGAAAGATCCATTGCACATTCGTGACTTTCATGCAACTGTTCTCCATCTTCTCGGTTTTGATCATGAGAAATTCAGTTATAAGTTCCAGGGACTCGATCAAAAATTAACTGGTGTGGAACCAGCGCATGTGATTAAAGCACTGTTGTCATAAACGCTGTTGTCATAAGTGCTGTCGAACATACGAAGAAACAAGCGTATGTGGATTCAATCATGGTTCACTTTATAATGTCCTTGACCACGGTTCCGTGGACGTCGGTGAGACGGTAATCACGACCCTGGAAGCGGTAGGTCAACCGCTCGTGATTGATGCCGAGGCAATGCAGGATGGTAGCGTGAAAGTCATGCACATGAACCGGGTTCTCTGTGATGTTATAGCAGTAATCATCGGTTTGCCCGTAAGTGATGCCGGGTTTGATGCCGCCACCTGCCATCCAGATGGAAAAACACCGTGGGTGATGGTCGCGGCCAAACGATTTTGGATTGCCTTGTGAATAAACCGTGCGACCAAACTCTCCTCCCCAGATCACGAGTGTTTCATCCAGCATGCCGCGCTGTTTTAAATCAGCAATGAGCGCGGCGGATCCTTGGTCAGTTTGCTTAGCCAGTGTTGGCAGGTGCTGCTGTACGTTACTATGGTGATCCCAGCCGCGGTGAAAGACTTGGATGAAGCGGACGCCGCGTTCGGCGAGTCTTCTCGCAAGCAGACAGTTTGCCGCGTGGGAACCGGGCTCTTTGACGTCATCGCCATACAGCTTGAGCGTGCTGGCTGTCTCATCAGAGATATCGGCGAGTTCCGGAACCGAGGTCTGCATGCGGTACGCCATTTCATATTGAGCAATTCGTGCGGTGATTTCGGGATCGCCGATTTCCTGCTCTCGCAACTGGTTGAGCTTTGCCAGTCGGTCCAGCATTACCCGACGATTTGCGTCACTGCCGCCGGCAGGATCACTCAAATACAAAACCGGATCGCCCTGGCTGCGGAATTTGACCCCCTGATACTTTGACGATAAAAAGCCGCTACCCCACAATCGATCATACAGGGGTTGTGCCTGATGGAACGAATTTTTACTGAGCAGTACGACGAACGAAGGTAAATTTTCGGTCTCACTTCCCAGCCCATAGCTGAGCCACGCCCCAATACTCGGACGTCCTGGTTGCTGATGTCCTGACTGGAAGAAGGTGATGGCCGGGTCATGATTGATGGCTTCGGTATGCATGGAATTAATCACACAAATGTCATCGGCTACTTTTCCCATATGGGGTAACAGATCACTTAGCCACGTTCCAGATTCACCGTGCTGCCGGAATTTCCATGGTGATTTGACAATAGGGAATTTCTTCTGTCCTGCTGTCATCCCCGTCAGTCGCTGGCCTTTACGCACGCTATCTGGCAATTCGCCCATATGTAGCTTGTCGAGCGAGGGTTTGTAGTCGAGCAGGTCCACTTGAGAGGGCGCGCCCGACTGTAGCAGGTAGATAACCCGTTTGGCTTTAGGAGCGAAATGGGGAATGCCGGGCAGTCCGCCGACGCGCGTTGGATCGTTGGCGGTCTCTTTAGAAAACAGGTCACGATTGAGAAGTGACGCGAGTGCTGCGACACCAATGCCGGTACTCGTGCGCCCAAAGAATTGACGCCGGTTTTGATGTAATTGCATTTCAATTAATGGATGGGGCATGAATTTATTCCTTCGTAATCGCTTCGTCCAAATTCAGGAATACGCGAGTGAGGCTGGTGAAGGCGGCTAACTTGGCCTGATTGAGTTTCTCGTTCAATGCGGAATCACCAACCTGCAGCAGTTTCTCGACGGCATTCTTATCGTTGGTGTAATGTTTTAAATCCGTTTCATAAGCTTCGCGAAACAGTGCTAGTTCAGCCTCGCTGGGGTTTCGAGCCGTGACCAGTCGAAATCCATATCTGATTTGTTCATCAACCGTTGTACCACCTTCTGTCAGCATCCGCTCGGCCAGCTTCCGGGCTGCTTCGACAAATTGGGGACCGTTCAACAGTAACAATGCTTGCAACGGCGTATTCGTTCGTGACCGACGAATCGTACAGAATTCCCGTTCCGGGGCATCAAGTGTTTTCAGCATCGGAGAAGGAACCGTCCGCTTCCAGAATGTGTACAGACTCCGTCGATAGAGATCGTCTCCGTTTCCTTGTGGATATTCCTTGGAATAATTTGGCCGGTTGTTCAACTCAAGCCAAAGCCCCTTTGGTTGATACGGGTAGACGCTTTTTCCGCCAAGCTGCTCCACAAGTAAGCCACTGGCCACTAACGTCGCGTCCCGAATTTCCTCGGCAGACAGTCGCATCCTTGGGCCTCGGGCAAGCAGCCGATTCTCTGGATCTTGTTTGTAGGCTGCCGGACCGACGTGAGACGTTTGCCGATAGGTCGCCGAATTCACGATCAGCCGCTGCATTTGTTTGATATCCCAACCGCTGCGAATAAACTCCAAAGCCAACCAATCCAATAATTCTGGATGGCTGGGCATTTTTCCCTGCACACCGAAGTCTTCGGATGTTTTCACCAATCCCAAGCCAAAGAGTCGTTGCCAATATCGATTTACGGCAACGCGCGCCGTGAGTGGATGGTTAGGATCAACCAGCCACTCAGCGAAACCTAAACGATTTTTTGTCGCTGTTTTGAGCATCGGCGGAAAGATCGCGGGGACATTGGGGGTGACCTGATCGCGTGGCTCATTGTATTGACCGCGATCGAGAAGATAAGTCGCCCGTGGCTGGGCCATGTCCTGCATGATCATAGTCTCAGGGATCGCTGCCAGTTTTTGTTTCTCAATTTCAGCAACGCGTTGGTTCAGTTCTTGCTTCGGGTTGTGATGGGCAAGGAAATATTCTCGCAGTTGTTTTAGTTCGTTGGCTGTTCGCTGGTTTCGTTCTTTGCCTGCAATCTGTCGAATGTCGGCAGGAATGCCGTGCAGTTGTAGAGATTGGGGCGTGTCGCCTGTGATTGAAAACCGGGGACGTCCTACACCGTGTGTCGAAAAACCGGCCTCGTGGCGCAGTCGAAACTGTAATTCGGTGCCGCCCTCAAAACCGAAGGGCGAAGTCGCGATAAACATGGCCGTCGCCGGAAGTTTGCGGGTTGGGCCATCCACGGCCCAGCCATTGTTGCCGGTTTTGTTGCCATCAATGGTTTTATTGATTTCATAATTGGCCTGTGAATAGTCGGCGATGGCGCGGGTAAATTTGACTGTTTGCCGCTGGGACGGATCTGTCACTGAAACCGCCGTCAATTCGAACTCACTCAGAACGAAATTGGAATTACTGTGCCGTCCTGGACCACCGCCTGGAAGCGACTCATGCGTGAGCGCTTCTAACCTGACAGCGGTGAGATTTGTTACATCGGTTTCCGCAGTGATCTCGTAGACATCCTTTTGAGGATTCGCTCCACTGGCCAGAAGGGAATTATCTACAAGTTTCGTGAGCGTCGTTCCGCCGGACGATTTCATCGTGAGCGGTTCAACGACAGTCCAGCCACTAACGGCCTGCTTGGAGATATGCTTTGACCATAGATCCAAATGCTGGTCAATATCTGTCGGTTTTTTCAACTCCGTCTTGAGACGTGCCAACTCCGCGTCGAGTCCATCCTGTAACGACGTGGCAAGGGGGGAGCGGATACGCTGCTTGGGAGCAAATCCCTGCATGCCTCGCTCCGGTACTTGATTAAAGAAGGCATAAAGCTGGTAGAATTCTTTTTGTGAGATCGGGTCAAATTTATGTTCGTGGCAACGGGCGCAACCGATGGTGAGTGCGAGCCAGACTTCGCCGGTGGTGACCAGCCGGTCCATCACATATTCTGTACGATACTCTTCATCAATGATACCGCCTTCGATGGTGATACTGTGATTTCGATTGAATCCAGTTGCCAGCCGTTGCTGATCAGTGGCTTTAGGTAATAGATCACCGGCAAGTTGTTCAATCGTGAATTCATTGAAAGGTTTGTTGCTGTTATAGGCATTGATGACCCAATCACGCCAGATCCATTGCTGGCGTTCGGTGTCATATTGATAGCCGTTACTGTCTGCATAGCGCGCCAGGTCAAGCCAGTGCCGGGCCATGTGTTCGCCGTATGCGGGAGAGTTGAGATACCGATCGACCATTCGTTCGTACGCGTTGGGAGCTTGATCGGAAAGGTAATGGTCAATTTCTTTCAGTGTTGGAGACAGACCGGTCAAATCAAATGCTGCACGTCGGATTAACGTTTCACGTTTTGCTTCGTCGGCGGGTTTTAATCCCTCTCGTTCCAACCGCTCCAGTACAAAGTGGTCAATTTTGTTCTTCGGCCAGGCGGAGTTCTGTGTCTTGGGGATCGCCGGTTGTTTCGGTGAAACAAAGGCCCAGTGCGGTTGGAATTCGGCACCTTGTTCGATCCACGTTTTCAGAATCGCAATCTGTTTTGCACTTAGTGCCTGCGGTCCGTCGACCGGAGGCATACGGTTATTTTCATCTAGTGTGGTGATGCGATGAATCAGTTCGCTGGCTGGTACTTTGCCGGGGGTGATTGTTCTCTTGCCGGAGTCCGCCTTGCCCGTGGCTGATTCTCGCTGGTCTAATCGCAAGCCCGCTTCACGCGTTGCCGAATCGGGGCCATGACACATAAAACAATGATTCGCAAGAATCGGCAGGACATCGCGATTAAACTCGATCTTTTCTTCTGCCGCAGCAACGCAGGTCAATAACGTTGTCGGCAAGGCAAGCAAAAACATCTTTATTGTGTTCACGATAGATACCCTCTGAGCAGCATTGAAAACCGAAGTTGGTTTGATATCTGAACCGGAATTCTTGATTCCAATATATCAGGGGGTTCGTGAACATGGTAGAGAAAGTCAGCTGCTTTTACTGAAGGCCAGAAATGCAGAGCAGTGGCATTCTTATTTCGTGAGCTCTGCAATGTGATCATTCAGCAATCCGCATTCATCTTTGACTGGAAATGCCTTGACAATTGTCTTTCGGCATACTTACCATCTAGGTAACGATCATTCATTTGGGACCCACCTGTTCTCTCCGGACTGCGATGTCGCAGCTTCGGAAATTCTTGAGACGCACCAGGATCGTTGATTGTGTTCAATATTGAAGGACATAATTGAGTATGCGCACGCTTCCTCGCCTCGTCCGCTTTTTGCTGTCTGGTTTTCTCGCTCTGACGATTAATGTCTGTCTGGCTGAAAATGATCCGGCAAAGAATTCTGCATCAACAACGAAAATCGATTTCAGTCGCGATATCCGTCCGATTCTATCTGAGAACTGCTTTCACTGTCATGGCCCCGACACGAAACATCGCGAAGGAGATCTTCGTCTGGATATCGAAGAGTCAGCGAAAGCAAACTCGATCATTCCCGGGCATTCTAATAAAAGTGAGTTTTTTAAACGGATCAGCAGCACTGATTCCGATCTCAAGATGCCTCCCGCTGATTCGAATAAAAAATTGACACCCGAGCAGAGGGGATTGCTCAAACGCTGGATTGATGAGGGAGCCGAATGGAATCGTCACTGGGCCTTTGTTTCGCCTCAAAAATCAACGCTTCCGCAAATCAAAGACAGTCAGTGGATTCGTAATCCCATCGATCAATTCGTTTTATCAAAGCTGGAGTCAGAGCAGTTACATCCATCGCCTGCAGCCAACCGCCGAACCTTGATACGGCGACTCACCTTTGATTTGACAGGCCTGCCTCCCACAATTCCAGAGATAAACAATTTTCTCAATGATGAATCTCCCGAAGCGTATGAAAAACTGGTTGACCGTTTGTTAAGTTCAACACATTACGGCGAACGAATGGCGTTGATGTGGCTGGACGCGGCCCGTTATGGTGATACGAGCGTGTATCATGCAGATGGGCCACGTGATATGTGGGCCTGGCGCGATCGTATCGTGCAGATGTATAACGAAAATATTCCCTTTGACCAGTTTTCGACGGAGCAACTGGCGGGGGATTTGCTTACCAATGCAACGCCGCTTCAAAAAGTATCCTCTGGATTTAATCGTAATAATGGGACAACAGATGAAGGTGGTTTGATCCCCGAAGAATACCGAGTTGAATACGCCGTGGATCGGGTGAAAACGACGTCGACAGTCTGGTTAGGTCTCAGTATGGAATGTGCTCAATGTCATGAGCATAAATATGATCCTATTTCACACGAGGACTATTACCGGTTCTTCGGGTTTTTTAACATCAGTGCTGATGGTGGCAGTCAGACAAGAAATGGGAACGCCCAACCAACGGTTGCGCTGGTCGATCCGGAAAAACAAAAAAAACTGCCAGGGACCCGTGCCAGAATCGAAGAAAACCAGCAGCAGATAACCGCTCGTCAAAAGTCGGCAGAGCCTCAGTTTGCAGCCTGGTTAGCGACAAAAGAAAAAGAACACCATGCAGCGCCTTCGCATATTGAAGGTCAGGTATTGCATTATCGGCTTGACGAAGGGAAAGGAACTCAAGTCGTTGATCAAGTGGATCAGAATCGTAAAGGGACCATTCATGGCACAGCAAACTGGGTTCAGTCTCCTTACGATCAGGGGATCAAATTTGATGGTAAAACTTATATTGACTTAGGGAGTGTCTGTGATTTTGAACGGACTGATCAATTTTCGTATGGTGGCTGGATCAACCTCGATCCCAAAGGCTCCGGTGCGCTGCTGGCAAAAATGGATGATGCGAACAGTTATCGTGGATATGATATTCTCATTTCAAGCGAACAAATTTCAGTCCACATCATTAATCAATGGCCCACGAATGCCATTAAGGTCACTACGAAGAAAAAACTCAAACCCTCAACATGGCATCATGTCTTTGTGACGTATGATGGCTCTTCCAAAGCGAAGGGAGTGAAAATTTATGTTGATGGTCAGTTGTGGGACTGGAAGATTGAGCAGGATCGCTTAACTGAATCCATCCGCACGCTAAAAACATTACTGATTGGCAGTCGGCATCCCAGTTCTCGTTTGAAGGGAACCATTGATGAAGTGGCCGTCTATAATCGTGTGCTCAGTCAAACTGAAGTGGAAACACTGACAAAACAACTTCCGATTACGACAATCCTGGCCGTCGCTCCTGAAAAACGAACGGCTGAGCAACAGCAACAGTTGCGTAATTATTATCTAGAACAGGAAGACGCAGACTATATCGCGTTGATCAAGAAAAAACAGGAATTAAAAACAGAGGAGACAGAACTCCTCAAACCGTTGACCACGGTCATGATGATGGGCGACATGGCAAAGCCCCGGGATACATTTATTCTCGCCCGTGGTGCTTACGATGCCCCTACCAAACACAAAGTTCAACCGGGGACACCTGCGGTTCTGCCTCCCATGGCAAAAGAGGCACCGCAAAATCGCTTAGGTTTAGCCCAGTGGCTCTTTCAAGCTGATCATCCACTCACAGCACGCGTCGCGGTCAACAGATACTGGCAAATGTTATTTGGGACGGGGTTCGTCACGACACCGGAAGACTTCGGTTCACAAGGGGCGTTTCCCAGTCATCCGCATTTACTGGATTGGCTGGCAGTCGATTTCCGGGAATCAGGCTGGAATGTTAAAAGGTTGCTCAAACAAATCGTGATGTCGGCAACTTATCGGCAAACATCCGATGCCTCCCGCGAAACCTATTTGCAAGATCCATCAAACAGACTGTTGGCACGTGGGGCACGTTTTCGATTACAGGGAGAATTTGTTCGCGATAGCGCTCTCGAAGTCAGCGGACTTCTCAACACAAAAATGGGAGGACCGGGAGTCAAACCATATCAGCCTCCCGGGCTCTGGAAAGAAGTCGGTTTGGGAGGAAATCCAAAATTCGTACAGGATCACGGCGAGAAACTTTATCGCCGCAGCTTATATACCTACTGGAAGCGATCAGCGCCGCCTCCAGGTATGCAGATCTTTGATGCACCGACGCGGGAAAAATGCACGATCAGACGACCGCGTACGAATACACCTCTGCAGGCATTAGTCACAATGAATGATGTCCAATATGTTGAAGCGGCTCGTCACCTTGCAGAACGAATGTTGAAAGAGGGGGGAGCAACAAATGCAGAACAGGTTACGTATGCTTTTTTGCTGGCTACGGCCAGGGAGCCCCGATCCACAGAGAGAGAAGTACTTCTGGACGTTTATGAAAAAAGTCTGAAGCACTATCAGGCAAATGTTAAAGCGGCTGAAGAACTGATGAGTGTTGGTGAATCGCCCCGTGATAAAAATCTGAATGTCACGCAGCTGGCGTCCTGGACGGTGGTGGCTAACATGATTTTAAATTTAGACGAAACTTTAACTCGTGAGTAAAGCGCTATGAATCCTCTGGAAGAATACCAGCGACAGTTAACGCGTCGACAATTATTGTCACGTTCCCGTGGATGCCTGGGAGCGACAGCTCTCGCTTCGTTGATGGGCGAGGTACCCAAATTATCCGCAGCTAATCAAACGAACCCGGATCAACGAGGATTACCGGGCATGCCTCATTTTGCCCCCAAAGCAAAACGGGTGATTTATCTCTTCATGGCCGGTGGTCCCAGCCATATTGATCTATTTGATTATAAGCCTGAGTTGAAGAAAATTCACGGGAAAGAACTGCCTGAGTCGGTTCGCAAAGGACAACGGCTGACGGGAATGACCAGCGGACAAAAATCGTTTCCCTGTGTGGCGCCGATGTTCAATTTCAAACGTTATGGCGAACGAGGAACATGGATTAATGGGGACATTCTACCCCACACGGCTTCCATCGCGGATGACATTGCCATCATCCGCACCATGAATACGGAAGCCATCAATCATGATCCCGCGATTACCTATATTAATACGGGAACACAGCAATTGGGACGCCCCAGTTTTGGAGCGTGGTTAAGTTATGGATTAGGCAGTCCTAATAAAGATATGCCCGCTTATGTAGTGATGATATCGGTCGGTAATGCACCAGGACAAGCACTTTATTCGCGACTCTGGAGCAGTGGAAACTTACCCTCCCGACATCAGGGAGTTCAGTTTCGTAGTGCCGGTGATCCTGTCTTGTTTCTGTCTGATCCAAAAGGGTTAGACAGAGGTCTGCGTCGCAAAATGCTGGATGGGTTAGCGAAAATCAATGCGGAAAAAGCTCAGCTTTCAGGCGATCCAGAAATTGAAGCACGCATCGCGCAATACGAAATGGCGTATCGGATGCAAACCTCAGTGCCTGGCTTGATGGATTTAAGTGGAGAAACAAAAGCCACGTTTGAGATGTACGGCCCTGATTCCCAGAAAAAGGGAACCTTCGCCGCGAATTGTATTTTAGCACGTCGGATGGCGGAACGCGGTGTGCCCTTTATTCAACTCTTTCAGCGTGGTTGGGATCAGCATGGTGGTTTACCTAAAGCCATTCGTAATAATTGTGACAAAGTGGATCAACCAGCCGCTGCCCTAGTGAAAGATTTAAAACAACGGGGATTATTAGACGACACGGTCGTTATCTTCGGAGGAGAATTTGGCCGCACGATTTATAGTCAGGGAGCACTGACGAAAGACAATCACGGCCGAGATCATCACGGTCGCTGTTTTTCGACCTGGGTTGCCGGGGGTGGTTTTAAACCAGGAATTGATTACGGTGAAACGGACGATCATTGCTATAACATTGTGAAAGATCCTGTACACATCAACGATTTAAACGCCAGTGTTCTACATTGTCTGGGCATCGACCATAATCGCTTTACAGTGAAATATCAGGGGCTCGACCTCAAACTCACCGGTGTCGAAGGTGCGAATGTCGTCAAAGGACTGTTGTCTTAGCAAAAACGGAGAACGCGTAATAGTGGCGAGGGAGAGTCGGAGAATTGTTGAACGGACTGATTTAAGGTTCTCGCTTACGATGAGACGACTTGACCTGGCACTTCATTTTGATGATAATTAACGGATCAACTATGGTTTATGTGATTTTAAGCCTGTAGCGATTTTTAATTTTACACATCAAGAAAACTTTCGATGAAAAAACAGACATCTCAGAAGCGATCAAATTGCGACGGGGTCTCGCGTCGGAATTTTGTGCAGGCGGGCTTACTGGGAGCTGGGGGGCTGGGATTAGCTGATTTTCTGAAGCTGAAGGCAGAGGGAGCGATTCATCCGAAGCAGCAAGATACCAGCGTGATTCTGTTCTGGTTAAGTGGCGGTCCTGGTCATATGGAGACTTGGGATCCCAAACCAGAAGCTCCTGCTGATTATCGGGGGCCTTTTCAATCAATCGCAACCAGTCTGGCTGGTGCGAAATTCGGTGAATTGATGCCCGAGCAGGCAAAACTGGCTGAGCACCTTGCTGTACTGCGAACGGTCAATCATGGTTCTGGAGATCATACCAAAGGGAATCACTGGATGCTGACCGGCTTTGAAGGTCCTGCGTTCAATGCCCCCGACAATCGTGTGCAAAGACGACCCTCGATGGGGTCAGCTGCCTCTTTTTTACGAGGTCCAAATCAAGCAGGGATGACACCGTATGTGGGCGTGCCGCATTTGCGTGGCGGAACCGATAATCTGTTTCACTATTCCTCCTATATCGGAGGTGGCAGCAACCCCTTTATTGTCGAGTCCGATCCGAATGCAGCGGGCTTTAGTGTTAAAAATCTTACTTTAGCAAAAAACTTGACGTTAGACAGATTAAAAAATCGCCGGCAACTTCTGGGCTCACTCGATGTGCTGCCTCGTGATCATGAAAAGCGATTCCGCGATCTTGATGAGCATCAGCAGAGGGCATTTGAGTTACTCGCCTCAAAAGATGTTCGATCTGCATTCGACATCGCGGCAGAACCTGATTCACTGCGCGACAGCTACGGCAGGCATACCTTCGGTCAAAGTGCATTATTGGCGCGCAGACTGGTCGAGCATGGTACCACATTTGTTACAGTCAACTGCGTCCCCTGGGACCACCACGGTTCACCGGGTCAGTATAAAACGGAAGAAGGAGCACGCAAGCTTATACCCCCACTTGATGCCGCGATCGCCGGACTGGTTCGCGATTTGATGGACCGTGGTATGTATGAGAAAACACTGGTTGTAGCGATGGGAGAATTTGGCCGAACACCGCGCATGAATAAAAATGCCGGACGCGATCACTGGGGCAGAACCTTCAGTGTGCTGATGGGCTGTGGTGGTATGAACATGGGCCAGATCATTGGACGTTCCAACAAGCATGGTGAAAATGTCGTGGAACGTCCCGTCAGTCCGCAAGACGTCGCGGCAACCGTTTATCGCCATCTGGGCATCGATCCACAACGCGTGATGTTCCGTGATCGCCTGGACCGTCCGCTGCCTTTACTCGATACCGGCGAAGCCGTTTCCGAATTGTTCGGCTAATATTGGTATCTGTCGATGTAAGAATCAGCCTTACTCAGGCTTGTAAAAGTCGACTCGAGGGAATGCGAACTCTCAATACATCCTTTGATGAGCTATCGCTGGAACCCAACTCCTGCAGTTCTTCATAGCTACCGGTTTTTCAGATCCCATTGTTTCAACGACGCTTTGAGTGCACTCTGCTTTCTCTAGCTGTATGTGATTTTGTGTCAAGGAACTCTAGAGCACGATTTTCTGGTTATATCATTTCGTCGCGGTGTGTCACATAGAACATAGCGCAGTCTTCCTACCATGTGCTTGCCGAAGCTCACTTGCCTGTACATGATTTCCAAAATGTTTTCAAAGCATCTCTAGACACAGGGGAGGGGAGCATGGTTAAATCGGAGTATTCCGAGTCTGGATTGGTTCCAGACTCAAACCACATCTGAAATCTCGGACATTGCTGTTTGATCTGGGCCAAAACAGCTTCCGCGCCAAGTTAATTCTGGGCACGTTAGCAGTCTACGGCCGCCTGTCTACCTTGCGGTTTTCTGCTCGCACCCGGTGATAAGCAGTGTTACGGTGACCAAAGCACGATTCAGAATCATCAGGATCCTGAAGTTGTGCCAAGTCCATTGTCTACTGATGCTGAATCTCAGCATCAGTGGTGATCACTGTCTTGGCACAGACTGAAAGGACTCTGCGTTCGCAGAGTTGGTGAGATGAAACGACTTTACGTTAACCTTCTGCAATGGTTCGCTAAACAGCACACTACTCCTCGACGGTCTCGCGCCCAAAAGTCACGGCGATTTAATTCGCTTGAGGAACTTGAGGTGCGAACAATGCTCGCGGCCCATCCGTTGGCCGACGCTCCCGACGTTCAATTCCAAATCGAAGAAGACTGGGGTTCCGGACGGTCGGCCAGCCTGATTCTGACTAACGATGAAGCGAGCGCTTTCACGGACTGGCAGCTCGAATTTGATTATAGTGGCGAGATTCAGTCGCTCTGGAATGCCGAGGTCGAGAATCTTGGCGGCGGTCGCTATCGGATTACCCCTCCGAATTGGGATAACACACTCGATGTGGGTGAGTCGCTGTCTGTTGGGTTCGTTGCCGTGGGAAATCACAGTGAACCCACGGGCTTTTCTTTTCTCGGCAGTGGTAGCCCGGTAGATCCCGACCCAGACCCAGACCCAGATCCAGATCCAGATCCAGATCCTGTGGTGGGCGCTCCAAACAAGCCGAGCGTGAGTGTCCTCACGGATAACAATTCGGGTGGCTATCGTGTGACCCTCAATCTCTGGGCAGGAGATCCTGCCGACCATTGGAAACTCTACGAGAACGGCGAACTGATCTACGAGGCATCATTGTCGGGAAATGCGACCCCGCAAACAGACAGTCTGCTCATCACTAATCGGGACTATGGAGTTTATGAATATCAGGTCGAAGTGAGCAACGCGAGCGGGACAACGCTGAGTGATGAAGTGAATTACGTGGCAGGTAACGCCAGCCTGATCAGCATCGAAGAGGTCGACGTTACAGGGCAAGCTCTGCAGACGACCATCGATCAAACAACGGTCGAATACACACTCGCCTCATCTAGTGAGTCGACACAATTTAGCGTCGCGACCAGTAACTCACGCGTGATCCAAGTGGAAATCGTGAATGGGAATACGTTACGCGTTACCGGCCTGGAGGCAGGGCGGGCGTCTGTGCGAGTCACCGATGCGGATACAGGCGAAGATCGCTATATTGGGGTTCGCGTCCGCACGGAAGATGGACAATTGCCGGGGTTGCCCGATTATGTCACGATCGGTTCGGTGAGCGAAGATACCACTGGCGATCTGGCATTCTGGCAGGATTTTGACAGCAGTGATCCGCTGACCAATAAATATGTCGACTCGCGCTATATTTATATTAACGGAGGACCTATCAATGGTTGGCGCACTTGGGATCCGGACCGCGTGAGCAGTTATGTTCGCGAAAGTATGAAACTGGGGATGATCCCGCAGTTTGTTTATTACAACATTCCCGATGGCGGCGAAAGTTATACGACTAACAATGAGCACATCAACAGTCAGTCGTACATGGAAAGTTACTTCCGTGATCTGAAAATCGTACTGGATACCATTCGCAGTGAAGCAGGTGACGAATTGGTTCAGATAATTCTGGAACCGGACTTCATTGGTTACCTGATGCAGAACGCCAATGCGCCCGCTAGTGCGCTTTCAGCTATGACAAGTGCGGCCTATAGCAGTGGGGTATTGCAAGCAGGCGTCGATCCGCAATTCGATAATTCGGTGACAGGGCTGATACAGGCGATCAATTATACGATCAGCAGTTACGCTCCGAATGTGGAATTCGGCTGGCAATTCAATCTCTGGGCTTCGTCGGGTATTGAAACACCGATTCCAGGAACAGGAATTGTGCATCTGACAGATACGCTCGGTGTTGAAGCGGGACGCGCAGCGATTGCCCGCGAAGCCGAACTGATTGCCGAGTATTACATGGATGCAGGTGTCCTCAGCTATGGTGCCGGCTTTATTTCTCTCGATAAATATGGTTTGGATGCCGGGGCACAAAATGGTGCGGCAAATAACCCGGAAGCCAGTACCTGGTTCTGGAACAACGATCATTGGAATAATTATCTGCTGATTGTCCAGACACTCACGGAAACGACGGATCGTGAAATGATTCTTTGGCAGATTCCTGTCGGCCATATCAATGATAGTCTCGCCACAAATCCGTACGACGAGAATGGCACCTTTGATCCACTGACGAATACCACTCGCCAGTATGAGGACTCTGCGCCCACGTTTTTCCTGGGAGATACGTTCACGGCAACCGGAGATCGTCTGGATTACTTTTCATCAAATGATTTTGGAGATGAGAAGCTGACCGTTTCAGGCAACACCGTCACTTGGGGCTCTCATATCGAAGAGGCACGTGCTGCTGGTATCCGGCAGATTCTCTTTGGAGCCGGCGTTGGAATCAGTACCGATTCTATCGGCAGTGATCCCACGGACGATTACTGGTGGATTACCAAAGTCCAGGAGTACTATCAGAATCCGGTTCCCCTGGATGTTGTCGTCGATCCTCCGGATGAAGTGGAGCCTGTGTTGAGCATCAGCGGAGCAACCGTGACCGAAGGGGGTAGTGGATCTATCCTGGCGACGTTAACGGTTTCGCTTTCTGCGCCTGCAACGGAGTCCGTTACGGTCAACTATCAGACGTCGAATGGAACAGCCACCGCTGGAGACGATTATGCTGCAGCCAGCGGACAGGTTTCTTTCGCAGTTGGTGAAAGCGCCAAGACGATCACGGTTAGTATCTTCGGAGATACTCAGATTGAATCCGATGAACAGTTTTATGTGACGCTCAGCAGTCCCGTGGGGGCGACTCTGGATGATAATCTTTCGTCTGCCGCCAACACGATTCTTAACGACGACGTTGCCAGCGAAACAGACGTGACCATCACCACTCCCTTCGAAACGCCCGTCACGATTTCGATTGGTACGTCTGTCGGCGACCCGGACTTCGCCAGCCACGTGCAGCAGTATGTGAACGGGACCCTGTTTCCCAGTCAGTACACTCAGACGCAACTCGATGCAGTCGTCAGCGATTACTTTAACCAATGGAAGTCAGACTGGTTGCGTGTTGATCCCGGCGGTAACGGTTACCGGGTTGTGATGGACTCGCAAGGACGTACCACATCTGAAGCACAGGGTTACGGTATGCTGATTCTGGCGCATCTGGATGGATATGATGCGGATGCCCAGACCATTTTCGATGGCCTGTTTCAATATTCGCGTGCGAATCCCAGCCAGGGGAACCCTGATCTCATGGATTGGGCGCAGCCGGATCCTTCCGGAAATAACAGCGCCTTCGATGGGGATGCGGATATTGCTTATGCCCTGTTAGTAGCCGATGCCCAATGGGGCAGTGATGGTGATGTCAACTATCTCCAGGAAGCGATTACCATTATCAATGCCATGTACGAATCGACCATTGGTCCGGACAGTCATCTCCCTATGTTAGGGGATTGGGTCAATCCGAATGGCAGCCAGCACAGCCAATGGTCCACCCGTACCAGCGACTTCATGTATGGGCACTTCAGAGCTTTTGAAGCCGCCACACAGACCGGAGCCTGGGACGAAGTGATCGCCGCCACTCAGGACGTACTGACAAGGCTACAGCAGCAGTCGGGAACAGGACTGGTGCCAGACTTTGTGATTGTGGATCCGGCGACTGGTAGCGTTTCTCCTGCGCCGTCTGGTTTCCTGGAAGTCAATGATCAGAATTACTGGTATAATGCGGGACGGGTTCCCTGGAGGATCGGAACCGACGCTGTTTTGAGCGGCGATGCAGTCTCGCTGACGCAGGCACAGATGTTGTCCGAATTCTTTCAGCAGTCTTCAGGAGGAAATCCGTCACAGATTCTGGGCGGCTATGAGCTTGATGGAACACCGCTGAATAGTTGGAGCGATCCGTTCTTCCGAGCGGCGGTTGGCGTCTCTGCGATGACCGGTTCGGATGCCGCTGATCAGGCTTGGCTCAACTCTGTCTTCGACAGTGTCGCGACGACGCACTCGAATTACTATGCCGATTCAGTTTCGATGCTGAGCATGCTTGTGATGTCGGGGAACTATATCAGTCCCTCGGCTTCAATGGGCGGTAGTGCGGCGCTACAGTCGTTCACGCAGCCCGTGCATGGGCAGGTCGTCGACAATCAGGACGGCACGCTGACCTACACGCCAGTTGATACTTTCTCTGGTGATGACAGCTTTACTTACACGACGGTTACCGATTCCGGCAGCATCATCACGACGACAGTGCATGTCACTGTTGAGTCTCTTGTTGTGATCATGCCGGAAATTTCCATCAATGATGTGACTGTGATAGAAGGTGATAGTGGCAGTTCCCAGGCCATGTTTACCGTGTCGCTGGATCAGCCGACTACCGAAATGGTATCGGTGCAGTTCCATACACAGAATGGTACTGCGATTGCTGGCGAAGATTATCAGGCCCTCAGTGGCCAACTCGTCTTTCAACCAGGGGAGACTACGAAAACCATTTCGGTGTCGATTCTGGGTGATGCTGTGATGGAATCGTCTGAGGGCTTCCAGGTCGTGCTCGATCAGGCAGTTGGTGCCGCGTTGGTATCGGCCACCGGTAGTGGCACGATTCAGGACAATGATGCCCCGGCACCGATGGCTGACGTCGACTTCGCTGTGGTGAATGACTGGAACAGTGGATTCCAGGGAGCGATCGAAATCAACAACGAGAGTGGCGAGGCTTGGGATGGATGGACGCTGGAATTCACGTTCGATGGCGACATCACGGACATCTGGAACGCCGAGATCGTTTCTCACGTCGGTAATACCTACGTCATTCGAGGTGCATCCTGGAACGAAGATATTCCCGCTGGCGGGACCATTTCCTTCGGGTTCATTGGTACTCCAGGTGGTCTGAATGATCCTCTGTCGGACTTCATTCTGAACGGGAGCTCGATTTAGTACCAAGCAGCATTTTCATTGCTTGAGGTACACGTTGATAGAAGAAATAAAACAGGCCTTCATCATGCGATGAAGGCCTGTTTGTTATATGTGAAAGGAAATTTCAGATGACTTCAGGAAGCGCCTGGTAACCGCTATCGACGAGGTACTGTGGGCGACCGGCGTGATCGGGAAGCGTGACTTGCTGCACGTCGATTCCCATGTTGCGATAGAGCGTGGCAAAGACTTCTTGGAAATGAACGGGCCGAGTCTCAGCCTCACCGCCGAGCCGATCGGTGGTGCCGATGACCTGTCCTGTTTTCATGCCGCCACCGGCAAGCAATGCATTGCAAACACGTGGCCAGTGATCGCGACCGCCGTTTTTGTTAATCTTCGGAGTGCGTCCAAACTCGCCCCAGGCGATGACTGTTGTGTCTTCCGCCATACCACGTTGATGCAAGTCCTCAATCAGGGCAGTGATGGCCTGGTCGAAATCGGGGAAGTTCTCTTTGGCAAGCTTGAAATTACGACTGTGCCAGTCCCAGAAACTGTAACTCAGAGTGACAACGCGTGCTCCGGCTTCAACAAGACGACGCGCGAGCAGAAATTGTTCATTCAGACGCGGGGCAGCATCCCCTTGTTTTCTAGAGGTTCCTTTGCCGTAGCGTTCGCGAATTGCGGGATCTTCTTTCGAAACATCAAGGGCTTCAACTAATTGTCCAGAGGTGAGAACACCGAATGCCTGTTCGTAAAAAGAATCGAGCCCTTGCATCATGCCGCTACTGTCGGCATCGCGCCTGAATTGATCAAAACTACGCAGTAAGCTTTTACGATCTTGTAAGCGATCTAACGTAATTCCGTTGAGTGTCATATCACCCTTCATTTCACCATTTGGATTGAAGGGGGTGTGTGACATTCCGAGGAAGCTGTTTTTTCCAAAGTTGTAGGGAGTGTGCTGCATCTTAGGCGAGAGATTCACATATGCGGGTGAGGTTGTCGCTGGATCGCCTTTCATGTGTGACAGGGCAGAACCCAACTCAGGCCAACCGCCAGCCGGTTGGTTATTGGAGCTGTGTCCGGTCATACATTGAAACGAGGCATGTTGGCCGATCGAACCGACGAGCGAATTAACAAACACACATTTATCCGCAATCCGTGCAATCCGTGGAAGTTGCTCGCTGATCCGAATGTCAGGGACATTGGTCGAGATGGGATTGAATTCGCCACGGATCTCAGTAGGTGCGTCCATCTTAATATCATACATGTCCTGATGCGGCGGCCCGCCTGGCAGATAGATCATGATGATCGACTTATGAGAATTGACTTTGCCCGTTTGTTGCTCCGCTTTGAGTATGTTCGGCAAGCAAAGACCGCCAAGGCCAAGCGATCCGATTTTGATAAAATTCCGGCGCGACACCTGATTGCAAAACTTGTTGGCAGAAGTATCAAAAATATTAAGCATAACTAAATCCAGGAAGGATCCCGCAACGTAACTCGACGCTGAGGATGGGGGAGATATTCTGTGCAGATGGCCATGATTGATTCAATTAATCTTACCTCTGTTCATTCGCTTTGTCTACGTCGAACTATCAAGATCTGAGTTGAATCACTTTTACTAAACATTTTCATCTAAGGTTTCCGGAGTACTAAAAAATGTGTCTAAATCGGTTAATATCGGCATACTCAATTTAAAACCCTAATATTGATTGGTCATTCCGTACCTTAATGTTTCGATTCGTTGTAAGCGATAGACGTCGACACCGACCGGGTCAGAATAAACGTGTTCTAACGATACCGTATCAAACCTGGTATCGCTGAAGCTTTTCACCTTGACTTGGGATCGCATCACCACCAGAAATTCCACTTTGGAATCGGCAAGCTGTCGGAAAATTGCTTCCGATGGGGGTTCTGTGTTGATCGCTTCACTGATCTCGAAATACTCGTCAGGGAAGAAACCTGAATAGCCGTTGACAAGCGGTACGCCGTGGAACGTAGCAAAGTACATCCACCGTGTCGTGGACTCAAAATCTTTGACCTTCACTCCACGAGCAAAAGGAACACAGGCAATCGCATGATCGGGCGGAGTATTTTCTTGAATATATGTAATCCAGCCAGCGTGTCTGTCGGCGCTGGGCGTTTTCCCGAGTGCAGGCGAAGGTGGGGTCACTTCAAACAGAGCAATCAGGCCAAGAATGAGAAGAGCAGGTTTTGCCAGGTAGTTCTGAAGCTTTTTCGCACAGAACGTTTTACTCAACAGGAATGCTCCATAAAGCCCCTGGGCGGCCAGCAGAACAATCGTCATCTGAACGAAAAAAGCAAATCGAAAGACATTTCGAACTTGTGAGAATCCGGGGCAGTATTCCGTCAAGGTCCACCAGGGCCGCCATTCGTAGATACGAAGGTTCGGTCCCAGAGAAAGTGAAAAAGCAAGCAGCAGCGTAATGAGTATAAACACCGTCCACCATCGCCAGCGATTTCGTATTAATCCTATAATGACTCCCGTTATCGCAAGTCCGATTTTGAACCATCCGGGGGAGAGACGCCGCTGGTCGTGTGCCTCCCGGGTATTTAAATTGATCAATTGCCTACCGGTAGAAGCGGTGTAGTCTCCAGGGAGTGCAGAGAGTTGTAAGACGGTATTCGAGGAACGTATGAAATTGTTCTCGTTTGCGGCCTGTTTCAAGTGAAAGATGACGGGACCTGTCAATAATGCAGCAACGCTCACTCCCACGGCAAACGTGGCCCAGAGAATGGGATTCAAGCATCGTTTCCACAATGTCCAAGTGGCTCCAAGGAGTAGCACTGCCAGGAATAAACCTTGGTGACCACAGATCAGAAATGTGAACCCGAAGGCGATTCCCAGTTCCGCTCCACGAAGCAGGGTAGGGTGCCGGGATATCTTCAACAAAACAAGCCAGGTCCAGAGAATCCCCCAAAGTGGTGTCAACTGCACGACATCAAGTTGCCAGTGCACAATTGGAAGCAGCAGCATCGCAGCGCCACCCCCGATGGCTATTGAACGATTCACACCGAGTTTTCTCAGGAGCAGGAATGTGAACAGTCCGTTAAATAACAACGAGAGCCAAAGATAAATGTTATAGGTCAGGACACGAGAATCTGTAAACCAGTTAATGGGAGCCATGAGCATCGTTATTGTTTGTGGCTCTGAAAAAGCAAACGTATTTTGGATCGGATGAAAAATCGGGGCGTTCCAATAACTGTTTGTCCCTTGTAGAAATCCTTCCGTATTCCACCAGATTGTCCAGAGATTGAACATGGGAACTGTTAAAGATTCTGATGTTCCTGTGGGTAAACACGTTGTCGAAAAACGTGCCAAGGGCCAAGTCGACCCGATAGCCAGAGTTGCGTAGATGACGACGAGTAGAATTCCGAAGACACGCCGTGATTTGAATAACTTTCGGACTGCTCTAGTCATGCAACGAATGACTCCCTTTGATTCCCACGGCACCCCATAGAGTGAGCACAGATAATAGCAATAATTGTGCAACAAATACGGGTTTGTACGCATGGTTAGTAGGGTACACTGTTGGGGAATATCCCTCAAATAAGATGTTGTCAATTGTATATAATGGGTGCTTCTCACCTGAGAATTGTCAATCCAAACTATTGTCCAAGATCATTGAGTTCCGCTGTTTAGATAGTGTGATCAGCAACCAGTTTTCAGTCAGCTGGTGGGGTAATTGAAATGGATAGTCGTTGATGTAAGTGTATGCATTATAATTACTTATGAATATTAATTAAAGTGATTTACCTTGAGGTTTTATGTTTCTTCGCCACTGCAATCGATTCGATGCGCAAATGAATTATTCTTCATAATTAAATTGACATCCTGATACAAGTAGATATAAAAGATATTAATATTCGTTAGTATATTAATGAACTGCTGTGTTGGCCGCTGTTTAGTGTTATTGATATATTGGTGCTTTCAGAATGTATGGTCAATTCTAACTAATTATCTAGTAATTACCTCATAGTTTCCTTATCGGGTTCCACGAAAGATCCGTGTAATTTTCTAACAGAGATGCCATTTATGGCAATGATTTTCATATTAATACTGACTTTTCTCATTATTTATTTACTACGGAGGAAAAGACATGAAACTGAGACGTCAGCAAAAACGTATTTTTTCATTTGGATTTACATTAATTGAGTTACTGGTCGTAATCGCGATCATTGCAATTCTAATTGCGCTTCTGCTTCCGGCAGTGCAGCAGGCACGTGAAGCAGCTCGGAGGACAGAGTGTAAAAATAAATTGAAACAATTGGGAATCGCAATTCATGGCTATCACGAAGTGCACGGTTGCATGCCGATGGGCTCAGGAAGCGATGGCGGTCCGGGAGGACGGCGGCAGAGTGGATTTGTAGGCCTGCTCCCCTTTATTGATCAGGCACCGCTCTTCAACATGATTGCATCTGGTGGGACTGCTGCCGCAGTCGATGGAACGACAGTTTATAATGCATTCGATTTTGTCCCCTGGGACAATAATCACAAAGCTGTCAGTACAAAAATCCCCATGTTGCTTTGTCCGTCAGACGGAGATTCAACCGAGGGGAATCCGCGTGCAAAATGTAACTTTATGTTCTCACGGGGTGACTCTGCCTGGGACACTAACCCTGCATGGAATGGAAACGGTGGACGTGGTCTGAGAGGTTTCTTCGTGGGGGGAACAGGCAATTCTGGTGTACGAAGAATCCGCGACGTCACCGACGGCTTAAGCAACACAATCGCCATGGGCGAACGCATCAAAGCAAAACCAGGCGGAAATTCAATTCGTACTGGTGCCATTGCTACCGATATTTCACAAGCCCAATATCGTGCTGATGCTTCGGTCTGTCTCAACAATTATAACAGTACAACTGACGAATATGCTGGGGCTACAGCCCGTTGGGGAGGTTTGCGTTGGATGGATGGTGCGATGAGCTTTACCGGTATGACCACCATCCTCGGCCCTAACAAGCCCAGTTGTTCTGAAACTGATGACCAGCGCGATGGGGTACAGGATCCGACCAGTCAACATACGGGCGGAGCACAAGTGCTTATGGGGGACGGAGCTGTTCGGTTTGTCAGCGAAAATATTGACTCTGGTAATCCTGCCTCACCTTCCCCACTAGGTGCCACAAGGAGTCCCTTTGGCGTCTGGGGCTCATTGGGTTCTGTCTCAGGTGGCGAAACGGTTGGCGATTTCTAAGATTGCTGTTTCAAGCGATTAAGCATCAACCTGAAAAAACGGAGGGCAGCAAACGACTGCCCTCTGTAATGGGGATGCGTAAAGTGTTTTTTGAGGTAATAAGTTCTAAGGGATTCCTGTAATGAAAGTACGGATTTTACTAATCATTTCTCTCTGCATGTTTTCGTGGGGGTGTAGTGGTAGCAAAGAAGATCGAGTGCCTGTTTATAAAGTGACCGGTACCATCAGCTTGGGAGGGGCTCCTATTCCCGGGGCAAGAGTCACTTTTGTATCAAAAGAAAAACTACCCGTGGCCTACGGACGCACCAATGGCTCTGGTGAATTTGAATTAATGACCTACGATCCCGGGGACGGCGCAGCCGCCGGTCGGTTTTCTGTACTCGTCTCTAAGTATTTAAGCAGTAAACCGAAGGGGGATCAAAGTGATGCTGCGCATGGCGCCGATCCAACGAAGAATTATGATTCAAGAGGCGGACACGACGCGAAAGCAACTCAAACGACAGAGAACGCAATTCCGGCGCAATACGCTGATGTGGATTCTACGCCGTTGTCGGTAACCGTCGAAGCCGGTGGCGAGAACAAGTTCGATCTGGAGCTCAAGTAGAGAGAGGATGTCGATTGCACCATGCCACACCGGGAACTCTTGAAGACTGATGCTTCGCTACTTGCTCAATGGCAAGTAGCGTTTTTTGTCGGGTTTCTCTGCCTGATCGGCATCTGTGGTTGTGGGGCGGAGTCTGTTGATCCAGGTTTACTTTTACGGCAGGCCGAAGCGGCTCTCGCTGAAAATGACTTCGAACGTGCCGAGCAGCTTGCTATTGCTGTACCTGCCAGTGCTCCTGAACGCTCAGCTGCTCTTATTGTGGCTGGAGAAGCCGCCATGCGTACCGAACGATTTGTTGATGCGCTGGAATATTTTCAATCGGTGATTGATTCTGGACAAACAAAAAAACACACTAAATTGGCCCGGTTCTCATCTGCCGAAGTCTACCGTGAACTTGGTCAATTATCTAATGCGATAGAGGCCTATCGGCAAGTGTTGAAAACAAATTCTGACAATGCTGCTACTCATGAACGGCTTGCATTTTTATTAAGCGCTAGCGGGGCACGCTGGGAAGCGTTACCTCATTTCTTTTTTCTGGTTCGTAGTGGATCGGCCACGATTAATGAGTTGGCAATCTTTGCGGATCTTGACCGACATGTCGAACATAAAGCGTTCCTTCAGTCTTGCTCGCTAAAATCAAAAGATGATTCCTATGTGCGATTTGGTCTGGCCGCCCATTTGTTCTGGGACGGAGAGCCAGATCAGGCAAAAGAGAGACTGCGCCAGATTGTGGTGAAAGCCCCCGAACTAATCTCCGCACAGGCGATGCTGGGAGAATTACTGCTTGATGAAAACGAGAAACAATTTGTGGAATGGCATCAGAGTCTACCAGATGAGGCAGAAGCACATCCGGATATCTGGTATGTGCGTGGGCTTTGGGCGCGCCGACATGGTGATCGTCAAATGGCCGCGCATTGCTTCTGGCAATGTGTTCGCCGCGACCCAAGACACCGGCGCGCGACAGTTCAACTGAGTCAAGTATTGGCATCACTAGATCAGAAATCGTCCGCCGTGTTTCGAGAGAGGGCGGCTCAGATGGTCGAACTGACGCAGCAGGTCGATCATGTTTTAAGGAGTAAAGGCCTCAACGAAGCAGCAGTTCATCAAACACTGGAACTATTGGAAAAAATGGGACGAATTTGGGAGACGTGCGCCTGGGGGGTTCTGGCACGGAACCAATTCGATAAAGCAGATTGGCCACAACAACTTTTAGCACGATGCGCGCCCCTGTTGAATAGAGATCTTCCGCTAGTGGAAGACACACAAAATCTGGCACTCAATTATGACTTATCATATTTTCCAGAGTTTCAACTGGCACAAACCGATCTTCATCTCTCGGCTGAAGACTCCGCATCTCAGGTCAATGCGCAAATCCGGTTCTCACAATCAGATATTGGCATCGACTTCACTTACTTTAATAGTCCCGATCCATCGACAAAGGGCCTGCGTGTATTTGAATCAAACGGCGGTGGGGTTGCGGTTGTAGACTTCGACGGAGACGAATGGCCTGACCTGTATTTTACGCAAGGAGCGGAATGGAAATCCGGTAACCAGGAGCCGACACCTTCCCAGCGTTATACCGACCGATTGTACCGTAATATGGGAGACTCATTTGAAGAGATTACGGTTTTAGCGGGCCTTGGAAACCAGGGCTTTGGACAAGGTCCCACCGTGGCCGATTTCGATAACGACGGATTTCCTGATCTCTATATCGCCAACATCGGACACAATCGACTCTATCGGAACAACGGAGATGGCACGTTTGAGGATATTACCGATGAGTGTGGACTTACGGGAGAAGATTGGACAGCAAGTTGTGTCGTCGTCGATCTGAACGCGGACGGGTTACCAGACCTGTTTGATGTGAACTATCTGAAAGGGAAGAATGTTTATACCGCAATCTGCCAAGGCCAGGCATGCTCTCCCTCTGGATTTACTGGCACGCCTGATCGCCTGCATCTGAACCAGGGGGACGGTACATTTTCCTTCATCCCGGATGTCACTCCTGTCTCTGGAGCAAAAGGCATGGGGGTCATAGCATCAGCTTTGCATGATCGCGAACGACCATGCCTGTTTGTCGGCAATGATCAAACTCCTAATTTTTTGCTTCAGCCATCCCGCTCAGACAACTCTTCTGGTATTCGCCTGGAAAATAGAGGATTCATCGACGGCGTCTCACACACTGAAGATGGTCTGTCAATGGCTTGTATGGGCATTGCCGCCGATGACGTGGATGGAGATGGGCGAATCGACTTCTTTGTCACGAACTTCAAGGACGAATCGAATACTCTCTATTTGCAGGATACAGAGGGGATCTTTACTGACGCGACCAAGAAAGCTGGCCTGGCCAATCCCAGTTGGCCATTTGTTGGCTGGGGAACGCAGTTTCTGGATGCCGATTGCAATGGTGACGTGGATCTTGTTGTGGTGAATGGTCATGTCGATGACTATCGCGATAAGGGAGGAGCATATCAAATGCGGCCTCAGTTTTTCAAAAACGTGGGGAGAGGACGGTTTACCGAGCTTTTCGCAACTGATGTAGGACCATGGTTCGAAAAAAAAATTCTGGGTCGTGGATTGGCACGGCTTGACTGGAATCGCGACGGCTTGATGGATTTTGTGGTTTCCCAAATCGGAGAACCAATTTCACTGATGACAAACCAGACCACGGAAAGTGGTCATTTCATAAACATACGCCTGCATGCAACAAAAACTGCGCGCGATGCCATTGGTACCGTCGTTGAAGTCGCCACGAATGATCGGCGTTGGAAAAAACAGTTAGTGGCCGGAGATGGTTACATGGCGAGTAATCAGCGGCTACTTCAATTTGGATTGGGTAAGTCTGTTTCAGTTCAAGAAATCCTAATCCACTGGCCATCGGGAGGGGGGACGACAATCAAAAACCTTTCGGTCGATGTCACCCTGGAGTTGGTGGAGGGAGAGGCTCCTTTCGCGCTCTGGCGTGGTTCGGAGCTCGAAAGACCTGATGCAGAAGTACAATTGGAATATCAAAGTAATATGGTAAATTCTAATGCGGTATCGGAGAAACGCAGTGTCCGTCAGTGAGAACGATGTCATTCCACAATCTCGATCGAATCGGCGGCTGGTTGTTTTGGGCGTCGTTCTTCTTATCTTGACAGGATGCGGATGGGCAGCATGGCATCAATTGTGGAACCCCAGCGTTCAGACGGAACGGCTGATGCATCAGGCGAGACGTGACCATGCTATGGGACGGGAACAGCAGGCAGAGAGAAAAGCTGCGCAAGTTCTGGTAATCAATCCTGGTTCTGAAGAAGCGGTATTTCTCGCGGCTGAGTGCGCCGTCTTGCAGAATAAAGATCAAGATGCCCTCAACTATCTGAAACAATTGCGAACATCAAAACCGGATGTGCTTGTACGTGCAGCGCTGTTCGCAGCTGAATTACAGCATTATCACACGGATCATTTTTCCGATGCGGAACGGTCCTACCGCAGGGCGCTCGATCTTGATTCAGAAAATATCCATGCCAACTCTAACCTGGCGAAACTTCTGGGGCTATGCGGGCGGCGGAGTGAGGCGATTCCCCATGTCCTGAAATTGATTCGTCAGGGAGTGGAAACGGATTTACTGATGCTGATTGCTCGAGAATCAGGGGTCATTAACGATCCGGAATCGCTCGAACGGGCGCATACAACGGTTCCCGATGATGTGAATCCACTGCTTGGTCTCGCGTGGCATGCTGCAGAGAACGAGCAAACCGAACGTGCCATCCAATTGCTGCGAGATGCGAAAGCACGACGTCCTGATGTCATTGCCGCCCATGTCGCGCTGGGGCGGCAATTGCTGGCTTCTGGCCAGTACGATGATCTGCTGCTTTGGGAAAAACAGCTTCCACTGGATGCGGAACAATATTCAGAAACCTGGCTCGTTCGCGCACAAGTTGCTGAGAAAGAGGGTTTGAAAGAGGCAGCAATTCGTTGTTATTGGGAAGCGGCCTTGCGCGCCCCAGAATCAAAGCTGACGAACTTTCGCCTCGCCAATCTTCTCTCTGAGGTTGGAGACACCAAAACGGCAGATAAATTTGCAGAACACGTTGTTCGATTACAAGAATTGAATGTGGTTCAGGACCGAATCTTTTCAATGAATGATCAACCAAGCATCGAATCGGTGTTGGAATTGGCAAGAAGTTATGAAGCAGCTGGACGAATCTGGGAAGCTTATGCCTGGTGTCAACTCTCTGTTCGAGTCAGTCCCTTGCATCAGAGTGCGCAGTCTTATCTAGAGGAACTACGAAAACAAATTAACGGTATTCCACTACAGTTGACAGTCAATACAGCGAACGTCGCACAATCTGTTGACCTCTCGACGTATCCGCTTCCAAAATTTCGAGAGACCCGAACACCAACAGGCAAGCTTAGTTTAAATACATCAACAACAATTTCTTTTCGGGATGATGCGCAAGCAAGTGGTTTGTATTTCCAGTATTTTAACGGGACCCAGGGACCCCCTTCGCGGAGGATGTTCGAGTTCACTGGCGGGGGAATTGGCGTCCTCGACTTTGATATGGATGGTTTCTCCGATATCTATTTTACACAAGGACGTCCCTGGCCACTCGACACGCAAGGAAATGAGTATTCTGATCGTCTCTTTCGGAATCGTGAGGCAACTCGGTTTGAAGACGTGACTTCCAGTGTTGGTATTCATGAAAGCGGTTTTGGGCAGGGAGTTGCGGTAGGAGACTTTAACTCGGATGGGTTTCCAGATCTCTACGTGGCCAACATCGGAGCGAATTATTTGTGGATGAATAATGGCGATGGGACTTTTGCGGATGTCACTCTAGTGGCAGGAGTCGGTGGTAGTCAGTGGACCACAAGTTGCGTTCTGGCCGATCTAAACTCTGATGGATTATCGGACATCTACGCCGTCAATTATCTAACCGCTGAAGATGTCTTCGCACGTGTTTGCAAACATCCAGACGGGACACCGCGCGCATGCTTACCATTTCATTTCGAAGGGGAGACGGACCGTGTATGGCTCAATGACGGAAACGGTCACTTTACCGATGCGACTAAGGACTTTCTCTCCGTAAAACCAGACGGAAAAGGACTCGGCGTCGCTGTGTGGGACGCGAACGGAACAGGAAAACTGAGTCTTCTCGTTGCAAATGACACCGGGCCAAACTTTTTTTTCGTAAACGAGAACGAATCTGGCGGCGACCGTCAACCTGGTTTGCAAGAACGCGGGATTCCAGCCGGCCTCGCACTGAATGAGGATGGAAAGGCCGAGGGATGTATGGGAATTAGCCTCGGCGATCTCAACGACGATGGACATCTGGACGTCCATATTACGAACTTCCTGAGTGAATCAAATACCTGCTACATGAATTCGTCGACAGGATTTTACGAAGATCGCACCCGTATGCTGGATCTCCACTCTCCAACAATGAACGTTCTCGGGTTTGGAACACAGTTCCTCGACATGGATCTCGATGGACGTCTCGAGCTATTCGTGTCGAATGGACACGTTGATGACTTGCGCCAACACGGGCGACCGTATAAAATGCGACCACATCTGTATCAAGGGAACGGACAGCAGTTCACAAAAGTTGATGCAACCACTTTAGGTTCGTATTTTGAGCAAGAAAGATTGGGGCGAGCTGTCGCTAGAATTGATTGGAATCGGGATGGTCGAGACGATCTTATCGTCGGTCATCTTGATGGTGGTTCCGCTCTTTTAACAAACACAAGTGCTCCCACAGGTCATTCTCTTTCACTCAGATTATTCGGGGTTGAGTCAAATCGAGATGCGATCGGAACAACGATTCAAGTTCGTGTCAACAACAAGACCATTACGCGTCAGCTTACTGCAGGGGACGGCTATCAGGCGAGTAACGAGCGTCGTCTTATTGTCGGTGTGGGAGATGCCAGCCAGATCGATGAACTGATTGTTCACTGGCTTTCGGGAAAAGTGCAGACATTCAAAAACGTCTCAGTTTCCCAGGAATTATGGCTGCCGGAGGGGGGAGAGCTCTTTTCAAGTGTGTCGAATCTCCCGGTGCCGAAAGGCAAATCGTTTTAATATCCCGTTTTCTGGTCTATGCTGAGAAAGTGATCGACGCTCAGGATTTATCGCGTCCCAATGCAAAAGCGTTCGATCACGAAACAGCATTCAATACACGGAATAGTGCGATGTTCTGATTCAAGATAAGACTTTAAATAGAGTAAACCGGATTGTTTTTTCGCTTTTGAATCATTTACGTCTCTTTGTTTGTGATTTCGATTTCTGTTCTTGAATATCAAAGTCAAAATTATTTTTTTTCTCTGTTGTTACTGTCACTTCTAAATTTGAACGCTCATTATATTCTACCGGAATCATTTCTGGCGTATCAGGGATTCCTTCCTTAGGATCCCCTCTCTTGAATGTGGAGATCGATACATGGTACTTTCCAGGGACGACACCTGAAGGTCCATCGACAAGATTCAAATTGAACGTCCCATTTGAATCCGTCATCCCAATCGCTGGGTAACCGCGTTGTTCCAGAGATTCAAAAAGTACTTCTGCATTAGAGACAGGCTTTGAATCCATCACTACTTTGCCCGTTGCTGTCACTGTGCTTGGTTGAGAGTTACACCCAGCACTCGTTAACAGACTAAATAGCCCTAAGATGAAAGGGAAAAAAGAACTCCGATTGGCAGGGAAAATATCCACCCGAATCGCTCCTCTGGATAAATGAAAATAGTAACGAATAGAAACAAATGCGGAATCAGACTTCATATCAGAGTCTTAAAATTCGTCTATCGGATCACCGTCAGCTCTGCCCAACAGTCTGTCAAAAGTACTGTCAACTGCTGAAGTCGATTTTAAATGATCGATATTCTCACTAATAAATCGCACAGAACCATCGCACAATAGGAAATGAGCTCCTCCGGTGTGAGCGCTTGAGAAACTATTGCGTGGATAACCCGGGCCGTTAATGTGCGATTCACCCACTCCTAAAACATCAGCCATGCCATAATAGGTATTGGAAGCAGCGGTGGCAGTACCAAAAATGTGAGCCGCATGAGGATGGGTTCTACCTTTAAAAGAGAGTGGGGTTGAAAGGTTTGTTAACTCCCATGTTCTTTCACCGACCAAAATTGTGTTCGTTGTTCCATCAGTGATATCCCGAAAACGCACATTGCTGTTGGACCAGAATACACCATTGACGCAACCCTCATTCCGACCAGCAGAAGCCGCCGCCGCCTTGGTTTTGTATAACCGCCAAGAGCCTCCATTACCGACATATGTGCTGACAGTCAAAAAAACATCCGGGCCTCCACTGAGGGGGTTGATGTCGCGATCGGTTTGTTCCGGCACAGGAGTGGAAGGGCATTGAAATGCGGGATAGGACTGTTTCATGGCAGTGACCATCGCAGGGTCATCCAACGCTTCTGCTAAGGAAATCTCTGATATTCTGAGGGAGTTATAGAGGGTACTCTGTTCCATGCTGGGTAAAATATAAGCGGCCCAACCCCAGTTTCCACGATCACCACTATCATAGAACTCAACAATTCCAGGAGGCAATTTTGAAAAGAGATCATGATAATTATGTAAGGCGATTCCTATTTGTTTCAAATTATTTTTGCAAGAGGAACGTCGAGCTGCCTCCCGTGCCTGTTGTACAGCCGGCAATAGCAATGCAATCAGAATGGCGATGATTGCGATCACCACTAGTAATTCAATTAAGGTAAAACCAGACACTTTGCGAAAAGCTGATGTACGCTTCATATCGGACTCCTGAGTAAAAACGATTTTGATGTACCGGACTGCTGCTCCCCAAAGACTCGGTTTTGGCAAGCTCTCAGATCGTCATCATGATGCATTACCCAGGAGTCATTCACAATGACGTTTTGCGTCATCTTGCCCAACACAATTTCCACGACGTTCATCGCTTCTTTACATTGAGTTAACGCTAAATACATCAAGCACATACGAGAAGTACGTTCCGATTCTGAATTTCATTCCAGAGTACGAAATCTGCCAGGTTGGTCTATCATTTACGATCAGGGAATTAGCTGAGGATATGAGTCATTTATCGATAGTGATTTGGTGGGATTCTAAGAATGAAGGAGCGTTGGCTAACATTCTCCTAATTGGTTGCAAAGCAGTAAATGGCTCCCGTGTCAGTACTGACGAACAGGCGACCGTTGGCGACTGTTAAACCCAGTGCTTTTCCGTTGATGTTTGCATGCCATAATGTTTCACCATTCGTCGTATCAATCGCGACAACAGTATTGTCACCGCCAGCCAGCAGGATGTCGCTTGCGAGAACAAAAGAATGGACTTCAGCAAATGGGACTCGCCAGCGCAGGCATTTCTTGATCAACGGTACCACTTGTTGGATGTTCTTTTGCGTGTCCTGGATCTTATTTTGTAAATCCTCAATTTCCGTTTTAGTTTTCACTTTGGCCTTCAGCTTCTTCACCAGATCGGTCTTTAGTGCGGAGAGTTGAGCGTGCAATGCTGCGTTGCGACGGTTTAAGGCGAGATATTGAGGATGATCAAAAGCAGAGATTTCTTTGCCAGAATGTAGATAGGCGAACGGATCGGAAATGAGAATACGATTGGCACCTTCAAGTATCACCATTTGAGGATGTTCTGCATTCTTGTGTAAAACAAGCGCACCGCGCAGGCTCCCCAGTCCGGAAACAAAATCCGCATCTTCAGTCAGATACCCATACACGCCTCCTCCTTGACGACCCTCACCACTTACCCCTTTGAATTTCCCATCTGCCAACTGAAACATAGCAGGAAAGCTGCGACCTTGCAGTACGTAAAGATCGGTGGCCGATGCAAGCATAGAGGCTTCCATTGTCATTTTAGAAACGGAAAGCTTGAACGTACCACTGCCCTCAACTTTGCCGGATTCTGCATTGATTGCACATAACCAGGATGGTTGCCACGGTAACAGCGAAGCCCCGAAATATGCCTTACCCTCTTGAATTAAAACGCCCGTGCGACAAGGCCAGGATGAAATTAGTTTGCCATTGTTCGGAATGAGCCGGTCATTCTCGGCAGGTTGATATTTCCAGATAAGCGTTCCGGTTGTTGCATCCACACAGTACACAAAGCCATCATCAGAACCAAAATAAACTTTGCCTGCATGCCACGTCGGTGTGATACGCACAGCACCATCAGTAAAGAATGCCCAGCGCTCTTGGCCCGTGTTGGCGTCGATACAATGGACTGCGTCATCAATTGAGGAACCGAACCAAATTGAATCGTCTACAGCGATTGTGTAGAACGCGTGGTCGTAGTTCCGCATGGCCTGTAATCCCTTGACCTCCGCATACGCATCCCACTTTGCCGGCCGCGCCCACGCAGGTCGCGGCAGTGATTCTGATTGACGCATCCAGATTTGCTGCAAAGGCAAGATCAATTTATCAGATGTTACGGCACTTCGACGATTATCATGCTGGTAGGTGGGCCAATCTGTTGCATGGCTTACCAAATTGTAATTCAAGACAATTAAGAGAAAGTAAAAGACTTGTTGCAACCGTTGGAGTGAAACGCTTGTAAGTGCCCCGTGAAGTGGTGCAGATTGAGAGTCCTGATTGTATTTATGATCGCTCATTGTTGATAACACCTCTACTTCAATCTTTGTTCTGTTTTGCAATAGATAAACGTGGAGCAAATCCAAACGAGGCTTCCATCCAGGCACCACATGAGCAGCCCCCACCTCCTTCCGGCGAAAGCAGCATCCCGGCAGCGGGGATCGTACTTAACCAGCAACTGGAACGGAGCCGATACCAATCGCTGACTTCCTCATTTTTCATATCCCACATCGATAAGAGGTTGTTTCCGCGGTAGATTAAAGATCCCTCCGTTGCAACATAGCTGCCGCATCTGCGTGTGACCTTTCCTCCCATCATGTTGTTGCTCAACATCGATCCAGACTCTAAATCATAGACATGCGGAACTTGATAGACTTTGCCCGAAACAACAGCCGGATGTTGTGCATGCGCGCCATGATTGTTACTGGGCCAATTTGCGATCGAATGCCACTGTTGTTTTCCATTTTCTGCTTCGAATGCATAGAGATGATATTCTCCGCGTCCAGAAGAGGAGATTACGATTTTGCCTGCTGCATACACCAGATAAAAAGTCACCATCCCATCTCTTGTGTCTATGGGCTGTTCCCACAATTTCTTACCTGTGCGGGCATCTAACGCCACCATATATTGATCAAGCCAGAGATTTTCTTTGGCAACACCATTGGTTATGCCTCGGCGCCTCTCTTTGGCTGAAAGAAAACGTGCATCACCGTGCACCAGAGTTTTCACTTTAGGGTGACGCGATTCTACGAAGTAAACCCGCCCGTCACCAACAGCGATCGATGTATTCAGTATGACACCATTCTGATATTCCCATGCTTTCTGCCCCGTCTGTTTGTCGTAGGCAAAGAGATCATCGCTACACACTTTGTCTGTTCCATCACCGGGAGATCCGGTGCCATCAAACCAACGTTCGCGTCCCCAATAATCGGTGTAAATGCTTCCCCGTTTGACACTGCTGCCAAATAGCATGTTGCCTGCATTGGCGATATACCCCCAGTCATGGCTCTGTTGTCTGCTGGTATCAGGTAATTGAAGAACGCGGGTTCGCTCGCCAGTGTATGCGTTCAGAACCCAGCATTCCCCATTAACTGCCACGTAAAGATTTCGTTCATCGGCACACCAGTTGGCTGCATCGCGCGGGATATTGGTTCGTCGTAAATCGGCTATTTCCAATAGCCAGAGAAACGCACCATTATAGGAATCCAGAGCGATGATTCGGTTCATTCCCTGGTGAAAAAGTCTTCCGTTGACAGCAAGTGGCGCGGAGAGTCGAACCTGTCGATCGATACCGAAATCTGCTCCTGGAAGACCAATCCACTGCACTTCCAGATCGGCCGTGCGTGAGACGCCACCCAGCTTTTCCCCTCCAAATGAAGAGTTGCCTGGACCGCCATATTGATGCGTCCATTTACCAGCACCTGCAACCGCATCGCGTTTTCCTATTCCCCAGAAACCTGCTTCATTGTCGTAGAGTGAAAACGTTAATCCGGTTTGCTGATACCATTGTTCGAGGTTCACTTTGCTATTTGCTTCCGCCGTACCCGCTGGCTGCCCCAGGAAAAGGGTGCCCCCCTCGGGGCGCAGTAAGCGGCAGGTCTCCTTTGGTGAACCAATCAGCTTACCGTGTGTAACGAAATCATCAGAGACGATTAAGTTGGCGAATTGTCTTGTGAATGGAAGTATTTCGAGGGATTTGACATGCCGCACAGTAATTCTTGTGCCATACACTTTGGCTGAGTGAAGTTTTTGTCGGGCCTCTGCAACCTTGGCTACATCGGTATCAACACACACGATAATCAATTCACTTTGCTTCGCCAATTCATAAGCAAACTGTCCATCCCCAACGCCATATACGATACAATAGCCTTTGGTGACCCCTGTCTTAGACAAAGTATGCTTTGCGGCATCGGCATAGTATTTTGCCATTTTGTTTGTTGCATAGGGAGAGAACTCAGCAGGAACGGGTCGCGGTCGATGGTTGAATGTTGTGTCGAAAAGGTGTTTGTGGCTCTGCAACTCCTGTCCGTTTCTGTGAACGGAAATATGATATTCGTATATTTGATTCTGTTTTAAGTTAGTCAGAGTAACGCGATGCGTGTGTTGGGGAGTTGTCTGTTCAACCAGTTGATCAATTTGCCCTGGTTCACCGTATCTGATGCTGGATGGCGATGCATCTTCCGTTTGCCAGCAGAGTGTGACATCGCCATTCGGTTCATACCAAGCATAAGGGCTGTGCACCAGATGATGCTTTTTCGGCTTTTGAGCTTTGGTAGGCAGCTTGTTCAATTTTGCACGATAGCGCGCTGCAATTTGTTTTTGAGTCAGAATTTGAGAGGAAACAGAAACTTCATGAAGCATTCCTGTTAAACGGAAATACTCATTGGAATCGTGAAAAGCTCCCATTTCGTAAAACGTATCTGTGGGAGGGTAGAAGATCTCCCCCGAACGTGATGAATCAGTCGCAGCCAGTTCTCCGTTCACAAATAACTGATGTACGTTTCCATCATAGACACCGACAACGTGATACCATTTTTCGAGTTCGAACTCAGATTTCGCAGTCAGATACGTCAGTTGCTGCTTATCCTGTGTGGCAAGACCAAAGTAAAAATGCTGCTTTCTATAACCAAGAATCCAGCCTGATTCGTCCTTCCCGTTATCGCGGACTGCACCAATAATACCGCCCCATTCCAGGTCCCGGTTAATAAAAACCCAAGCTTCTGCGGTGATCTCTTTTTTCGGCAAGTTTGCCTGAGTGCTCTGTTCTGAGATCATGATCGAGTTTGACTCACCATCCAATACAATAGCACTCAAGCGATCACTGGGGGTAAAGAAAGTCTCTCCCAGTATTTCTGCATTTGGTCCTTTCACCGCTTTGATTGACGATTGATTCAGGTTTTCTTTTGCAAATATCCAGTGATGCTTCGAGAAACCATCTTCTGCGAATGTGACTCGTGGCAGATTGGCAAAGATCAGCAAGACGAACAGAATTGGAAGCAGCTTGTTGAAATGTTTCACAAACATTGTCTCCCTACTTTCACTTTAGCTTTGAGAGGACTCGTGAGTCTACTGCGAAAATATTCGGAATTTCAGTAGATCGTGTTCTGGATGTACCATGTAAGGGCAGGGGACTTAAATGAGATCTAAAATACACCGTAAGAATTTCAACCGCGTTCCCTTCAGAGACTTGGTTCATAATTAATCTCGCAGGTTGTCGCAGAATTCCAGTTTTGCATGACGGTCTCTGCTACAGCCAAGGCCAGCGACATTCCATTCCCACCAAATCCATTGACAATCAAGACATCTGGTCGAATTTCCCGGACAAAGAACATGTTTTTGGGATGCTTGGCATACAGGCCGTGCCACGTTCGAGAAATCGAGAAATTTGGAATGTTGAGCACTTTGCGAATCTCGCGAATAATCAGGTTGTTGATTTCACTCTTGTCAAACGGTTCAATGTCATCGTTGTATTCATGAGAATCACCTAGAATCAGTTCTCCATTCTCGTTTTGCGATGCCATGACATGAATTCCAAAACGATCAAATTCGGGCATGTTTTTAGAAATACGTTTACGGAGTTCGGTTATTGAGGGACAGTTCTCGAATGCTGGGTAATGACGTAATGACGGTCCGCTGGCCATATGGGGGCCAAGTTTCCAACCGATTGGCTGGGGATCGGTTAACAGCATTTGCAGTTTACAAATTTGTAAGCGTTCTTCGCTGTAGGTCGCAGGAAACAGACTTTCGTAGTAAGCCCCACTGGCGATGATGATCTTGCTTGCATGCCAGGTCTCGTTTGCAGTTGTTAAAATTGCTCCCGAGTCTACCTTCACCACCGTACTATTGAAATAGAATTCCACATTGAGAGTATCGGCGAGATAAGCTGTAGCCATGCTGATTGCCGTTTGGGGAGTGACGCGCAATTCACTCGGACTAAACATTCCCCCTTGCAGGCTGTTTGTATTCACTGCTGGCATTTTTTGCTGAACGACATGCGGCGGACATAACTCAGCATTAAGTCCATGAGATGCTTCTGAATCAAGGAACTCATTCAGGACTGCCAATTCATCGGGATGATGTGCTAGAAAGAGCGATCCACATTCTTCAACAGCAAAGCCAGCTGCTTGACCGAGTTTCAGCCATAACTCTCGATTCCGCAGAGCCATTTTACGGGCTTCTCCCGCCGGTTGACCGACAGGCCAGACCATCCCAAAGTTCCGAATGCTGGCTCCCTCCGCTCGGGAGTTTGCTTCAAATACGGCTACCTTCAGTCCTTGTAGGGCAGCGGCCCAGGCATGTCCCAAGCCTACAATACCACTGCCGATTACAATTACGTCATACTTCATCACAATTCCTTGTTGTCGATCAATTTTTTCGGGAATTCGCTTTCATTAATGATACAAATGATTTCCAATTATAAAGCGAACTCAAGGAGTTCAGTCACTATAAAATCAGACAACTTACCAAAAATTAACATCGATTTCATAACTATTCCCTCGACGGAAACGTAAAATATCATATGGTTCGATTTTGAATTGAATGTAAGTCGTTTGCCATGACGTTATGCGAATATCTGCCTGATACTTTTCCCTTAATTGAACTACCATGAATAATTTCCGTTGGCGAGTTGCGTTGCTTGTTCAGACTTCCAGCGAATGGAGTCGGCAAGTTCTGGAAGGCGTGGCAGAGTATGCCTCTTCAATCGGTGGGTGGGATTTTCGAATTGAGCCGCGCGGCTTTTATGAAAAACTCAGCTTGCCTTTAGATTGGGAAGGGGATGGAGTTATCTGCCGGCTCACAGATCCGGAGTTAATCGAGGAGCTGCATTCAAGAAATATTCCCGCTGTCAATGTGAGTTGGAAAGGATTAAATTCGATCCACATCCCCAATGTGATTTCTGATGAAGCGGCGTGTGGTCAAATGGCTGCGGAGTATTTTGTCCAAAATGGTTGGACTAATTATGGTTTTGTTGGGCCACCCCCCAATCAGAGATATTCTGACCTAACCGAAAAATCGTATTCTCAGTCACTGTCCGAAGACGGATATTACACACATCAATTTGAACATTCCCTGGGTTATGGCAAACTCTCTCTTGAGGACCAACGTCCGGAAATGGAAAAATGGCTGCTTTCGCTCCCCAAACCCATCGCCTTGTTCGTTTGGACGACCACGATGGGGCAAGAAATCATGCTCTTTTGTCGTCATCTCGGTTTATCAGTTCCGAACGATGTTGCGATTTTAGCGGTTGAACTTGACCCTCTGGTCTCGTCTCTGTCTCCCGTTCCGATAGCCTATATCGATCAATCTCCCCATCGAGTTGGAATTGAAGCGGCAAAACTGTTGCAAAAGATGATCCAGGGTGAACCTGCTCCAGAAAAATCTGTGTTAATTCCACCATGTGGAATTGTGACCAGACGATCCGTTGATACCCTGTATTTTGAAGATGAACATGTGCGTAATGCAATGGAATTTATTAGACAAAACATTGCCTTACCAGTGCGAGTAGAGGAAGTGGCTAGTGCCGCGTCCCTTTCCCGCCGATCTCTGGAAAATCGTTTCCAGAAGTCTCTCGGTAAAAGCCCCGCTCAAATAATTCGGCAATCAAAGTTGTCGCACGCAATGAATTTATTACTGGAAACAGACTTGACTATTCAGGAAATCGCTGAGCGAACCGGTTTCTTTCATGTCGAAACATTTGCTCGTTTTTTTAAACGCGAAACTGGCAGGCCCCCTTCGTTGTATCGCGTTAGTCCGCTCGTGGCGCTGCCAAATGATCAATCTGAAATTTAGTCACAGCTTATTTCAATTAGAATATTCTCATTCCTCATTCCCGTTGATCTTGAATGTCAGGATGTTTCTGAATCAGACAGATTAAATTAATTTAGGTCAGGGAATCACTTCGTCTGTGCTAGCTGTTACCGAGTTGTGACTGCCTGCGGTAGGCGCTGTGGGACCTGATGGGCAAGGTGTTCGATCAACCAATTCCTCGGTTGCTGAGCGTCAAGCGGCACAAAGCGTTTCAGGATTATACTTCGATTGTGTTTGGCCATGATGATGATGCAACTCGTGAAATTGGCCAACGATGGCGAAAAGTCGCTTGAGGCGACCGAGTCAGGCTCAAAATGTGATACCAAAACAACTGTAACGTCACGGCACTTTTGGAACCGCACGAGGATCCGCGGTTTTCCTCTGAACTCAGCCAGATTCATTCCGGGAAACCGTTCGTTTATTTCTGCTCTGATATGGTTACAGTGATCATCATTGCCCGTTACCAGATCGGCACTTCTCCCCACGTTGACCAAAAAGGTGGACTGCCTTTGCTCTTGCCGTAAAAGTGATAAATGTTTGCTTGCTCTTTAGAGAGTGAGCTCAGAAACTCACGTGGTCCGGCAGAACTGTATTTTACATTGCATTCGTTCCATTTGCTGCCTCTGAGAATGCGATCATGATGCCCGTTGACATCGACCATCCATTGCAGGGCTTCTTGATCACGCATCACTCGTTTTTTGCGTGGGGCTTTTTCCAGCTCGACACACTTTGCCAGCCAGTTGGCGATAAATTCTGCATCCCGTTCACGGTCGAAACCACAAATTCCTGCCATGACCAGAGTGTCATTCACCGGATTTGTTCCAAATAGTTTGTGTGGGAAGGTCATCCGATCTTCGCGACGAAAGGGGGCCACACATTCACAGGTGTAGAACTGGTCTTGTAGTTTTGACGCCATCACTTCGAGGCCGCCCATTACGACACAATCTGAATCGATCCACAGGTTACGTTTAAATGGGCTCAACTGGAAATACAGAGGCTTATTCCAGTTCTGCCAAACCTCAGCACTGCGGGGCACTGGGAGCGTTTCAGGCAGGTCTATCAGAGTAATGTCCGGCTGATGTTCGCACCAGGACCTCTGCCTTGCCGTCAGTCCGAGGTCGGCCACAGCAAACTTTGTTTTGTATCGCGCCATCACGCTGACAAATAGTAGTTGAAATGCTGGGAAAAATGTATCATCGGAAGAGGTTAGAATCCCAGTGTCATCAGGCAACGGAATCGGACCGTATTCAGGTTCGTATGCTTGTCGCAAATTTAATAGAGGCTCATTCAAGAAGCTACCAAGCCACAGGTCACCCTCATCTGTAATGCGGCCGTCTTTGACCAGACCGGGTGTAATGCTCATTTCGTTGTAGACCGGGTGTCCCTGATCATCGATAAAGAAATCTACGCGCACAGGAACGGGAAAGTGATAGCTGATTTCCTCGGCAGTCGCGACCATTTCTGGCAGGCAGACAGGCGGTTCGGCCTCAAATATCAAGGAAGGGTTTTCCGTCAGGCTTTTATCAAGGTCTAGCGTCTTCCAGTCAGGATATCGTTTATAATTGTATTCGGTTATTTGCATCCCGTTTGGTGTTTCTTTACAGATGTCAATCTGCAGCATGACGACCCGGCCACCGAAGGCGAAAAGTCGGTAATCCTTGTCATGGGGAATTAATTCCTCGTAAATCCAGTCTTCGTTTTTCTGGATCACGCGTACTCGTCTACCACCGCAGTCCCGGTCCGGTTTCAGAATGCTGTTTGACTTCAGCTTATAAGTTTGAGGGGTTCTCAGACTAGGAAGATTCAGTGATCGGGCAAACTCTTTGCTAGTGTGCTTACTCATGATCACCTCACCCAGAGGGGAATTCCAGGTTGGCTTTATGCTGCCGTCCTTTAGGAACGTGGAGTAGCGTTTGTTTTGCCCCGCTTCCATCTGACGTTTATAGAATGAGTCACGAATGACGTTATAAGCTGACTCTTTCCCCCTCCACTCCCACAAGCCATTCTTTGCGATTTGGATGTCCCGGGTCGGATCGAAGTTGATTTGTTTCAACAGGTCTTCCAATGGCTTGTATTGACGGTTGGTTTTACTGCCGTGGTACAGGTGAATCAAATGTCCGCTGGCGTACGTAACCTTGCTTCCGCGAATTGCTTTGCATCGTTCCAGCCATAAAGGATAAGTCTCTTTGGAACAGTGTCGCTCTCCCCATTTAGGATCACCTTTGATCGCATAATAATCGTGTGAGTCTCCGGAGCCATTCATGCAGTAGTCGTCGAATCGATGGCGTTCCAACCATTCACGACGAAACGTCCACGCTAAACCCTGCCCACGATCCCGGTGCCAGTCTGGGGCACCAGGTTGCGTTCCCTCTTGATCAACCAGAGCAACCACTCGCTGTTTTCGTTCCGGCTTTCCATCAGCGCCCAGTCTTGTGGCTGTCGAATAAGGGAACACCACATCATGAGATTCCAGCAGGGAAACTGTTTCCCTTAACCAATTCTTATTTTCAAAAATAATATCCGCATCTGCCCACATCACGCAATCGTATTCAGGTGGCAACTGATCGAGCAGCAGGTTAAACAGTCGCTCTTTCTGCCATAATACCTGCCGGTGCGTGGCGTTGACTTTGATCGTTGCATCCTGAATATGAAACCTGCCGGTATAGCTGGCTTCAGCAACGAACACATCCGCATCCGGCGTCAGTTCGTCTCGAAATCGCTTGTAGTTCTTAAACAGATTGCTGCTACCGGTCGGATCGAATACCGCCACCAATACCGCTATTTTGGGTTTTTGATCGGGGCAGCGTGACTGATTATTGGAGAGAGGTGATAGATTAGCTCTTGAGGAACTGTTTTGGTGTCGGTTGCCCATCCGCTTGACTGAGCCTAAAGAGGTTCTCTGAGACGTGTGGGATAACTGACCATTAAGGAACTGTAGATAATTTGATTTGGCCATCTGCTTCATAGCAGAATGGCCGTTCATTCCGGGGAACAGTTTGATCGAAAGCTGATTTGCAGCATCTGCCTGGTCTAGAGCATTGTCCAGAACTTGAACGGATGCCTGCAGGTTATAGCTTCTCTCCCAGCGCTCGATCAGTTTTTTGATCTGTCTATATTTAAATTGAAAATCGGGGAGTGTATCTTGCAGATAAAATTCAACCTGGCATCCAGTCTGTTCTAACAGTTCTGTGAGGTATTCATCTTGAGTGAAAGTGTGAGCGTTCAACCTTAAACGCAGTTGAAATTGTTTCTTTCGAAGTGGTTCCTGGGGGATCACTTCGCTCAATTCGGAGACAATTGGTTGAGCGCTATTTCTGAGAACAACATCTCGCGCTTCCGTTAAGCAGGCGATGGTTTCAAGTAATTCAACCACCGTTTTAGATTGATTTTGTTCTGAGTAACAATCCATAGTCGCATCGGCATTCTCTAAAGACGGGCCGTCTGGAATTACAATCTCTATTGTGAGATTCTCCGCTTTCATTGTTGTCTATTCCCTTTTACTTGGTTGTCCAAATTTGTTTTTATCTTTTGCAGCGCTTCCCAAGCCAGCAATCCACACACCATCCTCCGGGGGGACAAAGGAATCCTTATCGCTTTGAGCATGCAGGATGCGTCAAATGAGTTTAGGGAAGTCAGTTCCAAGTCAGTAATTGTTTCGCATAAAATCGAAGCTGCAGCCTGGCTGATCACACACCCCTGGGCTTCAAATTTTGCCTGTACGACCAGATTGTTTTTCAGTTCCAGGTCTAGAACGACGCTGTCTCCACAGGTCCGATTTAATATCTGATAACTGACTGTCGGCGCATTCAATCGTCCCCGGTATTGTTCAGACTCATAATGCTCTAGAAGAAAATCTTCCTCATCCTGATCAGGATTATGGTTATCCATAATGAAATATTACCTTAAATGGATGCTCTCTTATTTCGATCTCTTTCTTTCACTGAACACTTTTTAGAATATGATTTGCTTTACGATGCCCTACAACTGAAGCTTTGGGGTAAATGGTCGACGTTTCACCAATGTGCTGCGCCAGACTTGGTGAATGGACGAAGTAAGGCAGTTGCTGTCGTTCACACCAAAGCCCAACGACAGCATCAATATGATGCATCCCCTCGGCAGGGCCAAATCCACGATGATTTAATACTACAGAATCACTTAACAATGATCGGGCTGATGGATTTGAGAAGATATAAGCTAGAGCGCCCCAACTTTTCCAGCCTCGATCTTCTCGAATAAAACCTGGCGTTGTTTGTTGCTGATAATGACTGGGGCAATAAATCGAAACAACACCGATTTCTGAAGCAGGCCATAATCGGTATTCAAGATACTCACGTATGTTTTCAGTAAATAAGACATCATCCTGGCATATCAAATATGCTTCCGCCTTTGGCTCTCGCAGCACCATTTCTGTCAATGAAAGATACCAATTTGGAAACGCGCCTAATCTCTCATTACGTTGTCCAATTATCAGGTCATCGAAATATTCCGGAATTTCAACATCCGGTTCCGCGAATATTTGCAGTCGATCCCAGCCCGCTTTTTTGATACTGGCGATTGTCTGACTCAACGTTGGTTGTTTTCGCGGAGCCGTCGTAATCCCAACAGACCATTTCGTGATATTTCGCACTTTGAAAGCATCCATGCTGCTTGCCTTGTTTATGGATCAAATATTGATAGTGTTTGAGTTTCCGTTTAAGCAATACGCGTCCACCAGACATGTCCGGTGGGAGTACTTTGTACTTCTTCAAATTTCTCATGAACGGCAGATTTTACTGATTCCCATCCATAATCGTCACCAGCAATAATTCCTCCCGGCTTGACTTTTTGTTTCCAAATACCAATATCGGAAAGGACAGCCTTTGTTTCATGGCAGGCATCGATAAACACAAAATCCAAACTTACATTGTCAAATAAGTTTGCCGCATCGCGTGAATCTCCCGGTATCAGTTTGACTCGAATGGAAGGGAAACGAGACAAGTTTTCCAGGTAGCGCGGCCTTGAAGGGAGTTGGTGGCCGTCCATTGTTCCATCCAGATTTCCCATGAACGATTCAATGGAATAGAAATCCATATCGCGATTGGCAAACCGAACTCCGAGTGTCATGATGGAGCCACCTTCATAGCTGCCCACTTCGGCATAACGTTTGATTCCGGGATCGGATTTCACCAGTTCTATTAATTCTGACATGCTGCCACCTTCCAGACTGAGCATGCGATGAACGCCATTCACAATTCGATCCAGGGTTGGCTCTTCTAAATTGTCCCAGAGAGTGCGAGCTTCCGGATACACTTGGAAAATTTGCGGTAGAAAATCCATTAAGTCCTGCACCAAATGCTGGCTCGCTTCGGGGAGATATTGAAATGGATCGGTTTTCCGTTGGCTGCATTTGCCAAACCAGAACATCGTCAGGAACCACAGGTAAGGATAGGTTTGCAATGCATGGCCATTTAAGATTTTATCACGATGGGCCTTGGACCAGTATTTTTCTGCCCCTCCACAATGAAACGATCGTTGAGGAACATTGTTATGTGAGCAGTTAATAAACTGCTGGTCTTTGAAACTGATAATGGAATTCCAATAAACCCAATGTTGACTCCAGAGGTGATTCGGGAGCAGCTCAATATCCCCCGTTCGTCCGGCGGCAAACAGTACAGCGTTCAGGACTCCCTGATCACCATGGCCGGGGCAGGGGCCTTGGCCATTGAACTCAGCGGAATTGCAGCATTCGCTCCACTTTTTCAGAATCTGCCGATTCTGTTCCGTTACCGCACAGAAAAACAGAGACGTGCTCATGTATTTGGAATTATGTGCGGGCGCTTCTATTCCATATACTTTGTATCTGATTCCATAGTCTGTGCCGGAGCCATCTGCGCCTCCGATGAAGCCCCCGCTTTGGTAGCAGCGTTCAATGACATCATCGACGTTGCTGCACAACAGACAGTCCGAATCGATTCCGATGACAACGTCGTACGCTTCACAAAGGTCCTCGCAGGCATAGGATTTCAGTTCCCAGGCATTGATAAACCGAGAATTCTTTTCCAGTTCCCGGGAGCCAATTAGCTTCACATGTTCGTCTGCTTGAAGGCATTCGATTTGTGCGGGAGTTAACGGGTTTTTCGCGTTGACGACCACATGAATGGTCGTGTCGGGGTGATAGTGCAATACACTATTCACGGTAGCCAGTGTGCCAGGAAAAAACGCGAAGTCGGTGACTGTGATAAACGTATAACGTGGCATATTGTTTCTTGTTTCGTTTTTTGGGGAAGGGGGTAGCCTTAAAGGAAGATCTTTTTATGCGGCTTGTACTTCACAGCAGTCAGCAGTCTTTTCTGCCGATGCCGACTGATTATATTGAAGTGCACCACCATCGAAATAGAATTCGATGCGTCGAATGACATCCTGTGGTGTGATCATGTTCATACATTTGGGGATTTGCAGATCCTCATCAACTTGAACCGGATACAGGCAAAGATCCTGATCTTTGGGATCATTATCGCCCACTGGTTGACAGCGTGATTTCCAGCAACCACCCTGATCGCAACACCTCAACGCACCGTTTGTATTAATGAATTGGTGATGCGGATACGCTTCCCACTGCGCGGGTTCTCTGCCTCCGGCTAAAACCACGGCGGCCCGATTTTTTGGTTTTCCTCGTTTGGTTTCGACGGCAGTTGCCAGGTGCATGGCAAACGTGACCGGACAGACCACACCATCCGCGTGGTGCATCAATCTGATGAACTGGCGCGTGTCTGTTTTACCAATCAGGTTGATCACTCCCGTTAACGGCGGATGAAAATGCTTTGCTTCTCCGCACTGCACGAATTGAATCCGCCCTCGAAAATGATCGACGACCTGCTGGTAAAATACTGGGTTCCACCACTTGGCAGTGAAGTCGTATTTGCCGCCGGCCATCATGATCCAATAGTTTCCCTGAAAGCCGGTCTCTTCCACCTGCGACATCCAGCGTTTTTCCTGATCTGACAGGTAAATGTCTCCCTGGAAATTCGTAACCGGAATTTTCAAATCGAGCTGTTTCTCCAGGTACTGGGTAAATCCATGAATGAAATGGAAGGAACTGCTATTGGATTGATGCACCAGAGGATAGTGCATTTTGATCGTTGTCACTCCCGGCTCTTTAGGATCGAGAGGTGTGATATAAGGGTTATTCTCCCAGATCTGTTTCGCGGTCGTGCGAACATCGGTTAGAAAGTGTCCAGGATAGGACCGATGCAAGTCCCTGATCGTCGCGGTCAACATGACGATGTCACCAGGGCTTAGTGAGTTACTCAGAATGATCTTCCGTGGTTCCATTGGGCAAGCCAATCCTTTGGCTGGTGAATGGGGGGAACTGATGTTGAAACCAGATATTTCGTAATACTGGGTGTGCTTGTCTGAATTCAGAGGGACTCCAGCAACGTTTTCTTAATTTCAGGTATATCCAGCCTTGTTGCAAGATCAAGTAAGGTCTCGGTATTCAGCAGAGAGGGAGACGTATTAGCACTATATTGCGGATTAACTTCATCTCCATTTTCTTCTCTAGACCAACTCTTGGATGCAGATCGCTGTCCTATCCGCGATGAAATGGGACGGAAAATGGGGAGCATGCCAACCCGTAACTATCATACGCATAGCGTTCCTGAACATCGCCGTTTTCATCGCAGATCGCCGTGACATTCCAGTTGCCGTCCTGTAACGCGTAAAGTCGTTCATCCAGTATGCCGTTGCCGGTCGTATCGCGATCGCGAAGAACTAAGTCATCAATGTAGCGCATTCCCCAGACGAACTGGCGTTCGGGACTGGTTTCGCTGTCGATGCGTTCTTCGAGGGCCTGCCAGGAATCGGTATAATAAAGATGACGGGTTTCATCCAGTGATCCGCTGACAAAGGATTTCTGGATGATCCGATAGTTGCGACCATCATAGGCATATTCTGCAATCGTATCGCTGCCATCTGTAAGTTTTACAAGGCGATTCCAGGCATCGTAGGTCGCGGTGAAACTGGTTGTCGGATCAGCGGGTTGCGGGATGGTGGTCATGTTGCCCGCTTTATTGTACGCGGGAGTGATCCAACTCGAACCAGCGGTCTCGGTAATGTCGGTGATTTCATTGACTGTGTTACTGGTACGGGTTTGCTCCAGATCCCAGGTTCCGTTACCGGTATCATCCTGCTGGAAACCTTTCCAGTTTCCTGTTTCGTCGAGTGACCAGGATTGAGCGAACTTGAGTGTATCGATTCCCGTCTTTGGCCCATTCAGCGTGCCGCGATCCGTTTCTTTTAAACGCTGCAGACCATCATAGGTGTAGAATTCATCGAAACTGTGGGTTGTATCCAGGGGATTCGATCGCCAGGTTCGATTGGAAACGCGATCGTAGCCGTATTGAATATTCGCTTTGTCGGCGGAAGCACCGTAGGAAGAAATAAGGGGCCAGGTCCACTAGAAGTGAGACCAGACCCCTTATTGTGTCTGAAGTGTTTATTGTATTACATTCGTCATCTTTTTTTGTGTCTCAGCTACTCATGAAATAATACGCAAAAGCAGCAATTATAGAAATTGCAAAACCAATCCACCCAGCTTGTTGCAGCCAAAAAGAAGAAGGTGGTGAATATTTCAGCTTCCGAGAAAGCAGCCAAGCCAAGAAAACACATGCAATGTTCCAAGCGATTCCACCAGCAATTAGAAGTAATGGAAACGAAAAAGGATTACTCATCTGATTGTGCCTCATAATAAATCCAGGCTCCACCACCGAATGTAACAGCTCCCGCACCCGTCCAATAAACTCCTTGTTGAATTGGATGAAGAGCAGGGTCAAAGATCAATCCATTGGAACCAATATTGCGTGGTCGGATATCATTGAATGGCGTCTTTAATCTATAAGAACCGCTTGCCCAAATTTTAAGAAAGTTTTTGGTTGATCCGTTAAAAGTTCCCGCATCACGCATTATCAGCTTTCCATTTCTAAATAGATGCGATGGGGCCATATCTCCAAGTTTATCTAGAGCACGTACCTGTGTTTTTAATGATCCTCTCCCCCACCATTGCATAAATCGTGATGCGTTTGGATCTACTTCTTTAATCCAGTAATTGCCAACTTTTTTAAGCCGAGTTCCTTCTGGTCGTCTCTTCCAGGTCCGACAACCTCTCCCCTTAAACCCGGCACCCATAATAGGTGGAGTGCCGTAAACAGGACCAAAATATTTACCAGTATCGTCGTAATATTTAGGATCTGCTTGCGGACCAAACATAAGCTTTTCGGTTTCTTCAAAAGCCCTCCGTTCTCTCGGAGAGCCGTATTCATTTACGAAATTTTTGACTCCCTGATATAATAACTCTGGATTAGGCACTGCTCCATAAGTTATCACATTTGGAGCAGATACCATTTCAGAATCTTGCTTATAATGCCTAGCGAAGTCTTCAGCATATTTTTGATAAGGATTCCAATTAGGCATAAAACTTTGTGTGCCTGAGGGATCCAAAAATACAAGCGGCTTACTAGATTCATAAACATACAAGTTAAAAGCATCTCTATATCCAACCGGATCACGTTGAATCCAACATCCTAAGGGCGAATGATACACACGATTACGTACATGAAACAGTTCCGTCGCTGTTTCCCAAAGATAACCTCCGTAAAGAATTTCCCAGTCGAAGCTAGAGCTGCTGCGAGAACCAAAGCTGGGTGTTAAAAACGTAGGACTGCCATAACTGTCGTAGGCATAGCGTTCCTGGACATCACCGTTTTCATCACAGACCGCTGTGACATTCCAGTTGCCGTCCTGTAACGCGTAGAGCCGTTCATCCAGTGTGCCGTTGCTGGTGGTATCGCGGTCGCGAAGAACTAGGTCATCAATGTAGCGCATTCCCCAGACGAACTGGCGTTCGGGACTGGTTTCGCTGTCGATGCGTTCTTCGATGGTTTGCCAGGAATCGGTGTAGTAAAGATGTCGGGTTTCATCCAGGGAACCGCTGACGTAGGATTTCTGGATGATCCGAAAGTTGCGGCCATCATAGGCATATTCGGCAACCGTGTTGCTGCTGTCCATAATTTTTACCAGCCGACTCCAGGCATCGTAAGTCGCGGTAAAACCGGCTGTCAGATCAGCGGGTTGAGGGATCGTCGTCATATTGCCCGCTTTGTTGTACGCGGGAGTGATCCAACTCGAACCAGCGGTCTCGGTAATGTCGGTGATTTCATTGACTGTGTTACTGGTACGGGTTTGCTCCAGATCCCAGGTTCCGTTACCGGTATCATCCTGCTGGAAACCTTTCCAGTTTCCTGTTTCGTCGAGTGACCAGGATTGAGCGAACTTGAGTGTATCGATTCCCGTCTTTGGCCCATTCAGCGTGCCGCGATCCGTTTCTTTTAAACGCTGCAGACCATCATAGGCATAGAATTCATCAAAGCTGTGGGTTGTATCCAGGAGGTTATACCGCCAGGTCCGATTGGAGGCTCGGTCGTAGCCATACTGAATGTTGGCTTTGTCTGCTGTTGCACCGTAGTCATACCAGAGGGACTCTTTGATCCGACCGAAGCGATCCAGGCCACGATAAATATCTCCGGTATCTGGATCGTTGCCTCCTGCTGTGCCGACCAGCGTGTATTTGACATCGGGTTCGGTATCATCGGCAATAACCGGGCTGCGCATGCCGAGGTAGGAATATTCGGCTAGGTGGGTGGCACTGAGATCGCTGTCCACAATCGCTGCCACGCGGCTGGTGGCATCGTCAATACTCTCCGAAGAACCATAGCTGTAAGACAGCACGCGACCATCGGGATAAGTCAGGCTGGCGGGACGAATCGTGTTGTCACTGCCATTAGCAAAATTGGTTTGAACCTTGGGGCTGGTGCTCACATTCACCTCTCCCGTATGCGACTGATAACTGGTAATGGCCTGCCTGAAATCATTATAAGCAAACTGAACCTCGTTAACTAGTGTTCCCTGTCCTACTGTGGCATTGTCATAGCTGCTGAGTTCAGAGTTGAGACCGCGTTCATCATAGGTCAGCCCGATGCGACGCACGGCTCCATCGACGCCAGTCCCCAGCGTTGTGACACGATCCTGTGTTGTTCGGCCCAGTTTATCATAGTCGACTTCATGAATCGTTCCGAGTTGATCCGTTCTTTCAATGGTCTGTCCCTGCCGGTTGTAGGCGTAAGTAACCACATCGGTTCCGTCCACGGAATCAGGATAGGTCTCTGTTCGCAGCAAGGTACTGCTGGCAATTTCGGAATCACTTAACGTTGTCCCATAGGTGTAAGTGGTTACCTGGTTTCCTGTTTCTGAGTTTTCTGCGGTCAGAGTGGCGATGGAACCATCGGGCGTATAGGTGGTCAATATTGTGCGGTTGGTATCATCCGAAGGATCAGCGCCCGACGAGTTACTGGAACTGGAAGACACAGGAGCCTGGTAATTTTCGATCACTTTAATGGCCCGCCCGGCATCGTCATACTCCTTGCGTGATTCCATCGCAGCAGGATCAATCAGTTGATAAACGCGTCCTGCAGAATCAAAGGCCGTGGTTGTGACCAGCACCGTATCGTTGCGTGTGGGTATTGTACTGGAACGCGATAGACTGGTTCCCCCATTGGTTCCGTAGTCTGAAGTAGCGATTACACGTCCAATGGCATCTGGGTAATTCGCCATGTAGGTGACCCGCGCTTTGGGAGCAGAACTCGGATCTAGAAGTGCGCCTGTCTGGCTATCTGGGGCATCGTGATAACGCATCCGTGTGATGCTCTCGATGATATTATTGGCATCATCATAGATCGATTCTGACTGTTCCAGGATCGTATCGCCGGTAACGGTTCCAGCGTCGGCATAACTGGTTTCATCCAGATCATAGCCGGTATAGCTCGCTGTCAACCGTCCGAGGCTATCGTACTCCATTTTCGTAAAGAGGTCTGATCCGGCGGGGAGCTGTTTTAGTGCTTTGCCTGTAGCATCGTACCAGGTGTTGTTGACGAGGCTATTGCCTACGGTCCCGGTAGACGGATCTACGGCATACTGAATGGTCTGATAGACGCGGCTCAGATCATCATATTTACTTTCAGCGCGGCCCAGTAAAACCCCTGCTGAGGTTGTATGGTACTGCTCTACTTTGATGACGCGGTTCAGGTTGTCGTAGTATTGTTTCTGGAACGCGTCAATCTCGCCATCCGTTTCAACGAGGCGGTCACGCCAGTCGTAGCTGAATGCGGTGATACGCGTCTCTGACGAGTCGACAGATAGGGTTTGAGTGGTCAGATTATTATCGCCCCCATCGGCGCCGTTGTCATATTGATTCTGTGAAACCAGCACCATGTTGTTGCCAATCGCTCCACCACCTGTGGGATCTTGTTGAGTGGCTCCTGTATCGTCGGTGCCCACATAAACCTGATAAGGGTTATTGCGAATATCAAAGACCGTAAAGGAGATCGTGCCACCCGGCGAAGTGCTGCGGTTTTGCCGCTGCATATTGTCGTAGCCATAACTGGACTGATCGTAGTTTGTTCCCGACGAGCCGATGCCTGATGTCGGAATTAAATGATAGACGCGATCAGATTCGAGCAGACAACAGCCCGTGTACTGACGGGTAATCCAGCTGACATAAGAGGGCTGCGGGAACGAATCGGTGGGAAGTAGTTTTCCACTGCTCGAACTGCGTGTGGCCTGGATGCTTTCGAGTGTGTTGCCGTATTTGTCTGTCTTCGTAATTATTACCGGATTGATCAGGGTGTATTGATAGTTGTTCGACGGGCCTGACTGGTAGCCGGTTGCTTGCCAGGTCTGATTATCACTTGTGTTGGATTTGTAGACATACCAGATCGCAGTGCGAATGGTCGTGGATTGGCCATTGAGGTCGATTGTGTGTTCGGGTTTGAGAACCTGAGTGGCTCGCCCCTGGTCGTCTAATTCATAATCAGTGACCAGATTCTTTCCCCCACCTGAGGGAGTGACCCAGCCGGCAGGTTCGTCAGATTGTTGGGTCGTGTCGACGTCTTCGATCAGTTGGAGTAGTCCGCCGGTTAAATTGTCGTAGACCATTTTGGTAATGAAGCCAAGTTCATCTTTGGCCCAGGTCAGATTGCCTTCTGTGTCATAGACTTCCACTCTGGTGTTGGCAGTCCCTGATCCGTTCTGGGATGTGGAAATGACGGGGAGTGTGGTTGTCTTTTGTTTTACCTGTAAAGTTCCTGTATGGAATGTGTAGGAATAACTGGATTCGATTGTTGTCGACTGATTGGATTCGTCCGGGTAGGCGATTTCTTTGGAGGGCAGGTAAATGGTGCTCCCGTTTGCCGAATGGGACGTGTATTCGGTTTTACTGAGATTAAGGGGCGTGCCACTTTGACCATGCTGTATTTTTGTGAAAGAAGGATAGCCTGCTGCGGCTCCCGATCCGGTAGTAGTGTAATAGTCATAAAGATGAATCAGGCCTTCGCTGTTATACAGGTATTGGTAACTGCCAGCGGAATAGTGCAGAAGGTCCGGGTACTGTTCGTCATAGCCAGAGATCGCCGAGGGTTCTGCGTGCAGAATGGCCCGCCCGTTCGTGTCATATTTTTTGAACCAGCACCACTCGTCATCTCCCGATTTCTTGACTTCAAGCATCGTTTGCCCCACGCCATTGAAATACAGGATTTTCTGACTGGAATCGGGTAGGGTTTGAACGGTTTTATTCTCCCAGGAATTGGGATTATAAGTTGGTGAGCCTCCACTGGTTGACGAGCTTGCGGCAGAGTTTTCGCTATAGCCGAAAGTAAAGGTTAAGGCGCCCCCTTTATTTCGCTCCAGTACGACTCTTTGTGAAGTGTCATACTCGAAATAATTGTCAGCATACTGGGCGATTGTGGTATTCGATGCCGTGAGTGGGTCGATGCTGTCGCTGACCATTTGCGCGTAGGAACCGGGCAGGGTGACATACTTGAGGCCGTGTTCAAACCCTTCAGATTCATTGTTTTTATAGTACCGGTAGTAAGTGGTACCCTGGTCGATCCATGCACTTGTGTCTTCGTCCCAAGTTTGAATTGAAACTGTTTTTAAGTCTTTTAAAGAGCCCTTGTCTGAACTCCCGTCGTAGTAGGTATAGTTCGATTTTGCGATCTTCGTCACGTTTTCGGACGAATCAATGACTTGTAGAAAACATGAAGTGATCAGTCCGGCATAAACTCCTTCACTTTCCGTGGTATAAGAGAAGCGTTGGGTAAACGTTCCTGACGGAATTGAAATCACTCGTTCCACACTAAAATTAGAAGGGGTCCTGACAACCGTTGATTCATTTCCTCCCGGACTGCGGGAGTAGATTAGTTTTCCAAAAGAGTCGGTCTCACTAGAGCCATTGAATTCACGATAAGTGCCGTCTGGAGATAGTAGATAAAAGACCTGATTCATATCATCGTAAGTGAGTTGTTCCAGGTTTCCATTAAGAGCAGTAAACAGACCCGTCTCAAGGTCTTTTTCGAAATAGATCACATTGTTCATATTACCCACCAGCGCATATTTGGTGGTGGTGATGCTGATGATTTGGGACAGGTAAGGCAGGCACCAGTTATAACCATTTCCCATGTTGACGCTGTACGCCAACTGGTTAGAGTAGCTTCGTTCGTGTGCCCAGTATTGACCAAATCCCTGGCTGGCCACATCGACGGCCTGCATCTGAATTTGCCCGTCGACGTAGCGAATGGGGTCGTCAGAAAAATCGCCGCAACCGGCCACTTCCGTTCTGGGGACGGGAGTGTCAGGTTCTGCACCGCTGGAACTGCTGTCACCACCGTCACTGCCACCGCTGCCTCCACTTCCGCCGCTGCCTCCGCTACCACCACTGCCGACAGAGTCAGATGATGAGGAACCTCCTGGAGCATCGGAGCTAGAAGATTCGGAGTCAGCGGAAGTAGAAGAATTTCCAGATTCGGAAGATGTCGAAGTTGAACTCTCGGATCCAGAGCCAGATCCTGAACCAGATCCTGAGTTTTCGATGTACGACATTATTGCAGTTTGTTCGGCATTCAGTTCAGGGGCAATGTAGAATGCTCTCTTCTCCGAACTCAAAGGCAAAAATGTGACCTGAATTTCATTTGGCCAGCCCTCGGAGACCGAAGGGTCTGCTGGGAAGTCCGGGTTTAAAAACAGCTTGATCGTATTATAGAGTCCTTGAATGCCTAGTGCGGTCCACTCAGGTCCTTGAGTGTTTCCTTCGAATTTAAACCAGGCTTCAAATGAGCCGTCCTTGTTTTGAGTGGCAACAAAGATGGCCTTGGACAATCCATTTGCGGCGGGGAATATAAGTTCCCAAGAGCAGCTTTTGGAGTAGCAATAGAGAAGTTTCAATTCATAGTCTTTGTTGAACAGTGATTGGTCGCTTGTTGCGCCGTTTAAGGTCACTTGGACGGTGTTAGAAACGTCTTTCTGCCACTCTGTGCTTGTTGGTTTAGGGCTCATGCTCTTCCTTGATGTGGTTGTGATTTTAAGTGTGTGTTTTTATTTTGACGTGTATCGTGTTTTGTTTGACTGTATTTCAGTGATCTCTAATTGAATGTGAACGATGCTCTTTAAAACAATGTTCCCTATGTGTTTTTGCCGACGTGTTCGTAGGGGTAATTGAATATCAAATACACTTTATTGTTGTGCAAAACATATTCAGGAGCGCAATTCGATCAAGGACAAAATTCGATATTTGTGACACAGAAAGTGTCTGTGTGAGCACTATGTAAGCACTGTGGGGCGGGGTGAAGTGGAAGAGGAATCTGCTCTGTAAGAACCAGGAGAAAGGGATTGTCAGGCGAGTGCTTTTTCAAGCTGGAAATTGAGGGTTGGGGGTGTTGTTTACGTGCTCCGTTGTCGCACTCCCGTGATATCTATCAACCCAAAATTAAAAATGACACTCCACTAGTGGTTTGCTTCCCCGGTACGCTTGCGATCTATCCGATGGTACGGGGTAACTCTTCCCGTGACGGTGCAGGTTGTTCATCTAAGAGATTGCCGGTGATATCTGGTAGGCTTTGTCTGCCGTTTGTCAAAGTGGCATTCAAGGCAACCCAATGTTTGATCCCACGTTTAAGCTGAGACTCACATGAAACAATTAAATCTGTACCGAGGAATGTTGTTGGGGGCGTGGGAGAGTCCAGGGGAAGCGACTTCTTTCGTCATTCGAATGGGCAGTGATATGCTACGAAGTCATTATGAAATCAATCGAAGTGGCTGCGATGTCGTGCGAAGTCAATCGATAACTGAGGTGCGGGCGAGCAGTGGTTATGAAAATCTGGCTGAGATGAGTGGGTTTTATGGTGCTGATATTTTTAGACGTTCCGACGTTTCACCTGAACCAGTACTTTTCTCGCGCGCGACACAGGTAATGCACCATCATTTCAGAGGGCGTGACGCTGTCAAGTCTGATTTATTCAGCAGGAAGTGGGCATTAGGCCCCCGGTTCCGAAGACTGTATTCGCTTTAACCACGCTTTGCTGATGTTGTTCCTCCTCAGGGGCGATAGTATCAACTGCGTAGAAAGCCAAATCATCTAAGGGTTTATCGCGTGGCTGAAACTTTGACCATACGGAATCAACGATTTACGATGACTCTTCTTTGTTTGTCTGGAAGAGGGCGAGCGTATTCTCTTGAAGAAATCGATTCGTGTTTTCGCGGAGTGCTTTCAGATCATCATGGAGCGGGCACTGTGGCCCGTTTCCACACCACTCTTTTCCGAAAGGACAATTTAATGATTCCTCAAGGCGATCAAATTGAATAGAAATGTCGAACAACGAAATCATTTCAGGTGGCATCGCCAGTCGATATCCCCCATTCGGGCCGGGGGCTCCTGTAACCAGACCTGCTTGCGAAAGTACCGTTAATACTTTGGCTACAACGGGCTTCATCAGGCTTCGCTTTTCTGCAATTTGCAAAGAACTCAGACGGATAGGTGGATCATCATGATAGACCTCTGCCATCAAGCTCATAGCGGCAATCGCGTTTTGGGCAGTCTTCCCGTATGGTGTCATGAAATCGTCTCAACCGGACTGGATGTGGTATTGGTTTCATCCAGATCAGTATTTTGGTCCGTGGTCATTGTTCGGGATGAATCATAAGTAAAAACTGATGCAATCAGTTTCAAGAGCAAGGTCAGAACCAGAAGACCAAAGGCCCAGATTCCAGCTGTCACTTTCCATTCTATGAGACTGGGGGAATATTCCACAACTTCATGGAGCGTCGAAGGAATAAATCCGGGAATAATCAACCCCATCCCTTTTTCAATCCAGATTCCAACGATGCAAAACAGGCAAGCAACAATTCGCGTATTTTCACGGCGTAGTGCTGCAGGAGTAAAAAAGAGGCAGGCGCCAGCGATATTTAAAAACATCGACGTCCATATCCAGGGGACAAGTCCGTTCGCTCCATGGGATCCGAAAAAGAGGTATTGTGCTGAGGATGCATGAGAACCACCGGTATAAAAGAGTGTGAAGATTTCGCTGAGCAGCATCAGAAGGTTCACACACATTGACACACGTATAATTCGAATCAAGGTGTTGGCAGGTTTGGGCGAAAAATGAAAGTCGGTTAACAGGCGCATCACACGCATTGATAGGATAATAAATGCCGGCCCGCTGACAAACGCAGAGGCAAGAAAACGAGGGGCGAGTAAAGCAGTATTCCAGAATGGACGGCCTCCCAAACCGCAATATAAGAATGCAGTGATGGTGTGAATGCTGATTGCCCAGAAAATGGAAAGAAATACAAACGGAACATACCACTTGGGGTTCGGCTTGCGTCCCAGGTATCGCATGTAGAGTAAGTACCCTACGATATGCAGATTGATCAACAGATATCCATTGAGGACAATGATGTCCCAGGTCAGCATGGAAAGAGGCCAGTTAAACTTGCCGATGCCGGGAATCAAATGCCAAAAGCGATCAGGACGCCCTAAATCGACAACTACACTGAGGGTACTCATTAGAATCGCAGCGATGGCAACCGCCTCGCCGATGATGACAACCTGATGCATCTCTTCGTCATCATAGAGGTATGCGGGAATCACCATCATGACTCCCCCGGCCGCCAGGCCGACACAGAATGTGAAGTTGGCGATATAGAGCCCCCAACTCACATGATCTGACATGTTTGTCACGATCATTCCATCGCGAACTTGTTGTGCCCACGCGTTTGCCCCCACAAGCGCAATCCCAAACAAGATAATCATCCACACATAAAAGTACCATTTCCCATCGGTGGCAACTCCTGTGGCACGTCTTAGGAAACCAAGATAGCTCAGTACAACCGAAGTATTTTGAGGGGCAGGGGAAGGTGGATTCTGGGCCTCAACCACGGTACGAACTCCCATTCTGTTTGATCGAGATCTTATTCATCAGGCATTCAGGTTTTATTCAACAACAACTTTATTCATCGAAGTAATAGAAAAAGCGAGGTCTGGTCCCCAACTCTTCTTTCAGCACGAAGGTTCTTTTATTTTCAATGACCCAACGGATTTCTGAGTCCGGGTCCAACAAGTTTCCGAATACGCGGGCACCAGTGGGGCATGCTTCCAGGCAAGCGGGCAATCGTCCTTCACGGGTTCTGTGTAAGCAGAAAGTACACTTTTCCATGACCCCTTGAGGGCGAATCCGGTTGGATAGATAAGATTGATTCGGGTTCACTTCTTCAGCGGGAATTTCTGGTTTTTCCCAATTGAATCGACGTGCATGGTAAGGGCAGGCTGCTTCGCAATAGCGACATCCGATGCACCAGTTATAATCGACGACGACAATGCCATCTTTCTCTTTCCAGGTTGCTTCAATGGGGCACGCGGTGACACAAGGTGCATTTTCACATTGCTGACACTGGACCGGCATGTAATATTTCCCTGGCGCAGGAACGGGGTGGTCGTAGTTAGCATTCCCTTTTTCAAAATCGATTCCCCCCATGTCCATCTCAAAGACACGTATATAGGAATTATTCGATGCTCGATCGTGATTGTTCTCAATATGGCATGCTTCTGCACATTTTCTGCACCCAATACAGGCACTCAAATTCAGGGCATATCCAAAGAGAACATTATCCATTGGTTGAGGGTCAGAGATCGTCACATCCGCATTGTATTCTTCCTTGGTTTCTTCTTCGAGCCGCTTAAATACGACCGCTTTCTGCTCGGGAGTCAGCTCACGGTAATGTTTCTGCAAGAACTCATCTGCGTTTACTTCTGGAGTCAGCTCCAGCAGCGGCTTCATTGCTGCGGCCCAGGCGGCTAATCCCAATGTGGCCCCGGCGGTTTTCAGAAATCGTCGTCGATTCACTTCTGGATGGTCAATAATTGGCAACGAAGCCTTTGAATCACTCATGAGTTCCCTTTGGATGATGGGGAGGAAAACGATCATTCGGTCCTGCAGCAGGACGGAATAAAGGGAAGGCTGGCTTGTGCGGATCGTGGCAATTGACGCAATGATTTCGCTGCCGCATTCCTTTTCGCAAATCCCAATGGCCTGTCATTCCGCCATGCGAACCATGTTGATAATCACGAAACTGGGGCCCGTGACACTGAGCACATAACTGCATGACGTCCTCTGGTTTGATGCTCTCTCCTGAGGCCAGTCGAAAGTCAGAATAAGATCCTTCCGGGTTATGGCATGAAATACAAACTAGTTTTCCGTGCACAAAGCTCAGGTCCTGATGGAATGATACCAAAGGCCCTGTTGATCCATTTTTGGGATTGGGGTTACGTACACCGTGGCACGACTGACAGGAAACAAGAACCGGATTCCCGTTGGCATCTTTCCGGTCTGTTGGGATTTCTACCAATTGATTCGCGGGATTGATCTTCACTGGAAACAAAGGTGCGTCATCGGCCTTGGGATGAATTGCGATTTCTTCGCTATTTTCTACACTGGCAAACATTTGTACTGCAAATGCGGAAATACTAAAAAGCCCCACGATGAAGAGCATTTTTCCAGCCGACACGTTCATCTGAAACCCTTCCCTTCGCGTTGAAATACGTCAAAAAAATACTCTTAATCATTCATGTCGGCAGAGGATATAGAAATTATCAAACCGAATCAAGAATTAAAGAGTTTTATTTCTTGAATTGTCTGGAAGATGTCGATAACTTTACGCAACAAACAAGTTCTCTCCAGAGAGGATCTCACCATGAAGATCAGCAGTATGGTTATTACGCTCGATGATAATGTCGCTGGAATCAGTTCCATTGAAGAACTACTTGCAGGGATTTCCTGCATTGAAGTCGGGCAAAGGCATGGTTGTAAAATCCCGATTGTTCTCGAAGCTGAGGACGAATCTGACTCACGAGAATGGTTTTATAGGATCTCTCAATTTCCGGGAGTGCTCAAGGTTGAGGTCGCGTTTGTGAGTTTTGAAGATTTGAATCCCGTCGAATGTCAAGAAGTGGAATCCCAGGAGTGACTGTTTCATGAAGAATCAGCAAGCAGACCGACGTTTTTTCCTCAAGTCAACTGCGATGGCTGCAGCGACAGCTCTTGCTGCTGGAGTCGCGAAGTCAGCTTCGACGACTCCGGGGGGCGATGCGCTGCCCGTCCTGCAAGATGTGGAGTGGAACAAAGCCCCTTGTCGATTTTGTGGAACGGGATGCCATGTTCAAGTCGGTGTTAAGGATGGCAAAGTGGTTGCGGTGACGGGAGACCGCAAAGCAGACGTCAACAAAGGACTGCTTTGTGTAAAAGGCTACCATGTCGGGATGATTCTGTATGGTGAGGATCGATTAACGAAACCTCTACTGCGGGTGAACGGCAAATTGGAGCCTATCTCCTGGGACAAAGCAATTCAGATTATTTCCGATCGTATCCTCGAGGCGCCTGAAAAGTTCGCCATCTATGGGTCAGGGCAGTGGACCATCCCGGAAGGCTACGTCGCGAACAAGTTCATCAAGGCGGGAATTGCCAATAATATGATCGACCCGAATGCCCGTCTTTGTATGGCGTCAGCCGTAACGGGATATATCGGGACATACGGGGTTGACGAACCGTATAATGGTTTCAGCGACCTGGATCATGCGGATTGTGTGATTCTGTGGGGGAATAATCTTTCAGAAATGCATCCGATTCTGTTTAGCAGGTACATGGATCGGAAAATACGCGGCGAAAAAATTTCTCTGGTCGACATGACAACGCGATGGACTCGAACGAGCCAGATGGCAGACCATGTTTTAATGATGCAACCTCAGTCAGACATGGCGATCGCAAACTGCATTGCCAATCAGTTGATTGCGAATAAAACCTATTCGCGCGAGTTCGTTGAGAAATACTGCAACTTTCGTGGCCCTGATGGACCTGCTTCACTGAAGGGGGTGCCGATTTCATTTGATGAGTACCAGGCTCTCGTTGCAGAATATACTCCCGAAAAAGTTTCCAAAGTCAGCGGTCTCTCTGTAGAAGAATTGCTCTGGCTTGGAAAATTGTTCGGTAATCCGGATATCAAAATCACCAGTCTGTGGTGTATGGGCATGAATCAGCACACACAGGGAACCGCAATTAATAATCTCGTGCATGCCATTCATCTCCTAAGTGGTCACTGGGGAAAACCCGGCGATGGACCTCAAAGTCTGACGGGGCAGCCTTCTGCCTGCGGAACGGTCCGTGAAGTGGGAACACTGGCACATGCCTTGCCGGGAGGTTTACTCGTCGCCAAACCGGAACATGCAGCGAAGGCGGAGGAATTGTGGGGACTGCCTGAAGGACGAATCAATCCCAAGCCGGGTTACCACACCGTTAAGATGTGGGAAAAATTCTGCTCTCCAACAGAAGAAAAAGATTCGCTCGACACGATCTGGGTCCAGGTAACGAATCCTGGCCAGACACTTCCCAACTTGCACAAGCTGTTTGATCCGAAGGAAAAACAGAAAAATAAGTTTCTCATTGTTTCAGACGTCTACCCGACTGCAACTACAAAGCTGGCTGACCTGATTCTTCCCTCTGCTATGTGGGTCGAAAAAAATGGGGTTTTTGGGAATTCAGAACGCCGCACTCAACAATGGTTCAAGATGGTCCAGCCACCTGGAGAGGCCCGTGACGACTGCTGGCAGACATTGGCAGTCGCACACCAATTGTTTTTGGATGGTTTTGCGGGGATGAAGAAAAAAGATGGTTCGTTCCTGTTTCATTTTGAAGATAAAAATGGAAAGACCGTTCCTGTCTGGGATTGGGAAAAATATTACGACTACAACGTCGATGAATTTCTCTTTGAAGAGTATCGACAGTTTACGACCATCAAACATAAAAATGTGGCCCCATATCAGGAACTCGTCAAAGCGCGCGGCATGCGCTGGCCAGTGACGCAAGACAAAAACGGAGTCTGGAAGGATACCGCCTACCGGTTTGTAGAAGGCTCCGACCCGTTTGTTGAAAAGGGGAAAAAATTCCAGTTCTATCATTCCACTACGGGAGACGACAGGGCAATGATCTTCTTCCGTCCCTATGTCCCACCACCAGAGATGCCTGACGACGAATATCCTTTTTGGTTGGATACAGGCAGAGTTCTGGAACACTGGCATTCGGGGACAATGACGATGCGGGTGCCACCGCTTCGCAAAGCCATGCCCAGCGCCTATGTTGAAGTCAACAAAGATGACGCCCGGAAACTCGGAATACGCACAGGAGATAAGGTCAGGTTGGAAACGCGGCGGGGCGAATTGCAATTGAATGCATGGATTGATGGGCGGGCAAGCTGTCCTCCCGGACATCTCTTTGTACCGTTCTTTGATGAAAATCTGCTCATCAATCAGCTGACTCTGGAAGCGCATTGTCCTATCAGTAAACAGCCCGATTACAAAAAATGTGCCGTACGGATCAGTAAGGTTGGGTAAAGAAGTGAACGAACCGATGAATGAACGTGAATCTTCAACTCAAAACCAAAACAACAGCCGACTTCCCATTTTAATCGGGGTGTTCCTGACAGGCTGTGTTTTGGTCGGCTTTATCTTGGGAATTTCCGAACAGCAGGAGCCGGTGCGCGCCTCTTGGAAAGAACACCCCACACAGAATCACCTATCCAAAAGTGAGGAAGCGGTTCCTCTCATCGTTTCTTACTCTGATATTACCACGGCAGATTTCAAGAAGAACCCAAAACTGGCAATGCACTTCTCACAGTTAAAGCAGCAGAAGCCGGGGATTTTTGATCCCGTGATTAAAAAACCAGAAATGAAATCTCAGGCAATCTTAGATCGAGTGAAAAACAGGGCGTTTGAAGGTGCTCCTCCGACTATCCCACATCTGATTGCCGATGTCAGGGCAGAAAAGTGTCTAGTTTGTCATGGAGAAGGAGTTCAGATCGGTCAGAAAATTGCGAGTAAAATGAGTCACCCTCGTTTTGCTAACTGCGTACAATGCCATGTGCCCAAGGAGAACAAAGGTCCGTTCGATGCTCCATCGGTGGATGCGGTGAATCTATTTGTGGGAGTTGCTCGTCCTGGCCCTGGTCTACGTGCACATCCGACTGCCCCGCCAAGAGTACCACACGCGACTTTCATGCGAGAAGATTGTATGAGTTGTCACGGCTTACTCACTCGCCCTGGATTGAGAACAACGCATCCCTGGTTCACAAACTGTTTGCAATGCCACGCTCCCTCTGCGACACTGGATCAACATTCGTTTGTCACCCTGCATAGTCTCATCAACAAAAATCGTGATCAGGGTCAACAAGCATCAGAAACGAACGACTAGCCTCTTCCACTCTCAATGAAAAAAAGATGACATGGATTCTACAACACATAATCTCTTTGAAGATGGTCCTCCTATTCCTGAAATGCGGGAAATGATTTTTGGAGAAGAGCAACTTGCCAGTTTTCTAAGCGATTTGAAAGAGTTCACAAAGATTGAGTCAATTCAAATAAAAGGGGGCGAGACTTTGTATGCTGATGAACCCCAGCTCAATCTGGATGATGCCTTCACTGCGCTCAAAACGGGTTCGGTCCGCGGGATGCAGATTCGCTACAACCACAACGGATTTGACTGGACTGACACAGTTTTCAATGCAGCAAATGACTATAAAGTGATTCGGTGCCAACATACCAGTTCGAAAAATTAGAACCTGTGTTCTCAAAATGTCCCACTAAATTGTATCTAGAATTATCGTAGCGTATTACTACGAATTCTTGTTAGGAAGTTGTATCAATTATTGAAAGCCGCAGGTATTGTCCAGCCGATACAACCGTGTGCAGATCATAATTGCTGACTCTATTATTTGTGTTGGATGCAAAAACAGAGTTGATGTCATCGCGACTTTTCCTAATCGTGAGAGAGACTGAAATCATTCTCATACAATGAGGCCATCTATGAGTATCATTCTGCAATCTTGGCACTTGTTCTGTTATATGATCGTTGGTTAGGCTAACCAGCACCAACAAGAAGTAATCGAATATTTGCGAATCGAAAATCAGGTGCTCAAAGAGAAACTTGGCGCGAAACGACAATTGATCATGGATCGAGACACGATTTATTGTGAGTCGTTTCAAATGATCTTAAGCCAGTCAGATACTAAGTCGATTGTCTTATCTCCAAGGTCCCCCAATCTGAATTCTTGCATTAAGCGACTCTTTCGCTCACTCAAAACAGAGTGCCTCGACAGAATGATATTCTTTGGTGAGAAATCGCAACACGTTCGTGTATGATGCAGCCAATCGGGAAACCGAGCAGGAAGACCCGTTAAATCGTATCACAACATCTGCTTATGACGCCGCGGGTCGCCAGACATTACGAATTGATCCACGTGGTTTTCGGACGACGTACTCCTATGATGCAAACGATAATTTAACGGGGCGCGCGTATCCCGATAGTTCTCGAGCAACCTTTGTTTTTGACTCGCTCAATCAGATGACTACAATGGAAGATAGTACGGGGCGTTACACTACCGTTTACGACGCTATTTCCAAGAGAGTCTCTGTGACCGATCCTGCCAGTAAGACGATAACATATAGTTATAATGCTGAGGGAAATCGTTCGACCATGATTGATCCAGACAGTGGCCGGTTTACCTACTCTTACAATCCGGACAATTTATTAATCACTCTGGTCAATCCGCAGAATGATCGTACTACCTACTCGTACGATGAGCAGAATCGACGTGTGGGCATTCTGCGAGCTAATCTGACACGAACGTCGTTTAGCTATGATGCAAACAGTCAGGTTGTCAATCTAGTACATCGCAAGTCAGACAATTCAGTGATAGACAGTTTTGGTTACACTTACGATGCTGCCGGGAATCGTGTGTCGATCATAGAAGCGGACAATTCTCGCACGACTTATAGCTATGATGCAACGAATCAACTCACCAGCACGCATCGCACGGGAACCACTTCCTACAGTGCGACCTTTACCTACGATGTGTCCGGCAATCGGATCAAAAACGAAAAAGATACCGTGCTGACACGCTTTGAATACGATGTGGCGAACCAGTTAACGGTTCAGATTGATGCAGCTGGGAGAACGACTTATACGTTTGATGCGGCAGGAAATCAGCAAGTGGTTCTTGAACCAAGCATGAATCGCACTACGACGACCTGGAATTATGAAAATCAGCCTACTGTTTATGAGGCCCCTACCAATGCACTGGTAACAATGACTTACAATCCAGAAAATCGTCGGACTTCCAAAGAAACAGTTAGCTATAAGAATAACTTCATTTGGGATGTCGAAAGCGATAATGTACTGCTGGAAACCGATGATTTTAATGTTACACAAGTCGTTTACACGAATGACCCATTTGAATTTGGTTATCTGGTTAGTCAACGTCGCAGCAGCACCACGAATTGGTATCATTTCGATGCACTGGGTTCCACACGCGATCTGACGAACAGCTCGGAAACGATTACGGACAGTTACCTGTACGACGCCTGGGGCAACCAACTCACAACCACCGGCACAACCACTAACCCGTTCAGATGGACCGGAAACGTGGGCTACTACTACGATACAGAGTTGGAAAGCTACTACATCCGAGCCAGAGTCTACGAACCAACCATCGGAAGATGGCTCAGCACTGATCCGTTAGGGTTTGTTGATGGTTTCGGTTTGTATCTGGCTTACTTTATACCGAATGGTGTGGATCCGAGCGGGATGGTTTGTCAGTGTTGTAAATGGTGTCAAACCATAGAAGGTAATTATGACTGGGACCCTATTGCCAATCCATCCTTCGGAGGGGGAGGAACCATCACCCACTACTCTGTGCGGCCAAAGGGTTGTGGTACGGAAGAAAAATCAGTGCCATTTTCAAAATGTGGAAGGGGAGTAGGATTCTATTCGTGCTGTGATAATCCTGGCTATGCAAATACATTATCAGTGCCGTTGAAAGTATGGCGTTGGAATGGTGCAGCCGAAAAAGAACATGCATCTGCTTCTGTAGAAATGGCCAACAAAATCTTCAAAAAATGCTGCATCAAATTTGATTGGTCTGGAACGCTCACGGATACAAAAAAGAATGCTGGTGGCTATAGACGCGATCTGCCAATATAAAGTGTCGCACCCGGCTTTCCCCGGGAGCACAAGATTCTTACGAAATACAACACACCCGAAGTATTAGATGTACATTTTGTGCCAGATTTTTGGGATTGGGGAGGCTATGGATTTGGCGGTGACCCGCAGGGAGTAGCTTATAAGATTGGCTCTGATCCCGTCGCTATCCTGACCGGTAAACCAGAATTAATGGCGCATGAGATAGGTCACGCATTAGGACTAGAACACGAGAAAGACAAAGACAATTTGATGGCCCAAGGGACGACCTATTGGTTTTTTCCTTACGAGAACAATTTGACCGCAAAACAGTGTAGCGAAGCCCGAAAGACAGCAAAAAAGAGATACAACGCCAAGTAATACAAATAAAGACATTCGAAGTCGGACTATTCAAACAAAACCAAAAGCCAAAGTGCCCGTTTGCAACAGAGCATACCGAAAATTCCACGTACAACGGATGGGCTTCAGTCACCAGTGAAGTTTGCGAAAAAACATGCCCGGCGCGCCGGGCATGAATACATTAGATTTCTAATATTCCAACTGGCTCAAGATTGGGGGCAAGGTCAAGAAACCTGAATTGTATATCAAGCTCTGGATTCGGTTAAAGGGGGCATGTCACATCCAAAGTGAGGCACAATTAAAACCGCGAATATTTTAAGAATACCAAGCGTGGTCGAATTTGTGGACCTGATGATGGAAAAGCATGTGGTAAGTGTGGGGGTTAATGACAATTACTTAGAAATAGTATCATTGACAATGCGGTGTTCGAATTCCAGAATTGAGTTTGAGCTTCTTTGTTTGGAACATCTCATATTTCATCAGAATGGCATTCAATGAAGAATTTTACCTCAATGAACAATTACAGTGTTTTCATGTCTTTTATTTTTCTTCTGTTGTGTAGCGGGTGTGGAAAGACGGATGAACCAGCTACCGACTCGATCAAGGCACTTGGAGGAATAATTATTAGTGATGACACGGGCAATATCATACGAGTCTATTTTTCTGGCAGCACCATCAGTGACGTAGGACTTGTACATCTTAAAGAGCTGACCAATCTGACCACATTGGACCTTCGACACACCGACATCAGTGACGCAGGACTTGTGCATCTCAAAGGGCTGAACAATCTGACCACATTGAACCTTCGAGGCACCAACATCAGTGACGCAGGACTTGTGTATCTTAAAGAGCTGACCAATCTGACCACATTGGACCTTGGGTCCACCAAAGTCAGTGACGCAGGACTTGTGTATCTTAAAGAGCTGAACAATCTCACGATATTGTCCCTTGCGATGACCGACATCAGTGATGCAGGACTTGTGCATCTTAAAGAACTGACCAGACTAACTCTTTTATGGTTGTTAGAAACTAAAGTCACGGAAGAGGGAGTGATGAAATTGAATGCAGCAATACCCGATTGCTTGATTCATTATTGATTTTAATGCGACACAAGTAGTTTATTCCAACGAACCGGTAGAATTCGGCTCGCCCATCTTCGGGCGATCTCATTACTGCTGAGAGATTTTAATACCGGCATCATTTTCTGCATTCACATATAAATGACGTCAATAAGCTTAAAATTTTAGTCTATTGACTCGCCCTAGATAATTTCGCAAAGGATTGAATGATGTCGAGCAATCAATGGCATTTGCAAAGAACTGATAAAATATTATTAACAGGTGTTTGTTACGTTCATCGGCTTTTGGAAGAGCGTTTTGCAAACCCTGATCGCCGATTCATAAAGGATGTTCATCCAGATTTTGATGCAAGCAAAATCTTATTTTTCAGCGAAGAGATTGCACAACGATTTCGATTTACAGATTTTCATGGAAAATTATCTTCCATCAAAACAGAAGCAAATAATTTTCCCGAGTTGCTGGAACTTTATGAAGATCAGTGCGAAGCGATGTATTGGACTTCCCCAGGAATAGTGGGCGCCTGCCTGAGAGTGTATACTCTCTGAGAGGAGTTCAGTATGTCCAAAAATGCTAAATCATCGTCGTCAAAATCTAAGGTATCACGACGCGTTTATTCCGAGGAATTCAAGCTGGATGCGGTGCGTCTGGTGACTCAAGAGGGCTATTCACTCGCTGCAGCTGCCCGGAGCCTGGGAGTCCACGCCAGCCAGATTCGTAAATGGAAAGAGAAATTCATGCCCCAGGACAAAGAATCGCCTTCGCTGACGGAAGATGAAAAAGCAGAACTGAAGCGATTACGCGAAGAGAATCGCCGTCTTAAAATGGAACGGGATATTTTAAAAAAAGCCACCGTTTTTTTTGCGAAGGAAAATCAATGAGGTTTGCCTTTATCGAAGAAAACGAGCAGTCCTTTGAAGTCACTGCCATGTGCCAGACCTTCCAG
>NZ_CAXBKP010000020.1:0-124305 GCF_963976445.1 uncultured Gimesia sp. | reverse complement strand
GATCGGGAAAGCGTTTGGCTTGCAATCCACTATGAGCCTGTCGAGAATGGATAAATCGTAAAGTGGTTCAAACAGAGTTTTAGTTCAACATAGATTTCAGGAAAGAATTTCAGACTGATGAAAAAGAATCCGGTCAAGGCGGCGTTGCGTGAAGGAAAACCTCAAGTGGGAACATGGCTTTCGTCGGGGGACGTGATGATGACCCGTCTGATGGCCCGTGTGGGATTTCCGTGGCTCACAGTAGATCTGGAACATTCGCCGATCGACTGGTCGCAGGCCGCTCTGTTGTTCGGCGCGATTGCCGATGCTGGTTGCGTTCCTCTGTGCCGGGTTCCCCTGGGAAAATATGAACTGATTAAGCGGGCGCTGGATGCCGGGGCTCATGGAATTGTCGCTCCGATGATCAACACCGTTGAACAGGCGAAAGAGGTTATCGATGCGGTTAAGTATCCGCCGGAAGGAAATCGATCGGTGGGTGGCGTGTTGCATGCGATGAATTTCGATGCTACGCCTGGCGATTATTATAAACATGCCAACGATGAGATCCTGGTGATTCTGCAGACCGAGTCACCCGAGGGAGTTGAGAACGCGGAAGAAATTTACAGCCTGCCCGGCGTGGATGGAATTTTCGTTGGTCCCAACGATCTGACGTTTCAGATGAGCAAAAAGACGGGCGTGCATCCTTCGCCTGATGAACTGGAAGTGATGCTGCAGCGGATTCTGGAAACCGGCAAGAAGACCGGCACACCAGTCGGCCTGCATGTGCAGACGATTGAAGCGGTTGAACAGCGGATTTCCGAAGGCTGGCAGTTTATCGCGTGTGGCTCTGAAGTGAAATTCATGGTCAACGATGCCCAGCGGATTGTGAGCGGCTTGAATCTCAAAGCCGAAGCGGCTGACCTGGCACGATACTAAGTCGTGCGTTGATCCGGAAAATAGAGAAGCGGCCATTCGGAAACGAGTGGCCGCTTTTTTTCTGTAATGCGTCTGATTCTATTCTTCGCTGATCTGAATGATGGTGCGCTCTTGATGTGTGCGATTCAGGAGTTTTTCGACGGTCTCCTGAACCTGTTCCAGGGTGATGACCTTCGCACGGTCTTCAAGATCAGGTAGTTTCCAGTCGGTGGCCAGTTTCTGCCAGAGGGCCGTTCGTCGTTCGATGGGATACCAGGCAGAGTCGATGCCGTCGAGGGTGACGCCCCGTAGAATGAAGGGGAAGACAGTCAGATCCAGTTTAGCGCCTCCCGCATTGCCGCAGGCGGCGACGCAGCCGTGGGGTTGAATCGAACGAATGACGTGACTTAACAGAGAGCCGCCGACCGTGTCGATGGCAGCGGCCCAGTGGCCTTTGAGCAGCGGTTTGTCAGAACTGAGATCAATCTCCAGTCGATCGATCACCTTGTCGGCGCCAAGGTCGACCAGTCGTTGGTGAAAGGCGGGTTTGCCCGAGACGGCGGTCACCTGATAGCCACAGTGCTTCAGTAAGGAGAGGGCGAACGTGCCTACGCCTCCCGAGGCACCGGTGACGAGGATGTTGCCTGCGTCGGGTGTGATGTGATGATGAATGATGCTGTTGACACACATCGCCGCAGTGAGGCCGGCGGTGCCGAGGATCATCGATTCTTTGAGAGAGAGACCATCCGGCAGAGGGACGATCCATTCAGGCTGGACGCGAATGAATTCGGCCCAGCCGCCCCAGCGTTCCACACCGAGTTCGTAGCTGGTGACGAGGACCGAGTCGCCCACCTGAAACTGATCAGAATCAGAGGCGACAACCACGCCTGCGGCGTCAATGCCGGGGACGTGAGGGAAGCGGCGGACGACGCCGGGATTTCCTGTCGCTGCGAGGGCGTCTTTGTAGTTGACCGAAGAGTAGACGACGCGAATCGTCACTTCACCCGAGGGGAGGTTGTTATAGGGAACTGAAACGAGACCGGCAGTGAATTTCTTCTGTTCGTTTTTGTTGATTTGATAGCAGCGAAAGGAGTCAGTCATGATGCAACCGATTTTCTAAGAGTAAAAGTGAGTTCGACTTTACCAGGGACCATCGGAAGGTTCCATTTCGAGGGTCCGCCAGCAGTACCAGCTGGCAACCGTTCGATAGGGCTGCCAGTGCTCTGCGATTTCGATGCAGGTGTGTTTATCGGGGCGGGATTTCAGCTGGTAGATCTGTTGAATGCCGTTCTGAATTCCCAGGTCATCATGCGGGAAGACGTCGGGGCGACAGAGGCCAAACATCAAAAACATTTGCGCGGTCCACAGGCCAATTCCTTTGACTTGAATCAGTTCTGCAGTGACCTCTTCATCGGACATCAGATGCATTTTATGCAAACGGACATTGTTCTGCAGCACCATTTCTGCCAGATGCCGCACATAAGTGGCTTTTTGATTGGAGAGTCCGACCGAGCGGAGTTCATCGTGCGAGAGTCTCATGATTTTTTCCACCGTCGGTTGTCCTTTGCCAGTGAGCGTGTTCAGACGCATGTAGATCGTGCGAGCCGCCGAGGTGGAAATCTGTTGTGAGACAATGGAACGCAGCAGCAGTGCAAAGCGGTAGCGATAGGGTTTGAGCGGGCAGGGGCCGACGGCATCGATGACGGTTTTCAGACGCGGGTCTGTTTTTCTCAGATGCTGTGCTGCTTTGCGAAATGTTACTGCGTGATCGTTCATTGTAAATTACCAGCGGGTGTGTGCGTGGCTAAATCCGAAATCATATCGTGCGTGGCGGCTTCGACCGCCTGTTCCCATTCTTCGGGCTTAAATTTTTCCGAGTACGGGGCTTTGCGGATGGCGAAGTTAATACCACGGGAGCTGTTGATGATCGCACCCAGTCCTTGCTCATCGAAGGCGCCCGCAACATCGCCGGCACCCGCGCCCTGGCTGCCATAACCGGGAACGAGCAGAGGAGTGTGCGGCATGAGGGCACGAAGCTGGTTGAGCTCTTCGGGATAGGTGGCACCGACGACGGCACCGATGGAACCGTAGTTGCTGGCGCCTTTGGTTTTTAACGCGAGTTCTTCGACGGCGGCGGCCACACATTCGTAGAGACTGGTCCCATCCGTTTTTCGATCCTGAAAGGTGCCTGCACCGGGATTGCTGGTGCGGACGAGGACATAGATGCCGGCTCCTCGTTCGACGGCGACCTTCACGAAAGGTTCCAGTGTGTCACTGCCAAGGTAGGGATTCACAGTGAGACAGTCGGCGGCCCAGAGGGCACTTTCAGGGTTCTCGCCGGCGAGATAGCCGCGGGCGTAAGCTTCGGCGGTGGAGCCGATGTCTCCCCGCTTGGCGTCGCAGATGACGACGAGGCCAGCAGCACGGGCTTTTTTGATGACGCGTTGCAGGGCGGCGCAGCCGGCGGGGCCCCATTCTTCGAAGAAAGCCGCCTGCGGTTTAACGGCGGGAACGAGGGGGGCGACGACGTCGATGATGCGGTAACAGAATTCTTCAAAGGCGGCAGCCACGATGTCTGCTTTCTCGGAATGCCGGGATTCGGCGGCTTTGACGATTTCAGCAGGAAGCCAGTCAAAGCGGGGATCCAGGCCGACCAGGGCGGGGGTTTTCTTATTCTGAATGGCGGCATTTAAACGGTCGGAGAAATGGTGCATCGGGTAACTGCTTTCAGTATTTCGAGTTAAGCATGAGTCATCTTGTTGTTTGCTGTGAGTTTCAGTCATGAATCATACAAAGTTGAGCCGACAATGGAATCATACCGGTTTTTGAATTCAGGATGTGTTTGAGGGTTTTCCCTTAGGCGTACTCGGAAAACAGGTTGTTTTCAAATGTATAGTCGCGGCGAACTCTCGTTGACAAAAAACGGGATGTTTGCGATGCTCGCGGCGTAAAGCTGTTCGGATTTCTCTGATTCATGGAAGAGTCGCCACTATGTTGGAAATTCTAAGCCCTTATCAATATAGCGAGCAAAGAGCGGAATATGACGCCCGGATTGCCAAGATGCGTCATTCCCACTATATGGATTACCCCAGGCACGTGCATCTGGAGACGTTGGCCCGGTGTAATGCGAGCTGTAATTTCTGCCCTTATCCGAACCTGAATCGAAAACACACCAAAATGAGTGATGAACTCATTGATAAGGTGCTGAATGAACTGACCGAGCTTCCCCGTGAAATGAATTTTCAGATTTCGCCGTTTAAGGTGAGTGAACCATTTCTGGATACACGCCTGTTCCAAACTCTGCAAAAGATCAATGATTTGCTGCCTCAGGCCAAGATTGCATTGACCTCGAATGCTTCAGCGATCACAGAAGATAAGTTAGAGGCGTTGCAGGACATTAAGAATATCGGCTATCTCTGGATCTCATTTAATGATCATCGCGAGGAAGAGTACGAGCGCGTGATGGGGTTGAAGTATCAGCATACCCGCCAGCGTTTGGAGATGATTCACGATGTGTTTGCGGATGGGGACGTTTATTTTTCCGTTGTGTTGTCACGTGTGGGCGATGGTTCAATAGCAGATCAGGAGTTTGTGGAATGGGCGGGCATTCATTATCCACTGTTCAAGGCGAGTGTCTTCCCCCGCATGGAGTGGATGGGTCAGGTCGAGGGTCTGAGTGTGAATCCGGTTCCGAATATGGGCTGCGAACGCTGGTTTGAACTTTCAATTACTGCGACGGGCGAAGTGGCCCATTGTTGTGCCGACGGTCAGGCGGAATTTCCGATTGGCAATGTGAACGACCAGCATGTGCTGGAAATCTATAACTCTCCCGAATACCGCAAACTCCGGGAAGCAACGGTTTCTCGATTGAGTGTGCATCCCTGCAATAAATGTACTTTCATGTGATCGTACATGATGGGAAACGGTACTTGTTTCTCTCTGAGATTGCTTCAAGTTTTGCTGTTGGATGTCTTCCCGCGCACTGTTGGGCGAGCTAAGCGTGGCGCACGGTGAGTTTTGAAAGACGCTTTCGAGGCGTGTTGAGGTAGGGGCGAACCCATGTGTTCGCCCGCAGGGTACGGGTTGATTTTGAATTCATGTACGAACGATGATTCCGGCCCTTTTGCACGATTTTTTCATGTTGTCAGTCGCGAGGCGGGCAGACACATGGGTACTGCCCCTACGACTCAGTGACCGGATTACGTGATCATAGTCCTGTGATATTCCGAATGTTTTTCCTGCTCGCTGCACTCGGCCCGAATTTCATTCGGACTTACCCATTTTTGTGGTGTTTTTGAGTGTATGGGTACGCCTTCCCAATCACTGTTGGCGAGCCAACAGTGCCACGCGCTACCGTGATAGATTCGTCTTTTACTACCACGAAAATCACGAAAGCACACGAAAACAGAAGACATAATCCGGGATTGCCGCAGGCAACAGGAAGTGGCAGGGAAATCGATCAGTTCTGATGACGATTTCCTACTTTTGAAATATATTATGATCGGATCACTTGAGTCAAAATCGTGCGATTGCTCCGGGACTTCCTGCTCGCTGCGCTCGGACCGAATTTCATTCGGTCCCACCCAGTGTCGGGGAAATGTCAAGTTTTTTAATGTGCAGATTGTTTGAGATACGGTTTCAGATCGGGAACCTGGGTGGAGATTTCTTCTGCGACGAGGCGAGCGATTTCCTGGGCACCTTTTCTGGAGAAGTGAGTCCGGTCGGATTTGCTGGGGCTGAAGTCGGCACTGCCGGCGTCTCCCAGTTGATTAAAGAGGGTGACACTTTTCTGGTGCAGGTCGATGACGGGTACGTTCTTTTCGCGGCCGACTTTGAGCATGGCATCGGCATAGGGACGCAGGATGGTCCAGATCATGCCGTTTTGAAATCGTCTGCGGGTCATGGGGGTGACTAAAACCGGTTTGATATTGGCCGCGCGGGCTTCGTCAATGTATTGACGCAGATAGTCCTGATAGGTCGTCGCCGGATCTGTTTCACGGTCGCCTTTACCGGGACAGTCATTGTGACCAAATTGAATGAACAGATAGTTGGCTTTTTCCGCGATGGCTTTTTTCCAGCGACCTTCTTTGATGAAACTTTTCGAGCTGCGACCGGAGGCGGCGCGATTGAGAATGGTGACATCATCGGTGAAAAACTCGCCGAACACCTGACCCCAGCCAGTCAGATCCGGGCGGTCTTTGGGGGGCCTGCTATAAGTGGCTGCCGTGGAATCGCCAATCAGCAGGATGCGGATTTGTGGTTCGGCGGCAGAACTTTTGAATTGTGTGAAAGTCAGACAAATCAACAGGACGACAAAAGCAGTCAGAATTTGACGGTGGGCAGGTTTCATCAGCAGGCTTTCTTTGACGTTGGTGGTGATAAAATTAGCTTCTGTATCCGAAATATCTTGTGATTCCTCAGTTTAGGTCGATATGATTGTATTGAAAAGTCAGTTGACACAGTAAAAAAGTTGATTAAAATGGATGTATGTGTCCGATATTGGTTTTGTTTCCTGCCCAACACCGTTGATTGCCGTCCTTCGTTGAAATGTGTGATTGAATCCCGCCTTTAAAGAATGAATGTCAAACCCATGTATGCGTTTGAAGAAACTCGATTCGTGTCTCTTTCCAGGAACGTTGCGACGTGTGGTTTCCGGTTGATTGGTCTGTGTCTGGTGGTCTGCTGCTGTTTCTCAATGCCAGCGGCGGTGTGGGCCCAAGTCAGTTTTGAAGAAGCGCCGATTAATTATAATAAATCGAAGCCAGAGAATCTGATCACGCGTCTGCAAAAAAAACTGGATGCAGGCAAGGTGACGCTGTCTTACGATCGGAAAAAAAGAACCGGTTATTTATCTGCGGTGCTGGAGTCTCTGGAGATTCCGGTCTCTTCGCAGGTGCTGGTATTTTCCAAGACGAGTTTGCAGGTAAAGCACATTGATCCACAGTCGCCGCGTGCGTTGTATTTTAATGACGATCTCTATATCGGGTTTGTGCAGGGCGGTTCGGTTTTGGAAGTTTCTGCCAGTGATGCCAAACTGGGTACCGTGTTTTATACGATTTCTCAGACAGAGTCCTCCAAGCCTGCGTTTGTACGGAAAACGTTTGAATGCACTCAGTGCCATGCCTCGTCGATGACGCAGGGAGTGCCGGGGCATATTATGCGGTCGGTTTATCCGGGTCCGGACGGGATGCCCGTGTTTCGTGAAGGGACTTATCGGAGCGATCATTCCAGTCCTTTCGAAGAGCGCTGGGGCGGCTGGTATGTGTCGGGCACGCATGGAAAAATGCGTCATATGGGAAACTTGATTTTTCGCAGCGGGGACAGTTCCAATAATCTGAATCGCGAACCGGGGGCGAACGCCGTTGATCTGGATAAGTGGTTTGATACGGATGACTATCTCAGCCCGCACAGCGATATTGTGTCGTTGATGGTGCTGGAGCATCAGACAAAGATGCACAATCTGATTACCCGGGCTCAGTTTGAAGGTCGGATTACGGAGCGGGATGCTGAGGTGATGAACAAGATGCTGGAGCGGAAAGCGTCGTTCCAGAGTGACAGTACGAAACGACGTTTTGCGAGCGCAGCGAATCGTCTGGTTGATTACATGCTGTTTGTGGATGAGCTGGCGCTGAACGACCCGGTTCGGGGAGTTTCCCGTTTTCAAACGGAATTTCCGCAGGCAGGTCCGCAGGATCGGCGCGGACGTTCGTTGCGGGACTTCGATCTGGAGCAACGGCTGTTTAAGTACCCGTGCAGCTTTCTGATCTATTCGGAATCATTCGAAGCGCTGCCGCGACCAATTCTGGAATTTGTGTATCGCCGGTTGTGGGATATTCTGACCGGCAAGGAGCAAGGCAAGCAGTACGCTCACTTGAGCGCAGCAGATCGGCGGGCGATTCTGGAGATTCTGATCGAAACGAAACCCGGTCTGCCGGAATACTGGAAGCTGTAAAGCGGTTGTCATTGTCTGGTTTTTCCGATGGGCGAGGATTTGCTCTGCGGTGGCTGGTTTCTAATGAAAATCAGACTTATACCCCTACATCTGCTTTGATAATGGTTGTTTCAGCGAATTGGCCCGCATAGAATGACGGGATCACTGAGATTGGCTTTCAGGGGTTCCTATCTATTGGGCGTCTACTGTAAGAACGAGATTTCTGTAAAGCTCTCAACCAGTCTTTGCTTTTCTGAACGAATGAAATCAATCACTGAGCTTAACCATACGAGGAGCTTACGGGAATGTTGCCCCGCCGCGAAGTTTTTTCACACGTCATCGAAATCAATTATCAGGCCAGACAGCGTTTGGGGTGTTGTGTTTACCTTGTCTTTAATGATCAGAACGAATGGCTGCTGATTGATATCGGCTATGAAGATACCGTTTCAGAAATCATTGAGATGATCCGCCAGATGGATTTTCCGCTGGCGAACTGTAAATATCTGATAGCCACGCACGCCGATGTGGATCATATACAAGGGTTGAGCCGCGCCAAAGAGTTGCTGCCTTCAGCACAAGTGGTGGCGCATCCGAGTGCGGCCCGCTTGCTCGAAGTGGGTGATCGCATTAGTACTTATGCCGAGATCAGTGCGCAGGGGATTTCGATTGATATGCCCGCCTGCAAGATTGATCTGGAAGTGAATGAAGGGGATGTGATTGACCTGGGTGGGGACATCAAGCTGGAAGTCTGGCATACCCCCGGTCATACCGACGGCCAACTCGCATTTCGTTTCGGCGAATTACTGTTCTCTGGTGATAACATCTATCGCGATGGCTGTGTGGGCCACATTGATGCCCATCATGGGTCGGATATTCCTGATTTCATCAAGTCCCTGGAGCGAATTCGCGACTGCGATGCAAAATGGCTGCTGCCCAGTCATGGTCCCATTTTTCGAAACAAAAAATCGCTCTTGCAGGCGACTATTGATCGTTTGGATACATACCTGCATATGGCGGATTTCGGGACGTGTGCCATCGATTGGCCGTTGCAGGACCAGTGGGATGAGGAACTGCTGAAGGGGTTTGATCCCGAGACTGCCGAATAATCGCCGCTGTTCTGTGGTGTTATGTTCATATTTCAAGCCATTTTAAGGCTCGTTTTCTCATTGCTGCGCTGAACAGGAAGTCTTAAACGAGGTGAAAGTCCTGTTTTTTCTGTTTTTTGCTGGTAAGCGGCACCTCTGAGTGGGTATTCCTGCTGCTATAATCCGCAAAATTGATATCATTATCAAAATCTTCATCACAAACAAAAATGTTGTTTGTGTTGCGACAAGTTCAACCCGATACGGCGACGAAAAATACCGATGCGGGGCGATCGTAAAAAGTGATATCAGAACGGAATCAGAAGAGAGCTTTTCCGTTTTTTTGTACATTCGAGATTGATTCAAATTGAGAAAGAGTGACAATTCAGGAGATCTGATTTGAAAAAGGTCTCGAATTCTCCGGGATAAAACTCAAGTTGGATGTACTTGATGAGCATTTCTGAATCAAACAATTTTCAATTTGAATTTCACCTTTGTTGTGGCAGGGCTGAGATTCATTGATTTGATAAAGCCTCTTGGGGCAATTGGAATAGTTAATGGCTTCGTTTTTTCAAAAACGCGATCCCTGGGGACACAGTCTCTCGTTATGGGTTGTGGTTTTCATGATCTTCATTACTCCCGTGCTGTTTGGGGTTTTGCGTGAGATCCGGCAGGAAAATAATGTAGAGAACTGGTTGCCCCCCGACGATCCCCAGTCAAAAGTTCTCTCCTGGCACCGCAAAAGTTTTGGTATTGAAGATCGTGTGCTCCTTTCCTGGGAAGGGAGTTCTCTGACCGATTTGCGGGCAGAGCGTCTGAAAACCCTGTTGTTAGGAACACCCGATGAAGGCGGAGTTCGCCGTGGCGGTTCGCCTTACATTCAGAATGTGTTAACTCCTCAGGATGCTATTCAGAAGATGGTCGAGTACCGGGTGGACCCGGTAGAAGCTCAGCAGCGTTTAAAAGGAGTTTTGCTCGGTACCGGCGCATTGAAAATCCAGCTCACCGAAGCTGGCCGGAAAAGGCAGCAGCAGACGACTCAGGAACTGATCGATCAAGCAAAGAATACGTTAGGCGTCGTATTGACCGTGAAGCCCGCTTTTAAAGAGTGGGTGGATATCGTCGATGAATCGGAAGAAGCGGCAATCATTGAAACACCTGCCAGCAATGCCGAAGATCAGATCGATTTCAAAGCGCTGGTGGCTGCGATTCCATCGCATGATTTGCAAATAACCTGGCCGCGCATGCAGCCTGATTCCAAACTGACTGACCAGATCAGGCAACTGGCGCTTTCTCTGAAGCGGCCTACGATCATGCCTGAATCTACGACGACGAATTCTGAGCAGGGTGATGCTGCTGCGACAACGCAACCTGCTCTGGTTGAAGAATGTTTCTTCGCCGTCGGGACGCCGATTGCCGTTGCGATCGAGTTGTCGGATACAGGAGACGCCGACCATGCAGCCGCGGTTGCCGCCATCAATGCTGCTGCGTCTAAGTCAGGCATCCCGGCAGAGGGACTGCACATGGGAGGCCGACCTGTGGCGGGAGCCGCTCTGAATCAGATGGTCAAACAGTCTTCCTGGAACACAGCCTATCCCGTCTGGCAGTTTCATAAGCGGTCTGTGACACTGTTTTCCGGATTGATTGGAATTGCCCTCGCGTTTCTGATGTTACGGAGCCTGCGGCTTTCGTGTCTGGTACTGCTGGTTTCTTATTATACGACGTTTGTCGCTGTGTCAGTAGTACCTTTGACAGGGGGAACCATGAATATGGTTCTGGTGGTGATGCCGACCTTGTTGACCGTGCTGACGCTTTCCGGTTCGATTCACGTAGCCAACTACTGGAAACATGCCGCGCATGTGGATATGAAAACCGCGGTGACTAAGGCTGTTGAAATGGCACGCGCTCCCTGCATGATGGCCAGTCTGACAACCGCCATTGGTTTAGCTTCCTTAATGACCAGCCCGCTCTCACCGGTGCGTGATTTCGGTCTGTATTCCTCGATAGGCTGCCTGATTTCACTGTTAATGGTGTTGTTTGGCTTACCGTCGCTATTGCAATTGTGGCCAGCCAAACCACCCAAAGCGTCTGAGATTGATACTAGAAACTGGCAGAAGTTCGGGCGTGTTTTGTCCCGGCATCAGGTTCTGGTGTCGATGAGTTGTCTGGTGATTTTCGCTGTCTCATGCTACGGCTTTAAATGGTTTCGGACGGAAACGAAGGTCATCAAGTATTTTCCGGATTCCTCCCGTGTGATCCAGGATTATTTATTCCTGGAAGAAAATCTTTCGGGAATTACCCCCGTCGACACGGTGATCTGCTTCGATGAAGCAGCACAGAAAAACACGAATTTTGTCGAGCGGGTTGAGCTCGTACGCAAGATTCAACAGAAAATTGCAGAACACCCGGAAATCAGTGGTTCCATTTCTTTGGCTGATTTTCGTCCTGTTTCGGAACCATTACCAGAAAATGCCAGCACGTTTCAAAAATTGCGCAATGCGAAACGAGTCAATGAAACCGAACGACGCGTGCGGGAAAGTTTAAAAACCGGCAGCGCCAAATCGTTTCTGTATATTGCCGATGAAGCGGTTGAGATGGAGCAGGAGACAGCCAACGGTGCCAGATCTGTGGCTGTGAATAAAGGGGACGAGATGTGGCGGATTACCTCTCAAGTGGCGATTATGACCGACCTGAATTACGGGCACCTGACGCGAGATCTGAACCAGGTCACACAGTCGGTGTTGCGTGATCATGCCGGCACGACCCATCTGGTGACAGGCACGATTCCTCTGTTCCTGCGGACTCAGCAGGCAGTTCTTGAAAGCCTGATAAAGAGCTTCGGGCTGGCATTTGCGGTGATTGCGGTTGTGATGATGATTCTGCTCCGCAGCCCAACAGCCGGCTTGATCACCATGTTACCGAACCTGATGCCGATTGGCGTCGTCTTCGGTCTGATTTCCTGGATGAGAGTCCCCATTGATATCGGGACGATGATTACCGCTTCGGTGGCGTTGGGGATTGCCGTTGATGGGACCCTGCATTTGCTGACCTGGTTCAAGATCGGCATCGAAGAGGGCAAGACCAAGAGCGAAGCGGTCGCTGCTGCATTGGGGCATTGTGGCCCGGCGATGTGGCAGACCAGTGCTGCAGTGGGGATCAGTCTGGCGATGTTGTACCCGGCAGAATTGCTGCTGGTGAGCCGTTTCGGGATTTTGATGTGTGCCCTGGTCGTGGCAGCATTACTGGCTGACATTATCTTTCTGCCGGCTCTGTTAGCGGGGCCGCTGGGTTCTCTGATCGTGGCTTCCCATAAAAAAGAGCAAGAGGCGGCTGCCACTACACCGCGGCTGCAGGATGGCAAAGCAAGTAAGCCACATCTCCCGCAGGCAATTAAACGGACTCAGTCTGAAAAGACGCTGGAGACCTGATCAGAGCGATGTTTCAGGCGGGGTGGCCGGTTCTCCTTTTTTCATGAAGTGCAAGTCCATACTCGATTTCTGCAGCAGGTCATATTCTTCCCACTCAGGCGGACATTCGAATTCTGCATCCCGGGGGGCTCTTAAAATCAGGCGGCATTCTTCGGAAGAAACGTTGTCCCGCGCCAACCGGTCCAACGATTCGTAGAGTTTTGAGCCGGGCTTGAGATTATCGAGCATTTTATAAGGAGGATCGAAAAAGATCAGATCAAAGGGGACAAAATCCGGGACGTTTTTGGGGCGGAATGAGGAGAGCAGCGCATTGTTTCTCCAGCAGAGTGTCTCGTCGTCCGCACCGACCATTTCCACGTTGCGTTTGAGGAGTTCGTATGCTTTGTGATCCTGTTCAATAAACACAGCACTGCTGGCACCGCGGCTGAGTGCTTCCAGTCCGAGTGAGCCCGTACCGGCATAGATATCGGCTACACGTTTTTCCTTGACGGAATCTCCCAGCCATTCAAAGAGGACTTCTTTTACAAAGTCGGTGATCGGGCGGGTTGTCTGTCCGGGATTTACATGAAGTTTTCGACGACGGTATTTTCCTGCAATAATACGCACAGCTTTGTCATTTCAATAAAAACAGGTGTGAACTCAATGGCTCTCACGGGTAGTAAATCTTCTTTAAATCGAGATTGTATAGAGACTTGTTGGCAATGAGAAGCATCAGTTACTTTCCTGCTTCTTTTGTGCCACGCGTTCCCAATGTTTTTTGATAATATCAGCAGCTTCCTCGGCGACAGAGTGAAATTCCCTTTTTTCCAGGGGTTTTGGTGCGGGAGCGGACTCTGCGGGCGGAATGTTTGAAGTGGGAATCATCGTGGTGTCTCCGGCTGTCGTTGTTTCTGTCTCAGGCACTTCTTCCGAGAGCCAGCTGCTAATGTCGTCGTCTGAGAGAGGAGCCGCTTGGTCTGGTTTCAGATTAGTGGGCTTTTTGATAGTCGTTTTCGCGCCAGCTAATTCGAAAACCATCGGCCCGATTCTCAGTTGATCACCTGGATGAAGAGGCGTTTTTGTCTGTATGGCGATGTCGTTGATAAAAGTTCCATTGCGGCTTTCCAGGTCGTCCACGAGTAGTTTCCCGTCGCGGATCAATATTTGGCAGTGCGTGCGGCTAACGTCAGAATCAGAAACGCGTATATCACACTCCAGGTCTCGTCCGACCGTAATATCTCTTTCGGGGAGCTTTAATTTTTTCCCCTGATATTTGCCTGTCTTGATGATGAATTTTGGCATGGAGTCCTCAAATTTTAATATGAATTTTGTCTTGTGGAATCAGATGTTTACAGGCAGTCCGTTTTGGTTTTATTTATAACAGTGGAGTATACAGGTTTGTTTGTATCAGAACTCAACTGGGTGAGTGAGAGTACCGGAAATCCAAATCGGGATGCAGGTTGGTTTTCTATTAATCATGCAGGGGAACCATCAGCGGCTCATTGCACGTGGGGCAGGTCATCGCGCGTCCGCGGTGCTTGCTGCGAACTTTTAATTTTTTACCACAGGGGCAGAAGAAGTGAATTCGTTTTTCGGTACTCACTTTCGCAGCAGGAAGGTGTTCCTTCTCCCAGAGCTCATCGGAAATTTCTTTGATCAGTTCGAGCAATTCCTCTGGATCACAGGGCTTTAGCAGATAACCGTCTGCACCGACGCGTGTGGCCAGTTGGCGTGATTCCGGAGAATCGATTGCCGTGAGAATCAGTATGGGAACATGACTTTCTTTTTGTTTCATGTGTTCGCAGATTTCAAATCCGCTTTCATGAGGCAGAATCAAATCAAGAATGACAAAATCAGGTTTATGCATTGTGAAGGATGAATGGGCCTGACCGCCATCTTTTGCGATCGTCACATGGTAAGCGTGTTCTTCGAGTAGTGTTTTCAGGAATAGTGCAGTGTCTTGTTCGTCTTCAACGACGAGTATGTGATTAACAATCGACCCTGTCATGTCCTGGCGAATTTCATTTGTAGCCATTGTGGAGGCCCCCTGTTTCAGTGTCCCCGATTCGGTCGGGCTGCATTCGTTTTTAAGCTAATTTGCAGTTCAATTTGAATTGTTTGCAAAAAGGTTTGGTATGGAAAACGGCGATTCGTCAATAGAAGTTCGCAGTCAAATTGTGAGTTCTTAAAATAAAGCATGAGGTTTATTATCTCAAAGGGACAAATGAATGACACGACAAAAGTTTTTTTTCAGCGGAAATGCCAGAAAGTCCTGAAAAATAGGGGCAAACACATTGACTTTTGGAATTAAGATTACTTTACTTACGCTTGGCTTAGGGAGACTTCGGTCTTGATTCCAGCCACAAACTGATTTCACAACTCATTATGACGAGGTGGTGATCCACTTCTTTCATTTTCAATTCCAGTATCAGGAGTTCACGATGGCAGCAAAGGCTACGACTAAAGATAAGCCACTTACCAAAACAGAGATCCTCAATGCACTGGCTGAAAGTTCTGGACTCACTAAGAAAGAAGTGACGACTGTTCTTGATGAACTCAGCGGACTGATTTCTAAGAATCTTGGAAAACGTGGTCCTGGCGTCTTTAACATTCCTGGACTCCTGAAAATTCAAGTTCAGCGGAAACCAGCTACCAAAGCCACCACCCGCCCCAATCCATTCAAGCCCGGCGAAATGATGCAGGTTGCTGCGAAGCCAGCCCGCAACGTCGTCAAGGTTCGACCTCTCAAAGCACTGAAAGAGATGGTTTAATCATTCAGTCTGCTTGAATCTGAATACACGATCATGAAGGTGCAGTTTCCGTAGATGGGAACTGCATCTTGCATGAGTCGGTTTCGCGGTTTCAAGAAGGCATGAGGGTTCTACTCTCTTTTGTCGCGCTTCTCTTGACTTTACTGAAGTTTTCTCATGTTTAAGGGAACTTTCAGGTCAAAAACGCTTAAAAGCCAAAATTTCTTTGAAATTTAGGTGTTTTTTGTGAAGCCAGATGCCAAATAGTCCTTTCAGGTAAATGTTTTCGTAAGTGTAGTTTTGACTACATCTTACGACTGCAGTGTAAAGCCTCAGCTCCAGGTGTGTTTCTTCTCTTGATGCCACTTTGCAGTCTCTCTGCGCGCCTGCATTGCGCTAGCCTCTTGACGGTATAAATGTGGGCATGTAAAATTCCTGCGTTAATTGATTGATTGGTATTATCACTGATTAATGACTGTAGCGCTAAGAGCCTACTAGAGAGCGCTAGATCAGGATTTATGTAGGATGCATCAGGTGTCCTGAAAGAGAAGTGGCATGTTAGTATTATCTCGTAAGAAGAATGAGAAAATTATAATCGACGAGAATATCGTCATTACGATTGTCGAGATCCGTGGCGACAAAGTTCGCCTGGGAATTGAAGCACCACGTGAAGTTCCCATTCATCGTAGTGAAGTATATGAAGCAATTCAAAAAGAGCAAAATTCGGTTTCAGAGACAGAAAACGATGCCCCTGAGCTGATACAGTAATTTTGAATTGTGCAATTATGAATACTAAAAAAGCCGCCACGGGGTGGCTTTTTTTATTGATTGATTTTCAGGTTTCTTGCCGGTCAAACGACGGAATTCAAAGTATTTTCAGAGAAGATGAATTCTATTAACGCCGTCCGCTTGACTTATCCGATGGAAACCTTAGATTACTATTTCGCTTCGGCCCCATCGTCTAGTTAGGCCCAGGACATCGGGTTTTCATCCCGAAAACAGGGGTTCAAATCCCCTTGGGGTCAGTTGTCAGCGAGGATCATTCAAATGAGTGATCCTCGCTTTTTTTATGTCTGGAGCCAAATTCATCGCTGGTGGACATCTGAATGATTTCACCAGCGTGCTGGTAAATGCGCCTGATAGCACAGGCAATCAAATCCATGTTGTTTTGGTCGGTCAGTAAAACCGGATGATGCAGGACTACGAGATTCTGATCACAGGCGGTTGCGACGGGGAGTTCATCGAATTGTTTGAAACGCCGTTTGCTGTGAATGGCGTGTAACGCTCTGAAGCCCGGATACAGGGCAATCCCTTCCGATTGCATGGACAGGCAGAATAACTCCCTGGAGAGGCCTGCAAAGCGATCTGGGGTGTACTGGAAGCCCAGTTTATAAAAACCAGGGCAGGAGTCCGTTTCGTTCTCCTGATAGAGGCTGGTTAATCCGGCGTGGTCTTCGAGTTGTTGCAGCAGGCGTGTGACATTCTCCTGGCGTGTTTGATTCTGCTGTTGCAGTATTTTCAGTTGCGGAATCAGCAATGCTGCCTGTAACTCTGTGAGGGGGTAGGCATCATTGCCCCGGAATGAGTAGAGTCGAATGCGTTGTGCGATCTGGGGTGAGGATGTCATGACTGCCCCGCCGCGTCCTGCTGTTAACAGTTTGCTACCACCAAAACTAAGGATCCCAATATCTCCGGAACTACCGGCGATTTGTCCCTCTATTTTGGCGCCTGGTATCTGACAGGCATCTTCTACTACGGGTATTCCCCACTTTTTGGCAATGTTCATCACAGCCGACATGGGGACTAAGCCTCCATGTAGGTGAGAGACCAGAATACATTTTGTCGAGTTGGTGATGGCTTGTTCGAGTAGATTGAAGTCCAGGTTACAGTTTCGAATGTCGACATCGACAAGGACCGGTGTGGCACCAACGGTCAAGATATTTTTGAAGTTCCCTTCGAAGTCATACGCGGCGAGGATGACTTCATCTCCCGTTCCGATGCCCAGGCCGCGCAGGGCAAGCTCGATCGCAACGGTACCACTCGAACACAGAATCACTTCTTCTGTTCCGTGAAAAGCGGCCAGTTCCTGTTGTAACTGCTGAGAGCAAGGACCATGATATTTTCCCCACAAGCCTGTTTGTTGTGCCTGCTGTAAGACCTCGTTGATCGCTGGATCGATAAATGGCCACTCGGGAGGGCCTTTCGGAAAACAGGGGGCTCCCCCCAGGATGGCAGGTATTTCTGATGATTCACTGTTCATAAGATTCGGTCGTCAGTTCCGGTTTTTGGATGCCAAATGGAAATTATTAAATAACATCCTATTGTACTTAAGAATGTTTGATTAAACTAAATGCAGACTAAATAGGGAAAATTTTGATACTAACAGCCGTCTACGAGGCCGGCCGGTGTTAATATTAAGTATTCGAAAATCAATTTTATCGTGAATGGGTGCGGCATGTCACATCAGATTAAATTTATTATGGTCGGCGGATTTTTAGGAGCCGGTAAAACGACAACGCTGGGCCGGCTGGCAAAATATTATTCTGATCAAGGATTGAATGTTGGGGTGGTGACCAACGATCAGGCGGCAGACCTGGTGGATACGAATGCGCTGCGATCACAGGGGCTGCATGTCGGCGAAGTGGCCGGTGCCTGTTTCTGTTGTCATTTTAACGCGCTAATGGAAACGATCGAGGAGCTGGGAGCAAAGTCAAAGCCGGATGTGATTCTGGCAGAGCCTGTGGGAAGTTGTACTGATCTGGTGGCAACGGTGATTCAGCCGATCAAGCGATTGTTTGATGCCGAGTTTACGATTCACCCTTATACTGTTTTGATGAAGCCCAGTCATGGTCGGAAGATTTTGAAAAATGAGACCGGTTCCGGGTTTTCCCCGAAGGCCGCTTACATCTTAAAGAAGCAGATGGAAGAAGCAGATCTGATTCTGATTAATCGGATTGACGAATTGTCGACCGCAGAAGTCGACGAGCTTACCAGTCTGATTGACGAGAACTTTCCGGGAACTCCCGTGCTGAGAACCTCCGCGCTGACAGGCGAAGGTTTTGAAGGGCTGGTTAAGTTTCTGGAGCAGGAGGGGGATTTCGGGAGTAAGATTCTCGATATCGATTATGATATTTATGCCGAGGGTGAAGCGGAGTTGGGCTGGTTAAACAGCAGTGTGCGTCTTACATCCGAAACGTCTTTCTCGCTGGATCAGTTGTTGCTGGATGTGATTACTCAGTTGCAGACCTCTTTTAAAGAGCAGGGGGTTGAGACGGCGCATCTCAAAACAATCGGATTGTGGGAAGGCTTTTTCGGCGTCGCTAATCTGGTGAGTAACGACAGCGAGCCCAAATTGTCTCTGGCTTCAGACTGCACGGTGAACGAAGTGGATTTGATTGTGAATGCCCGTGTCGCCTGTGATCCGGAATCATTAACAGAGCAGGTGACTCAAGTCTTGGAGCGTTGTGCGAAGGGGTTGAATGCGAAACTGGAAATTCGCCAGACGCAGAGTTTTCGGCCCGGCCGTCCTGTTCCCACGCACCGCTACGCGACTCCTCAGTAAAGTTTGGTCTCAGGCTTGTCTCTTGCGGAGTGTCTGGTACATTACGGAAATCCATGTCTGATCTAAATTCTTTATTTGAGGCCCAGCGGCGACAGCGATTTCGTCGGCAGTTAATTGCGTGGTATGTTGCGCACCAGCGTGATTTACCCTGGCGGCGACTGGCGGATCCTTACGCAGTCTGGATCAGCGAGATCATGCTGCAGCAAACGGTCGTGGCGGCCGTGATTCCTTACTTTGAAAAGTTTCGAGGTCGCTTTCCCGACGTGCATGCTCTGGCGGCTGCTGAAGAAAGTGAAGTGCTGCAGTATTGGGAAGGGCTCGGGTATTACAGCCGGGCACGGAATATTCATAAGGCGGCCAAAATTGTTTCTGAGGAGCTGCAGGGGGAATTTCCCCAGAGCGTGGCAGGGTTGCAAGAATTACCGGGCATCGGTCGGTATACCGCAGGGGCCATTTGTTCGTTTGCTTATGACCGACGGGCACCGATTGTTGAGGCGAATACGTTGCGGCTGTATTCGCGGTTGATTGGGCTTGAGGAAGATCCTCGATCAAAGGCTGGCCAAAATCAATTGTGGGAGTTTGCGGAGCTGATTCTGCCGCGCAAGTCGCCGGGTGATTTTAATCAGGCGCTGATGGATTTGGGGAGTCTGGTCTGTACGCCTCAAAAACCCGATTGTGCGGCCTGCCCGGTGAGTTCGGAGTGTGAAGCGTTTTTAAGTCAGCGCCAGCATTTGATTCCCAAGCCCAAACCGCGTCCCGAGATTACGCCCCTGACGGATGCCAGTATTGCTGTCTTCGCGGGAGAGAAGCTGATGATTCGCCAGCGAATGCCCGGAGAACGCTGGGCAGGGTTATGGGATTTTCCCCGGTTCACGTTAGAAGAATTGAATGGTTGTTCGCATCCGGTTGTGTCGCGGAAAAAAACTACCGGGAAAAAAGCAGCTGGGAAAAAAACAAATGGGCAAAAACAGCTGTTTGTTGATCAGGATCGGCGGCGGAAACAGGGAATCGAGGTTCCCGACGGTTTGCCGGAGGCCGTGATTCCCCGCCTGGAAGAATATGTGTTGGCACAGTCCGGGGTTGCGGCTTCGATCCAACACTTCGCTTCCGAGATTCGGCACAGTGTGACCCGGTATAAGATTCGCCTGCTCTGTTTTGTGGCGTTTGCTGAAGCGGGGGCGAGATCTGCTGTCTCAGAGGAAGCAACGGCCGGATATCAATGGGTCAAAGTAAGCGATCTGGAAGCGTACCCGTTGTCGGTGACGGGGAGGAAGTTTGCGAAACTGCTAGCGGAGATGGTTTCACCGGCCGAGGGTTCCACACAGAAGGACTAGTGGAGTGTCGTTTTTAATTTTGGGGTTGATAGATATCACGAGAGTGCGACAACGGAGCACGTAAACAACACCCCCAACCCTCAATTTCTAGCTTGACAAAGCATTAGGTTGTGTTTCTTAATTCGAATTCGTCTTTGCAAAAGAAAAAACATCAAGATGTGATGTAAAGTTAAAAACGAACCAGGTAGGAACCGGAGCTAATGCCCTTCGGCTAAGTTTCTTTTTGGGCCGACTTCGTCAACATTGGAACCCTGATTCAGAACCGGACCGGTTTATCGACAGTTTCCTGTTGTCTGTGACAACCCCGAATTGCATTCGGGGCGACCCGTTTCATCTATTTCGCAGTAGAAATAGTTCATCGTGGTGTGGCACCGTTGGCTTGTCCAACGGTGAATGTGCAGCGAGTTGAAACACGAGTAGAGACCTGTTGTGAGTGGTAGATCGCGAGCTCCCTTTTTGAAGTCGGATTCTTGTATCACAAACGGTGGTTGGCGCCATTTCGCTCACGGCAGGTGTGCTGTTTCTGACGATGGGTGTTCACTTTTCGTGTGGTTTCGTGATTTTCGTGGTAGAAAACTGTTTCAGGTATAGCGACTGGTGGGTTCAAAAGAGTTCGGTGTTGGAGACCAGGTCAGTTTCCATTTATCATGCCGGAACTTCTTGTTGGGTTCCCTCAACGCGACATCAATTTTCAATGTCAGAAGGCGGGCGAGCACACAGGTACCGCCCCTGGTCCTAAAGACCGATTCGTAGCTTGATCGCCACTCGCTTCTTCATGCCTTAACCCGTACAGTCGCCTGAGCGGTGCCAACAACACTAGCTACGTTGAAGTTGGACTGACAATAACAGAACCAATGCGTTTTTGAGGTCGGTGTCGTGTCTCACAAACGGTGGCTGGCGCCAATCCGCTCACGGCAGGTGTGCTGTTTCTGACGATGGGTGTTCACTTTTCGTGTGGTTTCGTGATTTTCGTGGTAGAAAACTGTTTCAGGTATCACGAACGGGTGGGCAGGAAACCAGTCGTACGATTTTCGAACCGGGGCTAATGCCTTGCGGCTAATTTTCTATAACGAAGTCAGATGCATTGTGTTTGCTTTGTTGAACTGTATTGCTCAGCGCATGAAAAATCCCCATTCTCAAAATTGCCTGAGATTGAGAATGGGGAAACGAATTTGACTCAAGAGAAGAAAGCGGCATCCGTGCCAAAAAGACCTTCCATGGAATTTAAGCCTTTAGGGTGAATCGGATGTGATGGGGATACTGAATGAGTCGCCCACTTCTCCTGTCGTCAAAGACGCTAAAGAACAATGTGTATTGTTTCTTTGATTGTGGGTTTAGCCGGACAGGTCTTTGAAAAGTGTCCCGAATTCGGGCATGTCCTGTTCCAGCAGATTTTGCCAAGCTTCCAGGTTCCAGATTTCAACGCAAATTACTGCGCCGACAATCATGACTTCCTGGTTTGGTTGAACTCCCAGAAATTCTCGAAATCCTTCAGGTATTGTGCAGCGAGAGCGATTTGCCAACTGGATGGTCCGGTTTCTGGTCGACAGTAATCGACCCAGGCGTTGTACTTCATCCCAGCGATTTTCCAGGCGATGTGCCTGGATCTTCTGTTTAATCAGATCAACGCCCTGCTGGTGTCTGGTTTGCCAGTCTGCGGCTTTCCAGAGACTCAGACATCCGGCTCGTTCCTTGGTCAGCATTGTTTCCCCGGCTTCGTCAGTAATTGCCTGAGCCATTTCTACGGGAAGAGAAATTCGAAACCGGTCATCGACCGTTCGTTTTGTTTCTCCCGAAATAAATGTTTCGCCGTTCATAGCCAGCCTGAGAAAGGGGACGCGTGTAGTAACTCTCCAAAATATTGAGAGATCTCAGTATTGTACTGGGCGGATAACCCACAATCAACTAGTTATCAAAGATCAATTGGGTAAGAAACCCACATGACCTGAATTTACAGTTCGTCGATCTAAAAGGCAATCATTGATTGTCCAATTCTGCTGATTTTGTCAATTTTTCTGCCTGGCTTTTGTTTAGGTGGAAATCTGTAGCAGGCTCCGGCTTAGCAGTCCTTTCCCTTTTTCAGCTACAGCATATTGGTTGCTATCCAATAGAATGCTCGGCTTGGATTCAGTTTGCGAGACGATGAACCCGTGAGCTAGCGGACGTGCCTGGGCTGTTCGCAGACAGGTGCTTTTTCAGAAAAGGAGAAGAGTCATGTGGTACTTCCTGCAATTAGTCGCGGCAATTTTTTTCTGTTGTATCGGGGGGAGTATGAATCAGGCTGGAGGGCACGAAGGTGGCCACTTCCGAAGGTGTGTTGAAGTCCGTTCATCAGGTTCCGAACGAGTACCATGTCGTGTTGATGGCGCTCCGATACGAATCGATAGTGTCGCAAAAAATGGTGTGCAGACGGCAGTGGATCATTTTCTTCAGGTGATGATCAGCGAAACATCACCACTGAATCTGGTGCGGGATGATCAGTTGGTGAGCCTGGTTCAGGTGATGAAAGTGTTTGTTCTCGCGCGCGACACACGGCTGGGAAAGTGTTGGAAATTACCAGTGAGTTAAGAGGATTCTGTTTCAGGTTGAAGGGAAATAGGGAGAGTCGTGAAATGATCAATGTGGTGAAGTCGGATGAGAGTTGTTGTGTTTCAGAAGGATATAAAAAAAGCGAACCCCGAAATGGTTTCGGAGTTCGCTTGTTGATGCATTTTTTCAGAGACGAACGGAGTCGTCAGTTAATCTTAATACTCACGTCGTTTCAGGATCCCCGGCAGTGGGACAGGGTAGGAGCCATCGGCGCGAGCGAGGACAGGCGCTGGTGAGTCCATTGTCAGTTTATCGACATCGGGAGCGAATTCTTGTTCGCAGTTGAGCATTTCGTCGTAGGTGACGACCTGACCTGTGTGGGCAGCCATGCGTCCCATGGAAGTGACCAGGCTGGCTTCAGCACCACGCCTGACTTCGTTATAGGGTTGATCCTGCCTGATCGCAGTGATCAGGTCATCCCATTCGACCTGATATGGATTTGGTTCCGGTTGTGGATAAGCCCACTGGAGGTTGGCTTTATCTTCGTTATGGCCTTTGTAGATTCGCGACTTGGCAGGATGGTGAGCCGACGTGGAAATCACGGCGAGTCCCTTTGTGCCATGGGCAAAACTGGCAAATTTCTGACGGCAGCCAGGAATCGTACGGCCGCGGAGGAACATTTTGGTTCCATCGGCGAACGTGTATTCGACGCTGTAGCTGTCGAAGTTCTGGTCGACATTATCGCCTCGGTAGTGGCGTCCGCCAGAACCATCGGCTTTAACGGGCCAGGCATTTTTCATCCAGCAGCTTTCGTCGATGTTATGAATCAGGAAGTCACTGAAACCGCCACCACTGGCCCAGAGGAACCCGTGGAATCGAGAAATCTGATAGAGCAGTTCGCTCATCTTTTCAGGCTTAGGTCCAGTCGCTGCAGAGCCCGTTGGGCCGGCCATGCGGTAGGCTCTAAGTTCGAGGATATCGCCGATCTGGCCATCCTGAATGCGATCGTGCAGTTCCTGTCGTGCTTTGCAGTGACGGCACATCAGGCCGACGCCGACCTTGAGATTTTTCTCTTCCGATTTTTTCGCCAGTTCGAGCATCTTCCGGGTACTGGGGCCATCCACGGTAAGTGGTTTTTCCATGAAGACGTTGATGCCTTTTTCGATGGCATAACCGAACTGGACCCAGCGAAATGCGGGTGGTGTGACCAGCAGGACGATATCGCCGGGGCCGAGGCAGCTGATTGCTTTTTCGTACCCGTCAAAGCCGATGAATTTCTGATCTTCGGGGACATCAATTTTATCGCCGAATTGTTTTTCGAGGCTGTTGTAGCTGGTCTTAAGGCGATGGTCGAAGACGTCTGCCATGGCGACCAGTTTGATGGGGCCGCTAGTGGTGGAGAGCGCGTTGGCTGCTGCTCCGGTTCCCCGTCCGCCACATCCGACGAGTGCGATTTTGATCGTGCTTTCATCGGCGGCATAAACGTGTGGAATTGCCGTTCCCGCTAAAACAGAAGCCCCAGCTGCGAGTCGACTTGAATTCTTTAAGAAATCGCGACGGGATGAGACTTTCTTGGGCGCTTCACTCATGTTGGGGCTCCTTGGTAGTTGATAAAAAGTAGATCAAAGCAGGTTGTAATTTTATCTGATCAGCTGATTGAAACAGGCGTACTGCATCAAGGTTGTTTTTTCTGTCCTATGTATAGAGTACGGAAATAAATCAGATAAAGACAAAAGTCATATGATAATATCTGATTATATCAATGCGAAAGAGCCACTTGCAACTTGATAGTGTGCGTGACTGACGGGAAAGGGCAGACAGTTGTGGGGGGAGGCAGGTCTCAGATGAAGGAAAAACAGCCGCAGGTCAGATACTAACCTGCGGCTGTTTATTTGTAAGAGATGTTAATTTATATGGCAGTGCTTAGAAGTTATAAGCAGGATTCTTTGGATTAAAGTCAGCGTCGCTTAATCCCACATTGGTGCGGATGTTAGTGTAGGTGTATTCTTCGACTAACTCCGGCGTGCTATTTCTTTTTGTCGGCCAGTCGTACTGTTCGACTCTGACAGGAAGATTGGTTGCTTTATCGATGTACAATCTTGTCATATGAAAGCGGAGTCCCTGTTTTTGTTGTGGGTAGCTGGTCTGCAGAACTTTACACTGCAGGTTCCCCAGTTTGGCATCCGGGAAGTATTTGACAGAGACGCCGGCATCAACTTGACGTTCCTCTTTCCACTGTTTCAGAATCTGATACAGCATTTTTCGGATGCCGATGGTTGTGATCGGGTAACGACTTTCGTCCATTGCCTGAGGGCTGTTTGGTTGAAGAGAGACGGTTCCGACCAGACCTTTGATTCCGGTTTCATGTGCCAGGATCTGGTTTCCGTTCCGGCCGTGGAAGTAAATGACTTCTCTGCCAGTATGTGGTTTTTGAAAATTGAGATAAACGCACAATGGTTTTTCGCGAAACTTGATTTGCATGGTCTGTGTGGCCTGCATTTTTCGGCCCACTTTTTCCCGCTTAATAAAGGTCGACTGAAAATCTTTAATTTGCGCCGTTGTTTCATAGCTCTGCATAGCGAGCCGAATCGCGGGATCGAGTTTATGTTCGTTGGGGGCTGCTGCCATCAGGGTGCCGACTTGTGACAGGTAGGCAGTCGCTGTGAGGGTTAATACTCCCGCGATGGTAGCCATCTTTTTTGTCTGGCTGACCAGTACGATGCTTGGTTGGTAATGATTTTGTTTTACCATTGAATTCCGTGACTCCCTTTGTCGAAATCCACTCGCTTCGAATGATTCCCGAGCGAGCACTTTTGCCCGAGAAACAATTTCAAAACCAGTAAGAAATGTAGACCATACTGCTGTATGGAAACTGCTGACTGAATTTCCGCTTATTGAAATGATAGGTTCCGATCAAGTATTGTCGAGAACAGATCCAATCTGTTTTTGGCTCGAATCTATATTATTAATCGAACTATTTGATCAACCGTAATTACTTAGATCCCGTGTTCTCCTTGTTTTTTCGTAAATTGTCAAGACAGATTCTTCAGTTTATCTGTTTGGGTGTTTGGGCTGCGTACTGTTTAAGTTTTCTATGGCCGCCTGCTGCTCTATTTTAACAGGAGTGCTCTTGAGTGAAAAAAGAGAAATGGTCGAGATTTCTCTAAATCAGGAGATTTTCCAAAACTTCAATTGTCCATTTAGAGGCGATTCTGTATGATCCGCCCCCTTGAGTCAGGCGTTGGAAGCAATCTGAGCTTCGAATGAATGTTTCTCAAGAGCTAATTGGTCAGTGATATGTCATGCCTGATGAATCATATCAGGCAGTTTCTGATCTCGTAAGTATGTGGTTGACCACGATGGTTTCTGGTAACCAGACATTGAGAACAAGGAGTGTTCCCATTGTTCAAATCGGATATTCTCCGATAGCGTGATTGCGAACATGGAGGGGAAACGCAAATGCGCTCCAAATCAAATGACTTTTTTTCAACCTTGCTAGTGCTGATACCTTTGGTTGCAGTTCCGATGCTGGCCATATTTGGTATTCCAGAAATCGCTCCCGTCAAAAAGTCGTCTCTTAGTGAAAATGATCTCTTCAGCGGCGAAGAATCATCCCACTCTCAATTTGAAGACATTTCATTTGATGCTTCATCACATGAAATTGCGCTGGGGGGTGAAGAAAATCTTGGCAAGCCGGCTCGGGGAGATCGGAATCGGTCTGACCAGGGGAGTTCTTTCGCGAAAACGCCGTCCTCTCGAAATAGTTCGATTAATGGCGAAGAATGGTTGCCACCTGCAGATGCGATGGATGGGTGGGAGCTGGATTCTATTCCTTCTCAACTGGGACCGGACCAGAAAATGAGCGGACTCTCTTCGTCAGAACAATCGTTCGAAGGGGGTTTTGAGAATAATACGATTCAACAGGCGGAGTTCGATGGCGGACAATTCTCACCGAATAACGGTGATTCATTCGGCCAGGAAATCCAGCAAATCGGGAATGAAACAAATCCTTTTGAAAAAACAGCTCCCGTCAGACAGGCAGCTGTAAAAGAAGTCGATCCACAGTTTCGCTTACGAGCAGAGACGATGTTGCGGCGAGATCCGGCAACGTGGAGTGCCGCCGTCCAAAAGTTGAATGAGCTGGGAATTAGAGACTACCGTCTCGGACCGGGAGTGCGGCCAAACGAATTTTTATTCAGTTGCACGTATTCACTCCCGCAGAGTCCACGGATTTCCAGACGGTTTGAGGCAGTAGCTCTTGACCCGTTGAAAGCCGTAATTAAAGTCTTACAACAGGTCGACGAGTGGAATCAAACGAAGTAAGCTAACCGGATCAAAATGAAGGAAGCCCTCTTTGAATGAAACTTCGAAGAGGGCTTTTTTATTTGTCGCCTGGAATTGCTTACCAGTCAAATGAATTACGCTTCATTTTTCTTATTCTGTTTTTGTTTGGCCTTTTGTTTTTTGGCTTTCAGCTTCTTTCGCAACTCTTTTGACTTAGGAGGTGCTTTACGTTTGATGACGGTTTCTTTTTCGGCAGCCTGTTCTTGCTTCTCGATTTGGCCACAGAGATCGGCGAGGGAAACAGCCACATCCTGTTGACGATAGGATGAAGAAGCTGTCCAGGCACGGCAGTTTTTGTGACCTTCCACGTGATAACTTTGATCCAGGCTACGAATTGCGTGGCTGAATTCAACCATTTCATCATTGATCGCGGTTGAAGCAGCACTTAGCCCAACGGTGGCACCAAGGACGCCTACGGTTCCCAGCAGGACCAGTTCAGCAGACATGACAAAACCAGCTTCATCACTCCAGAATGTTTTTAACAGATTCATGATCAGACCTCTCAGAATGCGGTGACAAGTTTATTGAGAGTGGGATGAGAGTGAGTTCCGCCTGTACCGATTGTATCGATTATTCGGGTTAAGTGGATTGTACTGCATGTTTCTTGGTTGTAAATATGGGTAGTATGAAAAGAATGGAAAAACAGCATGTTTTGTGGGTCAATGTTTATAAGTGTATTTACTGTAATGAGATACAGGATATTGATATTAAGATGCTGATAAACAAGACACCCTTTGGGTGGTGGTTTTATGTGAGCCTGAATGGGTTGCTGAGTTTCCGGAAAGAGGTCATTTCATCGCCAGGCACGAAGTGATCGAAGTCCATTCTGGTGGAAAGTGACTGAAGTTGGGACTGTTGTTCCCGATCATTCAGGAGAAATTCGTGGGAGTGGATCCCTTTATACTTGTCTGATTTGTGAATTCGGGACATGATCGTAACGAGCAAAAATCCGAAAGGCTCCGTACTCAGCTCGATTTCGGGTTCCTTGTAGCGTCTCCACGGCCGATGAGGCCGGTTTCATTTTCAGAGTCGCTACGGTTTCATTGAACGTGATAAAACAACAGATAACGTGATAAAACAACAGATCAGGAGAAGGGCCCGCCCAATATGTCATCACAGCAATCGCCATTATCTATTGGTATTCGACTTTCAATCATGATGTTCCTGGAGTTCTTCGTGTGGGGAGCCTGGTATGTTACCGTGGGAAACTACATGAAAGCTCACGGTATGGAAAGTATCACTCACTGGGCCTATACCGTGGGCCCGATTGCCGCCATTCTGTCACCATTCGCGCTGGGCATGGTGGCAGACCGATTCTTTTCTTCAGAGCGGGTGATGGCTTTGTTGATGATCGCTGGCGGTATCGCCTTAGCTTTTGCTCCTGGAGTTGTGACTGAGAGCGGAGAAGGGAGTACCGCTTTCATATTGCTGCTGTTGTTACACATGCTATGTTATATGCCGACTTTGGGGCTGACAAATACGATTGCATTTTCACATCTAAAGAATCAGCAGGTCTGGTTTCCGTTGATTCGTGTCTTTGGCACAATTGGCTGGATTGTAGCCGGGATTATTGTCAGTAAAGTCATGGACGCGGATAAGCTCCCGCAACAGTTTTATGTTGCAGGAGGTGCTGCCGTTCTTTTGGGGATTTATAGTTTAACACTTCCCCATACGCCGCCTCCTTCGAAAGGCAAGGCCATTTCTGTTCGCGATATTCTGGGGCTAGATTCACTGGCTCTGTTGAAAGATCGTTCTTTCCTTGTCTTTATGGCAAGTTCACTTTTAATCTGTATTCCGTTAGCCTCCTATTATAATTTCGCACCGATCTTCGTCGGAGACGCTCATATTGAACACCCGGCATTTCAGATGACCTTTGGTCAGATGTCAGAAATTTTGTTTATGGTGTTAATGCCATTCTTCTTTAAGTTTCTGGGCGTCAAGCGGATGTTGCTGTTCGGCATGTTTGCCTGGGTTCTCCGATATGCATTCTTCGCAGCGGGCGCCTCTGAAGCGGTTTACTGGATGATCATTTTCGGCATTGTGCTACATGGTATTTGCTATGATTTCTTCTTCGTCACGGGGCAGATTTATGTCGAACAGAAAGCGGGCCCCGCGATTCGTGCCCAGGCACAAGGGTTTCTGGTGTTAGCGACACAAGGTTTTGGGATGCTGATTGGGGCTCAAGTCAGTGGTTTATTATTCAATAAAATCGTGACCGGTGAGGGAGCCGCGAAACTCCAGACTTGGAAAGAGTTTTGGATCATTCCTGCCGTGGCGGCCTTTGTAATTATGGTCATCTTTTTTATTCTGTTTAAAGATGATCCCAAGAAAGCCGAGGGAGTCAGCGAAGAAGACGTCGCGAAAGCCGCTGGTACTGAAGAGATGGTTTAAGCCGCTCTTTCGCTCCCACAATAATAAAAGCCCTCTGTTCATTGCGAGCAGAGGGCTTTTTTAATGTGTTTCGATTTTAAATGTTTGCTTATCGACCAGGGACGGGGGCTGCTTGCAGCCGGACCGGCATCATGGATTCGACAAGAATGTAGTCACCGCGTAAATCAGAGCGAAACCAGCGTTTGCCGGTGACGCCAACCGGTCGTCCCTGAGCGGCATCCAGATTGATTTGAGGTGAGACCGGCTGTAGATAAGCGAGGAATTGACCATTGGGGGCGACCAACGCGTGGGTGGGCATTCCCTGTTGACCGGCTCTTAATCTTCGGACGATACCTGCTCCCGAAAACTGTGGTTGAGTCGGCTGTGTTGGTTGTGGCGTTGTCTGTGGTTGGGGAATGGTCGGTGTTGGAGCGCTGGGTTGAGGCAGTGGACTGAGTGGTTGGCTCGGAGTCACTGGCTGTGTAGATGGTTCGGGAGTCGGTGGTATCAAGGACTCTGAACCGGGGGTTGTTGTTGATTCTGGAGTCGGGTAGCGGCCGGTTTTATTTTGATCGGGAGCCATCGAGACGAGCTCGGCGTCGCGTATACTGGTCTCTTTCGCCAGATTCAGAAAGTCCTGATATTCTGCCTGCACTTTTCGATAGCGCTGTACCGCATCCAGTCTCAAGTCAATTTTACTGGCGATGGCAGGGTGTTTGATTTCCTGTTGCAGAGTTTTATAGTCCTGCTCTAAGGCATTCAAATCCCAGGCCGTTGGTTCGGCCTCGATCATGGCTCGAAATTGTGTGTCGATAGTGACAATGGCTTGTTTCGCGCCGGCAATCTGTTCTTCTTCGGGAACGCTGCGACGTGCGGAGCCATCGGTGGGGGTTTTAATCATTTCCTGCTGAGGGGCAGCAGAATTATTTTTCGTGATGCTTTGCGTAAAGGGATCATTTTCGTTGACCGCGATCGGTGAATCGACGGCCGTCGGGGGAGTTTGTCCGGGTTGATATTGATTGGTGGGAACCAGTAAATGTCCTTCCACCCAGCGCCATTCACCTGTCGGTGGTTTAATCTGATACATCAGGACATTGCCAAATTCGGTCTGGACTTTTTTGCTGCCTAAGACGGTGACTTCATCGTTTTTTGAAAGACGAATTTGTTCTACATCACGCGATTCACCAAAAGCACTGCCGACTCGAACGACCACTCCATTATCGGTAACACGGCCACGATTACCGGCTGTTTTTTGAACGTATTCCGCCCGAATCCAGCTGAAGCTTCCCTGTGGTGGGGTAATCATGAACCAGCCACCCGGATCATGTCGATGAACGGTGACGCGGTTGCCTCGTTTGAGTTTGAGCGTGGGATAATAGCGGCGTCCATTGCCGCTTCTGACCAGAGCTTCTTCCGCATTGATGACAGCTTCGTAGGGGAAATTACGTTTTTTGGCGTTAACGTCATCGGTCAGGCAGAGTAGCAGCCCTGTTATTAATATAGGTGTCAGGATCCAGCGGTCTAGCGAACACATGGAATAAGCCTCCGTGCTGACTTTAAACAGCCCATTTGAAAGGTATTATTTGAGGAGTCGAAGGTGATTGAGTAAACAGAATTGTTTTTAAATCACGAGTCGAAATGAATTCGAATGAGGGGACAGGTAGCGGTAGAGTTTATGAAAGAGGGGCGTTTAATAATCGAATTGAAAATTTATGGCAAGCCCAAAAAATCGTTTTGAATCCGAAAGTCCCGTTTGTGTCTTGTCAAATTGATCCGAAAGCGTGTGAATTAATTCTAAATGAACCAATTCTTGGGAAAATAGAATGTCAAAGCTTGGTTTTTCGTATTGACGTAAAATCCAAACTATGCAAAATTATCGTTCTCTCAGTATGGTCAGTAGGTTTCATATGACATGATTTCTTCAGCGCTATACAAGGTAAAGCAACATTTCCAAAAGATTTTGATCAAGAGTTTGTTTATCAGAGGCTGGGATCAAATTCGTCACCAAATCAAGAAAAAAGTTAATTTCGTTTGATTGCCACTACGGAGAGTGGTTCATTCTGCAAAGGAGTGCTTCGGTCGTGAAAAAATTAATTACATCAGCTACGGTTATTGCCATCGCCGGTTGTGTTACCTGTTTCACTGAAACAGTGTCTGCACAAACCCCCGCGCCGGCTAATGCCAAATCATCAGTGGAACACAAAGTCGGTCTGATTGACATGGCGCATGTGTTCAAGAACTACACGAAATTTTCAGCGTTGCGTGAAGAGTTGAAAACAGAGATCCAGCAAAGTGATGGCAAAGCCAAAGCAATGGCTGAGCAGATTCAGGCTGTGCAAAAAGAAATGCAGGATTTCAAGCAGGGGAGCCCTGAGTATCTGGCTCGCGAAAAACAGCTGGCACAGGCTGCTTCTGATTTTGAAGCATTCCGAAAAGTGGCACAACGTGACTTTCTGCGAAAAGAGTCACGCATCTATCACACCATTTATATGGAAGTGACAGAAACCGTCAAGAAGTATGCCAAGATCTACAATTACACTTTGATCATGCGGTTTAATCGAGAAAATCTCGATACCGATGATCCAAAGAAATTGATTCAAGGCATGAATCGTCAGGTTGTGTTCCATCGTGCCGATGATGACATCACACTGTCAGTTCTGGATTATCTGAACCGAAGCTACAAGCCAAGTTCAGGTGGTTCTTCTATCGCTCCAACTCGTTCGACAACTCGTCCGACGCCAGGTACGAAAACTCGCTAAACCGAATGCTTGGTTACCACTCTCAATGGATGTAGTGCAGGTGTTCTGACCTGCCTGCATCCTTTTTGCGGTTGTTTCAGCGTAGTAGATAATCTCCCGCCCTCGAAGGAGTAGGCAATGCGAACTCGGCATCAGAGAACGCTGGCCAGATCATTAGAATGTAGCGGAGTTGGGATTTTTACCAACTCGGATGTCAAAATTCGTTTCTGTCCGGCTCCGGAAAATCATGGGATTCAGTTTGTCCGAACGGATCTTAAAGGTTCTAAACCGATTCCTGCTTTGATTGAATATGCTGTATTCAAGCAGAGACGGACGGCAATTGAATTCCAGGACGCGTCGGTCGAAATGATCGAGCATGTCATGGCCGCCTTAGCGGGATTGCAAATTGATAATTGCCGCATCGAGATCAATGCGCCCGAGTCTCCCTGTTTTGACGGTTCTGCACAGGAATTGTCTCTGGCATTGCTGGATGCAGGTATTGTAGAGCAACCGTTCAAGCGAGAGGTAATTTGCATCGAAGAGCCTCTGACCGTCGAAGACGAATCGGGAAGCTTCATTCAGGCCAAGCCGATGAACCGTTCGGTGTTGGCGATTGGCTTTTATCTGAATTACGGGGAAGATTCACCCGTGACACCACAGTGTTTAACGCTGGAGATCAATCCTGAAACCTGGATGAATCAACTGGCATTTTCACGAACTTTTGTTCTTGAAGAAGAAGTAGAAGCGATGCGTGCCTTGGGTTACGGGCAACGTCTTTCAACAGAAGATTTACTGGTCCTGGGACAACAAGGGCCGATTGGGAATGAATTAAGAACACTTGATGAGTGTGTTCGTCACAAAATATTAGATTGCCTGGGTGATTTTGCTTTGATTGGTTGTGATCTGCACGGCTATTTCAGTGCGCATCAATCGGGGCATGCTTTAAATCGAGAGTTAATCAAAAAAATTAAATCGACGCATCGTTCTACTTTGTCTGAAACTGTTTTGAACGTTGCTTGAAAATGCACTTTTCGGCTGCTGTTCAGCAGTCATTTATTCATACACTGGTACGTCATTGACTGCAAATTTATTAGGATGTCGAACATGCCGACAAATATTTCAAATCTTTCTTACGTCGATCCTAAGGCAGAGATCGGGGAAGATGTGACAATCGGTCCCTTTTGCAACATTGGGCCGGATGTAACCATTGGAAATGGTTCTGTACTGGATAGCCATGTTACCATTACCGGGCATACAACCATCGGAGAACGAAATCGTTTTTTTCCTACGTCGGTGATTGGTACTGAGCCGCAGGATGCAGGATATTCGGGTGCTCCTACACGAGTAGAAATCGGCAATGATAATCTTTTTCGGGAAGGTAGCACCGTGCATCGTGCCGCAGAAAAAGAGGATCATCTAACTCGTATTGGAAACCGGAATACCTTTCTCTGTAATTCCCATGTAGCACATAATTGTCGTGTGTTTGATGATGTGACGCTGGTCAATGGAGTGTTACTCGGCGGCCACGTGCATGTGCATGATCGGGCGATTATTTCGGGGAATACCGTCATACATCAGTTTTGTACTGTCGGGACGCTCTCTTTCATCACTGGGGCATCACGGGCGACTGTAGATGTGCCTCCCTTTATGATTTGTACCGGCGCGGACGACTTCCGAATTCGTACCGTCAATATTGTGGGAATGCAACGAGCCGGGATTTCTGAAGACTCCGTTGCAGTCATCCGCAGAGCACATCGATTGATGTATCGGAAAAATAAAAAGCTGGATGAAGTGCGAGACATTTTCAGTGAGGAACTGGAAGGTGTGGTTCCAATGGCTTTGCAGACCCTGTTCAATCATTTTGAAGGAATCAAGGGGAGTAAAGCAGGTAGAGGTCGCGAAGAAGCAGCTCGGAATGCGAAATTCATTCCTGAAGAGAACGATCAAAATTCAACACGGAGAGCAGCATGAGTTTAATGAATGTGGCGGTAGTCGGGGTAGGGGCATTAGGGCGTCATCACGCCAGGATTTTAGCCGGACTGGAAGGCGTGAATCTCGTTGCCGTGGCAGATACAAACCCGGAGCAAGGTCAGGCGGTTGCAGAACAGCATGGCAGTCGCTGGGTTGCCGATTATCGTGATTTGTTTGACGAAATTGATGCCGTTTCGCTGGCTGTTCCCACACACGTTCATCTGGCGATCGCCAGTGAATTTTTATCCCGCAAGATTCCGGTTCTGGTGGAAAAACCGATTGCCTGTAATCTTGCGGAAGCAGAAGAGCTGGTGCGGATAGCCGAAGCACATGACACGTTACTTCAGGTTGGGCACGTGGAGCGGTTTAATCCTGCGACACAAGCAGCTTTTGAACGTTGTTCGAACCCGCGGTTCATTCGGAGCGAACGCGTCAGTCCTTACACATTTCGCTCGACTGACATCGGCGTGATTCACGACTTGCTCATTCATGATATTGATCTTGTGCTGTCTCTTGTAGACTCAGAAGTGAAAAGTGTGGAAGCCTTTGGTGTTTCTGTGATGGGAGAGCATGAAGATGTTGTTCAGGCTCGCTTACGCTTTCAAAATGGTTGTATCGCCGATCTGGCAGCGAGTCGGATTTGTCCCACAGCCAAGCGGGAAATGCAGATCTGGGGTGCCTCGGGTTGTGTGACGGTCGATTTTACCAGTCGGGAAGTTACTTCATATCAACCATCGGAAACGCTGCTGTATGGAACGCCTCCACTGGAGCGTGCCAGAAAAGCAGGCGCGAACATTGAAGCGTTGAAGCAGGATGTGTTTGGCACATTTCTGAAAGTCGATTCGCCGGATGTTTCCTCGGCAGATGCGTTAACAGCCGAATTGAGCAGTTTCGTTGAAGCAATTCGGACCCAGTCTGACCCATTGGTCGGAGGCCAGCAGGCGCTGCGTGCGATGCAGGTTGCAGACCGAGTGCTTGAATCGATGAACTGTCACGAGTGGGATGGAAGCCAACAGGGAGCAGTGGGTCCGTTTATCCAGGTTCCTGCAGAACAACGCCGACTGGCTGGTTAATCCAGCCAATCGGTGTGAGCGATCTTAGTTTCGTGTTCGTGTCAAAAGTGAATTCAGCCTAGCTCTTTCAGGGCTTCCGCGACTTCTTCGGCATGTCCATTGACTTTGACTTTCGGCCAGGCAGCAGCAATTTTTCCCTCCTTGTTAATCAGGAAGGTGGAACGTTGAATGCCCATATATTTCTTGCCGTAATTCATTTTCTCAACCCACACGCCGTACTTTTCCGCGATCTCGTGATTTTCATCGGACAGCAGAATGAACGGCAGTTCAAATTTGGTTGCGAATTTTTCGTGTGATGCGACGGAATCGGGGCTGATTCCCAGAATCACGGTGTCGTTTTGTTTGAAGGTAGCGACCCGATCCCGAAAATCGCAGGATTCGGTAGTGCAACCTGGTGTGTTGTCTTTGGGATAAAAATACAGCAGCACATTTTTTTCATCCTTGAACTCGCTCAGGCGAATTTTTCCTTCAGGGTAAGCGGGAAGAAAAAAAGCAGGAGCACGTTTGCCAACTTCAGGCACTTTGCTTTCAGCAGCCATTTTAGAATCCTTCAAGTAGTGGGGTAAGACGGAACAGAAGCCGTTGGAATTTGCGTGGTGAAAACATCCTGAAGACGGTTCAGTGTTTCGTTTAAACAATGCCTCACGCAGCTACATACTAGCAGGCAGCCTGTCAATTTTCGACTGTGGGTGGCTTCGACAGGATCGGGAAATATCGAATTCAAGATCGCCAGTATTGCTGGTGATATTTGGCAATCACGTTCAAGGCGGGTTTGGGCTGGCCTTCGAGGTTGATCAAGCCGGAATGCGGGAAACGCCTTGCGTCTTGATCTCGAAATCGGGACCAATACACGCCCGTCACAGCGGGTTTGGCCAGGAGCAGGGGAAGGTATAAATCAATCCATTCTGCCTGTGCTGCTTCACTCCAGTTTGTTTTCCACTGGTTTGCTTGAACTTTCGAGATGCCAGGATTTTTCTCATCGATAACGCTGTCATCGCTGGGGAATGCCAGTGTGATGTGTAACGGCAGATTGAGAGTACTCCATTTATCAATCAGTTTGGAAATATCCAGTAAATCGTGGTGATGGGAACCATTCGGATGGTAGCCAATACTGAACTCAAGATCGATTCCAGAAAGGCCAACTCCCAGCCGATCAATGGCATCAACAAACTGCATGGGAGATAACTGATGCTGCCCTTTAGACAGATAATCACCCCAGGGTTGTTCCACTCGGATGAAGCATTGAATGGAATCGTCGGTCTGTTTGGCTACTTCAATTGCCCGTGCTGTTAAGGTTAATCGTGTTTCTTCGTTGAGCCCGAAAACGCCACCGGTATTCATGGAGGAAACCAGAGTCCAGGTTCTGATACTGCCCGTATATCGCGTGATGGCGGTTTCAATGAAATGTGAAATGATGCTTTGGAAGTTGACCATATCCAGCTTCCAGGACTCAAGCCAGTCGGGCAGACCTTGTGGGGCAAAGTCGAGCAGGCACCCGCCGCGAATCAGGAGATGGTTCTTTTCACACCAGTCAACCTGCTGGTCGCATAAATCCCAGTTCTGATCTCCTTCATAAGGCTCGATCATTTTCCAGTTGATCAGATCCATGTTAGCAGCATCGAAAGCCTGGCAGATCTGCTGGGTTTCTGGTGCATTGGGAATCAACTCACCCAGGTTGCAGCCAAGTGAAACAGGCAGTTTCATTGACTGTGCCCGCTGATGCAGAATTGTTAAACGCTGGCGTGCATATATTTGAACCAGCATTTCTGCGGCTGCATGTGCTTTCTGTATAGCGACTCCGGCAAGATCGGAGCATTCTTCCAGTTTGTCCTGGTTGACTGCTGCCTTCGCGAACGCTGAGAAGGCTTCATTGTGCAGTTTCCAGAGTTCATCAGGAATATTCAATCCGGCGATTTGCCAGGCACTGAGTTGGTCTTTCAGTGTCGAAATTTTTCCGCGGGCTAATTCCAGTAAGAGAACATAAGGTTCTTCCCGTTCTGACAGAGAAGCGGTTCTGATGACAGGGCGACCAAAATCGGTGATTTTCCAGACGATGTTCAGCTTGCAACTTTGTGAAGTCTGACGGCGAAACGTCAGCAGGTTCCCATCAACTTCCACGCGCGTAGGAAAAACGCGACCGTCAACTGCGTTCAGGTAAGCACGGTGAAGATCAGACCAGTCTTCAGGAACCTGAGAAGGTGCAATTAAAAAACGCAAGTTGCCCATAAAACGGGTCGCAATCGTTATCTGATTTTTTGAGTAAGTTGTTAACTTCAGGCCTTATCATCCATTATCGCCTTTAAGGGGCCGCAGGCAAGTGTAGACTCGTATGTATGTACATTGAAACGAGATACATGCTCGAGTAGGCAGGAACCTGACGGTCACTCATTTTGTGCGGGATTTAGCGGTTATGAATTATCGTCAATTGTTTAGCAGGCTGCTTCTCGCTAAACTTCCAGTGTTCAAATTCATTGGATTTTAATCATGGTGGTTTCAGTTTATGGCTTCTGCAGCGCTTATTGAAAGTTCGCTTTCCGGAATCCCTGTCAAACGGGGTAAAGTTCGCGACGTATACGACTTTGGGGACCGATTGCTGTTTGTCGCCACAGACCGCATTAGTGCGTTTGACTGGATTTTGTCTCCCGGGATACCGGATAAGGGCCGGGTATTAACTCAGATTAGCCGGTTCTGGTTTGAAGAACGATTTGAGGCGATTCCCAACCATTTGCTGAGTATGAATCCTGCTGATTTACCGCTTCCCGACGATGCTGACCTCGATGCTCTGAGCGGCCGATGTATGGTTGTCAAAAAAACGGAAGTGGTCCCGTTTGAATGTGTCGTTCGAGGGTATCTTTCGGGCTCTGGCTGGAAGGATTATCTGGCGACGGGGGCCGTATGTGGCATCGAATTACCAGAGGGATTACAGCAAAGTGATCAGCTTCCTCAGCCACTCTTTACGCCGGCAACGAAAGCGGATACAGGACACGATGAAAACGTTTCTTTTCAGATCATGAGTGACGCTATCGGACAGGAGTTGGCAGACAAATTGCGGGATTTGAGCATTCAGATTTATCAGCAGGGATCTGAATACGCACAGCAGAGAGGCATGATTCTCGCAGATACGAAATTTGAATTTGGTATTCTGGACGGAGAACCGATTCTGATCGATGAGGTTCTCACTCCCGACAGTTCCCGTTTCTGGCCTGCCGACCTGTATCAACCCGGTGGCCCTCAGCCTTCACTGGACAAACAGTTTGTGCGTGACTGGCTGGAGTCGACAACCTGGGATAAAAACAGCCCACCGCCTACACTTCCGGAAGAAATCGTGTTGAAAACACGTGAAAAATACTTTGAAGCATTCCGGATGCTGACAGGGAAAGAATGTACCTGGTAGACAAGTCAATTTCTTCGCTGCTTTTGCAGGAAATTATGGCTATTCAACATGCATCTGCTTATACTGGGCGGTGCAGGTTTTTCTGAATCAGGGGCGCAGTTTCCATTTGTTCCCGGTTCAATTCTTCATCTCTATTATCACCTGCAACATGTAGTGAGCTTTGCACTTATATTCTTTATTTACACATGGTTTTTCTCTGCGGGCTTAACAGGAGAATGGAACAATGTCTTCATCAGAAGCCTCGCCTCAAAAAGGGGCATCATCCACGAATAAAATCACTCATCTAGGTGAGTTTCGGCTGAAACGCAAGCTGGGCGCCGGCGGCATGGGCGATGTCTATCTGGCCGAGCAGGAGAGTCTGGATCGTAAAGTTGCGATCAAAACATTGAAGAAAAAATTTGCCAACGATCCTAAATTTGTAGAGCGATTTTATCGTGAAGCCAAAGCGATGGCCAAGCTTGACCATCCGAATGTGGTCCGCTGTTACGCTGTCGGCGAAGATCGTGGATTTCATTATGTTGCCATTGAATATATTGATGGCAAGAGTATGCAGGACTGGATGAATGAACTCAAACGACTTTCTATCGGCGATGCGACATTCATTATTCTGGCCTGTCTGGATGCACTCTCTCACGCGCATGAGTCAAAGCTGATTCATCGAGATATCAAACCCGATAATATTCTGGTAACCAGCAAGGGAGTCGTGAAGGTAGCCGACCTGGGGCTCGCCAAAGCCGTTGATGAAGATAATTCGATGACACAGAGTGGTACGGGACTGGGAACGCCACTTTATATGCCACCCGAGCAGGCACGGAATGCCAAGCACGTCGATCACCGGACGGACATTTATGCATTAGGGGGAACCTTTTATAACTTTCTGACTGGCAAGTTTCCTTTCACCGGGGATTCGACCCTGGAACTGATAATGGCCAAGGAGTCCGGGAAGTTTGAGTCTGTACGAAAACTCAATCCGGACGTTCCCGAAAAACTGGATCTGTTGATTGAAAAGATGATGGCAAAAAATCCGGATCATCGATTCAAGAATTGCGCTGAGATCATGGCTTTGCTGGAAGACATGGAACTTGAGTCACCATCGCTTAGCTTTATTGATGGTGAAGCGGCATCCGGTGTGTCACGCGCCCGCCGCAAAGGCAAAAGTAAGATCTCTTCGGCGGCCGCTCCGAAACGGAGTGGCGGGCATGAAATTTCCTCTGCCAAAGATGCAGAGCGATCAGCCAGTAAAAACAAGAAAGAGGTCGTGGAGCAACGGGTCTGGTTCATTCAGCATCAGAACGCGGCTGGTAAAACGATGGTCAGCAAGATGACGGTTGCGCAGATCAAACAGGGAGTGAAAGCCGGGGTGATCAACACGACTGCAAAGGTCAAAAGAACTGCTGAGGGTCAGTTTATCTCGCTGGCACAATGTCCGGAATTCGATTCGGTAATGCAGGTTCGCTCGATCAAAGACAAAGCTGATGCGCGTGCGACGAATATGGAAGATAAAATCAAAGAAATCAGCCATGATTACGACCGTAGGAATCGTCGTCGGTTTTTCAAGAATCTGGCAGAAGGGACCTGGGGCTGGATTACCCTGATCATTTATCTGGGGGTCATAGCCGGAATATGTTACCTCGGTTATCTGTTTATTCCGGAATTATGGCGCTGGATTGCCGTAAAATTGAATTTATCCTGATTTTTTACCAATGAACGGATTCCGAAGGCGTAGATAAATCAGAGGGGCTTACTATTTCTCAAACTCTGACAGTCTGTATGTCGATGAATTCTGTATGACTGTACGATTATTTCCTGAATCCGTTTTCCGCTTTTGTTGTGCCACTTTTCGTTTGAAAAGAGCAAGTATCGCCGCGCTGGTTTTTCTGCTCTTGATCGGACAAGGGTTCGCTCCTACAGGGGGCGTTCGTGCGGGAGAAGTCGAGCTGAAACACGGCACTATTATTCATGGTGACCTGGTGCCGATTCTGGGACTGACGGATGCTTTGGCTGCCAAAATCGAGGGAGATTTTGATCCGAATGTGCCGGCACGCAAGATCGCAGGGTATCCTATTATCATGGTCGATAATGGGATGATTCGCTATTTCGTCTCGCGCCGGAATGTTGAACGCTTCAACCAAGACCAGGCATTTTTATCTGAGCAGGAGATATTTCCACTCAAACAGCAAGTCACTGGTCGCGGGCAGATGTTAAAAACAGTGGGTTCTTTCATTGATGTCACCGACTTTGACGAGTTCGGTCGGCGTACTGTGACGCTCAGTACGAATAAAGGCAATCTGGCATTACTACAGGGAGTGACCCAGATTACTCCAAAGTATCTAAAAGTGATTGGGCTAAAGCATCAATGGGAATTGGGAATTCGAACGACTTCTGTGAAGGAAGAATTGCTGGCTGCGATGTTAAAACAGGCCATTGATCCGCTGGAGCCTATCGATCGGATCGCCGTCGCTCGGTTTTATATTCAAGCGGGCCTGTATCTTCCTGCAGCTCAGGCATTTGCTGACATCGAAGACGATTTTCCCGAGTACAAAGACAAAATCGCTGCGTTCGTGAAAGAATTACGCACACTGCATAGTCAGCAACTGCTGAATGAACTTCAACAACGGCGAAAAGCCGGGCAGCATCGACTGGCACAGGAAGCGATTGCTAAATTTCCAACAAATAATATCAGCCAGTCCATCCTCAGACAGATTCGTGAAGTCGAAGAAGATTATCACAAACGTCAAGAACAGATCGAAAAAGCACAGTTCCGTCTGGGAGAACTTGAAGCTGAGATTAAGGATGAGAAAACCAGGAATCTGTTACAGGCGTACCGCCGCGAGGTCATCACGCAGCTTAATTTTGATTCGATCGATCGCTTGGCTGCCTTTCTAAATCTGGAAAGCGATGATTCGTTATCTGTTCAGGAAAAGCTGGCGATTGCCTATTCTGGCTGGATAGTCGGGTCCGCCCATGTGGTGACCGACCTGGATACGGCGTTAAACTTGTGGACCGCACGGGCACAAGTGCTGGAGTACTTACGCAACGAAGACGAGCATGAACGGGAATTCATGATTGGGACTCTCCAGAAGCTTGAAGGTGTTTCGACTGAGGTGGTCAAGCAGATGATTCCCCTGTTGCCACCGATTTTGGATGCTCCCGTACGTAAGAATGAAGATGCCTTTACGATTCAGGTAACCGATCCGAATGCCCAGGTTCCTGTATCGTACTCCGTTTTGTTGCCGATCGAATATAATCCTCACCATACCTATCCGATGATTGTCGCACTGCGCCCGTCACGCAAGACGGCTCAATTTGAATTGAACTGGTGGGGCAAGTACAAAAACGGTCCTGGTCAATCACAGCGTCGTGGTTATATCGTGATCTCTCCGGAGTATCTGCAGAAAGATCAAAAGAATTATGAGGATAATGTTGCGGCGCATTATGCGGTCATCAAATCAATTCGTGATGCCCGAAAACGTTTCAATGTCGATTCCGACCGCGTGTTTCTTGCCGGGCATGGTACGGGCGCTGATGCCGCTTTTGATATCGGCATGTCGCATCCGGGGCTGTTTGCCGGAGTGATTCCCATTGCAGGAAAGACCAGCGCGTTTAATCTGCACTACTGGCAGAATGCAAAAGATTTACCATGGTATATTGTGGGAGGCGAACTCGACCGCGATACGCTGGATCATAATTCCTTGGTCATCAACCGGATGATGCGCAACGGTCATGACGTGATTTATGCAGAGTATAAAGGCCGCGGGTATGAATCTTATTATGAAGAGATTCATAACCTGTTTAACTGGATGGAGCTGCAGCAGCGAGTAAAGTATCCGAAAGAGATTGAAGAAAATATTCTGCGTTCGACTGATAATCGTTTTTACTGGGTGCGTGCCGAAGATTTTCCGCCGCAGATGATGCGGCCCGTTGTCGTCAAAAATCAACGCATTAATCGCAAGCCCGTAACACTCTTTGTCAGTGTGAAAGAGGGGAATGTGATCTATGTCAAATCCGCAGGCAAGATCAACACGCTCTGGCTTTCTCCTGAAATCGTGGACTATGAAAAACGACTGGTTGTGCGGATTGGCGGCAAACAGAAGTTTAATGATTTTCTACGTCCGGATATGAAAGCGATGCTGGATGATGTTCGCAATCGGGGTGATCGACAAAAACTGTTTGATGTCCGCCTGGATTTCTTTTAGTCCAAATGTGATTATGATCAATTGCCCACGAAAGACATGATCCGCGCGGCATGTCCTTTTCCTGATTCTTTATCACTCAAGCGAATTTTCGCATGGTGCTTGCCCGGCTTGAGCTGGCTGTTAAAGACGACTGAACGCGGGTAGTGCAGACCTTTACTGTATTTGTGATACAGATCGAAGGATTGAAACGGCCCGCCATCAATGCTCACGTCCAGGGTTCCGGCATCAGGTCCAGCGACGGTGAAGACGCCTAGGGCGGTCCCTTCGAAATCGAGTTCCAGTTCCGCTCCCGCTTTCGTAGCACACAACATGGGAATACTGGTGAAGCGACTGCGTTTACTTCCGGGAATGGACTTCCAATCGGGGACTTCGATCGTCCAGCCCGAATTCAGCTTCGCATGTTTGACGTCAATCAGTCGCCCGTTACGGAAGCTGAAGGGATCAAGGGGTTTCTCGGGAGTCTCGTGTTTGGAACGTGCCCCTTTTTCTTGCCAGGCATTGGTGAGCAGTTTCTCAACCATTGCGGCACAGATCGCGTTTCCGAACGGAGCAGGGTGTGTGCCCCCGAATTGTTTCCAGGTCAGTTGATTTTCCTGAATGAGTCGTGCGACTTCACTGGCTAGATCGACGGTCGAAATCTGATAGTGTTTGGCGACGCGCTCGTGGCTGGAGCTGGAGAGTGGTTTCTTGTTTTGCTGAATGGTTTCCAGCATGGAAGGATTCACGAAGTGAACCATTACAATATCAGCATCGGGGTTGTGTCGGCGAATTTGTGCAATCACGCCTTCCATACCTCGAATAGCGGCTGTTTCTGAGTGGCCGGCGTCCTGGTCATCGTTGACAGCAAACTCGACGAAAAACAGATCCACGGGCCCTTGGCTTAAGACATCGCGATTCGTTCGGAACGCACCCGTATTGGAACAGGTGGAAGAGATGCCGGCATTCGTAAACTGGAATTTGGTTTCCGGGAATGCTTTCTCCAGGAATTGGCTGACCATCGGTCGGTAGCCGTTCATTTCGGTAATCGAGCCACCTAGAAAGGCAACATGTCCGGTTTTTTCTGTTTCAAATTTCTGCCTGCTGTTCTGGTAACTGCCTCGCTGATGGATATTCTGATCCGAAACAGCGGGGGTTTTCAGTGCAGGGTCGGCATACAGGTTTGTCTTGAAAGACAGCATGACCAATAGCAGGAAACTGGCAATCAGGCATATTTTTAATGTGTCATTTTTCATGTTGCTGCGAAACTCGATAAAAGAAGTCAAAATGGAAGGTGTTTTGAAATTTGAAAGATTTCGGATTGTTCCAGCATGCATAATCTGAAGGGCAAGGTCAAGAGTTCTCACGTTCAACAATTGATTTCGGGTCCCCTGTTCCGATACGATAGAGGTTGAATCGAAGTGAACCGTCATGCTTCATACATAAAAAGCCCTCAGCGTTGGCAGGAGTCTTCATGAAACCGTTGTCTTATTTTTTGATCTGTTTTTCCTCCTTGTTATTAGGATTTGCATTTGTGACAGAAACGCAGGCTGGTGAAAAACCGCATGTGGTGTTCGTAACTGGCGATGATGAATACCGTTCTGAAGAATCAATGCCGATGCTGGCGAAAATTCTGAAGCGGGATTATGGGTTCGATGTAACCATCTGTTATTCACTTGATGAAGCTGGCAATATTGCTCCAGGGAACCAAAAGTCAATCAGTGGCCTGGAAGCCCTCGATGATGCGGACTTGATGGTGTTATTTACCCGTTTTCGCGATTTACCGCCCGAGCAATTCAAGCACATTTTGAAGTATGTCAAATCAGGAAAGCCCGTTGTTGGTTTTCGGACGGCAACACATGCGTTCCTGTTCCGTGATCCGAAAAGCCCTTACAAGGACTGGAATAATAAAAAAATCGCCGAGCTCGTCGGTCAAAGGTGGATCACGCATCATGGTCACTTTGGTGACGGTCACGAGCATTTAACCGAAGTCACCATTGATGACGCTGCCAAAGATCATCCTGTTTTGCGAGGCGTGAAACCATACAAAACTTACTCCTGGTTGTACCACGTACATGGTGGCAGTGATGGTCATAAGCTGGCTGGTGACAGTCAGCCTCTTCTGACGGGGCATTCGCTCAAGTCAAATCATCAGATGAAAGGAAATTTGAAGAAGTTTCCGATGACCAATCCTGTTGCCTGGACGAAGACCTATGCAGGGGAAAACGGAACGAAAGGGCGTGTTTTTTTTACTACGACCGCACATCCCTTTGATTTCAAAGACCCCAACGTGCGGAAACTGTCTCTGAATGGCATTTTGTGGGCGCTGGGAATGGAAGACAAAATTCCTGCTCAGGGAGCCAAAACAGACTTCGTAGGAGACTATGAACCGAATAATTCCGGGACGGGACCTAAGAAATATAAAACAGGTCAAAAGCCCGAAAAACTATAATCAGACGGATTGCATTCGAAGTTGATGCAGAGAGCACGAGTCCGAAACAGGTTCGTGCTTTTTTTGTATCAGTAGTTTTTCCAGAAAGACGGAACAAACAAAACGAGAATGGCAAACAGTTCCAGTCTGCCCAGCAGCATCAGAACCGTTAAAAGAACTTTCCCCCCTAGAGTAAAGTCAGCATAGTTTTCTGTTGGCCCTAACTCTCCAACCCCCGGTCCGATATTATTTAGGGTCGCGACGACGGCGCTGGTACAGTCAATCAGTTTCTCTGGCTTATTCTTTTGCCATTCGGTATTCGGTTCGATGGCCGTCAGCAACAGGCTGCTGAAAATGAAGATCACCAGGACCAGACTGAAATAAACGGTGACATCGTTTCGAACGCTTTGTTCGATATTGGCCTCGCCGAGCCGTACGGGGCGAACCACATTCGGGCGGAATGATTTTTCGATTTCGAGCCAGATGATTTTCCCAAACAGCACGAAACGAATGACTTTGATACCGCCCGCCGTCGAACCGGCACAGCCGCCGACAAACATCAACAGCAGCAATAACATCTTGGAAGATTCATTCCAAGTGTCGAAGTCGCCGGTTCCATAACCGGTTGTGGTCATGATGGAGACGGCCTGAAATCCGGCATAGCGCAACGCATCAGGCAGGTTATCGTAAATCTGATTTCTCATCAGGTTGTAGGTCAGAAAAAGAATCGCGGAGCCCAAAATAATCAGGTAAGTGCGAAACTCAATATCGTTTCTAAGCGGGGCGAAAAAGTGTTTCCAGGAACGATCCTGCGAGCGAATATTTCTTAATGAAAGAAAGTAGAGTGAGAAGTTGGTGCCGGCAGCAACCATAAAGACGGCGATTGTAAATTCAATGAGTGAACTATTGAAGTAGCCGACACTGGCATTGTGCGTACTGAAACCACCGGTTGCCATCGACCCGAAACTATGGCAAAACGCGTCAAACACACTCATACCTTCCAGCCAGAGAATCAACGCTAGAACGAGCGTAAAAGAAACGTAGATAGTCCACATGACAATCGCTGACTCGCGCACGCGCGGTCGCACGGCTTCACTCGTCGGACCGGGGACTTCACGTTTCATCAACGCTTTTCCTCCCGCACCCAGATGGCTCAGAATCGCGACGAACAACACGATGATTCCCATACCACCCAGGCAATGAGTGAAGCTGCGCCAGAAGAGAACTGAGCGGGGAACCAGTGCCGGGTCTTCCAGTTCACGCAGCACGGAAGCACCTGTCGTTGTGAATCCCGAAATCGATTCAAACAGAGCGTCGGGAATCGTCATCGGGACTTCGGATGTGACCATGGTCCCGGAAAAAAGAAAAGGCAGGCAGCCAAGGATTCCCGAATAGATCCAGCTCAGTCCGACAATCGCGAGCGCTTCTTTTCTCAGGATCGTGCCATGTTCATTTCGTCCCACGAGATATAAAATGGAGCCAGATACGAGACTGCAGGCGATGGCGCCGCAGATGCCCCAGAAACCCGCGAATTCGAATTCGGTGGTTTCACCAAAAATAGGAAATGCCCAGGGGAGACTGAAGACCATCGAGGCTCCAACAAGCATTCCCACAAGACCCAATAAACGACAGAGAAGCAACCAATTCATTATATTTCAACTTATTGAATCTGTACGGAATTGAACGACTGGACTCTTCCCAAGTATTCGAGTTAAATAGAGGAAGTCATAAATTTTTGAGATTATAGCACGTCCCTGCTTTTTGAACGATACTACTCATTCCGTTTTAGGAAATTCTATTATGGTCGCTCAACGTCTGTTTCGAACCCTTTCAACTCTCTGTTTCACTATCCTGGTTTTATCAAGTGCATCGTATTTGCCTGCGGAAGAGCTAGAGCAATTAACCTACCATAATCCGGAGCTTGAAGTCGATTTGGGCGTAGGGCTATGGGCTTGGCCACTTCCGATGGATTTTGATGGCGATGGTGATATGGATCTGCTGGTTTCCTGTCCAGACAAACCATCCAATGGGACTTATTTCTTCGAAAATCGATCAGATGGTAAACAGAAAATGCCTGTCTTTGAGCCGGGGGTTCGTCTGGGGAAAGGCTATCATAATACTTGCCTCTCATCGGTTAATGGAGCTCCTCGTGTTTTAGTTTCAGGGCGGGAAGTGGTCGATTTCAAAAAGAAGGGTTTTGATAAACTGACTTCGTTGCCCGTCGACCGAAACGTGCATGGGAAAAAAGTGCGTGCGAACCAATGGTACTATGTTGATTACGATGGCGATCAGGGTCACGACCTGATTGTGGGGGTCGGCGACTGGAGCGACTACGGGTGGGACGACGCCTACAACGAACAGGGGCAGTGGACCAACGGCCCGCTGCATGGCTTAGTTTATGTGCTGAAGAATTCTGGTACGGATGAAAAGCCCAATTATGAAAAGCCCGTCAAGATCAAGGTCGGAGATCAGCCTCTGGAAGTGTTTGGCTGGCCTTCTCCCAATTTTGCCGACTTTGATCATGATGGTGATCTGGATCTGCTTTGTGGCGAATTTCTAGATCAATTAACTTATTTTGAAAATACAGGAACGCGAACTGCACCTCGCTACGTGGCCGGTCGTCGTCTGGCTAATAATGGGCAGCCTTTTCAGATGGATCTTCAGATGATTGTGCCGGCTACGATTGACTGGGATCAGGATGGCGATACGGATCTGGTGATTGGTGATGAGGATGGACGCGTTGCGTTCATGGAGAATACTGGCGAACTGCTGGGAGGGCTGCCTCAGTTTCTTCCACCTCGTTATTTCCGGCAAAAAGCAGCCGGAGTTAAGTTTGGTGCATTGGCAACACCTTACGCCTATGACTGGGATGGTGACGGGGATGAAGATCTGATCTGTGGTAATACCGCTGGTTATATTGGTTTGATTGAGAACTTGGATGGAAACTCAAAGTCACCGAAACTGGCTGCACCTCGTTATCTGGAGGCAGGCGGCCGACCAATTCGGATTCAGGCAGGACCCAATGGTTCGATTCAAGGTCCCTGTGAAGCGAAGTGGGGCTACACGACCCAGACTGTTGCAGACTGGAATGAAGATGGTCTGCCTGATTTACTGGTGAATTCGATCTGGGGAGAAATTCTCTGGTACGAAAATATTGGAACGCGGAAAGAACCGAAGCTCGCTCCCGCGCAGACAGTGGATGTGGAATGGAAGGGCACTGCCCCCAAGCCAGCCTGGAACTGGTGGAATCCGCGTGGGAATCAATTGGCGACACAGTGGAGAACGACTCCGGTTGCCGTCGATTTCAATCAGGATGGTCTTACCGATTTGGTGATGTTGGATCATGAAGGTTATATTGCCTTCTTTGAGCGCGTTCGAGATGGGAAAGAACTTAAGCTGTTGCCCGGCCAGCGAATTTTTGTGGATGAGTCTCTCAAACCGATTCAACTGAATCCCAAACGGGCCGGCGGCAGTGGGCGTTATAAACTGCATGTGGTCGACTGGGATGGCGACGGACGATTGGATCTACTCGTCAACAGTATGAATGCCAACCTTTTTCACAATGAAAAAACCGTTGATGGAAAAGTCGTCTTGAAAAACCAAGGGCCCCTCAGTTCACGAAAGCTGGCCGGACATACCAGTAGCCCTTGCACGGTCGATTGGGACAAGGACGGGATTCGTGATTTGATCGTCGGTGCCGAAGACGGTTATCTGTATTGGATGCAAAATCCACGTTCGAAGAAATAATGAAAATACAGTTTTCAATTGACTGGTAGAAATATGCTGGCGCAGAATCGAATTGCATTTAAAGAATGGGGCGCTGGCTGCGCTGCGTTAGGGCAGGGCAGGCAGACAGTGATTGTTCGCAAAGGGGGCATTCACGAAGGGGAACAGGGCTTCCGCGTTGACCATCGCGAGTTCTGGCTCTTTCCGACGCGTTTTCATCAGGGGGCAGAGCAGCTGCAGCCGGAATCCAGCGATTTGCTCCAGGCACCGATTGCAATTGAGCCCGCTTCAGGGAAAATCATGCTGGCGTTATATGCCGTGGTTGACAAAGTTTTAGAAATCAAAGAACCGTCAGTGCTTCCCCTGTTGAATGCGATCCAGGTATTAAATCAGGAAACGATTCAGCAGCGGTTTGAATATAAAAAAACCGGCTTGTTTGTATTACTGGTTCGCGCTTATCAACTGCCTCAACCGTTTGAGATGGAAAATGAAACGCACTACGGTGGTTGCCGAAGTTGGGTTGAATTGACTCAGGAATATTCAACCAGCAGTCTGACGCCCATCTTGACCGCTGAGCAGTTTGAGCAGCAGCAACAGGCATTGGGAGAGATTATTGCCTGATTTAAAGAGCATCATGCAAACAAAAACAGCCCGGTTAGTGATCAACCGGGCTGTTGTGATTTCGTTTCTGTCTATGCTTTATAGATTTTCTCTCGCCCCTGTGTGACATTCTTTGTCGCATTTCGCGTATCCAGAATCATGCCTGAATGTTTGACGATAAAGTCGTAGTCATAGGCACTGTGATCGGTGGCGATCAGCACGCAATCTTGTGCTGCCAAATACTCGGGCGTTAATTCCTGGCTTTCCATTGCGGGAACATTGTGATGACGCATCTTGGGAAGACTTGGAATGTGTGGATCATTATAAGTGAAATCCACGCCTCGTTCGAGCAGCAGGTCTAACAGATGAAACGAAGGACTCTCACGGGGATCGTCTACGTCTTTTTTGTAGGCAACGCCCAGCATGCAGATTTTACTTCCCTTGAGCGGCTTACTCTGCTCGTTGAGAAATTCGGCCAATCGATCAATCACGTAGCGTGGCATACGAGTATTGACTTCCCCCGCTAACTCAATGAAACGTGTGGTGAGGCCTTCCTTGCGTGCCAGCCAGCTTAGATAGAACGGATCGATGGGAATACAGTGTCCTCCCAATCCCGGGCCGGGATAAAAGGCCTGGAACCCGAAAGGCTTAGTTTTCGCTGCATCGATGACTTCCCAGACATCAATGCCCATTCTGTCAAATAATGTTTTGAGTTCGTTGACCATCGCGATATTTACTGCGCGGTAGGTGTTCTCCAGAATTTTACAGGCTTCAGCGACTTCCGGTGAGGAAACGGAAACCACATTTACCACTGCATGTTCATACAAGGCAGCCGCGATCCGTAAACTGTTTTCTTCCATACCGCCAACCACTTTGGGGATTCCGGCCGCAGAAAAATCCGGGTTGCCGGGATCTTCGCGTTCCGGGCTATAGGCGAGATAATAGTCTTCGCCGATCTTGAGGCCTTTGGAATCTAGAATCGGCAGCAGAATATCCCGCGTTGTTGTGGGGTAGGTTGTGCTCTCTAATACGATCAGTTGACCGGGGCGTAATGATTCGGCGATGGCTTTTGCTGTGTTTTCAACATAACTCAAGTCAGGATCGCGACTGGTGGTCAGCGGGGTCGGAACGCAGATCAACAGTGCATCTGCTTCTTTCATCCGTGATAAATCGGTGGTTGATTCAAACTGTTTTTTTTCCAGCCAGCCGGAAACTGTTTTTGAAGGGATGTGTTGAATATAGCTTTTACCGGCCTGCAGTTGGTCGACCTTGTTTTGATCAACGTCGAAACCCATTGCTTTGAAACCACTGTTCACAAAGGCATCAATCAGGGGAAGTCCTACATATCCCAAGCCGATAATACCAATGATTGCAGTTTTATCCTTAATCGCCTGCTCAAGCTGATGTGCCATCTAAGTGCCGTCCTTGTTTAAGTCAATAATGCAGGTAAATACTGCTGCTGAGTCGGCAGGATCATATCAGTCGAACTTATTTCCTGCAAGCATTTTGGTGGAGGCCCTTCAATAGGGGATTTCGCTCAATGGATCGCCTGAAATTATTCAGCTTTCAGCGACTGTCACTGTGCATCCAGCACGAACATCTGGAGACACATTCGGGGGTTGGGAATCTGAAAACGCAACGCACAGTGCCTCAATGCGTCATTTCCAGAGTGGGGAAACAGACGCAATGAGCCTGTGCTGCGACATCAGAATCAGACTGTTTTATAGCAGTCCTGTATGGCGTAACAGTGGTTCAGGGCTGGGTTCACGGCCGCGGAACTCTTTAAAGAGGTCCATTGGATGGCAGCTGCCGCCCATAGCGAGAATCGTATCACGGAAACGTCTTCCCGTTTCCGCTACAGCCTGTTCGTTATCAAGGCCTGCTTCCTCAAAGGCACTGAAGGCATCGGCGCTAAGAACTTCCGCCCATTTATAGCTGAAGTAACCGGCTGAATATCCTCCAGCAAAGATGTGTTGGAAGGAGCACAGAAAACGATCATCCGGGAGCATTGGCAGTATCGATGCTGTCTGGCTGACTTCGCGCTGGACATCGAAGACGGTTTGCGAGCCATCCGGATCAAATTCACTGTGCAGTTTCAGATCGATAACACCAAATTGGATTTGACGCAACATTTGTGTTCCTGCCTGAAAATTACGTGCTGATTTAATTTTTTCAAATAAATCATCCGGTAACGTTTCGCTGGTTTCGTAATGTTTGGCCATGCCCAGTAGCGTCGGTTTATGGTAGCACCAGTTTTCCATGAACTGGCTCGCCAGTTCGACGGCATCCCACTCCACACCATTAATACCGGCAGCATCTGCTTCGTTGATCGTGGTCAACATGTGCTGTAAGCCATGTCCAAATTCATGGAAGAGCGTTTCGACTTCGCGGAACGTCATCAAGGACGGCTTGTCTCCCACAGGCGGTGTCGAATTGCAGACCAGATGTGCGACCGGAATTTGCACATTCCCTGCAACAATTTTACGGCCGAGGCAATCGTCCATCCAGGCACCTCCGCGTTTATCTGCGGGGCGTGCATAAGGGTCGAGGTAAAATCCGGCAATGGGTTCACCTGCTTCATTTGCAATATTGAAATAGCGGACATCTTGATTCCACACAGGGATTTCTTCTGACACAGAGGTGACGGTAATGCCAAAGATTCGATTCACCAGCTGGAACAGGCCATCCAGGACTTTTTCCAGAGAGAAATAGGGGCGTAGTTCTTCATCGGTGTAGCTGAAACGTTTTTCTCGCAGTCGTTCGGACCAAAATGCAAAATCCCATTGGATGATCGGCTCCGTTTCTCCCTGCTCTGCAGCAAATTCTTGCAGTTCTTTTAAATCCTGCTGACCTGCGTCCCATGAAGCAGTGCGGAGTCGTTCTTCCATTTCCAGGACTGCATCAATGCTGGGAGCCATTTTCTCTGCCAGACTCACTTCTGCGAAATTCTGATAGCCGAGGAGTTGTGCTTTTTCTTTGCGCAGCTTCAGGATTTGTGGGATCAATGGCGTATTATCAACGTCTCCTTCAGAGGCACGTGTGATAAAAGCACGATACACTGTTTCGCGCAGATTCCGATTTTTACAATGTTGCATGAACGGGCCGAAGCAGGGGAAATCCAGACTGATCCTCCAGGGGCCCTGTTCAGGAGTGGCTTCGGTGTCGGCCTCTTTGTCTTCCCAGCTGTTATAGGATTGTGCCGTCAGTTGTTTGAGACTGTCTGGAAATCCTGCTGCATCATTGGCATCAGTGATAATCAACGAAAAGGCTTTTGTCGCGTCCAGAACGTTGTTCGAAAACTTGGTTGCCAGGCGAGACAGTTCTGTTGCGATTTCATTAAACCGGGTGAGTTGTTCTCCTGAGAGACCAATTCCGGCAAGTTCCGCTGACAGAATGCGTTTTTCGATAATCCTGCGTTGCGCGTCATTGAGCTCATTCCATTCACTGTTATCGCGCAGGCTTTTCAGAGCTTCATAGATTGGCTTGCTTTGTTTGATACGCAGTGAAAAAGCAACCACTTCCGGAAGCACACCTTCATAGGCTTCGCGCAGTTCGGGTGTATTATTTACGCCCAGCAAATGTCCGATCGCTCCCCACGATCGTTCCCAGGGGTAGTCTAACTCTTCTAGCGGCTGCATCAGACCTTCCCAGGATGGTTCTGCCTGTTCTTCGATCTTTTTCACTCCGGCATTTGATTGTTCCAACAACGCCTGTACGGCAGGCTCGATGTGTTGCGGTTCGATCTGATCAAAACGGGGAAGGCCCTCTAAAACCAGTAAGGGGTTGTCTGCTAACGTTTTTTGCTGATCCATACTAAAAACTATCCTTTTGGGGGAATCTCTGATATTCAAAGTAATTGGCATTCCTCTGCCGGATCATAGTCCAAAATTGATCGGCGGGGCCATCTTAAAAAAATAGAAGACTTCATTAAAAGGCATTTTATATATTCGATGAATCGATACAATGCCCTGTAGGATTTTACTTGATAAGTGTCCCAGACTGATACCTCGGAAGGCGTGAAATGAGTCGCGTTTTCGCTCGGAATCGTTTTTTCTCGTGTTTCTAAGACCTCTTGGATCGAGCATTTTTTGATGTATGATCGTTTTGCTAAGGTAGAACGCCTGCTGACTATCTGGACGGGACTCGTTTTGTCGGGGTTTTTCCCTGTCTTATGTGGGGCAGAAGAGGCTGAAGATTCGGCTACAAAGAGGAAAATCGAGGAGATTCAAAGGGAAATACTAGCTATGAAAACATTGGGCGGTCGTCAGTTTTGGGGTGATGTGCAGTTTTATCAAGGCTGGAAAATTCAGCAAAATGTGATCAGCAAGCATTATCGGCTGCTGAATGCAGAAGATCAGCGTCATGCGAGTGGGACACTGGAAGTATGTCGGGCTCGGTTGGAAGAAATTAAGGCAGCAAATCAGCTTAAACCGATGCAGGGGAAAGCCGTCGTATTGATTCACGGTATCATTCGCTCGTCCAAATCATTTGAGAAATTAAAGGCCGCCTGTCGGCAATCCGGTCGAATGGTGGTACCCTTTGATTATCCCAGTACACAACGCACAATTCCGGAGAATGCAAAATATCTGGAACAGGTGATTAACTCCTTGGAAGGCGTCGATGAGATCGACCTGGTGGTACACAGCATGGGAGGGCTGGTGGTTCGATCCTGGTTGGCGCAGCAAACGGACGTCGATCCCAGAATCAAGCGGATGGTTATGCTGGGCGTGCCGAACCGGGGGGCGAACATGGCAGACCGGTTTCGCTCGAATCTGTTATTTAAAGTCATCTTTGGCCCGGCAGGTCAGCAACTGGTAACCGAAGCCAACAGTGATTTTATCGCCAGTCTACCGACGCCTCCTTTTTCTTTCGGAATTGTGGCGGGCGGACGGAATGCCTTGAAGGGGTATAATCCGCTGATTCGTGGAGATAACGACGGGACAGTAGGCGTCAGCAGCACGCGTTTACCAGGTGCTGCCGACTATGTTTTACTGCCGGTGTTACATTCTTTTATGATGAGTGATTCCGACACCATTGCTTGTACGATGCGTTTTCTGGAGACTGGTACATTCCGCGAATCTGGTAAAGCACAGCCGATTCCGATCGTAGAAACAGAAACGGTTCCCTGAACGCGATCACGATCAATTCAGAATACTCAATCAGTTTGATAGAATTAAAATTTTCCAACAGAACCGCATTGAATGGGCCTGAGGTTATGGAACGCGACAAACGACAGCTGCAGTTACTGTCAAAACTGCAAATCGTTTATGGGATTGTGAATGTATTTGTTTCGTTCTACTTTTATAAAGTCACCTCCGAGATGGTACGTGATTATCAAAAAGTGCTCGAGGAATCCAATCCGGAAGTTCAAGTCGGTTTACTACTGGGCTTCGGTTTTGTCCTGTTCTTAATCGGAGTCGTGGTTTTATTCTGTATTATTTTGACAGGACAGTCATTGGCGCGATACGAGAATTATCAGTATTGTCTCATCATCGCGGTACTCGAATGTCTGATATTTCCCATCGGAACGATTCTTGGAATTTATACGATTCTGGTTTTGCGACGCCCATCGGTTAAAGAATTATTCTCTGAAGCCCAAGAGGAAAAAGCGAAAAGCGGTATCAGCTAGTCACGCAACTCAACCGTTTTTCAGTCTCATACTTTCTTACGAAACACATTCTGTTTATGTCTGACGTACAAGCCATTCCTGCTTCGAAATCGGTCTCGGCTCGAGTCTGGAAATGGATCAAATGGGGGTTGCTGGCACTGGTTCTCTATTTTGTTGGGAGACAGGGGTATCAGCTCTACCAGGAGCAGAGTGAGTCGCTTACCGAAATCCAGATTAAACCCATGTGGCTGATTCTGGCGGGGTGCTGCAATTTCGTGGCCTGGTTGCCGTCTGTCTGGTTCTGGCAGCGATTGATGATCACTTCAGGAGAACAAGTAGGTTTCTGGCCCACCGCCCGAGCCTACTACTGTGGTCACTTGGGAAAGTACATTCCCGGTAAAGTGTCCGTGCTATTGATTCGAGCGACATTATTAAAAGAGTTTGGCGTGCGAGTTTCCGTGTCCGCCTTGACGGCCGCCTACGAGACCTTGGCGGTAATGGGCGTGGGGTTGGTCGTCTTTCTGGCGTTAGTACCTTATGTGTTCAATGCCGAACAAATCGCCGAATGGCCTGCCTGGATTCAGGCGATTCAAGCCCGGCCACTGCTGGTCCCGATTCTGTTTTTGTTTGCCCTGTTCGTCTCTTTACCCTTGGTGTCGCGACTGCTGAATCTGTTTTCACAAAAAATTACGAAATCCGAGGTGGAAGCATCTGCTGCAGAACCAAGACCTACTATATCGATCCGTTTACTTTACGTAGGCGTGTTTGTGTTTTTACTCAGCTGGATGTTACATGGATTAAGTTTAGGGTTCGTCATTGCTTCTCTGGGTAATTCAGGATTGAATTGGCAGGAGTGGCCTCTCTGGACGGCTGCGATTTCGGCTGCCTTCTCGCTAGGTTTTGCCGCGTTGTTTGCACCCGCTGGGTTGGGGGTGCGAGAAGCGTTGATTGCGGCAATTCTTGCCGGCTCACCGGCAATTGGACCAGTGAATGCCTTTGTTGCTGCGTTATTGATCCGAATCGTTTCGTTTGCTAGTGAAATTCTGGCTGCTTTTGTTTTATACTATGTTATCAGAAGTCGTTCAGGCGATGATCCAGCTTCGTCGCAAAAAGAAACGTCTCCTGATACAAACTAACTCAGCTATTGTTTTCCCGCTGCGAGAAAGGTCTTCGCCGTGCTCTCTATTATGATTCCTGTATTGAATGAATCCGAAAGTTTGCCACAACTATATCAGGAAATCTGTGACACAAGTCAGACCCATAATATCGATCTGGAAGTGATCTTTATCGACGATGGTTCGACCGACAGGTCCTGGGAGATTATTTCCGGATTGTCGGCAAAGGATGAGCGAGTTTCGGGGATTCGTTTTCGCAGAAACTTTGCCAAGGCAGCGGCACTGACGGCAGGTATGCGGGCGGCAAGAGGGTCTGTGATTATGATGATGGATGCAGACCTGCAGGATGATCCCAAAGAAATTCCCCGGTTTCTGGAAAAACTGAATGAAGGTTATGACGTTGTTAACGGCTGGAAAGAACGACGACTAGATCCCTGGCATAAAGTTTATCCGAGTAAGGTATTCAACTGGATGATCGCCAAGCTGACCGGCCTTAAGCTGCATGATCATAACTGCGGCTTGAAACTATTCCGTAAGGATGTCGCTGCCGAGATTCGCATCTATGGCGAATTGCATCGCTTTATCCCGGTCCTCGCGGACGCGCGTGGCTTTAAGGTCACAGAAATTCCCATTCATCACCGGGAACGCCAGCACGGGTACTCCAAATATGGCGTCCGTCGATTTTTGAGAGGGTTTCTGGACCTGTTAACGGTTCGGTTTTTAACCGGTTACGGACAGCGTCCTCAACACATGCTGGGTGCGATTGGTCTGAGCTGTCTCTTATTAGGTTTCTTAGGCTTGAGCTATCTCGGATTTATTTGGATTCTGACCAATGCCTTTGGACTGGAACTGGGACCGATAGGGAATCGCCCCTTGCTGGCCTATTCAATAGCGGCAACGATTCTGGGAGGCCAGGCAATCAGTCTCGGTTTACTGGCTGAGCTCATTGTCGCCTATACCGGCCGACATCAGGATTCCTACAGTATCTCCGAACGGACAGCCACCACCTCTCAGAACGAGCAGGAAATTATCGTCTAATCGGTCTTCTTCAACCTGATGCCTGCACTGGCTGAGATCTATTCCCATTTCTTTAAGAGTTCTCCTGTTTCTTTTTATGTCTGGAAATAAAACGTTAGATGAAAATATCTTTTCTTGGAGCAGCCGGCGAAGTGACCGGTAGCCAGCACTTGATTGAGACCGACTCACGACGAATTTTACTGGACTGTGGTTTGTTTCAGGGGCATCGTGAAGAATCGTATTTAAAAAACAGCAGGTTTGCTTATCCGCCGGATTCGGTAGATGCTGTCTTCTTATCGCATGGGCACATGGATCATTGTGGCAACCTGCCACGGCTTTACAGCAAAGGCTTTCGCGGGCCGATTTTTTGTACTTCTGCGACAGCAGATATCGCTGAGGTCATGTTGAAAGACAGTGCACGAATTCAGGCAGAAGACGCGAAATATCTTGCGAAAAAACTAAAAGAGAAGCATCCGCCGATTGAGCCCCTCTATTCAGAAGATGATGTGAATGGGGTCGCGAAATTATTTGAGCGACTGGAATATCATGAATGGCATGAATTAGGAGACGATGTCAAAGTACGTTTTCTGGATGCCGGGCACATTCTGGGTTCCGCCATCATTGAGATGAAAATCAAAGATCAACGGGAATGGCGGCACCTTGTTTTCACAGGTGATCTGGGGCGACGGAATTTGCCATTGCTCAGAGATCCGGAGACGATTGAAGGTTGCGAAATCTTAATCTCAGAAAGCACCTACGGAAACCGCGTACATGAAAAGGCATCGGATATCAAAGAGGAACTGTACCAGATTCTTGATGAAGCCTACCGTGTTGAAGGACGCGTGATTATTCCTGCTTTCAGTTTGGGGCGGACACAACAGATCATTTATTTTCTGAATGAACTGTATAACGAGAAACGCCTGCCTCACATTCCCATTTTTGTTGACAGTCCTCTTTCCACAAGATTAGTTTCTGTATTTCGGCATCATCTACAAGAAATGGATGATGAGATTCAGGAGATGATGGAAGCCGACAGAGATCCCTTCGGGTTTGCATTACTCGACTATGTTTCCACGCGCGAACAGAGTATTGCCCTCAATAAGCGGGAAGGGGCCTTTGTCGTTATTGCCGGGAGTGGAATGTGCGAAAACGGTCGTGTGCGGCATCATCTGAAAAATGGTATTGAACATGCGGAAAATACCATTGTATTGATGGGATACCAGGCTGCGAATACCTTAGGGCGACGTTTACAGCAGCGGGATCCCAAAGTGAAAATCTTTGATCGGTATTACAATGTCAAAGCCAAGGTGGTTCAACTGAGTGGGCTGTCTGGTCATGCTGACGTTGTGGATTTTAAATGGTGGTATGAGCAATCGGCAAAACAGGGGAATATTGGACAGGTTTTTCTCGTGCATGGCGAGCCGGAATCGGCAGCAGCACTGGCGGCTCTAATTCGTGATGAGTGTGATCTGGAGCCGATTATCCCCCACTATCAACAATCTTTTGAAGTCTAAGCCTGCGATGACTAAAGCAATCAAACATCCTGACATAGGTCTGCCTGCATTGGGAATCAGGCAACCCTGGGCGGAACTGATTCTGCGTGGTGTCAAAACGATCGAAATTCGTTCCAGCCAGACAAAAATTCGCGGGCCGATTTATGTTTATGCATCGAAGAAGCTGGCTAAAACAGCCCATGCGGAGCAAGCTGCTGAGCAGGCCGGAATCGATGTAGACGAACTTCCCACCGGTGTTTTGATCGGGACGGTGGAGATCATCGACTCGTTTCCCGTTAGCAAAAAACATGCGGCAGCTGCAGGAGTGCCCGCGGAGTTACTGGAAGGCAAATTTGGCTGGGAACTGGCGAAGGCAAAGCGACTGCAGAAACTTATCGTGCCTGATTATCTGCCTTATGGGGTCTGGTTTTATCCCTTTGTACGCAAGCAGACAGGCACGCGAAAGAAATCCTGAGTCATTGAGAGAGTCGGGATCAACCCTTCGTCGCTGCTACCATTTCACTGGCGTAATCTCCGATCGCAGCAATCACAGCGTCAGCAGTTTGACTGGGATCAGAAAACGCTGCGAATTGCTTTACGATGGCGGAACCAATGATAAAACCGTCTGCTTTGCCGCGCAGGGTGTTGACGTGTTTAGGCTTACTGATACCAAAGCCAACGGCCAGCGGCAGATCTGTCAGGTTTCGTAACGATTCCAGATGTGCTGTTAATTCCTGGGGAAGCTCATCGCGAACACCGGTTGTCCCGGCAACCGAGATGCAATAGAGAAATCCACTGGCGACTTGGACAATACGTTTCGCGCGATCTTCCGGCGTCAACGGTGAAATGAGTTGGATCAGGTCAACATTAGCAGCTTTTGTTTTCTCGGCGAATTCCGGGGCTTCATCGCCGGGCAAGTCAGGGACAATCAATCCGGAAAAACCGGCTGTTCCTGCTTCCTGAAGAAATTTGTCAGCGCCATAGCGAAAGATAATCGCGTAAGACACCATGCCCACCAGAGGCGGCAAGGTAACAGAAGAATCTGCCGACAGGGCTTTTAACGCTTCGAACAGGTCGTGCACATGAAAGCCATTATTTAATGCGCGGGTGTAAGACTCTTGGATCACCGGACCATCTGCAATGGGGTCACTGTAAGGGAAACCAATCTCAATCAGATCGACGCCCCGCTGGGCCAGTTCTTTGATCACGGCGACTGTGGTTTCGAGATCAGGATCACCGGCTGTGATAAAAGGCATGAATGCCATGCGGCTTTCCGATTTTAACTGCGCAAATTTCTCAGAAATTAATGTTGTCACGATTCACTGCAATACTGTTATGAGAAGAGAGGATGCGGTTCTGTTAACGATGTCTGGGACGCCAAAAACTAAATATCCCGCCCAATCAGGCGGGCGACTTCATTCACGTCTTTATCACCTCGGCCTGACAAACAGACGACAATGATTTCATCGGGGCTGGCATCACCGGCGATTTTCAATGCCTGGGCGATGGCGTGTGATGATTCAATCGCAGGGATGATTCCTTCCAGCTTTGCCATACTCTGGAAGGCTTCCAATGCTTCGTCGTCGGTGATCGCCGTGTAATTGACGCGGCCTGAATCTTTCCAGTAGCTGTGTTCGGGGCCGACTCCTGGATAATCGAGACCTGCCGAAATCGAATGCACGTCTAGCGTTTGCCCATCGTCATCCTGCAGAACATATCCAAAGCTGCCGTGCAGGACTCCTTTCGCACCGTAGCTGAGTGTACTGGCATGCTCACCTGGCTCAGGGCCTCTTCCGCCTGCTTCCACGCCGGTCAGTTTTACAGATTCATCGTCAATAAAGGGATAGAACATTCCCGCGGAGTTGGAGCCGCCTCCCACACAGGCGATGATTTGATCTGGAAGTTTTCCCGTTTGTTCGAGACATTGGACACGGGTCTCTTTACCGATGACAGATTGAAAATCGCGAACCATCATTGGGAAAGGGTGAGGGCCGATGACTGAGCCGATAATGTAATGAGTCGTTTCGACGCTCGACATCCAGTCACGCATCGCTTCGTTGACGGCGTCGCGTAGAGTCTGTGAACCGCTGGTCACGCCGCGAACTTCTGCGCCCATCATTTTCATATTAAACACATTGAGCTTTTGACGGCGAATATCTTCTTCGCCCATATAGACAATGCATTCGAGTCCAAAGCGGGCACATGCGACCGCGGAGGCGACGCCGTGCTGGCCGGCCCCTGTTTCTGCGATCACTCGTTTTTTACCCATCCTCATCGCTAACAAGGCTTGTCCGATGGTGTTATTGATCTTGTGGGCGCCGGTGTGATTGAGGTCTTCCCGTTTCAGGTAAATTTTGGCACCACCACAGTGTTCAGTCAGACGCTCGGCAAAATATAACGGATTGGGCCGACCGACATAGTTTTTTAACAGGTCGTCCAATTTGGCCTGGAAGCTGGGGTCCTGCTTCGCTTTCTCATATTCCTGGGTGAGTTCTTCCAAGGCGTGCATCAATGTTTCAGGGACAAAGCGGCGCCCGAATTCTCCAAATCGACCTGCAGAATCAGGTACGTTCGATAAGCTGGTTGTCATAGTTGGCTCAAATATAGTAACTGTAAATCAAAATAGGGTTTGCTTTGACCATTATTGAATTCCCGGTGCCGATGGTCAATGCCCGCCCCTTGGACCGTTGAGAATCAGGAAAGGTTCGATTCAAATTTGGGTGTTCAGGCCGGCGGGTACCTTGTCATATGTTCTTTGATATCATGCTTTTGAGGCGTTTTAGCCACAAAAAATGAAGTGACTAGTCAGAATTTTGTAGGAATTTGTGGAAAAGATCGATAAAATGCGAGATGCGAATTGTGAGGCGATCAGTTTCACACGAGGAATCAGAAGGGAGTAGAATATGAACACGTCAGATCTAAAATTGGCAGAAGCCATCAATCAAGAGACCATTCATATCGATGAATTAGAGCGTTTTTGTCTGCTGGAGAGTAAACCCCGCGGTTATCAGAATCTGGATGACAGCGACATTATCATTCCTGATTTTGGAAGTGCACTCCGCTCCGCCCGTCGGGAACTCTATGATTTTGAGTCCCCCGTAGGTTAATTGGCTTCAGGGAATCATCTGCTCAAGGAGCCACCGGAAAGATTTGCGCTGTGACGAAGTAGCGCTCGCCTTCTCGCTCAACAAGCAGTTCCGGAGCCCATGCCAATATTTCTTTTTGTTCGTCTTCCCGGAATGAATCGAATTTTCGATAACTGAACCGGTTTGGCAGTGGTGGATTCAGCACGCCTTCTTTTACAAGTTGTCCAAAGCGTACCGGTGTGACGTAATCGGTGAAACCATAGGAAAGCCGGTAGCGAAGCATTTCCGCCCAGTTGACATAGACGTAGGCGATATGCTCTGCTTTCAATTTTTCTCTGATTTCACTAGCAGTCTTCATCGAGAGTAATCTGTCAGGAACGTCTAGTTCCGCTTTTGCCGTCCATTGCTTGAAAACCTCGTGATCAAAAACCGTACTGTAGATTACAGGGAACTCAGCATAAAACAATTCTGCGTCACCTACGGAAAGAACGACCTGCTTTGGCCCGAGCTGCATCTGGTTCAACTGCATGATTTCGGGACCGGTTATTGAGAGCGCAAACTTCCGGGCATAATTCAAATCGTCCAGATACGCGTTGTAACCACTGAGGCCACTGGTAGCGATGCCGAGATTGAAAAGTGAGGCGAACAGAATGGCGATTGACAGGCTGATATTCCAGATTCGTTTAGAACTCCAGGTCGCGCCGATACCGGCCAGAACTGCAACCACGGGAATCATGGGAACCCAGAACCGGTCGATGCGATGTGTAAACACCCACCAGGAGAGAAACAGGAATCCAACGTAAATCCACAGCCAATAGATCAAGCGGCGATGCTGCTGCCGTTTCAGGAATGCCAGTGGCGCCAAGCAGAATAGCAGGGGGCTCAACCAGTCGCTTTTCAATGTCACATCGATCAGTTTTTTTCCCAGATCAGTCAATTCATGCGAGTGGGGGCTATGGCCGCCTTTCCATTTGATGTTGAGTTGTTCGTTCAAATCAACACCGCCAAAAACAGAATAGAGCAACGGGTAGACGGGATTGCCTGTCTCCACGATATTTTTCAACAGCCACGGACCAATGGCGAGTAGCGTTCCGATAGAGAAGATGGCTGCCAGCTTGAGAGTGATAGATATTCGTAATTGCTTCTCTTCTTTCAGCAGCCACCAACTGAAGCCCAGCAATGTGAGGCCGAGAGGAATCACGACCGACAGGACGCCCGGGTATTTACAGGCCATCGCAGATCCAGATAACAAACCGGTCAGACAGGCATAGCTCCATAATGTTGAGCGTGACTCTTTCGCTTCTATCGATTCGTCTACTGGCGCGGACCAGGTTCTGAGTACCTGTATCGTAAGGATCAAACTGAGCAGGCTGGCTATCAGGTAAAAAGAAAGTCCTCCCTCGGTATAAGCGATAATCGACATCCGATAGGTCCAGGGAGTTGTCAGGAAGACCGTTACTGCCAACCAGCCCGCATTTGAACCAAACCAGCGACGCGCTGTAGTAAATACGCCGAGCGCCGTAAACAGAGCAAAACTCATCAGGACCAGCTTTCCTGCTTGAGCGCCTACGTGCCAGTCGGCTTTGAGCGTCATCCCCAGTAGGATCAACATCTCTGTCAGAAAAGGGAAACTAGTATAAACATTATGTGACAGAAAGCCGATGTGGCCTTGTTGGTAGTATTCTTTCGGTCCACCAAAGTGGTATTCCAATACATCGAAATCCGTTGAGGGTAACATGGATCCCAGAAACATGCTGAGTACAAACGGGGTAATCAGTAGACAGCAACCGGTACGAAATAACATTTCATGCGTGATGGTGTCTGGCAGAGTCATTTTCAAGGGCAGCGCAGTACCCGTTTTCGATTTCGACTCACTACATGCGGAAAGGGCTCCAGTGACTGCGCACAAAATCAGTACCAAATAACAGAGCCATTGGGATAAGATGCCGAGCAGTCCCCCTCCCAATGTGAGCAGTGAGACAGCGGATAGTCCCACTCCATAAGCGAATACGGTTCGCTCTGCTGAAAATGGCGCTAGTGGGATTTTAATCAACCTGGTGATGATCTGACCCAATCCCCAGGCTCCTGCGAGAATGACCAGCGCAATCCCGATCAACGGAAAACGTTGTGGGAAATAAGCCCAGCCTGACGGATGCGGATTTTCTACGGGGAGTGGATCAACCAGATCCAGTAACAGAAAGGGTAGATGTGTTAACACATCCCAGCGGCTTGTGGCAGGATTACTGTTGGGAAGTGTGAAACTGATGAAAGTGATGAAGAATAGCAACAACCAGACGAGTGCGCCGCGCATGACGATCGGGCGATCCTCGAAAAGAGAACTGGCAGGGGCCTGTGCAGCCGATTTTTTCATGAGCAGAAATCTAAACTGAAACTTGTGAAAGTATGTAATTCAATAGCAGAGACAACATCAGGTGCGACGTTTCCAATCGAACCCTAAATCGAGAGCGATCGCGGAATGTGTGAGTGCTCCCACGCTGATTCGTTCCACCCCCGTTTCTGCGACACCACGAACGGTCTCCAGGTTGATACCTCCTGAGGCTTCGAGCAGTGTTTTCGGCGATTGTACATTTCGGATTTGGATAGCCTGTTTCATCGTTTCCGGGGACATATTATCCAAGAGAACAATTTCAGGTTCCGCTTGCAATGCGTCTGCCAACTGGTCAAGAGTGTCGACTTCGACCTCAATGCCTTTTTCTCCGTTGACAGATTCCCGTGCCTGTCTGATGGCGGCGGCGATCGAGGGGTGTGAATTTCGAGAGGCCCAGGCTGCCAGATGATTGTCTTTGATCAAAATGCCGTCATACAGGCCCATCCGATGATTGGTTCCTCCGCCAGCTGCCACCGCATACTTTTCGAGGACACGCCAGCCAGGAAGCGTTTTTCGCGTGTCCAGAATCACAGCTTTGGTTCCTTGAACGGCCTGCACGTATTTGGAGGTCAGAGAAGCAACTCCACACAAATGCGTCAGGAAGTTGAGCACCGTTCGTTCGCCAATCAGGATTGAGGCAAGGGGGCCGGCACATGTGGTGATGATCGAGCCAGGCTCCAGAGGATCTCCATCAGACAAGTGATCTGTGCAGACCACTTCCGGATCCAGCTCAGAAAAGATGAGAGATGTCATCGGAGAGCCAGCCAGGACCCCCGTTTGTCGGGCAACAATCTGGATCTCTGCTTGGTCTGTTTTATCGATCAGTGCCTGACAGGTCAGATCTCCCGTTTGTAGCAGGTCTTCTTCCAGACTCAATTTGATCAAATGTTTTGCTGCGGTTTTTTGAGCTTCGGTGAATTGTGCGGTCACTGTTCTGTCTCTGTTGTTATTTCTGGAGTCGGTTTGCCGACAAATGGTCCTACAGGTTATGATTCAAGCCTGCTGGTGAAAACAGACGAATACTATTGTAAGGGTAACGTATAATAGCATTATCGTATCATAGCTGTCGGCGATATTACATGTAATCGGGAGAAGATCATGATTATTGGGGTGCCTCGTGAAATCAAGCAGGATGAATATCGTGTTGCTCTGATACCGGTGGGAGCAGAGGAACTGACTGCTGCAGGACATACCGTGCTGGTGGAACAGGGGGCCGGTCTGGGAAGCGGGATTTCTGATGAGCTCTATGAAGAGAATGGGGCTGAAATCGTAGCTTCTGCTGAGGAAGTGTTTGCGCGCTCCGATATGGTAATCAAAGTCAAAGAGCCCCAGCCGGTAGAATGGGGGTTGTTGAAGCCAGGGCAACTGCTGTTTACTTACTTTCACTTCGCAGCCGACGAAGCATTAACGCGTGGTTTTATGGAAACGGGAGCAACAGCGGTTGCCTATGAAACACTGGAGGGGCGGAACGGACAATTACCGTTATTGACACCCATGAGTGAAGTCGCCGGCCGAATGAGCATTCAGGAAGGAGCCAAATACCTGGAGCGACCTCAATTGGGACGCGGGATTTTATTAGGAGGAGTGCCGGGCGTCGCTCCTGCCCATATTGTCATTCTCGGGGGAGGGGTTGTTGGAAAAAATGCAGCTCAGATTGCGGCTGGCTTTCAGGCAGATGTCGTGATTTTGGATATCAGCGTGGATCGGCTGCGTTATCTGGAAGATATCATGCCTGCGAACGTGAATACCTTATACAGCGATCGACATAATATTCGAGCGGAACTGGAATTGGCCGATCTGGTGATTGGTGCAGTACTCATTCCTGGAGCGAGAGCGCCCGTCCTGGTTCCTGAGTCAGCTCTGAAAATGATGAAGCCGGGAGCCGTGTTGATTGATGTTGCCGTCGATCAGGGAGGCTGTGTGGAAACATCACGCCCAACAACGCACTCAGACCCGACCTTTGTTGTAGATGGCGTTGTGCATTACTGCGTTGCCAACATGCCCGGTGCTGTGGGACGCACCAGTACTTATGCACTCTGCAATGTGACACTGCCTTATGCATTAAAACTGGCCAATCTGGGGCTGGAAGCAGCTTGCGCTCAAGATCGGGGATTACTCACAGCAGTTAATATCCATCAAGGGCAGATCACCAATCATGCCGTCGCAGAGACCTTCGGTCTTGAGTGGAACGAATTTCTCGCGTCATAAAAAAAGAAAGGTGAGAACGAAATTCTCACCTTTCTGAATCAAAATTGGATCTAAATTAAATTGGCTGATTAAACCAAAGGTCCGGCCCATTCAGTAAACAGACTGTCAAGTTCTTCATCAATCACTTCGTTTTCGACAATCTCTTCCAGTTCGAAATCATGGGCAAAGTCAAATCGGGATGATGTATCTTCCATTCTGATATTCCCAAACTCATCAAAAGGAATCTGTTCTGTTTCATAAGAATTATCAAGCAAAGAACCGACTAATTGGTCTAGGTCCGTTGATTGTCCAAGACTCATGATGGAGTTTTGGACCAGTCGCGATGGAGCGTAATTCCATTCAGGTTGCAGTACTGATTCAGCAGACTGTTCCTGTATGGCAACAGACGCTGTTCCCGCTTGTTGCGGTTGTGAAATTGCCACTGAAGTAAATGGTGCTTCAGCAGATGAAATATTAGCTGGGCTGTGATCAGCTGCCATCAGTGGAGCTGAGAGCGGTGTGATGCTTGCTCCGGTCGCGTTTTCATAAGTAGCTTGTAGGATCTGAACGTCCAGCGTCGAGATCATTTTACGCGTGGATGGATCAAGGGTGGCTCCCATGATATCATTCGGGGAGTAGCTTTCGTCGACGTGTAGTCCATCACTGGTAAGAGGAGCAACAAAATCCCAGCCGATAAATTGGACCTGCCCCGACCCGTTGTTGACGACATGGTCAGTGAAGGCTGAGTAACTTGTAGTAAACCCGGCCGCATGACCAATTTCATGCAACAGTACCGTGTAAAGATCGTAGTGTCCTTCAGCTGCTGAGTCCGCGATAGCCTGGCCATTGCTGTCGAAGGAGAGCCCTTCGACAGAAGAGTACCAGCCCAGACCGGCTGCATCATCATCAATGTAGACGCGGCCCTTAACTGGAACGCCATTTTCGTCGAGTTCCAGAATATGGCCTTCACCAAGTTGTTGACCACCAAGATCAGTTACGACAACCTGGACCGCTAACTGGTCATTGCCGGTTGCCGTTTTCCATTCATCAACAGCGGCGTTAATCAGATCATTTAAAGAATCTTCGCCTTCAGTTGTAATGGAAGAGCCATACCACTCTTGCGGGAAGTTAGATGGGAAGGAGACCTGCTGGCCACTTGCTTTCGTCACACCGTAGTTATTGATCAGTTTAGTCAGGTCTTGGAAGTTGATTTGGCCATTCTTATCAAAGTCTAAGGACCAAGCCAGACCGGATGATGAATCTACCACTGTCGTTCCATAGAATGAGACGAAAGTAGCCAAATCTGTGAAGTTGATGGCTCCATTATCATCCAGGTCAAATGGGACGGCCCATAAGTCCGTTGCCGGTGAATCAGCGACGGAAGCGGTGACACCACCATGATCCGTAATATCAAGCTGGGCGTTGCTCACACTGATTCCTAAACTGTGTGGGCCTAAGAAACCAGTTTGCTGATCAATGGCGACTCCATCTTGATCTGTCGATTCAAATTTGATCCGTGCCAACAGGACCTGATTTCCAGAACCAAGCGTACCAAGATTATTCTGGCCGCTGATTCCTGAGACCGTACCTGTCAGATCGTTTATTGTAGATGAAGTGGAATTTCCAAAGGCCGTTCCATACTCGACTGCGGTCGCAGAAAAGTAGTTGGTATTGTATTCCAGGTCAAAAGAACCACCACTGATTCCTGAACCATCATTCGTATTTCCCCAGACTTCAATCCAGAAACTATCCCATTCATCAATCCATTGCTCGCTTTCAGGTACAGCCGCTGTTTCTCCGTTGGCGTTTGTTGTCGTGGAACTCAAAACAAGTGAAGTACTGATTATGGCATTCGCAGATTCCGTACCCGTTAACGGCGGGCCCGCTGGATCGAGAATGGTTCCGGTCGCAGATGTTGAGGGGAAGAATTCCAGGATTTCTAAACCATTGAATGTATCAGCAACATAGGCCAGTGTGCCCTGGACAGACAAGCTCCGGGCACCTCCTGGTGTATTGTGTGTTCTGGCAATGGTGGGAGTCGTGGGGTTCGTAATGTCGACGACTTGCAAGCCAACAGTCCCATCAGCAACGTAGGCAAAGTTTCCTGCGACTCGCACACCAGTTGCGACACCTGGAGTATTCAGGGTGCCCACGATGGAAGCCGTGAATGGATCACTGATATCGATGATCTGCAAACCACCTTCACGATTTGCGACATAAGCGAAGTTGCCTACGACATCCAGGCCAATGGCGGCACCACCCGGTGTTGCGACTGTTCTGTGTAATGTCATATCTCCATTGGGAAGCGTTGGGTCGCTGACATCGATAATTTGCAGGCCATTATTACCGTCTGTGACATACGCGATGTTTCCGACCACTTTCACACCTCCAGCCAAGCCACCAGCAGTGGCTACGCCAAAGCTTCCCAGGATGACTGGGTTGGTTGGATCTGTGACGTCGATGATCTGGAGACCACCGCCGTTTCCGCTATCGTCCGCGACGTAGGCCAGATTACCGACAACCTCTACGCCTCGAGCGCGGGCTGGTGTAGCAATACTACCAACGAATGTTGGATTAGTGGGGTCTGAAATATCCAGAATTTGCAGACCTGCTTCACCAACGGCCATGAATGCCAGGTTTCCGACAACATCAATTCCCTGGGCAATCCCTTGTTGGTTGAAATCGTACGATCCCACATGAATCGGGTTTGAGGGGTCCGCGATGTTAAAGATCTGCAAACCACCATCGCGGTCAGCGATGTAGGAGAAATCGCCTACGACATCAACGGCAACAGCAGCATCAGAAGTGGCAGTGCTACTGCGGGCTGCAATGCTGGTCAAGAAGACGGCACGGCCGTTTGGATTAAGATTTTCCAGAATGACTTCAAATGTTTCTGGTGCTTCTGTGGTAACATCGTTGACGACAGTAACATTGACCGGTAGCTGGGTGACACCTGGGGCAAATGTCAGCATTTGGCCGACAATTTCCAGGTAGTCGGCTGGAGAAATGGCAGATCCATCAACAGTCGATGCATCGACTGTAATGGCAACATCTACGGGGTTGGAGAGTTCGACCAGAAACTGGAATGGGCTATTGTTTTCTGTATCAGTCACAGGTGTAATCGAAAGAGTTGCAGAGTCGTCATTCAGAATTGTTGCCTGACCGCCTCCCATTGCAGTCGAAACCATTCGCCCATTATGTTGGAGATTGTCCAGGAGGGTTGAGAGAAATTCATCCGCTTCAACAAGATTCTCATTTGAGACATCAACGGTAAATGTTTGAGTTAATTGGTCTCCTGCCAGGAATGTCAAAACTCGATCGCCAGCTTCTAATGCGGTGTAATCACCATTGGCGGCGATAGCTGTGCCATCCATGGTTAATGCATCGACTGTAATGTCGGCATCAACTTCATTCGAAAGAGTGACTGTAAATGTGAATGGGCCATTCGATTCCAGATCGGAGATGTTGTTGATTGTTAATGTAGCTGAATCTTCATTTTCAATCGTACCTTGCGCTGGTGTGCCCAGCGAGACATTTCGGCCGTTATTCACAAGGTTCTGCATCAGCACATTGAAGACCTCGTCGAGTTCGACTTTGCTATCATCAACGACATCAACAGTAAAAGTCTGTGTGGTTGGACCACCGGCTGTGAAATTGATGATTTGATTCATGATTGCAGTGAAATCACTATCAGCGGCAGTAGCATTTTCAATCAATGTGGTGTCTACCAGACTGCCATCTTGTGTCGAAACTCCAAAGCTGATGTTGGTGTCAACTGGATTGGAAATGGTGGCTGTGAATGTAAGGGGGCCGCCACTTTCAAGTCCCGTAACATCAGCAATGGTAATTTGAGCTGAATCATCATTGCGAATGACGCCGGTTCCATTCGTGCCGAGAATGACATTACGGCCGCTGTTCATTAGGTTATCTAAAATTGCTTCAAAGGTTTCATCTAATTCAACGAGATTGTCAACAGTGACTTGGACATCAAACGCCTGAAGTAGAGAACCACTTGAAGTAAATGTAATCGTCTGGTCACCGAGAGTGATGGGGGTGTAATCATTCCCGGCAACCGTCGCTGTCCCATCCAGAGTAGCAACATCGACTTCAATATCGACATCGACCGGGTTTGACATCGCGACAGTGAAGGTAAATACTCCAGCCCCTGAGCCGGTATTCGCATCTTCGAATTGAGAAACATTGCCGATACTGAGGACGGCCTGATCATCATTCAGAATGGTTCCTGTCCCAAGTGCTCCGGCGATGCTCACGTCACGTCCACCAGCATTCAAATTGCTGAGGAGCGTCGTAAAGATTTCATCGAGTTCGACTTTATTATCATTAGTAATGTTGACGGTAAAGACTTGTGATTGAGATCCACCACTGGTGAAGGTCAATGTTTGATTACCCGCAATGATTTGAGTGTAATCATTATCTGAAACAAGAGCGGTTCCATCAACGGTTTCCACATCAACAGTGACATCAACGTCAACTGCATTGGACATGGAGACAACAAACACAAAGGGGCCGTTGGCTTCATTTGTAGTGACATCGCTGATGGTAAATGTCGCTGAATCGTCATTTTGAATCGTGCCAATGCCCTCGCCACCACTCAGGGGAGGGGCAATGACTACGTCTAATCCGTTCGCATTCAGGCCACTCAAGATGGCAGAAAGTGTCTCGTCTAATTCAACTGTCTGGTCATCATTTACAGTAACCGTAAATGACTGTGTCGTTGTTCCAGCGGTAAAGGTGAGGAGTTCACTGTTTGCAATATAATCACTATTGCCCGTAGTGGCAGTCCCATCTTGAGTTGAGGCACGGACACTGATATCACCGGCGACATCTGTTGAGAGTGAGACGGTAAAGGTCAGTTGCCCTGTTTGCTCAAGTGCAGAAACATTGCTGATTGAGAGGACAGCTTGGTCGTCATTGACGATTGTGCCCGTTGCATGTTCGTTATTTGAACCAAGCGGCCCCAGGACAACATCGTGACCATTCACATTATTAACGACAAGGCTCCCGAGGATCACCGAGAAAAATTCATCCAATTCGACTTTCGAATCGCCATTGACGGTGATGTCGAATGTTTGGGTGAGCGCTGTCGTGTTAGCCAAGAATGTGAGTGTCTGGGCTCCGAGAGTTACCTGATCGTAATCAAAATCAGCGACGGTCGCGGTGCCATCGGCGGTGCTAAAGCTGAAGCTGACATCTTCATCTACGGGGTTTGACATAGTCACTGTAAATGTAAACGGTCCATTTGCTTCATCGTCTGTAACGCTTTGAACGGTGAGGACAGCTTGGTCATTATCGATAATCGTGACCTGTGCTGTGCTCTGTGCTCCAAGTAAAGCATTGTCTACCGCTGTAATTGTGAGATCGATTATTTCATCTGCTTCAACGAGATTGTCATCAGTAATCAGGATATTCACAACGGCTGTTGACTCGTTGGCAGCAAACGTTACTGAAAATGGTGCATTATTATAATCAGCCGGTGATGTGGCTGTGTTATCAGCTAACGTGACCAGGACAGTCGAAGCTGTCGCTGTGGCATTTCTTGTTAGAGTCACATTCAGGCTGGTACCATCTTCACTGACAGAATAGGCGGCGGAACTGAATTCAACAGTCGGTGGATCGACGACTGTGATGTCAATAATATCAACATCTGTTTGAGCACCCGCACCATCGCCAGTTCCCGATGAGCCATCAAAATTCTCCAGATCATCAGTTGTCATGGTAATGGTCGCCGGGGTTGCCAGCGGAGCGGACGAATAATAACCACCATCTGGTGTCCAGGTAGTTCCTTCCAAAGCAGCATTCACATCGTCCAAGAGACCCGTGAAGATAATCAAGGTTTCGCCACCAAGACCCGTTCCGGCGCTGACGACTACATTGCTGGTTGAACCAAGTGTTAAGGTTCCATTGACTGTTGATAGAGTCACTTCCACTTCGCTGTTCCCCAGAAAGGCATCAATGTCTGTGACAGTCAGTGCATTTCCATTCGCGGCTGAGAAGACAATGGGGACTTCGGCGTCAGTCGACACACTTGTATTAGGCGAATCAGGAATGGGAGTACCATTAAAGTTTTGGACTGGGGGATCATTCACTCCATCGGTAACGACAATTGTAAACGATGTCGTCAGGTCTGTCTGGTTCGGTTGCAGGGAGTTACCAGCCAGATCTTTAACACCAGTGATTACTGAGTTATCGACATCGATGGTATAAAGTGTGTCCAGGCTGAATACCCCAGTGATTGAAGTGAAAATGGCTTGATTCGTATTGGAATTATAGCTGAAGAGATAATCAACACCTTGAACCAGAGTCCTTTGGGTCGTGCTGGTTTCTGCCGTCAGTGTGAATTGCAGCGAATTGACCAATCTGTCATCAATGCCGATGCCGGTGTCGCTGAGTTTCACAATCATTGTTGTGAACAACTCGGGATTGGCGATATAAACATCTGTTGGATTGTTGTTGAGGTCGACACCGTTAGCATCATTATCAAGTGGTAAAGTAATTCTGGCGGTGGGGCCGACAAAGTCCGCCCGCTCAATGGCGCCACGATCTTTAAAGATATTTGATCCCAGTCCGGGAGGAGGAGTTTGAGTCGGGTCATCAACACGCAGTTGTCCGAACGCATCATAGCCTGGGGCAAAGATATCAGAGTTAGGCATTCCGATAGCATCTTTGACATCGATAAATGCGGGACGATCAGAAAGGCTGTTCAAGGAACTGTCGATTGCCTGACTATCATTGGCAAGATAGAAGTTTCCTTGCTCTGGATTCACAAACAGGGGATCATCTGCACCAAGTAAAATGGCGTTGCTGCCTACAGTTCCGTTATTGCCATTACCTTTGAATAAGTTGGCTCCAACGACATTGGGGATACCGGCTGCAGATTGTAAATCAATACCAGTTGCCGTATTGGCGATCACGTTATTGATAATGGTGGTTGTTGCAAAGTTCTCAACCAGAATACCTTGCCCCGACGCTCCCACTGCAATCTGTCCAATCAGGTCTGCAGTCATCGTGGCAAAGAAGTTTGTGGGATCGAACAGAAAATCATCGATGTCAAATATTTCGCCGCCGGTTGAGGATGCGAAGACACCGTAGGTACTGTTGGTATTTCCAAAACCATCTGGGTCTGCAATTGCATAAAACAGTGAGTTTGTTGATAGCAGAGCCGCTTGTGCGTCTAACGCGAATTGAGGATCACTATCATCGTCTTCGTTCGTTAGAATGATGGGGACAATTCGGGAGCCTGGGCGGAAGTTAAAGGTTGTTGCTCCAGATAGAGGGTCAAACTGGTTCAAAGCTTCCAGAATTGCCTCACTACCTCTCTCAGTTCCCCCTTGAATTGGGATGTTTTGGAAAGGACTACCCGGGGCGGTAAATGTGGCAAAGTCAACGATGTCCTGTACCTGAGCCGGGTCAGTATCGAAGAAGCCGCCTGTTTCTGCTGGAAAGAGAACCAGACCATATTGTGCATCAATGCCAGCCGCCTGCATCTGTGCTTCAAAGTTCAGCAGTTGCGTTTGAATATTGGCAATCGCAGTGCCCATACTTGCAGAAACATCAATCAGAAAGACAACGTCAATTTGAGCTGAAGATTGTGTGATTTCGACATTGGCACCTGCCAAAGTGTTATTAACGACTTTGGTATAAGAAACGGCCGCGGGATTATTTGAAGTACTGCTGTTTGCATCACCGCTAATTCGAATACCACCGAGTCCATTTGAGAATTCAGTAACGACGTTATTCTGGACAGTGACCCCAGGAGCAAAGCCAAGCCCACCGTTGAAGAAATCATTCAATTCAGGGCCGTTAATTACACCACCCGCTTGAGAGCGAGCGCTGACGCCACCATTTGGACCGGCAGCGACTGATTCACGCTGACCGGCATCGATATTGATACCGTACTCAGAAGCACTGGTAATGGTATTCGACTCAATCGAAATATGACCTTGTTGCCGTGTTAAATTGCGGTCACCCAGTTGACCATTTAAGGAATCACTGGCTTCAATTATTTCCCGCACCAGGCGATCATTCGTATCGAATTGAGTGCTAATTACCAGATCCGGTAATTGGCCATTGGGGGGCGCGGCATAATCGGTTCCGCGTCGGATTTCTAATTGATACGCACCTGAGAGCAATTGAGTGGGGGCCCCAAATGTCGGGTTTTGTGGCACATTAAAGAAATCGGTTTGGTCTGTCTGGGAACCGGTAACCAGTTCGCCACGTTCTGAGAAACCGATGATAATGTCATCGATATAGAAGCCTTCGAAATCGTTATTTTGAGCTTGCTGATTGCTGAAAATGTTACCCGTAAGATCACCGGGCATTTGGAGTATACCACCAGTTGGGCCATTTGGTGTGTTGTCAGAGGAGAGATGCGAACTGATGGTACCTGATGTACTGAAATCAAATCGTAATCGGAGATCGGAGCGGCCTACAAATTCTCCTAGATCGACACGCGCCTGACGCCAGACTCCGGAATTATCAAATAATTCCTGGACTTGCTGATTCGCGTTACCGACTCCCTCTCTCTCGGAAGTGGTGATATAAGAAGATAATTCTCCTGCGTCAGGATTCGTGGCAGGTGCTAAGGTGGAATTATTTGTTGCTAATTCAATCCAATCTCCATTCGGTCCGGAAGTACTATCAAAGATAAAGACCCGAGCGGCATCTCGCATGCCTCCTGTAATTGAGTTGGCGCCCTCTGATTCCAAAAAGTAATTGAAGTAGAGTGTGGGCAGATCGGTGGAGCTATAGCCAGCCAGACTGAATTCGCCTGATTCCAATGAACCACTCGCACCGCCGGCGATATTGTAGTTGTCACCGATGTCGGGATTAGATGCGAGGTCTCTTTGGAAGTTCGATGAGAGGACGCCATATTGTGCATTACCGACATAGTCGATGTAGTCGTTGGTTGAAGAGTTATTCTGCAGCCATTCTTCAAAGCCAAAGTAGAAGCTGGCTCCCCCTTGTTGCTCGCTTTGCTGCAAGCCATTTGGAAAAGTATCTCGTGTATTTCCGCCGACGTCGGTTCGGGTTTGATCAAACGTATTATTGATTCCGTGACCTTCAGCCGTATTCTGTCGGAACGTGGGATGCCAGAGGTTGAAGTCCAGTGGCGAGAAAGCCAGACCAGAAATATTATCGATACCAACGTTGATGGAGTTTCCCCCCCCCTTGAAGATATCGATCGTGCCTAAAACCGGGTCATCGACTGTGGTCAGGATTGTTCCCGTCGCAGGGTCAATCGCGAACAAGTTACCTTGGTTAGTGATCGCAAAGAGGTAATCCTGAAAGGCGCCATTGTTCAGGTTCTGTGGAGCCGCTGTTAACCCTGTAAAGGACTCGCCTGGATTGAGGACTCCTGATAAATCTTCATTTAAGAGTAACGGAGTTGTGTTGTTAACATCACGTCTGGTTCCATTTCCCAAGTTGATGGCTAAAAATGCTCCAGTATCAGTAACGGCGTAGAGTTGCGATTGACTGGCACTGGAATTGATTCCTCGAAACGACATACCTGTGATTTGACCAACACCGGTAATGTCCCCAAGCACAGTAAAGGTGTTCCCCGTATCACCACCAGTGCTATTTAATCGGTCTTGACCAGAAGCTCCCGTCGTCGAATTTGCCTGATAAAGTGTGGTGAATCCACCAGGGTCATGGACAGCATAGAACAGGTTGTAGGTCGCCACGTTTGTTCGCTGGAATGCGAGGGCACCCACGCTGCTGGTCGTCACGTCTACAGGGTCAGGGGTGCCGGTTGTGGGGATGTCAGGAATACCGTCATTCGTTGATGAGATGGTAGATGCATTTCCCGGATCAAGTTCTCTAAAGCGACCAGCAGTTCCATTTCGGTTTCCAGAAATGCTTTCATAGCTATAAAGCTGCCCGTCGGAACGAATCGTGATATCGGATGTATTATCATTGGAGCCCGTTGAAAGTGCGCCGATATCAATCGATCTCAGGTCACTCACACTCACACCAGGGGGTAACAAGCTGGCTAAGATTGCTGATGGTACTGTCGAGAGATCGACTCCATCGACGGAATCCACGATATAACCATCATAAGCATCAACAATTCGCAACCGGTTATTTTGCGAGACATACAAATTAACGTCTTCCAGTGTGAAGGCGGAAACGTTAGCCGCTAAGGTTGTAGTACTTGAGATATCAAAAATCTGGGAAGTCGTAGGTACGACCAGTTGGACAGTACCTGCCAAAGAGTTACCTGAGGTATAACCGCTGAAGCCAATATGATCTTCAACGATTCTCTGAACTGAACTGACCGGTTCCAAGCGGATTTGTGCGTTTAATGCACTGGAATTGAAGGTGGCATTGAGGGCCTGTGGCAGTCGTTGATTTGAAGAAACTGCGATATGGTAACGGAACGTACTGCCCGGCGTCGCTGCGGGGAGTTGTGTGGTTCCAATGTAGGGGTCCAGTTTACCAAAGCTGCCGCTGGTCAGGTCTTGGGTGTTACCGTCTGCCTGGTCATCTTCAATATCTGAGTCGCGGCTGACTAAGATCAATCGGCCTTGATCGTCAAAGATAGAAAGAGTCGTATCTGCGCGGGTCAAACCATCGGCATAATCGATGTCAAATATGGTCGAGAATGTCTTGCCACCATCGCTACGACCGGCGATCACCTGGATCAGGTCGTAACCCATTTCAAAGGTGTACCAGTCAACGTCTGAGCCATTCGAAAGTGTACCAGACACAGCCAGTGTGTTGAGATCGCTGGTCAGCAGGTTTCCAAGACCTTGGGCATTGTCGATGGTTTCATTCGTGCCTGTTTTTTCTGATGATTCACCAAGCAGAGGTGAATGTGCGGGTTGTCCCAGGACTTCCACTCCATTAGTCGCGAACCGAATATCGGCATAGCGGACGGTTGAACCCGGTTTTTCATCCACCTGTCTGAGGCGAACCTGTAATTGGTATTGGCCGGACGTTTGACCGCCGGTCACGTCGGCTTCATTGCCGGCTATCGGTTGGCTGCGCACGCGAACGAAATAGGTACCAACCGCTTCTGCTACACCAGGAAGTATGACACTGAATCCAGCATCACCTATGTTTTGCGAATAAAAATCACCCAGTAGATGGTCCGTCTGCTGGAGTGGATCTGCTGAGCCAGTAAAGGTACCTGCAAATGAATCCAGAGATGAAGCAATGACATTACCGAAGATGTCAACTAATTCAACCACAGTATCAAGAGACGATGAGGTGCGATCAATGTCGATCCAGACACGGGTGCCTGCCGTCGCATTAAAACTGTAGACATCAACATCATCGGGAGCATCGGCGCTGATATTTCCATGCACTTCAAATCCAAGGGCTCTGTTTTCGTCTCCGCTGATTTCATCCGGTGCCAGTTCTCCCAGATTTTGTGCAAAGCCGGGATTACTGTTAGTATCAACGCCGCTCGTGTTATTACCTTCGGTTTCAAAACGTACGACGACATTTCGATCATTACTGTAGCGGTCCAGTCGAATACTGCGCCAGTCACCAGCAGAAGGCGTAGATGCCCCGCCGTCATTATTCGTATCGGTTTGTGGAGTCCCTGCAGGAGTAAAGCTGGCTCCTACAGAATCATCTGCTAGCGAAGTGAGAACGACCGGGAAGCCAGGTTGCCCGATAATTTGAACGGTACCACCAATGCGATCATTGATGTCCAGTGGAACGCCATCTGCGGTAAAGCCTGCAGTAGGACCGGCCAATTTGACAACAAGGCCTTCTTCGATATTACTCTGTAACCGGATGCCACTAAATGTGTGGTGTTGATTGACCTGAATCTCTCCACGCAGGATGTGTACGATATCGGTATCGTCCCAGACTGTTTCTGTATCGAGCAGTGCGGCTCGGACTTCCATTCCGTTGAGGCCGTTGTTTTCCATGCGGTTGAGACGGACCAGTGCACCATGATTGTCGGTGTACTGCTGGTAGGCGTCGGTGAATCCTGTTGAGCGACCGTAGTCCGATTTGAACTTGTAATTCAGCGAGTTGGCGTCAATGCTGACGACTGTTCCGGCATTATCCCGGAATATATTATCAACAATAATGGGCTGCGCACCACGGACGAAAATGGTGGCGTTGTCATTGTTTCCACGGCCATTTCGGTTGGACCCTGCCTGTCCGCTGGCATTGTCTTCCAAGATGCTGTTCGCAATACGAAACTCAGCCTGATGTACCTCGATCGCATTAAAGTTAGCGAATCCTCCTTCGATGGGGACTAAGCCGCCGGCGTTGGTTATCAGTGCGTGATCAATGCTACCGGAAGAGGCAGCGTTAAAGATGATCCCCCCCCAGTTGCCCGGGCCAAATGTAGTCACTCCATCATTGGATGTGTCAAACGTTGTTCCCATGCCATAGCGATCATCACTTAACGATGTGAAGATGATGGGATTTTCTTCTGTGCCTTCCGCAATGAGTTGAGCACTCCCACGCTCTGCTTCAATCCGCGCTCCGGAAAGTTTGACAACAATTCCCGGATCAATTTTCAATCGACCATTGATCGTCTCGTTATCATCTGCATCCAGTTGTCCCCCAGGTGCACCATAGATTTGTAGGTTTTCGGTAATCACATGGGTGATGTCATCGTTGAAGATACCGGGGACATCCAGTTTGTTAATGGTGCTTCCAAATTCGGTGTTCACCCGAACGAATAAACCATTAATACTATTGTTGTAAATGTGATTATCGAAGATCTCAAGGCCGTAGCGATCCTTAATGAATGAACCATTTTCAAAGCGGCTGTCTTCGAAACTGCGTGGATCTGCTGAGATCGCAGAATCGGCATTGGTGTGGATCGTATTTTGCCAGATGGTGGGGCGTGCCGATTCGGCATGAATAGGAGAGAAGGTTTGTAGAACCGAATTCACAAAGACACTTCCACCGCCATAGCTGATGTTGGCGTTATTGACCGAATTTAAAAAGACTCCTAAATCCTCAAGATCAGAATCGGAACGGAAGACAAGACCTCCCCAGTCTCCTCGGTTAGCACCATCACTCAGGCCATCATCATCTCCACCAATCGCGTCATTTCCGTAGGCGGTTAAGTAGACTTGATTATCGGGGGTCCCCAGAATCTGTAAGGCACCCTGGCTTCGGTTATTCAGCAGAAGTGGGTCATTCGAACCAACATCAATATTCGCTCTTTGAAGCTTAATGATGGCACCTTGATCTACCATTACTGTCACATTTTGCGGAATATTAAAGGTTGCCCCGTCTTCTAACGGCTGGAAGCTGTCGGTCAGACCAATCAGATACGCCTCATTATCACCGACTGTGCTGATGTCGTTGTCGGTTCCGCCATTGCCAACAATTCGGACAATTTTGGTAGTTCCGCTAGTAGCTGCGTCTGCAAGCGCGTCATCAATATTTGAATAAGGGTTCGTCAGGCTACCATCTGCAGGGCCGCCTGATTGAGTCGCTTTATCAACAAAAATGGTCTCACCAGTCTGGAACCAGAAATCAAAAACACCCCCCGGTGTTCCATCCGCGTCTCCGTCCAAAGCGACACCCGTTGCATCAACCATGAATGTGTTGATGAGTGGGTCCGGTGTGAAGTTGATATCAAGAGTATACTCGCCGTCTGTTCGGCCACCATAACCCGAGTCAGAAACTGTGGGATCAAATTCAGTGTTGCCCACGCTGGTGATGGCCAGATAGTAAGTACCTGCTTCCAGGTCCAAGTCCAGAAAGGCGTCTTCGCCGTAGTAATCATCATTCCTCGCGATAATTTCACGCACACCACCTGGAGATTCGCGGTACAGAGTCAGCACACTATCGAGGAAGCTTTTGGTCGGTAGACGGTCCGCCGTAATTTCCGCTGTAAATCGGCCTGATGCTGATAGTTCGAATTTGTGCAGGTCGATATCGTTGCTGAGCGCCGGATGGATGCGGTTGATGTGTACGATATCGAAGTTTGAAGGAAAAATCGGCTCTCCCGGAGTGGTTCCACCGACATCGCCGCCACTGGAGCCCATGACGGATGGTAAATCGTAAGAGTGACCTAAACCGAGCGTGTGGCCAATTTCATGAAATGCGGTTGCAAACCACCCACCACCATAGGGGCTATCATCCCAATCCAGGGCACCATTCATTATGGCTAATCCACCACCGGCGATACCACCAGCAGCTAATGGGGGAGTGCCGGGGGCCAGAACACGAATATCCCCCGTGACAATTCCAGTGCCGCCACTGGCGACTTCCTGAACTTCAATCCCTGTCAGATAGCTGTAGATTTCATAAATCTCACGAGTACGTTGCTTCTGGTTTTCCGTGATTTCGTTGTAGAGAATATTTCCAAACAGATCCGATCCATAAGTTTCAGGAAAGGAGAAAGTGACCGTACCAATTGCACCAGGCACAGATGGGGTAGTACCGGTCGCGCCAATATGTTGTTCAATTGTAATCTCACGGTGGCCAGGTTCGTCATTGCCGCCGGGGAGTTGTGGCTGGGCAATTGCCTGTGGTTCGATTTGCTCGTTGATTTGAATCGTCTGAGTAGTCAACGTACCAAGATCAAAGGCTGTGCCAAAGCTGGAATTATCATCATCGGCAACACCAACAACATTCGATGCTGCAAAGTTGGGAGTTGCTTCCTCACCAATTCTCAAGTGATACGTACCAGTAGAAATGTCTGATGCAAATGTGAGGACGGCTTTATTCTCAGAGGCGTCATACGTAACAGAGGCGGGATTGACGATCACATTCGTTGTAGTATCAATCAACTGGTAAAACAGAGTATTTTCTGCTGAGGTCTGGTCAAGGGGATCATCATTAAAATAGACGTCAATCTGGTTGAGAGCTTGAGTCAGGCTTCCTGTGCCACCACCTGAAACCGGTTGAGGGACAACGGCAACGACTTTAGCGCCGAGGTCAAGTTCGAAGTTGATGACTTGATCAACTCCATCCTGAAATGCTTCGCCATTCTGATTGAGTAATGGTGTCGCACCCGTGCCGAAGATTGTGATCTGATAGTTGTCATCAGGCAGCGATTCGGCAAAGCGAACAATGACTTCATTTGCAGCATCGCCGAGACCAATATAACCAGGTTGGATTACAACTTCATTGCCATCATCAAAGGTACCATCTAAACCGCTGCGTACGAATTGAATTCCCCCAAGTGAGGCGGCATCAATTTGCTGGCCTGGTGTAAATTTAAATGTGAGTTCGTTGGGAGCTTCGTTATAAATTTCTCCTTCAGTCAGGGAGAGATCTATATTGGGTTCGATATTTACTAACGAAGCACCGGCTAGAAGTGTTCGATCTTCAAGCTGCTCGACCGTGGAATAAGTACTTGCTAAACGACGCGACTTTTGTCGGTCTTGACGTTTTCTCTGGCCTTGACGAAGACAGTTCAACAAAGAAATCTGTTGACGAAATGACGACACAAAGGATTGACGGCCCACTACCATGGTTTCAGTCTCTCTAGCAAATTAGTACGAGAATCGTAGATCGGGATTCTAGACGTTTAGATTGGCCAAAAATATTATCCGAGTTATTGCAAATTATTACAAATGCAGAATCACATCTTTTTGATAATATGGATTGTCCCAATTATTTCATGAATGTTAAATAAGCTAAAATAGTGAATGTGAGTAGTCAATATGAATCTACTCAGATAAAGGGTTATCTCTTTAAAAACATTTGTTAAGTTATGATGCTTTTCAGAAACATTGGCACTGCTCGGATGAACTATTGTGATCCTAAGGTTTTAACAGTAAATAGGATGAGTCAAAAAATACAATGTTGTCCTGGCGATAAGTTACACAAGTTTCGTCTTTAAGAGATTCTACCTAATAGTATTCGAAGTATTTGTATACTGTCCTTTTGAGATTTCTCTTAGCTCTGGATGGACGTATCATTTTTCAAAATCTAACTGTCTAATTCGGTGATCCTTCATAAATAAGGACATGTTTTTCACATGCGAATCGTTTTAAAGCCCAACTTCCCTTTTTGTTTGCAGCAGGTTAAACTTATCCATCCAAATTAGATGTAAGTTATTTATTGTGAAATAGTTATGAGGTTGTGGGCTATATGGTCAAGCCGTTAGTTGTCATCAATATTGTGGGACTTACCCATGAGATGCTGGGAAATCAAACTCCGAATCTGATGCGTCTGGCAAATCAGGGGTTTTCCAAGCCCATGGGAACAATCTTGCCGGCTGTAACATGCTCTACACAATCGACTTTACTGACGGGGCTCATGCCTCGTGATCATGGGGTCGTTGCCAATGGTTGGTATTTCCGTGAGCTTTCTGAAGTGATGTTCTGGAAGCAGTCAAATAAACTGGTTCAAGGTGAGCGAATTTATGAGGCGGCAAAACGTAGAAAACCGGACTACACCACCGCGAAAATGTTCTGGTGGTACAACATGTACGCACCTGTTGACTGGTCTGTCACTCCACGGCCCAGTTATCCGGCCGATGGACGAAAAGTCTTTGATTCATACAGTCAGCCAGAAAGTCTGAAAGACGAACTGCAGTCAGAATTGGGGGTCTTTCCTCTATTACGATTCTGGGGCCCCGGTGCGGATATTTCCAGTTCCCGCTGGATCGTTGATGCTTCAATCAAAGTATTTCAGGATAAGAAACCAGACCTGAGTTTAGTTTATTTACCGCACCTCGACTATAACCTGCAGCGGCTGGGAGTGAGTGATCCTGCTATTAATCAGGACATTAGAGATATAGATCGCGAAGCCGGACGTTTGATTGATGTGGCTCAAAATAGCGGGGCAGAAGTAGTTGTACTCTCAGAGTATGCGATTACCGATGTTTCAAAGCCGATTCATATTAATCGTATTTTGCGGGAACACGGATGGTTGCAGGTCAGGAATGAAGTTTTAGGGTGGGAGACATTGGATTGTGGTGCCTCAGCTGCTTTTGCGGTTGCCGATCACCAATTGGCCCATGTGTATGTCGAGAATCCTACTCAAATATCTGACGTCAAATCTTTGCTTGAAAAAGTCGATGGGATCGAAATGGTTCTAGATCGGACTCAGCAAGCTGAATTTGGAATCGACCATCATCGGTCTGGGGAACTTGTTGTTGTAGCAGCCCCGGGAGCCTGGTTTACTTATTATTTCTGGCTGGATGATCGCGTAGCCCCCGATTATGCACGGACCGTGGACATTCATCGCAAACCGGGCTATGACCCGGTTGAACTCTTTGTTGATCCACAGATTCGGTTCCCTAAATTACGAATCGCACGCAGATTGGCCCAGAAAATATTAGGTTTTCGTTATTACATGGATCTGACCAGTCTGGACGCGGGCCTTGTTAAAGGCAGTCATGGTCGATTACCCACGCCAGGGAAAGAAGAGTCAGAAGCGCCTGTCTTCATCAGTTCTTCCAAAACGATCGAACGGGATGAGATTCCGATGACAGCCGTCAAAGAGCTGCTGTTGGAATTGCAGTTTGGCAAATAAGAGCCTGTGTTTCAGCGATTCAATTGTGTTTGAGATGAATCTTTCATCGAGATCCAAACATCGATACTCAATACTAAAATTTTTGCCCCCAATGACCCCATGTTTCCCAGGCTGGCAAAATCGGCATTGACTCAATCTCGTGTTCTGATGATGATTCCGCAGCCTGTGATGTCTACAGATCACATTAACTGAACTGGGTTTATAACAACATCTGAAACGCCTGATTTATGTCCTATCATTTAATCAACACTATTCAAAAATTAGGTCATCCCAAGATTCTGGTACTGGGTGATTTAATTCTGGATCGATATACCTGGGGAAACGCAGAACGGATCAGCCAGGAAGCGCCTGTAATCCTGTTGCGAGAAGATACTCAAGAAGTTCGGCTGGGAGGGGCAGCAAATGTTGCCAATATGCTGATCGGTCTTGAATCGGAAGTAACAATGGCAGGAGTGACCGGCACGGATTTGGATGGTGCTGTCATCAGAGATGCGCTCATCGAGAAAGGCATTGATTGCACGGCAATTGTTGCTGATGCCAGTCGCCCGACAACTGTCAAACAACGATTTATGGGGCGTGCCCAACAGAGACATCCACATCAGATTCTTCGTGTAGATCGCGAAGTGAATACGCCCCTTGATCAAGCGACAACGGATGCCTTACTCAATATCATTATGCCAATGATCCCAGAGCATCAGGCCATTTTGGTTAGTGATTATGCAAAAGGAGTCTGCACTCCCCAAATCTTAGCCACTGTGTTGGATGAAGCGAGACGGGTCGGAGTTCCTGTAATCGTTGATCCTTGTCCCGGTCGTGATTACCACATTTATTCCGGTGCGACAGCAATCACACCTAATCGACTGGAAACATCTCAGGCCGTTGGCTTTGAAGTGAGATCGGCAGACGATGCATTTCAAGCTGGTAAAAAATTATGTGATGATCTGAATCTGCAGTATGTGTTTGTCACACTTGACAGCGATGGAATCGCATTAACACAGGCGAATGGTACTACAGAACTTTTGCCGACACGCAAGCGGGAAGTGTACGACATTACTGGCGCAGGTGACATGGTACTGGCGACGATTGGTGTCGGGAGTGCTGCTGGAATTCCCCCTGCTGATCTGGCTCGTCTGGCAAATGTCGCCGGCGGTCTGGAAGTGGAGCAGATTGGTGTGGTCACACTCAGTCGTGAGGAAATGCTGGCTGACCTCCTGATGGGATCAAGGGTCACAAGTGAAAAAATTCTGCCACTGGAAGAATTGCAGCGGCATGTAAAAGCCCGTCAAAAGCTGGGGCAGAAGGTCGTGCTCACCAACGGATGCTTCGATGTCATGCATGTGGGGCATGTTTCCTATCTGGAGCAAGCAGCCGCTGAAGGTGATTGCCTGATCGTTGCCGTCAACAGTGATGCTAGTGTGCGAACTTTAAATAAAGGCTCCGATCGACCGATCTTTGGCCAGACTCATCGGGCTTCGATGTTGGCTGCTTTAGAAGGCATTGATTACGTTGTCATTTTCGATGAAACAACGCCTTGTGAGTTGCTGAAGCAACTCAAGCCGGATTTACTGGTCAAAGGGGGAACTTACAAGAAAGAGGAAATCGTTGGCTGGGAGATCATTGAGTCTTATGGCGGCGAAGTCAAAGCACTTGGAATAACTCCTGGTATTTCCACAACACAAGTTCTCGGAATCATTCGCAGCAGTCAGGAAACGGAATCTGCTGTGCCTTCGTCCAATTCTCCCATCGAGCCTCCGAAACGAAAAGCCGGATGAAAATTGCAGTCTTTTTGCCAAACTGGATAGGTGATGCTGTGATGGCAACACCGGCTCTGCGGGCGATTCGTCATCAGTTTCCTGATGCGGAAATTGTGACGATTCAGAGGCCTTATGTCGCTGATACCTTAGACGGTTTAGACCTGATAGATCGTACAATCTCCTTGCAGAGCGGTCAGAAACTGGGATCCCGTTTTCAACTTTTGCAGCAGCTCAGACGCGAGCGATTTGATTTGTCGATTCTGTTTCCGAATTCGTTTCGCAGTGCCTGGCTTTCATTTTTAGCAGGGATTCCGCGGCGGGTCGGGATTAATCGCGACGGGCGTCGCTGGTTGTTAACTGATGCACTTCCAGCGGGAGATAAAAAGAAGCCTCATCCTGCGATCGATGAATATCTGCGTATCGCTACCTTTTTGATTGAAGAAGATCAGGCTGGGGCAGAGGTCTCGCTGCCGTTATCCCGAACGATGGAACTAGCAGTTACCGATGCAGACCGGAGACGCTGGAAATCATTTCTGGATAAACAGTCGGCCGAATTCAAAAGCCGCCCTCTGGTCTGTTTGAATCCAGGTGGGGCATTCGGAGCCGCCAAACATTGGCCTACCACGCATTTTGGGGAACTGGCCCAGCGAGTTGCGAAAGAAATGAATCGGTCCGTGTTAGTCGTTTGTGGGCCAGCCGAAAAAGCAGAAGCCTTACAGATTGTCGAACAGGCCAACCATCCTCTGGTAACATCTCTGGCGGCTGAACCACTTCATTTAGGTTTGACCAAAGCAGCGATTCAACAAGCCGAGTTGCTCGTCACAACCGATTCAGGGCCCCGGCATTTCGCGGCTCCTTTTCAAGTCCCCGTTGTGACACTGTTTGGTCCCACTCATATTTTATGGAGCGAGACCTTTTATGATCGTGGTTTGCATTTACAGTTAAAAATGGATTGCGGACCTTGCCAGCAACGGGTGTGCCCTTTAGGTCACCATCGTTGTATGAAAGATCTCGGTCCGGACCAAGTCTTTCGAGCAGTTGTTTCTCTCTTGGAACAGCAGAATCATAAAGCGGCTTGAATCTAATTCAGGCGGCCCATGATGGATCTTGGTTCTGCAGCTTGCTACGTCCGATTACCTGAGCAGACTGACTCAGATCAGCGCGACTCTCGACATAGACTATCTGCCAGGCCATGAGCGGGATAATTCCCAGCGGCAGAATAGCAGGAGACCAGGATGCGATCGGCAAGAGCAGACGTTCGACGCCTCCCATACCCAAAGGGATCAGCATCAGCCAGGCGATGGTCGCTAACAATGGATAGCAGTGTTCCTTAAAGCTGACAATGAGTGCCCAGCTCGCAATGGGAGCGGCGAGTAGAAATGTCAGCCTTTCTGTTCCGGGGCCCGCTAGCAATTGCCAGCAAACCCAGGTTGTGAGCACGCCTGTGAAATAGGTTTCGGTAGAACGCGTGATTTTGGCGAGTCTGAGACACCATAGTAAAGCCAGTCCAGCCAATACCAGTTGCAGGAGTGTATAAACGCGGTCATCCACGTACGTCCCAAAGTGCTCGGCTATCGTGTAGGCATCGCGTAATCCGGCTTGTCTGAGCGTTCGGTAAGGTCCCGTCAGCAAAGCATACCAGTCCTGGTATTGTTGAAGGACGACAGGCAATGGTCGTGTTAAGAAGGGGGGGATTATCAAAATAGCGCCAGCAGCAGCAAATCGAAATGCAAGCTGTTTGGGAAAGCGAGCCATTAACAGTAATGCCAGGGCGGCAGGCCAAAGCTTAATATGAACGGCAGCTGCCAACAGGAATCCGGCTGACCACCAGCGTTCTTTTTTCAGAGAGACCATCGCGAAAACGGCTAACGCGAAGACGAGTGAGTTACTTTGAGCCGACCAGATCGCGCGCGTGCAGCCTGCCAGACTAAGCATCAGGAAGCAGGCTTCCTGAAACTTCGTCCAATCTCCCGGGAAAATTTCTTTGATTAATAATCGCAACGCAAAAACCAGCAACGCGATATTCAGTGCCGACCAGAGGATGCCACCCACGGGGGCCGGCAGAATCGCAAAGGGAGAAAAAGCCAAAGCAAATGTCGGGCTATATCGAAATCCCGTATCCTGGGTTTCATTATCATACAAACTGCGGTCGGCCCACCAGTTAATCGATGAATCGGCAAAGCAGGGATATACCGATTTTCTCTCTGGCTGCACAACAAATTTCACGCTCACAGCGATCCAGAGGACTGCCCATAGAATCAAAGCACGTTTGAGCCAGAGAGCGCCGGATGCTTCTTCGACCTGGGGTGATTTAGAAAACAGCGGGTTTTGTGCGAATGGGCTCATGTCAGACCTGACGAAAGAGTGTCTTACATGGAAAGACAAAAGAGGCTTGGAAAAGGAACCTTACAAAAAGTGTTTTTATTTCTTTTAGCCGATAGGAGCAAGATCAATCACTCAGAGACTCTCATTGTTCGGGTGGATCTTCGTAGCTGTGTTCTCAGTTTCTGAAAAAACAACGTACGCTGACTGCGAGAGATTGAATTAACCGCGGAGCGTATACAGATGATTTGCAGAGAGATCGGTAGGGGGACTTGTTCGTGAATCGGCTGAATTGCCAGTCGGTCGAGCATATAAACGATAGCAGTGAGTGGCGACCAGCAGGCACGGATTCCGACAGGGTCAATGAGCCAGAGTGTTGGTTTTGGTTGAACTTGATTGGCGGGTTTGACGACCACGTTTTCTAGTTTCAAATCACGATGCCGTAAGTGCGACAACGCAAGTTTTTGAACAATCGTTCCCAGCTCTCTGGCAATCAGGCATTGTTCGGCATGAGTGTAATCGGAGCCAGATTTTAGCAGGTCAAATGCGGTAGATCCTTCGATAAACGGCATTTCCAGTTGGAAAAACTCACCCGAACGATAAACGGGGGTCACTGGTTGTGGCGTATTGATGCCAGCGGTCAATAATTTCCAGGCACCCGTAAGCTGACGTTGAGGCTGTGACTGTTTGAAAAGCGATTTCCAGCGGAGTTTCCAGGAGATCGGCCAGCGTTTGAGAGTTGTCAGGCCACGTCCGGGAAGATCGATCAGCCATACGGAACGTAAGTCTTCTTCTTTAAGACAGCGAATTGTCGTATAAGTGGCACTGTCATCGAACAATTTGAAGCGGGTATATTCTTCGCAATGAAAATCAGACAATTTCACCGGGGCTTTTCATGATTTTGTCGATTACCCTTTTCGGAATGGCAGATTCCTGCCAAACTCTTGGCAATCTTTATGGAAAAAGAGCAGTTGATCATAATAGTATGCATCAAACAGGTACCCTCTTTTAACAGGATCGCGCACGGTTGACAATCTTGAATGTTGTTTGACTTTCCTGTTAAGTGCAGTGAATTCGTCTTGTAGTATAAAAGTCAACTTTATGTCGTTATCGATTATTGTCATCGTTAAAAACGAAGAATCATCCATCCGGGATTGCCTGACGTCGGTTGCCTGGGCGGATGAAATAATTGTGTTAGATTCCGGCAGCACCGATCAGACAGTTGAAATTTGTAAAGAATATACAGACAAAGTCTATGAAACGGACTGGCCGGGCTTCGGACCGCAGAAAAACAGGGCACTACAATACGCTACTAAAGAGTGGGTGCTTTCGATCGATGCAGACGAGCGAATTTCATACGATCTGCAAACGGAAATCAAACGCGTGATCCAGATGCCGAAGCGGTATGATGCCTATTCCATGCCACGACGCTCTAATTACTGTGGGCGCTACATGAAGCACAGCGGTTGGTGGCCGGACCGTGTGGTGCGTCTCTTCCGAAGAGGGAAGGCGAATTTCAGTGATGATCTGGTTCACGAACGCATCGTTGTGGAAGGCAAAGCCGGAAAATTGAAAGAGCCGATCATACATGAATCGTTACTGACCATCGAACAGGTTTTAAACACCATGAATTCGTACTCAACGGCTGGCGCGAAAATGATGGCTGAGGAACACCAGACAGCAGGTTTGAGCAAAGCGATCCTACATGGTTTATGGACGTTTCTCCGGACCTATTTCTTCCGTGCCGGCTTTCTCGATGGCAAGGAAGGATTTATGCTGGCGATTTCGAATGCAGAGGGAACGTATTATCGTTATCTGAAACTCATGGTAATCAATCGCGAGAACCAGAAAGAAGTCTGATCGTTTCATGGCTGGACTCGCTGTCATTATTACGACTTACAACTGGCCGGCTGCATTAGAAGCCGTGCTGGCAGGCTATCTCTCGCAACAGCGTCCTCCCGATGAATTGATTGTTGCCGACGATGGATCAACAGAGGAAACCCGAGCCGTCATTGACAAGTTTCGAGATCAGGCACCGTTTCCCGTGAAGCATGTCTGGCATGCAGACGAAGGATTTCGTGCAGGCGCCATTCGAAATCGGGCCATCCAGAATTCGGAAGCAGATTATATTATCTTCACCGATGGTGATTGTATTCCCGCCCCCTGGTTCTTGCAGCAGCATCAGCGACTGGCCGATCAAGGCTGGTTTCTGTCGGGCAATCGCGTTTTACTCTCACAGAATTTCTCGCAGGAAGTGCTTCAGGAAAAGATTCCCATTCATACCTGGACCCGGCGGCAGTGGTTTCAAGCCCGCCGACGCAAACAGATTAACCGACTGCTGCCGTTATTCAGGATTCCTCTGGGACGCTGGTATCGGCGACGTCTGGCGAAAGCATGGGAAGGGGCCAAAACCTGTAACCTGTCTGTCTGGAAAGAAGACCTTCTGGCCGTCAATGGTTTTGATGAAGATTATACCGGTTGGGGCATGGAAGATTCTGATCTAGTCCTGCGGTTGATCAGAAACGGCGTTTATCATCAGGATGCCCGGTTTGCTGCGCCCGTATTTCACTTATGGCATTCGGAAAATTCGCGTGACCAATTGGAAGAAAATCAACGCCGTCTACAGCAGTTGATAGAGACCGACCGCATTCAAGCCAGGGTCGGGATCAAACAGGCTTCATCAGAGTGAAGCCTGCGAAGAAGTGATCGATTCCTTCTCAAAACTATTCTTTGTGGAGAATCTCAACAAAGAACGCGCCGCGTGAAACGCCGTTACCTTCATCGAGCCAGGTCTGCAGTTTTTTCTGGCCTTTTGTCAGCTCAACCGTGAAGGTCGTCGACAGATCCCCTTCAGCCACTTTTTGTTCCTGCTTCTGATTGCCAATTTGAATACGGGCGAGCCCTTTTTTCAGCGGGTGGTGTGCTGATTCCGAGCGAGAGCGAAGTGTAATTTCATAGGTCCCTGGCTGGGTCACATCAACAATCCAGAAACCATTGGCGATCGGATTTTTGGCGATCAACTTGTGGTTCCACGGAACTTGTTCGATAGGAGCGTGCCAGTCGTGGCAGGTCAGTCGCGAAGGGTTTTCAGCCCGCGCGCCAAGACCGATCGCCACGTAGCGACTAAACGGGGGGGTGAGGCTGTCCCACCATTTTTCATATTCGGCAGTGAGGTATTTGACAACGCCCGGATATTCGGCGGCGACATTTTTAATTTGCCCCGGATCCGCCAGCATATCATAAAGTTCCTTCTCATTAACCAGCCTCCAGCGATCGGTCATAACAGCTGATTTCCGCCATTTTTCGGGTGTTTCGATTCGCTGTGAATGTACAATCAGGGTGCGTTTACGTAGTACTTCTTTTTTCCCTTTCAGGATCGGAACCAGACTGGTGCCGTCCAGTTTCAGCTCACTGGAAACAGTCAGGTTGCAGAGCTCTGCCAGTGTCGGAAGCAGATCAATGTGAGCCGTTAACTGATTGATGTCTCGTCCCCCGGTGAGCTTCCCTGCGGGCCAGTGAATATAACAGGGGACTCGATGGCCACCATCGTACTCTGAACCCTTCGTTCCCCGCATCCCGGCGTTATATCCCTGCCAGATATCGATTTTGACCGGCTTACCTTTGGAGATTCGTCGTTGCTGTTTTTTGGAGAGGTCTGTTTTCTTAGGACGTTGCACTCCGGCGGCGGTGCCATTATCAGTCATGAAGATCAGGATCGTATTCTCTTCGAGTCCCGATTCCTTTAGATGCTTCAGTAACCGTCCCATGTTTTCGTCGATATTGGTAATCATCCCATAAAAGGGAGCCATATTGCCGGTCACGTTTTGAGCGGCATAAGGATCGCTGTATTTTTTATCGACAAGATAAGGGCCGTGTGGGGCATTGGTTGAGATGTAAGCAAAGAAGGGTTTCGACTTGTCTGAGTCAATAAACTTCCACGCTTCATCGAACCAGATATCCGTGCAATATCCAGTGAACTTTTCCGGTTTCCCCAGGCGGAGATAAGTATCGTCGAAATAATCATTTTGCCAGTCGTCTGGAGTTTGACCTACGCCACCGCCACCATGTTGCACGACTGTCTCAAAGCCCTGGTCTTGGGGACGCAGTGGGTAATTATCGCCCAGATGCCATTTTCCAAATAGACCGGTCCGGTAGCCGTTGCTTTTAAAGACTTCTGCCAATGTGACTTCATTGGTATCCATCAACGAACGCCCCATGATGGTATGCCAGACGCCGGTTCGAGATGAGTATCGGCCTGTCATTAACGCAGACCGAGTGGGGGCACAGGTTGGATCCACATGAAAATTCGTTAACCGCACACTCTGTTGATAGAGCCGATCCAGGTTCGGTGTTTTGATCATTGCGTTGCCATGTGCGGCAATATCTCCATACCCCTGGTCGTCAGTGATCACCAGGATAATATTCGGTTTCGCAGTAGCCGAAGTGTCTGCATCACATTCTGGTAAGGTAACCAGAAAAATCAAGCTGAAAGTCATAAGGTGAAAAATGGATCGCATAGCCCGCTCGTCGTAGTGTATAGGTCTTTGGAGTGATTCAGATATAAATCGATTTTTGCATAAATATCCAAATTCCAGTTTAACTGGCCACCTCAGGGAAAGGTAGCAATATTTTAATTTGTCTTAGATTTATACCCCTGTTCCACGGCTTGGGTTGGTTGTACATGCCTGCTTTTCCACAGAATCTGAAAGAAAAGAGGGGAGAACAGGAGTTTCGATCAATTCCTTTTGATTCCTGACTACGCTATGATAAACCGGAATCAGGGTCGAGCCTCCCCGGAAACAAAAAATATGGCGAGGTTCTATTTACATCACCATTATTTAATTACTGAAAAGAGCTATGGAAGCTGGTATTGTTGGCCTGCCAAATGTAGGTAAATCGACGTTATTTAATGCCTTAACAGCGGCAGGAATTGCTAGTGAAAACTATCCCTTCTGTACGATTGAACCCAATGTGGGAATTGTCAACGTGCCAGATCCGCGGCTGGATATTATTCATGATTATATTCCAACCGACAAAGTCATCCCGGCCATTTTAAGGCTGGTGGATATTGCGGGTATTGTACGTGGCGCATCGGAAGGGGAAGGGCTGGGAAATAAGTTTCTCTCCCATATTCGGAACGTTGATGCCATCCTGCATGTGGTCCGTTGTTTTGAGGACGGCGATGTGATCCACGTTGAAGGCAAGGTCGATCCGATCAGTGATATCGAAACCATTGATATCGAACTGATGCTGGCCGATATGCAGTCCGTTGAGTCTGCGAAAGTCAAAGCGGCCAAAACAGCGCGGTCAGGAAATGCAGAAGCCAAGGCGCGGTTGGTCGTGCTGGATGCGTGTGCTGAAAAATTATCACAGGAAGAACCTCTCCGCGGACTCTCTTTTGAAAATCCAGACCAGCAGAAAATATTTAAAGGGTATCAGTTTCTTACAGCCAAGCCGGTCTTGTATCTGGCGAATGTGGATGAAGATGATGTTCTTGGCGAAGGGGAACTGGTGCAACGGGTCCGCGAGCGTGCTGCTGAAGAAGGCGGCGATGTGGTTGCCGTCTGTGGTCGACTGGAGTCCGAGATCGCGGAACTGGATGAAACCGATCGCAATGAAATGCTTGAGAGCGTCGGATTAGAAGAACCGGCACTGGCAGCTGTCGCCCGTGCAGCCTACCACACACTCGGACTGCAGAGTTACTTTACTGCCGGAAAAATCGAAATTCGTGCCTGGACAATTCCCATTGGTGCGACGGGTCCCCAGGCTGCCGGAGTCATTCATTCTGATTTTGAACGCGGATTTATTCGCGCAGAAATTTATTCGGTGGCTGACCTGGAAGAATTTAAGTCAGAAAAGGTAATTCGAGAAGCCGGGAAACTTCGAGTCGAAGGCAAAGAATATATTATGCAGGATGGCGATATCTGTCACTTCCTGTTTAATGTCTAAGCGCAAGGTGAATCTCCAGATCAATAATAGTGGGTTTTCTGTAGTTCGTAATTTTGTAAACGAGCTTCATTTTTTTGAGAACTCGTGTCTGGATTTCCTTGTCTTATTTCAGGTTCTTACCTTGGATTCCGATGAATAAGCAGACGGGCCAACCTTTTCGCTTTTATAGAGATCAACATTATGAGTCTGTTTCGTACTCAAATTCAACAGATGGAAGGCTATACTCCCGGCGAGCAGCCTCAGGAGTCTGGCTGGGTCAAACTCAATACCAATGAGAATGCCTACCCTCCATCACCCCATGTCAAAGAAGCAGTGCAGCGGGCTCTCGAAGGGCGTTTGAATATTTATCCCGATCCGCTTGCGACAGAATTTCGGAAAGTCGCATCCGAACTGTTTCAGGTCGACCCGGACTGGATTCTGCCCGGAAATGGCAGTGATGAGATTTTGACGATCCTGATGCGGGCGTTTGTGGACCCAAATGAAATGGTCTCTGCGCCTTATCCCAGTTATACATTGTATGAAACATTGGCAGAAATTCAGGGAGCCCGTTTTCAAAAAATCCAACTCCAACCCGATTGGAACTGGCCTGTCGCCGATGCACTGGAAGTCGCAGCTAAGAGTAAAATTCTGTTTGTCCCCAATCCAAACGCACCTTCCGGAAACCGCTGGCCCGATGAAGACCTTTTGTCATTGATTCCCACAGAGGGCATTCTGGTGCTGGATGAAGCGTACGGCGATTTTTGTGACAGACCTCACCGGTGTGAACTGTTGAAAGCAGGCTTCGGCGAAAAGATTGTGGTCACTCGAACGCTGAGTAAGTCATACAGTCTGGCAGGTATTCGATTCGGCTTTGCCGTCGCCCATCCCGAGCTAATCCGTGGCATGCGAAAGGTAAAAGACAGTTATAACTGTAACACCCTTTCCCTGGCGGCTGCGACTGCTGCGCTCAAAGATCAGGACTGGATGCAGGCAAACACGAATCGAATTCGAACGACGCGCGATCAGCTCATCGCACAACTCAAAGGTTTGGGTTTTGAGGCTGTCGACAGCCAGACTAATTTTGTCTGGTGTACACATCCCGACCGCGAGCACGAACGCCGTTATCAGGAATTGAAACGTCGTAAAATCCTGGTGCGTTATATGAAGTTTTCTCTGGAACAGGGAGCTTTGGACGGACTCAGAATCACTGTCGGGACCGACGAAGAGATCCAGCAGGTCGTCGATGCCTTACGCGAGATCGGCTGAATCATTGTTAAATCGGGAATACCTTGCCTTCCGCTCAGGTACGGTTAAGACGGTTATACAATTCAGGCCGGCAAACATCATAGGAATTCGAACCAAGTCCCTCGGCACTGCTGATGCATTTTTGAGAATCAATAACCGGGCTGTAAGATTAGAGAACTGAAATCTTGATCCTTTAACATATGAGTCCCCAGAGATGAGTCGCAAAGCATCCATTAAACGTGAGACCGCCGAAACCCAGATCGAATTAACGTTGGAACTGGATGGCAGTGGCAAATCGGATATTCAAACAGGCGTTGGTTTCTTCGATCATATGCTGACGTTGCTGGCGCGACATGCCTTGTTTGATTTGACCATCAAAGCAAACGGCGATCTGGATGTTGACTATCATCACACGGTAGAAGATGTTGGAATCTGCCTGGGGAAAACCCTCCATGAGGCGTTGGGAGACAAAAAAGGAATTACCCGCTACGGTTCGATGACCATTCCCATGGAAGAAACACTCGTGACGACTGCACTCGATTTGAGCGGTCGTTCCTGGTTCATTTTTAAGGTCGATTTCCCGACGGAAAAAGTAGGGCAGTTCGATACAGAACTGGTTCGCGAATTCTGGCAGGCGTTCGCTTCCAATGGCTTATTAAACCTGCATCAAGTACTGCATCATGGAGCGAACAGTCACCATATTGCAGAAGGTTTATTCAAAGGCACCGCGCGTGCACTCAGGCAAGCAGTCTCGATTGATCCCCGTCAACAGGGAGTCCCTTCTTCCAAAGGTGTTCTGTAATCAACTGCACGCTGATTTGCTGTTGATAAATATCAAAAACGGAATCACTGCTACACGCGACTTTCAGAACACATTCATAAACGCAAGTGTCAACGTTCGGTAATCTGTCCTGATCGAAAAAAACGAATTTTATTTTCGTGCGCTTTTTCCTCTCATCTATGTTGACTCTTTGGGAAGAAAAGTTAACCTGAGAATTAGGTTTGGTTTGTCACAGAGATCGAATCAGTTTTTAATTGAAAACACATTTCGATCGCAAAAAACATTCCACCTGAGTAAACTTATTTCACTACCTTTCCGACTCGGACTGTTTCCAGTCAAAACCTAAATCGGCATCTTTTAGTCTGACGAAATTGATCTTGCGAGAACAACTTTAAGGCAGACACAGATGCTTCAGCCTCGAACCGCACTTTGATTGAATGACTTGTTAGTATTTGACTATTTTGTCATATATTTGCGATCAGTTTCTATCTGTTTTTGCGGTTAAGTTGCTAAGTCATGGGTGATGACTGATTACATTTCGGACTGGTTATATAAAGTCAGATAAGGGAACTCCCGGAAAAAAACTGCTTGTGTCAATACGGATGACAACTTGGGTTGTTTTGACTGCCGAATATAATGGCCGATAAGTGTCAGCGGCAGCCTAGGACTTGATGGCTCTATACGGATTTTGAGAAAGTTGGTTGGTAGTCAAATCTATTGTGATTGAAGCTCACAATTAATATTTCGGGGGTTTCCTTTTTTTTACGCTGCTGCCTGCTCTTGGGCAGCGATCTCATACAGCAGTGCGTTTTTTTCTTTTCCCACCAAAGTAATCGCACCCGTGTTGCGCAGGCAGTATGCGATCTTCTGTGCCAGCCAGCGTTGAACTCCGGCTGCTTTGGCCAGATCCTGTGTATGAAAGGGAGAAGGAAGTTTTCCCGGAATCAGGTTCAAGAGGTCCGCCGCGGTGTTGAGTTCAATCTGTTCTTCAACCGAACGCAGTACCCGATCCTGAACGCGGTAATCTTTTCCCTTCCAGCGACGTGGCTTACGGACGACCCGATGCTCTTCCTGAATTGTCAGTGCTACTTCCAGCGTCAGGCGTGGATGCGGAAACACATTCGTGAAGTGAACCAGATCGTCAAACAGATCAAACACCGATCCGCGGCGAGGGCTGAATCGAGCCGATATTGGTTCGCCGGTTTTTTTCTTCCGCTTGACCAGGTACTTGCGAATGGCAATCGGCTTGACGACATGCACGTCATGGTTTTTGAGAAGACATCTAACCTTGTCCCGAATCGCCCCCAACGAGCCGTGCTGAATTTCAATCAGGCGATCGCCGTCGACGGCATCAATGCGGTAGGAACCCAGCGTGATTTCCTCACAATCTGGATTCGGTGCATAATACGATTTCAATTGACGATGCAGAGAGGTTTCCATACCAGGTGCAAGTTCTGGATAATGTGGGGGTGTCTGTGTTGGAAGTGCGAATTGAGTTGTATGTTAAGACAGACCGAAAAATGTGTCTATATGAATCTAAAACGCAAACAGGCTGCTCACCAGATCCGGTAAGCAGCCTGAACAAAATAAATCTGTTGAATCGCGTTAATCGTACTATGAGTTGATGACTGTCAGGCGGCCGGTACTGTCGCCAAAGGAATTCACGGAAGCACCCGCACGATCGAGCATTGAGACAAACAGATTGCTCAGTGGTGTTTCGGTTGGTAATTGATGGTGGTAGCCGGTCTTAATCGTACCGCCACCTTTACCCGCCAGTATGATCGGCAGATCATGGTGTGTATGACGATTTCCATCGCCGAGGGCACTGCCGTAACAGATCATGGAATTGTCCAGCAGATTACTGTTCCCTTCCGGCGTTGATCGCAGGCGATTCAGGAAGTAAGCAAACTGGCTCGTCAGATATTCATCAATCTTCTGAATATCGGCCATTTTCTTTTCATCGTTGCGGTGGTGAGACAATTCGTGATGTCCCGAATTCACACCCACCATCGGGTAGGTGCGGTTACTGCCGGCATTGCCAACCATGAATGTTGCAATGCGTGTTGTATCCGTCTGGAATGCAAGAACCAGCAGGTCGTACATCAGATGGATGTGTTCCTGCAAATCGCTGGGAATACCAGCGGGCAGTTGCATTTCAGGTGGCTTAATTATTTCGTGTTGCGTACTGCGTTCGATTCGCTGCTCAATCTCACGGACACTGGAAAAATATTCGTCGATCTTTCGTTTGTCACTTTTGCCAAGCTGTTTTTTCAACTGATCGGCGTCATGCTTGACCAGATCCAGAATACTCTGGCGATCTTTCATATGCCGCGCACGCTGCTTTTCTCGTTCCGCACCACCGCCGAACAGACGTTCGAAGGCCAGCTTGGGGACAATTTCTTTCGCCGTCGGAGTCGAAGGTGTCCGCCAGGAAATATTGGATGAGTAGGCACAGCTGTAACCGGAGTCGCATTGGCCTGCATTGCGTCCGCGGACCAGTCCGAGCTCCAGAGAAGGAAGTCGAGTCTGATGTCCGACCTGTTGTGCAGCCACCTGGTCGACCGAAATGCCGGCTTTGATGTCGGCACCACTGGTTTTGGTTGGGTGGGAACTGGTGAGATACACCCCGGCACTGCGGGCATGATCGCCGGCACCGTCGCCTAGAGCACGTCCATTGATCTGAGCTAATCCGGAAATCACGTTGATGTCCGATTTCAGACTCTCAAGCGGCTTCAGAGATTTGGGTAATTCATATCCTTTTCCCGCACTGGTCGGCATCCATGAGGGGCCGATGACACCATTGGGGAAAAAGATGAAAGCCGTTCTCACAGGAGGTTTCCCCGTGGCGGCAGCAGCAACTGAGACCAGGCTGGAATGTGGCTGCATGATCTCCAGCAATGGCAGCGCCATTGTGGTTCCAAGTCCTTGCAGGAATGTACGACGTTTCAGAAGCTGTGTCATTTTGAGGACCTCTTTGACGTTTTTAGGAAGGGATCGCTAAGTACGATTTCGGTGACGAGCGCCGAAAAACGATATCCCTTAGTGGTAAAGTTCGCGGTGATTTCATCTATGGCACATTTGTCGTAGAACTCAACTCCACGACCAATGGCATAAGTCAGCATCTTCTCTGTTAAAGATCGGCTAAAACCCTGTTTCTGCTGTTCCAGAATTGCAATTAATTCGATCGGGCCATTAAAAGACTCGCCACTGGGTAACAGGCCGGAAGAATCAATTTTGTTCCGGCCCTCTTTATCTCTCCAGCGCCCGATAGCATCAAAATTTTCAAATCCCAAACCGAGTGGGTCCATCTGATCGTGACAGGCCGCACAACCCGGAATGTTACGGTGTAAAGCTAGCTGTTCTCGTAGTGTCGCGTTCGGCTTGGCACCTGCTACTGCTTCCAGCTCAGGTACGTTCGGCGGTGGTGCAGGGGGAGGCGTTCCCAGAATATTGTCCATAATCCATTTTCCCCGTTTTACCGGAGAAGTTCGCCCAGGGTTCGAAGTCAGTGTCAGGATACTGGCCTGCGTAATCAGGCCGGCCCGTTTTGTTTTATCAAGCTTGACCTTCTGGAATGCTTCGCCTTTGACAGTCTTGTTACCGTAGAACTTTGCCAGACTTTCATTCATAAAAGTGTAATCGGCGTTGATAAATTCAATCACGCTGCGATCTTCTTTCATGATGTAGGTAAAGAATTCTTCTGTTTCACGTCGCATGTCTTCTTTTAACTGCGTATTGAAACCGCGGAACTTACGGGGATTCGGAGTCAACTCTTCCAGGTTTCTCAGATTCAACCATTGACCGGCAAAGTTTTTGACGAACGCTTCCGATTTGGGATCTTCCAGCATCCGTTTAACTTGAACCTGCAAGGTGCGCGGATCGTTGAGCCGGCCTTGTGCTGCCAGACTGAACAGTTTTTCGTCCGGCATACTGCTCCACAAAAAGTAGGACAGCCGCGTCGCAATTTCGTACTGGGCGACGTTCTGCGCGTTGCTCCTGCCAGCCGGATTCTGAATGCCTTCAATGCGGAACAGGAAGTGAGGGGAAACCAGAATTGCCTGGACACCCACCTGGATTCCCTCCTCGAATGTTCTGCCCGATTTCACGGTGGCTTCAACCAGCTCTACCACTGGCTTGACTTCATCACGACTGACCGGTCGACGAAATGCCTGTGTACCAAATTGTCGCAAAATTTTCTCTGCACAAAACCGAACCGACCGTCCACTGCCCGGAGTACAGGTGATGATTTTATTGTGTGATTCAGGCAGATTCGAAGGAAGCTGTCCTAACGGTCCTTTATACGCCACATCGAACACATACAGGTTGCGGTCTCGTTTTTTCGGCGGTCCCTTGGGATCGTAAAAGTCGTTCAAAAAAGTAATCGAAAGCACGTGCTTCCCTTTTGGCAACGAGATCGCCTTGGGGAAGGTAAAGGTTTTGGGAACGTTCCGGTTTTCTTTGACATCAAAGCTTTTCAGTAACTTTCCATCCAGCTTGACTTCCATCTTCGCTGGATCTTTTCCAGCCGGTGTTTGCGCTGCGACAATCTGGAACTCATATTTGCCCGCCTGCTTCAGATTGATCGTTCCCAGAAGCGTGCCACGCGAATGAAAACTCGCGCTGCGCTTGCTCAGGTTGACGGCTCCCTCTTTCTTAAAGTCTTTTTCGGGGATCTTAGTCCAGGGGTAGCTGTCCGGTGTGTTCGCGAAAATTGCTTTCTCGGAAATTTGTTCCGCAGCATCTAGATACTTTTCCATCAACAGTGGTGGCAATGACAGTACATCACCAATGTTATCGAAACCATATCCGACGTCATCGGAAGGAAAGTTTTCTGCAGGCTTAAAATCAATACCAACCAGATCGCGAATCGTATTGTTGTATTCATTGCGATTCAAACGCCTGATCGTAACACGACCGGGGTTCACATCACCCGAACAGTCAACTCCATATAACGCATCGTCAAACCACGCCAGGACGTCTTCTCGTTCCTTGTCCGTTGGCAAAGGGTCGGAATCTTTGGGAGGCATCGATTGAATCTGGATTCGTTTAACAATCTTACCCCATGCTTCACGCTGCTCCAGAATGCTGGACCGGGTGGTGTATTTCTCCAGTCCCAGACCCGCTTCCGCTTCTTCTCCGGTATGGCAGTCGAGGCAATATTTCGTGAGAAACTGTTTGACGTTTGATTGAAACTGTTTTTCCGATTTTTCGACACTCGACAGCTCTGCGAACGCGAAAGTAGAGTTTGTCAGTAACAGCAGACAGCCGAGAGAATAGAAAATTCCCCCGGAATGCTTTAGTGGCAAGAAATGGAAAACGGTTTTGATCATTCGCATTCTAGTCAAACCTTAGGGTGGGTACTCAGGCTGATTTGTTTCGAGTGTCTTTAATTTCGAAAGCAGTGAGCGCGACGATTGCACACGGTCAAACTGAGGCAGGTAGTTATTTGGCAGGACTCTTTAACATATAGCCTAACCTCCTCTCTGACCATTTTGCAAGATCAGTCCTCACCGGATCTCTTGTGAAGAGGCAGATTTATGATGCAAGCATCCGCTCTCCTTAATTCTACCCGATATTGACGTAGGGAGTTTCGATTTTTTCGGTTGTTAACTAAATAGACTGAACTTGCTGAATCCCTCTACAGTGTCATGGCTGGTCGTTGACAGGCTGTTTCTCTCTCTGCATCCTTTATACGGAAGCCAGCTGTGATAGCCGGTTTTTTTAAGAAAAAATCATAGGAAGGCATATTCGGTACTGAACTGATGAATCAAAATTCGCTCGCAAACACGACAGTTCGATTCAGGCTACTGTTGTTCTGTCTGATGTTCTTCAGCGGCTGTGCCGCGGAATCGGTGGAAGATTATCCAGATCGTCCGATTACCATCATCTGTCCCTGGTCTGTCGGCGGGGCAACCGACCGGACATCCAGGCAGGTCGGCGTCTTCCTCGAACAGGAACTCGGAGTCCCCGTCAATGTCATCAATGCGACAGGCGGACGTGGAGTAACCGGACACAGCCGCGGCTTGAATGCCCGCCCTGATGGCTACACGCTGGCGGTGATCACCGGCGAATTAAATATGCTGCACTGGCAAGATCTGACCTCACTAACATATCAAGATGCGATTCCGATTATTTCTCTCGTTGATGGAGCCGCTGCCGTTTTCGTCAAAGACGATTCTCCCTTTCACAGCATGCAGGAACTTCAGGAGTACGTCAAACAGAACCCCGGAAAATTAACGGCAACCGGAACTGCCAGCGGCGGCATCTGGCATCTGGCTCTGGCGGGCTGGCTCGATTTCAGCGGGTTGAATGCAGAAGACATCAAATGGATTCCCATGAATGGCGCGGGACCTTCCTTGCAGGAACTGGCCAGCGGTGGCGTCGATCTGGTCTGCTGCAGTCTACCCGAAGCGAAAACACTCTATGAGTCCGGACAGGTTCGGTGCCTGGGCGTGATGACGGAAGAACCACTGCCCGAATTCAAAGACGTTCCTACCTTCAAATCCCAAGGCATGGACTGGTCGATCTCCGGCTGGAATGGCTTGGCACTTCCCCTGGGAACACCTCAACCCATTGTTGATAAAATTTCCAATGCAATGAAAAAGATCACCAGCGGCGAGGCAGTCCTGCAGGGGAAGACGTTTCCCGAATTCATGCAGGCAGCCGGGTTGAGTACCAAATATCGCGCCGATGACGAGTTCGCCGGGTTTCTGAAATCGAATGACAAAACGCTGGGGAAACTCTTAACGAGCGACGCCTTCGCACAGATGGCTTCCCAGGACACCGGGCCGCTGGTCTTTCCAGCTATGCTCACGTCTGCCATTTGTCTGATTTTAGTCTGTCTAGCGGTCCAGAAAAAAGTGCATGCTCTGGCGCCGGATGTTTCCAGTGACACCGTCACATCACAAGGAATTGTGAATACCATTTTGGTGCTCCTGGGAATTGTGGCCTACTTATTGTTTGCAGAAAAAGTCGGTTTTATTCTGACAGCCGGCACCATTCTGTTCGTGCTATTGTGGAAATTCGGAACTCGTTGGTGGATGAGCGCGTTGATCGTGCTTTGTTTCATTCCCGGAATTTACACTCTGTTCGCCCAGCTCTTACGCGTCCCGCTGCCGCGAGGCATTTTGGGTTGGTAAGCTGCTACACACGTCTCCATTTCTTATTCCGTCTGTCGTCAAGCGCATTGAAGTAACAACATGGAATCATTCATTACCGCCTTACAGAATCTTGCATCACCCGAAGTACTACTGGTGATTTTCCTGTCAGCCGTCTACGGATTGTTCGTTGGTTCCATTCCCGGATTGACGGCGACGATGGCGGTCGCATTGTTGATCCCGTTAACATTTTATCTGGATAATCTCTCTGCCATCGCTGCGATTGTAACGCTCGAAGCCTGCAGCATTTTTGCCGGCGATATCCCCACAACCCTGGTTCGGATACCGGGGACCCCGTCCTCGGCGGCGTATACCGACGATGCGTATTCCCTCACCCGACAAGGCCTGCATGAAACCTCGCTGGGGGTCTCGCTCGTCTTCAGCGTGGCGGGCGGTTTGTTCGGTGCACTCGTGCTGATCCTGGCGGCGCCTCTCTTAGCTAAAATTGCATTTCAGTTTACGACCTACGAATACTTCTGGTTGTATGTGCTTGGCTTGAGCTGTGCAGCCATCGTTTCAACCGGGTCACGACTCAAAGGCGCGCTGGCTTTGATGATCGGGTTGATGTTCGCCACGGTCGGCTTGAGCGAAGTCCACAGCGTTCCCCGTTTCACATTTGGCTTTGACGAACTCTTTACCGGCATCAATTTCATTCCCGCGATGATTGGTCTGTTCGGCCTTTCCGAAGTCTTTCGAAATTGCCTGACCTCCAAAACCGACGAAGTTGCCAAAAAACTGGAATCAGCGGTCATTAAGGAAGACGACCATTCCCTGTTCAAACATTTAAAACCCGTCTTTGGTGGCGTCCTGACCCAACTCTGGAAACGCAAATTCAGCTGGTTCCGCTCAAGCTGCATCGGCTCCACCATTGGAATGATCCCCGGTGCCGGTGCCGATATCGCTGCCTGGATCTCATACGCGGTCTCGAAAAAATGCTCTAAGACCCCGGAAGAATACGGCAAAGGATCTCTCGACGCCGTCGGCGATGCCACCAGCGCGAATAATTCCGCACTCGCCGGTGCCTGGATTCCGGCGCTCGTGCTGGGGATTCCCGGCGACTCGGTTACGGCGATTGTGATTGGTGTGCTGCTCATGAAAAACATTACTCCCGGCCCCGCGATCTTTGAAAACCCTGATCAACTGGTGCTCGTTCATGGAATCTATCTCACATTTATTGTCGCGAATCTCTTGCTCATCCCGCTTGGCTTTCTGGCAATTCGCAGTGGTTCCCAACTGGTGCGCGTTCCCCGCCGCATCTTGATGCCTTTGATTCTCATGTTCTGTGTCGTGGGCTCCTATTCCATTAATGGCAGTTATTTCGATGTCTGGGTTATGCTCGGTATGGGCATCTTAGGATTTTTCCTCGAAGTCTTTGCGATCCCCCTCGGCCCCGTGGTACTGGGCATCATCCTCGGCAGTCAGTTAGAGCAGTCCTTCGTACAGAATCTGACCAAGGACGACAGCTTCCTGTCGTTTTTCAATCGTCCCATTTCCGCAGGCCTCGGCATTTTCTGTATCGTACTCTGGCTCTACCCACTACTGATGCCTCTCTTGAGGAAAAAAGAACCGGTTGCAAACTAGGTTAGTTTATTCTGATCACCGTTCCTTTTTCTACTTCTTCCATTTCTTCAGTGAAGTACTGCGCGTTCCATCTTGCTGTACTTCTCAATTTTCATCGGTTGAAACCATCTTGACACTGCGGCGCCCTTCTGGAAACTCTGCTCTTGCGCGTTGCGCGCGAGAGAACCACTTCGTTCAGTTCCCGTTGTGCTCTACTGCCGGTTTTCGCACTATCAGAAACAAGGCGTTTTTGGAATGGGCTAACTGCACAGCGAACAAGTAGTTCTGAATCAACACCCCATTTTTAATGCGTATCGTCACAAATCGGACCACATTCCGCACACAGGGGACACATTCCCGCACAGGATGGCCCATGATCTGCCACATTTCGGCATCAAATCGGATTGACTGTCTCACGCCATTCGCGAAGATCATTCGCAGTCGGAAAACAGGCAGGTATTTCGGGACTGACATAGCCAGCAATCGGTGAATCGTGATCAAGAGCATTTTCATAACAACACAATGAAGTAAGTTTAATATAGGGTGCGGACCCATGTGTCCGCCCGCCTGGCGAGGTTCAAACCTGAATCACTCCTGGAAAGGAACCAGAGATATACGTCGCGTGTTAATACACAAACAACGTCGATCTCACAGACCGGTCCAACCTGCAGCGATCATTCTGTCCAGACGCGAAGGGGAAATCGTACTCAATAGACGCGCGATCGCAGAGATGAACATCACGCACCCGCATGAAATAACTGTCAGGCAGTTCGACGCTGGAATGCAACCTGGCCGACCCGCACGATTCCCAGACTCACAAACGCCAGCGTCGGCAGCAGCAGCGGCATCAGGAATCGTTCTCCGGCAGCGATTGGTAGATACCAGGCAAACGCCAGCCAGAACAGCAGCATCCAGATCAAATACAAGCGGCGTGTCGGTCCCGTTTCCGACAATAGTCCCACCAGTAGAAATGGCACGGCCAGCAAGCCGAAGAACAGTCGCCCTTCTTCAAACGGAAGCGGCCCCAGACTGCGCAGGAAAATGAAAACCTGCCACAGCATTCCTTTCACTTCCCGTTTGACAATGTCAACAACCGAGTGCGTCTGCAGATAACTCTGGGCGGCTTCTCTGAGCGAACCTTGCTTGGCCAGCGCATGCGGTTCGCTGAATTCGTCTTGAAACATCAAATACGAATTCGCATTAAACGTCGGGCTGCCATACACGCGGGTATTCCGCACAAGAAGTGGCGACGCGCTCACCACGAAGCTTGCCAGTACCAGACACACACTGATCACAATCGTTTTCAAAGAAGCCGTTGTCGTGACAGTCTGTATGGGTTCCGCGGCACCAGCATCCTTTGTGGTACTACGCTTGAACCGGGAAAAGAGTCCGTTCCAGTTCACCGCATACGAACAGAACCAGAGCAAGATCCCCAGCAGCAACAGCAGTGCGGTCCCTTTCGTCAGCCACGCCAACCCCAGCGTCAGGCCCAACCCGATCAGGAGCATGTAAGGAATTTTAAGCGTTTGTCTAAGATCAGGCAGGCGTAATACAATCAGCCACAGCGCGGCTATGAAAAATAAAAGCAGTCCTTCACAGACCACGCGCCCCGTCAATTGACAATAGGCGGCGTTGACGCTGATCAGGAATCCCAGCAGTCCCCCTGTCAGGTTTCCATACTGCCGCGCGATCCCGATAGAGAAAATCAACAGGGTCAATAATCCGAACATTGCCGACAGGCGTTTGCCCGCTTCATAATCAGGAAAGAACGAGAGCAGCGCGACATACAACGGGTGCTGATTCGCTTCCCGGTATTCTCCGGCGAATAACTGCGGCATCAATGCCAGAGCCCCCCCTGATTCCTGAACCGTTTTGGCTTGTGACAGAAAAGAGGCCTGATCATTGTTCACTGGCATCGGCTGCTGCGGGATCAGATTGATCATCACCACAAAATAAACAATCATCGAAAAGGAGAGCAACAGACTTCCCAGCCAGTGATCCGCTGGATTGGCCGACTCAGAAAAAACGCGGAACACGCTCTTCCCTTTGTGCAGGATTTTTTCCCAGAAACGGTTTGGCACCAGGCAACCGGCGATTCCGATTGCCGCGGCTACCACACAGCAGGCAGCCGCCGCCGAAGCCAGTGAAGGTCGTTGAACAAGCACCACCCCTTTGAGTTGCACGGTCTCCCATAACGCCAGCCCGGAAAGACCGGCGAGGGCACCTGAGACCAGTCTGGGAAAGAGGGTGTTCATCAGGCAAGCAACCTTTCTGAAGTTGACAGGCGAAAAAAACAGAGATCGTTCTAATAACACACCAATAAAACCGAATTCGGACTAGGTTTAAAGTGCGGAATGGTCTATCTTTCGGTTTGATAAGCATAGCATATTGGAGCCGTTCTGAAATCACAGAAATGATCAGATCCTCCATTTTTGAATACGGGAGAAGTGAGTAACGTGTATTCAGTGATCGCCCATCTGCAGTGGGACCTTAACCGTGTCCTGTTTGAACTTGGCCCGATTAGGATTCATTATTACGGCCTCTTCTTCACCGCCGGTTTCATCTGTGGCTATCTTCTGCTCCATTGGATGTATCGCACGGAAAACAAAAACGTCGATGATGTCGATTCGCTGCTGATCTACATGGTGATCGGTACGATTGTGGGCGCCCGACTGGGACATTGCCTGTTTTATAATCCAGCTTACTTTTTTGAGAACCCAATTCGGTTTCTACAGATCTGGAATGGGGGTCTGGCCAGCCATGGTGCCGCGATCGGTATTACGGTTTCCGCCTGGCTCTACTCACGTAAGCACAAAGATCAGTCCTTATTGTGGCTCATGGACCGTTTAGCGATTCCCGTGGCACTCGCTGGCTTTTTTATCCGCATCGGCAACTTTTTCAATTCCGAAATTCTGGGACGCGCCTCAGATGTCTCCTGGGCGGTGATTTTTGTGAATGGTCAGGGGCTGAAGACTGTTGAGGAACAGATGACGCCCCGACATCCGGTCATGCTATATGAATCATTCTGCTATGGCTGCATATTTCTGATTTTGTTTCTGCTCTACCGTAAGTATCGAGCGGCAACGCCCGGCGGCCTGCTGATAGGACTCTTCTTTATCATGGTCTTCACCGCCCGCTTTGTGCTCGAATTCTTCAAGCTCCGTCAGGCCGAATTCGCACAGAGTCTACCCCTCAGCGTTGGTCAGATGCTCAGCATTCCACTGGTCATCGTCGGCATTTTCCTGCTGATTTATCGGAGACCTGTCGCTTCGACAAAGGGTGTCGCGACTCCCGAAAAAAAGAAATAAATGGCATTAAGTGGGGTTGTGTCCACTTTTCCGGGTTAGGAATCTCCGCTCCAGACGTCTTTGTATATAGGCAAATAGCAGGCAATGATGTGTGCGTTTGTTTATTGTTGGGGTCGTATTGCCTTAAATCGTAGATCCTAGTAAAGTTCGCGAGCAAAATACTCAGATTTTACTACTAGTGCTCAGATCAAATTCCACTTTTGGAATTCGGTTGTTTTTTTGCAACACGGATCTTTGACTCAGGTGTATAATGAGATGCAGGCTTAACTCGCTTGCTGCCAGATGGCAGCCGTTTTAATGAATTGAGGCGATTTGTGGCTCTCACGGATATTGATAAAAATTTGCTCAAACGCTGTCTAGCGGAAGAGCCGGGCGCATGGAAGGATTTCGTCGACCGGTTTATCGGCCTGTTCACGCACGTGATTCATCACACTGCCGATGCCCGCAGTATTCGTGTCACCGACAACGATGTCGAGGATCTGCTCTCAGAAGTCTTTCTGGTTCTGTTAGCCAATGACTATCGTGTCCTGCGAAACTTTCGGGGTAATAGTTCACTGGCGACCTATCTGACTGTGGTCTCCCGTCGTGTAGTTGTAAAAAAAATGGTCGAACGCCGGATGGCTGAAGCCTTGGGACATGTTTCCACCAAATCCAAACTGGAATCGATCTCTGAAGAAACGCGGCATCAGCAGACACTTGAAGCTCAGGAAGAGATCCAGAATATGATCAAGCAGCTGCCTCCCGCAGATGCACAGATTGTCGAGCAATACCATCTGCAGGGAAAGTCTTACCAGCAGATCAGCAGCGATTTGAAAATCCCTGAAAATTCGATCGGGCCGACACTCTCACGGGCACGAAACCGCATGCGTGAAAACAAATCCAAAACACGCACGCTCTAAACATCTGCAGTTTCCTTTCGATTTGAATTCATCTCGGCCAGGAAGAATAGTCGCAGGCGCTTCCTGACCGAGAGGGATTTGGATGACATACGCCGTTCTGTCAGATCCTCATCCTTTTTATTGACCCCGGCCGAAACCGCCCCCGGAACCTCCCCGTTGTTGTCCTGGTGGTTGTCCTGGTGGACCAAAACCACGTCCGGGACCACGACCGGGACCACGACCGGGACCACGACCGCCCGGCCTCGGCCCACGTCTTTGGAAACTGCTGTCGGGGGTTCCTCGAAAACTGCGGGGAATAAACGGAAATTCTTCGATGATGTAATAATGATAAATGCCGTCCGGATAGTCGGGAGTCACGCCGAATCGGCCATTGCATTCATCCAGGTCACCTGTCTCAGCAACATACTCGTAGTCCGCCACAAACGTGCCATCGTATTTTCCACGAGGACCATTCGGACGAGTTCCTGTTTTGATCTGGTAGCTGGACTTCATTTTTCGCACTTCACTCGAAGCCTCTTTTGCATCCGTGTAACCATATTGCCCATAGATCGGAAACCCATCTGCGGCGACACCGATCAGCGTTACTTCATTGGATTTTCCCAGTTTCGAAACCAGACCGTTGGGTAAGCCGTGATAGTGGTAACTGCCCGTCGGCTGTACGTGCGCGTTACTCTGATCGAGTCCCAGATTGATCTTTCCGGACTTGGCTTCGTAGTTCCACCCGGAGCGACGGTCACGATTCCAGAACTCCGCCGTCTCTGCATCGAACACGACTCCGTTAATCGCGATTCCAAATGGTGAATGCGAATTGGCGGTGATATTGCGTGCTTCTTTCGGTTCAGCGGGAACGCGGAACTGGTGCTGCTGAGGCCTGATCACATTCGGATTATTTCGATTCGGGAACCGCCCCGGCTGATGATCGGGAATCCCATTCGAAGTGATATAGCGATAACCGTTTTTCACGACAATCTGCACCTGATTGTTCGGCAGGGGACCGGAAGAGGGAGGACCAAAGCCCGGCGGCGGAAATGCCGACAGCGGGGCCGTGCCGCTCCAGAGAATGAGAGAACTGAGTATCAGCAGTCGAATATTCAAAGCAACCTCGTAATCTGTTTCTGATTTGAACTAGTGGAGCGTCATTTTTAAATATTGGGTTGATCGATATCACGAGAGTGCGACAACGGAGCACGTAAACAACACCCCCAACCCTCAATTCCTAGCTTGACAAAGCACTAGTCGGAAAAATTCACAAATCATATGCATCTAAATCCATAACGAGCCCGAGAGCGGTGATTCCACTGGGTTTTTGACGTTTTTCAAAAAAATGATCCCAGGTGTCGAGTTCAGAGTTCGTCTGTGAATGCCACAGGAAACCTGCGTTCTGTTGACAGCCAGGCTTCGTCGAACAAAAATCAACGTAATGAAGTAGTCAGTCAGCTCAAAATGAGCGACACAGGTTTCTCTCACTCTATGGATGGAACCACTCCCCTGAATCGATTCTACGGAATCTGGAACGGATTGTACTGATGCAAACGACACGAATTCGATCGATGTTTGCGTACCGGTTTTCTTTGCTGTTACTCACACTGGTGTTTCTGGGAGCGGCGACCACCCTTCCGGCTCAAACGAAGCCGACCCAGTCCGGATTTGTGAACGCCGTTTATAAAGACGCGGCCGGCGAACATCGCTATGTCGTCTTTGTCCCCAAAAACTATTCACCCGAAAAGAAGTATCCGGTGATCCTGTTTCTGCACGGCGCGGGGGAACGGGGTAACGACGGCCTCAAGCAGGCTCAAGTCGGCTTAGGTTCGATCGTAAAAAAGCAGGCCGAGACATTTCCATTTCTCGTTGTCTTCCCTCAGGCGGAAAACATGAAAGAAAGTCTGCTGGGCGGTTGGCTGGCAAATACCGACGACTCGAAACGAGCACTCAAAATTCTTGATACCGTGATGAAAGATTATTCCGTCGATGCCGGTCAGCAGATCTTAACCGGCTGGTCGATGGGGGGCTATGGTGCGTGGAGTTTGGCGGCGGCAGATCCACTCCGCTGGTCGGCGGTCGCTCCTGTAGCGGGTGGCGGAAAAACCGAATGGGCGGCGAAGCTCAAAGAAGTGCCACTCTGGGCCTTTCATGGTGCCAAGGATCGTGCCATCCTCCCCGTAGAATCACAGAAGATGGTAGACGCCGTCAAACAGGCCGGTGGCACGCCCCGTTATACCGAAGTCCCCGACGTCGGTCACGATGTCTGGAAGGTGGCTTATTCAGAGCCCCTGTTCGATTGGATGCAGCATCCCGGTCGCGCGATGGATTCCTCCGCGCAGCTCTTGGTCAAACCGGATCAGAAACAGCCGGCTGAATTCGACCCCGAATCTCCGTTTGTGCCTGCCTTGATCATCGATAACGCTGTTTCGGTTCGCCTGGGAAATCGGTTCCTGCAATCGTTGGCCGACGCGGTTCCCAGCATGGTTCCCAAAGACATGCTGGAAGGCCGAATTAATGACATCTATGACTATACCGTCGCACAAGGTCGCGGCTTCGATGTGCAATTTACCGGAATCTCGTATCGAGGTGAACTGGCTCGTGCCGCAGTCCAGGCTTATGCAGCGGATACGTTGAATATTCAACTCGGTATTAAGAATGTCGATCTCTATATCAATACCACTTATGTCAGCGGGAATCGGCATTCCGCCGTCGCAGGACCGATTTCCGTCAGCGTTGGTCATCAGAAACCGGTCTGGCTCAGTTTTGATGTGAAACCATATATCAAAAATAACCAGCTCAAGCTGCAACTCGTACGCACGCGGTTTAGCATTCCGCAGGATAACTGGTACGTCTCCGGCCCGGCCGGTGTTTCCACACGCGGCATCGGCATGACTTCGGAAAAAGTTTCCAGCGGCCTGATTGATGGAATCTATGGCAGCAAAGGACGGATTGAAGAGGAAGTCAAAGCCATCGTGCCCGGGCTCGTCGATGAACTTGAAAAACAGCTTAATTTCGATGAAGCCAGTCAGGTCGTCAATGCGATCTGGCCTTTACCCGTGTATCATCCGCGGATGAAGCTCGGCGCAAGTGAAGTCGTCACGGATAAGCAGGGGATCTCAATCAGCTTCGACCTCAGCGTCGCCGCCCTGGAGCCAGGCAAGCATAACGGTAAAGTGAAACGGCTGTCATCGGTCGGGAGATCGGTCAACGACATTCCCAAAGTCATCGATCTGCAGGTGGGCGTTGCCCCTAGTATGCTCAAACCATTAACCGAGATGCTGGTGGAAGCCGACGTCGCACGCATCCCGGTTCAGGATATCCCCGGCCATTCCTTCGCTCCACTGGCGGACTCGAAAACGCTGCAGCAGGTCTTTCCCGATCTGAAACAGTACGGCGATAATGTCAAAATCTGGTCGGAACTTGTTTTGACCAAACCGATTCAGGTCGAAGATGCCAGTAAACCGAAAAAATCAGACGGCAATCCGTTCCGGTTTGTCGTGCCTCAGGCAGCGATCTCGATGGCGATCAAAAAATCGGCATCAGATAAAGATTGGATTCCTTACGCCGAGTATTCGCTCTCCGTCAGTCAAGACGTCGAGCCGCAAATTGTCGATCGCAGCTTTTCCAAACGAGCCTTGCGTTTGAATTGGGAAGGTGGCTCACGCATTGGCGGCACAGCCCGTTTTGCCCCCGACTACAAACGGCAGGACGCCAAAATCAACCAGAAAAAATTCCAGGAACTGGTGCAGGCGGCCTGGGATGGCTGGACGAAACAAGGCCCCGCATCCGTCGCCGAAATTCCCGATATCGAACTTGGCTTCGGCCTCTATCGCGTTAATCAGGTCAACTGGTCCACGCCTCAGCTTCTGGCCACGTTTACGGTGCCCGAGCTGAAACTGACCAATAATACGAAGCTCGAAATGGAATACGAACTCAAGAGTCCCTACAGCGATTGGGGCGGCCCTTACAAGTTGAAGCCAGGTGAATCACACGCCTTCGATGCGGCGACTCCGTTGACTTATCGACGCAGTGTGAATAACCGCCTGCAGGTTTTCACCTTAGCCGCCGGTTCCCATTACGAATTCGATCCACAGAACGGCGATCAGAGCGGTAGCCTGTTTGAAGCCGCCGATAATTGATCAATCTTCAGCGGGCGCTTCAGTAGCACTCGCCTTGATTGGGATCAGCGGAAGTAACGTCTGTTCCAACAGAGTCGCAGGCGAGACGCCGAGGACCAGAATCAGCAACACAACAGGGCTGAACGCGAGCCAGGCGAGACTCATATGTTCGTGCGAGCGAACCGGAGTTTCACTGGCAGCGGGAAGTCCGGCTGGTTGATCACGTTTCATTAATTGCCAGAAACTGCGAATTAACGCCAGGTTGAATAGCAGACTGCCCAGCAGAAAACTTAACGCGAGCCAGATACTCTGATGGGCCAGACTCCACAGCAATGCGAATCCCGCCGTAAAACCTCCCAGTCCCGGCACACCGATCAAAGTCAAAATGGACAAGCCGGCGATACCCATGAAAAGTTTGTGAGTGCGTGTCTGTGTTTCGAATGCGATTAATGGCACCACCAGAAACAGCAGGCAGCAGGCCAGTCCCTGAACCAGGTTCCATAACAGATATTGTGAAACCGCTGTTGAATCCGTGGCAAATAAAATTGTCAGTGCTAACGAAGACTGCCCGATCAGAAACCAGACCACTATCTGCAACAGATCTTTTTTCAGACAGGCAATCAGCGCCGCCATCAGAAAACCGAAACTTCCCCATAATGCCAGCAGAGAAAACAGGCTGGCACCCACCGTAAAGTTTAAGGGAATCATGAAGCGGATCATCCCGTAAATGCTGGCTTTGGTAATCAATGTCAGCAGCACCAGATACCAGCCGATCCCCTCGGGAGTGGGGCCTGGATGCGCGGGCAGTAATTTCAGCCACTGGGTCAATTGATAGTGCGCCGGAAACAGCGCCCCTTTGATTACAAAACCCGTCAGTAACAGCAGGAATATCCAGGGCGAAATCGTGCTCCAATACATTTCTGCCACAGGGTAGAGCGCAACATCGCTGGCAGTGCCTTGCAGTATCGGCTCAAACTGAAGCGTGAGAGGTTGCGGCCCTTCCAGCAGCACGCCCTGCATCCAGGTATAGCCGGTCGCCGCCAGTAGCAGGCCTCCCATGATCAGACCATCTCCCAGAAATTGCAGATACATCGTGCTCTCAAAAACAGACCGCGATCGGGGACCACTGGCCAGTCGAATCAGGCACAGCAGGCAAAACGTGGTCAGCATCAGGAACGTGATGAAACTGATCAAATCGGAAGCGACAAACAGTCCCGCCAGCAGCGCCTGCAACAGCATTAACAATATATAATGTCCTTGCGAGACGGCAATGATCCGGTTCATAAACAGAGTCAGCACAGGCCACATACAGGTGGGCAGCAGCAAGAACCAGGCCGACGTCGAATCAAGGACCCATCGGAAAACCTGCGCGGAGGTTTCCTCTGCTGAAGCAGTTTCGGATGCAGGAAGTTTCAATGTCACGGAAATCGCGCGGGTCGGTCGGTCGTCCTCGTCATTCTGCAGGAAAGGGGCGAACATCACCGATCCCAGGATCAGACACGAAACCAGCGAATTGGAAAATGCCGTCCAGCGATTGAACTCCAGTCCCAGCCGCGACGCGCCCCAGCCAAAGCACGCACCGATCACTGGCATAATCACCAGTAACACAGGCGACAGCGGAATGATGGCATTCAGGAATGAATTCATGTGTGGCTCGAAGCAGACATTGTGGGAACAGAATCAAGAGATCGGAAACAGGAAACCGTATTTAAACCTGCAGCACCATCAGCACGAAAATTAAAATGGAAAGCGTAAACAGCAACACCAGCGTCTGGAAGGCAACCTGACCGTTCTGCATCTGTTTTAACAGCTGTCCCCAGTGTTTAGGCATCGTTTCCAGAGAAAAACGACTACAAAATCCAAGAATCCACTCATCAAATAGAGAGACGGTTTTCGCAAAAAACTGCAGAGGCTGAATCAACGCCCGATTCAACAAGGTGAATGCATAATAGTGTGACTGTCCTAATTGAATCAGTGTCGGCTCCGGCGTTGCCGCTGATTTGCGGCGGTCCGTTTTCGACGCAGCCATCCAGGCCAGGATCAGCGCCACCAGCGGCATCACACAAAACAGACTGCAAAATAGCCAGTCACGATCAAAGGGGTTTTCGCTGTCGCCCGTCACCAATGCAGTCCAGAGTTGCGGAAAGAATGGCAGCGGAACATATACGGAAACACTCGTTAAGCTAATCAAGACCGTGATTCCCCACAGCGGGAGCACAGAAAATGGATCTCGACTTTCGGCTGACATGGGTCTGGCATTGAGGAAAAAATAAAACCGGGCCAGGCCGAAAACATAGCCGGCGAGAATAAGCAGCATCAACCAGACCATCAACTCCGATCGCCAATTTTGAGCGGCGACTCTGGCCGAGATCAGGGGATTCAACATCGTACCCAGACCGGCGACTGCCGCAATCAGTAACAGTAGCACGCAGATTTTAATCGAACCCAGCGATTGCGGCGGTAGGTTACCCTCTTGCAGCCGAGTCTGAATGGGAATCAAAACAGCAAACAGGCCAGTCTGCAGCAGCACCAGTGCCAGAATCAGGTGCAGAGAATGACCGGCACTCATGCCCAGAATGGCAACCGCCATGCCCGCCATCGTCGCAGAGAGCCAATACAAAACGCGGTCTCCCTGTTGACCGCGCGTGAGACTGATCGCGGAAAACAGCGTAAGAATCGCAGACAGGGTTCCCAGTTGCAGCAGTAGACGCTGATTTGCCTGAATCGCGAAAAAATACGGAGCCGTACGGAGCAGCAAAAACAGTCCTGCGGGAAGCGACAGCAGGCTGACCGCCGCCAGAGACTGTGAATTCCAGGGCGTTTGCCGACAGACGATCAGCGCGGAAGACGGAAATAAATTCAAGCGAGGCAGGGCGGCCAGAAATAACGCCGCCCCGATTCCGGGCAGAGCGACCCGGTTTTGAGCGTACGCCGCCTGAATGGCCTCTGGCTGCAGGCAGGTCAGAAAATTCAATGATTTAAAGTTGACGCTGATTAAAAAAATCGCCAGCAGCAGCATTCCATCGGAGAACGCATTCCAGCCCCACCAATGTCTGCTCTCTAATTCAGACGAAGAATCGACCGGCCTGTTAACTTCATGCAGCAGGTTCATGCTCATCGACAGCATCAACCAGAACAGGAACAACTGCAGGAAATTGGTCGCCAGTACAATGCCCGCTGTCGCGAAGAAGCAGAGTAAATACAGCAGTGAGGAAAACTGCCTGCGGGAACCGGGAGCAGGCAGCGTTGAGAACGAATTGTCCAACAGCAGATAAAACAGCGATGCCAGTGAGATCAGCAGAAAAAATGAAAGACTCAGCGGATCAAACAGCACGCCAATCTGCAGCCGAGCATCCGCGGCACTTGTCAGGGAGAGCCAGTCAATCAATGTTCGGGAATAAGACTGACTGTGAATCGTGGAACGAAAAAAAAACGCCGATGTCACAGCAATCATCGTTGTCAGCGATACACCAATCAGTGCCGGCCAGTGTGGATTGCCTTTTAGAATTCGGAAGCCGACCAGCGCAGCCACAATCACCATCACGAACGGAGTGATTAGACTCAGTTGCAGTAACAGCGTGATCGTTTTATCCACCCGGATTCGTTCCTTCCCGCGGTTCGGGTTCGACCTGCGCCCGCTGGAAATATTTACGGGCATGAAAAATCAGAGCGGCCAGCGTGCACAGTAGCGTGATCACAATTAACGCAATGATCAGGAAATAGAAGTTGCCCGCCCGTGAACCCTGATACTGACCATAGGCGGCAAACACCAGACCGGCTCCCTGCAACCAGAGCAACAGGGAAAACACGGTGGCCAGCCGATTGCGCTGCAGCAGCATGCCCAGAAAACCGAGCACGATCAGCGTTACCGCGATCAACAAATAGTTATGCAGCAGGGGGGGAGATTGCAAAAGAATCATCGTCACACTCCCCATTCATCTGAATGTGTGAATTCCGTTTCACGCGGTTCTGACGCCAGACGTGTGATGCCCACATAGGCAACAGCAACAAAAATCAGGAGTAATATAAACGTCGTCCAATGTGCTGTTAAAAACTGTTGAACCAGGACCAGATCTTCGACGTTTGCTGCGGGTTCGGTCGTCGATGTCGTCTCGCCCGTTATTGTTCCCCACTGTTGATGCACCACCCACAGACAGCCACAGAGCAGTAAACCACAAGCCAGGCAAGACAGAAACGGCTCACGAAACGGGCCTTCGTTGTCGGAGTCATCAGCGTGCGCGTTCGGGGCGGAAATGCCGCGATACAGAAACAGCAGCACCATCCCCCCCAGAATCATCCAGCAGAGCAGCATCAACGGTAGTAAATCCGCCTGCAGCAATAACAGCCCGCTGGTGAGGAACGAAACAGAAGCCGACGTTAAAGCCCATTTTAAGTCAGAAGACAAAATCGCCGCCGCTCCAACACCGAGCACAATGAATGCGGTGACAAACGGACTGATTAGAACGAGCAAGTCATGGGCACGACTGTCGGTTTCCTCAGACAGCGGCCGCCCAAACCAGAAAAACATCACCGCCAACGCGAACAGTGATAACGTCGGCCAGCCCCAGCGAAACTTGCGCGGAGTCTCCATCGACCCATGAGAGACCACATTTAAGTAACCATAGATGCCGGTAATCATCAGCAGAACCAGCACCGCCAGCGTCAGAAACAGCAGGTTGTCAGCAGTGCCCGGCAGATAAAATAAAAGGTCATTCATTCCGCGTTTGGTTTCTGAAAAGAGTTGTAAGAATTAGTCCCGAACCGTCGCCGTCAATTTGAGTGGATATTTCGGCACAATAAAACCAGCCCAGATCGCCAGCAGGCTGAAATTCAACAACACATGCATTAAATGATCTGACATTCCCAGTACATGAAAGGCAACAAACGCAGCCGTCATTGCGATCAATGACAGCCACAGGATCATCTTCCAGAGTCGTATCGGATCGAATCCACTGCGTCGCCGCAAAAATGATTTCAGACGGAATATCATCACCATCAAAACCGGGATCAGCACCACCTGTGCCACCACCCATCCGATTTCCACAGGCGTACTCGGTGCCTCGGCTGAAGAAAAACAACTGCGTCCACTGATCAGTACGATGAGCGTCAGCAAACCGGTCATCATTCTCAATTCACGAATCCAGTTCTGAACGGGGCTCACTCGATGAGCCGGGCAGGCATTGATCAACAGGTAAGGGCCGAACAGAGCCAGTGCAAACGCCAGGCAACCCAGCGGCTGCAGCACAATGAGCCACATCGGCGTGACTGCACCAGTGGCAGATTGTGGGGAATCAACGGGCAGATACGCGGCAACCGCAACCCACGCCAGTAACAGAGGCAGCCAGAAATAACTGTTGAGCAACAACGCCGCCGAAGAGTTCGGTCGTCGCTCCGTTAACGCCAGGCTGACCTCGCCGGCGATCTGTAGTAATGTGATCAGTCCCAGAATAAGCAACGGTGCAAAAGCCCCCGACACGAGCAGAGGCGTTGCAGGCAAGCGGGAATGAAAGGGGGAAAGCAGGATTGCCAGCTGAGGAATGATGCCGATCGACAGCAGACAACAGACGAGCGAAAAAAACAGCAGTCCACGCTGCGATGTTTTTTGAATGTGACGTTGTCCCCATGCGATCCGCCGCAAGGAATCGAGTAGACGTGTTTTCACACTCCGTTGAATGGTCGGATACGCTGCTTCTGACAGGATCAGGGAAATGAACAGCAGCAGAGCCAATAGAATCAACGGCATCAGGATCATCATCAGGACAGCTCCTCTGTCTCTGTGGCGCGTTCCGTCAAACCGGGGTTAGTCCTATCAACTCCAGGAAAATCAGACATAGGAAAATCAGTCAGCGGCACATCGACCGCTTCCACAGTCGGACCGGAAAACGACAACATCCCCGAGCAGACTACCATGCCCCAGATCAAAACCAGTGCTCCCGCCAGAGTGCCAGTGACCGGATGGCGAAAGGACGCCGTTTGCATGCTGATTCCCAAAACCAGTAATAGCGTCGGCACCACAATCAATGCCGCCGTGAAATTCCAGTAGACTTGACGTTCTGCATCAGGAACCGAATCAGCGGCTTGCGTCTCCTCTGGCTCAGGGATCACCGATTCCGGTTCGGTGTCAGTCCGAAAGCCGACCTTGATCACAAACCACACCACCAGCGAGCAGCAGGCAGCGGTCAGAAGATAAATCAGAAAGGCAGACCATTCCATGGCGGACTTCCAAGGGAATCATTGTGTATAATCGTTATTCACGGGATGACAAACAGCATCAGTGCGGATTTTAAGTGAATTCGCTCCTGCTGCGAAGTGTCTTTGCTGCAGCAAATCTTTCAAATGAGGAAAAGTAATGGCCGCTGATGCTTTACAGGATTCCATTCCGATAGAAAAATTACGAAATCTGGGGCCGAAGAGTGCTCATTGGTTGGTACAGGCTGGAATTCGAACCCGCGGTGATCTCAAGCAGACAGGTGCTGTTGCCGCTTATCTGATGGTGAAGCAGCAACAGCCACGCTGCAGTCTGAATTTGCTCTATGCGATGCCCGGGGCCATGCCCGGGGCCATGCACGGGGCCATGCACGGGGCCATGCACGGGGTACTAACTGACGTTCACTGGAATCAACTGACCGAGAAAACCAGACAACAGCTCAGAGCAGAAACCCGTAGCGAGTAGAAATAAAGACGATGCATCCGGAAAACCGCACGCTGATTTTTGTCTATGGAACCTTAAAACGTGGTTTCTGCCGTTCTCACTATCTAACAGACCAGATCTTTCTCGAAGCGGCACGCACGATTCCCGGCTATACGCTGTACGATTGCGGCGCGTATCCCGGCCTTGTGATTGATGCTGAGGCAGGCGTTAGCATTCAAGGGGAATTGTGGAGTGTCGATGGTCCAGGTATCGAAATTCTTGATAAAGTCGAAGGCGTCTCCGAAAACTGGTTTATCCGCCAGCAGATCAAACTGCAGCATCCCGCCGTTTCAGAAACGGTTCAGGCTTACTATTTTCAAGGCGATGTCACACATTTGCCTGTCTACGGCGATAATTGGATTAAAGAAACATAAATTCCAATTTAGGCGGTTGTTAATCGAGATGGGGGTCCCAAAAATAGACCAGCATTCTTTCACAAAATCAAAGCAAACTCGAATTGAATGAGAAAGCAAGACATGTCGACTCAAACTGCGGACAGAAGAATCGTTTCATACGCGTCGCTACAGGAAATTGTCGATGACGCCACGCGGCTGACTGAGGCAGAGGCACCCATAACTGGCAATTGGAGCAAAGGGCAGATCTTCGAGCATCTGGCCCGCTTGATGGATCGAACACTCGATGGATTTGACTTTAAGATGGCCTGGCCGATTCGCATGATCGGCATTTATTATTTCAAGCCCCGTATCATTAAGCATGGCATGAAAGCCGGTTTTCAATTAACGGGGGCACCTAAAAAAGCACTTTCCCCCGATCCCGTCGAGGATCAGGCAGGCCTAGAACATTTGAAAACCGCGATCCACCGACTCGAAACGGAAAGTCAACGCCACGCCAGCCCCTTTTTTGGCGAATTAACCCGCGACGAATGGAACCTACTGCACCGCAGACACGCCGAACTGCACATGAGTTTCATCGCCGAACCCTGAAATCTCAAAATCTATTCATTCATGGCTCAATGGAAGTTGCAGGTGGAAAATCGCCCCCTGTCTCTTTCCATTGCTACACGCGGTCAGATGGCCCCCCAGTTCTGTGGCGGCATTGGCACTGTGGTGTAACCCAAACCCGTGTCCTCCACGGTCCTGCTTCGTCGTGAATCCATGTGCAAATATTTTTGACAGGTTTTCCTGCGCTATGCCAATTCCCGTATCCTCTACATCCACAAGAATGTGGTTGGGATCAGACTGTGAGGTTCTTAACGTCAGGAATTGATCTCCTCCCTGTGTTTCCATGATGGCATCTTTGGCATTATTGATCAGGTTGACCAGAATTTGCAGCAGTTTCTGTTTATCAATGGTTACCTGAGGAATTTTCGCAAATTCGCGTACCACTTTGATGCCATGTCGCGTCAGCGATGGCATTGCCATTTTCAGAGCATCTTCTATCGCATCCACAATACTGATCGTTTCACTGACACCAGATAATGTGGCAAAAGATTGTTGTGCTCTGACAATCGCATTCACATGATCGACTTGGCTTAAGAGAGAATTGAGTTCTTCATCTACCTGAATCGATTCGTTTTCAAGCACATCAGCCAGTGTCGACAGAAATTTGGGAACATGCTTGCCGCGTTCATCGACTGTGATAAATTCAGCCAGATCTTCCGCGTGTTTATTAATCAGATCTGAAGCAGACCGTAGTTGCGGTAACTTCGAGGAGCGTGTCCGTTCCTGCACCAGCTTGGCAGACACATTGATCCCATTCAATACATTTCCAATATTATGCAGTACACCGACAGCCATTTCCGCCATGCCCGCCTGACGCGATGCTTTCAGCAACTGTTTGTGTAAATCTTCGCGTTCTGTTTCAGCCAGCTTGCGATTCTCTATCTCGCGTTGTAAATCATGATTTGTCGATTCTATCTCGCGTACAACATGCTCGAGTCGGCCTGATTGCTCAATCACCATACGATCATAAACACTCTCAAGTTCTTCAAGAGCGGCAACCTTGGAATGCATTAGAGAGAGCATGTGGTCAGAATCCAGTTGATTCAGGTTAGATAGATCATCTTCTTGAAAGACCGCGATTTCTTCAAATGGAAGAATGGTTGTTTTGATCTTCAACGCAATCGTTCGAAATACCTCCGCGATTGCCCGGGAAATATCGGTCTTGCTGAAGATGATCACCGAAAATAAATTCCCAGTGGGTAACATGCCTCCAAAACCAAGCACGGAACGCACCCCAAAAGGTTTGACAAACTCATCCTGTGCAGGAATGAATGGGCTGCCAACCGCTTGCTTCACGTGAAATACGTTGTAGTGTCGTTGATCAAGCTCTACAAGCAAATCAGGCGTCGGATTAATCACAGCCGACAAATCTAATCCAAACTGCGATACCAGCTGAGCAATCATCGGAATTTGCGATACCGCAGATTCACTAAGCAGGGGAATCACACGATGGCCTTGTGACTGATGACGATCATTCCATTCCGGCCGTTCACCTGCCGTCGCCAGCAGAATCAGGCATTTTGTATTATCTTTCAGTTGGTTGTCAGGTGCCATCGCCCGCGCCGATTCTTGAAGCGTCTGGTTCAGGTCACCGAATGAATGTGTCTTGAAGAATCGCACGAGCGCGATATCATTTTCACCAGTTTCAGGGTTCCTGCAGGAATCGAAGAGATGCTTCACAATGCCGTTCACCACCTCTTCCATTGAGTGTGAGTGAATCGCCGTTTGACGGATGAAATAACCGCAACGGACCACATCCGATAATGTGAGCGCGGACAGGTTATACTGAGCTTCTGATCCAAAATCTACAGGGCTTGCACTACTTGTTACAAGTTCGCTGGCAACTCCCGTCTCTTCAGGCTCCATGACGACCAATCCCCTATTGATAGCGCTTGCTGGGTAATATCCTTTTGACTCTTAACAAAATTACACCATTCAGACAAGATCAGTTTAGTGACTCACAATCGGGAACACAGCTCCTGTTTAACAACGAAGAGCAACTCGCTTGATACGGTTGTTCCCATTATGAATGCCTGTCAGTGGTCGAAGGAATCAATCCATCCTATAATGCCGCTGCAAATGTTAGAGCTTATCGTTTCGTGATCAACAGGAAAGGTATGAAATGTCAAACACAGAGGCAATCAAAGTGATCATCGTCGGCGGGGTCGCCGGCGGCGCCAGTGCCGCAGCGCGGGCCCGACGCTGCCATGAAGCGGCTGAGATCATTCTGTTCGAGAAAGACGAATACGTCTCGTTTGCCAACTGTGGTTTGCCCTATTATATCGGCGAGGAAATTGCCGAACGCAACAAGCTGATCGTCGCGACTCCCGAACTCTTTAAAAATCGCTTCAATATCGATGTTCGTACCAGACATCTGGTGCAATCCATCGATCAGGAACAGAAAACCGTCTCAGTCCTCAATCAGGAAACCGGCGCGCAGACTGAAGAATCCTGGGATCGACTGATCCTCTCGATGGGCGCCGCACCGCTGGTTCCCCCACTGCCGGGCATTGATGCTGATAATGTCTTCACGCTCCGCAATCTGAATGACGCCGACGCGATCAAAGAATATATCAAACAACACAACTGCCAGCGCGCGGTCGTCGTCGGTGCGGGATTTATCGGCCTGGAAATGGTCGAACAACTGCATCGCCTGAAGATCGAAACCGAACTGGTTGAACTGCAACCGCAGGTCCTTCCCCCGCTGGACCCCGAAATGGCGCGACTCATTCAGAATGAACTGACAGCGCACGACGTCAAAGTGCACCTCGGCACCGCCGTCGAAGCCGTGAACGTGGAAGATTCCAAAGCAGTCGGCGTCGAACTCGATAACGGAACCTCCCTCGCAGCCGACATCGTGATTCTAGGCATCGGCGTGGCCCCTGCCATCGAATTGGCGAAAGCCGCTGGTATCGAGATCGGTAACTTTGGGGGTATCGCCGTTGACGAATTCATGCAGACTTCGCATCCTCATATCTACGCCGTCGGAGATGCTGTTGAATACATGCATGGCGTTTTGGAACATCCCCTGCGAGTTCCTCTTGCCGGTCCTGCGAATCGTGCAGGCCGCATTGCCGGACAGCACGCGGTCACAGCAAACGCCGATTCAATGATCGCACCAATGGGAACCGCCATCGTTCGCGTCTTCGGGCTCACCGCAGCGGTCACGGGCCTCAGTAAAAAATCCGCCGAGAAATCCCATCGCAAAAATCGTTCGGTGATTGTTGTTCCCAAACATCACGCCGGCTATTTTCCGGGCGCCGAATCACTGTTTTTTAAATTGACTTATGATCCGGAAACAGAACGAATCTTAGGTGCACAAGCCGTCGGCAGGGAAGGCGTCGATAAACGCATCGATGTCATCGCGACCACCTTAAAATTCAAAGGCACCATCCGCGATCTGGCCGGCCTCGATCTCGCTTACGCGCCTCCCTTCGGTTCCGCCAAAGACCCAATCCATATGGCGGCTTTCGTCGCGGGTAACGATCTGGATTCTCTGACCTCGATTGTTGAAGTCGATGCCGACTTTGCTGGCTATCAGATTCTCGATGTCCGCTCACAGAAAGAAGTCGATACCTTCCGCTTCCAGGAGATCACACACATTCCCGTCGACGAACTCCGTAGTCGCCTGCACGAACTGGATGCATCCCAGCCGATCATTACCGTCTGCCACACAGGACTGCGTGCTTACATCGCCGCCCGTATTCTGAAACAGTCCGGCTTCAAAAACGTCCAGAACCTCACCGGCGGCATGCTCATGCAACGCCACGCCCGCCCCGAACTCTTCACATAATCCAGTTTTTATAACCCAGAAAGAGCGTCCGTGTGTCACTGTCGTCTGGCCCGACAGTGCTTGAGAAACCTCCGAATTATAGTCTCGTTGCCAAAAAATGAGCGGAATGGCGCTAGCCTAATGGCACTTACTTTAGAAAATCATTGTAACCCACGGCAGACTG
>NZ_CAXBKP010000019.1:0-141667 GCF_963976445.1 uncultured Gimesia sp. | reverse complement strand
AAGCTCAAGCTCAAGCTCAAGCTCAAGCTCAAGCTCAAGCTCAAGCTCAAGCTCAAGCTCATCACTCAGTTCATCCACGAGTTCACCTGGTGGCTGCCCTGTTGTCACCGGAGTAAGTGCCGTTTCGGGTGGTTCAAACTATGCGAACTATCCGAATGCAAAACACACCTATTTTCGAGCGAATGCCAAAAACCAATCAGGAATCAAACTCGTTGCCACAACAAATCCTGCACAACAGTGTGGCAATCTAATTTGGGAGATAGACGGAGTTGCTGCAGGTACTGGTTGCAGTAAAACAATTACTACAAGTTCTGATTCGGGCAAAGGATCGGTAGTAAAATACTCAGTCAAATGTCTTATGACGGGTAGTAGTAGTAGTAGTATTGGCGAGACTTTATGGTCGGGATCGATTGTTTTCAGATATATCAACAGCCCGACAGGTGGTGGAGGTGGTTTCGGTGGCCAGCCTGGTGGACAGCCGTTTGTAATCGGTGGATGGGTCGGTGACAACAACCTGGGAGGAGGCGGATTTGGAGGAGGTGGATTCGGAGGAGGCATATCACGACCACCTCATGCCCCATGTGAATTTGTCCCTCCCGTCTTCCCACCCGAAAATCCTCCGATCGTCCCATAGTTAGTTATGAATTATGAATTATGAATAGATTGAAATAAAGATTGCTGAGACCTTAGTAGAGACGTTAAACGCGAAACAAATTGAAAATCCAAAATGGATATAATGCAAGGATAAAGCTAATGAGTGGCATAGTGTTGATCCCTCAAACAAATGGTTCTTTGGCTGGTTCATTCTCACCACCAACTAATGGACAAAACAATTTTGAGCCAAAATTCTCTTATCTCTCATCATTACAAATCGAAGGAGTTGGTGGCTTTTGTTTTATCCCCAATTTCGACGCGCAATTCATCCCTCTTGATGTAGAAAGTAGCTCATCAAGCAGTTCTTCCAGTTCGGGGGAAATTAACACAGACAATGTGATAATCGTGTTAGGCGATGGTGGGGCTTATGAATTTAATGACAAAGATGCCAATGGGAACTATACATCATCCTACGGCATCAGCATGACTCTCAAAGAGTCACCCACTGGTGGCTGGACTCTTGAAAATCTTGTGTCAAAAACCAAATGGACCTTTAATCAAGAAATGTACTTGATTGAAATCAATCAGGCAGGTGCCATCTGGCAAATCATCCGTAAGCAGGTAGGCGAAGCTTCTGTCCCCGATTCTTTGGTGGGTCCGGAAGACCAATCTTACACATTTCAATATAGCAATGAAGACACCCTACCAAATATCACAAGCATCTTTGACACAAGTAATCGTGAGAGTAAACTTTCCTACGATGAAGATGGTAGCAAACTCAAAACATTCGAACCTGCTGGGGGAGGTATTTATTCTCTTTCGTATGATGCCAATTCGAATATTACTTCTGTCCAAGCTCCCGGCGGTAATATCACCACATTTGCCTATGACTCAGAGAATCGGATCAATTCATATGTTTTACCAGGCGGATCTGTATTCGATGTTTCTTACCCCAATGACACAACTCAAGTTGTATTAGATCCTGAACAACGTAGAACAACGGTCATTTCAGATGATCTTGGCCGCACTCTCAGCATTGAAAAGAATGGGCAACTCTGGTCATACCCCTATCAGGATAACTACCCAACTGGCAGGCTTTCTCCCACCGGAATCCGTACAACGTTCACACATCGCACAGGAAGCCAAAATCAAACGTATTTATCAGGCTTGGAAACAGGCGTGCAAAATGTAGCCAGTTATAATTACGACTCGAATAACCGGGTAAGTGGATGGGAAAATTGGAATGGCGCACGTACAACACTTGCCTATGACTCCCTCGGCAATGTCAATCTGATTGAAAATCCCAGTGGTACAAGGTCCACTTTTACTTATGACTCAAATGGCCTTCTCACAAGCACCATCAATCCACTCGGATTAAGACAAACAAATGTGTATGACAATGCCGGAAATCAGATTTCGAAAATCCCCCCCTCTGGCAACAGAACGACATTTTCCTATAACCAATATAATCAAGTTGCCGCAACGACGACCCCATTGGGACTGGTTTCGCAAAATACGCGAAACAAAAACAACCAGCTCATTGCAGAAATCAATCCTCTGAATCAACGCACAACGTTTGCCTACAATGCCGATGGAAACCGGATACTATCCCAAAACCCCTTAGGGCAAATCACAACCACCGTTTATGATGCCAATCAACGACCGGTTGCCACAGTTACTCCGTTGGGAACGCGTTCAACTACTGTCTACGACGGTATCGGCTTGCCCATTCGAACCATCTCTCCTTCCAGTTTAGTCACCACCACAATTTATAACAATCTTTGGCTGCCTGTCACTCAAGTCAGTCCGATGCAGTATCGAACTACAACTGTTTACGATACCGACGCCAGACCGATCTCAACGATCGACCCCCTGAATCGAATTACCACCAATGTCCTGGATAATGACGGACGTGTCATCGCCACCATCAATCCAGCCGGCTATCGAACATCGTATACCTACGACGCCGACGGCAACCAGACTTCTATAACTAACCCGGACTCCGAGACACAACAATCTGTCTATAACTCCAGCAATCTCTTAACGGCCTCTATCGACGCACTGGGAAATCGCACCTCATATACCTATGACGTACTCGGCCGCCAGATCAGCACTACCAATCCCCTCGGCGCGATTACTACCAATGTCTATAACGACGACAATCTGGCCATTGCCACCATCAACCCTCTAGGCGATCGTACAACAACCGTCTACGACGACGATAATCGTGCCATCGCGACCATCAACCCCTTAGGCGATCGCACAACCACCGTCTATGATGATGCCTCCCGACCGGTTGCCACCATCGATCCCCTGGGCAATCGGACCACAACCACCTACGACGCCGCCGGACGCGCAGTTGCTGTTACAAACCCACTGAATGAAACCATCACCACCGTCTACGATGCCAATGGCAGAGCCACCGCCACTATCGATCCGCTGAATAATATCACCACAAACACCTACGATTCTGACGGACGGCGGATCGCCACAACCAATCCCTTGGGAGAAATAACCACATCCGTCTATAACGATGACGGGCAACAGATCGCTACGATTAACCCGCTGGGACAGCGCAGCACGCAGGTCTATGATGCCGCCGGACAGAAAACTGCAGACGTCAATCCCGAAGGCGAACGGACCACCACCATTTATGACCTGCGCGGACTGGTCAGTGCCACCATCGATCCCCTGGGACAGCGCACCACGTCCACGTACGATGACGCAAGCAGACAGACCAGCACGATCAATGCCAATGGTGACATTACGACCAACGTCTATGATACTGCCGGGCAGCAGATTGCATCCATCGATGCCTTAGGCCAGCGGACCACCAGTGTCTATGATGACGCCGGTCGCCAGATTCGCTCGATCGATCCACTGGGGCAGATTACCACGACGACTTACAATGCCGCCGGCCAGGCCATCACGGTCATCGATCCGCTGAATCAGACGACGACAACAACCTACGACGCCGCCGGACGCGCTGTCGCTTCGACAAATCCATTAAATCAGATTACCACTACCGTCTACGACAACGCCGGCCGCACGATCGCCGATATCAATCCATTGGGGGATCGCGCGACAACAGTCTACGATGCCACCGGTCGGGCGATCGCCAGCACCAATCCGCTCAATGAAACCACTACTACCGTCTACGACGCCGCTGGACAAACCGTCGCCTCCGTGAATCCCGAATCCGAGCGAACCACCAACGTCTATGACAGTGCCGGACGCGAAATTGCCTCGATCAATGCACTGAATGAACGCACGACGATGGTCTATGACGCTGCCGAACGGGAAGTTGCTAATACCGATCCGCTGAATGAAACGACCACGACGACCTACGACGCCGCTGGTAGAGCGGTCGCCAGTATCAATCCACTAAACGAAATCAACACGACAGTCTACGATGCGGCTGGGCAGGCGATTGCCAGCGTGAACCCGTTGCTGGAACGGACAACAAGCGTTTACGATGCCGTTGGCCAGGAAATTGCCGAGATCGATCCACTGGGTTATCGCACCACCACTGTGTATGATGCTGCCGGACAACAGGTCAACACCATCAATGCGAACGATGAAGTGATGACAACGATTTACGACGCGGCCGGTCAGCCTGTGGTGGAAATTAATTCGCTGGGCGATCGCACGACCAGTGTCTACGATGCCGCCGGGCAGGAAATTCGTTCAATTGATCCACTAAACCAGATCACGACTACCGCCTATGATGCCGCAGGCCAGCCGGTTTCCGTCACAAATCCCCTGAACGAAACCACCACCACAACCTACGACGCCGCCAGCCAGGCGATTTCATTGATTAACCCCTTAAATGAAATCGCGACGACCACGTATGACAGCGCCGGACGGACAATCGCCAGCATTGACCCTCTGGGTGAAATCACCACCACTGTCTACGATCAGACAGGCCGCACCATTGCCAGCATCAACCCGCTGTCGGAAATTACCACTACCGTCTATGACGCGGCGGGTCAGGCCATCGCCACCATCAATCCCGAATCCGAGCGGACGACCACCGTATATGATGGTGCGGGCCGGGAAATCGCCTCTATCAACGGCTTAGGCGAACGGAAGACTATGGTCTATGATGCCGCAGGCCGGGAAACCGCAAACGTCAATCCACTGAATGAAATCGCCACCACCAGTTACGACGTGGCTGGTAGAGCCGTCGCCAGCATCAATCCACTGAATGAAACCACGACGACCGTCTACGATGCTGCCGGTCGTGCCACGTCCAGTATTAATCCGCTGGGTGAAATTACGACGACCGTGTATGATTCTATTGGCCAGGAAATTGCGGAAATCGATCCATTGGGATATCGCACCACATCCACTTATGACGCGGCCGGCCAGCAGATCAACACGATTAACGCCGACGGAGAAATCACCACGAATGTCTATGATGCCGCCGGTCAGCAGACTGTCGAGACCAACGCCTTAGACTATCGGACCACCAGCGTCTTCGATGCCGCGGGGAGAGTGGTCAGCACCATCGATGCGCTCAATCAGATCACCACCACGACTTACGACGCCGCCGGCCGGTCCATCGCGATCACCGATCCGTTGAATGAGATTACCACCACCGTCTACGACGCTGCCGGTCGTGCGACCGCATCTTCCAACGCATTGAATGAGACCTTAACGACGACGTACGATAGTGCGGGACGGGCAACCGCCGTTACCAATCCACTGAATGAAACTACGACCACTGTTTACGATCAGGCAGGTCGTGCCATCGCCAGCATCAATCCGTTGGGTGAGATTGCGACGACTGTATATGATGCTGCAGGACGTGAAATCGTTGAAGTGAACGAAAACGGGGATCGGACGACGAGTATCTATGATGTTGCCGGCCAAATGATTGCGTTCCAGGATGCCCGTAACAACCGCACCTCATTCCAGTACGATGCCGCCGGTCGGGAAATTGCCAGAATCAATCCGCTGCTGGATCGTTTAACCATGGTCTTTGACGCGGCGGGACAAAATACCGTCCGCATTGATCAGGAAAGCGCCCGGACAACCTATGTTTATGATGCCGCCGGTCGAGTTACACAGCGTCATTATCCCGACGGCACACGGATCACCTGGACTTACGACGCGGTCAGCAATCCGCTGGTCATTAACAGTAGCGCGGGCGCCTTTACGCGGACTTATGACGCCGTGAATCAGGTGCAGAGTGTAGCCTGGCCGACCGGTAAGATCGTCACCTGGGTCTACGATGCCATCGGTCAGCGTGCCACGCGCGACATCTCTACCGGCACCACCACGTATACTTACGATGGCCGGGGTAACCTGACCACATTAGTGAATGAACAGTCCGAACAGACCACCTTCACTTATGACGCCGCCGGCCGCGCGATTCGCACACAACTGGCAAACGGCACCCGCACCAGTATGGTCTATGACGCCGCCGGTCGGGAAACGCAGATCACGCACTTTACTTCGGGCAACACGGCCTTCTCCTCTTTTGCCGATACGTATAACGCTGCCGGCAATCGAATTCAGCGTATCAACCTGGACGGGGACGTCACGACCTGGACTTACGATTCCACCGCGCAAGTCCTTTCCGAACGGTATACCGATTCGCTGGGAACAACCATTACCACGTTTGCTTATGACGCCGTCGGTAACCGGCTCGTTGAAAACAACGATTCCACGATTACGACCAGTGTCTACGACGCCGCCAATCGGCTGCAGACTTCAGAAGCGACGGCGGGCATCACCACCTACACGTATGACAAAAACGGCAATCAGACGTCGATTGAAGAACCGGCGAGCGACATCACGACTTATACCTGGACCTACGAAAACCAGCTGGCGGAAATCGAAAGTCCCAACGGCGATCTGGTGACTTATACCTACGCGCCCGTCAATCGGAAGAGTGATGAACTCCGCCTCTCCAAAGAAACAGATTTAGAATTCACATCTTACCTGTGGGACGACCAGAATATCATTCTGGAACAGGATGAGGTCGGCACAGTCGACGCCGAATACACGGTCATGCCGCAGGCGTACGGGAATCTGATCAGTCAGACCCGGGATGCGGAAAGCAGCTTCTATCACTTCGACCCGCTGGGCAGTACTCGTGAGTTGACGGATGAAACAGAGACCGTCACCGACAGCTATCTCTACAGCGTCTTCGGCAAAGTCAAAAGCAGCACCGGCACCACCGTGAACCCGTATCAATGGGTCGGCCAGGAAGGTTATTACCATGATGCCGAAAGCGGCCTCTACAGCCTGCGCAACCGCTTCTATGGTGCCGGGGAAGGCCGTTTCAAATCGGAAGATCCGATTGGCTTCGATGCTGGCGACAGTAACCTCTATCGTTATGTCGGTAATAACGCCGCTACGGATACTGATCCGAGTGGACTACAAGGTCATATCAGGAAACCAAACAAGTGGGAGGTTGAACTCGCTTATATCGACAAGTACCTCGAACTCATATGTGAATGCGAAGGGACCAGGATCGTTGGTAGAAAACATAGTAACATAATATCTAGAATTAAAACAAAAAAGCTACCTGGATGGACAATTGCTGAGGCCTGCAATGACAGCTGCAGCAAAAGAAGACGAGGCTGGTCTGGAAAATATACAATCGTGAAAGGGGCAGCCGGTCCGACTAGTGGAATATTGCCCAGAGTCTGGGACGTAGATGGTTACCGCTATGTGTTAACTTCAGATCAGTGTAAGCAGTTAGAAGAAGTTAATTCTTATGGTTTTTGGGAAAGATTTGGATCATTTTTTGTCCCAGTATTCATTCCGAAAAAAGAAAGCGTCATACAATCAATAGAGATTGCAGCCAGAGAGGAACAACTTGCAAAGCAATTTGATCGGTGTGGAGGGGAGATTGATCCCGTAACTTGGTATGGCACAAAAATAGGTCTTGGCAGACAGCAGATGACGCTGGATGCCTGTGATCTTGCGACTACTGCTGAGACAGTAACAGGAGCTGTTGGAAGCACTTTCAAGGTTGCCACTAGTACTGGAAGAAGGTTAGTGTGTCAGACAGTTCAACAGAGCTGTAGAACCCCTTTACAGATGACGACGCGTGGGCTGGGAACTACTGGAGGCCATAAACAAGCTGGAGCTGTTTTACGAGGTGGATCTGGACGTGCATTTACCGGTCATGGCAAATACCTAAAATGCCCTGACACTACCGTCCCCAAAGGAACTTCGATTACACTACCACGAAAAGATATTTATTTACAAGATATAACAGGGTTATATATGGAAGGAGAGCACTGGGAAAAACTTCTCTATGCTGCTAAATATCACGATGACCCAGAAGTTCGACGTTTAATAATGAATAATTTAGAAGGAATGGCTACCTACTTAGAAGGTGCTAAAATCCCTGATTATACTCTTTTCGCACCTGGACATCCAGAAGGATCGCCACTCTGTATCCTTAAAAACTCAACTACTGTGTATAATCCCACTAAACTTAGTAAGTTATTAGAGCCTGGCATGGGAAATTGTGTTTGGGCAGCTTGCACAAAGGAGTTTTAAAAATGTATTCTGAGGATCTTTCCCCTTTAAAGAGGGGGACCGACATTAAATATTGGTACGATTTCGCTGATGACTGTGAATTTGAAAAACTTCTTACTATCGGCTGGCTGGATTGTAATCACTCGTTCCCAGTTGGGACGATAGACAACGCTCTGATTAAGAAATTACGAGACTTGATCTGCTGCATACCAAAGGGGATCAATGTCCATGTTGCTCGAATAAGAGGGCAACACCCCTGTAATTTGTGTAAAGCGTATCCAAAGATCAGGTGCAAAATTGGCGGAATGCGTCACCTAGGTTGCACAGAACTCAGGATTCCTTCACGAGAGCAAAAAATCGTATTCGCATCACCGGATATGATACTTCATTATATAGAAGAACATTCATACTTACCACCAGCTGAATTCTTAGAAGCATTGAGGAATTTTGATACAAGCCAGCCATTTGATGCAGAAGAATTAGGTAAAAAACTAATTGAGCATAGAGAATGAAAATCGGAAAGTAAAAGGAGATCTGAAAGAAAGAGGTGACTGGTCGCGCGATTCGCAAGCAACTGGCAAACGGCACCCGCACCAGTATGGCCTATGACACCGCAGGTCGGGAAACGCAGATCACGCACTTTACGTCGGGGAACACGCCCTTCTCTTCCTTTGCCGATACGTACAACGGAGCCGGGAATCGGACACAGCGCGTGAATCTGGATGGGGACGTGACGACCTGGACTTACGACTTGACCGCACAGGTTCTCTCCGAACGTTCTACCGATTCACTGGGAACGACACTGACAACGTTTGTGTACGATCCGGTTGGCAATCGCTTGGTGGAAAATGCTGACTCCACGATCACCACCAGCGTCTATGACGCCGCAAATCGGCTGCAGGCATCGGAAAAATCGACGGGTATTACAACCTATACCTACGATAAAAACGGCAACCAGACGTCAATTGAAGATCCGGCCAGCGACATCACGACTTACACCTGGACCTACGAAAACCAACTGGCGGAAATTGAAAGTCCCAACGGCGATCTGGTGACTTACACGTATGCTCCTGTTAATAAGAAGAGCGATGAATACCGGTTGACGAAAGAAACGGACCTGGAATTCACCTCTTACCTGTGGGACGACCAGAATATCATTCTGGAACAGGATGAAGTTGGCACGGTAGATGCCGAGTATACAGTGATGCCTAAAGCGTACGGGAATCTGATCAGCCAGACCCGGGATGCAGAGAGCAGCTTCTATCACTTCGATCCACTGGGCAGTACTCGTGAGTTGACGGATGAAACAGAGACCGTCACCGACAGTTATCTCTACAGCGTCTTCGGCAAAGTCAAAAGCAGCACCGGTACCACTGTGAACCCGTACCAATGGGTCGGTAAACAAGGTTATTACCGCGACCCGGAAAGCGGCCTCTACAGCCTCCGCAACCGCTTCTACGATTCCAACCAAGGCCGCTTCAAATCAGAAGATCCCATCGGCTTCGACGCCGGGGATGTGAACTTGTATCGCTATGTCGGTAACAATGCCGCAACATTGACCGATCCAAGTGGGTTAGATGATAGTGCGCATTTCAAGTTTGAAAATCATGGAGGTGTCATACTCTATCAAGTTTATAATGCAGACCACAGGCAACTGAATGGGACTGTGGGAGGATTAGTAACTGACGACCATAATCTAATCTGGGATGTTCCGGATCCTCAGCCACGAGGCGATGGAAGATATTATTGTGCCTCGCGTTCAAGAATCATTCTCGCAGTTCGTAATGACGAAGTTACTGACTGGAGAGATTGGGGGAAATGGTTCAAAAAAAATGGCTTTGAATGTAATGGTACTACAGGACTTCCCATCAATAAACCCTGGTTAACTCCAGGATCCCCAAAACGGAAACCCGCGCGTCCTCCTCAATCGCCACGCGGAGGTTCAGAGGAATTCTATGATCGAATTATAGATGTTCCGAATTTAAGCTCGGGATGTTTTCCCACAAAACTTAATCCAGACAGAACATGTCGCGAAGCATTTGAAATTGATTTCCCAAATGCGACCAAAGAATTTGGCCTTTTTGTTGCTAAAGAACTTGCCATCGAACTGGGAATGGTATGTGTCGGTGGAATTGCCATCAAGTTTTCGTTCGTCTTATGTGGTGGAGCGACTAAGGTTGTAGCTCGAATACTAGGCAGAACTAAAGAGCTGACCATTGATAAGCTGGTAGACTTATATAAAAAATTACGCAGGAGGACAGACGACGTTCAATCCCAGGATTTGGCGGATCAAATTGAAAGAGAACTTAGAAATATCAATCAATTTGATGAAAATATTAGTCTGGATCCTTCTGGGAAAAGTAACTGTGTGCCCCCGAAGCCCAAGAAGAACATTAGCTTTGTTAAAGGCGAGGGGAAAGATGCAGTTAAGAATATCGGGCGAGTTGACCACGCAGGAAGACATTTATCTGATTTTGGGGTGATTGCTGGTAGACAAGGGACGAAAGCTTTTCGTGAAGCAGTACGTAAAGCTATAATTGATATTCTAGAAAATCCTATCAAGACATTCGACCATGTAATGAAACAAGGTAATCACGCAGTAAAAGGCTTCTATGGAAAAATCGATGGCAAGGACGTTGTTGTGTTTGTAGCCAAAGAACCACGCGGTAAAATCAATGCTGGGGATCTTGTGACTACAGTTACACCTACACCGCAACAAATGATCAATTGGGGGCTCAGATGAAAACTACCGATGAACTAGGAATATTTTGGGCCGCTGAGGATGGCCATATTGAGGTTTCCGGTATCAATTTTTATGGCTATTGGGGTCAAGCAAAACTCCCAGATGAGATTTCTTCTCTCGGTGATCTATTAAAGAATATTGATGCGGAATTTCAGATTCAAAAAATTGAGGCTGATGAGGGGAATTTCCTCATGTTACCTGTTTGGATAAAAACTTGGCCATCGGATATTATATGGCGTCAGACAGTGGAAGAGATTTTGAACACAATGGTCTTAATGGGAGCAACCGTTAGTTGGAGCGGTGATGAGTATTGCTCTTGTTCGTTGACAGAACTTGATCCAGCCACGTCTGGTGGCTGCGTCTACGCAGCGTCATCGAGATCTACAGGACTATTATTGCATTCTGATTTATCTGAAGAAATTTCATATTTGTCCGACGATGAACTACAGCGATTGCTCCTGTAGGGTCAATTTATTCAGCTGCGCGATAAGCTCTTTGACAAATTAGTTTTCTACTCCGTTGGCATTATAAATTTTCGGCCGATTGTCATCGTACGCAGGTACGACAGAAGGGTTTTCAAGACAAATTTCACTAAAGTACGCGTATCACGATCATAGAAAATACAGAACTATCTGATCAAAACCACGACGACAACCTACGATACCGCAGGGCGTCCCATTGCCAGTATCAATCCGCTGTCTGAGACGACGACCGTGTATGACGCCGCCGGTCGCGAAACCGCCATGATCAATCCGCTTTCGGATCGTAAAACCATGGTCTTTGACGCGGCGGGACAAAATACCGTCCGCATTGATCAGGAAAGCGCCCGGACAACCTATGTTTATGATGCCGCCGGTCGAGTTACACAGCGTCATTATCCCGACGGCACACGGATCACCTGGACTTACGACGCGGTCAGCAATCCGCTGGTCATTAACAGTAGCGCGGGCGCCTTTACGCGGACTTATGACGCCGTGAATCAGGTGCAGAGTGTAGCCTGGCCGACCGGTAAGATCGTCACCTGGGTCTACGATGCCATCGGTCAGCGTGCCACGCGCGACATCTCTACCGGCACCACCACGTATACTTACGATGGCCGGGGTAACCTGACCTCATTAGTGAATGAGCAGTCCGAGCAGACCACCTTCACTTATGACGCCGCCGGTCGCGCGATTCGCACACAGCTGGCGAACGGTACCCTTACCAGCATGGCCTATGACGCCGCCGGTCGGGAAACGCAGATCACGCACTTTACTTCCGACAACACGGCCTTCTCTTCCTTTGCCGATACGTATAATGCCGCCGGTAATCGAATTCAGCGCGTCAATCTGGACGGGGACGTCACGACCTGGACTTACGATTCCACCGCGCAGGTCCTCTCCGAACGGTATACCGATTCACTGGGAACGACCATCACCACGTTTGCCTATGACGCCGTCGGTAATCAGCTCGTTGAAAACAACGATTCCGCGATCACCACCAGCGTCTACGACGCCGCCAATCGGTTGCAGACTTCAGCAGCGACGGCGGGTATCACCACCTACACGTATGACAAAAACGGCAATCAGACGTCGATTGAAGATCCGGCGAGCGACATCACGACTTACACCTGGACCTACGAGAATCAACTGGCGGAAATCGAAAGTCCCAACGGTGATCTGGTGACCTACACCTATGCCCCCGTCAACAGGAAGAGTGACGAACTCCGCCTCTCCAAAGAAACGGACCTGGAATTCACATCCTACCTGTGGGACGACCAGAACATCATCCTGGAACAGGACGAGGTCGGCACCGTGGACGCCGAATACACGGTAATGCCACAGGCGTACGGTAATCTGATCAGTCAGACCCGGGATGCGGACAGCAGCTTCTATCACTTCGATCCCCTGGGCAGCACCCGTGAATTAACGGATGCCTCAGAAACCATCACTGACAGCTACCTCTACAGCGTCTTCGGCAAAGTCAAAAGCAGCACCGGCACGACTGTGAACCCCTACCAGTGGGTCGGCAAAGAGGGATATTACCATGATCCCGAAAGCGGCCTCTACAGCCTTCGCAACCGCTTCTACAGTGCCAATGAAGGCCGGTTCAAATCAGAAGACCCGATTGGCTTTGATGCCGGGGATGTGAACCTCTATCGCTATGTCGGCAACAATGCCGCAACAGTCACTGATCTGAGTGGACTGCAGGGGCATATCCTAAAACCAGGTAACATGAACTATTATACCGATAGGTACCTCAAAATTATATGCGAATGCGAGGCAACCAGGATCACTGGTAGAAAACATACTAAAGTAAGATCTAGAATTGAAACATCTAAACCATCTGGATGGACTATCGCTGAGATCTGTAATAAAAGTTGCAGTGAAAGAAACCGAGGCTGGTCCGGAAAATATACAATTGTTGAAGGTTCTGTCGGTCCATTTTCTGGAAAACAGCGCGAAAAAGACCCAACTATCGCTGGAGGCTTTGTAAGTGGACTATGTAGTGGGGCAAATACGATAATAACTAATGCTCCTGAAGCTTTTGAAGAAGCGTGTGTTGAAACATATCTGATTTGCCGTGATTTTGATGGCATGATGAGGGAGATATCCACTTTTGAGCCTTCTATCAATGATAGATATGAATGCAGAAGTAGTTCCGCGAAAGCTCTTGAGTCTGGCCAACTCGGGTTAGGTGAGTATTATGCAAGTACTCTCTCATTCGGAGTATATACACAGGGTAAGAGTTTGTACCTTTGTTCGCAAGGTGAAATCACTGTAGATCAATGTACAGAGACTGTGGGCACCATTGCACTTTTTCAAGCTGCCCCTGGAGTTCCGAAACTCGCTCGAAATTGTTTAAGGCGACCATCTGTCTCTTCAACATTGCTAAAATTGCCAAAAGTACAACCTAAAACTTCACAAGCCCCACCACAATCATGTCGCATTGTAGTAGAATTATTAGATAGCAATGGAAACTTAATTGGCTATGTAGATCAGGTAACAGGTCAGGTAATACGACCACTTCCTGCTCCTAAATCCAATCTTCCTGCTGTAGCGAGCACTTCTTCCGATCTACCACTTATTCCAAGAGCAAATTGTCCAAGATTACCACTTAGACCAAGGGTTGAAATAGAGAATCTTGCCAATAAGTGTCGATTAGAAAGTCCAAGGCCAAGAACTGTAGCAAAGCTGACTTTGAAAGGAGGCAAGGAATTTGACGGTAGATCAGGGTTTCAAGGAAGAGGGGAAGAACTTCACCCTGTAATTGAAAGTGCGTATAATGATTTTGTGCCAAGCACAAGTCAATCAATTTATCATAAACATTGTGCGGAAGCTAATGCAATGTCAAAAGCATTGTATTCCATTGAGAAGATAACAGGTGTCGAAATTACTTCCTATTCTCAGGCAAATGCCATTCTTAAAGGAGCAACCGTTGAGACTGCTAGTGTAAGAAGTGTTAACCATCCTAAACATGGCCTCACCAATGATCCATGTTCCTCATGCAGATGGCCACTTGACGTCTTTGACATTAAATACAAGTTTGAATAAGAAACTAAAAAATATGAATATCAATTCTATTAGTGAATATGTAAGCGAAGTTCTGAAAAGCGCTGGATGGAGTTTTGACCGGAAAGTTTCGACTGATATATATCAAAATTATTTTAAAGAAGAAGGTATGTCTTGTTTTCCGGAAGCGATTGAAATTCTTGAAAATTTTGGTGGTCTTAAGGTAAATCCACCTTTAAATCCTGATCGGGTTTATGGGACAGGAGAGCTTGAATTCGATCCAATTATGGCGGATTGGGCAACAGAGGTCAAAGGCTGGGAAAAGAAATTTGAAGAACCAATTTGTTGTCTTGGAAGTATTTGGGGAGATAATGCTCTTTTAGTTCTTTCAGAGAAAGGAGGTTTTTATAGTCTTTCTGATGCGGGGGTGCATTACATTGCGGATAATTTTGCAGACGCATTAGAGGTACTCATTGCTGCAACATCAAAACCATCACAAGTTTATAAACTTGAAGACTTTTTCTAAGTACAAGATTCTTGTCCTAGAATGCCGCGGGCAACCGGACCCAGCGCGTCAATCTGGATGGGGACGTCACGACCTGGACTTACGATTCCACAGCGCAGGTCCTTTCCGAACGGTATACCGATTCACTGGGCACGACGATCATGACGTTCGCCTATGACGCCGTTGGAAACCGGCTCGTTGAAAATAACGATTCCACGATCACCACCAGCGTCTACGACGCCGCCAATCGGCTGGAAACCTCTGAAGAGACGGCGGGCATCACCACCTACACGTATGACAAAAACGGCAATCAGACGTCGATTGAAGATCCGGCGAGTGACATTACGACTTACACCTGGACCTATGAAAATCAGTTGGCGGAAATCGAAAGTCCTAACAGCGACGTCGTGACTTATACGTATGCTCCTGTTAATAAGAAGAACGATGAATACCGGTTGACAAAAGAAACAGATTTAGAATTCACATCCTACCTGTGGGACGACCAGAACATCATCCTGGAACAGGACGATGTCGGCACCGTGGACGCCGAATACACGGTAATGCCGCAAGCCTACGGCAATCTGATCAGTCAGACGCGGGATAACCTACTTATCTCACTCCATACATCGACTCAGTAAGCAATCCAAGATTTACACAAACCTCATTTCAAACTTCATACTAAACATAAATGGAGTACATGGAGGTAAAAGCGTGTAGTTTTTTCTTGATGCAATCTGTCCCCTTGTATATACTTCAACCATTCTCGCGTATTGAATATTTTCGTAAAGTAATTCTTGGTATGATTTTATGCATTTTACAAAGACAAGTATTTCATCCCAGCCTGTCTGAACATACCCACTTGCACTAGCGTATATTCAAGTTAGCTTGTTTGTGGTATTCAATATTGTTTATTTACTGAAGGTTACCCCTCAACATGGAACGTTCATTTGTTCAAGATTTTAATGTTGATCAAACCAATGAGATCTTGCAACACCTTGCTGCATTACTGCCAGTCATTGACTTAACCAGTTGGGCTAACAGCAATCCCAGTCCATTAGAGCATGGAATCGTTGATGACGACCGGATCCGATTTGCGGATGATAAAATTCTGCGTACGCTTTATATGCCTGGAAAGCATGTCCTGATTACAGGAAGTAAAGGGGTCGGCAAGTCCACATTAATTCGCTCCCTTGCCCTGAAAATTTCACAGGGTGAGAGTCCCTTCTTGCGCAACGAACGATTTCTCTGGCTGGATTGTAATAATGTAGGACCTGAAGATAGCCGCGCGTGTCTGGAATCCATTTTTGCCAGTATTTCCAAGATGCAGGGAATTGTACTCTGCCTGGATGGAATTGGATCGCTTTTAAGACGCAGCCAGGGTGGTTCTAATAAACCTCTCCTTCGGTCCATGATCAGTCGACCGAATCTGCGCGTGATTGGCGTGATGTCTACCTGGGAGTTCAACGACCTCATCAGCAGTGATGCCCAGATGCTCGATTATTTTACCCGTGTTGAACTGGATGAACCGTCTGAGGAAATTGCGAACACAATTGCCGAACGACAAGCTGAAATCCTTCAAAATATATATCAAATCTCGATCGATGAAAATGTGGCGGAACGTGCCGTCGCACTCACATCAACTTTTATACTCAATGAATGCCATCCTGCGAAATCGGTTAATTTACTTCAACAGATTTGTGCCAACATCGATTTCGATCGTACACAACACAATAAAAATCGAGATGAAATCAACTTTTCTGATATCGTTGCTGCAATATCAGAAAAAACAGGGATTCCAGCAGAAACGATTTCGGGTGAATCTCAGACGACTGGATTTGAAGCCCCTTTATTGGATGCAGTAGTGGGACAGAACGAGTCGGTGCAACTAGTTGCTAATGAGTTGAGCCTCATTAAAGCCGGTTTGAATGAGCCGGGAAAACCAGCTTCTGTCATGTTATTTGCTGGTATGACAGGCGTCGGAAAGACTGAGCTAGCCAAACGGATCGCTGAACTCTACTCGACGTCCCGTCATGTCCAGGTTTATGCAATGGGAAATTATACGGAGCCACACAGTGTTTCCGGAATTATGGGGGTCCCCCCCGGCTATGTCGGTCATGAAGACGGCGGCCGCTTGATCAATGAATTAAACTCTGATCCTTATACCGTGTTTTTGCTGGATGAAGCAGAAAAATGCCATCCCAATATCTGGAAACCTTTTCTGAATCTGTTTGATGAAGGATGGATTGTTGACCAACGCGGACAAAAGGCATATGCGGATCGGGCAATTTTCATTTTGACCACTAATGCTGGCGACAAACAAATATCCCAAATGTCAAAAAGTGGAACGCCTGCTGAAGAGATTGCAGAACGCGTGAAACAGATATTAGCAAAGGTACGGCATGAGCGATCGAGCCAACCTGTTTTTCCTGCACAATTCCTTTCTCGTATCAAGAGGATTATGGTTTTCAATTCCCTGGATGAGGAATCCATGATCGGCATTGCTGAACGCCGACTCAATCACATGAGTAAACAGTGGAGTATCAAACGCCAGAAAACAATTGAATGTCACCCTGAGGTTGCCCGTTTGATTGGAAAAAAAGGACATGAGTTAAATGAAACTTCGAATGGTCGCGAAGGTGGTCGCATTATAAGTCGGCTTGTTTCTGACACCGTGGAATCTAAGATCCAGGAGAAAGCGCAAACAGATCCAGATGATTACCAGAAAGCGTCGGTAATCAAAGTCAACTCACATGAGAATATGTCAGCTGATATGACTGTTTCACTTACGATTGAGTTTATACCTTCTGAAAAATCAAAGGGAGTCGAGATAAACCATGTATGATCGATAGTAGCAAACCACATTGTGCCTTTCTTATGTTCAATCCATGAGCTAACTAACCTCTTAATATTAAATAAATTGTAGAAAGTGCTCTAGAATGGGTAATTCCAGAGTTCGTAACATTCAGCAGTGGGCTGTAGGTATCACAACAGCCCCGCGAAAGAAAAGTACATTACATCAAACCCTGGTCAGTCTCAAAACTGCGGGCTGGGATTCTCCTCGGCTATTCGCAGAACCAGGTGTGGAAATCCCTTCTGAATTTAACCGACTACCTGTGTCAAGAAGAGATGAAACTCTAGGTGCATTTCCCAATTGGTATTTGGCTTTAACCGAATTGGTTTTACGTAATCCACGAGCAGAAGCGTTTCTGCTATGTCAGGACGATGTTTTGTTCTCCGCTGACATACGAGACTATTTGGAGCGCACTTTATGGCCTGCAAACCAAATTGGAGTCGTTTCAATATATTGTCCCAGCCATTATTCACAAGCAGCAAAGCCCGGTTTTATTCGAGAAGATCGAGGATGGAAAAGTTGGGGGGCGCTCGCTTATATTTTTTCGAACCCCTCTGCTCGAGCGATATTAAGTGATTCGATGGTACTCAATCATCGTGATTTTGGCCCTGCAGAAGGCTTGCACCACATCGATTCCGTTGTTGGATATTGGTGTGAACGCAATCATCTTCCTTATTATGTTCATTCTCCCAGCCTGGCTCAGCATATTGGCGAGTCTTCGACTATTTATCCTAGGGCAACAACCAGTGGTAATCGACAAGCCAAAGATTTTCAAAACCCAATAGAACTACGTCCTAGACTGCAGATAAAGGAAAGGTCCACTGAAAATTTAGATCCTCAATACAGCGTAGGAAATAATTTACAATCAGAACAAGCCGTTTTAACAAAGTCAGTTAATTTGACTAATAATCGCCATCAAGTTAGTACATCTGAATATGACATCGATATCTTCATTCCCTACCATCGTAATCTTCATTTAGTCCCCCAAACAATTGATTCCATACTCTGGCAACATAAAATCAATCCGTTTATTCATTTGGTCAATGACTGCTCACGTGAAGACGATAGACCGTTATTCCATCGGTACGGTCACCTTGAGAACATTCAATGGCACAAAACAAAACAGAACTGTGGTCCGTATGCTATTGCAAATAGTCTCTTCTACCACGTGAAATCCAGCGTAATTGGAATTGCTGACTCTGACGACATCTATCTCCCAAACCACTTCAGAACTGCTCTAGACGAGTTAGATCGGCACGGAGCAGATGTTTGGGGTTCCACAATGACACAGTTCCTGAACCCATTGGAAAACCACAATGAGAGAAATAAGGGATTAGTGAACCGATATCCTATCGCCGATTCGGGAATGCACCCTGACTGCCTTCCCTTTCCACGTCTGGTGAACGGGACAATGGTTATACGTAAGAAAACATTCGAAGCTGCCAACGGTTTTGACGGCAGGTATCACTGTGCCGTTGATACTGAGTTTTCACAGCGTATACAGTTTCCAAGCGAGGTGGGAGCAGCCGTTTACTTCTCTAAGCATAAAACTGCACTTAGACGCATTTGCAGCAACAGTCTGTCGAACTCAGATAATCGCTACGGACTGAAATCCCCAGAAAGAGATGCTATAAAAGAAGAGAGCCTTCGTCGTTATGCTTTTTGGAAGACTCAAGAAAAGATCAATCCGCGCAATTATGGCACACTTGATAGTCAGGAAGATGTGTTAGACCCTGATTACAAGATAAGCAGTACGCGAGACTCAAAGGTTTATGCCTGCCTGACCAGCATTCCTCGGCGTGTATATGCGTTGGAAAAGACGGTTGCATCACTGATTAACCAGGTCGATGGTTTAAAGATCCATCTAAATGATTATCATTTTATTCCTGAGTTCCTCAAACACCCAAAGCTCGAACTCGTTTTCGGTGACAACAGCCTGATGAGTTGCACTAAATTTCTCTGGGCTGACAGACTAAGTGGTTATATTCTGACCTGTGACGATGATCTGATTTATCCCCCCGATTATATTGACCGAATGACCGCCGCAATCGACAAATATAAGTGCATCGTCTGTGCACACGGTAGTAAACTCAAACCCGGTATGATCAGTAGCTATTACAAAGATCGCACAGTTTTTGATGCACGTCTGGAAATTCCCCAAGACATGTTTGTCGATATCCCTGGAACCGGCACTATGGGCTGGCATACGGACGATATCAAGTTAAGGATGAATGACTTCGATTTACCAGGTATGGAAGACATTGCCGCATATCGGGCAATCTATCAGCACTCTTACTCAGTGGTTGTGGTGGCTCACCCTGAGAGTTGGCTCCGATCATCCACCCATAAGAATGATGGTGGCCTTTACAGTGATTCGATCCGAGATGATTCGAAAGAGACAGAGGTGATCAATGCCAATAAAAACCATCGCGTCTGATCAATGGGAACAGATGACGTGTGTTGGGTGCATGGAATATGATGGAAAATTCATTATTGCAAAACCACATACAAAAAAAAGATCTGAAGCGAAATTGCAACAGTACAAACATGGGCATACTGCTAATTACAACTACTCATTCAAACTATCAGGTCAATTTAATGAGTATCCTTGCATTGTATTACAGTTTCACGATTGGTGGGGGAGTCGATCAAAAAAAATATATGCAGCGACATCGCCACCGATTAGTTTTTCAATTCGTAGCGATCAAATATGGCTAAGCGTAAACGAGCTTATTTCAACACCACATTGGAATGAGGAACGAGGATGCCTTTTAGTTGATCATAGTCACCAAAATGACCAAGTGCTATACCCAATAGTGCTTGATGAATGGATTGACCTCTCGATTAGTGTGAAGTGGTCAATGGAAAACGATGGCTTTGTCACCTGCAATAATTTTAGGATAGATGGAATAAAAACGGCTTTTAATACGAATCCTTGTGACATCCAGATGGGGCTATACGGCCAATCCAAGTTTAGTAAAAATATTATCAGGGAGCTGTCATGTTGGTGATTCCCAATCTTGAAATTCACGCGACTTATGCCTGCAATCTGCACTGCAAAAGCTGCTCACATTTTAGTGATATGAAAATTGGTAAAAATGTCTCCCTTGCAGACATCACCGCCCAGATGATGCAATGGAGTGGCCGCCTTGCACCAAAGTATTTCTCAATTTTGGGAGGCGAACCAACCTTGAACAAAGAACTGTGTGGGATTGTCAGGGAATGCCACAAACAGTGGCCACTCTCGCAAATCCGGTTAATTACAAACGGTTTCTACCTGCACAAGCACCCAGACCTGCCAAAGATTCTGCAACAAACTCAATGTCAGCTGGCAGTCTCTGTGCACCACGATGGAGTTGAATATAAGGAGAAGTTGAAATCAGTACGTGAATTACTTGATCAATGGCAACGACAATATGACTTTAATCTAACTTGGAGATCGTCTTCGAAAACATGGAGAACCACTTTTGAAGGTTTTGGAGCTGATATGATCCCATATGAAGACAACAACCCTGAAAGTAGTTATAACGTTTGTGTAGCTAAAAAGTGCCCACAGATTCATGAAGGTAAAATCTGGAAGTGTCCGCAGCTGGCGTATATCCACCAAGTAGATCAGAAGTACGGGATCAGTAAAGCCTGGGATAAATACTTAGCCTATCGACCATTGTATCCAACTTGTTCAGACGAGGAGATAAATCAGTTTTTTACTACTCATGCAGAGCCTGCCTGTGCAATGTGCCCGGCATATCATCGTCACTTTGAGATTCCAAACCCACTAATCTCAATTCAAAGCCATGCCCCACACCCTGCATAACCATGTTATCGCTTTCTGTGCAACTCAATTTTTTAGATAATTTTAAATACTTTTGGAGAGATATCTATGTGTACTTTTCATCCCTGCCACGATTTCTGGGGAGGGGATTTGATCTGTCAATAATAAGTCATATACAGTGTGAGATGCGAGAAGCCTTTCTGATGAAATTTGAATTACATGTTTTATATGACTCTCGTCCAAACAGCCTGGTCCTTGTGAAAAAGTTGCGAATACGAGGCTTTGATCTGTTTTTAGCGCATCATAACAATGGTGAAAATGAAATTCGCATATTGGAGTAGCGATATTGATAAATCATGCAGACACTCGTCCCCTTTATTCAGCTTGTGAAATATAAGGACGACGACATGTATTCGAAGCGATAGTGGTCCTGAGTTCACAGCCAAAAGAGTTCGCGACTGGTTACGGAGAATCGAAGTAAAGACGCTGTTTATTGAGCCAGCAGTCCTTGGGACAATGGATACATTGAATCATTCAATGGAAAGCTAAGGGAAGAATTGCTGAATGGAGAAATCTTCGATACGTTAATAAAAGTGAAGGTTCTCATAGAACGTTGGTGGAAAGAATACAACACAATCCGACCACACAGTTCTCTGGGATACATGGCTCCGGTACCGGAGTCAAACATACAAGTCGTGTGACTGGCGTCATACGTAAGGGCACGTCAATGTGTTAGCATTTCTCCATTTTCCTCACTTGCTGATTCGATTCCATAATTCCTTTAACCAGAATTATGGATACAGACTGAATCAACAATGCGTAGACATAGCCATCGTTGCCTGAGAGTTTGTAACTTTCTTTGACATCATTCATGATCTCCGATACCTGCGAGAAGTATAAGTTTTGGACAACGGATTACGTGCTATTACTAACTATTAAATGAACCTTCAATAACCAGACCATTGGTCGGTCGAGTGATGATCGAAACTGTTGCTATTCCCCCGATTTCGAAGACCGTAGTAGCTTTAACCACGCTTTGCTTATGCTTCATAATGGCCTGTTTTTCCAGGGTATTCACTTTTACAACGCTTTGACTTTGCTTTGCTTTTGATTGGATAATTCGCATATGTGGGGGGCGAACAGGCTGACTCAATCTGCGAGTTTCTAACAACAAGTATCAGATTTCCCTTTCTGTACCTCTGGTGATGCAAGCTGTGATCTACCAGATGTTGGTTAATAGAGAGCAAGTCAAAGACTCCAGAATGCGACATGAATACCTCTCGAATGTCGGCCTGTCACGATCCAATGGTAATGAAGAGAGATATTGTCCCATCAGATCTCGGAGTTTACTTAGATACAAAGCCCTTGCTGGGAGCAAAGTTTTTATGTGACTGGTATCGTTCTTTGGGCACATCTTTTTTAGAATATTTTAGATATGTACATTTTTCGTTTGCATAAACGATCACGTGTGGTTCTAGTGACGTATTGAGTACATAACATTTTGTGTACTCATGGTCTTGTTTACATATTACATAAATCAAATCTACACACTCTACTTAGAGATGAAAATAATCCCTTGTCCAGACAGAAAGAAAAACAGCTGCGCACACTTCACTCTCATTTCTCAAAATTTGAAATGACATCACTCCTATCGGACGACCAATCCAGGGGCAGACTTCTACTCGAGTTTCAATACGAAGATCCCTCACAAGCAAAAGTAAAGACGTGTCAGATTGAAGTAAAGGTCACTGTCTTCCTCCTCGTATTGCCGCAAGGAGTGAAGCGAAATAACTGATTACATTGCACGGTCTTAAGTCTGAGAGAACTGGTATGGCAAATTCATTGAAGCTGCTTTCCTGGAATATCCAGAAATTCGGGGAACAAAAGTTAAATGACAATGCATTTATTGAGTACGTTGCCCTGGTGATTTACAAATCCAAAGCGGATGTCGTCGGGCTCATGGAGCTGGTGGGGTGGCAGGGCAATGAAATTCGAGATGCACTTGTTACAAAACTGAATAATTTGGAAGCGCTCAACAAAACCGGCATTACCTGGGCTGGCGAAGCGAGTGAAATGACTCCGTCACTGCCGAACGAACAGTATTTATATCTCTGGAAAAAAGGCCTGTTCTCGAGAGGGCAAATAGATCTATGGAACGTCATCGGTGAATCGGCGTTCAGCGATTATTTTGCAAAATATAGCAGCACACCTCAACAAGAGGAAGATTTCTGGAAGAGTCTTTACTCCAACGGATGGTTGAATGCTGACTATACCGTGCCATGGGGCAAATGGTTCTCATTAAAGTTCAATGACCAGAATCTCGATCTGACCAAGAAAGCACCTCAGATTAATCTAACTCCGGTACAGAAAACGGAAATTGTAGCCGTCTTGACCAAATGGGTACCAGAGGCATTTCCCACACGAGGTTCACGGCCTCCTTTTCTGTTGAGTGTGAAGACAACCACGACGCCAACTGAGATCGTTTTCATGCTGTTTCACGCGCCGGGTCCAGGGAACGCACTCCCGATCATTGCAAGTAACACACTTACTTTTGTGGAACCGATCCAAACAACGGGTGTCGGGGTCGTGATGGGAGATTTTAATGTGGACTCGAACGATGCCGGGAAAAAGTGGCACCTTGAATATTTCGACAAAGATAAGGGAAGACGTCAATATGTGAAAGATACAGCGGGCAACTTTATTCCAGCGGCACCATTTCAACGTCTGACTGGCCCTGCTTTTGCAACTCAGGCATCAGACAAGACACTGACCAAAGTAGAGGGATACGAAAAACGATTGTGGGATAGTAAAACGAGCACCGTTGCAAATTTTCCCGGTGCGACAAATGTTGTTGCCGATGATGTGACGGTTGCCGCCTTGCGATCCAGTGAATATGACAAATTTTTCGTACGAGCGCCGCAGCCTGATCCTAACCTTCCCAAAGTGATTCCACTGATTGATATGATGGTTCCCAAAGATGTGCAGATCGGTGTGCAACCGGACGGAACTCCCATCATGGAAACACGATCGACGACAAAGACGCCCTATGACGATGAACTCAGTGGGTGCGCTCAACTGATCTATAACAACTGGTGGACACGGCAAAATAACAAAGCAAACAAGTCGGCGACGACACAAAAAAAACTCAAAGACTGCCCTCAGCTGAATACGTCACCAAGCTGTCTGCATGAGGCATATTACGTGTATCGCGAAGCGATCAGCGATCATTTCCCCATTTTTATGGAGCTGCAGTATGCATGAGCGCCGGTCCCGTGTCGTCAATACAGTTTCCGATGAAAGGTCTCCGTGTGAACCTGCTTGACGCGCTTCAATATGATGCTGGTGCCAAAACTATAACGGTTGAGAATGCGCAACTCGGTACGCTGGGGGGCTCCCTGTCGAAGTCGACCGGAAGCAAGGGGCTGACCTTCAGCGGTGTTCAAGCGCCGCCCGCAAAGTCGTCTGGTATGATCTCGTTTCAAGCCAGCTCTCTTGTAATGGGCGGCGAAAAAATTCGAATCCTGTTTCCTGCAGAGAAAACAACCGTTGTACGTTGTGACATTCACAATGCCGACTCCCAGCCTGTTCTGATCATCTCTGTCACACTTGCGGTGGACTGGAAATTAACAGACTCCATTAGCTGGCTGTCAGCAACCTATTGGCAAAATGTCGGATTCAAATCAGGTAACGCTCCCAATTTGGAAGCAACACTTTTTATCTCGACGGGTACGTTTGAGGATTCTGATCGTGGTATCAGTCTCACCGAAGGGGTCTCTCTGTTTGGCATCCTGGACGAATCGCAGGGGCCAATCAAATCGGCAGCCTGGATTACTGGTGACGATCCCAAAGCGTTCGGTCTGATTCAGCTTGAGGAGAGCGGCCCTCCGCAGATTTCCATTGGGCTGGAGGTAGCCAATGCGACCGATGGTCTGGCAGCGATATTTCAGAAATTGAAAGTCCCCATTGATGCACGACTCTTATTTTCGCCTCAATCAATCGAAGTGGTCTCAGGGCTGTATTTGTCCGCCACAATCAACTGGGCGAACAAACCGGTCAAACTAGAAACGACCATTCCAGGAACCGGTGGCGGCGTGTTGGACCTTGCGGTCATAGGACCACTCCCACTACCAACGCCCGATGATCTGACACAATACCTCGGTGGAACAAGTCTGACGACATTTCTTCCCAAGCAGTTTACCGATGCACTGGATTCAATCCACGTCGGCAAACTGCGGTTGGGGATCGGACTCGGCACAAAAACGCTGGAATATGTGGGTGTTACCTTAACAGCACTGGAGACGGCGAACCTGGTCATCGTCAAGAAGTGGGTGGAAATAGGAAACATTCGCTTTGATGTCAACGTGTTTCATCCGTTGAGTGGCAAGCCCTCCCCCTCCTACAGACTTTCCGGCACTCTGGAGATCGGCGGCGTCGATCTGCTTGTCTCTGCGAGTCTTGTTCCCACACCCCGCAAGCCTGATCTTACTGTCGTCGTGCAACTTGATGAACTGAGTGTGATTGATCTCACGATGATTGTCGAGAAATTTGGGCTGCCAGCCGGAGCACCGAAGATTCTCGTGGACGAATTCCAGATGAGTGGTTCGACTTCGGGGTCCTATTTCATTCGAGCGGCGTTGTCTGAGCATCCGGTGGGGCCGGAGCAGGCTCCGTTCATTATGAATGCACTGGTCTTTGAACTGCACTACCCGGGGGAAAACGGTCCAGAGGTAACCTTGGAAGGGGCAATGACGATCGCCGGGGTAGACGCGGAGCTCTTGCTTTCTAATCAGGGAGGCTGGGAGATTCACGGCCAGGCAGGCGAACAGCAGCCTATTGAGATGGGGCAACTGATCGAAGACCTCGGCAGTAAATTCGGCATTACAGTTCCCTCACCGGTAGCGAATCTTGAATTGAAGAATTTGAAATTCAAGTATGCTCCTGCGACCGGCTCATTTTCGTTTACTTGCGAAGGAGACTTCAAGGTACATGACACTCCAGTCAGTCTGGTGGTGACCATCGACGTCACTCGCAGTCTGACCGGCGATGAAAGCAAGCCGCAAACAGTGAAAGGAAAGAAGGGATATAGCGCGACCTTCGGTGGCCAGCTGACGTTGAGTGGACTGGAATTCAATCTGATCTTTAACACTCAGAGTCTGGGGACGGATGTATTTATCGCGTCTTATAGTCATACGGGTGAGCAAAAGGGAATCAGCATTCATGATCTTATCGCAGGCATCTCCAGCGATCTTGCATCAATTGTGCCTGCCAGCCTCGCCATTGGTCTGAAGGACGCCAAATTCGTTTTCTATAAGGATCAGTCGGGCAAGAAGTTTGCCCTCGGACTGGATCTGAGCGCTGGAATCAATCTATCGGATCTTCCACTGATCGGTGCTGAACTGCCACAAGACGCCACCATCAGTATTAGCGACCTGCAGATAGTTTATGCTTCCGTTGCGTTTGAAAAACAGGATGTCGGTGTCGTCAATCCGTTGCTGCCAAAGACCGTAATGCCGTTGCCGGTCAGTGGTGCGGTAGCCGGCTTGAGTGCCGGTGCCGGTATGCAGTTCGGCTCGACTCCGCCTCAGAGGCTCTCGTTACCGATCTCTGGAAGCAGTCCACCAGCAAAACCAACAGGTTCACTACCGAAACCAGCAGGTACGGCAGGAGTTGCCGCCACGGCATCCGCCAGCACGACCTCGAAGGTCAAATGGTTTGATCTGCAGAAATCATTTGGGCCAGTGGCTTTTCAGCGAATCGGAGTGAGCTATGAACAGCAGGCATTATGGTTTCTGCTAGATGGCTCATTGACGATTGGAGGCTTGAAGATCTCAGTCATTGGAATGGGAATTGGCTCGCCTCTTGACCAGTTTGATCCCGAGTTCCAATTACGAGGTCTGGGACTGGAGTACGAAAGCGGCCCGCTGACAATCGGCGGCAGTTTTATGGAAGTTGATCCGCCTCCAAAGGGAACCAAATTTGAGTACACTGGAGATGCCGTCATTCAAGCCGAGAAGTTCTCGCTGGCTGCCATCGGTTCCTATGCGGTGCTGGAGAATGGCCAGGCCTCGTTATTTGTCTTTGCGAGCATCGAGGCTGCATTTGGTGGACCGCCATCCGTTTTCGTGACTGGACTCGCTGCCGGTTTTGGCTATAACCGGACAGTTGCCATCCCCGCACCGGACGAGGTCGCTCACTTTCCGCTCCTGGCGCTGACTGCGGATAGTGGGCCTCAAACTCCGACTCCAGCCGATGTGCTGGCGATTCTGGAAGGGCAGGCGGAATATGCACCGGGTAAGAAAAAAGCCTGGATCAGTCCTTACGCTGGCGAATACTGGCTGGCGCTGGGGGTTGAGTTTACGTCTTACGAGCTGATGCACTCGCGCGTTGTGCTGATCGCCAAGTTCGGCAAGGAGCTGGAAATCGCATTACTGGGGCTCTCTTCCATTCGCCTGCCGCAATCCGGTGATGTGGAGTACGCGTTTGCAGAACTGCAAATCGAAGCCGACTGGAAGCCTGCCGAAGGCTTTTTTGGTTTGACTGCAATTCTGACTTCCAATTCCTTCGTCATCACTCCGGACTGTCACCTCACCGGTGGTTTCGCTTTTTATCTGTGGTACAGTGGCGATCGCGAAGGGCAGTTTGTGGTTACACTGGGCGGTTATCACCCACTTTTTCGCGTGCCAGACTTTTATCCCAAGGTTCCGCGACTTGGATTTAACTGGGCCGTCAGCGACAAGGTAACAATCAAAGGCGGCGCTTATTTTGCACTCACACCTGCGGCGGTGATGGCCGGAGGAGGTCTGGAAGTCCTCTTTCATGATGGTAACTTAAAAGCCTGGTTTATCGCGCACGCCGATATGTTGATTACGTTTAAACCGTTCCACTATTTAATCGACATCGGCATCAGTATCGGGGCTTCTTATCGTCTGCATTTGTTGTTTATTACAAAAACGGTCACGATTGAACTGGGAGCCTCGCTTGAGCTCTGGGGGCCGCCTTCTGGTGGAAAAGCACACATCAGCTGGTTCATCATCTCCTTTACGGTTTCGTTTGGGGCGGATCAAGGGGCTGGCAGTGACACACCCATTGAATGGTCCACGTTTAAGTCTCTTTTGCCGGCTCTGGATAACGTCTGCAAAATTCAGGCGAATGACGGACTTAGTAAAAGCATTCCCAGCAAGCTTGATGCGAAGAAAAAGATCTGGCTGGTCCGATGTGATCTGTTCGAATTTTCGACCGCATCCGCGATTCCGTCCAGTAAGTTCTCGCATGGGCAAGGGACTTCGTTGACGGCAGAGGAGCCCTACAACGTCCAGGTTCGTCCAATGAACAAAACCAACGTTAATTCAACGCATCACTTAACAGTTACCAGGGACGGCGCGCCGCACGATGTATCGAGCTGGTCCATTCAGCCGGCTTTTCGCAACATGCCCACTACGCTATGGGGCGATCCACTGAAAGACGGTCTACAGCGTTTTAAACTCAACCCCAGCGTACCGAGCAACGACACTGTCCCTCAGGTGCCAGTAGGTCTCAACATTAAACCACCTCGTCCGAATTTGGGCAGTTCGGCGGGAGAGATGCCCTTTCAACTTCTGAAATATGACGACCTGCGCATTCCCGGTGAAATGCCGATTTCCAATCAAGTGACGGCAACAATGACATATCGGCCGCAGTTCAACGACACTTCAATCAAAGAAATCGAGGGGATTTCAGGTGAGGTGAAAACCAGCAGAGACGATTTATATACCGTGTTGAGCAGTTCTGGTATTTACAGCGGTAGTAATGCGGCGATGGAAAATATGGCAAATCAGGCGGGGCATCTTTATGCCGCTGCGCCGCTGGAGGTGTGAACAAGAATGGCAACTGACATCAAGATCGGTGACATACAATTTTACGATGACTTTCTTCCGTCGCTGACTGCCGGAAACTATCAAATTGGTGTTAAGCAAACCGTTACGGATCTGGCGATTCCAGATGACGATCATGACAAACTGAGCGCGGTTCAGGAGTTCATCGTCCATGCACCACAATTCGCCGTGGATCCCCTCGAAATCCACGGTATGATCCCGCCGAGTAACAGTACGGGAAAGTTTGCGGATGAATTACCACATCTTGTATTGAATAAACGCGTCATCCCATGGGAACGAAAAATGCGCGACAAGGATATGCCGTGGATGGCGCTCCTAGTCTTGCAGGAGGATGAGTTGATCGTGCCGGCTGATCCAGTGAGGACAGACCCACAAACAAAAGCTGTTAAATCAACAGTAGGTGAATATCAGAAGCTGAGTAAGAGTAAAGACATCCTCGTACCGACACTCACGAAGGAAGATGACATTTCTGATGAACAGGTCTGCTATTACATCCAACTATCGCCGGATGTCTTCCAAACCGTGATGCCCAATGCCGACGAACTGAAATACCTGACGCACGTCCGCCAGGTTAACACGGGCGATAAAGCGATCATGGGGATCAAGGATGATGGTTGGTTTGGTGTTGTGACTGCCAATCGCTTTCCGCAATCACAGGCCGGGGATACCAGTGGCGTTAAAAATATTGTGCATCTTATATCGCTGGAAAAGATGGAACCGTATCTGTTGGGACAGCCCGATTTTTCGATTTCCGGAACCACGGAGAATTACCAGAAGATTGGTCTCCTTTCACTGGCTCGGTGGACTTTTCGCTGTTTGCCTGACAACAAGGAAGATTTTCGCGGATTAATGGAACACATGGTGTTTGCTGAGTATGACGAGCAAACGAAGAAGTATCTGCCAAATAACCTGTGGTTGCGACAGCCTCCCGTGACTCCCCAGGCCGGGAGTTCGGATGCGATAGGAGAAGTGCAACAGCGTCTCCAGAATGGTTATGTCCCGTTGCCGTATCACACACGTAGTGGCGAGGATACCTTTGCCTGGTATCGGGGTCCACTGACGCCAGTTTTGCCTGCAACACTTACCAAGACTGAGCCCTTTCAGACGGCTGATTCCGCGATGATTTATGACAAGTCTCGAGGAGTGTTTGACAATTCTCTTGCCGCAGCTTGGCAGATTGGACGTATGCTTTCAATGTCGAAACAGAGTTTTGGCCAAAAGCTGCTTGATTTTCGTCGTCGCACACATCGACTGGCAGATCGGTTGCTTGAGAATCTAAAGCAATTCGGTTTTGACAGTGGTGCTAACCTGGAGAAACTGGCCAGCCAGCACCTGATGCACGACACATTCATCAATATGTTGCAGAGCGATCTGCTGGGAAAAGTTGCACACCCACCAGAGGATAAAGGCACCAAACCGGCTGCAAAGCCGGAGCCACAAAATCCGCAAGCCGCACTGCAAGAGTTTCTGGCTCGTTCAGACGTGCAAGCGACGATACAGCAGCTAACCAGTGAGGACCTTGATCTGATCACTCAGCGTCTGGCAAAATGGCAACTGTTATATGACGTACCATTCGATTACCTTGTCCCGAATCCGGCGATGTTGCCGATGGAATCGATACGCTTCTTTTATCTCGACCAGAACTGGTTGGACGCGATGTTAGATGGATCGCTTTCCATTGCCATGCACTCGACTCGCGACACCGCTTTACACAAATTGACTAAAGGGCTAGTGCGTGATGGTGTCAAGACTGCCACGCAAGTTCTCCGCGATAAATTGCGGGGGCTGGATTCCGCTTCAAGTAGCGATCATGACACTCACATGTGCGGATTTCTGATGCGTTCGGCAGTCGTTGCGGGGTGGCCGGGTCTGGCTGTGCGTGGCTACAAGGATGAGGCACGAACCAACATGGTCAAACTTCTGCGCATGGATCATCTTTCGAAGAATGTACTGCTATGTATTTTCTGGGGAATTCCGAAGTGGATCGATATCAGTGAACCGCAGGAAGGTTTTCAATTCGGCATGAGCCAGGATGGCGATATTGACTTGCGCAGTATCGTCACCAATCAATCGCAACATCCACTGGGGACTGAACTCGGCGCCCCATATGTAATCCGGGATAAACATCTACGGGCAGGCCGCGTTCTGGATATACGCCCTGGTGCTGCGGACGGTTTGGTGCAATCGATCGCAACACAACTCACAAGCCGAATGGGTTTGAAGGGGGCATTGACATTACGGCCTTCTGATTTTGCGCTGCAGATGGTTAAATCACCACAACGTCTGATTTTCAAGGTTCCGAATTCCTGATAAAGAAGATTATAAGGTAAGTATTTTATGACGAATCCGACTCTGCTGGTTCCCGTTCATGTTGACGCGTATGTTGTCAGTCAACAGGTTTTGGACAATCAGCCGATGCGGCGGTGGGCGCAGGTGTATACGAATATCCCTGGATTCAGCAGCTCAGAGCCGGACTTTACAGATGTGAGTAAGGGAATCCTAACAGATCCAGGTGTGTATTTGTTTTGGACTCTGCCAGCGGCATTGCGTCATGGGAATCAGAATCCCCGGACGAGACAGATTGAGTTTCCGCTCGTGCCCAACCGTTGGTTGATCATGCGTGTGAGCGGCCCGCTGACAAATCGCACAGCAGTCTCCTGGGTGTTGGAAAGCGACGCGCCAGGTGATGAAAGCTCAAGCACTTACGCCTTTGATCCATCGATTATCAAAGCCTGGCAATCCAGTAAGGATCCCAATCGACTGGCGGCAGGGAAACGGATGAATTCACAGACAGATGCATTGGTTACCGATGTGTTAGGGCAGGTTTTTCCTCTCCGAGGGGCAGGTTCACAAGAAAGCTGGACAGAGCAGGGCATTCCAGATCTTTTTGTGAAAGCAGTGGCCCCGGGCAATCCGCTATTCAGTGCATACCAGCCACACTGTCGCAACGTGTTTTCTTTCCATGATCAACTGACCGTTCCGAAAGACACAGTGAGCTATCTGGTTGTGGGGTGGTATTCGAATGCCGAAAAAGACCCACTTAACATATGCCAGCAGAATAAAGCAACTCACATGACAGCGAGCGATGCTTACCAGAAACAGTTGTGTGAGTACAAATGGACTTTGGCTGAAACCACGGAGAATCTGGACGTTCTGGATGCCAATCAGGCAATGATTGCAGATACGGATGTTCCGACCAGCAGCCTTTATCACGGAATGGTTTTTGGAGTGGATTGGGACACGCAGAAAAAGACTGAAACCATCATTGATAAGGACGTCGGCATCCACGTCGCTGTCGGGAATAACAGCATTGATGCTTTTAAAGCCCTTGTTGATCGCCAATTACGTGATCGGGCTGTATCTGATCCCAAGGTTGCCAGCCTGCTGAAGAACTATCCGAACATCGCCCGGATGCTGGAGGCCTTTCAGTATGATATGTTGAACGTGCTGGACGAACCGAATGGCGATGTCCAGCTTGATTATAAAATTCGCCAGCAATGGTTTGGTTCCAAACCAAGTGGTTATCGCTGGGCGATCGTCGATACCAGTTCCGACGAAACACAGAAGAAGTCCGATGTACAGCGAAAGCAGGAAGCCGAACAGGAAGTCTGGCTATCAGAACTTAACAAAAATCAGGCAACTTACGACACAGCGGTAAAAGAACTCCAGGCCGCACAATGGCAGCTCTATGCCACATGGTTCAAAAAAGGCAAGTTCGATCAACTGCTGTCGTTTCTTCAGCCTAAAGGGCTGACTGACGAGCAGTTTGACAAGGCTCTGACGCCGAAAAATGACAGTTCCTACGATCCCACGTCTCCGCCGAGCAGAAATAATATTTATAGTCTTCCGCTGGCAATCCACAATCAGCAAACGCAGATTTCAGAGATCCTGCAGCCCAAGATTCCTGCACCAATCTATCAGGGGCCCCAAAATACTCCCGAGCAGGCGTTAGCAAACGGGATTGAGGCCTATTCCAAAGCGAAACGGGATCAGAAGCAGTTGGCGGCGGATCGTGTTATGAAAGCCGTAACGAGCCCGCGTTATTGGTCTCCGAATGACCCGGTTGTCATGATTACCGGGGCCAATAATACCAACCAGATCAAACCAAAAGACAGTCTAACCTGCCGTCTGGCCTCGCAAATCGTGAATGAGATCAAAACAGCGGACGGTAAAACGTCAATCACTGCCGCAGACTTAGGGACGAGTATTCCTTCTCTGGAAGTGACGCCTCAAGAACTGGCGAAAGCCATGCAGGGTGATTTCATACCGTCCGAAACCGCCCAACAGTTTGCGACTACGATTGGACAGCTGTTGAATGAATTCTACTTTCTGGATCCGGTCAATGCGGCCAGCCTGACACTTCGTGAGCCAGGCTTCACAGAGGCTTTCATCACTCAGTATAATGCGGAAAACTTTTGTGGCGTATTGCCGGCGATGATCCCCGGTGACTGGGCACAGCCCTGGAATCCGCTATTTCTCAAGTGGACGGCGGATTGGTATGCCATCGATTTTCCAGAATGGAAGTTTGACGGGACCGACTATCAATATTCCGGGAATGTCACGAGTGAACCGAGGGCGCTTGGTGGTGACCTGTTACTAACGGCGCAAACAAATTATTTGTTTCATGATCGGCTCGAGAAGTTTGTGAGTAAGAATCCCCGATCGGGTGAACTTTTGGAGCATCTTGACAAACTGATCCATACGATTGACAACTGGGATATGGTCTCGCAGGCCCTGGTTGGATTTAGCGACCAGATTGGCATACGTGATTCGCGCACGAATCGCGCTCCAGATCAACATACCAAGTATGAGTTTGACACTAAGAAGTCGAAATCCCTGCTTGAGCTGGTTGGAGATCAATACGACACGCTACCTTACATCAAGACAACCGATGATGCGGACCAGCGTGATTTCTCGGGTGTGAGACAGGGGCAAATGAGTTTTACCTATCTGGCAATCTACGACTCTTTTGGTCAGGTTTTAGAAGCTGTGGGTGATTCCGGCTTGAAAAGTGCCGATGTGTTCGAGCCAATCCTGGCGGAAGGTTTTGTTCCAGGCAAGCCTATCGAATCTCGCAATCCTAAACGTTTCGTCCAATTACCACCCCGGTTGATTCAACACAGCCGGCTCAATTTCCGTATGCAGGATGTTATCGATGACAAGAGATTCGTTGATATCTACCAAGATGCTAACCCCGTTGCCGGCTGGTTGCTGCCCAATCATCTGGACGCTTCTATCGGACTCTATGACAACCAGGGGATCAGCCTGGGTGAGTTGCGTTTATTAGCAACAGATGCTGGCGGTATGACGATCGGCTGGCAAGCAGCACCACATAGTCAGTTCACCAAAATTGATGACGTCAAGAGCCATGCACCACACTTGGGTAAAATTATCGATGCGATTCAGGCCAAAAGCACTGTTGCCTTTGAGAACTTTCTCCAGGTCATTGACGAAACGCTATGGACCGTTGATCCGATGGGAGCACGCGACGATCAGAACCTCTCAGTATTAGTCGGGCGGCCGTTAGCACTTGTGAGGTCTCAACTGCAGTTCGAACTGGACGGGCCTCCGCTCAGTGATGCCGGCTGGAGTGCAACGTTTTACCCACCGGTGCCGGATTTTATACAATACGACTTCGAGATCAGGTTGGGAGAACAAGAATTACGTAACGACGGACTCATCGGCTACTATCTGAATGATGATTACGACATCATTCATTGTGTGCATCAACTAGAACAAGGCACTCCGCTTGCCGGTTATGTCAAGTCGATTGAACCGGGTAATTTCATACCACTCAAATTCGATGGAAAAAGTAGAGCAGAACTGCTTTTATTGTGCGACCCGCGGGCAAGTATCCATGCAGTCACTGGGATCCTGCCAGTAAAAACGCTGGATTTACCTGATCGATTCGTTGACCCTGTACTCAAGAAAATGGAAATCAGTTTCTCTGTTGGTCCGCTGTTGACGCAGATTCAAAAGAATTTGGGGAGTGCTGATCAGGGAGGGGCGTATCCTCAGGCCATCACAGTTCCGATACCTGCGGAACGACATGGGCAATGGTCCTGGTGGGAAAAAGCATATCAATCAGGTCAGGAATCGTGGTCGCCACCCTATGCACTGGCCAACATTGATGACAGCGCGCGTCTTAATGATACCACCCGGTCTCTGCGCGAAGGTTCTCTGCAACTGCAGATCAAACTCGAAGAATAATAGATTGTGATATTTTATTACCCCTATCAACGGAGATTTACAAGATGGCAGACAGTCCAGCACTACTCATTTACAACACGGCTACGGATCCCAGTCCCATCAACGCCAGCACTGCCACTAATTCCAGCACTGCCAGAGTGGGCATCAATGTCACTCCACCTTCGGGCAAAGCGGTCTATTGTAAGGAAATTGATTTCTACATTCCGACCAAGGGATTGAGTCAAACAGATTCGTTCTCTCCGACCGTCAATACGACTAAATGGCTTGCCTCGGTGGGGACCATGGTCGACGGGAGTGAATTGAATCTGGATGCAGGTACCAGTTATGTGCCGGTCAAGTTTTCGTGTGCGTCATCTAAAGATTACGAGATCAATTACCCTCTAATCTTTACGATCGGTGTGACCGGCGTCACCAGGACGCCCAGCAATTTAAACATCCAAATTGTGGAGCAGTCTAGCGGGGTAATAACGGGGCCGTTTACGCCACCACGAACATCCAGTTTCGTGGTGAGCGTGGTGGCTGCCAGTATTTTTGTACGAAATTTCGTTGCCAGTAAGTATGATGCTTCAAATCCTACCGCCATTACCCCTGGTGGTGACTTTACCAATGGTGAACCGATCAAGTTGAGTTGGGAAGGCAATGCAGGCAAGTACGAGGTGTTTACTGTTCCTGGAACGACGCCTGTTTATTCCGGCACGGATAATTCCTACGTGCTCTCATCGGGGGTTGCCAACGCGACCTCGTTTGTGCTGGTAGGCAGTCTTGTTGATTCGGTATTTGCAGAAACAATCTATCGATATGAAACCTTGACTATTCGTATTACCGATCCAGACCTGACGCCAAAATCGATCGCAACGGCTGCAATTACGGGAGACGCTACAGTCGGCGGTACTTTAGGGGTGACAGGCGCCTCAACAATGGCCATCGCCAATATAACCGGACCTCTCAGTGTCGGGGGCGGCGCAGCATTGAATGGAACACTCGATGTAAAGGGGGCGACAACGCTTGACGTCGCTAGTATTGCGGGAGCATTGGCGGCCAGTGGTTCTGTGTCTATGATCCAAAATGCAACGAGTGTCAAGGCAGGCTCGTATGTTGCTAAAACCGATGGATTTGTGGTAGGTGTGGTCGGCGCGGCTTCCTCGGCAGCCGTACGATGCGTCACCTGGATGTTTGCGAGCACGACAGGCGTCGCGGCTAATACGGTGGGGGGCAATGTGAGCTGGGTCGCGACTGATATGCGGAGTGGAGTGAGCTACAGTAACCACGGCTCCTTCACTCTGCCTGTCAGGCAAGGAGCCCCCTGGTCGGTCACTGTTACGAACGCGTCAGGGAATACGGAGGACGCACCCACCAGTATTTTCTGGATCCCGCTTGGTTCTGATAGTGGTAGTTCGTTGGAAGCGTTATCAGAAGCCGAAGCAGACCAGCTTAACTTCGATCAATTCAACCTTCGCCAAGCGGCTGTGGAGCTAATACAGCCTGAGTGAGAAACCGATATCTCGTGTCGATCATTTTTTCAAGTTGAGAGGTCTCAAACTCGTTCGACCGAAAAGTTACGCTGAGGTATTTGGCAAAGTTTAAGGCCTTCGTCACTTCAACGAAGGCCTTGAACTTTGTAAGTGATTGATTTAGTTTAGCTTGAGAAAACTAGACCTGGATGGATTCGAGGTCCCAACTCCCGGTTTCGAAGCGTTTGATCGATAGAACCAATCTTTGGTAACGCTTAACAAATGTCTGTTTTCCAAGACTTTATACTTTACCTCCGCTTCAACTGGTCTGCTTTTCAAAAACTGATCCAATTGTTATGAAGATTCTTAGCGTCCTTTTGACGAGGAGAACTTTTAATGAGCAAGCGAAGAAAACGTCACAACCCCGAGCAGATTGTCCGCAAGTTGCGTGATGCGGATGCTGAACGCTGGCAAAGATCTGGCTTCCATCCTGCAGAATCTCGAAGTCAGTGAATCGACTTATCTGCGTTGGCGTAATCAGTACGGTGGCATGAAATCGGAAGAAGCCAAGCGTCTCAAACAACATGAAGAGTCGCTGCTGAGAATGGTGACCGCGGTCCTGGTGGAGCTCAGCTATGACTGGGAAACCGGAATGAAATACCTGACAATATAATACTGATCACAGAGACCGAAGGTCCCAGGAATTTACAGAAAGTTTGTTGCTTTATCGTGAGGGAATTCAACCATCCAGAATTTTTACAGCTTCTCATAGTACTAAACATTACTGGCCAGCTGCACGCAATTCAGCATGTTTAATAAGACGGTCAATAAGGACCTTCTCAACAAAGGGTGTTTTCGGCGGATTAAAAATATTGTAATATTTTGGATAAGAATAATATAACAGTTGGTTTGTTCGCCACTCTCTGCAGATGTTTTGCAATATTTTCGTGACTGTTTTTTCTTGTGGTGCAAGGTTTTCATGTATTTCAAGGTCAGTTGGTCGAAAAAATAATTCTGTTTTATATTTATTTTCATCTTGAATATATTTCCATCCAGTTCCTGATATAACACTGTCAATGCTTGCAAATGGGTTGCAACAATGGATGAATATCAAACGCTCATTATTCGGTGGTCGTTCCCCAGAGAGGATATTTATCCCCTGAAACGAAGGGTGTGGAGGTAGTTCCAAAATTCCTAATATGGTAGGAACAATATCAATGGCTTGTACTAAATACTCGTCGTTCTTTGGCATAATCAATTTGGGATTAGTAATAATCAGCCCTGTTCTAATTACTGTTTCTAACGGCTCTCCTGCATGACCTGCAACTTTGTTTTCCAGAAATGCTTCACCATGATCACCAGTGATAATAATAATTGTATTGTCACTAATACCTGTTTCATCTAACTCATCGGTGAGATATTTTATTTGGGAATCAATATAAGATAACGCATTGTAATAAGCGTTTTTGACAATCGGAATATCTTCTTTGTTGTAGTCTAATAGAGACACTCCAGAATTTAGAGTGCTCGGTTGAAATGGGCCTGATTCCCTGTCAGGACGTTCGTATGGAAAATGAGAAGTCTGAAGGTTCATTGATAGGAAAAAAGAGGTCTGCGAATCCTGTCTATCTTTAATCCATTTAATGGCATGCCTGACGGTGATAGCGTCATCTAATTTCCCTGCAACCATCCCTGTTTCTTTTTGCCACATTGAAAAATCGCCCTTTTCAGAGATGGTCGGGCCTTTGTATGCTCTTGAATCAAAGAGTATATCCAAATTTGGGCTTTCATAAAACAGATGCATATTACTCCATGCTTCATTTTGCGAAGAGAATATTGCTGTTGCATAACCATACTGTTTGAGTAAATCATAAATGAGAACTTTGGACCAAGGATCTTTTTTACTATAGAAATGTGGATGAGCCGTTCTTAAAGGATAGAGTGAGCATAGAATCGAAGGGTCAGAGTAATCAGAATGTGTACTACAAGAGTAACAATTAGGAAAAAAACACCCCTTATATGCCATACTTGCTACATGTGGCATTACCATTATTCCCTGATGTTTCATAAGGATAGAATCACTCCGTAATGATTCTATGGTAATCAAGATGACGTTTTTTTTGTTCTCTGTTTTGAGTTCAGGAAATGATTCAGGCTTGAAGCTTGCTAAAGGGCTTAAATATTTAAGTGGAATTTCGCCTTCAATCTTTGGTTTGGTTGAAGAAAGAAGATTGCCTGCAATAGTCATCGCAGGGTCTACATGGTAGCACAATTCATACGAATATGGTGCCCATGGATTCTTGACTATGTCTATGCTGGCGCGATATTGAGGCGAAGAATCGTTTGTGTACGAGGTGCTGGCAAAAACTAATATATTGACGCTAATTGCTAATATAATAAATTGAAGAATGGAAAAACGGTTCTCAATTTTGCAGATATGTTCAATGTTTTTTTTAAGAGCAAGAAAGCTTAACAACGTAATCGCAAAGCAACATCCCAAGCTGGCTACGAGCATAAAACGTTCTGCCTGCCAGAAGTATTTTTGTAACATGTTGGCATTAATTGTTGCGAACCAGAATGCATCCAGTGTGGGAAATACATTCAGTCTCCAAAAATAATACCAACTCAATACGTAAAGATTGATACAGGAAATAACAGGGATAATTGCAAGAAAATAAACAACATGTTTATAAATGTTTGATGAAATATATGACCCAATAAATTGCATCAACTGAATGTACCAGAAGCCAATCCATGCAATCACGGACCATAAAACAAAGGTAAGACCAACCAATCCTATTTTAGCAATAATATTTAACTCTTCATTATCCCAGTAACTTTGTTCATGGAAACTGTGTAGCAATAGTTCAATAAAAATGATGACGAATACGACAAGGGCCAAACCTCGATTGGGAAAAAATCGAGCTCCCCAGTCTTTAGTACAACTTATGATCTGGTACATGTTACGCTTCACACGTGGAAGATTCTTGAAATTGTTTAAAGAGACAATTTATTGAATATCTTGCCCAGCCCTAATAGTGGTTGGGTTATTTTTTTTGCAGAAAAGAACATATTTGCACTTTTTACTTTACTAATTTATAAAGACTGGGTACCCTTTTGTCTATGATGTGATCTAATAATCCCTTGTACGTAAAGTGCATTATATCCATATGAAGACCTTAAATCTTGATCGCTATTAAATTAAGAAATATGTATCTTCATTTTTCTAAGAATAACCGACAATAGTGAGCGATTTTTGTCTGTCTGTTTCTAGTGAGAATTTGATCTGCTTTAGTTATTCAGTCAATTTCTAACAAAAATATTCCGGGTTGCTGAATGATAAACAAATGACAACAAATGGATGGTTGCCCCTGATCTTCGAGTGTTCATTTTTAATTGTGGACTCCTAACAGCACTATTCCCAATTTGGGATGAGGAATGTTTGCGAAACATTAAACTTCCTTCAATTGCGATAGGGAGTACTAGCCAAAGCAATTTCTGTGTTTGTGCACTCAGTCGTGCATAATGTTTAATGACTTTTTAAAAGAGGTTTTGTGATGAGTAGATTATTAAAATTTTGTGGAATTTTATGTCTTTCAATTGCAGTAGCACTTAGTTTTCTAACGTTTACAGAAAGCACAGAGGCATCTTGTGGAAATATCAAATGTGGTTGCCCAATCGCATTTGATTGTAATGGGGCAAGTAACAACAAAAAATGTCAAGGACTACCATATGTTTGTCCGTCATCTTGTAAGTGCCTATCTGGGACACTAGCTTGCTGGTGTGAAGCATAAGGCGCTAGAGAAGAGTGCAGGGAGAGGGGAGATGCATATATTTTAAAGAAGTCATTCAGACGGTTATAAAGATATTTATGACAGTGGAATGTTTCTACAAGCTAACTCAAGTGTTTCTTCTCCCCTCTTTTTATACTTGCTTTTGTCATACATTCGTAAATTCTCTCTGCTCAAAAGTGAAATGTTGATAACGTTTATCTCCACTAATTTTGTTTTGATAATGGAATACTTTCAATTGCTAATATCAAAATAGCCTTTTTGACTGATAAGCTTTTTAGTTTATGCGGCAAGCCATACTAATAAAATGGGGCAATAAGCCGATTGCTCTTGTTTCAGGTAATTATCATTTAACTGCACACAAATATGATTAGTAATACACTAGCTACTCTTAACAGCTAAAGTGCCTCATTGAACTTTATAACATTCTGTTGGCGGTAGTATTAGTACATAAGCCTTAAATCTAAACTACTTAGACATCATAGACTACTATTATTTGATTGAAATTTTGCATTACATCCTAGAAAAGGTTACCAATTAAATGAATGGTTTAGTAGTTAAGCTGCCACCTTTAATATTGATTGTTTTTGCAACCAGTCCATTGGTTTTTTCACAAGAGAAGCCAGATGAAACACTTCTAAAAAAAGCGATCCAAGGATGGAAAAATTTTGCCTCAGAATTTAGCGTGTGGCAAGGAAGTGTTACATACAGGATATGGTCAATTGAAAAAGATGACGAAGCGACAGATTTCTTAAAAAACAGTGATAGTATTAATAAACCAGTCGAATGGGAAAGTAATCGATCGGCAAAGCAAAAGCATCAGATGCTATTGATTGAGAATCAGACCACTGGGGCTGATGAACGCAATTTATATGCATTGAACAAAGATTATTGTTTTCATATTTTGAACGATACTCCTAAAAAAAATAAATGGCACCTAAAATTTGCTGGACCAAAAACAGATTTGGGAGAAAAAATGACGAGTCCTTTCGAAACGTCAAAGGAGATTGGGGTCTTGCGTTTAATTCAGGCTCCATGGGCTTTCTTAGGAACACCATTATTCGAGGTCGTCTCTGGTCCCTCCTTCAAATTGATTAAGATAGCGCAACGCGTAGATGACACTGGAGTGAATATTGCTGAAATCCATTTTTCATACTCTACAAACATTACACTTCGTGAGAAGAAGATATTAGTGGAAGTTGAAAATGCAATATTAACAGCCCTTCCAGATCATCAGTGGGCAGTATCGGCTTTCGATGGCACTATCACATTAAAGGGAGAATCACTTAATAAACCTGTTTCATTTAGATCAAGATACAAAGTGGGGTATAATTTTGATCAAAAAAACATACCTGAGCAAATTAACCAATCAGATTTTACTGTCCCAATTCCAATCTATGCAATTTTTACGAAATCATCTCCGGTCGAGGATGGAGGATCTGCTACTGCAATCAATCTCGTTAAATTTAATAACATTTCTCCTCCCGATGAAGATTTCATGCTAGCTCACTATAACTTACCTGAATGGAAAGAGGCCCCCCCCCCTCGAAATAGCCTACTTTTTACAGTAATCGTGTTGAACGCAGTATTAATCTTAATTGCTATAGTTTGCTTTTATTATTCCAGAAAAGTAAAGAAAAATTGAAGCATGTTTCAGATAACGCAAGAGTCTAAGTTTTCAGCATGTGGAGGATATCACTTAGAGTAGAATACTTTGTAGTTTTTACTAAGCTATTTCAGTCAGGTTCCACAAGTTAGTAAAGTATGACTATTAGGAAGCTGTTGCTTGGGGAATAAAAACTGAAGTAAATACTTCAGCGACCATCCTTGTCTCAGATTACCATTTGAATATTTGATGAATGCATTATTCAATCTTTAACGATTGCCTTCTCAGGTGGAACGGGAGGTAAATTATTCTTTTCGCGACGTTTAGATAAAAGACAGAATTGCATATTGGTTCGCTTAAAATCTAACTCTTTATCGAGTTCAAATCAGGGTTGATTCCCATATCAGAATATCTAATACGCCATCGTATGGAGCAAACATTATCACTTCTTCTTACCAACCTACTTGGTCAAACCAAAGCTGTGAGATTATATTAATTTCTGTCATCTTGACAGGATTTCCTGCCGCATGAAAGGAATAGAAGTGAAATCAATCGCTTTATACACTGCTACTATTTTGATTATTAGCATATTTCTTATCATTACCTTTAAGTCAGGATTAAATAATACTGTGAGTCTTTCACCTAAAACGGTGTCTATAGCTGACTCAAAAGAATTTAGACAGTCTCCTTTTTTTAATATTGAATTGGAAAATGCCACCTCTATGAACATTGAGATAATTGGGTGGAATGCAAGTTGTTCATGTATCAAACTGATTGATGTCGAATTTCCATTTATCTTACTTGCGAATACAAAACGTAACATCAAAGGGAAAGTTACACTGACAGATCAATCACAAAATTATGATTTTTTATTACAAATACTTACAGCAGATCCGCAAAATAATACATTAAGTCAGCAAGTTCTCGTGCGTACCGAAAATGAGTGACCAGCAGCTCAGTGCGTTAAGAGGAGTTTGCTGTCCTTCATGGAAAATAATCTCTGTCCAAAACATTTTTTTACAAATACTATCGAAGAAACATCAATGAAATCCTCTGACCTGTTCCTGTTGGAGAAAAATACCCAACGAGATCTCAGGATCGATTTCTTTCGGGGGCTCGCGTTGATGATGATCTTAATTGATCATGTCGAAAGTATACTGGGGGTTTCGCTACTCAGCCGTTTCACGTTAAAAAGTTCTGGATTTTGTGATGCTGCTGAAGTCTTTATTTTTTTGTCAGGTTATTTATACGGTCGGGTTTACAGCCGTGTGCATCAAAAAGATGGTGCCGTAGCCTGCATCAAGAAGTCTGTGCGTCGTGGTTTTGGCCTCTATCTGGCCACTCTTCTGACCCTTTGCTGTTGTCTAGCAATCAGCGTTCCGTTTGCTTTAAGAAATGATCAGATTGCTCAGCAGTTATTTCTTACTCCACTGCTTGTGGTGCCTGTTGAGTCGACTTTCTACTTGGCAGATCTCTTATATACGCCTTACGGCTTTGAAATCCTGCGGCTTTATATTCTCTTTTTCCTAATCTTAATCCCCTCTCTCTTTTTGTTGCTAAAATGGGATCCTGTTGCCGCCTGGTTTTTATCCATTGGTTTGTATGCTGCAGCCCAGTATTTCAGTTGGTTTACAATTCCGATGGCGTTTAGTGAATTCAGATCGTTTCATTTCAATCCGTTTTCCTGGCAGTTTCTGTTCTTCATCGGATTAGTACTGGGCGCAAAAAAACAGCGAGGCACGACGCATTGGGATAACAGCAGAATCCTGGCTTGTTTCTCTTTAGTGATGATTTTGATGGTATTCTACTTTGATATTGTGGAGCCGGAAATTGTTTATCAAATACTCAATACAAAATTCCTGAATCTTTTCCAGGCAATGATAATGAAACAAACGATGGCCCCCTTCCGGCTGATTCATTTTCTGGCAATCGCCTTTTGTGTGAATTACTTGACTTCGTCGAAGGGGCGATTTTGGAAATCAAAATGGGCTAGTCCCCTCGTGGTTTGCGGACGGAATTCGTTATTTGTTTACTGTCTGGGTCTTGTTTTGATGTATCTGGTGGTAGTTCTCGTTTCGACATTTGTACTCGGGAATCGCTGGATCTTATTCTTCCATCTACTGGGAGGTGGGATCTCCATTTTACTAGCGATGGCCATTGATCATCATAAAAGGATTAAGCATAAATTTATGCGCGAACCAACGATTTGAGGAAAACACCGCTTTCTGGGGAAATTTGTCCAAACTGTTATTTTGTTCGTGCAATTCGATACAAATGTAGCTACTATTTAATAGGATACATACGGCCCCTCGTGATGTGTACGGACACTTCTGTGGATGAAATGAACCTCTTTTGTGAAAGACATTTTTCTTTGGTAATTCAGCAGAATAAAACGAGCCGCGGTGGTTTTACACTGATCGAGCTATTGGTGGTGATCAGTATCATTGCGATTTTAGTTGCTTTGATCCTGCCTGCCGTTCAGCAGGCCCGGGAAGCGGCGCGCAAAACTCAGTGTCGCAATCATCTCAAGCAACTGGCACTCGCATTACACAGTTACCATGATTCACATCAGGTCTTTCCACCTGGTGGCGTTGCCATTGATCCTGCGAACCATGTTGTGATTTGTGCTTCCGGGATCGGCTTTGGTGCCATTGATGTCTGGGCAGAAGCCTCCGCAGGCGCGGGCAAGCAGGGGACCAGTTGGATGCTGCATATTCTGCCCTATATTGATCAAGCCAATCGCTACAATCAATGGGATTTTACGAAGAGTGTCTCCGATAACGCCGTTGTGGCAGAACGTAATATTCCGATCTTCTATTGTCCTTCACGACGGAATGGAATCAGGAGTTCCGATACTGCCATCATGTTTCAGAACTGGAGTGCAGGCGGCAATGATTATGGAGGCTGCGTCGGCGGATGCAATGGATGGCATGACTGTGGGGCTCACGAGAGCTGGATTGTTCCTGATGGGAATCGTCCGGCCGGGCCGTGCAAAGGAATCTTTCAGGTCAACTCAAATATTCGAATGGCGCATATTACGGATGGAACCAGCAATACATTTATGCTGGGGGAACTTCAGCGTCTGAATGAGGGAACGGACAATACCACGAGCCGCGATGGCTGGGCTGTGGGCGCTGTCTCTGTCATGTTTTCCAGTTGTAGTAACGGGACCGAGTGTGATGGGCCGAACGGGGCTCACTTTGAAGATATGGGGAGCGAGCATGTTGGTGGTGCCTTTGTTGCACTGGCTGATGGGTCGGTTCATTTCATTGGCAATTCCATCAACCAGACCATTCTAAGATATCTGGGCAGTATTGCCGGCGATGGTCCCTCAAACTTTACTCAATAGCAATGCAATTGTTTTTGATAACGAAGAACTAACGTATACGGGGATCAACTGGTGGGGGGAAAGATGAAATCAAGCGTTTTTATTTCATTGATATTCTTCTTAGTATCGTCGATTCCCTGTGTTGGTGCAGCGCCTGCGAAAAAAGAAAAGCAGCCGAAGAAAACGCAACGTGAGCTTGTCTTTGAAAGAATGGACACAGATCACGATGGTTTGATGGACATTTCCGAGTATCTGGCAGGCAGTATTGGAAAAGTTGCTGATGCTAAGGACAAAGAATTTACCAAGTGGGATCTTGATAATGACCGTCGGCTCACATTTGAGGAATTTCGCAAGCGTGGTTTCGTTCCTTCCAAGAATCATAAGCCGAATCATGAGCTTGAATTCAAACGACGTGATCGAAATCGGGATCAGAAACTGAGTCTGCAGGAGTATCTGCTCAAGGTCCCTCAAGATGCACTTCGCTGGCGGCGTATGTCGTTTTTCCGGTCTGATTTAAATGAAGATCTCTCATTAACATTTGAGGAATATGTCGACCGTGGAGTAGGGCGGTTACTAAGCCCTCAATTCCTGTTTTTTCAACGGGATTTTAATGATGACGAAGCACTTTCTGCTGAGGAATTAATCTTTGGTATCAAGAATCCGGAACAAATTAAGAGAGCGCAGTCGCTGTTTGCTTTGCACGATTATAACAGTGATGGAGTGCTCTCATTCAAAGAATATCGCGTGACCCCTTATGCACGGCCTGACTTACAGGCTCATTTTGCGGGCCGTGACCAGGATGACAATAATAAGCTTGATGTGCGTGAATTAACATTGTTCTACCCTCCGCGTGCTTCGAACTGGATGTCAAAAAACTTTCGCCAATTTGACACAAACCACGATCAGTTTTTGGATTGGGAAGAGTATCAGGCGCGTGATCTCAAATTGAAGCGCCGCCACAAGCTGGCAAACTCCTGGTCAAGGGAAGAATGGTTTACAGCAAGTATTTTGCTTGTGGATTGCTTGCTTGTACTCGCCTTTGTCTTCTGGCTGGGGAATCGTCAACACAAAGCTTCCACTAAAATATCGAAAGCTTTGGTTGCTTCCAGTCAGTCTGGATCAACGAAGGCCTGACTCAATAACAACGACAATCAAAGTGACTTATATTTGAAGAATATTTTCAGTGTATGACATTAAACATCTGGGAAAAACGATGTTTGAGAATCAAATTGTCTTAGAGGAATCGAAAGCTGCCGAGTGACTTTACTTGATCATATCGATCTTTGGAAATAGTTCACTTCAGGTATCTTTGATAATACATGGATTTGAATCATGAATTTACAGCAATATCCTGGCATCACTGTCCGGTTGTTTGTCATTGTCGGAATTTATTTTAGTTTTTCTGGCCTGTGCAATGCGCAGACAGTATCTCCCCTCATTGCGCTCAAGCCTCGCCAGCCAATTTATGAATCTCTGTTTCTCAGCACTGACAAGAATGGAGATGGCCGTGTTTCCCTGAAGGAATATCAAAGGGCTGCCAAAAATAATGAGCTTTCACAACGAAGTGCGCAATTTAAACGGTATGACGAGAATAATGACGGGAGTCTTACACGGAATGAATTTAAGTACGCTCCCCTGGCACGTCCTACGAAATTACTTCGTTTTGTATGGAAAGATCAAAATCATGATCAGAAACTGGACCTGAATGAAATTCTGCGTGGAGAATCGAATCGTTGGGCTGCATTCGCGCGACGTGTTTCGGTGTTGTACGATGCGAATCAGGATGGGAGGCTTTCTTTTACTGAATGGGAGAAATCTCCTGATTGTATTCGGGAACTGGGGAATCTCTTAATGAAGCCCAGGGATCTCGATGGTGACGACCGTATCAGTCTGCAGGGGATTTTAGATGGCGTTGATCCCCGTTTAGTGAAAGGTCTGACGACTCATGTTGAAATATTTGATCTCAATCATGACCGGTTTCTCGACCGAGATGAATTTCCCGTTAATACAAATCTGTTTGACGGTACAACAACACTCTGGGGAGGCAATTCTCAGGTTATCTTCAAGAGCCTTGATCGTGATGCGAATAATTCGCTCGACATGAAGGAATTCAAGGAATATGAATTTCCTGAATATGTAAATAAGAATGAAAACACGCTCGCTCGTTATCATATGTTTCAATCGAATGCGGAAAATATATTTCACCGCTTTGATCAGAACCAGAATCATCAACTGAGCCTGGATGAGTTCAGCCCTCCTGTCGATTTATTATTTGCGAGGCTCGATCACGATCATAATACACGCCTTAGTATGAATGAATATCGAATCTGGATTTCAAAGAAAGTACCGCTGCAGAAAGTAGAATTTGATTTTAATCTCTATGATCAAGATCACAGTCAGTCTCTTTCTCTCGATGAATTCAAAGTTACTCCGTTATTTTATCCCAGTGATGAAGTGTTCTTTAAGTTTCTCGACCTTGACAATAGCAAGACTCTTTCGTTTGCAGAATTTCAAAGACAAGAGCCTGAATCCTCGTCTGCTAACTTAAAATGGAACTTTCACCACTTCGACGCTGATAACGACGACGAGCTCAGTCTGCAAGAATATCGTGATCGTGGTGTGGGCGTTGAATTGGATTCCATTACATTATTTAAGCAAAATGATAGCGACGGAAATGGAAAGTTGACTAAAAAAGAGTTTGTTCTCCGGATTAAGTCAAAGCAGGAGATCGATTGGGCTCTAAAAACCTTTTCGGTTGCGGATGAAAATAAAGATGAATTATTAACCTCCGCAGAATTTAAAATGAGTCCGATTGGGCGCCCCGATGTCCTTTCAAAATTACAATACTATGATTTAGATAAGAATGGGAATCTATCCTTTCAGGAGTGGGTTGCAACCAAAGCGTATCCCCATGCTTCGCTTTATCAATCCATGTTTGAACTTTTCGACACAAATCAGGACCAGCAGCTTGAGATTGATGAATTCAAGTATACTCCCTTAGGAGGACCGTCCAGTAAACTTCGTTTTGAATGGAAAGATCTCAACAAGGATGGCCAGTTAACGCAAGAAGAAATGCTACGGGGAGAATATTTCCGCCAGGCAGCTTTGATGCGTCATGTCCATGCTCGCTTTGATACGAATCATGACGCTTTGCTTTCTAATTCAGAATGGGAAAACTCCCCTGCCCATATTCTACAATTCAGGGATATTTTATTAAGCGTGAGAGATCTTGAAGGTGATGACCAGATAACCCTGAAAGACTGTCTGGGGACTCGTACTGGAAGTAATGTGGATTTCATCACAAATTTCTTTAGTGCATTTGATGCCAATCAGGATCAATTCTTGCAACGATCAGAATTCCCCATTATCACGGATTTGTTTAATGGCACCAGCCTCTTATTCAGAGAAGACTATCAAACGGTTTTCTCAAAACTCGATACAGATAAAAATGGTTCGATCAATCGGAACGAGTTTAAGAGACGTCAGTTGACCAGAGGTCAACTGAAACAGGCCTGGGCCATTAATCGGAAAAAATCGTTTCTCAAATATGCTGATCATACATTTGATCGGCTAGATTCCAATCAGGATCAGCAACTCAGTTTAAACGAATTTACCCCGTCCAGAGAGTTGCTCTTTTCTCGAGTTGATGTCGACCAGAATAACCGTTTGGAATTATCGGAGTTGGCATTAGTTCTTTCTGGCCTGGATCCCAAAGATTTGGAATACGAATTTCTATTGCATGATCAAAATGGTGATACTGCACTTTCTCAAACCGAATTTTCCAGTTTCAGTTACTTTTATCCAAACCGAAGAAAACTATTTTCCCTGTTTGACAAAGATCAAAATACACAGCTGAATCTATCCGAATTTCAGAGTCAAAAACATGCTGCTCACGCTGCTGCACTGAAACGTTCATTTCATCGTTATGATGCCAATAATGACGACCAACTGGATCAGGATGAATTTATTAAACAGGGTGTTGGTTTGGAACTGGATTCCATTACCAGTTTTAATGAAAAAGACACGAACGGAGACCGGAAACTTTCGATTGAAGAATTTAACTTTGGAAAACTGAAGCGAGAAATCGAAGGGGCCACCAAGACTTTCAAACAGGCTGATACAGATCAGGACCAATATTTGACAGCTGCCGAATTCAAGTTGACTCCAGCTGGGAGACCGGATGCACTCTCAAAACTGGAATATCTGGATACCAACGGTGATGGTTCATTATCGCTGGTTGAATTTAATTCAAAACATAAATATCGCCAATTAATGTTTATGGGTTTCATATTCGATCGCTTTGACCAGAATCAGGATGGGCAGCTAAGTCTGGAAGAATTCAGAAAAACTCCAGTTGCAAACCCTGTTGGTCTTCTGGGGGTACAAGACAAAAATGGTGATCGCAAATTAAATCTGTCTGATTTCATAAGCAACAAGTCTGGAAAGCGGCTCGAGTTGACTAAATTCTATTTTTCCAAGTTTGATGTCGATCAAGATGGCTGGCTTCGCCATGATGAGTTTCCCGTTCCCGTTGATCAGGCCATTCCGAAATACTCGATTCTTTATGATTCTGATATGGCATTTCTTCGTTTAGATATTGATGGAGATCAGATGCTGAGTTTAGAAGAATTCCGTAACCGCTCAACGCCTGATCATCCCTGGTCAAAAACAGAATATGAAAAATGGCTCAAAAAGGCAAATGACCTTTTTGCTAAACAAGATCTTAATCAAGACAACAAATTGTCAGTCAAAGAATTTGCATCTGAAACACCACTGGCCAATTGGATCATTGCTGATGGAGAAATCCTGCATTCCGTACCGGAGATTATGTTTCATGAATGGTCGTTTTTCTCCATGGACCGTAATAAAGATCTGCAATTAAGTATGGACGAATATTTGAAAGGTAAACCCGAGCATGTTCTTGAAAAAGTAAAAGAACAATTTCAGCAGGTTGATTCTGATCACAATAAGTCTCTAACTTTTGAGGAATATAAATATCATCCCAGTGCGCTTTATATTCCCTGGGATGATTTCTGGTGGCGCGATAAAAATCATGATCATTATTTAGACTCTGAAGAATTCAGCATTCGCTACTATCGCACTTTTCCGATATTAGGACAGCGTACATTGGATGCCTTTGATGACAATAAAGATGGAAAACTAAGTTATACCGAATTTCGAAAGACTCCCGATGCAAATCCGATTGGGCTGTCTATTTCGCGAGTAAGAGATAACAACAATGATGGAAAAGTTGAACTGGGAGAATTTGCAGGCATGTTGGAAGGAGGTGCCAAACTTCTCGCGGAAGCGCATTTTTCTGTATATGATCGTGATAAAAATGGAGAATTGAGTTGGGAGGAATTTCCTTATCGATTAGATAATACCTCATTTCCAACACCGGCAATTTTTGCGTATTATGACAAAAACCAGGATCAGCTTCTCACTTTTACAGAGATGTATCCTAATGAAAAGAAAAAGACAGGATCGTCGGGAACTTATGCATTGACAAATCAAAAACGGTTCCAAACCCTGGACCGGAATCGTGATGGCTTTGTCAACTGGGAAGAGTATAAAACCAGTGATCCAGGCACACGAATGAAAAAAGGAAAACAGCGTCCCCGGAATGTCGCGGTTACGTTTACAGGTGGGACACCTGCAGCTTGGATTCGCCCCGAGGATCGTCCCATGCCCCCTAGTGCTATTTCTGTCTTTAAAAGTAAGGATAAAGATCATGATTCTCAACTAAGTTTTGCCGAATATCTTGGCAAACATTACTCACCCAAATCGGAAGCTGCTGCCAAAATCATTTTTGCGCACTTCAATCGTAACTCCGATGAATTTTTGTCGTTCGAAGAATTTAAAGCATGCCCTCTGGCAAACCCGGATGCCGAGACGCTTTTTACAAGCCGAGACCGAAACCAGGATCAAAAAGTAGATCTTAAAGAATTTATTGCCTATCGAACGGGGGCAGGTCCTCAAAAGTATCTGGGGGATATTTTTAAACGGTTTGATGCGAATGGGGACGGTACGCTTATCTTGAACGAATTCAAGGCAACGCCTGAAGCGAAGCCAACAAGCGATATTGTGTTACCGACTAGAGACATGAATGGCGACGGAAAACTCGCTATTTCAGAATATAGTGACGTTCCGACAGATAAGCCCTCTCAGACACTACAGACGCAATTTGAATGGCTCGACTTGAATCATGACGGATTCTTGACCCTGGCAGAGCTAAAATTGAATGACCCGATTATTCCGACTCCCCCTCCTGCCGTCGCAAATCTTAATTCTAAGTCTTCGTGGCTGGCATCAAAAAACATAATGATTGTTCTTGGAGTCTGTTTAGCAATAGGGCTTTTGTTTTTAGTTTACAAAGCCGGAAAGATGAGCGCGGCGCGTTAGATGGAGAAGGTTTCTGTGTGACGTCAGTGGAATACGAAGAATATGATGAGGTGCGGCAAATGCAAAATCAAAACGATCTGAATCAAAACAACTTTATTAAGAATTCCAAATCAGGTCATACCAATAGCAGAAGCAAGACCAGAAAACGCATTATGGTCATGGGGCTCACCCTGTTTTTTCTGGGGGATTTAATCTGTTTTGCCTGGGTGATGCGACCAGAATCAACCAAAATTCCTTCGCCTGCCATTGCGCCTTTTTCAGAAGCACAGGCGGCTGTCTTCCAGGCCGACTGGGGGCTTCATTTGAAGGTTCCTGAATCAATGCAAAATACACTTGAGATGCGTTTTGCATTGATTCCTCCCGGCACATTTATAATGGGTGCCGGCCCCAATGAAAAAGCGGTCAAAATGCGTGAGCAACCTCAACATGAAGTCTCTCTTTCGAAACCGTATTATCTTTGTGTGCATGAAGTCTCTTTGAAAGATTTCAGGCAGTTTGTGGATGACACAAAATATCAGATTGATCCGCGCCGTGATGCAGCAGGAGTGTCCCAGGCAAATCTCAGTGCAGGGAATTGGGTCGAAGATGCCATTCATCCCTGGGAAAAAGTGGGATTTGAACAGGATGAAACACATCCGGTTGTGAATGTTACCTGGTTTGACGCGATGGCTTTTTGCCGCTGGTTAAGCGAAAAAGAAAATCGTACCTATCGACTTCCCTATGAGGCGGAATGGGAATTTGCCTGTCGGGCGGGGACAGAAACCGTGTTCAATACCGGTAATAGCCTGTGGTACTATGGCCCCATGGAGAATCACTCTGACCAGACAGTCAACCCGGGACTCATTGTTCACATGCAGGATGCCTCTCCCTGGAAGGACGGATATGCTAATACATCCCCCGTCGGCACTTTTCCCCAAAACCATTTTGGACTGTTCGATACACACGGAAATGTTCGCGAATGGTGTATGGACTGGTGTGACGAGGAGTATTATTCTCATTCCCCCAAAGTTGATCCGCAGGGGCCACAAACGGGATCGTCCAGAGTCTTACGAGGTGGGTGTTGGGGGAGTAACGAGTATTATTGCCGTTCCGGAAGACGAATGGAGCGCGCTCCCGGATCAAGAAATGTGCGCAATGGATTTCGCATTCTATGTGAAATCAATCCTGAATCTGATTTCGGTGATTACGAGGTTTGCCATACACTGCACCGTGATCCTCGTTGGTGGTATGAATCCAAGATTGGGGAAGAAAAAGAATGACCGCATCAATATGCGGATGTCCGCATTTTGCGTATTTATTAGCTCTGGCGTTGCTTGACAATTAAGTCGGCCAGCATGCCAGCAACCAGAATCATGAGCCCGGTCACAATTAAAATTACGTCGGAATCTGTGATCCCTAAATCGGGTGAATAAAAGATATGATAAGACGCTCGCAGAACTCCGATTGCTCCCAGTGAAAATGCCAATGGTGCCAGAACTCTGAGGGGTCTGAAATAGGTGATCATTCTGAGGACGGTCAGGAAATATTGTAGTGTATCGTGAATGGGATGGAATTTTGATTTGCCAATGCGTTTTCGATAAGTGACTGGAATGTATTTAACGGAGTGCCCATTACACATGAACGCGAGTGTCATTGAAGTCACGCAAGAAAAACCATCCGGGATAACCCAGAGGTAATTTCGCATTAGATCCCGTTTGAAAATTTTCAGACCTGTATTCAAATCGGGGATTTTTTTTCCGCTGACAATTTCCGCCAACTTGCGTATGCTCCATTTGATCGGAACCCGCAGGAATTTGATGGTACCTTGCTCGCTGGTTCTCGCGCCATTAACCTGATCATAGTCCGGGAAATATGATAGCAGTTCTGGAAGAGAGCTGGGATCATAGCTCCCATCGGCATCCAGCATGGCAATTAATTTCCCCTGTGATTCACGGATCCCCGTTTTACGGCTGGCACCGGATCCGCCGTTCTCAACACGTTTGACTACACGAACTCCACTCAGAGAAGCTTTGGCAGCAGTGTTATCACTAGAGCAGTCATCAACAACCAGAATTTCCCATTTCCCACTCCATTCTGCCATGGCGTTTCGGATTTCAGCGATCAGTGACTCAATCGCATTTTCTTCATTGTATGCCGGGAGCAAGATTGTCAGATCCAGGGGAGAATTGTCTTTTTGAGAATTGCAATCAATGATTTCAGGCATTGTGGTTTGCTTTTGGAGAATCTGAATGTTTGTATTATTAGTTCTAGACATTTTACTGTATGATCTTGAAATGTATATGCTGTTTGTATCTTGGATGTTCATATCAGAATAAATAGACACAAGAAGAGTATTTATGAACTCGGGCGCGAAATGGTTTCTGGGAGGCCTGCTTCTCCTCTCATTAATATTAAATTTGTGGAACAATGATTTCCCTGTGGGTTACCACGGAGACGAACCCAAGAAAGTTCGATTCACACTCAACTACGAGCAGGATTTTCATATTCCGATATTAATGCTCCAGTTGGCTCGTTTGGGAAATCTGCTTTGCGGCTTTGAAGATGAACGTGTTGTTTTGATCGGTCGCTGGGTGTCTGCACTTTCCGGAGTCATTATCGTGTTCTTTTCATTCTTGTTTGCAAAGAGAACGATGAATGACCGCTGGGCATTACTTGTGACAGCGGGAGTGGCGGTTTCCCCGATTCTTGTCGTTCATGCCCATTACATGAAAGAAGATATGTTGTTCACTGCCTGCGCCATGGCAGCCTTATGGTTTATTCTCAAATTCATCGATCATCCCCACTGGAAAACAGCGATTCCCCTAGGCATTACAACGGGCCTGGCATGGTCGGCACATTATAAGTCTGCCTTGTTAGTTCTCATCGCTGTTTTGATTCCCCTTCTGATTTCAATTCCCAAAAAACTAAGTTACTACGGCTATTTAATTGCCGCCGGTTTTTTGGGAATTTATGTGTTCTTAAGTGTGAACTATCCGATTCTGGAAGCTCCTGAAATATTCCTTGAGGGGGTCAGGCATGAAGGGGCTCATGCTGCAACAGGACACTCAATTTCTGTTTCTCCTTTAGAGCATTGGTTTTCCTTTCATCTCTTCAATAGCGTCATTCCAGGTTTAACACTTTCGGTCACGTTGTTAGCAGTGACAGGAATAATCGTTCTGTTTTTCTGGTGGAAGGAGACACAGGATGTCGATCGTCTGTTTCTACTGTTTGTTGTTTTTTATTATTTGATTCCCGAAATTTCTCCTTCCAAACCTCCGCCAGGTTATTCCCGCTACATTCTGCAGATTGCTCCCGCCATGATTTATTTTTCAGTCCGAGGGATTCAGCTCTTGTCGAATCATTTCGAAAACAGCTATGCCAGAAAAGGCCTCGTATTATTATTGGGCATCAGCTTGAGCATCTCCTTTGGAGACACGTTACAACTGGATTATTATATGAATTGGAAACATGATACACGACAGCAGGCAGCGGAATGGCTTTCCCAAACGGGGGGAAAACCGTTTTTCGAACAGTATGCTGCTGCAAAAAACGATGTCCGGTCGATCGGTGATTTCACTCCGGAAGAACTCCGAAATCAAGGGTATGATTTTGTCGTCGCCAGTGATTTTCGTTATGAACGATATTACCGTGGTGCCATAACTTCCGGGCAGGACGAATACATATACAATCGGCATCGGCAATATGAAGAATGGTTTACTTTTCCTTTTGTCGAGATCAGACCAGTGTATCGCAGTTTCGCATTCAGCAATCCAACCGTGCGTATTATAGATCTACGTCCTGCTCAGAAACTGGCTGAAAGTAAGTAAAAGTGACTTCATCAAACAGCACAGCTCATCCTTCAGCAATTGTGTCTCCGCAAATGGTCCCCTGTCTTGTTGGGGGATTACTTGCGGTTCAGGCACTCCTCCTGGGGTATCTGGCGATACGGCAAAGTCCTAATGCCAATGAACCAGGACATTTGGCAGCTGGGGTCAGTAACTGGCAATCAGGTCGCTTTGAGCTGTATCGTGTGAATCCCCCCTTGATTCGAATGACAGGTGCATTTCCAGTAATCATGGCTGGTATGAAAACAGACTGGGACGCTTTCTACGAAGGTCCCGAAGCACGTCCTATATTTACAATTGGCCCCGCTTTTATGAAGGCAAATGGCGAACGCTCGTTTTGGATCATGACACTGGCACGCTGGGCGTGTATCCCCTTCAGCCTGCTTGGTGGTCTGGTCTGTTTTTTCTGGGCGCGTGCGCTCTATGGAGATACTTCAGGATTGCTTGCTCTTACGTTGTGGGTTTTCAGTCCCAATATGCTGGCGCATGGTGCGTTTATCACACCCGATGCGGGGGCCACGGCAATGGCCGTGGCTACAGCCTGGCTGTTTTGGCGATGGTTACAGCATCCGACCTGGGGACGCGCGATTGCTGCGGGATGTCTGCTGGGGCTTGCTGAACTGACAAAATTTACCCTGATTTTGTTTTTCGGTCTCTGGCCGTGCCTTTGGCTTTTTTGGTTGTGTTTTCCGCGTTATACGGAGACAAAACTCTCTGTCTGGCGTCAGGGAGCCCAGTTGGCCGTCCTGCTGTTGCTTGCTTTGCATATTCTGAATCTGGGCTATGGATATGACGGGGCATTCAAGCCACTCGGCAAATATGAATTCATCAGTGCTACTTTAAGAGGTCCTGCTACAGATATGAACAAGGGCCAGACCGGCAATCGATTTACGGGGACATGGCTGGAGCATATCCCAGTGCCATTACCGGCTCAGTATGTCATTGGAATCGATATTCAAAAGCAGGACTTTGAACGAGAACGCCAGACGTTTTTTCGAGGAAAACTTTATCCCCATGGCTTCTGGTATTACTACCTCTATGCGCTGGCGATCAAGGTTCCTCTAGGTGTCTGGCTTCTGACGCTACTGGCTGCTGTATACACCTTATTTCAGATTCAACGCGGGCAGGGGGACAATTGGAGAGATGAAATAGTCCTCCTCGCACCGCTGATGCTGCTCTTCGTCTTCGTGAGTTCTGAAACCGATTACAATGCCCATCTACGATATATACTGCCAATTTTCCCCTTTGGAATCATCTGGATCAGTAAATCTGCCCAGATCATCATATCTTTCAAATCGTATCGATCACTGGTGATTGCAGTACCACTACTCTGGTCGGTTGCGTCAAGTTTATGGATTTATCCACACAGCCTCGCTTATTTTAACGAATTGATCGGCGGTCCTTCGCAGGGTTATCGTCATCTGATCAATAGCAACCTTGACTGGGGACAAGATTTGCATGACTTGAAACGCTGGTTGGAACAGCACCCCAGTTCGGAACCATTTTATCTTGCTTATTATGGCTTATTTGCACCGCAGGTCGCTGGTATTGAATTTCAGCTTCCCCCCGAATGGCCAGAGGGAGTTGATGACCTCAAGGATTCAGCGAATAGATCTCTCGTCCCCGGACGTTACGCCATTAGTGTGAATCACATATATGGTCTGGATACACTGCCGCCCTTTAATGCAGCGGGAGAGAAGCAATATGTGGACGAGTCTGCCTACAGGTACTTCCTGGATTTAGAACCAGTCGCGCGTGCTGGATATTCAATCCACATTTATGAGATTTCTCAGGCTGATATTGATCTTTTAAAAGCGAAAAGACACAAAAAATGAATTAGGGAACGCAAGTCAGGCATAAATCTGTTTCAGTAGTATGGTGGGATCAAGTGATCTGTCTTTCAGGTGTCAGATCTGAATTATGAGTGATTGTGAAGCAAGAAGGTGAGAGTAATGTTTTTTCTCAAAAAGTATCATCGTCAGATTGGAATCTTATTAACATTATTCTGCATCACCGGATGTGGGGAACCTCCCAGGACTGTCACAGATGAGACGGCCGCCTATTGGGTGCTCAGCAAAAAAGGAAGTGTGACTGTTTTTTTAGATGGTCGTTCTAAACATGCAAAAAAATTAGAACAGTTGCCAGCCGAGCATTTTTTAATTCGGGCGATTCAGCTCATAAAAAAAGATAACCTTCAATCTGAAGAAATGAAGGAAATCTCAGGGCTGAAACAACTCTATAGTCTCAATCTGTCTCGCACTAACATTGATGATCGTGCGATTTTAAATCTTACGAATTTGCCTCAACTCAGAACGCTCAATCTTTCTGAGACCAGTGTGGCTGACGCTGGTTTAGAATCGATTGGGCAATTTGAAAAATTGAAAACCCTTGACCTATCGAAAACGAAAATTGACGGGTCTGGACTGGGTGGTTTAAGTGGCTGTAAGAAACTGACAGAACTGAATTTAAGTGGCACCAGTCTCCGCCCCACTCATTTGAACTTGCTAAAGGGGTTTACCAACCTGATCAAGTTGGATGTGTCGAATACCTATATGAACGATCAAGATGTTGGTGAATTAAAACAATCCTTGAAATACTGTGAAATCATCACAAAGCCGGAACCAGAATCTGCTAAAAGAAAGTAGCTCATTGTGAATAGAGTGAAATGTTATTTCCTGTTTGACTGAAATACCAACTCGTCGTATCACAGAATATGGTTTCCCCGAAATGAATAGATCAGATTCTAACAACACAAACGCATCAGGTCACAATGTTTCGAATCTGGATATCAGATTTCTGTTGATTTGTCTTTCAGTACAACTGTTGATCAATCTATTAATACTTCCTTTTATCTGGGAGGAGAACGCAGGGCAGGCCAGGGGAAAACTAAGATATATCTCCCCTGAAGTAATCGCACATTTTGCCAAAAATCAAGTGCTCTTAGACACACCGGAAGGGCAATCCTCACTCAATTATCGATTAATGAAACCGAAAATGAATACTACCAAAACGAAATACCCTCTGGTCATTTTTCTGCATGGAGCAGGGAGCCGTGGGGACGATAACAGGATACCATTAGGTTCACTTCCGACTCAATTATCACGTAAAGCCTGGAGAGAGAAATACTCGTGTTATGTGCTTGTTCCCCAGTGTCCACGAGAACGCTGGTGGGAAGAGTTGGATATGATTGAGTTACTGTACGCTGCTTTAGAAAAAACGATGAATGAGTATGAGAACATAAATCGCAGTCGGATTTATCTGATCGGGCTTTCCATGGGAGGGAACGGCTGCTGGAGCTTTGCTGCCTACGAACCAGATATCTTTGCAGGAGTTGCTCCTTTTTGTGGTCAGGCTGATCCTGCGACGGCTTCTTTGCTTACAAAGATCCCTTTCTGGGTCGTACATGGAGATGCAGATAATGTTATTGACGTTTCTTCTTCAAGAAATATGGTCGAAGCGATTCAGAAAAAAAATGGAAATATCATTTATCATGAATTACCAGGAGTTGGACATAACTGCTGGAGTGAGGCGTTTCAAGAACCAAGTGCGATGATGGAATGGATGTTTCAACAGCAAAAGAAGATTACAAGGTAAGAAAAAGTTTCTGGTTCCGAAGCCAATACGTTTTATGTCTGTGAAATCTGCAGTCCTGTTTGCCACGCATTCCCTTCATTTTCGCGCGAGTTCTCGCTAGTGGAAAAGCCAATCGTATTCGTCGATGAGATCATCGAGTCCGGACTATTGAAACGAGTCCTGGCACAGACCGAAACTCAATATTCCAACTCGCTCATCGAATTATGGTTGCGCGTGCTTAAGCACTAATGGCTTTATTTGAATGAACTGGATTCTGCGCAAATGATCGAGAAACTGATCGTGTTCACTATGGAGCAACAAAACACGCATTTATCACATTTCGCGTTCCAAGGGCAGACGCCTGACGAGATGTACTTTGGATCCGGTAAAGAGATACCGCGGCAACTTCAGGAGGTACGACTCGCGGCGAGAGAATCACGGATGGATGCGAAACGAGCTGAGATCTGTCGGATGTGTGAGGAACTTCTTACGGTCAGTAGTTGAGTGTGCGAGGTGCAGAGTTTGGATGGATGGTCCGCGCAATTCATGATCTGCTACGGAAGCTTCATCCTAAAATCGCTGCCATGCTGTTTGTCCCGACATTCTTGCGCGAGTTCTCGCACTTGGGAATAGTCCAGTCCTTTCGGCAATGAAACACAGGGATCATTGCCACCCGAAATGGCTCTTGCAAGGTGAACAGCGACCACAGGGTGAATTCGCCGTTGGAGATCACGAACTGCGCACTGGCAACCACTAAAAGCTGAGGGGACTCATTCGACTATACTACCGAGTAGCTCAAATCTTTGTGGCACTTTTGTGGCATTCCTTTTTGCCTTAAATGAATTATTACGTAATAATAGTTCTTGACGGTCTGTAGAATAAGTCTATTATTACGGACTCAAACACATGGGAAGCCCGGCAACAAATGAGCGTTCAGAGAATCCCCCTCTCTCCGCATCCAAAGAACGATGGCTCGCATCCTCACATAAATTAGGGGGGTTTGCGAGCCATCGTTTTTTTGTGCCCCCACTTGTCCCGTTTTTGTCCCTGTGCAGAAACGCCTGATTTGTACCTGACGCAACTTTGCTCCTAGCAGGCCTAGGGACTACAAATTTGCTGATTGTTTCATCGCGATCGTAAGATTTGGGAAGTCATGACTTCGATCACGATTGTTTGCAGACCGTAGTGTTTGGCTTTCACACGTTTCAGTATGTCTTCGATCTCGAACTGGTCGGACCGTTCCATCTGTCGTCCGGTTGAGTAGGTGAGTAGCTTCTCGATAAGACAGAGGGCGAACTGATCAAGTCGGTTTTCGAGCAGCACATGTTTAAAGCTCGCAAAATCAGTGAATGTTTCGCCAGAAGGAAGTTTGCCTGTCGGATCGACCTTTGGACCGACTCCTTTTCTTTTCGGTTTGGGGTACTTGTCTCGCCACCGGCCGATGGGGCCAAATGATTCAAGTGCGTGACCGTGTGGATCGATGTTTCGATGACAGACGTAACACGTTTGGTCCGTGCTGTGTTTTGCCAGTCTATCACGAATTGTCGTTGCTCCACTGACATCAGCCTCGATGGCAGGCACTTCGTCCGGCGGAGGTGGTGATGGTGTTCCGAATATATTTTCGAGAACCCAGACACCTCGCGTTACCGGAGAGGTATCGACGCCATTGGCGCTGACCGTCAGGACGCCAGCCATGCCTAACAACCCTCCACGCTGCTTGGTCCCAGTGAGCTTGACCCGTTGAAAGCCATCATTCAGTCGTAGCGTGTCTTTCTCTGGTAACCGGTAGAGATTGGCCAATTTCTTGTCAACAAATGTATAATCAGCGTCCAGAAAATTCGCCACAGATCCGTTCTCGTCAAGCAGGGAACGGAAAAACAATCGTGCCTCCTGTTTCATTGATTCAGGCAAGTTCTGAGCGTAGTATTCCCAGGCAGTTTTTCGTGGTGGAGGCAGATCACCGATTGCTCGAAGATTGAGCCAGCTGTCAAGAAAACCATTGACGAATTCATTAGAGCGCGGATCTTTTAGCAGACGTAGAACCTGCTTGTTCAATTCATCCTTATCCTTCAAGCGACCAGAAGCGGCCGCGGCGAACAATTCTTCATCAGGCGGTGCTGTCCATAAAGCATAGGAAAGACGGGACGCAAGATCATACGGGTGTAACTCGAGCTCATCCTCTGGAGTAATTTCGCTGAGGTATAAAAACGAGGGAGAGCATAGTATCATCTTCAATGTATCAAGAGCCGCTTGACGTGGCGTCGCTTGCTCGGACAATCGCTGTTCGTAGAGCACTTTGATCCGCCGTTGATCGGATTCGTTCAACGGACGCCGATAGGCTTTTTTTGCAAAGACAAAGAGTTGTTCAAAAGCATGGTCTTCCTGAAACCCATGATTCCCGAATACCGCGACTTCTTCTTTGCTGCCGACTGGTTCTGTAATCGGACCATGGATTTTGATTTCGCCGATCCTGATATGAGGCAGCTTTCCCTCGCGAAGCAGAGCCTTCCGGCTGACACCGGTATCCGGATTCTTAAATTCATCTTTGTAGCGTTTGTTGACTGAGATGACCGATGCCCGCGACTCATAAGGTCCGTTTGGAAAAATGAAGCGAGGTGTCTGTCCCACTTCAAGCCAGACACGAAAGTTCAACCACTCTGGTTTGTCATCCGGAACAACATCGCTTGCCAGGATCGGTTCGATCGATTGGGGATAATGGATATGTCCCTTCTTCACATCACCGGGAACCACGGCCAATTGAAAGGGTTCTGAAAAGTCGATGCGGAAAATCTTGGGATCGTAGTGAGTATCGCGGTGCATCGCTTGAGCATGAACTTGAATGTCATAAAGTCCTGAGACCGGTACACCCGCCAGGAAATCTTCGATGTGCCCATAGCCACCTTGACGCGTGTCTGTGTTGGGCTGTTCGTAGAGACAGAGATACCGATATTTGAAGACACTTCGATGAGAGCCCGACAGTTCTTCGTACTGTTTGAAATTGTCAGTGAAGTGCCACGACTTTGGTTTCATCACAGGTTTTCCAAGACGAGCCTCGACCAGCCGGGATGCTGCTTGAAAATACTGATCCAACAGGAATCCGGAAGTCACCAGCGACTCACCGATATTGTCCATGTGCTGACTGGTCTCTTCCTGCGGGAAGTCCGCAGTTAATCCCAGTGTGTCGACACGACGACCAAACAGAGTCGCCAGGGTATTTTCATATTCGCGATTGGAAAGTCGACGCATGATGGTGCGTCCCCCAGTGCTTTCAAATTGGCTTCGTGCTTCCTGAATGCTATCTCGCAAGGCACCGATTAAAACGAGTCTCTCTTCATCGGTCGGCTGGTCCGATTCTTCTGGTGGCATCTTCCGAAGTGTGACCTGATCGATAATTCCATCGGCGGTGATCAGCTGCTGCTCAGTTTTGATTGGCAGTGAAAACGATTCAAACTCGCGCTCACCATCGGCGGTCGCGATGTCATGGCACTGAAGACAGTATTTACCCAAAAGCCTGGTGACTGCCGCATTGTGCTTGTTCTGCGTCTCTTCCGCAGAGCAAGGCGACAGCAGGGAAACGCCGATAGCTAATCCGCAAACGACGCGAAATGCTCTCATCCGGATCGCCTTAAAGAATTGCGTATTCATCGTTAGGAAAACTTTCCGGTGCTCGTTCCGAATGATTCCTTCTCAACGCCCATTTTCTGAGCGATATCAAGGTAAAGGTTGCACAACGGGACCTTGCCCGGGCCTTTAGAGGGGGCTTTCTTGAATTCACCACTCCCATACCCGCCTCCAGCCAGAATGATTGGTAAGTCTGAGTTGGTGTGTGAGTTTGCGCTCCCCATGCCGCTGCCGAACAGTACCGCGGTCGAATCAAGTAGTGTTTTCTCCCCATCTGGTATGCCAGCCAGACGGGTCAAAAATTTCCCAAATTGTTTGAGTTGATATTGCTCAAGAGTGACCAGGTGCGCGATCGCCTCTGCGTCATTACCGTGATGCGACAGACCATGATAGGATTTATTAATACCCAAGTGTTGTGGCAAAAAGCTGCCGCCAATTTCAAGTGTTGCGATACGTGTTGAATCTGTCTGCAACGCGAGCGCGATCAACTCGTAGAGCATGGGCAGGTCCTCAACCGTGTTCTTATCGGCGGGCTTGTCGAATGGCGCCTTCGGCTTAGGCTGATCAGCCCAGACCTGGCGGAGCTTCAGTCGTTTTTCGACATCGCGAATGGAACTGAAATACTCATCCAGTTTCGCTTTGTCTTCACTATTCACTCGTTTCGAAAGGGAACGAGCCTCGTCGTGAATCGAATCAAGAATCGACGCTTGCAGTGAATTCTCCTTCACTTTCTGTACCTGAAGTTGTCGCGAATCCGCCATGAATAATTGGTCAAATAATTCCGCCGGCCCCGTAATCGGTGGAACCCGAACCCCTGACTTCGTCCATGAAAGTTGGCAGCCACCGTGGATCCCGCCTTCAGACCCGACCGTGAGCGACGGAAATCGTGTCTGATTTCCGACTTCATCAGCGATGAATTGATCAATGGTGACGTTGCCGTCTGTGCGGTTCTTGGACTCGTGATGGAGCAAACCCGACAGAAACGTATGCACGGCAAAGTGACCACCGCGAAGTCCATGATCGAGTCCGCGATAGACCGTAAGCTGATCACGATTCGCTGCAAGAGGTTTAAGCAACGGCGTCTCTTCAAACGCTTTGCCTGCTTTCTCAGGAAAAAAATGCTTCTGTTGAAAACCGAGTAAGTTACCGACGGCAACAAACCTTTGAGCACCTGCACCCGCCCCGCGAGACTCGGTAATCGTTGAATTACCTGCAAGTGAGCCCGTCATCAAAGATGGCAGACCAGGCAAAGCAAGAGATCCGGCAACAGACCGAATTATAAATCGACGGCGATTGATTGTATTGTTCATGCGAGCAGTCTGTTCAATATCAAAAGGAAACTTTGAATCCTCTTAAAAGTCTCGGCGTTTGAAAATCGCTTCAATAAGCGGCTATGAGGACTTTCAATACGCACAAAGCCTAATCAAGAGCCTTAACCTGACATATATTATGTTACCCGAAACGGGGGCGCAACACCATGGATCTTTGCAGCAAGTCACCCAATAACACCTGTGATCCGTGTTGTGAGTCCGGTACAATTATCGGCATTATCGTAATTAATTGATCAATGAATCGGTGCGTTCTGAGTGAGTTAGCCATGGAGGTAGCCCAAGGTGAGAGTCCGATCAGTAAAGTAATCAGTGCCTTCGATCGTCGGGTACTAATAGACTGTCGCACGTTAAGTCTCGTAGCCAATAGATCTTTGACAACAAACTCTGCTGAAAGCACTGACATGAGTCCGAGCAGGTATACCGTGAATGGCTGTTGGTTTCTAACCTGATAATTTTAGTGTCGTTGAGCCTTGATGGTGAAATTAGATTTTCTATATTGTAAAGCCACCTGCAAATCCTGCGTCTATCTGCGAATAAAATATCAATCAAACCTGAGGATAACCGATGCCTACAAAGAGTTTTAAGCCGGTAAAAATAGGTGTCATTGGCTTGGGTCGGTTTGGGCGATTGCATTCATTGACGTTATCTCGGCTGGCAGAAGCGGAACTGGTGGGGGTGGTGGCGCGTCGGCAGGAGAGCCTTGCCGCAATCAGCAAAGAACTTCCCGATGTGCCAGGGTGGACGAATCTGACTCAGGCGATTGAGGAGTCTGGCGCAGAGGCGTGGGTTGTCGCCTGTACGACGCAGTCACACGTGACTGTCGCGCGAGAACTCCTCGAACGTGACAAAGTGGTGCTGTTGGAAAAGCCGATTGCAGATAGTCTGGAAGAAGCAGAAAGCCTTGCTCCACTGGTGCGGCTCGATTCCAGTAACCTGATGATAGGACACATCGTGCTGTTTAACAGCGAGTATCAAGAGCTGCGGGAGGTCGCCCGCGAACGTGGCTCGATTTCTTATATTGATTGCGTACGACATCGACCGGCGAGCATTATTGAGAACTTTCCAGGCGAGAACCCATTACATGCTGCGATGGTGCATGACCTGTATGCGACACAGGTGTTACTCGATCGTGCGGAACCGGATCATTTCAGTGCACAATTTCATCGAACAGCCACAGGCGACATTGATCTGGCTCTGGCACAACTCAAGTGGAACGGCGGTCCGGTGGCATCGTTTGCTGCCTCGTATTTAACTCCCGCAGGGATGCCGCCGCGCGGGTTTGATAGAACCGAAGTGTTTGGTGTGGGTTGGTCTGCTCGCATTGAACCTAACCCACGACCGATATCTGTCTGGGACAGTGAAGCCTCCTGGCCTCTGGCGTTGGAAGTGCGTGCCAACCCACCCAGCGGAATGATGGCTGAGGAGTTGCGTTGCTTCTGTCGGGTTGTGCGTAACGTGGAAGCAGTGCCCACCGGGGCGACCTACTCAGATGCAATGCAGGTACAACGCTGGATGGAGAAGCTGAATGCGTTTGTCTAACCAGCAGAATGGCGATTAAGCTTCCAGTACTTTAGTTTTGACAATCCAGTTTCCTTCCGCAGATCGCTCAATGTCAATCGTGGGTGACAGCTTTGCTGTTTGTCACAACCTTCCAGATATTTTTGCGCGAATTCTCGCTCCTGGGAATAGTCAATTACTTTCGGCAACGAAACGCAGGACATCATCTCCGTCCGAAAGACTCTTCCAAGGTGGGACATCGATTTCGGGATGAAGCCGCCGCTAGAGATCACGAACTGCGCACGGCGATGCTGGGAGAGCAGGGAGTCGATCAACTTCTGTCTGCGCTGGGTAAAGAGACAGACCAGGACTCAATGGAGTGCCGACAGGATCTGGCCCGGCAGTTTGTCACTGAAGTTCTCGTCGGAAACTTAATAACGGAAACGCTCTTCAGTGAAAAAGAACGTACAAAAATCCAGGCAGCCTTGAAAGAAGAAAAAGAAACATTCCCAAAACCAAGGGCGAAAACCGGACGGTCTCTCTGGTGCAATGCAAAAAAAGAACAATTCGGATAGCTCACAGCAACCTGAAAGTAAGGCCCAGTCACCCTCTGATTCGCAGAATTCGCACAAACGGAAGAAAGAACGACAAGAAACAAAACAAGACGATCAGTCGTACGACTTCGATTCATCACAAAGAATTTTCAACATACCGAATTTCGTTCGTGAGGGAACAGCACAGACGGAACAGGCATTGAAAGCAGGAGGCGCCTCAGCCAGGGACGACTGGAATGTGATGCAGCCTGTGGCGATCAGTAAGGACATGTGGGATGAAACCTACCGTGTCTACATTGAAGATAAGCATGACTTAAAAATGCGGGAGTACTTCGAAGAAAATAATCCGTATGCCTTACAAGATATGACAGCAGTAATGCTGGAGACAGCCCGGAAAGGTTACTGGTCACCAGAAAAAGAAGTTTTACAGAGACTGGCTGAAGTCCATACGGAACTGTTAGCCGAATATGGGGCAGCCTGCTCGTATGAAACTTGTGGCAATCAAGCCTTTCACAAATTCCTGAATCAGCAACTGAACGCTCCGGGCAACGAAACAAGCCCCCAGACACTGTCTGACTACCAGCTTGCTTTATCATCAGCACTTCAGCCGACACAATCTCTGCCCGAAGTTGAGGGGATTGAAATGAGCGAAGTGCGCGAAGAGATGATTGAAACAGAGAATTTTCCAGACAGGAACCCGGCCCTGGTGATCCTGTTGTGCTTTGTATTCCTGAGTATTGGATTTTGCTCCAGCATTTTGAGAGCGCAAAACGAAACGGAATCATTGAAGTAGACCTACAGGAACAGCACGAATTCTAGTTAAAAAAGGCCCCATTCTGCGTTTCTGAATGGGGCAAACACTTCCCTTGCGCATTGGGACTGATTGATCCCTCTTACTTCCCCCCCAAACCGATCCTGCCGTTGCTCCCCACTGCCGCAGCTAAGAGTACTATTTCTTAAAAACACATCAATGCAACTGTTTTGCATTTGCATCTACCTGGCTATTAATGATATTGTGCATTTTATAGCGACTCAGTATCAGGCAAGCCATCGCAACACGCCGGATTTAATTTTGATTATTCGCAGATCCTTCCTGGAGGAAAGATGAACAGAAAACACCGGGGCTTTACGCTCATCGAATTACTGGTCGTGATTGCCATCATCGCGATCTTACTTGCTCTGCTGCTCCCAGCGGTCCAGATGGCGCGAGAAGCTGCGAGACGGACACAGTGTAAAAACAATCTGAAGCAGATGGGGTTGGCGTTACACAATTATTACGAAACTCACTCCCGACTGCCGCTGTTAGCATCCGATTCACTTTATGGCTATTCACCTTCTGCCCAGCTGCTCCCGTATATCGACCAGGCAAATCTGCATAACCTGATTGACTTCAGAGAGCCTCTCCTGTCAGGCTCCCCCTGGGCAGCAGCACTGAATCCTGCTCTGGTGCATGTCGTCAAGCAGACCATCCCGATTTTCATGTGCCCCAGCGACGCCGGTAATGTATTTTATACCGATTCCAACGGGGCTGTGTGGGCTGGCTCCAATTACATGGTCAATGGTGGTTCCGGACTTAACACTCAGTATTGTACGACTGAAAACGATGGCCTGTTCTGGCGGGGCTCGTCCACGCGTCTGCGTGATGTTACAGACGGAACAACAAATACGATCTTTATGGCGGAAACCTTGTTTGGAGACAGAGGCCCCGACACAACAATGCTGTTAAATCCTGATCGTCAAATGAAACGTGTCAGTGGCGGCGGTCCCTGTTCTGCAATCTCTGATGATCTGGTTTCCAGAGCAGCTACAAGATATGAGGGTGGGCGTGCGAGTACGTGGATCCAGGGTCTGGGTTACAGCACTCTGGTACATGGTTATCTTCCGCCTAATTCATTTTCTCCTGATGTAGTTCACCATGGAGAGATTGTATCGGGAGCACGGAGTCTGCATGTAGGCGGTGCCAATATTCTTCTCTGCGATGGAAGTGTTCGCTTTTTAGGTGAAAACATCGACCTGGAAACATTGCGCAACCTGTTTAACCGAGCTGATGGCAAAGTCCTCGGCGAATTTTAGTTAACCAGATCCCCATTTTTACTGACGGCGTAGCTCGTTTTATTTTTGTATTCCTATTCGTTGATTTTGCCAATGTATTTTTTTACGCAACTAACAGATTCCGTTTGTTTCTTCTGTGCTTTACTTGTGTGTTTCTGCCTGGTCATCGGCTGCTCCATGAACGAGAGACCTCAAGAAGAACCAGCTTCCATCGTGGCACCAGATGTTCTGGAGATTGATAGCATGAAATGGCAGAAAGAAACATCCATCGGAAACAGCGACGGAATTTTGCTGACACACTATTTTAAATCAAATCCCAGTATGGTCGGAAGTCCTGAGTTGCATGGCACTCCTGAAGTTTACCATGGGGCTAAACACAGACGGCGTTTTTACTGGATTAAAAACACGTTGAATAAAATATCCTGGAGCTGCGTGGAATATAAAGATGGATCTTTTCTGTTATCTGAAGGGCAAGGAAGCCCTTTTCATAATCCACCACAGTAGCCTGGATACCGATTCACCCTGATGCACTCTCAACGATATTACAATCATTTTGCATTACCACATTAACTTACATTAGACATGTGAAAATAATTGGCCAGCAATGTGTGAGCCGATCTGAATATCCCTTTCTGAGCTGCAGGTGCTTTATGTCAGAGTTTGATGAACAAGAGACGAAATTAAAGCTTGAATATGATGATTCGGTCTTACGCTCATTAAATCAACTGCTGCACCATGACTTCTGCCCCCAATACAATCAATGGGTTGACTGGATGAAGAATCCATTCTGGTGCCTGGCAATCAGTATTCTTACAGCGTTTGTTTGTGGTTTACTGGTCAATTCCACGATTCTTTATATTGCCGCTGCGATTTCATTAATCATACTGGTTGGCGTACTGTGGCCTTGGATCAGTGTGAAGGGCCTTTCCGCCGAACTCTCATTCAATAAGATTCGCACAAAATGCGGCGAATCAGTGAGCACCAGTCTGATCGTGAAAAACAACTGGCCCTGGCCTGCCTGGGGTGTTTACCTGCGACATCCATTTTCAGAACACTCAGACCACTTGTGTGAAGTTGCTATTGAGTGTATCCCGGGTTGGGAAACAACTGAGTATACCTGGGAATTTATCCCCAGAAAACGAGGCGTTTATTCAACAAAAACGGCATTCCTGGAGACGGCGTTCCCGTTTGGATTGTTTAAAAGGAGAATCCCGCTTTCTGTCGAATCCGTTCTGATCGTCTGGCCTGAAATATCACAACTGGCTTTCATGCCAGAGCTCAGGGAGGTCAGTTCCAGCGAAGATCGTTTTGCATCTCATCGTGCAGGTGATTATGGTGACGTGATTGGCACCAGACAGTTTCGCCTGGGAGATTCTTTGAGGCGGGTTCACTGGGCACAATCTGCCAGGCAGGGTCAAATGATTGTCACAGAACGCCAAGCTGCAGCCGTCTGCGCAATGAGAGTGATTCCCGACATCCATCAGTCGAACTATCAAAGCGAAAACCGGGATTCCCTGGAGGCCGTAATTCGAATCACGGCAAGTATCTGCAGTTCCCTTTTAAAACAACATGCATGCGTTGAATGTCTTGTGGGAAACAAACTGTTTCGCTGTGATGGTAACCACAAAGAACTGCAAAAACTGCTTGATGAACTTGCTCGTGTTCCAGTTGATGGTCTTCAGGCCACTAGCCAATTGATTGCAAATTCTCCAATGCCCCAGTTCGTAATCACGAACACGAAAGGATACATGAAGAATACGCAGGGGTCGCACTCTCGTTATCACTCGAAAATGATTGTCGTTCAGGATTCGCCGCAGCAAGAATTCGAGAATGATCCTGCCTGCCAATGCGAACCATGGATTCGGTTACACAGCCCGGAAGAAAGTCGGGAAAATACATTCTCTGATCGCTGGAAGAAAGCCTGCTATGCAAGCTGAACCGAAAACGATACCCGAAAGCCGTATCCTGCATTTCGTAACCATCGCGATGGTATTGACGGGGGCTTTGGCTTTGTCAATATCTGACGCAAATGGCAGATATTCACATTTCTGGATTGGATTCAACTTTCTGATGGAAGCCACTGTGGCGTTACTGGGCACGCGGTATTTCGCATCTCTGAAAAGAAAACATGTCGCGGAGTCATCTGTTTCTTTGATTTTGTTAGCCATTATGCTGCTGAGTCTGGTATGGGAACCGATCAGACGCACTTTTTTAGGCGAAGGCAGACTCTTCGAGTTGATCTTGATGTTCGCAGTCAAGAACACCATTTTAGTGATGGCTGCAGCCGGTTGCTGGAAGAAATACCAACAGTTTGCCACCTGGGGATCGATCTTTTTAATTATCAGTGCCGCAACCTCTTATTCCAGCACTGATATGGTCATCCTCGTGGGGCTGGAACTGATGCTGGGGTTTTTCTGGCTGTTTTATTCCTACTGGAACAGTCTCAGAGTAGCTCTAATCCCGGCTGTAAAGAAGCAGAGCCTGGGCAAATATCTGATGTTGTCCACACTCGCATTGATTCTGTTTTTGATCGTCTCGTTTTCCGGAGAAAATCCGGTCGTCCATGCCTTTAAGGGAATCATGCCCAGTTCCGGTGGAGATAGTCGAGGCGATCTCTACGCCAGGGACGGACTCGGCGATGGCGAGCTGCTGGTTGCAGGAAAATATGATATCCGCAGCTTTGCGCCCCTCGAAAATGCGCCATTCATGTCATCAGACACCCCCAGTCTCTATGACATCATGTTCGATACCTACAACGAGGAAGGCGAAATTTCGAAAAATATTGACCGCGCCATCGGCTTAAAAATGCAGGATCAGAACATTGAGGAAAAAGAACTGCCTGATTCGGAAAATATAAACCGCCACTTCTCCACTGCAAGAAAAGAAAAGCCCGCACAACAGAATTCGGCAGAAGGCATTCAATCAGACGCACTGCTGCATGTATCTGGCAGAACTCCCCTGCATCTTAGAATGGATACGTACGACATTTTCGATGGAGTGAATTGGTTCAGCGAGCCATTAAATGCAGATTTCAAGAAACATTTTTCCCTGAAAGAACGCTTTGAAAAACCATATATCGTTGTGAGCACAAAAGCGCAGACCCTGGCTCAGGAATGCAGAAATGAACTCCATGTCATCACCAATAATCACTTGAAATCAAATCAGCTCCCCGCTCCACTGCACCTGAAAGAGATTCATATTGATTTAGTGGACCGAGTCGACATGTTCGACTGGTATCAGGAAAGTATTGTGAAGCTCGATCGTAAGGAATTACCCCGGCTGGTTCCCATCCACCTGATTAGCCATTTTCCGGACCGAAAACAGATTGAGTATCACGATGCCAAATACGCCGCCTTGTCCCACCAGCAGAAACACTATGTTGCCTTGCCAGAACTGCCAGTAATGTCAGAAATCAAAAAACGGGCAGAAGATCTGGTAACCGGAGTGGAGAACGACTGGGAAAGGATCAGATGCATCGAGCAATTTCATCGCAATCATTTTCAACACGATCGTACGATAACCTATGATGGAAAGCAGGCGCTTCCCCTCCGTCAGTTCTTGTTTGAACGCAAAGCGGGCCCGGACTATCTGATTGCCTCGTCTGCTGCCTTGATGCTCCGATCTCTGGGATATTCGACAAGGCTGGTGAGTGGATTTTATGCCAGCCCGAATGATTATGATTTGAAATCCGATCACACACCTGTTCATTCTGATGACGTGCATTTTTGGGTGGAAGTTAAAATAGGCCTCGGTGCTGCCGATTGGTGCACGATTGAACCAACGGCAGGATACACCGTTCTGGGGCCACCACTGTCGTTATACGAAAGAACGGTTGAAGCACTTCTGGCTATCTCAGGCTGGATTCAGATCCATTTGATTTCATTTTTACTCACCTTGGGTATTCTGATTACCTCATTCTTACTTCGGTATCAGATGACCGATTTTCTGGTGACTGGCTGGCTCAAGGTTTTCCGAACTCAAGATACCAGACGGTTCATTTTCAGAACCTTATGGCTGCTTGAATTGAGAGTGCGTAGTAAAGAGCAGAAACGCCCCGTCACCATGCCCCTCAGCCAGTGGCTGCGGCTGCATGCAGGAAATTTTTCGATCAACACTGCCTGTCTTTTAGAACTGGCTCAATATGTTAACTGGGCCTCCTTTGCTCCGTGTGCATCCGATGATTCGAGTGGCCCCGGAACGGAGCAGATTCGAGACTGTTGTAACAGAATCATCAATGAAGCCTGCTGGAAGAAATATTCTCCTTGAGACTTAGATTCATTCGTATTTTTTAGAGGCAGAGATTTATGTCATCACTTTTAGAAGTCAGCACAAAAATGGAATTTGATCAGGAATATTCCAGAATCGAGCAGTTAAGAGATTCTCTGAATCAGGTTCTGAAAGGGAAAGCAGATGTAATCGATAATGTCATTATCTGCCTGCTTTCAAGAGGCCATCTGCTTCTGGAAGACCATCCCGGACTGGGTAAAACCATGCTGGCAAAATCGCTGGCCAGCATGATAGGAGGCAAGTTTGCCAGAGTGCAATGTACTCCTGATTTACTGCCCAGTGATATTACCGGCTTCAGTATTTTCAATCAGAAGACACATGAATTCGAATTTCGTGAAGGCCCCGTTTTTTCAGATATCATGTTAGCAGATGAAATCAACAGAGCGACTCCCAGAACGCAGAGTGCACTTCTGGAAGCGATGGCAGAAAGACAGGTTACCGTTGATGCGGTCCGCTATCAGTTATCTCAGGACTATTTTGTCATTGCCACACAGAACCCAATCGACCAGCATGGAACCTATCCGCTTCCCGAAGCCCAACTCGACCGATTTTCCATGAAGTTGAGCATCGGGTATCCGGATGAAATCGATGAAATTCAGATACTGGCAGCTGCCATCGAAAACGATTCAGTCACTGCTTCTAAAATGAATTCCGTGTTCGATGAGAAAGAGCTGCTTCAAATACAACAGAAAATCGCGGCAATCTCTGTCGCAGAGCCGGTACAGCGTTATCTGGTTCAGATCGGCAATCTTACCAGATCGCACCCCCAGGTCACACTCGGATTAAGCCCCCGCGGTTTATTGATCTGGCAGAGGGTCGCCCAGGCACGTGCTTTTTTGAATCAGAGGAATTACGTGATTCCTGATGATCTTCTGGAAACGGCAGAACCAGTCCTGAGTGTCCGACTGGGGAATGATCAGTCAGAGAACCGGTTGATCATCGAGGAGATTCTCAATTCCGTTAAGTTACCGGAATATGCCATTCCAAAAACATCTGACATCTGAGTTTGTAAAGGTCCCGTTTACTTTCCTACTGACAATCACTTTTTAAAAGTTCCGATGATGAAATACCATCTCCGTTCAGTCACAATTTTGTACTTATGCGGTTTCTCCTTTTTCCTGCTGTCCGGGTGCACGGAAACGGCACAATCTGGAGTAGAAGATGACCATCTTGAGCACCATATCCCGGAACACAAACCTGATTCATTTTCTGCGACAGTCAAAGAAGTTGATACGCGGATGAGAACGCTTTTAGAAAACAACCATGCGGATACGTACCAGGTCCATAAACAGGAACTCACTGACATCATCTCTTGGATTCCCGAGATGGCAGCAGATAGTGAGCTAAAACATACAGCGTGGAACGAAGTGAAACAGATCTCAGGGAACTTGAAGAATGTCTTCAAGCAGATCGACTTCGAAGATGCCGACGCGAATCTTGTTAATCAATACTTTCTCCTCGTGGATAAGTTGAATCAGTTTTCCGCGCGTTCTGAACCAATCAAGTTCAGTGACTCAAATTAATTACCGGATAATACCTACTTTTTGAATTCATCACTGACAGGAGATCCATCATGATTGAATATATTTTCTGGGGATTCGCACTCCGGTTCGTACAATGCCTGCTGGAAGCAGCCCCCTTTATTCTGGCTGGCCTGTTTATTGCGGCAATCTTTCAGCGTTTTTTTGGCTCAGCAGAAACCAGAAGGTTTTTCGGTGAAGGAACCAAATCTGCTCTGCTTAGAGCCTGGGGCATCGGAATGCTGCTGCCGGTCTGTTCTTTGGGTGTGATCCCCGTTGCTCGGGAGTTGAAAAAAGCGGGATTGGCGGGTGGTACCATCATCGCATTTGCCATGTCTGCCCCACTATTCAACCCGCTCTCACTACTCTATGGTCTAACACTGTCTGAACCGGTTACGATTCTTGCTTTTGCATTCTTCTCACTGTTGATTGTCACTCTGGTGGGAACGATCTGGGACAGATTGTTCCCCGAAAAAACAGAAGTACCCGCCGATGATCAGGCAATCCCTTATGGAATTAAGCGAATCGTCTCAGTCGGTTTCAGCGCTGCCAAAGAAGCTTCGGGGGCGAGCCTGATCTACATCCTGATCGGTCTGGCGGGCGTTGCATTACTGGGTGTATTATTGCCGCAAAGCAGCCTGCAACGATCTGTCAACTACGACAATCCTTATGCTCCCCTACTGATGACCGGCGTCGCCATTCCCGTGTATGCCACTCCCATGCTGGCCATGTCCCAGTTGGGATCCATGTTTCAACATGCCAATTCTGTGGGAGCTGCTTTTATTCTGCTAGTGCTGGGAGCGGGGGTGAACCTGGGACTGGTGACCTGGATCATTCGCAATTACAACTGGAAGAAAGCGCTCGTCTGGTTCTCCCTACTACTACTGATCATTGTCGGACTGGCATATGGAGTGGAAAAACCGCTCTTCCCAACGCATATCGAGCCAGCTGATCACACTCATGCTTTCGACATTTATTGCCAGCCTTTCAGCAAAGGAACGAGCAATTTCTATCAAACCACGAAAGAGAAACTGGGACATGTGATTGACCCCTATGAAATTTATTCCGCGATCATTCTGGTTAGTATGATCCTGGTGGGATTTGTCCTGAGGTTCTTTGACCGTGACTCCCGCATCGAAACCTGGCTGAAAAAAACGGAGCCTGTTCGTTCCAGCAAATATGACATCGTGCTCCCGGGGCCGGTCCTGGGACTACTGATCCTCGTCGGTCTGATTATCTCCAGCGGTGTCGGCTGCTTTTCCTTTTATCCAGCTCCGGATGTGGTCTGCGAGGAAATGACGATCGCAAAAACAGAGGCTCTTTCCGGCGCGCTGTCTGGAAACAAATCGCATTCGAAATACTGGATCGAAATCTACGATGACTGGACACGCAAGCTGGAAGTGGGCGTCTATTTAAGAAAACTGAATCTCAGTGAATATCATCATTGGAAAGCGCAACTTCTACGGGAAAAACTGGAACTGCTGGAACACGAAATCGAAGATGAAGAACACGAGGAAGTCAGACGGCTGGTTTCTGATATACACCATACACATCGGCGGATGGTTGATGCATACCTGAGAGACTTAAACTGAGTTCGCGTATCCTTGTCACTATTTCAGAACCGACTTCACGATTAAGGGGCTAGATCGCTGACCACCATGAAAGGTGGTCAGCCTACAGGAATTGTTAGAAGTAAAAATGCCCTACAGTCCTCTCTAAGGCACTATGGTTAGATCGCGAATTCCCGGGCCACAATTGGAGCCCGTACCAACGGAGGGACCCGAAAACTCGGTACGGTTGCCGGTAATCGGGTCGACTGCCATCACCGCCTCAAGTACGATGTCAGTCACAAGAATTGTCCCATCCTGCTGCACGGCAATCCCTTGAGGGGTCGCGATCGGTGACCCAGTTCCTTTGCCGATTCCTGAGATTTGCGTTCGCATTCCAGTCGTCACGTCTACGGAAATAATATTGAGATTGCTGGCGATCAGCAGGTTACCGGATGCGTTAAAAATGGCATCCGATGGATTGCCGATCTGCAATTGTGCCGGTGTTGAGAGTGTATCTGCGGTAATCAAATTTCGGTTGCCCGTCACAGCGTCCACCTCATACACACCGGCAAACGGGGCGCGTCCCACGACGTAGATGCCGTCTGCGGCGCTAATAGCAACAGTATCACCACCGACGGTCCAAAAGGGGCCGGACCCCACCATCGAGCTTGAGAGAACGGTCCGGTCGCCCGTCGCGGGATTGATGCGAAGCAACCCGGAAAAACTGGTCAGCGCTAATAACGTACCAGAGGGTTCCAGGACCAAACCCGTTACGCTCAGCAATCCGGGACCACTCCCAACGGGCATACCAGGGGGAAAGGACGCTGAAAGAATCGTGCGATCGCCTGTGGCTGGATCCACGGCCACAATCGATTGCCGAAATGGATCGGAATAGATGATCCGCTGGTTGGTATTGTCCCAGACAATATCGGTCGCCCCTAATGGAGGAACTCCAGTTCCAGTTCCCGAACTCGAGGTGACAGATCGGTTGGCGGTATTGGGGTCGACCAACGTGATAGAAGCCGGACCGGGGGGAATGGTACATGCGAGGTAGATATTGCCCGTATAAGCCTGAGTCACAGACTGGATGTAAGGCCAAGTCGTGGTTTGCGAGACGATTTTTCCGACAAGTGAAAAACCGAAACTCGCCAGTAAATCGGGGGCCAAGTTCTCCATTCCTACGCAGACCGTAACACGAACAGCCGCAATGTTGGTTCCAGAGGGTAGGGGGGGAGTGGTTGGGTCCGGGCACTCACAGGGCTCCGTGGTTTGGGTCGGGTTGCCTGCTGAGGGTACATTGTGTTGCAATATGACCCGGCAATATCCAGGAATGTCTCCTGTCTGCAGTACCCGCTCCACGCGGTTGGCCACATCCCCTATGGACGTCGGAAGAGTGCCTGTTGATTGTTGAGCCGCAAGGCGAGCTCCTTCACGACTGGCAAGTTCCACCTGCTTGATCTGAGCCAGCAACACACCGAACTCGACAATCGCGATTGCACATATCAGCAAAATTGGCATCGTGAGTATCAACTCGAGGATGATCACACCCCTGGGTTGAGTTTTTTTCTTCTCAAGCTGGTCAATGTTCATAGTTCTCTGCCTAACGGGTTAGAAACACAAATCTCCTACAAATCATGATGATCTCCTGCTCACCCATCCGGCGATCCGAAAATTGAGAATTCTCGAAAATGATGCTTCCTGCTGGTGTCGCCAATTCCCTTGTAGTAGTACGTATTGGAAAGTGGAAAGGCCCAGATGCCTTATGAGCATCCGGGCGTTAATTAAAATCTCCTACACTGAAAAAATCAGATCAATGCCAGAATTCCCGCCGCATCCGAGAATACAGCATCTATTTTGGCCGTCTCCATGGGATCCCCCTGTAGCTGCAAATTGGAGATAGTTCCCATCTCCCCGCCCGAGGCTGAGACAAGGGGGACAAGACCAGTACCATCGGTTAAACCAAGCGAAGGATTTCCTACATCAACGGTAACGGTATTACCAGGGCTCAGAGTCAGGGCTCCGATTACGTTCAAGCTATCGAATATGTTTCCAGGAGCAATCAGGTCGAAAACAAGTTCACCAGATGACGCGACAATGAGGTCTCCTACGACGAACCCAATCCCGACAAAGTCTAATGTGCCGAATAAGGTGACCGTGGAAGCCATGGCAGTAAATGATCCTCCTGCGGTGACGTCGCCCAGGCTCATGCTTCCCAAGCTGGCGGTAACGGAAACATTACCGAATACGGAAATAATGTCGCCCGTATAATTCAGGCTTCCGCTGCTGACAAGTGTGACGCCTCCCGTTCCCGTTAGCGTAGATGAAGCTGCACCGTTGATCGCTCCCGGCAAAAATGGATACGGAAGACGCCGTCACATCATGATTTCCTAGATTGACAGTGCCTCCGTGATTGCTAAAGACAGCGGAATTCACCGCGTTCAGATTTCCACCGAGTGTCAGGTGACGGCCTCCCGCGGTGGTGATCGCTCCACTGTTCGTGGTGGCCGACCTTAAGTTGAGATCGTGATTACCAACGCCCGCCTGCAGGTTGATTGCAGCTAACTCTTCCGTCGAAACAAGGTCTGTTCCAGCAAGGCTCACGGTCCCCGTGTGGGTCACATTGATCCCGAGCCCGTCTTTGTTTCCTGAGACAGTGATGTCCCTGTTGTTAGACACCGACAAGTTTCCGCCGTTTGACTCAAACGCCCCGGCGGTCACATTTCCATAGAGGGCCACATTCCCGCCGGCATGATTGAGATCGACAATCCCCGTCCCCGTGTTGATATTCGAACCCGCGGTGAAGTGATGACCGCCGGTGGAGATGAAGTCGCCATTGCTGGTGGTTACCGAGCGGACTGCTACGTCATTAATACCACCACCGGCGACGATGATAATACTGGCGTTCGCCGCACTGGAGAACAGATCGGTGCCACCCATGCTTACGGTGCCCGTGTGATTGATATCAATACCTTCTCCACTCCCCAGAATACCTGAGACGGTGATATCACGATTGTTAGACACGCTGAGATTGACGCCGCTGGTGGCCACCGATGCTGCTGTGAGACCGGTATAAACATTAATCGTTTCGGCCGTCAAATCGATTCCCGCCGTTCCCAGATCAAGGTCAGATCCGTTGACGGCGATGGTATCAGTACCCAATCCGCCGTTGATGACCAGCGAATCTGTGGGATTCGTAAAGGTGGTGTTTTCGATGGTTGATCCTGATAAGTATGAGGTGGTCGCATCAACGCGAGTCAGTGCGATCGAATCATTTCCTCCCAGGAGATTAAAGGTTTTTACCGCTGCAGTTGTGGTATCCGTAATGGGATCAAGCCCCACGAAATTAACAGTCGAAGTGACAGAGCCATCTACAAGTTCGATATCACCATCATGGGCGTTATCATAGTTGTAAGTGAGCGAATCGAAGATACCGCCTTCAAGAGTGAGCGTGTCACTGCCAGCGCCCCCCAATCCGTTAAAGGTCACGCCGCCCAGAGGAATCGGGTTTCCGCCATCGCTTCCCAGTCCCGGCATCACGGGAGCGCCGCCGTCAAAGTCGATTTCGTTCCTGAAGAGGTGAAATCGCCGCCATCAGTGGTCACGCTGCCAGAAACGTTCACCGTGCTTGCAGAATTGAGTGTGATCGTACCAAGTCCGCCGTTTTGGGCAGACAACAGACCACGGACGTCAATCTTCCCGGTCGATACGGTGATATCAATGTTGCCCGCAGTGGCGCGAATGTCATCATTGGCTCCTGTGGAGAGCGATGTGGCCCCCGTTGCGGAAAAAGAGGCTCCGGTCACATCGTGATTCAGAGTTACAACCTCGGCATCAATGATCAAATCAAGACCTACAGAATAGGCCCCCCCCATAAATAGTTGGTCCGTCCCGCCGCTTCCATTGATTGTTAACGAATTGGTGGGGTTCGCGAATGTAGTGTTCTCGAAACTTGTCCCCGTCAGGCTGGAGGTGGCCCCGTTATCGGTCAGGGTAGCCACATTGGCACTATTGGTGAGGTTAAAAACAGCGTTGACTGTCGTGCCGGTATTGGTAATGGGCTCCAGACCAATGTAGGTAATGACAGAATCATCCAAGATGATACTACCATCGTGAGCATTGGTGTAGTTATAGATCGAGTCGGTGTGGCTCCCGTTGGTAATCATTAATTCATCGGAGCCACTGCCCCCTAATCCATTGAAGAATACTTCATTCACAGGGATCGGATTGCCACCGCTGAAATCAACTTCCAACGAGTCAGCGGAATTGGTAGCACCGATCACGCGAACTTCACTGGTGCGATCCAACAATTGATTGGCAATGAGATTCCCATCCCGATAAATTTCAACTTCATCATCGGCAGTACCCGGCCCGTAGGAGTTGCGGACCACGCGATAATCTCCTGCCCCGCTGACCACCAGTGGAATCAGGATGGACTCAAAGTTTTGAATAGTAATACCATCAAGGGCGGAACTCGGCCCATCAATGCCAAACGTATAGGGACTGATGGTTGAATAGTTGGCGAAAAAGTCTGCCAGGGCGGCTTGCACAACAGGATCCTGGGCCTCAACATCGCTCAATGAGAGAAACAGCGTATCATTGCCGTGAGCCCCATCGTAGGTGATGGTATGACCGCGATCGAGCGAAGCGGTCACCGTGTCATGGTTATTTCCCGAATTGAACAGCAGCGTACTTGAAAATTCAACATCCTCAAAATTGAGCGTATCATTGCCGCCCGTTCCCAAAACGATGACCCCTGACTTCCCGCCGTCACTGATCACATCCACGCTGTTATCGAAGCCGCTGGCCAGACCAATCACCGCGTTGTCACTGAGCGCTAAGATCGTACTCGTCTGACCGCCATCATTCCCTGAGAAGGAGTCGGAACTATTGTTATTCCCCGTGTAAAGGAAGGTCACATCAGCATCACCGATAATGAAATGATCATTCCCGTGACCACCCTGATAACGCACGCCAGCCGAACTATTGGAGGTCGTAATCGTGTCGTTGTTATTGCCACCGTAAACCTGGAAGGAGTCGTCATATCCTACAAAATCTACGTCGGCAAAATTCAGCACATCATTGCCACTTGTACCATCGACGCGCACATTCTGCATGCCATCAATGTCGATCACATCCACACTGTTAACAAAGCCGCTAGCCAGGCCGATTACCGTGTTGTCATTGAGCGCCAAGATCGTACTTGTGCCAGAACCATTTGCGGTAAAGGTATCGGAGCTGTTGTTATTTCCGGAATAGAGGAACTCAACATCAGCGGAGCCAGTCGCGTATGAATCATTTCCATGCCCGCCAGTGATCTGGGCCGTGATAGCGAGACCATCTAAATCAGACAGATCGACCATGTCGTTGTTGTTGCCGCCATTGATCGTCAGGCTTGTGATCAATGCCACAGCGACCGTGCTACCTCCCCCCAGATCCGTCGAGAAGGCGCTGCCATTGGTACTAAATTCTAAGAGCCCCGAGAGATCTTCACGGAGGACCAAGGAATCGTTACCTGAAGTCCCTAGAAACGTAACATCCGTCCCGGCAAGAGCGAACGCAAAGGTAAGTAATGTGCGATCCTCTAAAGATTCAGTTGCCATCGACTTTGCTGGAAGGAAAGCATGAGGCTTAAACCGTCGGCGATTCTTGGCGCGAATCGATTTGGTATGGAATATATTCTTCAACCAATTTGTAAGCAACATTATGATTTCCTTTATCGTTGTGATATTCGAAAGCAGTGATTCATTAGATTCCGCAATATGATGCAGTCTCTGGGAGACTTAACTGGGAGTGAGCACAATTGCAGATTGTTGAGGGTGTGCCCTTCGGCATATCAATGACTCAAATTACACAACACCATTGCGTACACAAACACTATACACACAGTCAAGTGTCAATATGAAAAACATAGTCAGCTTGCCCTGCTTGTAGGTTTTGCACTGACATATACAGCAGAATAACTACACAAAAACTAAATGACACAGGCTACAACAACAACTCATGCGAACACTTGACTTGGCACAAAATCACACAAGAACACTATTTAAAATAGACATATAACAACAACCCTGCTATTTCTTACATTAGTGCAAAACATAATCCTTCATCTTGCATTGGGTCTTTTACATGGATACAAAGAGTACAGTTTCCCAGAGACCTTAAGACCAGATCACACCTTTTTACACACTCCCATAAGTACAAATACCCATAGAGTACAAAACCAAACCGATTCATCAGTTTACATTTTACTAGGTGTGACAACTTCTCTGGTTTGTGACAGAAATTTTGTTATCTCAACGATAATTTTGGAAAATATCCCCCATTATGAATATTGAGTCTATTTCCACAAATCTCATCAACCATGCCTCAGAGGGAGACCCGGCTTCCACGAACAGATTGATGGAATTGTCTGAGTGGCTTCTATTTCGTATCGCAAATCGTGTGATGGACAGCAGGGAGGATGCTGAAGATGTTGTTCAGGAAACGTTAGCAGCTGTGGTAAAAATAATGGCCACTGAGGATCTTCGTCTGGAATATGGGCGCCACAGTTTTCTCAGACTTCTTAAGTCATGTTTGCGCAATGTCTCCGCTAATCACTTTCGCAAAAATCAGGTCATTGGCACAGGGGGCACAGATAATCTGAACCACCTTCAAAACCTGATTGATGAGAACATCGAAACGGTAGAAGAAAAAAGAGATATTGCCGAGGGGGTGATTGAATTAGCCGGATTGACAGACAATGAAAAACAGGTTTTGAAACTGCTATTCCTTTCCGGTAAATCTGCCAGGGAGATCGCCGAAGAAACGGGAATGATGACAGACAATATCCGGCAAATTCAGTCTCGCGCTCTCCGAAAAATTCGTAATTTCCTGGGGGAAGATTAAAATTTATTATTTTCCAACAATTGGCTGTCACATTTTAGGTAGGAATCTACACATAAACTTAAAGATGAGTTGGATAAATAAAACTGAAACTGTACTAAGGACATAATTTCGTGGTTGGCTTATACTCCTCTGCCTGTCCGAATATCGCGACGATATCTGCCTACAGCCTGGGAAAACTCAGCTTTACTGAAATCGATTCTCTCTCACAGCACTTCTGTACGTGCACTGATTGCAGAGAAAAATTGGAGAACCTGGATGACGAGCCTGATGCACTGATCCACAGCCTCAGAGTTCCCCCAGTCTCTATTGGCCAGATCTCGCTTGAATATGAGATTGGCTTCGGTGGCATGGGACGTGTTTTTAAAGGCTACGATACGCGCCTGATCCGCCCTGTTGCTGTGAAACTGATCAATGCAGAAAGGCAAAAGGAGTGGAAGGATCTGGCAGAGCGATTTGATCGTGAAGTGCAAATGCTTGCCCGAGTTGAATCACCTTATGTAGTCAAAGCGCTATTTGCAGGTGAAGAAAATGGCTTTACCTATTTTGTGCAGGAGTACGTGGACGGAAAAAATTTGAAGGAGAGGATGGAGCAGCTCCATTTTTCCATGCCCTCACGGGCTTGTGCCAGCATTGTGTATCAGGTCGCTTCCGGATTAACTGCGGTACACAAACTAGGCATCGTTCATCGTGATATTCACCCTGGAAATCTACTTCTGAATACAAAGGGAAACGTTCAGATCGCTGACTTCGGACTAGCCTTCGAACCAGAAGACCGTTCCAACAGTTACGAATTAACCTCGCTCAGGCAAGGATTTGGGCAGATCAGTTATGTCTCTCCGGAACAATGGAACGCAGCACGCAATGCGACAACGAAATCGGATATCTATTCCCTGGGTTGTGTCTGGTACTTTCTACTCACAGGACACCCTCTGAATCGTGACACGAAAACCCTTGAAATCATCAATCCGTCCAGCCAGTTCCAGAATATTGGCCGGGCAGATCGAAAACTATTAAAGTCCATGTTGGAATTGAAACCGCAACAAAGACCGACGGCACAAGAAGTGGTTACCGCTTTACAGAGCCGTCTGGGGGCTGCCAATTCCATTGAAGATATTCTGAAAAAACAGTCAGGGCAGGGACCCACAAAATGGAAACGGTATGGGGTCCTGGCATCTCTCACTCTGCTGACCTTGTGCTGCATGATCTTTCTGGCTTTCCCTTCACAGGACAGTAGCTCGACAGAACATTCCAGTATCGTGGCTCCAATAGCTCCACATCCACTTCCTGCAGCGAATGCCGATAATCAAAAACCGTTTGCATTACGGTTTGATGGGATCGACGATTTTGTTGAAACTCCTTTTGTCTACGACAGTGGGGAACCGATCACTTTTGAGGCCTGGCTGACTCCAGACTGTGAAGAACGTCCCAGAAATATGGAAATTGTTTCAAACGCCGAGACGGCAGGGTTTCTCTTACGATTGAAAGATGGAACGATGCCGGAGTTCCTGTTCCATGACGGCATCTACTATGCTCCTCATAATCGCTCGCGTCAGATTGGCTGTGGAAAGCGAGTACACATCGCTGCCGTGTATGATGGAATCAGTATCGGGATGTATGTAGATGGCAAGAAGCAGGGGCTGAATTACCCAATACGGCGGCGACATCGACATTCTCCAATTCCAATCCACCTCTGTGCCAATCCAGACCCGGCTCTCATTGGGCGGCCCGTTGCCGAAAAAAAAGCCTGTTTTGCTGGGTTACTGCATCAGTGCCGCTTCTCAAAAGGCGCAATCTACCTGGATGATTTTTCGCCAGAAAAACGGCTCTCATCCAATGACTCGACCATTCTGCTGTACCACTTCAATAGCGATTCCGGGAAGATTGTATCTGATCAGAGCGGTAATGGTCGCGATGGGAAGATCGTAGGAGCGACCTGGGAAGAATTCGATCCCCAGAAAGTTCCAGATAAAAACGACCAGTTCAAATGGCCTGCCGAGATGCCGGATCCCGTACTGGTCAATGACAGCCCCGAGCGCATTCGGCAGCTTCAATTGGCCTGGGCAGACCACCTGAAGCTGCCACCTGATTTATCAATCCCCATGGGAAATAATTCCGATATCGAGCTGGCGTTAGTTCCCCCGGGTGAATTCATGATGGGAACGTTGGAAACTTCGCTGCAAAGTCCTGATGCTGCTGAAAAGCAGAAGAAATTAGAACCTCGTATTTTGACGGCTAACCTGGCTCAGCAACGAACACGAATCACCCGTCCTTTCTATTTGAGCAAGACCGAGATTTCACGGAAACAATTTCGCCAGTTTGTTGATCAAACCCGTTATAGAACTGATGCGGAAATCGACGGACAGGGTGGTTCTGATTTTAAGACGACGGAAATGAATCCCCGAATTACCTGGGCAAGTGACCTGAAGGGCGCGCTCAGTGAAAATCATCCCGCTACCAACCTGACCTGGTATGATGCCAAAAACTTCTGCAGTTGGTTGACCAGAAACCAGGCCCAACTGGTTTTCGATCTACCCACCGAGTCACAATGGGAATACGCCTGCCGTGCAGGAACGACTTCAATGTGGTACACGTCCGATAGAAACCAGTTATCCAAATACTGCTGGTTTCAATCTACGCAGACCCACCCCTGTGGCAAACTTCAGCCCAATGCCTTCGGTCTACACGACATGCATGGAAACGTCTCTGAATGGTGTCGTGACTATTTTTCGACGGAAGAGAGTTTCTCTGACTCGATCAACAATCCCACCGGCCCCCATTCAGGTACTCATAGAATCATACGAGGCGGTTCCATCAGTCAGGAGGCCGACTATTGTCGCTCTGCATATCGAGAAGGCCGTGTCCCGGTAGCCCGGGATGCCCAAACTGGCTTCCGGATTTGTGCCACGCTCAATCCGGAGACGGAAAACCTGGACAGCCTTGATCAATTTTCTCTGCATTTCAATGGCATCGACGACACTGCCGAGGCCGTATACGATTATCGTACGCGATCTGATCCACTGACCATTGAATGCTGGGCAGACATCCCGGCTGTGACTTTGAACGACCAGTTTGCCTCTGCGGTCATCTTTGATCTGCATTCGCACCTTCGCGCCCTGTATTGTGTGCTGCAAAACCATCGAGTCCACATGTATTACCGCCAGGGAGACTGGACCTGGCATGCCTTTTCTCCGGTAATTTCGGCTGGGAATCATCACATTGCAGGCGTGTTTGATGGAACAACACTGAATATTTTTGTTGACGGGCGTATTCCAGAAAACGTTTCAAAGCAACGGGCCCCGCGTGAGGCACGCTATTTAAGATCGACATTTCGAATCGGTTCCAGTTCGATGCTGGAAAACTCACAGCACCATGGTTTTCAGGGAAATATTTCGCAACTGCGCATTAGCGAAAAAACGGTCTATAACGCTGCGTTCCAACCACCTCCCCTGCTCACACGGCATGAGTCCACTGTTGCCTTGTACCGATTTGAAGAAGGCAACGGCAGGATACTTTATGACCTCAGCGGAATGCATAATCATGCGCGAATTACTGGTGCCGAATGGTCGATCAGTCCGGCACCTGAGAAACAACTCACAAACCGGGGAGTTCGCTTTGATGGCGACGACTGGATCGAATCAAAACTTCCGGACAAATTTGAAGGCCCCTTCACAATTGAAGCCTGGGTCTCACCTGAAACAATGAAAAAAATGGCACACCAGCTATTATTTCAGTGGGGGACTCTCAGCCTGAAATATAATGTAAATAATGGTGAGTATTGGACCTGGTCTCTGCTCGATCCGCAGTCCCTGGAAGTTCCTGTCTCCACGATGTCCATCCGAAATGTTGCCATCAATCACCCCGTACATATCGCCTGTCAGTGGAATGGAGCAAACTGGACCATGTTCTTGAATGGACTCCCTTGCCAGACTCTCAAAATGCGCGACAGCCAGATTGCCCGCCTGAGAGACATCATCGAGTCCTGTCAGCAGAAACCGCTGTTTATTGGAGGAATACAGCCTTCAGAAAAAGACGTTTCGCACTACTTCGAAGGTAGCATGCATGCGCTCCGAATTTCAAACATCGAACGTTATCACAAACTGTTCACACCTCAAGATGATTTTGAAATTGATAATCAGACACTTCTGCTATATCGGTTTGATGAAAAAACAGGAGAGACAGCGCACGACTCCAGCAACGATAAAACGCATGGCACATTACATGGCGCCCAATGGCTCGCCAAATGATTGACTTTTATCCCCGACTCCTTCCATACCCAAAAAACATGGCTCACAACCCCTTGTAAATTAAGGTGTTGCGAGCCATTGTTTTTTGTAGTACAGCAGACCACGACAATGTTGACGAACGTCAAATTCAGTCGATGCTTGCCAACTTCATCATGGGTGTTGTTGATTCGCCGAGTGAATCCGCGAATCCTGCTTCCTGACTACATATTGATTTCGTAACCTTTGCGGTTTTCGCGTGAGAGGAACGAGTTCGCCTGGGCGTCGCCGATCACCTCTCGCTTGACCGGATCCCACTTAATTCCACGATCCAGACGCATGGCGATATTGGAGAGATGACAGATCTCCAGCATGCGGTTATGAGACCAGACGTCGGAAATCGGTTGCTTGCGAGAATTCATAGCCTCGATAAAGTTGGCTGTGTGATTCGCGCTGACCTTGCCGCCGTAAACTTCTTCGATGGCTCCTTCTGGCAGTGGATTCTTTTTGAGGTCTTCAACAGGCGCCCCGACGATCTTGCCACGGTTGACAAAGAACCGACCTTTCGTGCCTTCGAAGAGAATGCCGTTATCACCTTCGCTGGTAATAATCATTTCCACATCGTCGGGCATATCAACTTGGATTTTGAATTTTGTGGCGGCGTTGTACTGATCGTGCACCACAGGGTTTCCATCTTTGTATTCCACTGGCAATGAAAATTCGAGCGGCGTCACTTTACTTGGCCCTGTGTCGCTGGCACCAAGTGCCCAGCAGGCAATGTCAACATGATGCGCGCCCCAGTCGGTCAGTTTTCCACCAGAGTACTCGTGCCAGTTTCGGAAGGCGTAGTGACAATTACTGTAGAGCGGTACGCCACCACCGTAACCCTTACGCATTTCGGGAAGCGCCCGGTAATCCACTTTCGCTGCCGGTCCCAGCCAGAGATCCCAGTCGAGTTCTTGAGGAACAGGAGCAACCGGGATGACAGGAGAAGCCGACATACCATTGATGCCGCACGTCACCTTTTTGACCTTACCGATGCGACCAGCCTTCACCAATGCGACGGCCTGCAGGAATCGCTGTCCCGATTCCGATCGCTGCATCGTGCCGACCTGGAAGACGCGGCCTGTCTCCTTGACGACCTTTTCAATCAACTTGCCTTCGTCAATCGTCAGAGTCAACGGTTTTTCACAATAGACGTCTTTGCCAGCATACATCGCTTCAACCGCGATCTTCGTGTGCCAATGGTCGGGTGTAGCGATCATGACGGCATCAATATCTTTTCGATCGAGAACTTTCCGATAGTCTTTGTAGGCGTCTGGCTTCTTGGTCTGTTTCTTTTCTGTTTTTGCCACGTTGGCTGCGAGAACATTCGCGTCGACATCAGCGAGTGCCGCGAAATCAGCAAATTTAAATGACTTCGAGGTAATCCCCCAACCCTGGTTTCGAAGACCAATAGTTGCAAAGACAGGACGATCGTTCGGTGACTGGTAACCGAAAGCGCGATCAGCCGAAGGGCAGAAAATACTGGCAGCGCCTGCAAAGGCAGCTCCCTGCAGAAAATTGCGGCGCGTTATTTGTCGAGATGTTGGCATCGAGCGAAATCCTCTTGGAGAAATAAATCAGAAGTCTTGTATATCAAAAGTACGCTGGCATCGCTCCGCGCGTTTGGTGCGTCTCGAGAACGATGTCCGTTGGGACCAAACATTATACACGAATGCGTTCATTGAGTACACCATAAACTGGGACCCTAGAGAAGATGGGGGTAATCCAAGACCTGTTTTGTGCATTGTAATACCAGTGATTGTGCAATCTGCCCCCAGGAGTAACACCAGTCATACGGCTTAGTGTTCTCTTGTTTCAAGACTGTGCTGTTCGCGATAATATCAAATTGAGGCTGTACTGAATTTTATTTTCTCGAGTCTAAATTCAACAATAGCCGAGCAATCAATGAGCGTTCAGAGAATCGTTCTCACACCACTTCATTTTTTTGAAATCATCGCTGCGATTCTAATCGTAGGTGACAGCAACTACTGTCCTACGATCAGCTCCAGAGGCATGCCGGTTGCTCCAACTAAGAGAGCGGCAGACTGTGCGAGTTCGTTGAGCAATTCGAGTTGGGCACGTTGATTCTGCAAAATGCTGGTGCGCGCCTGAATGATTCGCACGACATCGACTTCGCCTGCCAGGAATTGTTTCTCCAGACTCTGCAACTCTTGTGGCAGTTCTGATGCGCTCAACGTTTTCTCTTTTGCAAGGACGTCAAAGGCGAGTTTGTATCGTTCGAAAGCCGCCTGTGCTTCCAGTTCGGCTCTCAGGAGTGTCTGACGCCAAACTGCAGTCCTCTGATTTAGTTCGGTCATACGCTGTGTTTCGAGAGGTCTGCCGGTATTAATAATTGGCAGGCTCAATTCCGCGCGCAGGCCAAAATGATACAAACCACTTGCGTCGCGCTGATAATACGGGCCCGTTGTGATATCGGGAACCCGATCTGCGGAAGCAAGATTCAAGCCGGCAGAAGCGACATCAACATTGGCATGTGCCACGAGGACATCCGGCCGAGACGCCGCCCAGCTCGTCATCCAGGCCCGATTGTCTGGTGCTTCATTCACACTTCGAAAATTGATTTCCGACTTCATCGATCCATCGTTCTCTGCAGTAGGCAGCAGCCATTGGGTTGTTCGCAGGTCGCCTGCAATTTCCTCCGGGGAATCGGGCGGCAGTCCGAGCTGACGTCGAAGATTACGCAGTGAAGACTGATAGTTGGCTTCAGCCAGCCTGAGCTGCTGGCTCGTGGCACGTGTATCGATGCGCACCGTCGCCAGATCCGCGCCGGAAATATCGCCCGCATCAAATCGCTTTGACAACGCTGCCAGCAAACGCTCGTTATTATCCTGACTGGCCTGAGCCACTTCCAGCAGCCCGCGTTGATAAAGAGCCGTGAAATATAATTGTGCTGTCAAAGATGTTGCCTGAAGTTCCGCCTGATGAATATTCCAGCGCACGCCGTTTAATGCTGAATGCGCTGCATCTTCGCGAAACTGCTGCTGATGGGCCAGTTGAATCCGCTGCATCAGTAAGACGTAATGATAGGCATTCCCTGTTGGTCCTCCTCCCGGAAAGTACTGGCCGGGAGTGACCTGCGCCTGGAGTATCGGATTGAACGGATAAGTTTCCGCGACTCCCACGGTGGCAACGCCGACCTGTTCCGTTTCACGCAGCGCGACCAGATCCGGATTCCCGGCCAGAGCCAGCGAGATACTGCCGTAAACAGACAACGACTGCCTTGTAGAATGAGAGATTTCAGTAGAGTAATCCGGTTCAACCGTTTCCGTAAACTGTAATGATACTTTTTGGATCTTGGTGACCGGCATGTGTTCAGCAGGAACCGAGACTCTGGCTGCCTGAGTTTCGATCACAGATGAGAGATCAGCGGGGATGTCTTTCGCGATGTCTTTCGCAGAGACCAGATCGGATTGAGACGAACCGCTGGCCCTGCATCCGCTGAAAGTCAGAATTAGTAGCAATAAAAGCAGGATGTGAAGACGAGCCATCATGGCATTTCGATCCAGTAAGTATTTTCCATTGGGGAAGCACTCCGTCGATTCCCCATACATCAGGCTGACGCCTTACTCTCTCCTTTCGTCAAAATACACACCATCGATTCAATACGAAGTCCCTTTTTAAGTCAGAGTTAATCTTCCCGATGAAAGAAGCCTGACTCTATGAATCACTTTAGGAAATCTACGTCGACAGTCCGGGTTGATCCAATTGGAGCGGGGACCGACTGAATTCTGCCTCTTCAGTATTTTCGGTGCTCAGCATTGCCTGTTTCCCCCACAAGAGGTACAGCGGCGGCAGCAGAAAGAGATTCAATATGGTCGAGGTCACAAGCCCCCCGATGATGACAACAGCCAGCGGATATTCGATTTCGTGTCCTGGTTTGTTCCCCGAAATGACGAGCGGCAACAGCGCCAGCGAGGTGGTCAGAACGGTCATCAAAATCGGTGCGAGGCGTTCTTCAGCACCTCGAATCACAAGTTCGAGACCAAACGACATCCCCTCTACCGCCTGAAGATGCCGGTAATGACTGACCAGCATGATACCGTTCCGTGCAGCGATGCCGAGCACGGTGATGAAACCCACCAGCGAACCGAGTGAGAGTACACCGCCTGCCAGCGAGACGGCAACCACGCCGCCGATGAGTGCAAACGGAATCGTCAGGCAGACCATTAACGTCAATCGAGCAGACTGAAAGTCGATATACAGAATCAGCAGAATTCCCAACAGCGCGACCGCTCCCAGCAGCAGCAATCGGTTCTGAGATGCCTGCAGGGCGGCGAATTCCCCCAGAAACTCGGGATGATAACCCCGATCAAAGGGCATGCCGCCTACAGCGGCCTCAATGTCTCGCGCAACAGAACCCAGATCCCGGCCTTTGGCATCGCAGGTGACGTCAATGCGTCGTGAACCGCTTTCGCGTTTGACTTCATTTGGAGCTGGGACAATGCCGATTTCCGCGACATCTTTGAGTGGCACTTGCCCGCCGTTGGGTAAGTCGATTCTCAGTCCGTGCAGTGCCTCTAGATCCGTGCGCGATGCCTCAGTCCCCCAGACCATGACATCCATCTTCTTCTGGTTTTCGAAAACTTCGCCGACCTTTGTCCCCCGCAGCATCGTTGTGACCGCCCGTCGAACCTGACCGGGAGTCAATCCAAATCGTTCGGCAGCTAACGGCTTGAGTCGGATGTCAACTTGAGGAACCAGTACCTGAGGTTCGACCTTGAGATTGTTCACGCCGTCAATTTCACCCATGACTGCAGCGACCTCATGCGCCTGATTTCTCAGCGTTTCCAGTTCGGGACCATAGATGCGCACGACAATACTGGAGCTGGTTCCCGACAGCACTTCCTTGACTCGCTCTCGCAGATACGTCAGGACATCACGGTACAGGCCGGGATAGCTGTCCACAACCGCCTGGATTTTGGCCAGTGTTTCGTCGTAGTCCACATCTTCATCTATGCTGATCCAGAGTTCGGTAAAGTTCGGGCCGACCACTTCATCGGCAACCTGAGCACGACCGATATGACTGCCGAAATTGCGCACGCCAGGAATGGCCCGCAGTTCACGACTCGCCTTGATCGTAATGCGGTCCATCGCTTCAATGGATGTGCCCGGCTTTTCGACAAAGTGCATCAGAAAATCGGTCTCCTGAAAGTTCGGTAGCAGTTCCTGCCCCAGACTCTGTAGTAACACAAATGTCGCAGCAAAAGAGATCGTCAGAACACCAATCGCCGACTTTGGACGCACGGCGAACCACGGCAACATGTTGCGATAGGGAATCTTCAGCCACCGCGTCAGAGGAGGTTCATGCTGTTTCATGTGCTTGCGCGGCAACAGCAGCAGTGACATGGCCGGCGTCACAATAATCGCCACTAGCAGCGACGCCAGAATGGCCAGGATATAACCAATCGCCAACGGTCGAAAAAATGAACCGGGCAATCCTTCCAGAAAGTAGATCGGCAGAAACACCAGCACGATAATCGCCGTCGCATAAACAATCGCACTGCGGACTTCCATTGAGGCGTCCAGCACGACATAAAAGGCAGAACGTGGGCGTTCGGCAAGCTGATTGAGTCGCAGACGGCGCACGATGTTTTCGACATCGATGACCGCATCGTCAACAACTTCACCCAGAGCAATAACCAGTCCTGCGATAATCATCGTATTGATGGTCATGCCCCACCAATGAATCAACAGCACCGCCGAAATCAGCGACAGGGGGATAGCCGTCAGACTAATCACCGCCGTTCGCCAGTCAAACAGGAACGCGATCAGCACGATCACTACGAGCACACACCCAATCATCAAAGCGTTGGTTAGATTCGTAATCGAACGCTCGATGAACGTCGCCGGGCGAAAGATAGTGGAATCGATCTCGACCCCTTTCAATCCCGGCCTGAGCAAATCCAGAGCGGCTTCGACCTTGCGCGTCACTTCCAGAATATTGGCCGCCGGCTGCTTTTCCACGATTAGCAGCAAACCAAGCTGGTCGTTAATCACGGCGTCTCCGATGGCGGGTGCCGCCCCGATCCTGACATCAGCAACGTCGCCCAGGCGCAACGCGGCGCCGCCATTAAAGGAGACCACCGTTCTCGCTAAATCTTCCGGGCCGCTGACCGGAGAAAGCTGGCGTACGGCCATCCGCTGGTTCGGTGTATCGACAAAACCGCCCGCATCCAGCACGACGGCATCTCCCGCGGAACGCAGGACGGCATCGAGCGTGACCTGATGCGCCCGCAGTCGATCAACGTCTACCATCACCTGTAGCTGTTTGTCTCTCTGTCCCCAGATGGCCACATTGGCGACGCCCGAAATCGCCATCAACCGCGGTCGAATTGTCCAGACCGCCAGTTCCGACAGCTCCTGCTGCGACAGTGAATCAGACCACATCCCGATTTTCATCATACGGCTGAGCGAAGAGAGCGGCTGTAGAATGACCGGGGGGCGTGCCACTGTCGGCAGACGTGGTGCTTCCACAGCCAGACGTTCCTGCACCAGTTGCCGCGTCCGATAGAGGTCCACCTTTTCTGTGAGCAGCATGCGGATCGAGGACAGACCGAGCACCGACTTGGACCGCAGTGTATCCAAACCGGGCGTGCCAATGAGTGCGTTCTCTAAAGGAAATGTGATCAGGTTTTCGACTTCTTCCGCGGACAGCCCCGGAGCTTCGGTCTGTATCTCAACATAAGGCGGCGAAAATTCGGGGAAGACGTCCAGTGGCATCTCAGGCACCATCCGCAGCCCTCCTAAGATCAACAACACCGCCGCAGCGATCACCGCGATGCGTAACCTCAAGGCCGTTTCAACGAGCCACCTCATATTCATCTCCACAGGTTATGAACAGTCAATTGACTTTGACTTGATTAATTTCTGTTATTGGACGCTGCGTTATTTCGCAAAGCCGAATTCGGTTCCCGAAAGTTCTGCTGCGCCAGCGGTAACGATCTGCGCGCCAACCGCAGGGCCCCGCAAGAGAGCCACCCGGCCGTGATCAACCCAGCCGACTTCGACACGACGACGAACGTACTGACGTTCTCCCACTTGTTCGTAGACCCATTGGCCCCCATAGATGTCATAAATCAGTGCCGACCAAGGCACGGACTTCACATTCGTCTCACCCACCAAGGGCAGGTGGGCTGAGACTTTCTGGCCGGGACAAAATTGATGATTGACGTTGGGAATTTCGTAATAGATGTCAACAGCAGCCGAAAGCGGCATCGCCGTTGGCGGAAGTGAGACCGGTTTTCCCAGGATATCTTTGTTAGTTAAACGACCATCCAGCAGCGTCAGACGCGCGGGGCGTTTCATATCAATTTCGTCCAGCTCTCCCACATAGACGGGGACTTTGATCCAGAGCACCGCATCATTCATGACTTCAAACAGAGGGAGTCCAGCTGCGATTAACTGGCCCGGCTGAACGTTCGTGGTACGGACGATTCCTGATAGAGGAGAATGAATGGCGAGCGGCTTGAGCGTACCGGCGTCTTCATCCAGTTTAATGTTGTCGACCAGTTTTTTACGAATCTTCGCTGCCGCCAGAACTTCGTCCGCCAACTGCACTTTGGCCTTGGCATCATCGACGGCGCGCCGGGTTCCCACATTCCCCTGTAGCAGGCGTTCGGCCCGCGTCAACTCAATCTGCGCGGCATCTTTCTGCACACTCGCCTGCTGAAGTAAACCCTCTGCATCAATTTGAGATTGTGCCACCGCCGCCTTTGCTTCCGCGAAACGAATTCGCTCAGCCGGCGTTAAAACGGACCGCTCAGGTGAGAGTAACGGCAACAGTTCCAGCAACGTTTCATCCTTTTTAATACGCTGACCGACCTGTGGGAATAAATCACCGTGCGGATGCCCGAGGGTTCCGGCGAGCGGGGCGGAAACAATCACAGAAGCGCCTGTCGGCAAAACCATTTCAGCACCATAGGGCCGTGCGCGAGGCATTGAGCGAATTTCCACCGGCTGCGTTTCCACACCCAGGCTATTGACCGCTGCGGGACTGAGTTGAATGATATTCAGATCGGATTCACTCACGGGGTGAGTCGTCTTCGCATGGCTTACAGTCGGCTTGGATTTTGCCGAATTCGTTGTCTGTTGTGCTTTTCGATCATGATCCCAGATGATGAACAACAGTCCCAGAATGAGACCAAACACCAGCAATGCCAATCCTTGTTTTAGAATCTTCATTTCAAATTTCTTTCTGACGTCTTGATTTGCTCAAATTGGCTATGGTCAGGTTGTTCACTCAAGAGAGGCATCACACCGTAAGACGGTCTGCTGGAGTTGAACTCGGTTCATCAGCATTCGTGTATAATCGCAGACGAACCGTCACTGTCGTCCCGTGTTCCGGCTGACTTTGAATATCAATTGTGCCCTCATGCATCAAAACGACAGTCTTGGCAATCGAGAGGCCCAGCCCGGCGCCTCCACCGGAGTATTGACGCGAAGGGTCGGCCTGATAAAACCGATCGAAGAGATGCGGCAAGTCGTCGGAAGAAATCCCGATGCCTGAATCTTGTATTTCGATGACGGCGGTTTGTTGCGAGACACTCAATCGCGCCGTCACCCGACCGCTATGCTGAGTGTACTTGATGGCATTATCCAAAATGTTGAAGAAGACTTGGCTGAGACTGATATCATCGCCGAGGACTTCGCAAACCGTTTCGATTTCGCAATTCAAGGTCACACCACGATCGGTTGCAACCGGTTTCAACTGATCGACAACATCCAGCAGCAGTGCGTCCAATTGAACGGGGTCATGGATGCAAGGTATGATTCCGGCATCGTGTCGACTGAGATTGAGCAGTTGATCGGCCAGTTTTCCCAGACGTGTTGTTTCCTCAACGACAACAGCCAGAGTTTGCGCGTATTCTTCTGGAGTACGCAAGGAACGCAGGACTGACTCGGCTTCCAGTCGCAGTGCGGCGATCGGAGTGCGAATTTCGTGAGATGCATCCGCGGTAAAGCGTCGAATCTCATTGACGGCGCGTTCCAGTCGGGCGATCAGCGAGTTCAACGCCACTGCCAGTTTCCCGATTTCATCATCCGGATTGGAAACCTCGATCCGACGATCCAGACAGGTGATGTTGATCGAATTCGTATCGTCCACAATCTGCTGGACCTGCCGGAGTGCACGTCCCGCCAGAAACTGACCACTGGCAATCGCCAACAGAACCGCCACCGGTAACAAAAATGTAACAGCCCATTGAAGTGTGTGCAGATCATTATACAGCGGGATGAGCGAGGTCATCACCTGCACGTTCAAAATACCGAACGAGCCAGGCAGAGTTGTGCTCGCAATACGATACGGGCCCAAGCCTTCAAGATCTCGTGTTTCCAGTCGCGTCTGTGGTATCTCTGCAGTTGACTGCGACAAAGTTAGTACGGGTTTCTTCAGTCCCGTACTATTGAAAATGACATGGTCCGCCTGATCGGTGACCATAAATTCATAGAATTCGTGCTGAGAAAATCTTGCTGATGCTTGCGCCGCGAAAACCGAGGTACTGTCGGCAAGTGCGACCTCCAGGCCAATTTCCTGTAGTTCTTCGCGCAAGCCTGTATCCGTACGTGCCAGCACCTGCTGCCAGACTAACAGGCAAAGCACGAGAGAAAAGACGCATAACATCACTGCCAGCGCGAATCCATACCAGAGCGTTAACCGCCATCGAATCGAAAGACGTGTCATGGAGTATCTCCCAACAGATAACCCTGGCCGCGCACGGTATGCAGTATAGAAGTCTGACCGGGTTCCTCAATCTTCTTACGCAGCTGGTTGATCTGAACCTCAATGACGTTAGTCCATGTTGCCGTCGATTCCTTCCAGACATCGCGGGCAATCATCTCGCGCGTCACAATCTGATTGGCATGCGAAATCAGATAGGCTAATAACTCCAACTGTCGATTCTGCAAGGAAATCGACCTCTCCCCTCGACGGACAGTGCGCGAAACCAGGTTCACCGTCAGATCTCTGAACGAGAATTCTCTCTCATTCGTCTGTGCATCTCGACGTAACAATGCGCGAATGCGTGCCAGTAGTTCATCCAGCGCAAATGGTTTGACCAGATAATCGTCGGCACCGATATCAAGTCCGGCGACGCGATCTTCAATCGAATCGCGGGCTGTCAAAATCAGAACGGGTGTTTTATTTCCTGCAGCGCGGAATTCTCTCAGACATTCCAAACCAGACCCATCAGGCAGCATCAAGTCCAGCACAATCAAATCGATATTGGAAGACATCAGGCTGGTTGCCCGGCTCAGTGTTTCTGCCGCCTCGGGTTTAAAGCCTGATTCACTCAAAGCGCGCATGATACTCCGCAGGAGATTTGCTTGATCTTCAACGACAAGTATCCGAGACATTCCAGCGTAACCTAAAATTAATTCCATTTTGGACTGATCATTACACACAGACGAACAGCGCGCATTCAAAATCTATTATCAGCCATGTGAGTACATGAAAGAAGTCTGATACATAGCAGATAATCTCGAATTAATCTTATCGGCTAAGAGACTGAGTCCGGAATTTAATCATTGGCAAAAGAGAAACAAACTTAAAATCAAAATTCCTCGTTCCACTTCGAAAATTTTCGCGGTGATTTGCGTTGAAGAACCTGGTATCTTAGCCGCCATGAAATTGGCATACATTTGCACCCCGCGACAGGTCATAATGAAACCACCAATGAGGACACACTACAGAAAGAGCTGAGTGAAATAGATCGATCGGATCTGCCGCATCGAAAGCCACGAGTAAATTCGGTGTCGCAATCTGGATCGCCGAAATCGATCTATTTCTTAGGCTCATACAGGAATACGAAAAGCCGTGATTGCACACAGCCGGTAAAATATCGCAATAAAAATTGCGCAAAACACCATCTACATTGATTGCTGTCATGTTAATATTGATGAATAACAAAATGATTCTATTTGTCACTTCGCTCTTTTCCGGTACTAACCAGGATCGTTTTTTTTCTTTGAAACTGACAGAGAAACCGACTATGCACCTCGCAATACCATTTATCATTCGAAATACCATTGGCCCGTTTGCCTGCATCGTTTCTCTCATACTGCTGGTGTCCACTGCTGCGACGGCTTCAGCTGAGGAACTCGATCTTCTGTTTATCGGTGACAACGGGCATCATCAGCCGGTGCGTCGATTCGAAGAACTCGCCCCCTCACTTTTAGAGCGCGGGATTACCTTGCGGTACACCGATCGCATGAAGGACCTCAATCCGCAAACACTCTCTCAATTCGATGGGCTGGTTCTCTACGCCAACATCGATCGCATCGAAGAAGCTCAGGCGAAAGCGTTACTCAGCTATATCGCTGAGGGTCATGGTTTCATTCCACTACATTGCGCGAGTTATAGCTGGCGGAATAACAAAGAAATTGTTGCCTTGATGGGAGCTCAATTTCAGCGACATGGCGGACAGGTCTTCTCTACACAGATTGCCAAACCAAAGCACCCGATCATGCAAGGCTACAATAGCTTCACCAGCTGGGATGAGACCTATATTCATCACCTGCATAATGATAAAAATCGAACGGTGCTTGAGTATCGTGTCCAAGGTGATCAGGCGGCGGGCCAGAAACGCGAACCCTGGACGTGGATTAAAACCCACGGCAAAGGGCGTGTTTTTTACACTGCATGGGGTCATGACCAGCGCACCTTTACAAACCCCGGTTTCCACAATTTGGTGGAACGTGGAATTCGCTGGGCGTGTGGAGATGATCCCGGCAAAGCCCCCTCATTCAGCGATCCCAACAGCTTTTCTGCTCCGCAAATGACAGAGCTTCGCAAAGATGTGAAAAAATTCGAATACATTGATGTCGGCCCGAAAATCCCCAACTACACTCCGGGCAAAAACTGGGGAACCCAGGGCAAACTTCGCAACTTAATGCAGAAACCACTCTCTGTCGAAGAGTCAATGAAGCACTTTGTTACGCCTCAGGGTATGGCAGTCCGACGTTATGCAGATGAGCGTGATTTTCATTCCAAGCCGATTGCGATGACATGGGATGAACGAGGGCGCCTCTGGATTTGTGAAACCGTTGACTACCCCAACGAATTAGGAAAAAATCGCGACCGCATTCGTATCTGTGAGGATACCGACGGCGACCACGTGGCTGACAAATTCACGGTGTTTGCAGAAGGCTTAAGTATTCCCACCGCCATCGTAATTGTCCGCGGGGGCGCAGTCGTACAAAATGGTACCGAGACGATCTACTTAAAAGACACTGATGGCGATGATGTTTCCGACCAGAAGACAACACTCATCTCAAACTGGACGCTGGGAGACACCCATGGCGGGGTCAGTAATTTCCGTTATGGGCTGGACAACTGGATCTGGGCGATGCAGGGCTACAACAAAAGCACACCCAAAATCAACGGCCAAGAAACACAATCTTTCAGTCAGGGATTCTGGCGTTTCAAACTATCTCAGACGGATCCACCAATGGTAACCGACCTGGAGTTTGTTCGTTCCAGTGATAATAACACCTGGGGGTTAGGAATCAGTGAAGAAGGTCTGATCTTTGGCTCAACAGCAAATCGGAATCCGAGCATGTTCATGCCTGTGCCCAATCGGTACTACGAACGGGTTCGCGGATGGTCTCCTTCAACCCTGCATTCAATCGCAGACTCACATCTTTTCAAACCGATCACAGACAAAATTCGCCAGGTGGACCAGCATGGCGGATACACGGCTGCAGCAGGCCATGCACTTTACACAGCCAGAACTTTCCCACAGGAATGGTGGAACAAAACCGCCTTCGTTTGTGGTCCCACCGGTCACCTCGTAGGCACGTATGTGCTTCGCCGCAATGGTGCCAATTATGAATCGACAAGTCCTGTCAACCTGCTTGCCAGTGACGACGAATGGAGCGCCCCGGTCATGGCAGAAGTCGGCCCGGACGGCGCGGTTTGGGTGATTGACTGGTACAACTACATCGTACAACACAACCCGACGCCGCACGGCTTCAAAACAGGGAAGGGCAAAGCTTACGAAAGTGATTTGAGAGACAAAAAACATGGGCGAATTTATCGCGTCGTTCCAGTCTCGAATGATGGTGACAAGCTTCACGACTTTGTCAGCCTCGCAAACAAATCGAACAAGGATCTGGTGCAAACTCTCAAGCACCCTGCTTTCGTCTGGCGACTGCAGGCGCAGCGTTTGCTTATCGAACGGAAAGCCAAAGATGTGCTACAACCCCTAATTGAGCTGGTTGCGGATCAGAGTGTCGATGAAGCAGGTCTCAACGTGGGAGCAATTCACGCGCTCCCCACTCTGAAAGAACTGGGTTACGTACAACTTGGAGAACAATTCAAGGCTTCCGACGAAATGGTCCGTTGCCTTAAAAACGGTCTGTCTCATCCATCCGCTGGAGTCCGGCGTAATACGGTCGCCGTTTTACCGATAGACGAACTTGGAATGCAACTCTTGCTGGCGCATCGCCGTTTGTTTGATGATAGCGATCTCCAGGTTCGCTTGCAGGCGATTCTCACACTTGCCGATATGCCTGCGTCAGACCAGGCAGGGAAACTTGTCGCCGAACTCGCTTCGAAAGAAACCGATGGAATCTTGGTCGATGGTTTGACGTCAGCGGCTGCGGCGCATGCTGTTCCCTTTTTGCAATCGGTCACTTCCCGAAAGACACGTGTTTCCACAGACGCCAATCTTCAGATCGTGCGTACCATCGCCGAGCATATTGCACGCGGAAAACCCAATGCCCAGACTCTGATATCAATTCTCGCTGGGATGCAAGACACCAACCCCGAAGTGGCTAGTGCCATTCTTAACGGCTTGACTGACGGTCTGCCAGCAAAGTTTACGATCGCAAAATCGGCATCCATGGACTCGGCCCTGGTGACGACATTCAAGAATGTCGATGCGGGAGCAAAAGTAAAGCTGATTCAACTCGCGAACCAGTGTCACACAGATGCTTTAGATGAATATGCAGATGAAATGATTGCATCACTCGTCGAGAAGCTTGGCGACGAAGATGCAGAACCGGAAAAGCGTGCCATCGCCGCCCGCGATCTAGTCAGCTTTCGTGCAAACGATGACAAAGTCGTCAGTGAGATCGTTGATCAAATCAATGCGCAGACGCCCCCCGATCTTGCTGACAAATTCTTTGAAGCGATCGGGCTAAGTAAATCGCAGTCCGCAGGCAAAATCGTCATTGAAGCTTTTTCGACACTCACACCAAGAATGAAATCGACTGCTGTCAACATCATACTCAGTAAACCTGCCTGGACAAAGTCTTTGCTTAATGCCGCTACAGCGCGTAAATTCGATCTGAACGATTTATTGCTCGAACAGAAACAGGCACTGCGATCTTTTCCGGACAAAAAGCTTCGTATTCAAGCGGAAATGCTTCTCGCGATGGGAGGCGGGCTTCCGGATGCCAACCGTGAGAAGGTATTGCAGTCGTTGATGCACGTGACGAAGGTCACAGGTGATGTAGAGACCGGCCGGGCTACTTTCAAGAAAATCTGTGCAGCTTGCCATCAACACGGTGACATGGGTCATTCCATTGGCCCGAACTTAACCGGTATGGCCGTTCATCCCAAAGCCGAGTTGTTAACGCACATTCTCGATCCGTCGCGAAATGTAGAAGGTAATTTTCGGCTCTATAAAGTACTGACGGTAGATGGCAAGGTCATCAATGGAATGCTAGCAGGTGAAAGCCGAACCAGTATTACGATCATTGATTCCCAGGCGAAGAAAATCAATGTTCCCCGCGAGGACATCGACGAGCTAATCGCTTCGCGCAAATCGGTCATGCCGGAAGGATTTGAAAAACAGATTTCCGAAAAGCAGCTGACCGACCTGTTAGAGTTCCTGACCAGCAAGGGACGTTTTCTTCCGATTCCACTGGGTCGTTACGCCACCGCAGTCAGTACCAAACCGTTATTTGGAACAGGAGACAACGGACCGGATCGAATGATTTTCCCTGATTGGAAGCCCAAAACCTTCAACGACATTCCATTCGTACTGACCGACCCACACGGGAAGACAACACCAAATATCATTCTACTCAATGGTCCTTTCGGCACTCTGCCACCGAAGATGCCGAAGGCAGTATCACTGCCGTGCAATACCAGAGTCAAAACCATTCACTTGTTGAGCGGCGTGGGCGGCTGGAGTTTCCCATACGCCAGAGAGAAAACCGTCTCAATGATTGTACGACTGTACTACGCTGACGGCACAACGGAAGACCACAAGCTGCTCAACGGAATCCACTTTGCAGACTACATCCGCCGCGTCGATGTACCGGAAAGCGAATTCGCGTTTCAGCTGGGTAGTCAGCAAATCCGTTACCTCGCAGTCAAACCAAATCGCCAGGAAAATATCTCAAACATCGAACTCACTAAAGGCCCCGACAACAGCGCCCCCATCGTAATGGCCATCACCATCGAACGCTGAGCGTGAATCAATCACTGTAGCATTAACTTCCAGATCAACCGCGTATTTTCTTTCTCTGTCGGTCGATCAAACAACACCATAGACGACTGGGCCGCACGGGCCACAGGAACGTCTTTGACGGAAGGGACATTTGAAATTGGCACTCTAGGGACCGTTAACCCCTTAATTTCCTCGGCGCCAATGCGAATTTCGACTTTGGACAATTGAGTCTCATCCTTGCTGTCAACGATTTGCAGTTGTAAAGAATGGAGCCCCGCAGCCAGCTCTTTCACAGAAATTTCCTTTTCGGCTGGTTGGTCTCCCGACTGATCGACTAAGAAGAGCCGCAGTTGCGCAGTTTTGTTGGCGGGAACAACGACATCCCACCAGTGCCAGTTCTGATAATAGCGACGGCCGCCACCAGCGACGATGTCTCCTGGTTTGACATCGAGTGATTTGAACTCGGCCGAGTTTTCAGTCACAACCTGATACAAGGGCTGACCGTCGACACTCTGAGTCACGGGGCCGATAAACTGATTGTGTTCTCCGTCCCAGTAAATCTTGCGTGGAACCAGCGCACCATCGGGTAATCTCCCCCCCTGCTTGGAATCAATCTGTTTGCCGTTGAATTTGAATCCCAAATATCCATACTCGGCCAGTGGTGAGGACGGTCCGTCTTTTGCATCCCGACTTGTCGCATTGGCATGGTTATGAACGGTTAATGCTGGTATTTTTTCCTGCCCAACCCGATACCAGCGCTGGATGTATTCGAAAGTCCCGTGCTTTTCAAATGCGGAAGTTGAAATGAAATAGTCGTCGGTGCCTCCCTGATTCGTCAGCATGAGATTGTTGAAACTACCACTTGAGGAGGCCCAGCCGCCGATCATCCTGATCAGCGAACCATCTGCCAGATCAAACACAAAGGCTGCCGAGGGGGCAGAGCGACCTTTCGGCTTGACGTCCCAGGTGGCATCCTGCGGACGCACATCACACAGTACAATCACACGATCTCCCCCAACAGTTGGGATGAGAACTACGGGAACCCGCTCGTTTTCTTTTCGCTTGTAAAAGTCCGTCCAGTTCAGATCACTGCGAAAACGGAGCGGCGTTGCCGCATTAAATTTCGCCAGCTCCAGCAAACGATTGAGTACGACCAGCGATGGTTTCGCCAGCAGTTGCTCCAGTAAGATTTTGAGAGAATCGCTCAATAGTGATTTCGGATCAAGATACTCGGCCTGCACTTTGCGTAAATGATATTTTTCTTTGAGGGGCTGATCTGACACTGTCAAAACAACCACGCGCCCATTAGCGAAGCGTGGAATCGACAGTGTTTTCCGAACAGAGGCATCACGACCGACCCGCCCCTGAATGGCAATTCGTAAGCGTGCCACCGCTTTCCCATTCACTTCCAGGGGAACGTTTAGTCGAACCAGTCCATCCTCTCCCGTTTTCCCAGTCGCGATCGGGCCAAACCGTTGCGCGGCCCACAGCTCCCAGTCATCAGGAGTCTCCTTGAATGCGATCTCACTGACTGTAACATTAATGTTGGGAATCGGTTCTGCCTGCCGGTCAACAACCACAACCTCTCGTGATCCCGTCGGCACATGCTGTTCCATAGTAATCGTTCGGCGTTGCAATTTACCACCGACCAGATTGATCACTGCGTAGCGTGATTTTTCCTGTACTGAAGAGGTCGGATGAATCGGCATTTCATATTTGTCAGCAACAACTGAATATGACTCACGTCCACTGGCTGGCAGATTACGAACAGCAGCGATGCCTTTGGCATCTGTTTTTATACTCAAAAAAGTAGTCGCCCAGGCATGCAGGCGTTTTGTCCGTACCGGATCTTTATGACGCACTAATGACGAGTTAATAAACATATTCACCGTGGGAATAAACTGGCTCCATCCCAGAAACAAGCCATTTGGGTTGAATTTGACCGTAGCACCTTTGATCGGTTGACCGATGGGATCAACCACCGTCACATCTAAAGACGAAGTCTTAACGCAAGGCAATTCGATCTCTGTTTTATACAGCCCCTCAGGCAGTGGAAACAGATGCGGCAAGAAAGCATACTGGCGCTCAATGACACTTGTTAACAGCGATGATTCGCCAGCAGCATAAGCCTTTAGATAAGCAGCCAGGGACTCTGCAGACGGATTGCTTGATTGATACCCGTCGACCAAAGCAAATAACTGCACATGTCCTCCCGCGGGAAGGGAATCGAACACAAAGGTTCCGTCTTCATTTACGAACGCGGTATCCCGCCAAGTCCAGCCACCGCCGATACGATGCTCTGCTGCTTCGCTGATGTATAACTCAACGCAACCATTCTTGATCGGCCGTGGCACGCTATCCTCGAGCCGACCTTCCAAACGGATTCCCGCGTATAAAGTGGCAACAATGGCACCATCTTTAGTGACCTGTTCTGGATTGGACACATCAATCAGATCACTAAACAGAACAGGACCTTCACCGCTGCCATCAACGACCCGCATCCAGCGACGATCCAAACTAACCACCGGAGACGTAAAGTAACCAACGCGGCCCTTGTCGAGTTTGAATTCGCGACCGAAGATACGCGATTTTTCCAGCAACGGATAAGCATCATTCAGCAGTCTGCCTTTGGTATCGATGGCTTTGACACGTACGATTTTCCCCTGCTTCAGAATTAAGGTCGGCTCACCACTCAACGAGTACTGCGTCCCGGCTTTCGCATAGCCGGGTGCTTCCGCAGAAATTTGAACACGGGCCGCCCCCTTGGGTACCGGAATCGTAACCTCACCCTTTTCATTCGTGACAGGGGGATTGAGAGAGACCACGATCTGCAGATCCCCTTCGTTGTCCTCCCACCAGCCGACTCTGACGTTTGCCCCTGCGATGGGTTGATCGCGTTCATCAACAACACGAATAATCTTGGGGGTTGTCTGTGATGTATCAATGTCGGCGACATTCGGCCGTTGTTTAAGTGGAACCGGTTGCTTTTTATGGTTTTTCTCTGCCTGCTCTTTTTCCGCCTTCTCTTTCTCCGCCGGGGGTTGTTTCGATTTCTCTGTATCCTGCTCTTGATCAGTGACCTCTGGTGGTTGTGCGATGGCTTGCGGAACGAATTTGATCGAAGCCACACTGATAAAAATCAGCACGGCAATCAAAAGAAAGCCAGCACGGCGGGCATGTCCCAGCGTTTCAAAGGACCTTGGCACTTCGAGCCACTTTAGTCTTCGCAGCATGAACGAGCGATCTGCCATCGCCAACACTGCCGAGTTCGATTCTGCTCCCTGCCGACGCAATGCCCACTGCGCCAGCATTTGTCGATACGCATCCAACCCGGAAATCGAATCTGCGGCACGGGCATCGGACATATGCTCACACGCTAACCGATGCTGTGATGTCAATCGCCAGACCAAAGGATGAAACCACCAGAGCGCGGTTACAATGCGAGACAGTAAATCCCACAGTGAATCGTGGCCCGCGATGTGGGACAATTCGTGCATCAAGACAGCGCGGCGTTCCGAATCCGAAAGGGCTTCACTCCAGGATTGCGGCAGGAAAACAATCGGACGAAACAAACCAGCAGTGCAGGGACCATTGATGGCTGTTGATATACAAACTCGTGGAATTTGATGTATCGTAAGTTTCGTCGCCAGCATTTCACATTCGCGTTGAAGAGTATCCGATGCTGACTCTGAGGTCCGCAGCAGATGTTTTGCCTGCTTAATCTGTATTCCGATTTTCAACAGCAGTAGGAAACAACCAGCGAGCCAACAGAACCAGAGCCATTGAAAGAGGGATACTGTCGAGTTGATGACGGGATCACTTGCAGAAACAGACAGTTCGTTGACTTCGTTCTGTGGAACCATCATCGCCGCCACAGATTCTTGCATGGCAGGCTCCGACAAACTCGATTCCGTGTCGACGATGACTGGTTCACTGATGACATTCGTTGTTTGATCAAGAGGTTGACGTCTTGGTTCCTCGTGTACGACTTCATCTCCATTGACGGGTAATGCCATCGTTGTCTGCTCGCCTTCCGATATTACGGGTAACGAAGCTGGCAAAATCGCTAGAGTTGTTGAAGGCAGGCAGAGATAAACAACGGGTAAACCAAGACCGGCGACGATCAGGAACCGGGTGATTAAGACCGACCAGCGCGGATTCTGTTTCGCTGAAATCCTCAATGCCAGCCAACCGATTGCCAGGACAATGCTCAGACGGATTATGATTTCGGCAGCCATGTTCGAATTCAGCATCTGCGTGTCCTTTTCAAAGCCAGAACACCAATCGTCCGGCAGGAACGTGATTCTTTTCTCGTTTACTTTTCGCTGTTGGCAATTTTCTTCAGCTGTTTCAACTCTTCGGGAGTGAGTCGTTCCTTCTCGGCGAGTTCCATCAGCAGTTGCCCCATTGAGCCACCGGTAAAGACATCGGCCAACCGCCGTACCATCTGACGAAAATGGGTCTCGCGGCGCAACTTCGGTGAATAGACATAAGCACGACCGACGCGTTTTCGCGTCAGCAGTCCCCGTTCGACCATGCCCACCAGCACACTTCGCAGCGTGCCGTTATCAATGTCCCATCCGAACGCGTCCTGAATCTCAGCCGGTTTTTGCGGCGCGTCTTCCCACAACAGACGCAGCACTTCCAGTTCATTTTGATTTGGTTGATCCATCACAGTACCTCTAATCAAAGTGCAATGCTGTTTGATTTCCCCGACCTGTGATTCTTCCACACTTCCACAACGTGCACAAGAGGAATATGTGACTTTTCCACACTTTGCATAAAAGTTGTTGCCTCGGAATCATAAGCATCTAAACCAAAGCGTCCCGATTTCTATTTCCTTGTTTGACAATGACCCGCTGATTAAAGTCCCCTTGACGCGACCGTGCCGTTCCAGATGATCTCTGATCTGCGTCGGGCGCGAGTACAGTACAGATTCAGTTGAATCAATCTGCAGTGGTTCAAAAGGAGCACTATCAAAGTGACTGGTTTCAGAGCGATTTCCAAAAACGATGCTCACCTGCACCTCACTTATCGACACACTTCGGCACACATTCGCCTGCCTTCGCACATATATCGCCTGCTTTCGATCCTGGTTCATCCCACTTCGACGCATCATGAAAACCCCTTTTCTCTTGACCCGGCTACGCACCTGACGAAAATCAACACATTCCAATAATCAGCCAGCGACAATAACTTGAAAAATCATGGAAGAAGCAATCACACAAAACTGCCGATAGAGCGACTGAGTTCTGCACAGAGAACCTCTCCCAACAGTCGTTATACTTGAAGGATACTCAACCCGTGAGATGAACATTCCGAAGCGGTCGTGTATCAATGGTGAACTACTCCACGTTTTTTTGTTTTATCATTTGTCGTAGTTCTTCATAGACCGCAGCATCCGACACGCTGGTCGTTCTAATTTGATCATACGACATGCCTTTGACGTCCATCAGATACTCGACCAACAGACGCCAGCGGACATAGAGCGGCGGAACAAGGACTCCTGCAGAAATTTCCATCCATTCCGCACTGCCATCTGAGTCAGCAATTTGTGACTCGTATTGCTCCAGGAGTGTGGTAAGGCGGTAATCTGGTGCGGTCCGATCACTATGGTGCGAGATATACTCGGCGTATCCTTCTCTTTTCCAGTCCAGGGCAGTGTCATTTATTCCATAACGCGCATTCTCCAGGCAATGTGTCATCTCATGAGCCAGCGTACGGATCAGGTCCATTTCCAGAACAAACCCTCTGATTCGCCTCCGATCAAATTCAATGTCTCCATTCAGAAAAACATTATTCTGTGAAGCCTTTGCCAAGACCGGGCTGGCCAACAGACTTTCCAGACGACGGTACTTTGTATTGGCTACCAACATCACATTGATTTTGGGCTGAGTTTCTATCAACTCAGAATTTTGAATGAGCGAGAGACTTTGATCGATTACACTTTTCCACCGAGAATCAATTTCTGTTTCCGAATAAACCGTGATGCTTCGATGGGTAAGCGAATGTTGAAACAGGGCTTGTGGGTAACAGAGTACCCACACATACGCAATCATCGCTAAGAACATCAGAGTCCCTGAAATATACACAATTTTTTTAGTACTCAATTTCATTATTTGTTCTGTTACAGTCGTTTTAGTTGCTATGCAGCCTGTCAGCACTAGAAATTTCGCTTGTGATTTACCAACTCATCCACATAGGATTGGAGTTCATTCCACTTTCGGTCACGTGACCAGCAATAGGGATAGGTGCTCATTAAATAATAAAACTCTGGCATTACATCAATGAGTTTCTGGCACGACTTGGTCAGCGAGGGGGGACAGCCTAATTTTTCGGGACACTCCACGGCATCAAAAACCGGATGCCAGCCATCTGGGACATATAAAGAAACGTCAAAATATCGAATTGTATCGAACCAGAGGGATTCGGCTGGAGAGTCATGACGTCCCGACGACAGAATGATCTCAATCAGGCGGTAGAATGGAAAGATCAATACAGAAGGGTCTTCGTGTCGAACGGCAAAGTATCGAGGGTCAACAGATTCCACATCTGTCACCCACGAGAAACCAAAGGAAGTTGTTAACACATTCCCCCATGCAACGCTAAATGGAACCGAGCCATCAGCATATTCCTCTGCCAAGCCTAATTCATAAGGGATGTAATCTAGAGACGACAAGTCATCTGGAATACCAGTGAAATGGCATGGCTCAACCTTGTATTGGTTGTACGCGGTCCGTATACCATCCAGCGCGTTGATAATCGCTTCATTTTGATCTTGAGATAACGGATGCATAACAGGCGACTATTCGATTAATGGTAAAACTTGTCTTTCATTACATGACTCAAGATCTGATGCCCACAAAGCATCGACTCATTGAAAAGACCAATCACAATATGATAGAGAGAGTAAAAGGCCAATCGGGTTCGGCACAGTTGCTGTGTCATTCTGAGGCAGATTTTCATCAAGTCTCGACTGGAATATTTACAGAGCGTGTTCGATCATGGCGTGGCTCACTTCTCAGCGGAGAGAAATTGGCGCCATTCATTTTGAAGCCCCACCAGCAAGAGTACAAGAACGGTGTTGAGAAAAGCGACTTTCCATCTCATGTGGAACCCCTTCCAGGCGAGATCTGAATCGAATTCAGGTCGAATACTCCGCAGGAATAACGTGTTCTCTTTACCCTAAGCAGTGCACAGTAAGTCGCTTGCGACCATTTATTCACAACTCTTCGTTTTTTGATGAAAAATTGGTAACATTTGGCCGCGTTTTTCGCTCAGTAGTTCAGACGCGGGTTCAGCGGGCCTGATTGTTCATAGAAAATGAAATTTGCTGTTCAAGCCAGACTTATTTTAGGAGAGAGGGTGTCACGATGTGTAATAATTGTAATCTGAATATCGATGCGGAACGCACGGATGAATTCGGACAGAAGCTGCTGGAGATTGTCAATCACAGCAGTCTGTCACTGATGATGTCGCTTGGTCATCGGGCGCGGCTATTTGATATCATGAGTGAGATGGAACACGCTAACAGCGAACAAATTGCCGAGCAGGCTGGTTTAAACGAACGCTATGTTCGCGAATGGCTGGGAGCAATGGTGACCGGCGGCATTATCGAATATGACGCAGTTTTGAAAACCTATTTTCTACCAGCCGAGCATGCCGCTTTATTGACGCGGGCTGCCGGCTCCAATAATTTTGCCACCACGATGCAGTGGTTTTCCGTTCTGGGAACCGTCGAAGACAAAATTCTGAACTGTTTTGAAGAAGGGGGTGGCGTTCCCTATTCCGAGTTTGCCCGCTTCCATGAAGTCATGGCGGAGGAGAGTTATAACTCGGTCGTAAGTGGCCTGTTCGAACATATTCTGCCTTTGGTGCCTGGACTGGAAGAAAAATTGAAAGCGGGCATTGATGTCTTGGATATTGGCTGTGGCAGCGGTCTGGCTTTGATTGAGATGGCAGCCGCTTTTCCCGAAAGTCGCTTTACAGGCTATGATATCTCGGAAGAATCGATCGAACGGGCGAAGAAATGTGCCGTAGAACGGGGCGTGTCAAATGTGACTTTTCAGGTGCAGGATGTTTCACAGATGAACGCGGCTCACTCCTTCGATCTGGTAACTGCCTTTGATGTGATTCACGATCAGGCCAATCCTGCCAAGGTCCTGAGCGAAGTGAATGCTACCTTACGACCGGGGGGCACCTTTCTGATGCAGGATATCGCCGCTTCGAGCAATGTGGAGCAGAATATTACAAATCCACTGGGGCCGATGTTTTATACGATCTCCACAATGCACTGCATGACCGTTTCACTGGCTCAGGGCGGGGCGGGGCTGGGAACCTGCTGGGGTAAAGAACTGGCTTGCCAGATGCTGGAGGAAGCCGGCTTCAAGAATATCGATGTACAGGAGCTGCCTCACGATATCATGAATTATTTTTATGTGATGACAAAAATGTGATGACCGAATCCCCTTATTCGGTGTCTTCACAGGGAGTAGAAATCAAATGGTTTCTGCTCCCTGTTTTATTGGAACCTGGCTGATATCAGGATCGACTGATCGATCTTTCCAATCGATTGCGATTAAAAGGAGATATTTATGTAGACTTTTAATTGGATGCGTTTTGCTGCTGCCTATAATTCCAGTAAGTTGAGACAATCGTGTCTCAAGAGCGAAGAATTCTCAAGAATCACTGAAGAATGTACTATTTAAGGCCTTTCCAGGTGTTGATTTTGCTGCAAGAATGCCGATTATAAGGAATAATTCTATTGCGTTAAGTTTACCGCCCGACGGAACAATGGTGAACAAACAGTGGTGAAGAACACGGACGTCTGAAGCTGGAATATCAATACCCGACCGGTACTTGAGAGGGAATTTCCCTTCCAGACGAAACGATTCATTAAATTGTGCAAACCAAGTGTGAAACAATCCTGCGTCTTTCCCTCCTTGCGGGGCACGTTAAATCGTGACCCGAATCATGTCAGAGAGAACACCTCGCGTTTTCCATGGTTTCATATTTTCAGTGATTGATTGTCTGGTTTTTCGTTACTAGTTAACAGGGCCAGACCTCTGGACCGGAACTTCCGTCAGAGGGAAAACGGGCGCGACAAGCACAAACATAAACAGTTATAATTTTCAATCAACTGAGACGATACCGCCTGAATCAAGGCGACTACCGGGGAGTAAAAATCAGAATGGCGACCACAGACGTGCCTGGTGCAAATGGCAAAATCAGCGAGCAGCTGGATGCTGTTGTAATTCGTTTTTGTGGAGATAGTGGCGACGGGATGCAGCTGGCCGGCACGCAGTTTACGAATGTGTCGGCTGTGTTTGGTAATGATGTGAAAACATTACCCGACTTCCCCGCAGAAATTCGCGCACCCGCCGGAACGCTGGGCGGAGTGAGTGGTTTCCAGATCTGTTTCTCCAGCAGTGATATTTTCACGCCCGGGGATGAGGTCGATACACTGATTGCCATGAACCCGGCTGCATTGAAAACAAATGTGGCAGACCTGAGACGTGGCGGAACACTGATCGTCAACGAAGACGCTTTTGAAAAAAGCAACCTCTCGAAAGCAGGCTACGACAGTAATCCGCTTGACGATGAAGAAGAACTGGCTGCCTACCAGCTGCAGAAAGTTCCCATGACCAGCCTGACGCGCGATGCGGTGGCAGAACTGGGACTTTCGCCGCGTGAAGCGGAACGCTGCAAAAACTTCTTTGCGATGGGACTCGTCTACTGGCTCTATCAGCGCGATGCCACACCAACCGAAGAGTGGGTCAAAAGCAAGTTTGCCAAGAAACCCGAACTGGTCGAAGCGAACCTGAAAGCCTTGCATGCAGGCTATAACTATGGCATCACCACCGAAGCAATCACCGTAAATTACCGGGTAGATCCAGCCGATCTGCCACCTGGCAAATACCGTAAGGTCACCGGCAATGAAGCACTGGCATTCGGCTTTGTGACGGCGGCGAAACTGGCCGGAAAGCAATTGTTCTACGGCGGTTATCCGATTACTCCCGCCAGTGATATTTTGCACGAACTTTCCAAACTGAAACATTTCAACGTCGTCACCTTTCAAGCCGAAGATGAAATCGCCGCGATTACAAGTGTTATTGGTGCCTCTTATGCGGGTGACCTGGCGATTACTGCCAGCAGTGGTCCCGGCATTGCCTTGAAAGGCGAAGGCATGGGGCTGGCTGCGATTATGGAATTGCCGCTGGTCGTGGTCGATGTTCAACGCGGCGGTCCCAGTACCGGACTGCCAACCAAAACAGAACAATCCGACCTGTATATGTGCATGTTTGGTCGCAATGGTGACTGTCCGATGCCTCTGATCGCACCTGCTACACCAGCAGACTGCTTCGAGATGGCACAGGAAGCACTGCGGATCGCGGTTGAATTCATGACTCCGGTGCTCTTGCTCAGCGATGGTTACATCGCCAACGGAGCCGAGCCCTGGAAGGTTCCTGAAATCTCCAGTCTGAAACCAATCAAAGTTTCACACGAGAATACCCAGGGTGATGAACCATTCATGCCTTATCTGCGGAATGAAAAGAAAACCCGCCCTTGGGTCGTTCCCGGCACCCCCGGCTGTGAACATCGTGTTGGTGGTCTGGAAAAATCAGACGTGACCGGCAATGTAAATTACTCTCCCGAAAACCATCAGTATATGACGACGCTCCGAGCAAATAAAATTGCCGGAATTGCAGACTTCATTCCCGAACAGACCGTCGAAGGACCCGAGTCGGGCGAGCTGCTGGTGATTAGCTGGGGGGGGACCTATGGTGCAGTTCGTACTGCGGTGAAGCAATCAGTTGAGGAAGGTTTATCGGTGGCGCATGCTCATATTCGCTACCTGAATCCATTCCCCAAAAATCTGGGTGACCTGATCAAGCAATACAAGAAAGTTTTAATTCCCGAATTAAACACCGGGCAATTACGTATGATCATCCGTGGTACTTATCTGGCTGACGCGGTCGGCTTGAATAAGGTCCAGGGAAAGCCATTCCTGATCAGTGAAGTCAAAGAAAAAATCAAAGAGATGATTGAAGAGAAATAGTTTTACAGTCAATCTGATCTCACATTGAAATTACATCGCACTTTAAGAAACGAGTTATTGCGTTTAAGGATAGATAAAAATGAGTGTAGACGTCCCATTGCCCGTCCTCTCGCCTAAAGATTTTGCCAGCGATCAGGAAATCCGCTGGTGTCCGCGCTGCGGCGATTACTCTATTCTCGCCCAGATGAAAAAGGTTCTGCCGACACTGGGCATTCCTAAAGAGAAGTTTGTGTTTGTCTCGGGAATTGGCTGTTCCAGCCGTTTTCCATATTACATGGACACTTACGGAATGCACAGTATTCACGGTCGGGCGCCTGCCATCGCGACGGGTGTGAAGCTGGCCAATCCTGATCTTCAGGTCTGGGTGATCACCGGCGACGGCGATTCGCTGTCCATCGGCGGTAATCACTTCATGCACGTTCTCCGTCGTAACGTGGATCTGAAAGTGATTATGTTCAACAACCAGATTTACGGATTGACCAAAGGGCAATACTCGCCCACCAGTCCGACGGGAACCAAAACCAAAAGTACGCCGTTCGGCTCGGTCGATCGTCCCTTGAATCCATTGTCGGTAGCCATCGGTGCCCGTGCCACATTTGCCGCCCGTTCGGTTGATGTCGACGTTAAGCATCTATGTAGCGTGCTCGAACGTGCCGCCAAGCATAAAGGATCTGCTTTCGTCGAAGTCTATCAGGACTGTAACGTGTTCAACCCTGGTGCATTCGAATTTGCTTCCAAAAAAGGCAAGAAAGAAGAGAATGTAATCTATCTCGAACACGGCAAACCGTTGATCTTCGGTAAGGAGCGGGATAAAGGAATTCGGCTCAACAGCCATGATCAACCGGAAGTCGTTGAACTGGGTAAAGGCGTCACAGAAGATGATCTACTGTTCCACGATGAAAAGTCAGAAGATATGAACCTGGCGTTTCTCCTGTCCAGTATGCGACATCCCGAAATGCCCGAACCGATGGGCGTCTTCCGTTGCGTTGAGCATCCGACCTATAACGATGCGGTCTACCAGCAGGTGGAATCCGCGACAGAACGAAACGGAGAAGGGGATCTGGAAGCGCTGTTTAGTACCGGCGACACCTGGACCGTTTAAGCGTTCATTTCAGAGACATTAAAAAAAGACGTTACAGTTTAAGCTGTAACGTCTTTTTTCGTAGCTGGTTTTTCAAGCGGCAATGTCGTTTTATTTGGGTCGTTTTACTTGGCTGCTTCTTCTTCACCGAACGACAGCCGCATCTGGCGCGTTTCCGCGGGGTCCAGTTCTTTGAATAACAGGCTGGGTTGAATGCCTTTATTGTTCTGATATTTATCGCTGCTGTATTCGACAATCTCGCCAATCACCGTGTTGTAAATGATCTGGCAAATCGCAACGCCTGCATAAACGCGGACGGGATGTGCGACGGTGATTTCCAGTGTCCAATAGCCACAGAAGCCGATGTCGCCTACGCCGGCGGTCGCATGTACAGAAATCCCCAGACGGCCAATCGAAGAACGCCCTTCGAGCAGTGGAACCAGATTGTGTGTTTCCGTCCGCTCAATGGTTCGCCCCAGATAAAGCTGACCGGGGTACAGCACCATACCTTCTTCGGGAATGACATGCTTGCCCAGACGGTTGGGGCGGGCCATATCCAGAACAATTTCCTCGTAAGTCATTAACTCGTTGTGAAGGCACAGGTTATAGCTGTTCGGATTCAGATGCCTGTCATGATAGGGTTCAAGGACAATATCTGTTCCCAATCGTGCTTTGATTTCTTTCCCGGTCAGGATCATGGCTTCTCATTAACGTTGAAGTTGAAAAAAACTCTGCGTACTGGAAACATAAACCGCTGAGAAGTGGCTTTCAACGGTCCTGACTGATGTTTTCAGAAACAGTAACAAGTACCGTGAATTGCGTAAGACAGCGACTCTACTCTCAAAGAGGCTTCAACCCGGTCCGCGGACAGATTTTCAATAACGCACATTCGGTGCAGCGCGGCTTGCGGGCCACACAGGTAGCGCGACCGTGCAAGATCACGCGGTGCGAAAAAGCGATCCATTCTTTTTTCGGCAGGACTTCGATTAAATCGCGCTCGATAATTTCCGGATTTTTGCTCGTCGTCAGTCCAAAGATATTACAGATTCGTTTCACATGCGTATCGACGACGACGCCACTGGGAATTCCAAATGCCGTGCCGAGGACCACGTTCGCCGTTTTGCGACCGACGCCGGGTAGTGCGACCAGTTCTTTCAGTGTACGGGGCACTTCGCCCTCGTATTCTTCTGTCAGTACCAAAGCCATCTTGCGAATGTTCGTCGCTTTCGCGCGGAAGAAACCGAGCGGATACACAATCTTTTCGACATCCGCCTGTGTGCTGGCAGCCAGCTTGGCGGCGGTCGGGTATTTCTTGAACAGAATCGGCGTGTTCGCATTCACACGTTCGTCAGTGCACTGAGCGGACAGGATTGTTGCGACCAGCAGCTGAAAGGGGGAATCATGGATCAAAGCACACTCAGGTTCTGGAAACAATTTGGCAAGACCACGCGCGATTTTGCGGGCATGTTTCTTTTTGTCATCAAGTGATTCGACATAACCGGAAGTCTTTGCAGACTGTGATTGTTTTTTCGCCATATTTTCCGTGACAGTTCCCAAATTGGAGTGCTAGTCTGACTGGCCTCTCTGATTCCACTCAGCCGTGTTTCGTCATGCGTCTCAGTATGTGGGACCACGAATTGTTTTTCAATGAATGAAGTATAGAAATATACAATGTCAACATTTAGCGATCTTTCAGAGCAACGTCTTAAGACATTTTCAGGAACCGTTCCCGTGTTGGAACTGGAGAATTGTGTGCTCCTGCCGGAATCCATGCTCTCGCTCAGAATTACAGCTGCCGCCGACTGTCAATTGATCGCGGAAGCACTAGCGGCAGACGCATTGATTGCTGTTTCACTGAAACGAGCAGACGGCGATCCCCGATCGAAACGAAAGACTCCTGAGATTAACTCGGTCTGCCTGGCCTCCATCGTGGCGCCCTGCCAATTGGAGTCAGGCGATTATTCAATCCTCTTACAAGGCATCTGCCGCGCGAAATCAGTCACGCTGCAAAATACAGATCGCCCGTATCGGAAAGCGATTCTCGAACTGAAACCGGATTTCTATATAGAACAGCCGGTCATTCAGCGTGAACACCGCCAGTACGAATTACTGCAGCAGTACTCCAGCATCTTTCTGAAACAGGCCGACGATCCCACTTATTATCACATGCTGCAGCGTGATATCACGCTCGGCAAACTATGCGATATTCTCGCAGGGACGATCAATCTGGAACCGGTCCTATCTCAGTTGATCTTACAGGAACACGATGTCGATCTGCGCAGTGATCTGCTGCTAAGCTTTCTCAAAGCAAAATTCCGTGAACAACAGCGCAAGCCTTACGCCGGCGCGCTCTCTCTGGAATTCAGCCGAAACTGAACAGGATTCATGATGCGTGACGGAGTGACTTGTCCCCGTTTCAGCGAAACTCCTTGTGACGGAACCTTCCGTGACTTAAGATAAGGTTCTGTGTTAAATTGGCTGCCTGGCACCTGCGACAGCCCGAGTTTTGCCTTTGATGATTCTGCTGAGGACGCGCTGAAATGAAGAAGCATTCTATTTTTCTATTGTGTGCAGTCATTGTGTTGTTGATTTCAATAAATGTCACACAGGCAGAATCGACAACCGCAAAAACAAGCCGTCCCAATATTCTATTTTGCATCGCCGATGATGCTTCATTCCCCCACATGGGCGCCTATGGTTGCTCGTGGGTCAAGACGCCCGGCTTCGACCGGGTCGCGCGGGAAGGGCTCTTATTCTCGAACGCGTATACTCCGAACGCCAAGTGTGCCCCTTCGCGAGCCTGTATTCTGACGGGCCGTAATTCCTGGCAGTTGAAACAAGCCGGTAATCACATGGCCTTTTTTCCTCCCGAATTCAAAACATATGTCGAAGCGCTGGGAGACGCCGGTTATGTTGTCGGCAAGACCGCCAAAGGCTGGGCTCCGGGAGTCGCCATGGATGCCAACGGCAAACGCCGTAATCTGGCAGGCCCCGCGTTCAATAGTCAAAAAGCGAAGCCGCCGGCCAGTGGGATCTCTCCCATCGATTACGCGGCCAACTTTGAACAGTTTCTGGAAACATGTCCGCAGGATCAATCCTGGTGTTTCTGGTATGGCGGACTGGAACCGCATCGCCGTTATGAATATGGATCCGGCGTCAAAAAGGCAGGCAAGAAGCTCACCGACATCGACCAGGTTCCCTCGTATTGGCCTGATAACGAAGTGATTCGCAATGATATGCTCGACTATGCTTATGAGATTGAACATTTCGATCAGCATCTAGTGCGGATGCTCAAATCTCTGGAAGAACGAAACCAACTCGACAATACGATCATTGTCGTCACCGCTGACAACGGCATGCCCTTTCCTCGCGTGAAAGGACAGGAGTACGAACGCTCGAATCACCTGCCGCTGGCTGTTATGTGGAAGCAGGGTATCAAGACCGGCCATCGAGTGATCGATGATTATGTCAGCTTCATCGATTTCGCGCCGACCTTTATCGAAGCCGCTGGATTAAAGTGGGAACAGACCGGCATGCAACCCACGGCGGGACGCAGCCTGACAGACATTTTTCAATCAGACAAATCGGGAATCGTCAATCCGAAACGCGACCATGTGCTCATCGGTAAGGAACGCCACGACATCGGCAGACCGTTTGACTGGGGTTACCCGATCCGCGGAATTGTCAAAGGTGGCATGTTGTATCTGAAGAATGATGAACCGGGGCGCTGGCCCGCCGGGAATCCGGAAACGGGATATCTGAATTGTGATGGCAGTCCCACAAAAACGGCCATTCTGCAACTCCGCCGCGACGGAAAACAGGAACAGTTCTGGCAGTGGGCGTTCGGCAAACGAACTGGGGAAGAGCTGTATTCGATTCAAGACGATCCGGAATGCATGAAGAATCTGGCAGCAATTCCGAAATTTCAGACCATCAAGAATGCTCTGCAAGAACAGCTGCATGCCGAGCTAACTGCCCAAAAAGACCCGCGCGTTCTGGGCAAGGGCTCCGTGTTCGAGGGATATCAATACTCAGATCCCCGCACGCGCAACTTTTACCAGCGGTATCAGAAAGGGAATGCGCCTAAAGCGGGCTGGGTCAACGAATCCGATTTTGAACCCAAGCCACTTGACTGAGTCGAAATAGGGTTTTGGTTAGTCTTCCTCTTTCGCCGACAGATACCCGGCTGAAGACTGAAAGTATTTCTGTCGTCGACGTTCCGTCTCCCTCGTCGCTTTCGATAAGCCGGCTTTGAGGTCTTCCAAGTTAGCTGCACAATAACGGCAGCCGGTCTGACTCAGATGGAACTCGACATAACTCAGATAGTCGGGAGACAGCGTTTCGAGTAAATACCCTCCCAATTGGCTCCGCGAAGGGCAACTCAGGCGATTACGTCGCCAGATTTCGCCCACCGAATGCACGCCTTCATTCCGCTGGAGTGACAGACTGGCAAGACGGACCCGCAAGGGATTGGAGTTCCTGAGTGTGGCTTCAATCTGTGACATCAGCTCAACAGACAACGATTCATCCAGGTAAGCCAGTAATTCCTGATCGGTAAATGGGCTTTCATCCATCACTGGGGAGCCTCAGTAAGGTCAAAGATATATAAAGTACTTTATGAAACGCAATTCCCCATTATTGCTCAAGCAGAATGGGCTTTAAAGACTCTTTCAGTAAACAGTTGTGTATTTTGGGAGAAACGGAAAACAAGCCAGCCTGGTATGAAACTTTTTTGAGAGATCTGTGAATTTAGTGAAAATAGTAGTGAGGAAAGGAGTTTTTCCCCTGCGACACAATGGTTTCTATTGCCCGGATGGTTGTCGCTGGAAGGTTTGCTCGTTAGCATACGCTTAGAAATTGACGCGCTTAAGTTGCGCCTGGTGGCGCCGGATATGCTGTCACTGCTCGAATCAATGCGTACCTCATCAGGTCGCACCCTTCTATCAGTCATGTTGAATTCAACAAGTAAAAGCTTACTGATGGAATGTCGTAAAGAGCGTGACAACTTTATTTGTTTGTTTAGAAGAAATTGAAGGAAACAAAGTGGCTGCTCAAGCAAACGCCTTATCAATGGAAGAGTTGAAGGAAAAAGGAAAAGTCCTTCGCCGTCTGATCATCCGTATGACAACCGAAGCTGGCAGCGGACACCCCAGCAGCAGCTTGTCTGCTGTAGAAGTGGTGAACGCACTCTGGTTTGGTGGATTCATGAAATATGATTCCCAAAACCCGACCTGGGACGCCCGTGATCGTTTCATTTTGAGCAAAGGCCACGCCGTGCCTGTGCTGTATGCTGCGATGGCAGAGGCAGGTTATTTCTCAACTGATGACGTGATGTCACTTCGCAAACTGGGGAGCCCGTTTGAAGGTCACCCGAACATGAAACGTCTTCCCGGAATTGAAGCCTCCACCGGCTCGCTGGGACAGGGGCTTTCTTTGGGAATCGGCCAGGCTCTCGGCGCACGCTTGAACAAAAACGGCTCCAATGTCTTCGTCGTGATTGGCGATGGCGAAATGGGTGAAGGCCAGGTTTGGGAAGCACTCGCGACCGCTGAAAAATACAAATTAGGCAACCTGACTGCCATCATCGACCAGAATGGCTATCAGCAAACCGGATCCACTTCAGAAGTACTCGACCTGGGTTCCTTCGAAGAAAAAATCGCGGCTTTTGGCTGGCACACTCAGACGATTGAAGGCAACTGCCAGGAATCGGTCGTCGAAGCGCTGGAAATCGCAGCCAAGGTAACGGACCGTCCCAAAGCAATTATTTCGAAGACCCAAAAAGGGTTTGGGATTCTACCCCTGCTGGAAGCAGCCGGAGACACAAACTACCACGGTAAACCGCTTTCGCCAGAGTTGGCAGAAAAAGCGCTGGCGTTACTCACTTAGAACCTGCTTCTGATTCTCAGTGAACGGAGTCTGTTCCGAACTGAGAAGACCTGAGACAGCTTGAGTCAAATCAATATCTAAAGTCAACACACAGACAAAAGAGACATATCATTATGTATTTAGGCGAAATTAGTGGATTGAAAGTCGGGCAAGCCACACGCGATGCGTTTGGTGATGCATTAAAAGAACTGGGGAACAAATACCCCCAAATTGTGACCGTTGATGGTGACGTCGGAAACTCGACACGTACGGAAGTCTTTGCAAAAGACCATCCCGAACGTGGTTTCAACGTAGGAATCGCGGAAAGTAACATGGTCAGCGTCGCTGGCGGTCTGGCCTCAACCGGCCATATCCCTGTCGTTGCCAGCTTTGCCGCATTTTTGTTGTGCAACGCTTATGATCAAATCAGAATGTCGATTGCGTTTCCGGGCATGAATGTAAAGCTCGTTGGTACGCACGCTGGGATTTCGATCGGCGAAGATGGTCCTTCACAGATGGGAATCGAAGACGTCTCCCTGGCCTGCAGTCTGCCAGGTATGGTTGTGATCGTCACCGCCGATGCTGTCTCAACCAAAGCAGCAACCGCCGCCATGATTGAATATGAAGGCCCCGTTTATCTGAGACTGGGCCGACCAAACGTGGCTGAGATCTATACCGAAGACGATACCTTCGAAATTGGAAAAGCCAACACCGTACGTGAAGGCGACGATGTGACCATTATTGCAAATGGCCTGATGGTCGCCGGTGCCATTGATGCTGCCACAGTATTGGCAAAAGAAGGCATCAGCGCACGTGTAATTGATATGCACACCATCAAACCAATTGACGTTGAAGCGATTCAGAAAGCAGCCCGCGAAACCAGTGCGATTGTTGTTGCAGAAGAGCACCTGGCTCATGGTGGATTGGGATCTGCTGTGTCTATGGTAGTTTCTCAAGCAACGCCTGTTCCAATGGCCTATGTCAATGTTGGCGACTGTTTTGCAGAAAGTGGCGATCCTCAAGGGTTGCTGGACAAATACGGTCTGACTGCAGCTGCCATCGTTGATGCTGTCAAAAAAGTCAAGTAACAAAACGAAAAGCCCCCTTTCGATAATAAGGGGGCTTTCTTTATTGTTGCTTTTAAAAAACAGATTCTAAGTCCCATTCACATTTTGTGAGAGAACTTTGTGACTGAGTTTCGTGCGTTTCATAATACTGACCCACCGCATTTGCTGAGCTTATGGCATGCTGCAGGACTGGGAAGAGGAGCCGCGGAATGTCTCAGCATCGATGCCTTCGAAGTTCTGATCTTCTCACAACCCTATTTTGATTCCAATGGGCTGATTGTTGCGGTCGAAGACGGAGAACCCGTTGGGTTTGTGCTGGCAGGATTCGGCCCGAACAAAGAAGAATCAGCGCTTGACTATTCTCAAGGCGTCATCTGCACCGTTATTGTTCATCCCAAATTTCGCAGACGTGGCATCGGTCGTGACCTGGTTTTGAAGGCTGAAGATTACCTCAAATCCAAAGGTGCCGTGAATATAACCGCTGGCCCATCGGGGCTGCTCTCCCCCTATCTGGTCGGTCTGTATGGAGGGACTCGCCCTTCCGGCTTCCTGTTGTCTGACCCACTGGCCGCTCCGTTTTTTGAATCGATCGGCTATGATGCAATCAAGTCGATTCGAATTTACCAACGTGATCTGCTCGGCCCGAAACCACCGATCAAATTTCATCTAGTCAATATTCGACGCAAAATGCAGCTGATGATTTCCGATGATTACCAGGCACCTAACTGGTGGTGGCTGACACGGCTGGGAAGGCTGGAAACATTACATTTTGAACTCGTCCCCAAAACCGGCGATGGCGCTGTTGCCTCTGCGACTGTCATTGGCCTGGACTTATATATTCCGAAATGGGAAGAACGAGTGATCGGACTGACAGATGTCTTCGTAAAAGAAGACGAACGTTCCAAAGGTTACGGGCAATCACTCTTACTGGAAATCGCTCGCCGTCTGCAGGATGAGTTAATCACAAAGCTGGAATGGCACGTCGAAGAGTCCAACACGGTCGCTGCGCACGTCGCTTTAGCCGTCGGTTATTATCAGATTGATACTGGTATTGTATATCAACTGATTTCTCGTTAGCGTGTAAGCAAATCATCGAAACATCATTTGATATTCGATTCGAGTCTGTATTCTTTGTTTGTCAGCAGTCCTGATTCATTGAGGAAAAGGGTAACCGTTCATGGCGGCGTTATATATTACTGAGGATGATGTTCGTTCTGTGATGGATTTGGAAAAATCGATCCTCATCACGCATAAAGTCTTCAAGGAACTTGCCGCCGGTCACGCCACCAACGTACCACGACAGCGTGTACGGGGACCGGGAATCATGCTGCATACAATGTCAGCCGCCAATGAATATTTGCGCTATGTTGGATGGAAGGCTTACACAACGACTAAAAACGGCGGCCAGTTTCATGTCGCGATCTACGATCAGGAAAGCGGCGAAATGCGCGCGTTAATCGAAGGCGATTTCCTTGGCCAACTGCGCACGGGAGCTGCCAGCGGCGTTGCGACAGAATACATGGCCCGGCCCGATTCCAAAGTCGTGGGACTGTTCGGAGCCGGTCTGCAGGCACGCACGCAATTACAGGCGGTCTGCCTGACGCGGAAAATCGAATTTGTCTCTGTCTATTCGCGCGATTTTGAGAAGTGCAGCCGCTTCGCCGAGGAGATGACGGAACTCTGTGATGTCGAAGTCTCAGCCTCACATTCTCCCGATGAAACTGCGGCTGAAAAAGACATAGTGATCTGCGCGACCACGAGTAAAGCCCCGCTGTTTGACGGACGCGTGCTTGATGAGGGAACCCATCTGAACGTGGTCGGATCGAATCACCGTTCGCGACGTGAAATTGACCGCACCACCATCAAACGCGCCGATGTGATTGTCTGTGATGATATCGACCAATGTAAAATTGAATCCGGAGATTTCATCCAACCCGTCGAAGAAGGCATCACGGACTGGCGACTGATGCATAACCTGTGTGAGATCGTAGCCGAACGTCAAACAGGCCGCGCCACCGATGATCAGGTCACCTTATTCAAATCAGTCGGTCTGGCAGTGGAAGATGTGGCAATGGCTGTCACAGTTTATGAACTCGCACTCGAAGAAGATCTGGGCACCGATTTGCCGTTTTAACGTCAGTCGAATTGGCACTAAGAACTCTGTCTTTCCTGCTCTTTGACGGACTGATAGATCTCTTCCATTTCCTGCAAGGAAGCCGCCTGGATCGAGCGACCGTCCTGCTCCAACTTCTGTTCGATCTTCTCGACCCGTTGTTGAAACTTGCGATTACTTTTTCGCAATGCTTCTTCCGGATTGATTTGCCAACGCCGGGCAATGTTCGCGACGACAAACAAAATGTCACCCAGTTCTCCTTCAACGCGTAATCGCAGTGCCGGATCGTCGAGTTCCGTATCGGCAATGACGTCCGCTTCCACCGTTGCCGGCATATCGGGGATCTTGCCTTCGGGATAAATTTCGTCTGCCAGTTCCTGAATCTCTTCGCGCAATTTATCAAACAGCATATCGCGATGCGGAAAGTCATACCCCACTTTCGCCGCTTTCTCAGCCACGCGTGCTGCACGGGCCAAGGCTGGCAACGCTGCAGGCAGGCCATCAAATATGGAGTGTCGCTGCTTTTCCTGCTCCTTGATCTGATCCCAGTTCTTGCGCACCTCAGCGGGAGTCTCTGCGTTGACGTCTCCAAAAACATGCGGATGCCGATCAATCATTTTTTGTGTCAGGCGATCGACAACATGCGTTAAATCGAAGCGACCTTCGTCGGCGGCGATTTGAGAATCGAGCACAATCTGCAGCAGTAAATCACCCAATTCTTCGATAATATGTTGATCATCGCCGGAATCGATGGCTTCCAGCAGCTCGTACGTCTCTTCCAGAGTATACGGCTTGATCGATTCCAGTGTCTGTTCCCGATCCCAGGGGCAACCCTCGGGCGAACGCAGGCGGGCAATGACATCGCAAAGCTTTTTAAATGCAGGAGTTAAGATGCTATAATCGGGTGGAGTCCCCGATTCAGGCGGGGAATCAAGGTGTGAGTCAGCAGGCTGAGAGGGATGATCGGATTTTGTCATTATTTTACCGTATGATTCACCTGTAAACTGAAATAGTGTAGGATGATGGTATCGTAGCGAATTCCGTTCGCTCTGAAAATTCACAACCAATTCATGAGGCATAAAAGATGAGTTTTCTAATGAAAAGTACAATGGCGGTCTGTGTTCTATTTCTATCTCTGGGAGCCGCTGATGCGGCCCAGCAGGATGACGCAGCGAAACAGCGAGAAATGCTCGAAAAGAAATTTGAAACGCAGATGAGCGGTGCAACGCTGGTAGGACACTTTACCGTAGACGGAAAGACCAATGGCAAACCGCCTCGCGAAGAACGGTATGAAATCGCATCCGCCAAAAAACTGAATGGCGATCAATGGCTGATTACCGCTCGTATTAAGTACGGCAAGAATGATGTTAACGTACCGATGCCTTTGAACGTATTCTGGGCCGGTGATACCCCCGTGATTTCTCTGACCAACTTGACGATTCCCGGCTTGGGAAATGCGTTTACCTCGCGCGTGATGTTTTTTGAAGGTCGCTATGCCGGAACCTGGCAGCATGGTAAAGTAGGCGGAAACCTCTGGGGCAGAATTGAATATGCCAATCAGAACTCTGAAACAGAAGAAGAAAAATAGTCACCGCGATGCATCAACAACCTGAGGAGTCTGAATTTATGTGGAAGAAATGCGTTTGGAGTGTTTTGGTTCTGAACCTGTGTTGCGTCGGTCAGGGAAATCTGATCGCCGCCGAAAAAGCGAAAGAAACAAAACAACCACAGGCAAAACAGACTCCTCTGATACCCATCAAAGTCAAAAGTTCGCTGGATCAAAGTCTGCAGCCCTCTCTGGTCTGGGCACCCGAAGCAGCGAAGACAACTCCGACTCCACTATTGATCTTCTTGCATTCCTGGAGCGGAAACTATAAACAAAACAACGCCAAGTGGCTGAAAGAAGCACAAAAACGGGGTTGGATTTATCTACACCCGAATTTCCGCGGAGTGAATCAACAGCCGGAAGCCTGTGGTTCCCAATTGGCCCGTCAGGATATTCTGGATGCCATTGACTATGTAATAAAACATTATAACGTCGATCCAAGCCGCATTTATCTGGCAGGGTCATCCGGTGGCGGACACATGACGATGCTAATGGCCGGACATCATCCGGATCGTTTTTCGGCAGCATCAGCCTGGGTCGGCATTAGCGATCTGGCAGCCTGGTACCATTTCCATGTGAAGGATGGCAAACCGCAGAATTACGCACGCATGATTCTCAAATCTCTGACAGAAAAGCCCGGCGTCTCTTCCCAAGTGGATGCCGAATACCGCGATCGCTCTCCTCTGTTTTGGATCGCGAACGCGACCGATCTGCCGCTCGACCTCAATGCCGGCGTGACAGATGGAAAAACCGGTTCGGTCCCATTCGCCCATACGTTACGCGCCTTCAACGCACTGGCAGAAAAGAACCAGACCACTCCCATTTCAAAAGCAGAAATGCAGCAGTTGTGGGATCATGGCAAATTGAAAACGCCTCATTCCACAGATCAAGAGATTGATGAAACCTATGATCGTGACATCCATTTAAGACGAAACTCAGGTCAAGCACGGGTAACCATCTTCGAAGGAGGCCATGAAGGTTTACCGGAACCCGCCTGCGAATGGTTATCGAAACAGTCACGCGATACATCCAGGTTCGTAAACAAAGCGGCAGGCCAGCAATAATCTGACCGTCGGTCTGGTGAAATCACTTTGAACAGGTAGTTTTCAGCAAGCTTAGGGAATGCTCGAATTATACGGGTTCTTTCATAGAAGTTCCTGAATTACGCCTCAGAAGTCTGTTTCAATGGATTGACTGTTCAAACTATGCACTTCAATCGCGTACAATAGCGATGAACCCAAGCCTCACAAAATCGCGTGCACGCATTTCAGCCTGAGAGCCAGTAACTTTGGACCGACAACAGCAACGAATTGCAGAAGATCTTTCGAGCCTGATTGCAGGTGATGTGCGATGCGATCCGGTGGCGTTGTCGATTTATGCCAGCGATGCCAGCCTGTATCAGGTGCCCCCCTTATGCGTCGCTTATCCCCGCGAACGGAACGATTTGATCACAATCGCCCGGTACGCGACGGAAATGAACGTGCCACTCATCCCTCGGGGCGCGGGCACCGGGCTGGTAGGCGATGCCATCGGAAGTGGAATCGTTGTCGATTGTTCGCGGTATCTGACCAACTTCGAGTTACTGGAAGACAATCAGGTACGGGTTCAACCTGGAGTGGTCCATGCCCGGCTCAATCGTTATTTGAAATCACGCGGCTTATATTTTCCGCCGGATCCTTCCAATACTGAAGTCACCACGCTCGGCAGCATGCTCGCCATTGATGCGGCTGGCTCACGCGCCATTCGTGTCGGATCGACTCGCGATCATGTGAATCAGCTTGAGATTGTGATGGCAGATGGGACCTGCTTCGAGGTGGGTAACGAAAGTCTGTCGATTCTCAGTCAACCTTTGCCCACTGGTCCCACAACGTCTCTCTTAGGCGAGCAATCTCCCGATACACGCGGCGATCAGGTGAAACGAACGGTACTCAGCAAGCTTTCCAAACTGCTCTCCGATCACGAGCAGTTGATTCAGGAAAAGCAACAGTCCCGCATTCCGAATTGCAGCGGGTACTTTTTGAAAGGCATTAAGACGCGACACCATCTGAATCTGGCACGATTACTGGTCGGTTCTGAAGGGACACTCGCCATGTTTTCTTCAGCCGTCCTGCACGTCTCTCCCTTACCTGCCCACCGTGGCGTGGTGCTGTTGTTGTTTGGGGATCTAGCGTCCGCGATTAAAGCGGTGCAGACGATTATTCATGAACAGCCTTCCGCCTGTGATTTGCTCGATCGTCGGCTGTTGTCTTTAGCAAGAGAAGCTGACCCCCGTTTTGCCTCACTCATCTCAACAGCGGCAGAAGCAGCACTCCTGGTGGAGCAGGTCGGCTTCAGCGATTCCCAGGTGCAAAAACGATTGCACAACGTCACCCTGGCGGTGAAGAATATCAACTCCCGTGTGGTGGTCGCGATGGAAACGCATCAGGCAGATGAGGTCGACTTTCTCTGGTCGCTTCCACAAAAAGTGGTACCTTCCTTGAGCCGCTTACCCGGTGATTCACGGCCGCAACCGTTCGTGGAAGATATTGCCATCCCACCGGAGTCCTTGTACGAATTTTCGCAGAAAGCGCAGAAAGTCTTTCAGCGGCATCAGGTCACAGCCACGCTTTACGCGCACGCCGCATCAGGGCAAATGCACTTGAGACCTTTTTTACCGGCGTTGACGGAGCAAAACGCACCGATTCTGGAGAGTATCGCCCGCGATTTATATCAAATGGTATTCTCCGTGAATGGTACGATCAGCGGAGAGCACGGGGACGGCCTGGCTCGAACCGCGTTTATTCGCTCGCAGTACGGTGATTTGTATCGCGTCTTTCGCCAGGTTAAAGATATCTTCGATCCACATAATCTGCTGAATCCCGGCAAGATCATTAATGACGACCCCCACGTCACCATTCGAAATCTCAGGCCGGTTCCCGAAAAATTTCCGGAACTGATTGATCTGCAACTAAACTGGACACCTCAGGAACTGCAAACCGAAGCCGCCCGCTGTAATGGCTGTGGCTCCTGTCGCCGGCAAGATGCCGGTTCGCGGATGTGTCCCGTGTTTCGGATTGAACCGAACGAAGAGGCGAGCCCCCGCGCGAAAGCGAATCTGTTTCGCGGCCTGCTTTCCGGTGCCATTCATCCCAACGAACTTTCCTCCGTAGAAACAAAAAAACTGGCCGACACCTGCTTCAACTGCAAACAATGCCAGCTGGACTGTCCCTCGACGGTCAACATCCCCCAGATGGCGATTGAGGCCAAAGCCGCGTATGTCTCAGCCAACGGGCTGGGCCATACCGACTGGATCTTATCCCGCGCCCATTCGTTCGGTGCCTTCGGGAGTACACTCTCCATGGCAGCCAACTGGGCGATTAATAACTCCACGGCACGCTGGGTCATGGAAAAAATGATGGGCATCCATCGCAGTCGAAAGCTGCCGCTGTTTTCACGGCGTTCCTTTTTACGTTCGGTTCCCCGAAAGCTCACGAAACGGCCACGACCGGGCAGCGATCCGAATCTTGTCATTGTTTTCGTAGACTATTACGCCAATTATCACGATCCGGAATTAGCACATGCGCTTCTGGCCATTTTGCAGCACAATCAGATTCCCGTTTATGTTCCCCCGAATCAACTGGCGTCTGGTATGGCGATGGTTTCTGCCGGCGACTTGATCGCAGCGCGGAGTGTCGCAGAAGAGAACCTGAAGATTCTCAGCGAATTTGCCAGAGAGGGACATCAGATCATCTGTCTTGAGCCAGCCGCTGCCATCTGTCTCAAGCAGGAATATCCGATGCTGGTACAGGGAGAAGACAGTGAAGTCGTTTCATCGCAGGTCAGAGAGGCAGGTGAATTCCTGTTGCAGTTGCACGAATCCCAAAAATTGCGCACTGATCTTGTGCCCCTGGATCTGGAGTTGGACTACCATACACCCTGTCATATCAAGGCTTTATCGTCCCGTTCTGCACTAAAGGAGCTTCTCGCTTTGATTCCTGAGCTGCGGGTGAATACAATTGAAAAAGGTTGTTCAGGCATGGCCGGAACGTACGGACTTGCCAGGGAGACCTTTGAAACCTCGAAGCAGATCGGTCGGGAGCTGATTGATCATATGAAAACCACACGCGTGCGTGCGGGGGCAACGGAGTGCAGCAGTTGCAAAATGCAGATGGAGCAGGAAACCCGGATTCCGACCGTTCATCCAATCAAGCTACTGGCACTTTCCTACGGAATCATGCCGGAACTTGAGCGGTCGTTGCAGCCCCAAAAGAAAAAACTGGTAGTCTCATGACAGTTCAACAGATTCAGATCAAATTATTCGCCCGCGCCAGGGAACTGGCAGAGAGCGAACTGATCTCAGTTTCCGTTGAAGAGCAGGCGACGGTCGCACAATTACGGCTGGCGATGGCAAAACAGTTTCCTCAGTTACAACCGTTAAGCAGTCAATTGTTAATTGCCGTTGATAATGCCTACGCAGGGGAAGACCAGTCCCTGAATACACAACAGGAGGTCGCCTGCTTCCCCCCAGTGAGCGGCGGCTAAAACCATATTTTTCAGATCAGTCAACAAATCGATTTCGAACGATGAAGCCAGACTATATTTCCATAACAGAACAACCCATTGACTACACGGCGTTGACCGAGCGGGTTCGCTCTAACCAATGTGGCGCCGTGGTCCTGTTTATGGGAACGGTTCGTGAAATGACCTCTGGTCGTCAGACGATTGCCCTAGACTACGAAGTTTATCCAGAAATGGCGCAACAGATGATGCGGCAATTGATTACCGAAGCGCGTGACCAATGGGCCATTCAAGTCGTGGCGATTGAGCACCGCATCGGACACCTGGGACTGGGGGAAATCAGTGTCGCGATCGCCGTCAGTTCGCCACATCGAAATGAAGCATTTGAAGCAGGGCGATTTCTGATTGATCGTTTGAAAGAAATTGTCCCCATCTGGAAAAAAGAAAATTGGTCCGATGGAACAACCGAGTGGGAACATCCGGAAATCGAAGCAAAATAAATGCCGGTTTAGTTCGGCGTACTGTCTATAATAAAACAAAAGCAAGCGAGAAGTCGTTCAGGCGGAAAGACATCAAGACTGCGTTTACTGTGAGGCTTTAATGGAAAACCAGAATCAGCTAATCGATTCATTCGGGCGCGTGCATAATAATCTGAGAATCAGCGTTACCGATCGTTGTAACATTCGCTGCTTTTACTGCATGCCTTCGGAAGACGTGCAATTTGTGCATCGCAGCAAGATCATGTCATTCGAGGAAATCGTCCGCTTTGTCCGTCTGGTTGCCCCCCTGGGCGTCAATAAAATCCGCTTGACCGGCGGCGAGCCTCTGGTCAGAAAAGATGTTCCCGCGTTGGTAAAGATGCTGGCCGAAATCCCCGGCATCCAGGACATCGGCATCACCACCAATGGGATCCTGCTGCCGCAATACGCACAACAGTTATACGATGCCGGCTTGAGGCGGATTAATATCAGTCTCGATGCATTGAACGCGGAAAAATTTAAAGAGATCACCCGCCGCGATGAGTATGCAAAAGTGCGCGAAGGGATTAAATCGGCCCATGCAGCCGGCTTTAACCCGGTGAAGATTAATGCCGTTTCCATTCGCAATATGACGGAAGAGGAAATCATTCCCTTTGGACAACTGGCACGTGAAACGGGTGCCGAAATTCGGTTTATTGAATTCATGCCCCTCGATGCAGACAATCAATGGGAACGTGAAAAAGTGTTGTTTGCCCACGAGATCCAGGAAATTCTCTCGCGGGGGATCATGCCACTGGTTCCAGTGGAACAGCATGACAAGAGTGCGCCCGCATCGAATTTTGTCTTCGAAGACGGCGTCGGTCGAATTGGATTCATCGCCTCAATCAGCGCTCCGTTCTGTATGAGCTGCAATCGATTTCGCTTGACCGCCGACGGTAAACTTCGCAACTGTTTATTCAGCTTGGAAGAAACAGATATTCGCGAACTGTTCCAGAAAAATGCCCCCGACCAGCAGATACTGGAAGCGGTACAGAGCAGCATCGCCGCCAAAAAAGAGGGACACGAAATCAATACCGCACGTTTCATTCAGCCGGATCGCCCGATGTACTCCATCGGCGGCTGACATCTGACACACTTCGAGTCTGGTTAGTTTTAAATGAATGAGCAGCCATTGATTTATCTGGATAACGCGGCCACCAGTTTTCCGAAGCCCGAGTCCGTTTATGCCGCCGTCGATCAATATAACCGTCAGGTGGGCGCGCCCATCGGCCGTGGTGCGTATCGAAAATCCATTGGGCTGCAGGCATCCATTGATCGGTGTCGTAAGCGGGCAGCGGAGGTCTTAGGGGCAGCACGACCGGAAGAAGTCGCCTTTACCTTTAATGGGACGGACAGCCTGAATACGATGATTCATGGCGTACTGAAACCCGGCGATCATGTCGTAACCTCCGATGTAGAACACAATTCGGTCCTCAGACCACTGCAGACACTAAAGGAACGCTGGGGGCTGGAAACGACGTTCATTCCCGCAGACCAATCTGGCGTGGTGGACGCGGCCGCATTTCGTGAAGTGATACGAGACAACACCCGGTTGATCATCCTCAATCATGCATCTAACGTCACAGGCAGTATTCAACCGGTCAATGACGTCGGCGAGATCGCCCGAAACGCCGGTGTCTTATTTCTTGTTGATGCAGCGCAAACAGTCGGTCATCTGCCATTCAATGTCTCTCAAATGCCCGTCGATTTTCTGGCCTGTCCCGGGCACAAAGGCTTACTCGGACCTCTAGGTACAGGCTTGATCTATATTCGCTCTGAACTTGTCGATCAGGTAGACAGTTTCAGACAGGGAGGAACCGGAACCCTTAGTGAAGAAGAGACACAGCCTCAAACTCTGCCGGACAAGTTTGAGTCGGGCAATCATAATGCCCCGGGCCTGGTTGGATTGAGCGCTTCGCTGGAATACCTGCAGGAACGTGGTATTTCTGCCATTCGTGAACATGAACAAGCATTAACCGCACGGCTGATCGAAGGTTTGCAGTCACTACCTGGATTTGATTTATCTGGCCCCAAACAGGTCGAGGACCGTGTGGGAGTCGTCAGTCTGATCTCTCAGACAGTGGAACCTCAGGTCCTGGCTTCAATTCTTGATGAAAACTTTGGCATTCAGACCCGAGCCGGCTTACACTGTGCCCCACGCATTCATCGCGCGATTCAATCACTGAATTCAGGGGGAACGTTACGATTCAGCCCCGGGCCTTTTACAACCATGGCAGAAATTGAGGCAACCATAGCCGCGATGCAGGAATTGGCGGATTCTTTTACAGGGTGAAAATTCAGAGCCAACGGGCATCGCATCAGAGATCCTGCTTTAAAGGTGTAATCAGAAAACTATCACAAGTATTTTTTGTATAGCGATTTACATCCTTGACACTCTGCCAGATCTACCTCAAAATTAAAATAGGCAATTCTTGTACGACACATCTTCAGTCTGCTTCCCCAATGGATCATTGGAATATCAGAGAGCAGCCAACTCAGTTGAGTTGGCGTTGACGAGTAATTTCACAAGCAGGATGAGCTGACTGACAGGCAGAAAACAGCCTGCAGTTCATATATTTTTCATAAACCAGATTGAACCGGAGTATTGATTCCCCACCTTTGATATGGGAAAAAAGGATACTTGCAGGTGAAAACTGATTCTATTCCGTGGAGAAATTGAATGGCTGACGATTGGATGCAACAGTTAGTAGATGATGGGTTTCTGGGCCCAGCCCAGTTGGATGAAGCCTCAAGTCTGGCCAGTTCCATGGGAATTTCCCCCGGTGAAGCACTGGTCAAACTGGGTTATGTCGGAGCCGAAGTCATCGCACAGGCACAGGCCTCAATGTATGGATATGAGTTCATTGAGCTCGATTCGATCGAGATCCCACAAACTGTGATTGAGCTGGTTCCGGAATCCATGGCACGGGAAAATACAGTCATTCCTGTCGGGATGAAAGGGGACTCCCTGCAGATTGCACTGCATGACCCTATGAAATATGAGGTTTTGGACAAGCTGCGGTTTATTATTAATCGTGATCTCGATGTAGTTATGGCACCCATTGAATCGATTCAGGCGGCTATTAATCGGCATTACGGTCAAAGTGAAACCGAGTCGGTCGACACGATGCTGAAAGAGTTCACCGAAACACAGATGGACATTACAGCGACAGAATTGGCAACAACAAGTTCTGTTGCTGACGAAGACGAGAGCGCTCCGGTAATCCGACTCGCCAACCTGATTATCAGTGAAGCTGTAAATATGCGGGCCAGTGATATCCACGTCGAACCGTTTGAAGACCGAATTCGGATCCGGTATCGAATTGACGGCTCGTTAGTGGAACGCGACAGCCCACCTCGACGTTTATTAATGGCGTTGGTTTCACGTTTTAAGATCATGGCTTCCATGGATATCGCCGAAAAACGCCGCCCCCAGGATGGTCGAATCAAGACGACGTTTGCCGGGAAAGATTTTGACCTGCGGGTGAGTATTCTCCCCACCAACCACGGCCAGGCGGTCGTCATGCGTATTCTGGACCGAGATAACATCAAAGTGGGAATTCGGAACCTCGGTTTCTCCGAAGAAAACTATCGGCGATTTCAAACAATTATCCGCAGACCGAATGGGATTTTTCTCGTGACAGGTCCAACGGGAAGTGGTAAGACTACCACTTTGTACAGTGCTCTGGGTGAGCTGAATCGTCCGGATCGAAAAATTATTACCGCTGAAGATCCGGTCGAATACTACCTGCCCGGCATCAATCAGGTCGAAGTGAGGCATAATATTGGGTTGGATTTCTCTCGAATTATTCGTGCCATGTTGCGTCAGGCACCCAATATTATTCTCGTGGGAGAAATTCGTGATAAGGAAACTGCTGAGATGGCAATTCAAGCATCTTTGACAGGACACTTGGTATTCAGTACGCTACACACGAACGATGCGCCCGGATCTATTACACGCTTAATCGACATGGGGGTACAACCGTTCCTCGTCGCATCCAGCGTTATGGCCGTGATGGCACAGCGCCTGGTGCGTGTTGTTTGCGGGAAATGTGTCGAGACTTATGAGCCTGATCCTGGAGAGCTGGAGTACCTGGGATTTACGCCCAGCCAACTCGAAACCGCGATCCATAATCGAGGCAAGGGATGCAACACATGTTCACACACCGGTTACAAGGGACGCAAAGCGGTGTTTGAGCTGATGATGATGAATTCGGCTATACGTGAAATGACTTTTCGCAGCGAAGCCGCTCAAAACATCAGAAGACAGGCACGTTTGTTCGGTATGAAATCGTTGGCAGAAGATGCCGCTGATAAAGCACTCGAGGGAATTACAACTATCTCTGAAGCAATGAAATTAGCGAAAGGACTAGAAGGTCATTAGGAAAGGATTCGGGGCACAAAAACTCGCTCTATTTGAGCCGCTCAGAGAGGCAGAATGGCTTGGTTTCGCGTCGCATTGGCCCCATGCCTTATATGCGAAGTGTTTGATCTATTTCAGGGCTTTTGTTGAGTTTTAGTGTGGATTACTGAATAATTGCTTTATCACACGTCATATTTGCCATGAAATTTCATTATTACACTTCTAAATCATCTTATCTTACATTGTTTGATTCATTGATCGTTTCACTTTGGTTCTTGTTTCACTCGGTTATTCACGGAAAAAATGTACAAGCAAATGATCGTTCTGGAAGAGGGGTAACTCAAATCGAACAACGATCAGCACGTTTGTGACGTGCCTCATTACCGGTGATCGCTCACTTTTCAGTCAAAGAGTTTTCAGAAAGTACTTTGGATGGCAACGGTTCAGATTGACAAATTGCTGGAGACGGTCGTTAAAGAAAAGGTGAGCGACTTACACATCACCACAGGCCAGCCGCCGGTTGTTCGGATGGGAGGGCATATGGTCCGCCTGGAAACAAAAAGCCTGGAGCCCGACGATACAGTCGCTTTGATGAAAAGTATTACTCCTGAGCGAAATCAGCAGGAACTGCAGGAAGTAGGGGGAACGGACTTTGGATTTGCCTTCGGCGATAAAGCGCGATTCCGCGTGTCCGTGTTCAAACAACGTGGTCATATCGGCATGGTCTTGCGTCGAATTCCGAACGAATTTCTGACGTTTGAACAATTGGGGCTGCCAGCGGTCATTTCAGATCTGCTCGAACGCCCTCGAGGATTGTTTCTCGTGACGGGCCCGACCGGGAGTGGTAAAACCACCAGCCTGGCCAGCATGATCAATCATATGAATGATACGATGGATCACCATATTATCACCATGGAAGATCCGATTGAGTATTATCATGAGCACAAAAAATCGACGATTAACCAGCGTGAAATTGGCGTCGACGTTCCCTCGTTTCCTGAAGCACTAAGACGTGCACTGCGACAGGACCCCGATGTGATTCTGGTGGGGGAAATGCGAGACCTTGAGACGATTTCGGCCGCCATTACCGCTGCAGAAACCGGGCACATTGTCTTTGGAACCCTGCATACGACAGGAGCACAGGGAACAGTAGACCGAATTATCGACGTGTTTCCCACCAGTCAGCAGGACCAGATTCGAACTCAGTTATCGGCCTCCATCATCGGCATTCTCAGCCAGGCGCTGTTGCCGAAAAAACCAAAAGGGCTGGTGGCCGCCTATGAGATGCTCGTTGTCACACCCGCAATCGCGAACCTGATTCGTGAGGCCAAGACCTACCGTATTAACTCCAGTATTCAGACCGGACGAAAGTATGGCATGCAGTTGTTGGATGATGCGTTGTACAACCTCTGGCGCGACGGACTGTGTGAGGAAAAAGATGTCGTTATGCGTTCGAACAATCCCGGCGAACTGAAAGCCAAAATCGCCATGGCGAAAAAAGGGTTGCTTGAAGGCGATGAAGATGGTGATGATGACGATTATGAAGACTAACCCACATTCGGGTTTTTAATAGCAGGAGCAGAAATTCAGGGAATTGAAAAAGTCAGGTCGTTCATTTCAGAATGAAATTTAGAGTTAGTCAAAGGTAGGCATTCATGGCAACAAGACGCCTTGGTCAAATCATGGTCGATCTGGGTTATATCTCGGAAGATCAGTTGTGGGATATTCTGGAAGAACAGAAGCAGAGCCCCGGTGAAGTCATCGGTCAGGTTGCTATCCGAATGGGACTGGTCACCGAAGAGCAAGTGACACAAGCACTGGCTGAACAGTGGGGCATGCCCGTTGTTGAACTGGGTGAAACCAATATTCCGGCGAAAGTTCTGGAACTCGTCCCCGAGACGATGGCATCGATTTACAAAATCATGCCGGTTTCATTGAAAGACGATGTGCTGACCGTCGCCATGGCGGACCCACAAAACGTAGCAGCACTGGATGACCTTAGAAACTTTCTGGGGTACGATGTCAGAGGCGCTGTTTCGAACCTGAAAGATGTAGAAGAAGCAATCACGCGTCACTACTCCGAGCGTCAAGACAGCATCGAAGATGTGATCGGCGCCATTGAAGACGAACTCGGCACAGATACCAGTAAGAACGTTTATGACCTTTCTTCGTCCGAGGAAGTGGCCGACGCTGCCCCGATTCGAAAACTGCTGAATATGGTGATGCTGCTGGCCATCAAGGATCAGGCAAGTGACATCCACCTCGAGCCATTTGAAGATGAATTCAAAATTCGTGTGCGCGCCGATGGCGTGCTCTACGAAATGGTGCCCCCTCCACGCCACCTGGCGAACGCCATCGTTTCGCGTGTCAAAATTATGGCAGACCTGGATATCGCCGAAAGACGATTGCCGCAGGACGGTCGTATCGAATTGAACGTGGGAGGCAATCCGGTCGACTTACGCGTGAGTGTGCTGCCTACCCTGTTTGGTGAAGCTGTGGTTATGCGAATTCTCGACCGAACCGTCGTGCAGTTGGACCTCAATAAAATTGGAATGGATCCGGTAACACTGTCACGTTTCCGGGAAATGATTCATCGCCCCAACGGCATCGTACTCGTGACCGGACCAACCGGGAGTGGTAAAACAACAACCCTCTATTCTGCTTTAAACGAGCTGAATGTCATCGAAGAGAAAATCATCACAACCGAAGACCCGATCGAATACGACATCGATGGCCTGATTCAGGTTCCGGTGAATCCCGACATCCAAGTGACATTTGCTTCGGTATTACGGGCGATTTTACGTCACGACCCCGACCAGATTCTGATCGGTGAAATTCGAGACTTCGAGACCGCGGAAATCGCCGTTCAAAGCGCGCTGACCGGCCACTTGGTTTTCAGCACGCTCCATACTAACGACGCCCCTTCAGCCATCACACGTTTGCGTGATATGGATATCCCCAAGTTCTTGATCACCGCCACAGTGGAAGCGATTCAGGCACAACGTCTGGTGCGTACCATCTGTAAAGAATGTCGCACCGAATTTGAACCCAGCGATGAACTGCTACTGGAACTGCAGCTCCCCATCGAACAGGCGCGCCAATACAGCTTTTACTACGGGAAAGGCTGTGCGACCTGTAATAACTCAGGCTACAAAGGCCGAACTGGCCTCTATGAATTAATGGACGTCACCGATGAAATCCGCGACCTGATCACGGAAGACGCATCCGTCGATGATATTCGAGATATGGCCCGCAGCCAGGGAATGACCACCTTGCGTGAAGCCGGGCTGAAACTGATTTTTGACGGCATCACAACAATCGACGAAGTTGTTCGCGAGACCGTGATGGAAGATATTGAGTAATGTCTGCCCCGAGGGCCGAAGCAGAATACAAACCATTTTTAGAAGACTTTTGACGGAGTAACGCCATGCCGGTTTATCAATATGAGGCAATGGATAACACAGGACTCGAGGTAAAAGACACCATCGAGGCCCCATCTGAAGCAGAGGCCCAGACACTCATCAAAGAGAAGGGCTTTTTCGTCACAAAAATCGCCGAAAAAGGTCGTGGAAAAAAACAGAAGAAGGGAGCCGCCACAAAAGGGGGCGGCGGCAAGAAAGCCGGCGGCGCCAAAAAAGGGGGCTTCTCCATCGGTGGCGTTCGCTCCAAACAGCTGACCGCATTCACACGACAGCTTTCCACACTGCAGGATGCCGGCTTGCCGATTCTAAGAAGCCTGCGGATTCTGGAAGCACAGGCCAAACCAGGCCCGCTCAAAGCGTCCCTCGATGGCGTGATTGAAGATATTGAGTCTGGAAATACACTCTCAGAAGCAATGGCCAAGCAGCCCAAGTGCTTTGATAACCTGTACGTCAACATGGTCAAAGCAGGGGAGGCCGGCGGTGCTCTCGAAGTCATTCTACAACGTCTGGCAGAATTCAAAGAGCGTGCTCAGAGTTTGAAAAAGAAAGTGCAAGGGGCCATGATCTACCCGGTGGCGGTGATTACCGTTGCCAGTTTGATCGTCGGATTCATTATGTACTGGATCATTCCGAAGTTCAAAAAGATCTTCCTCGATTTCGGTACGGAACTGCCCGGCATCACGTTGATGCTGATGGCGGTCAGCGATATTGTCGTCTCCTACTTCTACCTCTTCCCGGCGGTGCCGCTGGCATTCTGGATCTTTATCAAAATCGTCAAGAAGAATAAGAAGGGGGCCTTTATTGTCGACTGGATCTCCCTGCGCATACCGCTATTAGGAAAAATCATCAGTAAGTCGGTGACCGCGCGAACCTGCCGGACATTGGGAACACTCATCGCATCCGGGGTGCCGATTCTCGAGGCAATCATCATCGCCCGTGATACCGCAGGCAATATGGTATTCCAGAGAGCATTCGACACGATTTACGCCGCGATTCGCGAAGGGGAAACCATGGCCGTCCCACTCCGTGAGGCGCGGATTGTGGATGACATCGTCGTCAACATGGTGGACGTCGGTGAAGAGACCGGTGCCCTCGATAATATGCTCTACAAGGTGGCCGACGTGTACGACGAAGAGGTCACAGTCCTCGTAGATGCACTGGTCAGTTTGCTGGAACCGTTAATGGTAATTATTCTCGGCCTGATCGTTGGTTTCATCGTGATTGCCCTCTTCATGCCTTTGATCAAACTCTTAAACGATCTTTCGTAGTGTTTTGGGTGGGGTGTTGCAGAATAATACAGTTTAATCAAACGTTTCTCCGCGATTCGCGTAGATCATAATAGCGATAAAGTGTTTTGAGTAAATGTCTTATGTGTTTGTTGTGTTTAGGGCACAAAAAATGCCCTTTATAATGAATCAGGAAACTCTCGGCTGATTTTCGTCTCTTAGAAATCAAACAGAGTTTTCGCTATCAAACTGTTGTTTTGAAAAGACTTAGGAGTTAACAATGAAACGTCGGTCGCCCCAAACCATCAAGGCGTCACAGCAAACAAGACGTGCGTTCACATTAATCGAACTCATGATCGTAATTGTGATCATCCTAATCCTCCTCGGCCTACTCATCCCCGCCATCGGCGCCGTAAGACTCCGAGCTCAGCAGGCACAGGTCCGTGCAGAAATTGCTAATTTGGAAGCAGCCATCACTTCCTTCAAAACCGATTTTAGCATGGAACCTCCCAGTTACATCAATTTACACGAGGCCGGTAGTGCCACTTGGGATCAGCACAGTAAATCATTAATTCGAAAAATGTGGCCGCAGTTTCAATTTGGACTCGACCGAGATATCAATAATGATGGTGACGAGACCGATTCATTCGAACTCAGCGCTGGAGAATGTTTGGTATTTTTCCTGGGTGGAGTCTTTGATTCAACGAACAAGGCTCCCAATGGATTCTCGAAAAACCCTGCCGACCCATTTTCGATTGCTTCCGGCGGAACAAATCGTCAGGGGCCTTACTTTGAATTTGATACGAACCGGTTTACTGATATCGATGGAGACGAAGCCGCTGAATATAAGGATGCATTCTCCAGCCAACAGTTGCCCTATTTGTATATCAGCAGTTACGGCGGACGCGGTTATCGTACGGCTGAATTACCATCCATTCCTGCTTTGAGCGTGAATGTAAAAAACGTATACCACCAAGGCACACCTGGCGATCCACTCGGCCCGGCTTACAAACCCAAGTCTTTCCAGATTATTTCGCCAGGCGCTGACTCTCAGTATGGAACGGGTGGTAATTATGACCCGGATAAAAACTTTCCATCCGGACGCACTGTAGAGGCAGATAACATCACCAATTTTACTGGTGGATCACTTAAGTAATTCAGTCGGGCCTTGTTTTTCAGAAGTCAGGTTTTTCATGCGTCGTTTACAAACACATCAATCTGTTCGAGTCATGCGAGGCGGTTTTACGATCATCGAACTGTTGATGGTTGTAGGGATCTTGTTATTTTTGATTGCAACCTCAGCATTCGTGGTGCGTAACATCGGTAATAAAGCCCGTGGAAAAGCCACGATGACTAATATTGTCAAAGTGAATGGTTTGCTCAGTCAGCGGATCCAGTCTTTTCAGAAACTTCTGGAATCAAATCGATCTGATAAACTGATACAGCCCCGGTTAAGCAGTAAACGTGGGCAGTTGGTCTCGGAACTGAATAATAAAAAGTATTACTCTCTGACAGATCCCATCGTGGAAATTCTGGTAAAGAAGGATCTCTTTCGGGAAAATTTCCCTCAGTTTGTTGGAGACAGTAAATCAATCAATACTGCGATGGGGGCAGCCGCTGGCGTTTCAGGTTCTGACGGCGGCCTCAGCGTCAGTTCCGAATATCTTTATTTTGTACTGACACAATACGATGGGCTCGGGATTGCCCCTGTGGGAGAAGATGCTTTTACCGCTTCCGAAGTGAAAGACACCGATGGTGACGGGCTGAAAGAATTTGTCGATGGCTGGGGCAGACCTCTGCGGTTTTATCGCTGGCCAACACGCCTGTTTCGTCCTTATGGAGCATCGCCCGGAATTCATCGCGAAGTGGCAGGTCCCTTTTTCAGTGGCCTGCCCCCGGTACCGAATTCAGCAAATGAACGGGATCCTCTCGCCGTGGATGCAGATGATCCGCTGGGGCGGCTGGCGAATGAGAACACGCGTTCGAGCGGTCTGGTTAGCACGTTGTTTAATGACTCTGTTAATTTCTATTATGACAGTGACCCGCTTACTACCTTTCCCTGTGAATACGGGGTGATAGATACATACTGGCTGCCTCTGATCGTTTCCGCTGGTGAGGATGGGATTCTGGGGCTGTATGAACCTTATGACACAGCAAATAACGGCGTGCTGGCACAACCAGTAGCCGTACCCGTTGTGGAAGGGGTTTTTGACAATATTACCAATCACAATCAACGAGCCGGAGGAAGGTAAGCCGATGCCAGCCTTTCATAGGAACAATCAATTCACACTGCAGTCTTCGTCACGAGCCGGTTTTACGCTCGTGGAGTTGCTGGTCGTGATTTCCATCCTGGCGAT
>NZ_CAXBKP010000018.1:0-150095 GCF_963976445.1 uncultured Gimesia sp. | reverse complement strand
GTCATGCAAGACAGCCTGGCCCCCGGCGTTCGCAATCTGTCAACATGGGATGAAGGTCTGGACTCCTTCTTTTCAACAGTACAAGACGATACCGAAATGTTATTCTTCTAAGACAAGTGAATCCTCAAACAAGGTCCTTTGATTCTCCCACTACAGGAGGATCAATCAAGATGCATCACGAAGTTGTTTGAACTGCTGGTAACTCTTCCAGGCAATCCGTTGCAGGTCGGCACGGTCTTTCGCGGAAAACGTTTTCTTAATCGGATTTCCATCGCGATCTTTATCACGCTCTGTTTTATTCAAAAACCGAATATCGGTAATTGAATCCACGGGCAATCCTTCCGGGCTGCGATCAAACAGCGCCGCATACAAACAGCAGGCCGTCAGATAAGCCATCGTCTGATTCAAATGCGCATCGTTCACAAAACGCAACGTCATATCAGGGCGTTCCGTTTGACAATGCAATCCTGCCAACGACATCGGAGCTGCCGAAGCATCGATCTGTTTTGCCAGTGCAGCGATGGCACGCGCCTTCTTCAAAACCTCTTTTGAATCGGGAGATTTCTTCAAAGCCGTCGCGTTTTGAGTCTTCGGCGTTGTTTCATACAAAATAACACGAGCCCCCTGTGCTTTCGCCAGCGCGGCATACTTCGGAGCATACCGGGCATACAATGAATCCTTCCCATCCAGATCATCACGGTAAGACTGCAACACCACAACATCCCATTTGGTCCGCTGCGATTCGAAATCCTTCAACAGTTTGCGATGCCGCGCCAACGCTCCTTTCGCATAGCGATTCTTCGGATCTTTCGCCGCTTCCTTCAAAGAAGCAACCGTCTGCTCCTGCTCTGCCCGCGTTAACTCATGCAGCTTTACATAGTTCTGCGACCCCAAATTCCAGTGATCAACGAGTCTCCGTCCCCCGTAAATCACCGTCGTCGGATTCAACGTCAACCCGGGATTGCCGGCCTCTGCCATCTGCTTCACCACTTGAGCCAGCTTGTGCCGCGCCGTGTAACTGTTTCCAATAAACAGCACATCCAAAGTCTCTTTCTTATCAGACTCCGCAGCCCTCAAATAAGAGCCATCCAGATTCAACATCAAAATCAAACACAGCAGCGAGGCAATGACTCTTAAACGGTTCAACATCATTCAGGCTCTTTCATGTCGCAGGAGAATTTCAGAACGATACAATACAAATTCTAATTGGATTCAGCAGAGCGAGAGTAAATCTTCACATCATCCACCACCGCATTGCGAGGCACCGACAGACGTAACAACCGCTTGGTGGGATGGGCAATCCCTTCCGAAGAAAACGAACCAACTTTTTTCCCATCAATCGAAACCGTCATCGTGTCGCCGGATACGGTGACCAGTAAGTCATACCATTTTCCCGTTTCCAGTTTGTTCGGAAAGCGTTTTGTTTTCGTCTTCAACTTTTCCTTGAGTGCAGGAGTCAGCTTGCCGGCTTTTCTCAGCTCACGCGTCTTTAATTCCATGTTGCCCGTCTTCAAGTCGGTCAAATCCACGCGTTTGGTGCTGATTTTCGTCATAAACAAATGGCCTGCATGCACCGGCTTAAATTTCAGGTCCGCAAAATTCAGTCCCAGACTGTCCTTTGGATCTTCCAGCATGAACCGTAATGCGATCGCCCCATTTTTGAACTCAGCCGGGTGCGTGACGGAAACCGCGTGGTCCGCCACCTTGTGAATATAAATAAACATCGCCCCGTTTTTGAGGTCGACCTGCTTATTCCCTTTGGCACGAGACCGACTGTTAGATTTCCAGCCTTTACCAATTTCATCTTTGGTTTCCTGAGATTCATTCCGTTCGAAATCATCTTCAAATATCAAGGTGCCTCGGTCGTCCGCAAAAACAGCAGCAGACAAACAGACGAAAAATGCCCCGGCGAAAATAAGTTGTCGTTTCACAGGTTGTTACCTCTTAAATAAAATAAGCGCTGATAAATATTCCAGAATACAGGACGCGTTCCAAACATCCCGACCATACATTCTACTAACTTTCGCCACCAATGCTTGATCATTTATGGGGCTACAATTTCATTAATTGTACTTTTCTCTGAAATCAATGTCGCTGTTTCAGTGCTATTTTTATCACCAACAATGATCATTTTCGACTTGACACCATCACGCTGTTTGAAATGATGGTCCCTTATGTGTGTCGCGCGCGAGAACACTACTGGTTCAGCTGAAGAACGGGAACCGCTGAAAAAACCAGTACTACAAAAACCCCTTGTTTCAGCCACATTCAATAAAAACCAGCCTCTTAAAGTTATGCGTATCGACACAAACCACCACACAACTGCCCCCATCCCAACCACGCCCACCACAATCCCAACACACATCTGCACTCCTTCACCAACCAAATCGTTTCGCTTCCCCTTGACCGCCCCACGCCCCTTCTCAAAATAGTCCACAATCAATCGGGCAACAGACAGGCCCCAAGAAAACAAACATTGGGTAAACCCGAATGCCTCTCCGGTACGATCGCAGCGAGCAGGAAATAATAGAAAAAACAAACCGAGCATAATACATTCACCATCACCGATAAATTGAGCGGATCGGCGCCAGCCGCCGTTAAAACCAAAGCAAACCAGCGTTCGCATATTCTACTTGATGCCATCCCCTCTACCGTAGATAAACATCCAGCACCATCAGAAACAAAACGGCAGATCTACCAATGTCTCCTGATAGCTTCCATTGGATGATTTCAAACCAGACCGCGCTCTGACAAACCGATTCTCACCTGTTTTCAATATAAAAAACTCTTCCAGAGCCTTAATCAACACTTCGGACGATATGGCATACGAATTGCATTATCAACAATAGTAAACTCAGATCGCGCATGCACAGCTTGTATGATCTTCTGCAAACAGAAAGGGTAACCTCATGCCTCTACACATTAAAAACATCAGTCCGCCTCTGACAAGTAAGCGATTCAAATCCGCAACCGGTAACACCTACCGCACGGAGCGAGCTGATCGAATGGCGCGTTTTGAACGGCTGACCCACTTTCTGGATGACGCGATCAAGCTACCCGGCACCAACCTGCGAATTGGCTGGGATACATTAATCGGAATCGTACCGGGACTGGGAGACATGATTTCGGCCACCCTCTCCGGCTACCTGATCTATGAAGCAAAACAGCTGGGCGTTTCCCGTTGGGTATTAGCGCGCATGATAGGAAACGTAGCACTCGATTCTCTGATCGGCGCGATCCCCCTGCTGGGAGACGTCTTTGACGCCTTCTTCAAATCAAACCGCCGCAATTCCCGACTGCTGAAAAAGCACTTGAACAAACAAAACGCAGGTTAATTTTGAATAAATAATCAACACAAACTGAGCGGCTCGGCGCTAGCCGCCGTTTAAAATCATCAGCCATATCTCACTGTCAGATGTGATCAAAAACCAGTGTCGAGCCCCAGCACAAAAAGTGAAATCAATACCAGAAAAGAATCGCTGAAAGATCTGTCCAAATAAAGAGACTGCGATATAATACGCTTCCAAAGTGATACTTTATGATTTCAGGAAGGGAGCTCCCATAATGGATGAGTTCATGCAGGCGGCAATTGAAGAAGCCGAAAAAGGTCTAGCAGAAGGCGGCGTTCCGATCGGGTCGGTGCTGGTCTACGCAGGTAAGATCATCGGCCGCGGCCATAATCAGCGGCAGCAAAAGCACAGTGCGATTCTCCACGGCGAGATGTCGGCTCTGGAAAATGCAGGCCGACAGCCGGCCCGCGTCTATCGCAACAGTGTGATTTACACGACCCTCTCCCCCTGTCCGATGTGCAGCGGAGCGATTCGCCTGTATCAGATCCCCCGCGTCATCATCGGCGAAAACCAGACCTTTTTGGGCGACGAAGCACTACTCAAATCCAGCGGCATCGAACTGGAAGTGCTACAAAACGAACGCTGCATCCAACTCATGCAAGACTTCATCGCCGCCAACCCCGAAATGTGGAACGAAGACATCGGCGAGTGAACATTTTTAAAACCCAAATTCAGATTCACTGAAGAAAGGCATGTCAGATGCTTACACGCTTTTTAGTCGCAGTCCTATTGTGCTTCACAGTCAACACGTCAGCAGTAGCCGAAGACGCTCGCTCTCATATTGTTCATTTTGAATCAAACAATTGTCTTCCAGATACTGGTCCTGATTATCGCAAGAAGTGCTACCTTGCACTCCCAGTCGAGACGCGAAAATCACTTGAGGGTCACATGGTTACCAAGCTTGGCCTTTCAGCAGTCGGACAAATTTCTCTTGTCGCGGTTTATGAACAGGATATCTCTGGAAAGCGCCAAAAAGATTCGAAGCTTTTTCATTTTATTCAGACGGAACCGGGCTTCAGAAATCTTCTCTGGTCTATTCTGTTTGATTCGAAAGATCAATCAATACGCATCTTATACGATAGGAATCGCAAAACCCCAGCCGATTTTAAACTCACCACCAAAAAGAAGTAGCGACACCTTTTTAACACACTGCAGTATTGGGCAGGGACTCCAAATCAATGTCTATTTGGGACAGCTTACTCACTTTTTTAATTTCAATCGCCGTTATTGGTGGCTTAATCGTCCTGCCAGTCTATCTTGTGATGTGTGGCGGAATAATGAATTATGCATTACGGCCCTTACAGCGTTGTTTCACTGGCATCGAACTACGAGATCTACCGCGGAAAGGGGATGTGCCTATCACTTACCACACGTATCGGGGCATTTTGGCCTGGGTTACTCAGCAAGAATTCGCAGACTATACAACCCCCGATGAAGCCAGAACCCTGCTCAAACGATTGCTGCGATTCAACTTAACCTGGGGCATGTTAAGCTACGGTCTGCTTTTCATCCCCTTCCTCGCAATCGGGAACGATAAAGCTCAGATGCGATCGATCAGAATTCAGTCTGAATCAGGGGGGCACGCACTGATAAAATAGTCATTAAACGAATACGTAAAGTCGTTGTAACACTCCATGAAACACGCTCACCATGTAAATGGTGATAAAAGGTGTCAGGCCGCCCTCACTGACGCACATAGCGCAAGTGTGTGGCAGCTGGACCATCAAGAACCTTGTCAATACGAAACTGCGGCCCGGGCTCGCGTAGGTTCTCGAAGAGACGCCGCCCACCGCCGAACAACACGGGTGCCAACGCGATTTCCAACTCGTCAACGACACCCATGCTCAGGTACTGCTGGATCACATCGGCTCCACCCGCGATACGAATATCACCACTGCCAGCGGATTCCCGAGCCAGCTCAAGGGCACGCTCCGGCCCGTCATTGATGAAGTAGAAGATCGTCCCACCCGGGCGCGCCCAGGGTTCGCGTTTCTCGTTGGTTAGAACGTATACCGGTGTGTGAAACGGAGCCTCCTCTGGCCAAGCACACTCGCCTTGGTCGAACATTCGCTTACCCATAATATTGGCACCGATGCGCTCCGTGGTGCTGCGAAGTAGGTCATTGACCGGGCCGGTCTCTCCCCCTGGACCAAGCTTGAGGTTCTCGCGGAAGTACTGTTGATTGAGGATCCAGGCCATCATCGCACCCCACTTGGCGCCCCAGTTCTTGTACTCAGGATTCTCCATGGTCATTCCTTCCGGTGCCATGTAACCATCGAGGCTAAGCCCAATGTTGACGAATACTTTACTCATGATCTCCTCTCGCATGTTCGAATGCCGGCCTAACTATTGATAAACAGAATTTGATTTCTGTCTATTATCAATTGACACCTTTGATGATCTGACACCCACTTATTTAGTCCGTACCAGCACGCGTAAGCGTTTTACTTCGTATTGCGACGCGTTCGAAGTAAACGTCCAGTCGCGGGTGCGGCCGGTGCTGTTGCCGATGCCGATGTCGGCTCCGGGGCCGCTTTTCCACTGGTTGACTGCGAACAGCGTCTGTTTGGCTTCGTTATTGTGAACCTGCATGCTGCCGTAACCATCGGCGGGCGGGCCGGGCTCGTCGCCGAAGTCCCACAGAGTGGCGCTGGCGTTGGGAACGTTCTTCGAATTCGTCGGGCCGTAATTGCTTGACCAGAATTCGATGTTGCCGCCAGGCAGACCATTGCCCGTAGCGATGCCAGTGACATTGGAGACGACGTTGAGATTGTCCACCTGCGTTTGAAACACGGCTTTACTACTGAAAGTAGGCACGCCAATCTTCGTGATATCATCGGTGAAGGCATCCATCGAAACATAAAGAAACTGGGTTTCCGCACCGACTTTTTGCAGCTCCAGAAAGTAAGCGATTCTATCGAAGGGATTCGAGAATCCCTGGCTCACATCGACACTGTAATTGATCTTGCTACCCAGGTTCTTCAAATCGAGATCGTAGATCAGTTTGAACTCTTTGGATTCATCGACTTTTAAAGACATCCAGTCGCGATCGGGTACCTTGCCCGCCCGGAAGGGAGTCGCCGGCAGACCTTCTTTATTCGCCAGATTCGGTTCGGCCAGTTTGTGCCAGGCGAAACGCATCGCAACCGCCTGTTTAACTTTGGGTGAAGAGAGAACCACCGAGTCCCCCTCAATCACCGCTGTCGCAGGCACGAAGTCGGTTTCTTTGCCGATGATTTCGAACAAGTTGAGCGGCTTCCCATCGCGAGAAACCAGCCCACTCCCCACATGATCGAAGGTCACACGCAATTTGGCGCCCTCTTGCTTCAGCGATTTGAAAACCGGTCCTGAATGAACCAGATCTTTCTGACCGTACGTCTTTGCCAGCGCGATCAACGCCAGACGGGCCCCGACATCCTGCTTATTTTTGGGATGGATGTCTTTCAGGTTGCCAATATCGTGAATGACCACCTGCCCCGTATTCGGAATCTCCAGCGACTTGTTTTGTGCTTCCCAGAAGACAGGCAGGATGCTGGGGGATTCGCTGCCGTAGTGATAAGGAGCGATCTGCACATACAGGAAAGGAAATTCGCCCTGATTCCAGACGTCACGCCAACCGCCGATCAGCGCCTTCATTTTCTCATAGTACAGCATGCCTTCGCCATGATTTGATTCTCCCTGATACCAGATGGCCCCACGCATTGCATAGGGAACCAGTGGATGAATCATGCCGTTATACAATGTGGTCGGCGAGCCGTGGCTCGTCAGTGGCTGAATCGAAGTCGGATATGCGGGGGGAGGCGTCAACGGTGTCTCTGCTTTCAGTCCCGCTTCTGCTTTCGCGGCCCAGACTTCCAGATTTTTGAGATAAGCACTCAGTGTCGTTTTATAAGCGGCGTTCGCAGGGTTGGTCAATTCCACCTGTTTGAAGATGGCTTCTAACGCAGGAACCTGCTCAAAACCGCAAGGGGGCGTCCAGGGTTCAATACGCGTTCCGCCCCAGGAAGAGTTGACCAGACCGATGGGAACGTCGAGTTCCTTGTGCAATTTGCGACCGAAAAAGTAACCAGCCGCGGTATAGCCGCCCACGGTATCAGGCGAACAGACGGTCCACTCGGCGGTAACATCATCCTGTGGGAAACCGCTCGGACGTTTGGGAATCTTGATATGACGAATCTTCGGATAATTGGCGGCCGCTTGTTCCTTTTCGAAATCATTACTGCGAGAAACCGTCCACTCCATGTTCGACTGCCCCGAGCAAAGCCAGACTTCCCCCAGCAACACGTCCGTCAGCGTGACTGTGTTCTTGCCTTTGACAGTTAAGCTGACGGGATCGCCGGCCTTCTGAGCAGGCAGTTTCACCATCCACTTTCCCTTATCGTCGGCGACGGTCGAAACGCTATCGCCGCCAAGTGCAACGGAGACATTTTCTCCCGGATCAGCCCAGCCCCAGACAGGAATGGGGAGTTCCCGTTGCAGAACCATATGATCCCCAAAGATCCGCGGCAGACGAACATCAGCCTGGCTCTTCGTTGTCACACAGAATAGAACTAAGCAAGTCACAGCGAGCAGTGAGACGTTTTTCAGTTTCATCATAGTTTCAATTCATTTTCAGAAATTCGTGGTCGGGTTGCAGGACTAAGAATAGAGAGGAATGATCACCATTCTATCTAAAATGATCCAAAAGTTCCGCGCACGACGCAAGAGAAATAGCAAAGATCCCCAAAGAGGATTATCGGTCTGTCACCTCGACTTCGAACAATCCATTTCGCGCTGAGGAAAAAGTGAGATCAGACTTGAATCATATGAGCGATCATTTTTTCTGTTCCGTCTGACTTCCCCTGTGATTATACTGAAAAGAAGAGTGCTCCCCATGTACTGTGTATGCAAACGGCCTCTTTTTGAGATTGTAACAATGAATCATTCGAATCCGTTTTTCCTGCTCTGTCTGCTCTGCCTGACTGGTTGCAATGACAATCAGGTCCCGCCGCAGACCGCATCGCTTACGACAGAAGAAAATGGAAATAGCGAGGTTGAGGTTTCGTCTGCACTTGTTGACTACACCTTAAAACTCAATGATAACGCAGAGCTCGAATATCGCTTGCACAAAAAAGGCGTTGATCCCATTCCGCCCGAAAAAGGGGGAGGCTACTATTTCTCCAATTATTTTGATTACTGTGGGGAAGACGAATTACACCTACTTTCCGAGGTAGAGGGTTTACGATCATTTATGATGATGGCTGGCAACTCTTTTAGTCCGGCTGGCTGGAAAAATATTGGTCAGATCTCCGGCCTGGAAACATTCATGACCCAAAGCAGTGATATCACGGACGAACATCTCATCGGCTTGAAAGGTCTGTTGCATCTCGAAGACCTTCAAATCATCATGCTTGGCTCGAAAGGGAATCCGATCTCACACCAGGGACTGCAAGTGCTCGCGGAACTCCCCGCATTGCGCCGACTGGTCCTTCACAGCCGCGATCTTAATCCGCGCGCCTGCGAATTGATTGGAAACTGCACGCAACTCCGCGCATTAGAACTTCGCGGCTCCGTAACTGACGAATGTTTAAAACCACTGGGAAAACTGATAAACCTCAGGCACTTGATTCTTCATGGCACATTCTCCGATGCCGGCCTGGCATATCTTGGCGACTTGAAATACCTGGAACGTCTGGTCATCCACAGCGACCGGCTGACAGGCTCCGGCTTACACCATTTTACCAATGCTACCGAGTTGCGTGAATTCGGGTTTTCCGGAACTCCGCAGGATAATGCATCATTAAAACAGTTAGATCAGTTTCCGGCACTGATCATATTGAATCTTGCATCCCCAACAGTCAACGATGTGCTAGTCATGACAATGCCCCGCTTGCCAGCATTGGAAGCACTTTCACTGCGCGGGTCCTCAATCACCGATGCAGGCCTCGACTTCTTGGTCAAAGTCAGAAATTTAACGGAGCTGGATCTGAAGTTTACGAATATCTCAAATGCAGGCCTGACGCGGTTAGTGCCACTCCAGCAGCTGCGATTACTTCTTCTGAGAGAATCCGCTGAAGAAGACTTAATTACCGGAAAGGGACTCGCTCCTCTGACAAAACTCCCCCAATTAGAAATACTCGACTTGGATAGTATCAATTCTGAAATACTCGACTTTCAGCCCCTGGCACAGATCAATTCGTTACGCGAAGTTAATCTGAACTTTGGAACTCCCGATATCTACAACCGATGGCTGGAGCTGCTCGAACAGCGTCCTGATCTGAAAAAGGTTGAGGAATTTTTTCCGGTCTCCCGTCGAGTAGGCAGATTTGGTTTTCACACTCAGGAAATCCCCTGAGACTGTAATTTCGACTTCACACTTTGACTTTTTCCGCTGCGGCCGACATGCGATAAACGCGGGCAGTGCCGTCAGCATGGGCGATCACCAGGTGATGACCATCGGAAAATAGATCGAGACCGCGGGCCGCCTTGGGGAGTTTCATTGTGTGGAAGAATTCGGCTTCGCCTGGCTTTCTGAACCACAATTCCCCCTTGCCACTCCGGTCTGCACCAGCGCCGATCAGGAAACCGTCTGGATGAAAGCGGACGCCCCAGGCGATGCCCTGAAACTCTTTATCCGGTTTGAGCTGGGCTGTTTCTTTGCCCGTTTTCCAGTCGAACAGCATGATAATCGGATCTTGAATGCCGGCGAACGAGTTGACCACTTTGGTGATGCCCGCACTCGCCAGTTCGCTGCCGTCAGGACTGAATTGCAGGTCGCGCGCGCCACCCATATCGGCGGCGAATTTCTTATCGTAGCCGGTCATCACGCTGGCATCGATGCTGCGCACCTCTTTATCCGCTTGCATGTCCCAGACTTTCATGACGCCCATCAAGTCTTGAGAGACCAGATGTTGACCGTCCGGATGAAAGTCGGCGGCGTAAACGTGCCGATCGTGGCCGGCGAAGGTATGTAGTAAACTGCCATCTTCAATCTTCCAGACCTTCACCAGTAAATCATTGCCGCAGGTCACCAGTTTTGTCTGATCGGGAGAAACGCGCACCCAGCGTGCCGAACCTTGATGCGCGGGAATGGTCATTGTCGGCTTCGGTTCTGCCTCGGCCATATTCCAGACTTTGATATCACCGCCCCAGCAGGCGGAAAAAAGCGTGTTTCCAGCAGCCGAAAAATCAAACGACCGCACCCAGCTGGTATGCCCTTTTAAGGTACGTTGCGTTTTCGTCGCCAGATCCCAGACCTGAATCTCCAGGTCTTGTGCACCGGCAACAACATAACGGCCCGTGGGATCCACGCGGCAGGATGTCAGCGGGAACTGATGTTTGAACTGCGCTACTTCATGCGTTTTCGTCGGGTCAATCGCATAATAAGCGGAGTTGGGCTTGGGAGCGACGAGAACCTCTGTTGTTTTTTTGGGTTTCGCGCTCATACTAACAACTCCTTGATGGCATCTGCGGTGGGGTCGCCGATAGGAATCGATCGGCCAGCAATTTCGTGATCATTCGTGGAATCGATTCCGAGTGCCTGCAGGTACGTGTGGAACAGATGACCGGCATCGACTTCGCGATCTGCTACGGCGGTTCCCTTCTCGTTGGTTTTTCCGATGATCGCACCCGGCTGAATTCCACAGCCGCCCAGGGCAATCGACCATGCAGTCCCCCAGTGATCACGGCCATAACGGACATTGATTTTAGGTGTGCGGCCGAATTCCGAATAGACCATCACCAGCGTGCTATCCAACATGTCCCGTTCGTCTAGATCATCAAGCAGCATCGCGAACGTTTTGTCAAATTCACCCAGTTGCTCAAGATGGAAATTAAAATTCTCGGCATGGGAATCGTAACCATAATGGGTCACCTTCACACAGGTTGCATTGTTCTCGAGCAGGGTTCTCGCCAGAAGACAATTTCGCCCGAAATCGTGTTTGCCGTAACGTTCCAAGTCTTTCCCATCGGGCTCTTTCTCAAAGAACGTTTTACGAGCCATCAACTTGGCCGCCTGTTGAAACGATACATCAAACGACTCGGTCATCGACTTGGGACGTCCCCGCCCGAACTGTTTGTTGAACTGCTGGCGAAGCTCTGTTCTGCGGGCCGCCGCCGTTTGATTCAGTCCTTTGGGCAAGGCCAAGTTCTTCGGCGGTTTGACGCCTTCAAATTTTAGTTGCCCGTGCTGCGCCCCGAGAAACGCAGACGTGTTATCGCTCAGACCACGTGTTGAGATATGGATATACCCTGGCAGTTCGCTGTTTGGCGGTGCCAGATATTTTGAGGCGATCGAACCGATGTAGGGATACTCGCCTGCCCGCCGGCCCTTCTCCATAAACAGGCGTCCCTGACCGTGGTCGTTGATTTTGATATTGATACTACGAACAATCGACAGCAGATGCATTCGTTGTGCCGTGTAAGGCAGGAGTTCGGAGATGTGCATACCCGGCACCGATGTCGGAATCGCACGAAACGGCCCGCCGAATTCGGTTCCCGGTTTCGGGTCCCACGATTCTAACTGGCTGACGCCCCCCTGCAGATAAACCTGCAAGATGCGTTTGTGCTGGCCTTTGACCTGTTCGGCTATGGCGGGTGAGCCAGACAAACCTAAACTGATCGCACCGCCAGCAGCACCCGCTAAAAACTGGCGTCGGGCCACCTGGTGATCTTGTGGGTTGCATCCTTGATTTCGTCGCATTGTCAGTCCTTCTGCCTGTCAAGCAGGAACACATTTGTTGTTCATTAATGATTGAAGCGAAATTCATCTGATGAAAGCGCCGCCCAGACGAGTTGGGGTAAGCCTTGATCTGGTTGATCCTGGCTGGCTTTCAGGTAAGCCGCGACCTGTTCGATTTCTGTCTTCTCAGGCAGACGCGAAAAGACGGCGAGATAAAGTGCTTCCGCAGTTTCGGGCGCTGTTTTCAGTTTCTTCATCCGGGCGGTCAAGTTTGTTCCAGAAGGTTTTAACCAGGATTGCACCAGCGGCCCGTTTAACAGGAATAGTGCCTGATTCGCCGAAGCATCAAACCGCGAAGATTGAGCCCCCACTGTCCCAAATGTGGAGACGAATGAGGTGACGTTTCGTTTTAACGCTTCGTGCACGTTTTCTTCCTGCCACTGTGGATCTTCCGCTTTTTTCGTCTCTTTTTTGGCGTCCGCTTTGATCTGTTTTGCTTTCACACTGGCCAGGGTCTTCTCAGTCACCCCCGTCGCCTGCATCATCGACCAGGCAAGCTGCTCGGGAGAGAGTGGCTTCAACAGACCCACGCCGTAATTAATTTTCTGGGGAATTTCCGCGTCTGTAGAAACATGACTGCTGCGCTGATACGTCTTGGACAGCGCCAGTTCACGCAACAGGAATCGCATGTCACTATCGTGTTCCTGAAATGATTTAGTTAACAGGTCTAATACCTGGGGATTCGAGGGAGGATTATCTGCATACCACATGTCGAGTGGCTCCACAAAACCGCGGCCCATCATCATCGCCCAGAGCCGATTCACAATGTTCTGCTGGAAGGCAATGTTGGAAGAGTTGGTCATCGCATCAGCTAACTGCAGTCGTCTGCTATAAACGGGCACCGAACGCACATTTTTCGCCGGCTTGACTTTGTAGAGTACCTTCACCTTAGCCGGGTCGGGAATCTCAGGCAGGTCCAACATGCGGGGCGCCGTCTTTCCCTCTTCCTTTGTAAACACGGAGGTAAACGTCACCAGCCCTTCCGCTTTTTCGCCGATGGATGTTTTCTTTGTCTTAGGATCCTTGAAGAGATAACTGCGATTCAAAAATGCGTTCAAGCCGTGGTAGTGCCGCTGTAAATAATCATCCACATTGGGATGATCGTGACATTGCGCACATTCCAGGTCACGTCCCAGAAACAGGCGCCCCAGATCTCGGGTCACGACTTCGGCTTTCAATTCCCGATCAAGCAGAAACTTGGCGGCCGGACGTGTTTTCTCATCGGTGCCGTCAACGGTTAAGATTTCCTCGACCAGCACATCCCAGGGTTTATTTTCCAAAAATGATTTTCGTAGATAGTTCCGCCACTCGGCTGCGGGTACATGTTTGTCGCCACGGCGTTCCATTAACATGGTGTCAAATACATATTGCATTCTTCGCGCATGTTCGGGCGATGCAATCAAGCGATCGACTAACAGCGTCCGTTTGTCGGGTGTTGTGTCGGCTAAAAAGGCACGCACTTCTTCAGCGGTCGGAATCGTCCCGGTTAAATCGAGTCTCACCCTTCGCAAAAATGTGGCGTCGTCAGCAAGCGGGGCCGCCTCTTTTTCGAACTGCTTATTTCCCTCTGCAATCAAAGAATCGATCTGTTGATGCAACGGAACTTCGGCAGAGAAAGTGGGAACCGATCCGGCAACAAGCATGAGCAGACAGGTAACCAGTTGTAGGTTGGAACGTAATCTCATAAGGTCACGCCGTTTAGGTAGGGTTAGGTAAGCAGGGACCGACGCAAAGACCGGCCATATATCGGAGTATGTTTATTCTATCGAAATCCGGAGCCCATTTCAACAAAATCTCGGCAATCAGCCATTTTTTCAGCATTTCCGGCACAGGTTCAGGCAGAAACCAGACTCAACTTAAGATCACTGTTCGCCCCCCTGCATTGGTAGAACGAACAACCCACCCGCGATATCATCAAACAAAGCAGTCATACAGATAATCAAAATCGCTTTCATTCGAACACAACCAGATCAGAGAACCATCATGACCGAATCGAATCTTCATCCCGCTCGTTTTCAAAATCGTGTCGCATTGGTCACCGGAGGCTCCCGCGGAATCGGCAGAGCCTGTTGCCTGCGGCTTGCGAAAGAAGGAGCACGCGTCGCCATTAATTTTCGACAGGGACAAGAAGATGCGCAGGAAACGCTGCGACAGATTGAGGCGGCCGGGGGAATGGGAATGCTCGTTCAGGCGGATGTCTCCGACAGCCAGCAAGTCGATCGAATGGTCGGGGAAATTGAATCTCAATGGGGGCCCGTTGAACTGCTGTTAAATAACTCGGGAATCTTCAGTTATCAGTCGCACACCGAATTGACGGAAGAATCATGGCGCCAGATGCTGGATGTGAATTTAACGGGAACGTTCCTGGTCACATGGCGCGTGAAGGAAGGCATGTTGAAAAACAACTATGGTCGCATCGTGAATATGAGTTCGCTTTCCGGCTTGCAGCCTCGTCCGATGTCGATTGCATATGCCGTCAGTAAAGCGGGCGTGGTCTCGTTCACACAAAGTATCGCGAGTGCCTGGGCGAAAGACAATATTCGCGTCAACGCGGTCGCCCCCGGTTTGATCGATACCGAAATCCTGACAGGCGTCGATCAGGACAATCTCGATAAAATCATTCAGGCCACGCCAATCCCGCGAATGGGTGAAGCGTCAGAGGTCGCGTCCATGGTTTCGTTTCTATTGTCGGATGAAAGCAGCTTCACAACGGGACAGACACTCGTCATCAGCGGCGGCCGATGTATGTTACCTTAGCACCACCAGAATTTAGTTTCGCCATCAATGAATGCGTGATTGCGTCAATTAAGCAATCACGCCTTTGACAACGTGTGCCTCTTCCACGCCGGTGAGCCGGAAATCGAGTCCCTGAAACTTATAACTGAACCGCTTATGGTCGATGCCAAACAGATGGAGCAACGTCGCATGAAAGTCACGCACATGCACCGGGTTTTCTGCAGCCGCATAACCGAATTCGTCGGTCGTGCCGTAACTCTTGCCCCCCTGAACTGCACCCCCACCCAACACCAGTGAAAAGCCTTTAATGTGATGATCACGGCCTGTCCCCTGGGCCATCGGCGTTCTACCAAATTCGCCGCCGAAGACAATTAACGTGTCATCATATAAGCCCCGTTGCTTGAGGTCTTTGATCAGTGCCGCGGTCGCCTGATCAACTTCCTTCGCGGTAATTTCGATCGAGCGTTTAATACCGCCATGATGGTCCCACGCCCGGTGATAGAGCTGCACGAAGCGAACACCCCGTTCGAGCAGTCTTCGGGCCAGCAGACAATTCGACGCGTATGTGCCATCGCCGCCTTCGGTACCATAGGCTTGCAGCGTTTCCTTGGATTCATTCTTCATTTCCATCAAACCCGGCACACTGGTCTGCATGCGAAATGCCATTTCGTATTGGCCAATGCGTGTTGCAATTTCCGGGTCGTGTACTAGATCATCGAAGCCACGGTTAAGCTGATTGACGGTATCAACGAGCCGGCGCTGTTGCTGCATCGACACGCCATCAGGTCGATTCAAATACAAAACCGGTGCGCCGGTGGCCTGAAACTGCACTCCCTGAAAACGCGAAGGCAGAAAGCCACTGTGCCATTGACGTGAGGCAATCGGCTGCGCCTGTCCCCCTTTGCCCACACTGGTCAGCACCACATACCCCGGAAGATTATCACATTCCTGCCCCAGTCCATACAACAACCACGAACCCATACTCGGGCGCCCCGCTTGTGAAGAACCGGTATTGAACAGAGTATGAGCGGGGTCGTGATTGATCTGGTCGGTATACATCGAACGAATGATACACAAGTCGTCGGCCACCGAACCGATATGCGGAAACTGCGAACAGATCCGCTGGCCACTTTCACCAAAACTGGCAAAATCGAACTGCGGCGCGAAACACGTCAGTGCCCGTCCCTGCAGTTGCGCTACCTGCTGCCCTTTCGTCAGCGACTCGGGCATCGGCTTGCCATGCATCTCGCGTAACGTCGGTTTATCGTCAAACGTTTCCAGGTGTGAAGGCCCGCCTGCCATACAGAGATGGATCACTCGCTTGACGCGCGGCTTAAAGTGTGGCTTTGAGATCACACCTTGCCCGAGACCATCGGCACTCCCATCACGAGCCAACAGTGACAATAACGCCGCCGGTCCAATGCCCAGTGCGGATTGACGTAGAAAACTGCGTCTGGTGGAATAAAAGTCAGACATATTTAAAGCGCCTTAATATCGTGTGATCGTTTCATGCAAGTTCAGAACTGCCCGTGCCACGCTGGTCCATGCTGCCAGCTCTGCAGGATCGAGTTCGCCGGGCGACGGCTTGGCCAGTCCGACTGACAGAACACGTTCCGCATCTGCCTGCTGTTTGCGGTAGACTTTCAAATCTTCTTCATACAGAGACTTCAATAAGGTTTTTTCATCGTCACGTGGCGCACGCATTAATGTGTGCTGCGTGAACCAGTTCAATCGTGCTTCAAACTCAGTCTGCTGACTTTCCTGCAGCACACGCGTCGCCAGCACACGAGCCGATTCGACAAACGTCGGATCGTTCAACAATACCAGCGACTGGAGCGGCGTATTCGACCGCGGACGCTGCGCCGTACATTCTTCTCTCGCCGGAGCGTCGAACGCCAGCAAACTAGGATGCAAAAAAGTTCGCTGCCAGTGTGTGTACAAACCACGTCGATACTGCTGCGAACCATTATCCTGCTGATAAGTCCGTTTCGGAAAATTCAACTGCGCCCAGTAGCCCGCGGGCTGATACGGTTTGACACTCACGCCCCCAATTTTCGGATTCAACAGCCCACTTAAAGAGAGCGCGTTATCACGAATCATTTCCGCTTCCAGCCGCCAACGCGACTGCCGTGCATAAAGCCGGTTATAGGGATCGCGTTCACGAAGCACTGCAGGCAGCGCTGAAGATTGCTGATAGGCGTGCGATGAGACCATCAGCTGTATCATGTGTTTGATATCCCAGCCGCTTTCAACGAACTCACTGGCCAGCCAGTCGAGCAATTCGGGGTGCGTGGGCATTTCTCCCTGTGAACCAAGATCATCCACCGAACGGGCCAGACCTTGACCATATAACAGCATCCACAACCGATTCACAAACGTGCGTGCGACCAATGGGTTGTCACGAGAAGTCAGCCAGCGTGCCAGATCCAATCGCGTCGCACGTGCATTCTCTGGTGATTTGATTTGAGACAGAAAATGAGGCACTCCCGGTTCGACAATGTCGCCGGAGTCGTCCATCCAATTCCCGCGTGGCAGCACCCGCATCGTGCGCGGCTTCGTCGTCGACGTCGCTAATGTGGTGACGATGCGTTTCTGCAGTTGATCGTTCTCTGTTCGTAATTGGGCCAGCTGCGCGCGTGCTTTACTCAGTAAAGGAGTCGCCTCCCGAAACGCGGCGTCAATCTGTTGCTGCTGCTCAGTAGAGCGTTTTTCTACGGGAAGTTTGACGAGTTCCTGAAGCTGTTCGGAAGCAGAAACTCCCGGTTTGCTGATATCGATGTCCGTCGAAAACGAAATTCGAAAACGACCGAGGTTATGTTGGTTGACATAGTTCTGAACCAGACGCATCTCACAGGCGCCCTGATTGTCCTGTTTGTTCGCTGTAGTATCCTTTTTCGGCTTTGTCACCTGCCCTGCCAGAAGCAGTTGCTGGCGTTTTCCGATTTGCGGAAGAATCGCCCAACCATGCTTATGCCCATTGATGACATATTCGGGAGAATGGCTTGCTTGAGAATGCGAGGCGGTTGCTTTCTGCCATTGAACCGGCGATTGATTGACCGTCATCTCCACCCCGTTCAGAACCAGATTCCCATTCCCGGCACGTCCCGGACCTTGTCGAGGCAGAGATTTATCGGGCAGTAACTCTAAACGCAGTGCAAACGGCTTGTCTGCTGGAAGTTCGCTGTCACTAAAATCGAGAACATACACATCGTGCGCAGGGTTCTTTCCGCTCGCCAGCACCGAACCATCATCCAGCACTTTCAGTTTCGCGCCCCCTTCAGACCGGACCTGCTTTGGCTTCCAGACTGTCCAGCGATCGGTTCCATTCTTGACTTCCTGCTCCCACCGGCTTCGATCCGCCTGCAATTCAGGAGTCGTCCTGGCAAACTCAGTTTCTGCCTGCTGCAGTGCGACACTGAGTTCCTTTAAACGCTGCGACTCTGCTTCGGACGGCACCGGCAGTTTTGCGACGTGGTTCGCACCACTCACGATCCCTTGCTCTTTAATGTCTGCAAAAAATGCAGCGAAGCGATAAAAGTCTTTCGTGGTAAACGGGTCAAATTTATGGTCGTGACACTCCGCACAGCCAATTGTAGAACCGAGCCAGACGGCGCCCGTGGTTCGCACCCGGTCCGCAGAATACTTCGCCAGATACTCTTTGGGCTGAACGCCCCCTTCTGCCGAAGCCCGATTCAATCGGTTATAAGTGGAAGCGACTTTCTGTGAGAGCGTCGCATCGGGCAGTAGATCACCGGCTAGTTGCTCGGTCGTAAATTCATCAAATGGTTTATTGCTGTTGAACGCGTTGATCACATAATCCCGGTAAGGCGAGACACTCTGTACTTGATCGCCGTGATAACCCAGCGTGTCTGCATAGCGAACCAGATCCAGCCAGTACATCGTCATCCGTTCGCCGTAATGGGGAGAACTCAACAACTGATCAACGAGCCGAGCATATGCTTCCGGACTCGGATCTGCTGAAAACGCGGCAACCACCGCTGGGTCTGGAGGCAGACCAGTCAGATCAAAGGACAAGCGTCGAACCAGCGTACGCGGATCGGCAGTCGCACTCGGCGCGAAACCTTCCAGTTTCAGCTTGCGCTGGATAAATACATCGATGGGATTCACTGCTTTCGCGGCTTTCTTTGCAGGAATACCGGGACGAACCAGAGGCGTCAAAGACCAGTGCTGCTGGTATTGTGCGCCCTGATTGATCCATTTTCGCAGCAAGTCAATCTCGGCTTTTGTCAGCGGCTTGTCATGATCGGCGGGCGGCATCAGTTCACTCTCATCGGTGGAAATGATCCGCCGAATCAACTCACTCTCTTCCGCCTTGCCTTCGATTATCGCACGATGGCCATCCAGATCTGCCAGTGCTGACGCACGGTCATCCAGCCTTAGATCGGCTTCGCGTGTCTTTTCGTCAGGTCCATGGCAGGCAAAACACTTGTCCGACAAAATCGGACGTATGTCGCGATTGAACTCAACGGGAGCATCGCCAAAGACACCGGTAGCCCAGAAACAGAGACAAATTGCGACAGCTAAATTGAGTCTCATATCACGCATACTCCAACTCACAGAAAATCATCAAAGCAACTTAACCCGACACAGAATAGAATCAACGGTCGGCTACTCTAGTGTAAATACGCACTGCACCATTTCATAGGATACAAGACTGATTTTCCCACTGGAACCAGCAGTAAGGTCTAATATTTTCACCATTGAGTATAGACCACACTGGAACCAAAGTGAATAATAAAGCGATCACTGAAAGAGCTAGAACAATTTGTGGAAACCAGAGGATCATGCGAAACGCGTTAACAATCGAATTCGCCAAATCACATTATCATCTACTGAGACTCGTTTTACTCAGTCTGGTATTGCTGCCCCTCTTAACGAATGCCCGCCCTGCCTTTGCACAGGAAGCAAAAACCGAGAACAGCGCAGAGGAATCGCGTTGTGCGGCTCTGGAACTGTTTATCTGAAATGACAGTGAAGAGAACACGCAGGTCATCAAACGAGTCAAAGCGTTCGCCGAAAAAAATGGACACATTAAACTTTATATTCACAATCTCGATGAATCAGAAAAGTTTGCCGAACGCTTCCAGCAGATTTTACGCTATTTCCATCTGGAAACAGCCAAGACCCCGGCACTCTATGGGTGCAATTACCTGCTGCGGGAACTCAAACCCGATGAAACGACTGACGAACGACTGCAGTCTCTGCTAACCGTCGCGGTCTATACCAGACCCGGCTGTGCAAAATGCGATGCCGCCAAGCAATTCCTGCCCGAACTCAAACGGCGTTATCCCGTCTTTCAATTTAAACTACATGATATCGTCAGTGATGCGAGTGCCCTGGAAACAGTTCAGACACTCTCACAACGTTACGGAAAGCAAGCCGTCAGTGTCCCTGTCTTTCATCTCTGCAACAAGTTGTTCATCGGCTGGATCAGTGAACAATCCACGGGCCAGAAGCTGGAAGAGACAATGCAGTTCTGGACGAAACCCTGCCCGAAAGCGAAACCGAAAACAAAGCCGGCAGACGAAAACCAGAGTTCCAGCAGCTCTGACAAATCTAACTTACCGCCGACGTTGAATTCACCTGAGGTCTTCAACGTATCCACGCTGTCGATAAGACCAATTCCATTTCAAATTCAACATCTCGTGTTAAGCACGAGTTTAGACGCACGCGGCATCACTCAAACAGCCAGCATGCTTCTTGCGAATCAGACAGCTAGTTTCGCAAACGATGAAACTTTAGATCCGCTCCCGCCAGCCATCCCCTCTGATAATGCACTGCCGCCGATCCCGGGCGGTGATTCCAGTCCGCCACCGCTCCCTTTTGATCAGCCGCCGGTGGATGCTGGCGAAAAACGGCCCCCTCCTGTGAAAGAGGAGGGAGACACCATCTCTGTTCCTGTATTGGGGGAACTGAGCCGAAGCCGGTTAGGGATGCCGGCTTTTACTTTTTTAATTGGGTTGGTGGATGGTTTTAATCCATGTGCGATGTGGGTCTTGCTGTTTCTGCTGTCGGTGTTAGTGAATCTTCGCAGCCGTGCTAAAATTTTGGCCGTGGCTGGCACGTTTATCATCATCAGCGGTTTGGCTTATTTTGCGTTTATGGCGGCCTGGCTCAATGTATTTTTACTCGTCGGATACCTTCCCAAAGTTCAACTGACCCTGGGAATCTTCGCGGTCTTGATAGGTACGATTCATGTCAAGGACTTCTTTGCGTTCAAAAAAGGATTCTCACTTTCGATTCCCGAGTGGGCCAAGCCCGGAATCTACGCCAGAGTACGCAGAATCGTGACGGCTGAGAATCTGACAGGAGCGATTCTCGGAGCAGCCATTCTTGCCGTGCTGGTGAATATCATCGAGCTACTCTGCACTGCCGGGCTGCCGGCTTTATATACGCAGGTACTCACCATGCAAAACTACCCTGCCTGGAAATCGTACTCCTACCTGGGACTCTATATCCTGGCCTACATGCTGGATGACACGATCATGGTCACAATCGTTGTGGTCACACTCGGACGTCACAAACTACAGGAACGCGAAGGACGGTATCTCAAGCTCATCAGCGGCTTAGTCATTCTCGTGCTGGGACTGGTCCTGATCTTCAGGCCCACACTGCTGTTTTAAAAGCAGGGCACGTAAACAACACCCCCAACCCTCTATTCCTAGCTTGACAAAGCACTAGCTCAGAATATCGTGAATCACTTCGCCGTAATCCCGTTCCAGTCGCTGTCTGCCGGGATAGTTTAACTGCGTCGTATCGAGTCCCATCTGATGCAATACGGTTGCATGCAGGTCTGTCACATAGTGCCGATCCTCGACAGCATGGAATCCAAGCTCATCGGTGGCACCGTGAATGTGGCCTCCTTTGATGCCACCCCCCGCCATCGCAACACTGAAACCGTGCGGATGATGATCGCGTCCCGACCCCTGCACGGTACTGTTTCCTTCGCGGTGCTCGGCCCCAGGAGTTCGTCCAAATTCCGATCCGATCACCACCATTGTCTCATCCAGCAAACCACGCAGCTTCATGTCTTTGATGAGCCCGGCGATTGGTTGATCAACCTGAGCGGCAAGATTGGAATGCAGCCGCTTGATATCGCGATGCGAATCCCAGGCCCCGGCATTACCCCGGTAACCATGGAACAATTGAATAAATCGCACGCCCTGTTCCGTCAAACGCCGTGCGGCCAGACACTTCTCACCAAAGTCTTTCGTGACTTTATCATTCAAGCCGTAGAGGTTTTGCACAGACTGAGTTTCTTCCTGAAACTGCATGACTTCCGGAACCGTGGATTGCATCTGAAACGCGAGCTCATACGATTTGATCCGTGCCTGCAGATATTGATCGTCCGGGTATTGAATCCCGGTTTGCCGATTCAATTTCCCCAATAGGCCAAACATTTTCTGTTGTTCGGAAGGAGTCATTTTTTCATCAGCCGAGCGCACGAAGGACAGCGGTTGCTTCGCGTCAACTTTCATCCGCACGCCAGCATGTGCAGGCCCTAAATAAGCAGAGCCGTGCGTCCAGGCAGCACCACAGCAATCGGCGCTGGGATTTCCCAATACCACATAATGCGGCAGATTTTGATTGCCGGTACCCAGTCCATAACTGACCCACGACCCAACCGTGGGAAACGCTCCCTCGGTAATTTTCCGGCCAGTGTGGTAAGTCAACTGGGCACCATGATTGTTATCGATCGTCCACATCGAACGAACCAGTGTCAGATCATCGGCACAAGAACCCATGTGCGGGAACCAGTCGCTGATCTCCAGACCACTCTCGCCGTAAGACTTAAACCCGGTTTGCAGAGGCATCAGCGATTTATAAATCTTCCGCTTTTGCTTGGAGGGATCAAGCAGCACTTTGTTGATCTTGTCTTTATTGAGGACCGCATCTCCGAACGGTGTTTCATCAATCGACTTGCCCGCGTATTTATTCAGCGCCGGCTTGGGATCAAAGCTTTCCAGATGGCTCAAACCGCCAATCAGAAAAATCCAGATCACCGATTTCGCACGCGGCGCCAGATGACGGCCTGATCCCGATTCTGTCGCTTGCAGTTCCCCATTCTGAAACAGTAGCGATGTCAACGCCATTCCGGTCATACCCATACCGGTATCACCCAAAAACGTGCGGCGGTTCATCTGAGGTGATGACATATCAATCTCTTTCTTATGGAAAAAACGTCTAATCGTTAGCGGATCGTGACGAAATCATTATGGTTGAACAGCACGGATATCAACTTCTGATACTGATCTTGAGGCGGCGTTCCTTTGCCCCCCTCCGTCCCATCAAACAGAAATTCACGACACAGCTTCTGCTCTTCCTTATTTGGCAGACGGGACAAAATCGATAGAAACGCTTCTTCAATGAAGGCACTCACATCGCCCGTCGTTTGTTGTTCAATTTTCGCAGCCAGCGCCTCACTGGCCAGAAACGATAACTTACTGTTCGCCAGCGCCAATGCCTGATGCGGCTGGACACTCGTGTCACGCATGTAACACTCCGAGACGCTGGGGCCATCAAAGATTTGAACGAACTCGACCAGTTTTTCGTGTGCGTGCCTCAGATAAATACTCTTACGGAGTGAATCCTGTGCCTGTTCGTTACTGATATCCGGGCCACCCACTTGCGCATCGAGTCGTCCCGGAATGGACAGCAGGTTATCGCGGACGATCTCGCCTTCCATGCGGCGGGCCGACTTTTTCCAGAGATACAGATTATCCGGGTCAATCTGAGAATTCTCTTTGGAACCGGTCCCCGCCATCCGGTACGTCGCACTGGTAACGATCAACCGGTGCATCTCTTTCATGCTCCAGTCGCGTTGCATCAATTCGGCAGCAAGCCAGTCCAACAACGCCGGGTGCATCGGTTCCCGACCATTGCCGCCAAACTCATTTACCGTCGGTACAATCGGCTGACCGAAGTGCCGCAACCAGATGTGGTTCATCGCCACACGCGCGGTCAACGGGTTGTTCTTCTCCGTCAGCCAACGGGCAAATGCCAGACGACGCCCCGAACTCTGTTTCGGATAAGTCGGTTGTTTGCGAGGCGTGTACTTCGCAGTTACCTTTGCCTGAGACGCTTCTTCGGCTTTCTTCAGGCTTGTTTCCGCTGCCTTGTGTTGTTGATCGGCTTTCTTTAATTGTTGTTTGGCTTTGGTGATGGCTGATTTTTTCTTGTTCTTTTCGGCCTTAGCCAGCGTTTTTTTCGCCTGCGCCTGTTTCTCAACCGCAGACATCAGTTTCCATTTCGCATCTTCGAGAGCCGCCTGTCGCTGTAACTTCACCAGGTTTTTCGCAGCGGTCTGCCACCCATCTGACTTCTTCTTCCCCGCGGCTTCGATTTCTTCGATCGCAAACTGTGCTTCCAATACCGCTAAGGCACTTTCTGCAGCCAGACGTTGTTCGGGTTGTTTTGCCTGCGCCATCGCACCACGCATCTGGGCGATGAAGTCCTGTTTCACAAAGTCCCGCTGCGCCGGCTGACTCGCCACCAGTGGCAGTGAAACCGGTTGCACTTCATAAGTCCCCCCCAGAAACTTCGGTACGCCGGGAGGAATACTTTTGTCTTTCAGCGGCCGCCGCTCATCCCCTTTTTCGAAGAACCAGGTTTTGGCGGTCATCGATTTATCATAGGCTCGCGGAATCCCATTCTTGGACGTGTCAAGCACTCCTGCGACACGATCGGTGCGAACGTGATAGTTTTCAAAAACAGCACGCAGACTAAAGTACTCGTCTTGTAGAATGGGATCGTACATATGATCGTGGCATTTCGCACAACCCACGGTAATTCCCAGAAAGGCCTGCGACGTATGTTTGACGACATCGTCCATCCACTGGTTCCGCACGGCATGAAAATTACGCGCCAGAAAACCGGTCGCACGCAGGGTATCCCAGTCATCGGGTTTCAATTCGTCCGCAGCGAGCATTTCGACGACCATCTGATCGTAGCCTTTGTCAGCGTTCAACGATTCGATAATCCAGTCTCGCCAATGCCAAATATGCCGCTGGCTCACACGCAGCGCATCCTTATAACCGGCCCAGTCACTGTATCGCCAGACGTCCATCCAGTGTCGTCCCCAGCGTTCGCCGTAGGCAGGATGCTGCAACAACCGATCTACGACCTCTTCATAGGCCCGCGGATTCGTTTTGCTTACTTCTAGAAACTCCCGAATTTCCTGTGGTGTCGGATTTAATCCGATCAAATCCAGATAAACGCGTCTTAGCAAAATTGTCGGTGCCGCTTCACCGACTCGTTTCAAACCCTTCTTTTCGTGACCGGCGGCAATGAAATGATCGATGGGGTTCCGTGCCCAGCCTGCCTCTTTCAATAGTGGCACTTCAGGTCGCTTCACCGACTGGAACGGTTTCCAGGCATAGCGATTTCGATACTCGTGAAACTCGGCGGTCAACGTCTTCAGTTTTTGAACCGCAGCCGCATCAGGGAATTTGGTTTTGTCACCAGGAGCCGTCCCGACCAGAATTTCCTGTAGATTTGAAAAACCATCGCCGTCTGCATCTTTCTCGGCGAGTAATTTCAATCGCAGTGCGATCTCGGGATCGCGATTCTCTTCACTCAGTTTTTCCCCTTCGAGCCGCAACTGTGTTCCAAACGGATTGTGCGGAAAGTCATCCAGCGACTCTGCCCCCTCGGCATGCGCGGCAACGTGACAGACGCTGCACGAATTCATGTCCTTGGAAAGATAATTGCCGAAGTAGCGGGCAAACGCACGGCGGTTCGCAGGATTCGCCGAGGCGGGAGTGCAGATCCCACAACTCAGCACCAGGAGTAGCACACTAACAACTCGTCTGTTCAATCCGTTCATATTTTAACCATCGGAGTTCTACGTCATTGCAGTTTAAAAAAAGAGACAACAAAAACGCAGTGAAATCAGGGTTATTGAATTCGGCATTGCAAGCAAAACGCTCGCATCGCGGGCGAGAATACAGGTAGGAGAACGAGGCATCCCGTTGAAACATCTGTCCTCAACAGGACACACGCATCAAGACAATAGCATATCAAATTTTCAGGAAAATGCCAGAGAAAACTGCAGATCGTGCGATGAGATCAAGAACGGATTCAATAGCAGCGATACTGACAGGCCCACTTGAATCCTTAAACAATGGCACCTTGTTCACGCAGTGTGGAACGCAGCACCTCAATATCCACTTCGCGCGGAGTCACACCTTGCTGAATCGACAGACTCGCCGCAGTTCCCGCTGCCTCACCGGTCGCGTAACAGGGCGGAATCACGCGGGCCGAAGCGGCTCCTTCATGGTCTGCCGAGATTGGGCGGCCAGCCACCAGCAAGTTATTAACCTGCCGCGGCACGAGACAGCGATACGGAATCTCATAGTGGTCGGCATGAATCCCCTCTAATCGGCCCCGCGGTCCCTGCGGATCATGAATGTCAATGGGATACGAACACTGGGCGATCGAATCCTCGAACTTGTGTCCTTCGAGCACATCCTGTCCGTTGAGCACATAATCTCCCAAAATATGCCGCGTTTCGCGTATGCCAACCTGAGCCCCCGTCGCGATCAACTGCGCATTCTCCAGACCGGGACAGTGCGAACGGAAAAACCGAATCAACTCCCACGCCTGACGTCGGCTCTCAATTTCCGCACGCGACAGATCATCGGGGTTGGTGCCATCCACATTCTGCACGCGCGTGGAATTCACCCGCCATTGACCGGGCGTTGGTTCGCGATAAATATTCAGAAACTCCCGCTCCAAAGTCCATTCGCCGCGCTCCCTGGCTTCCTTCACAATGCACTCAAACAGTCGCTCGCCGGGATGCAGCGTTTCATGTTCCCGCATCCAGGAAATCACGCGATCATCATCCACATTGCCAATCGTTAGAAACAACGTGACCGGCATCATCTTACCGTCTTCACGTCGGCCTACTTCAAATGGCGCCCCTGCTTTCGCGGCGATATCGCCATCGCCAGAAGTATCAATCACGACTTTGGGACGCAGCAAACCGAGACCGGCTTTATCCAGCATGATAATATCAGTAATGCGTTCCCCTTCCATCACGACATCGACAAACGACGTATGAAAGCGAATTTGCGCACCCGCATCACAGACCATTTCCAGCGTCGCCATCTTCAATGCTTCGACATGAAACGGCGTCACGTTGGCATGGCCCAGTTCAATGAACGATGCCCAGGCAGATCCCGCTTCGGTCGTGGAAGGATCAACGGCTCCTCCCATCTTCACCATGCGGTCAATGACTTCCTGAAAGAGCCCGGCCACAAGTTGTCGTTTGCCGTCCGGGGTATAGGATGTCATAAAAGGACCGACCATCCCAGCCGTCGAAGTCCCGCCGAGAAATCCATAGCGCTCGACGAGCACAGTCGAAGCACCATTCCGTGCTGCCGCAGCAGCAGCAGCCACCCCGGCGGAGCCACCACCAATGACAGCAACATCTACGGTGGCACGTAACGGAATCTCCCACGTGTGACTGATTGTTTCGGGCACGTCCGACATAAGAACCGATTCCTCTAAAGTAAGTGAGATCTATACTATTACTTTAGAAAATAGCAATAGTCATTCAGAGTCGCAACGCCGCGCTGAAAGGGTACTGTTGAATGCACTTATTGGGCAACGGTTTCTGATGCCGGCTGTGCTTTCTCCGTTTCTTCGCGCTGGTATAGCAACCAATAGGTCACCGGGATCACAATCAACGTGAACATTGTTGATGTCAGTATCCCGAAAATGATCGCCCAGGCCAATCCGGAAAAGACGGGGTCAAGCGTGATCACCCAGTTCGCCAACAGCGTGGTTCCCGCCGTCAGTAAAATCGGTCGCGTGCGAACGGCAACCGATCGAATGACTGCTTCCTGGAGCGGAAACCCTTCTTCACGCGCCAGATGAATAAAATCAATCAGTACGACCGAATTCCGTACGACGATTCCCGCCAGCGCAATCATGCCAATCATGGCGGTTGCCGTGAAGAAGACCGGATTGGGATGTCCTCCTACCGGAACATCCATGATGACATTGAGCAACCAGAAACCGGGCAAGATCCCGATCAGCGTTAAAGGAATGGCCAGCATGATCAATACCGGCAACGTACGCGAGCCGGTCTGAAACATCAAAATAACAAAGATACTCAGTAAGGCGGCCGCGAACGCGAATCCCAAATCGCGAAAGACATCTAAGGTAATCTTCCACTCCCCTTCTCCCGCCCAGTTCACGGAATAGCCTGCAGGGATGGACCAGCCAACCCCTCCACCGGGTGACAACCATGTACGGTCTTCCACAGGTCGGACCGCTGCTTCGCTCTGAGTGGTACCGGTTTCCTGATCCGCTCCCAAATCCATAATCGCATCTGCCGGCGGCCGCCCTGCGACCTCCGCATACACATAAACGACGCGTTTCAGATTTTTATGATAGATGGTTTTGTCTTCGAGCGTTTTTTCGAATTTGCCGAGCGCCCCCAGTTGCACGACCTGACCGCCGGTTCCCTGCACATAGAGCTCTTCCAAGTCGTCAATCGCAGACCGGTTGGAACGAGGCAACTTGAGTTCGATCCACAACGGCTCCACCTCATGAGGCAAATGCAGCACCGTTGACTTATCTCCGTTTAAAGCGATGCGAATTGTTTCGGCAACCGCTTCCGTCGAGATTCCCGACAGCGCCGCCTTGGGTTTATCGACTTCAAACACCCAGCGTATTTGATCATCCTCGGCACTCACATCGACGTCCACCACACCCCATTCATCAGCCAGACGAGTTTCAACACGGCGAGCGACATCGATCAGATCCGCGTACGTCTTTCCTGGAGGCCCGAAAACTTCAGCCGTAATGGTCGATAGAACCGGGGGCCCCGGCGGCACTTCCACCAGCTTCAATTTTGCTCCCAGTGAATTGGCTAATTCCGTTAATGGTTCCCGAAGCCGTAATATGATTTCATGAGACTGTGCAATGCGATGATCTTTCCCAATCAGATTCACACGGATGTCGGCCAGATGAGAAGCATTTCGCAAAAAGTAATGCCGCACCATCCCGTTAAAGTCCATCGGCGAAGCCTGCCCGACGTAGAGCTCATAATCTCGCACTTCGGAGACACCACTTAAATACGCGCCGATCTGTGTCGCTGCGGCGGCCGTCCGTTCGAGCGAAGTCCCTTCCGGCATATCCAGTACGACCTGAAATTCATTTTTGTTGTCATAAGGCAGCATCTTGACGGGAACCAGCCGCATTACCGGCAGCGTCATCGCTCCCACAAGCAGCAACACTATTCCGAATAAGACTCCCCAGCCATAGATCCGCCGGGACAGAATGGGTCCAAGAATAGCACGCGACAGTCGATACAACGGCTGTCTCGTCAGGTCGTAAGAACTTTCATTCGAATCGTCTGATTGAGCAAGCCGCCTGAGAGAAACCATCGCCAGCCAGGGCGTGATCATAAACGCGACAAGTGTTGAAAACGTAACAGTCAGAGGGACATTCAACGCCATCGGCGCCATATAGGGGCCCATCATGCCGGTGATAAATGCCAAGGGTAGAAAGCTAACGATGATGGCCAATGTGGACAAAATTAACGCGGGACGCACTTCCTGTATCGCACGCAAAACAGATTTTCGCGGCGGAAAAATGCGCATCGAGAAGTAACGAGCAATATTTTCGACATCCGTAATCGGATCATCAACCAGCAGTCCTAACGCTAGAATCAGCGCAAACATGGTCACGCGGTTGATTGTGTAACCCGCAGTCAGATTGACAAACAACGTCAGGCTGTAACAGACGGGAATCGCCAGCGCGATCACCAACGCCGCCCGCCAGCCGATCACAAACCCAATCAAAGCAATCACGGTAAGCACCGCAACGACCAGACCTTCAACAAGTTCGTTCACCTTTTCGTTGGCAGTCTCGCCATAATCGCGCGTGATGCGATAATCAACGCCGTCAGGCAAATGGGTCTTTGATAATTCTTGCAGTCGCGTTTCAACCGCTTCAGCCACCCAGACCGCGTTGGTCCCCTTCCGTTTGGCGACGGAAAGATGAACGGCGGGATACAACTGGTCTTCACTGGCGTGCGATGTATCCGCGGCACCGAAACTGATCCAGCTATAACCTTCGACTTCGGCGGGACCATCCACCACGGTGGCTACATTTTTGAGGTAAACCGGACGGTCTTCCGAAACATTCACCACGATATTTTCCAGATCGGACACATCCTTGATAAACGTGCCTGATTCCACAACGAACTGCTGGTCCTGTTGATCAAATTCTCCCGCCCGGATCATCACATTACTGACCTGAAGAGCATTGCGAATCTGCAAGGGAGACGTTTTGTGAGCCGCCAGTCGCTGTGCATCCAGCTCCACACGAATGCGTCGCGGACGACCGCCGACCACTTCCACGCGGTTCGTATTAGGAATCGCCTGAAGTTCAAGCTGGACTTCCTCCGCAATCCGACGTAATTCGTGGTCACTGTGAATTTCAGGGTGTTCACTCCAGAGGGTTGCGATCACAATCGGGACATCATCTACTTCAATGGGCTTCACCACCCACGAGGCGACTCCCGGCGGAATCTGATCCGTGGAAGAATTAATCTTGTTATATAGTTTGACCAGCGAGTCTTCCCGATCTTCGCCCACATAAAACCGCACCGTGACGACGCATTGCCCCGGCTTGGACATCGAATAGACGTATTCCACACCATCAATCTGGTACAGCAACTTCTCCAGTCGATCCGTGACCTTGGTTTCCACTTCGCGGGCAGACAAACCCGGTACATTCACAAACACATCCGCCATCGGCACCACGATCTGCGGCTCTTCCTCGCGAGGCGTCAGCCACAAAGCCACAGCGCCCAGCATCAGAGAGACAATGATCAGCAGAATCGCCACGTCGCCTCGCAGAAAGACTTCGACCACGCGCGTCAGGAAACCAGGGTTTTCATCGGAAAGGTCATCCAGCTTATTTGTCATCGGTGCTGCGCTCCTTCGCTGGAGAATTCGGTTTCAGAATCACCTGCTCTCCCGCCTGAAGGCCACTCAAGACCTCCTGGCGACCGGGGATGCCGACTTGCCCGGTTTTGATAAAGCGTCGTTCCAAAGTCCCATCAGGACGAACCACATTCACAAATTCCAGTTGGCCGATGCGTTCGACCGCATCCATGTCCAGGCAAAGATGCTTGCGACTTCCGGCGGAAATTCGAAGTCGACCGAACATTCCTTCATACAAATCTTCCGAACGGGGCAAACTCGCTTTGACCAGGAACGAGCGACTGTGCGCATCGGCCTGGGGCACAATTTCGTCGATTGTCGCCTCGAACTCACGCTCCAATGCATCGACATACACCTTGAGTTCATCCCCCAGCCGCAGTTTGACGGCCAGCTGTTCCATAACCGGCGCTTCCAGGCGGAGTGAAGTCGCGTCATACAACACCAGCAGCGGTGTACCCGGATTAGCAATGTCTCCCGGTTCGGCTAAGCGGTCCACAATCCGCCCGCTCTTTGCTGTCTTGATTATGGTATAGGATAATAATATTTCCGCTTCCGTGACCGCTTGTTTGGCGCGTGACTCTTCCGCTTTAGCCACATCCAGCTGCCGCTTCGCACGATCAAAGTCAGACTTCGTGACCACGTTCTTTTTCAGAAGCGTTTCGACACGCTGAAAATCTTTTTCCGCTTCGTCACGAGTCGCGGCAGCGGCAGCCAGCGATTGTTTTGCCTGGTTCAGGCGGGATTGATACTCTTTGGCATCCAGCTCGATCAACGTCTGTCCTTTGGTAACCTGGTCCCCTGCTTTCACATTAATCTTTTCAATCGTCGCCAGAACCTTGGACGCCACAATCGTGCGGCTCGATGCTTTCAGCGTTCCGATCGCTTCCTCGACATAAGGCTTCGTCAGCTCATGCACCTCGCTTGTCGGTTCTATCGTATGCCGCCGCACACCTCGTTCCTGCCAGTCAGACTCCACCTTCGGCTCAAACATCCCCGAAAGCCAGGCAATCGAAAGCACCAGCACGGCAAAACCAACGATCACCATTAAACTGCGGAAGAAGATGATCAAACCTTTGTGAGCGAACGATAGTTTCATCTCGATCCCCTTAACATAATACCATCGATTCAACGGTCTATAATTTTTCTGCCTACCAGACATGTCGTAACATCACGACATTTTAACACTTTGTAATCTGTAATACAAGACTGCTTTCCTGGCGCCGTTCGTGGCACATGTTTGTTATTAACTGAAATCAAATATCAATGCCCGGGTGGAAAACAAATTCGCATGGCGAGCAGAACAGCTAATCCACAAATAAATGCGACAAAAGTAGCAATATTCTCTCGAACATCGCTGCTTTTTTTAATTTCGGGAATCAAATCGGCGGCACCAATATACAAGAAATTCCCCGCTGCAAACGGAATCAGAAAGTCAACATTCACCGTGTCCGATATCCCGTAGACGACCAATCCACCAACAAGAAATGTGAGTCCGGAAAAAAAATTGTAAAGAAGCGCCCCGGACTTCGACCAACCACCGTGCAATAAGACGGCGAAGTCGCCCAACTCCTGGGGCACTTCATGCGCCGCTGCCGCCAGCCATGCGGAAATCCCCAAGCGATAATCGATCATAAAACTGGCGGCGACAAACAATCCGCCGATAAAATTGTGCAGCGCATCGGCAATCAGAATCAAATACGTCAGCGGCTCTCTCTGATCGGCGTCTGTCTGATGACTGTGGTGCCAGTTGAGAAATTGCTCGAGCGCGAGAAATATCAGAAACCCGGCGACAATCCAGAGATAAACCGAGATTTCGTTGCCCATCGCATGAACTGCGGCAGGAATCATATGAAACAGGGCGCCGCCGAGTAAAGAACCTGCAGCAAATGCCACGAGGGGAAGCAGGAGCTTGTCCAAGGTTGACTGCTTCAGAACGAGGGTCAAACTTCCGACGAGAGCAATCAAACTCATTGCAAAACCGGAAACAATAATCCAGATCAGCATATCCACGCGCCAGTGAGAGTAAAAAAAGAGATCGTTTTCAAAATAGTTAACAATGAGTTTCTGATTGTATCCTGTTTTGCCCCCGATTCGCAATCAGCATTCATACGATCAAGGACCGTGCCGCACTTGAAGTCTTGAACTAGTGCCTGCAATGGTGTAAGTTGTCGCAAATCAAGTTGCATCAAACCTACTTTGCTTCACTTTTCCGGAATCAGCAACATAAGTGGCTCATTCGCGTAGATTAAGGAATGACATATGGACGTAACCACCATATTGGTGGTGATTCACTTCCTGGTCGAGACTCTGGTCATCCTGCGCGTCATTCTCAGGCCGCATCGAGATCCGACCTCACGACTGGCCTGGATTGTTGTCATCGCTACACTGCCAGTGGTTGGTATCCTGGCCTATATTCTCTTTGGTGAAGTAAACATCGGCCGCCGCCGCATCGCTCGTATGAGTCAGGTCATCGAGAGCCTGCCACCACTGGTTACCAATAGTCCCGCAGACGAATTACGCTGTGAATCGGATATACCAGAACGTTACGAGCATCTGTTCCGCGTCGGCCAATCCATTAGCAGCTTTGCTCCTGCGGAAGGGAACACGGCCAGCCTGATGCCTGATTCAAATGCGACGATTGATTCTATGGTGGCAGATATCGACGCCGCCCAGAATCATGTCCATCTGCTGTTTTATATCTGGCTGTCAGACAATAACGGCTGCAAAATTGTTGAGGCGCTCAAGCGGGCCGCAGCACGTGGGGTGAAGTGCCGTGCGATGGCCGATGGACTCGGTTCCCGGCTGATGATCAAGTCTCCCTATTGGAATGAGATGCGTGAAGCGGGAGTGCATGTTGCCATCGCCTTGCCGATCGGGAATATTCTATTGCGTCCGCTCGTCGGTCGAATTGACCTTCGCAATCACCGCAAAATCGTCGTGATTGACGGAAACATCACCTACTGTGGCAGTCAGAACTGCGCTGATCCGGAATTTCGCGTTAAGCCGAAATATGCCCCCTGGGTCGATGCCGTCATCCGATTTCAAGGACCAGTCGCACTCCAGAATCAATACCTGTTCGCCAGCGACTGGATGACTTATGTCAACGAAGATCTGACCGACCTGCTACGTTCGCCAGTCCACCCACACCAGCCGGGCATTCCCGCGCAAGTCATCGGCACAGGACCGACCGTGCGGTATTCTGCCATGCCGGAAGTATTCGAATCCCTGATGCACACTGCCCGCCGTGAACTGGTCATCACAACCCCTTATTACGTCCCCAACGAATCGATGCAGGACGCACTTTGCGCAACCGCGTATCGGGGCGTTGATACCACCATCATCTTTCCCGCGAGAAATGATTCCCGGGTTGTCGCGGCTGCGAGTCGCAGTTATTACAAGGAGTTACTGACTGCCGGTGTCAAAATCTACGAGTACACGGGCGGCCTGTTACACACCAAATCACTGACTTTGGACGGTGATGTCACCCTGATCGGTTCTGCCAACATCGACCGACGCAGCTTCGATCTCAATTACGAAAACAACATCCTGTTTTATGATCCCACACTGACCGCAGCGGTTCGAGAGCGACAGCAGGAGTACATCGAGAAATCCGTCGAAATCACAGCAGACGCTGTGGCAAACTGGTCGATCACCCACAGACTATGGAACAACACCGTCGCTATGCTGGGCCCAGTGTTGTGAGATCTAAGTACGGACACGCGTTTCTCTGAACCGTCCTACGAACCGGCTACATCATCAGCCAGAGCCAGCCGGCAGCCAGTAACAACGTCAGAATCGCTATCGGAATTCCAACCCGCGCGTGAGTCTTGAAACTGATCTCAATGCCGTCCTGTCGTGCCGCTTCCACAACAATGATATTCGCCACACTGCCGACAATAATCAGGTTCCCTGCCAGAGTACTGCTCAACGCCAGCAAAGGCCCCGCTTCTGCTCCCGACGAGATCGGTAGTAGCAACATGATCGCGGGCACGTTCGAAACCAGATTACTCAGAATCGCAGTCGCCATGAATAACGGCGCCGGCTGCTCCAGCGAGATCCCTCTGGCCTCGGTCTGAGATACCAGCCACTGCATCCCTCCGGTCAGCTGAAACGACTCATTCACGATAAACAGGCTGATAAACAGCACCAGCAACGGCCAATCCACCAGCCCCATCACTTTACGGGTATAAAACTTCCGACTCATCAACAGGATCCCCGCCGCCCCTAACGCCAGCAGCTCGCGCGGCCAGGGCGCAAAGACAAAACACCCAATCAACGCAGTCAGTATCAGCACTCCCTTGGCCGTCTGCCAGCGATCAAAATGTGTCTCTGTTTCGTCAAGTGTCTGTGTAGACTCAAAATGCCATTGGTCCTGATACAGGTATTTGATCACCGCCCAGACAATCAGCAATCCCAGCAGACAGGGAGGCACCGCAATCAGGAAATAGCTGTTAAACGACAGTTTCAAAGATTCGCCGATCAGAATATTCTGAGGATTCCCGATCAGTGTCATCGCACTACCGATATTCGACGCGCAAGCAGATAGGGAACCGGGTTCAACTGTTTGCTAAAACACATTCGAGAGAGTAACGGCACCACAGCAAGACAGACCACATCGTTCGTTAACACAGCACTTAATACCGCAGTCACCGCAATCACGACTCCCAGCAGAGTCGCGGGCGCCATATCAAACATCACCACCCGGTGCGTGACCAGAGTATAAAACCCGCCTAGTTGAAACTGAGCCGAGACCACCATCAGCCCGAACAGCAGCGCCAGCGTGGGAACATCAATCGAATTCAGCGCGTGCTGCTCACTGATACTACCGCCAGCGAGCAGGAGGATGGCTCCCAGTAAAGCTGCGCCGGTCCGATCTACCCTTAACCCTGGAATCCCGCCCAGCAGCATACTCAGATAGACGACGATATAGACAACAATAACAAAGGTGCTCATTTCCTAGTCGGCCCTGTCTACAGCTAATTTCAATAGTTTTACTTTTTCGGGATGCGTCTCGGGCATAAATGAAGCTAGCAGGAACACGCCAATCGATGCTTCATTCCAATGAGCCGTACCGATGAGAAATGTCGCGATAAAAGGACCAACGCCATCGCCCACATCAGCGGCAAAAAAGTTGAGCCAGTTCAAACGCGTGTTCGTCCCACCACTTAGGCCGGATTGACTCGAGTTGCCTGGAGCATCACTGATCGCTGATTTCCTCCTTCAGGATCAGGATAGAAAACACACCTGAAAAGATCAGACCGACAGCCCTCTGCTGCTGCTCCAGCTTCCCCATCCTGGGTAACGAGTGTGTAAGAGAGGGCGAATCATAGGAAAACTGAACGACAGACGTCAAGTTAATCTTCTCTCATTGATCGATGGCTGTGTCACGACATAATTTTCTTCACACTATATAAAATATTGAGAAGCTTCCGGTTTTCGCAGTCGCATGCCTGTATCGCAGTTGCTATGATTCGCAGCCTGTCCGCCTGCCTCAAGGGTCAGATATTACAAGTGTGCCGTAAAAATTGCGTCCCCATTTTTCCTGAATCGACAGCATTCCAAGCTACCACAACCCTGCTGGATAAAATAACGCAGGCTTTCGTCGTGAGTACAATTGGAATGTGTATCCCAACCTAAACCCAGATTTTCAAGGATAGATGTTTCGTGTGGTCTCTAAAAACGGCGCAACGGGCCATTATTGTGGCTGGTTGCCTCGCGATGATTTACACGCAGTTGACGATGTCACCCGCGACGATTGAATTCGCGCGTTCCCTCGGTGCCACAGGCTTGCACATCGGTATTCTTGGCGCTTTACCTACGTTAATGCTCTTCATGCAGTTTGTGGCTGCGGTACTCGCCAATCATCTGCAACATCGCCGCTGGGTCTGGTTTTCTTTCTGTATCGTACAGAGACTGATGCTGATTCCCATTGCGGCGGGCCCCTGGCTATTTCCTGATCTTTCCAATCAGAGCTTACTTTGGGGTCTGATCATCCTGACGGCCATTAATCACGCTCTGATTCATTTTACCACGCCTTTATGGTTGTCGTGGATGGGCGATTACCTCCCGCACCAGGGTCTGAACCGCTACTGGGGAATTCGCCAGTTATGGATGTACTGGAGCGGCGCCCTGTCGCTGTTAGCCGGCGCCATTTTTCTGGCGGAAAGCGGCATGAATATCCAGCAGGGATTCGCAGTCCTTGTCTGTGTAGGGGGTGTATTTGGGCTCGTTGACATTCTTATCTTTCTCAAAGTGGACGAACCGCTTGTCACCAAAATGAAAGACCCCAAACTGAAGGATGTGCTGTTAACCCCGTTCTACGATAAGAACTTTCGCTCGTTTATTTCTTTCACTTGCTTCTGGCATTTTGCAGCCATGATCGGCGCTCCGTTCATTAGCTATTATCTGCTTGATTATATCGGCATGGACGTCTTTCGCCTGCTTTTATTGTGGACCTGCTCCTGGATTGGCGGCGCAATTTTGTCCAAACGACTGGGGCACATGGCAGAGCATTTTGGAAATCGGCCGATGCTGATTCTGTGCATGGCGTTCAAGTCGACGAACATGCTGGGCCTGTTATTGCTGCCTCGCGACCCCACCATGGCATTCTGGATCATGGTCCCCATCTTCATTCTTGATTCCCTGCTCAATGCAGGCATTGCCATTGCCAATAATGGGTTTATGCTCAAGAATTCGCCAGCTGAAAACCGGACGATGTTTATCGCCGCTGGCACAGCCGTTGCAGGTATGGTGGGAGGTCTTACATCAATTGCCACCGGCGGTTTTCTGTTAATCACGTCCGGGTGGACCATGTCATTCGCTGGAATGGACTTTAACAATTTCCATATTATATTTGCAGCCAGCTTGATCATGCGGCTGGTCGCTGCGGTGTTTGCTCGTACCATTCGCGAACCCGAATCTCACTGGACTGCCCAGGTGGTAGTCCAAATGGTGGGAGTGACCCCCTTTCGCATTCTCCGGTTTCCGGTAGGACTCTACCGCTCATTTCGCTCTGACGAAGATCCTGATCGCGAACTCAAAGCGAAACGAAATCGTAAACGCCGCGCAAGTTCCGCCAAAAATAAACGCAAATAAAAGAGTTAGCCGACCAGCTCCCGAATCGGTTTTCCCTGATCCGCAATGATCGGCGTCGGACGACCATTGAAATCCTCGATCAGGACGTTGGCAGCATCGATTCCCAAATGATGATAGATCGTCGCCAGGAAATCGCCGGCACCACAGATCCGCTCGATCGAGTCTTCACCGAACTTGTCAGTCGCACCAATGAAACGCCCGGTTTCGATACCGCCACCGGCCCAGATATTGGAAAAGGCCCGTGCCCAGTGATCACGGCCAGGCTGCTTGGTCCCTGCCGGGGCACTCGCATTGCCGGCCCCCGTACTGGGTTGATAGTTGATCTTGGGAGTCCGGCCGAATTCTCCGGTGACGACCACCAGCACCCGTTCGTCCAGACCGCGCTCATAGATATCCTCAATCAGCGCAGACACCGCCTGATCGTAGGCCTTAGAACGAAAACGCATGGCATCGAACACATGATGATTCACCGCATGGTCATCCCAGTTATTCACTCGTCCGCATAACGGGCCACTGAGGCTGGTCGAGAGCACATCCACGCCCGCTTCCACCAGACGGCGCGCCATCAGCAATTGCTGACCCCAGCTATTCCGGCCGTAACGATCACGCGTGCGATCATCTTCCTGGGTCAAATCAAAGGCATCTTTGGTTTTGGGATTCGTCAACAGAGTCATCGCCTGAGTTTCAAACTCATCTAGTGCCTGCAGTTCGCCTGCCTGATCGAAAGAACGCTCGAGTGTATCGAGTTTCTGACGCAACGTCGCGCGTCGATCCAGCTGTTTGACTTCCGCAGCATTCGACAAGCCAATATTAGGCACCACGAAATTAGGCTTATTGGGATCACCAGAAACCGTAAACGGCCCGTAAGCATCGCCCAGATAAGCGGGCCCGACTCGCTGAGATGAAAAATTCACTCCCACATAGGGTGGCAAAGGATTTTTCCGAGGACCTTCTTTTGAACGCAGGTAGTTCGTGACCGACATCCAGTCGGGATACTTGGGAATTTCCTTGTCACGCGTATCAGGATCCCCGGTGAGCATCCGCAATGTTCCAGCCGGGTGACCGGGACTGCCATGACGCATTGACCGCAGAACCGTAAATTTATCGGCAATCTTCGCCTGCATCGGCAGTAACTCGGAAAAGTTGATGCCGGGTACATTGGTGGGAATCGTTCCGAACGGGCCGCTATACTCACGGGGTGCATTGGGCTTGGGATCGTACGTATCAATGTGCGAGCAACCACCCGGCTGCCAGACCATGATGACGGCCTTTTTCTTTTTGTTCTGCACAGGACTGGCCGCCTGCAGCCGCATGATTCCAGGAAGAGTCAGTGATGCAAATCCCGCCAGGCCCATTTTGAGGAACCCGCGCCGGTTCTCGGGGCCGGGACAGGGAGTGATCGATGAAGCGTTAAACGGATCTGTCATCTCTATTTCGCCTTCTTAGCTGGATTGACTCGAATTGTTATCGGCGTGGAAACAATGATATCAACAATATCTTTGGGCCTGGCTTTCGCAGCGGCGCTCTTTAATTGTTTATCGGCTGTTGCAATACTTGCCTGAGCCGTTTTTGCTTTTTCAGCAGCCGCTTTAGCAGCCGTTTCTGAGTTCTTCCGCTGAGCATCCGGTGCGGTTTTTGCGATCTCGGCCAGTTTTTTCGCTTCCGTAGCCAGTCCTTCCGCATCCTGCTTCGCCTGCATCAACGCAGTTTTCGCTGCCGCCACCGCTTCCAGATTTTCCTGATACTTCACAACCGCATAGCCATAAAAGGCGATCTTGTATTCGCCGGGGGGTGTTTTCAATGCGGCTAAATCGAGAACCGCCTGTGATTTATCAGCTGTTAAAGGCGCATCGAAGGCGGGCACTTTCTCGAAACCCGCTCCATATGTCTTCAAGGTGATATTGGCACCAGAAAAGTCACTCCGACGCTCATGAGTTAATGGAAGCGTCAACTTCTCACCCGCAGTCACTTCCCACACTTTGTTTTCGGCAGGAGAAATCGTGATCGGAGCCAGTTCCGAGTTGCTGACGGAAACAGGCACATCTGCCATCAAACGCGGGCTGGGGACTTCACTCCAGGCATTCTTGACCGGCCATTGCATCGAAGCCATTCGGCAAGTGCGAGTTACTTCTTTGCCGTCTATCGTAGCTCGTCCGAAAAACTGAGCGCTGGTTAAACCACGAGGGGCACTTCCTTCAGCACTCACCACCACGATCCCACGCGACTTGCCTTTGGGAATTTTCAATCCGGCAGCGGTCACACCGTTGGGTAAATTATCCATGAACAACTCGATCTCACCATCAAAACCGTCGCGGCGAACCACAACGACTTCGATCGGCATTGTCGCCCCTGCACGCAGTGCAATTGGTTTCGACAGTGCGTTGCGGTCACCATTTCGCAGGTTCATATGCAAGGCCCATCCGATAAGAGCAAAATCGGGGGTCGCTTTTCGAATCACCAGACGGTAAATATTTTTGGGATCATTCCGAGTACCACCAAACAGATCTCGCAGTTGCAGTCGATATAGCCCATCCTGCTTAATCTCAACTTTACCAAGAATGTCCGATGAGCCCGCGTTGTAAGGGGGGCCATCATACGAGTAACCGTTACTGGAAACTTTCACGGGACTCGAAATGTCACTCAGTTCGACCACATCGGTTATTTTCTCATTGGGTGTTTGTCCGCTGACAAGCTGCACGACAATCGAGGGATCGGTGGGACGCCCCAACCGTTCGGAAGCCACTTCCACCCACCAGACATCTCCCTTCTTCGCAGTAAACTCAAAGGTATCGACGTCGGCTGCAGGAAAGAAATTACCCGTAATATCACAAGGCAGCGTAATTTTTTGTGCCTGAGCATGCTGATTATTGGGTTCTGCCTCTGGTTGAATTGCTTTGTCTGTAAGACCTGCGGGCGGCCAGGAAAAGGCGCTCACCTTTTGAATCGAGGGCATCCGAGCGACCACTTCACCCTTGCCGACATTTTTCAACGCCAGTCGATAAAAATGATGTGGACCACCATCATACGTCAAGCCGTGCAACTTAACTACGTACTTTCCGGTCTCGGGAACTTGAAAATCGAGCATGCCACCGCGTCGTTCCACCTGCAGATCCATTCCCTGCTCATCCGCAATAATCACAACCGGGTTGAGCTTGGAATCGATGCCTTTTGCGGCACAGTCAACAATAATGCGTTGCCCTTTGTTTGCATCAAAGGTATAGAAATTCACCTTCTGCTTCGTCATCACGGCATTACAGATGGAATTCAAATCCAACTTCATAGCAGTCTCTAACGATGTATTCGCCTTGGTTTGAGTCGCTTCGGGAAGCGCACCCACATTAAATGCACGCGTGGAAGAGATGCCGAGTCGCGTCATCACGCGGGCTTCATGAATCCCCGGCGGACAATCTTTCGCGATGGTCACGACATATTGACCGGAAACAGGCAAGCCATCTTTTCCGAGCTTGGGTTTCGCGGTAATCGCCGGATTCGAAAAACTGAGTTCGTCGCCGGGTTCGATATTTTCACCCGCAATTTTGATATCCACACTGGTCCCAACCTGTCCCCCCATCGGCATCGTGGTCAGTAACCGCGGTGCAGGCAGACAGACAAGCTGTGCCAGCGCCGTCGAAGAACTCACACAACATACCAGAATAAAGAATCCCACAACGAGAGAGGATTGCGGTCGAAGATGTCTCATAGATTCCAGGCCTCTGGTCAATAAGGTTGTAAAATATTTTGTGTGACAGCATTTTGTGTGACAACGAAAGACTCACCCTGTTTTCAGGAACAGAGCGTTCATCATCTGCTTAGTGATTAAACAGGAATTCTTTGGTATTCATCAAAGCCCAGATCAAATCCTGATAGTCTTTATTGGTTGGTTTTTTCTTTTGACCTGACTTCGTTTTCGCATCAGGTTCGGTCAGGTATTCCAGCGCTATCGTCAGTTCTTCTGGTTTGGGTTTGCGTGCAAACGCCGTGAAGTATAATTCGCCGATTTTTTCCTCAATCGTTTTTTCCGACTTGGCCAACTGGGCAGCACGACCGCTGCCGTTCGCCAGTTTCGACTTGACTTCCCTTGAATTGATCAGATGCAAGCTCTGGGCGAGGCTGGAAGACTGAATCCGCTCGCACTCACAAACACTGGCACTGTTGGGACGCCCAAAGACTTTCAGAAACGCCGATGACTTCGTGTAGCTGTTATCCGGCAAGGAGATGGCACGTGTGCCGGGAGGCAGGTTGGCAAACGTGGTCGTCGATCCGGTCAACTGGTCAATCGAATCCAGTAAGACTTCTGCCTGTAACCTGCGGGGATAAAAGCGGGAATAATTCTGGCGATCGAGCAAATTGTACTCGTTCGGCATCGAACTCAGTTGATAGGTATTTGACTGCGTGATCGCTTTGATCAGTTTTTTCAAATCGTAGCCGGAGCTGATAAAGTGTGCTTCCAAAGCCGCCATTAATTCCGGGTTGGATGGAGGGTTGGTATCACGAATATCATCTTCCGGTTCAATCAGAGCTCGTTTGAAAAAGTGTTTCCAATATCGGTTGACCAGCGCTTTGGCGAAAAATGGGTTCTCTTTGGAACTCATCCAGTTCCCCAAACGCAGCCGCGGATCTTCATCAGGTGAAATCGCGCCCACATCATCTCCCAGAGCGACTGGCTTCAACATCTCACCCGATTTCACATTCTTCGCCTGTGCGAGTCCACGCTGATGAAAAATCAAATCCTCGCCACGAGTTCCCGTTGGCTTGCGGCCAATCTGGGAAAAGAAGGCAGCGAAACTGTAATAGTCATCCTGGCTCCAGCGTTCGAACGGATGATGATGACACTGGGCACACTGCATTCGCACTCCCAGGAATAACTGGGCAATATCTTCCAGCTGCGCTTTCGGATCTTTGACCCGCTTATACCAGGCAACGGGTGGATTCGCGACAACCGTCCCGGTCGCGCCGAGCAGTTCACGCACCAGTTGATCGTAAGGCACATTCGCCAGCAGGCTATCCCGAATCCAGGCATGGAATGCAAAGTTCGAAGTAATATCACTGGCTGCATCGCGACGGTTCTTGAGTACCGGAGCCCACTTGGATGCGAAGTAGTCAGCATAGTTTGGACTGCGTAACAGCGTTTCTACTACCTGATCCCGTTTCTTGGGGTCAGTACTCGTCAGAAATGCTTCGGTCTCCTTCTTGGTTGGAAACCGCCCGCAAATATCGAGTGTCACCCGCCGCAGAAACGTCGCGTCATCACAAACAGGTGATGGCGGAATCCCCAGCTCTTTCAAGTTCGCAAACACATACTGATCAATAAAATTCTTTTCAGCCGGCACACTTTGAATCGGTGCTCCCAGAGGAATCGCAGCGGTAAACACGGCAATTTTACCCTGATATCGCACCATCACGGCGACTTTCCCCGGAATGTCGTGAACTTGCACTACACCTTCTTCAGAGACGTCTGCCATGTTTTTGATATTCGACTCGAATAGCGCCAGGCGAGTAATGTCACGCACGCTGCCATCCGAATACTTGGCGATCGCTTTCAGGTGCTGCTCTTCACCCATCTGGACCAGTCCGCGTTCTGGCTGAACTTCCACTGATTCCAATGTCGGCTCTTTGCCGGTGGCATAGCTGGCTCCCTGCTCAATCCACTTTCGGATCACTTCATACCCTTCTGATCCGCGAGGAAGCTTGTTTCCTCCGCCATGAGGCGTCTCTCCCGAAGCTTTCATGAGGAGCAGACTTTTGGTTGGCACAGAAGGAAAGAGACGTCGACCATGCCCTTCTTTCACCAGGCTGTCATAATCATCCAGCGTTTCAAAGCCCAACAGGGAAAGTTGAAAACCATTCTGTCCCCCACCCGCTTTGGCGTGACAGGTCCCCATGTTACAACCGGCCTTCGTCAGCACCGGAACCACATCGTTCACAAAGCTGACAGGAGTTTTCGCCTCTTCTGCCATCGCCGTACCACTACTAATGAGTGTGACGATTACAACATAGAGATGACGACGAAAGAACAGACGTGGTGCAGCAGCATTATGCAATGTATTCATGTCGATTCTATTTGAGGTGGGAATGATGAAGGAGGGTATGCGTAAATATCGCTGTTTCTTATATAAAACTTTACTATTGTGAACTTCGATTGTCAATATTTAAGTTTTATTTAGTGCCCAACCACACGAACATTAGAACACCACCGCTCGAGATTTTCTAGTCCCCGTCAAACCTCGTCCCATTCGTCCGCCACTGTGAGCTGCCACTGTGAGCTGCACCAGAGACAAGCGGCGCGACAGAGAGTGAGAATACAGGCCTGATCATTCAGGTTCCCGTTTTGCGACGGACCTGAAACAGAAGAACCGGGATTTCTTTACGCAATCCGCACAATCGCAGTTTTCAATAATGATCATGCGGCCGCAGGCGATGCCCATCGATTTCGTAATCCCGGGCCGGTATCCCCATCGAATGCAGGACATGAGTGGACCAACTTGGCCAGGGAGACCAGAACGAGCGATTCGACGCAGAGACATTCAGGGGAATCCATAACAATAGCGACAGTAGAGCCGTGATCAGGACCACGGAAATACGCCATCGATCCACAGTCATCCCTGCAGTCATCCCCGAGGAAGTTGACCAGTCACGGTTTGTCAAACGGCTCACACGTTGCTGGATCAGGCTGGGACTGTTCCGGAAAACAAATCCCGCCGATAAGGAATTCCAGCCCTGTTTCTGTTGCTCGGCAAAGTGCAGCAGACTTTTCAAATAGATTAGAGCCTCGCTGCTGCTGTGTACCGACTGGTTGTCACAATAAAACTCTCTGCTATAGACCGCCTGACGTGAACTCCACCAGGCCAGCGGATGAAACCAGAAAACCGCTTCCACCAGTCGTTGCAGAAACAAATGCAGGGGATGGCCTGCCCGGAGATGCTCTGTCTCATGTCGAATGATCATCGCCAGTTCGTCTGCAGACAAAGAAAGAGTCGGACGCGGCAGCACAATCACAGGCTGATGTATCTGCCAGCAAAACGGCGTATGTGTTTCCTCGCTGCTTAACAATAAGATCGGCTTACCACCTTTGTGCAGGCATTGCTGATCGGTCAGCGGTTTCTCTTCGATCGGTTTTGAACGTCTGAGAATTCGTACCGTTTGAGTGGTTCCTAACACCAGCAAGCCCAGTGAAACCGAAACGCCAGCCAGCCAGATCACCATCAGGATCTGGCCGAGTCCCGACTCCACATTCTGAACGGATTCGAAGTATCCGCCATATTCAATCAGGCTGGGTGAAAACAATCGAGGATGCGGCACTCCGAATGCCAACAGAAACTGCAGGAGTAACAACATGTGACAGAAGGCCCACATCCGATGGGCCGACTGCGATTTTCTGTTCCGAAATGTCAATGCCCCGATCACGCCAATCAGAACTGCTGACTGCAGCGAGAGGGATGCGATCGTTTCCAGAAAACCGGCTGGCGTCATTCGTTGGACTCCAGTTTATTGATCGCACTCTTGAGAGCAGTGATATCATCCTCTGACATATTCTCATTTTCCAGCAGATTTAACATCAGCGTCGGCAGAGAATCTCCCAGCAGAACCTGTTTCAACTGCCCCAGCATCGATTGAGACACTTCCTCACGTGTTACAGCCGGTTGATAGATATAGGCGCGACCACGCTTGATTCGCTTCAACACTTTTTTCTTCTGCGCCAGTAGACTGAGCGTCGTCATCACGGTCGTGTAAGCCAGATCACGCGGCAAGGCATCACACACATCCTGCACGCTTGCCTCTTCCAGTTCCCAGATCACCCCCATCAATTCCAATTCGTAGTGAGTGAGTCGATAATCTTTCACATTGGCCCTATCTAACGAAAACCGTAAATATTTCTGCGAGCTGATTTTAGCGATTCCCACTCCCCCTGCAAACCTGATTGTCAGGACATTTCCACGCCGTCCGCGAAACAGTTGACTTTACCGGCTGACCCATATTTTGAAAAACCGGCATTTACTACTATAACTGTAGTTGTTAAAATTCGCCTCACAAGAGAGGGGATTTCAGAATCCACAAAACCAAACTGCAAATCAGATATAAAAGATATAAAAACAGACAAGGATTCGTCAGATGTCACCCCGGTTAGCAAATATTCCACGCAAGTATTGCCTGCTGATCACAGGTTTCGTTTTTCTCAGTTTCAGTCTTTCCGCCAACGTGCAAGCACAGGTGGCAACAGGTGAAATTGATACAAAAACAAGCAGGGTCTACACCTTCGTCGGCAAAACCGGCTTTGGTCACGAACATGCCGTGATCGGAGAAATCAAAGCGGGATCTCTGAATCTGGGAGCCAGAAGCAATGCTGGCAAAATTGTATTTGATATGACCACCTGGAAAGCAGATACGGCGGAAGCACGAAAATATATCGGCCTGAAAGGGGCAACCTCTGCCTCAACGCAAAAGGACGTGAACGCGAATATGCTGGGCAGCAGTGTGTTGAATGTCCGCAAGTACCCGACCGCCACATTTGAAATTACGTCGGCAGTCCCCGTCAAACAAAATGCTCCCACGGGAAAATCATTCTATCAGCTGGATGGCAAGTTCACCCTGCATGGCGTCACGCGAAACCAGCGGCTGATTGCCGAAGTCACGGAAAAGAAGCATCAGAACCATGTGCGAACCAGCTTTACCATCAAGCAGACTCATTTTGGCATCACTCCCTACAGTAAAGCCTTTGGTGCCGTGGGGATTACAGATGAACTGAAAATCTACGGCGAACTCGACATTGCCAGATAACGGTCTGCTTTACCATTTTCACTGCCATCTCTTTCATATCATGAACTTGGTCTCTTCAAATGATTAGTTGCCCCACCGTACAAAAAGATGTGATTCGCAGCCACTATAACTTAACCACGCTGTTTTACCGTTTACTCTGGGGGCGGCATATTCACCACGGCTTATGGAAAGAAAACAGCAATGCCGCGCTCGAACTATCTGACTATGGAAATACGTCAGCCATCGCACAGCAACAATTGACCGAGACGCTTGCTGAATTCATCGACGTTCAGTCTGACGAAAGTCTGCTCGACGTCGGTTGTGGGATGGGCGGATCCTCAATGCATCTCGCAAAAACGTTCGGCTGCCAGGTAACCGGAATCACACTCAGCCCGGTTCAAAAGCGCTGGGCCGCCCTGGAATCGCGCTGGCGCGGGCAACATCGTAACACACAATTTCTCTGCCAGGACGCGGAAACCGCGGAGTTCCCGCCGGAATCCTTCGATGTTATCTGGAGTATCGAATGCACCGAACATCTGTTTGATAAACAGGCCTTCTTCCAAAAGGCCGCATCCTGGTTACGCCCCGGCGGTCGCATGGCAATTTGTGCGTGGCTGGCCGGTGATCACCTGGAAAACGAAGACGCCGTTCAGCAGGTCTACGATGTCTGCGAAGGCTTCTTCTGCCCTTCTCTGGGAAGCGCGGAAGATTATCAGTCCTGGATGGAAAATGCGGGACTGGAATTCCAGGAGCATCATAACTGGACCAACCGGGTCTCACAGACCTGGGAAATCTGCCAGCAACGCGTGCAGAAAACCGGCGTTCGCTGGCTGGCACGGTTGATTGATCGGGATACTGTAATGTTCCTGGATCGATTTGAAACCATTTTAAAAGCGTATAAAACAGGTGCAATGCAGTATGGATGCTTCATAGCCCGAAAACCATTATAATGAAATTTGCTACGACGATTACGAGGATGCAGGGATGCGACGCTTCGTTGGAATCACATTTGGACTGGCTACACAGTTTCTGTTCCTGTTCATGGTATGGCATCTGTTCTGGTTCCTCAAAGAAGGCTATCGCCATCACGCCGTCGGGTTCCTCTGGATTGATGTCGTCCTCGCACTCCAGTTCGCTGTAGGACATAGCCTGCTACTCTATCCCAAAATCCGCAGTCAGATCACGCGCTGGCTCCCCTCTCCGTTTTACGGTTCTCTGTTTTGCCTGCAAACATGCCTGGGAATCTTATTCACCGCGTTCTGCTGGCGCAGCAGTCCGGTGGAACTCTGGCATTTCGAGGGCGCAGCCAACGGACTAATGACCGGCGGATTTTACGGCTCCTGGCTGACTTTACTCTATAGCCTTAACCTCACAGGCTTAGGCTACCAGACTGGTTTGACCCAGTGGTGGTTCTGGTTACGTAGAAAACCAATTCCCAGACGCGAGTTCAATCCGCGCAGCTTGTATTGCTGCATGAGACATCCCGTCTATTTGAGCTTTATGGGCTTACTCTGGTTCACCCCCGTCATGACGCTCGACCGGGCGATTCTGACCGGCATCTGGACCGCATATATTTTCCTGGGAAGTTACCTGAAAGATCAACGACTCCTGTTTTATATTGGAAAACCGTATCGGGACTATCAATCGAAAGTTCCCGGCTATCCGTTCATTTTTTTCGGTCCTCTGGGAAAACGGAAATCGAAACCGGTTCCCGTCAAAACTCTGGAGCGCGTCAGAACTCCAGAAAAAACCAGCGTCTGAAGAACGAGAGCAGAACCCGGTCAGCATTCGATTCCTTATTTTCATACTTTCAGCTAGCTTAAAGTTCGCTCTGCATGTCGATTAACCGAAGACGGTTCTGGTTACTGGTAAGTTACCTGCTCCTGCTGCTCCCCTTGATCGGCTATGGCGCTTCGCAGGCGATGCAGACCAAAGTCAACTCGCCCCTCGACTGGGTCACCTCTGCATTCCCGGCTCGTTCTGATTACGATCAATTCTGCCAACAGTTTGGCAATAGTGATACCGTCATCATCAGTTGGCCTGGCTGCACGATTGATAATCCCGATCTGGACCGGTTTGTCAAAGCCCTGCGCACCGCAACCGATTTTCAGGATGCCCAGCAGCAGTGGTATTTTGAACGCGTCATTTCGGGACGCGAATTATATCGCTCCCTGAGTTCTCCCCAGATGGGACTGACTACTGAGGAAGTTCACAGCAGACTAGAGGGCACATTCATCGGCGCAGATGGGAAGACCTCCTGCCTCATCGTCAGTTTTACACCAGATGGGTTACAGAAACGAAAAACACTGGTCGAGTCCATTCGCTCCGCGTTACAGCAGCACTGTCAACTGGACGCCGATCAATATCATCTGGCAGGTCCGATCATTGATGGCCTGGAAATTGATCTCGCCAGCAAAGATTCGCTGGACCAGTTTGTACTCCCTTCCACATTGATTGTGCTTTTGATCTGCTGGATCTGTCTGCGTTCGTTCCGGGCGGCGCTATTGGTGTTTGGGCTTTCGCTACTGGCTCAGGGAATCACCTTAGCCCTCATTCATTTTAGCGGAGAAAGCATTACCGCACTCCTGATCGTCCTGCCTCCCTTGATTCAGGTTCTGGCGGTGGCGGGCGGCATTCATCTGGTCAACTACTATTTTGATGCCATCAAAGACCCCAACATCGAACAGCCCGCCGCCTACGCGTTTCAAATCGGCTGGTTGCCCTGCCTGCTCTCTGCCGGCACGACCGCCATTGGACTCGCATCCTTATTAGTCAGTAGATTGACTCCGATCCGACTGTTCGGTGGATATGCTGCCTGTGGAGTTCTGATTACTACCGGCTTGCTGTTGACCCTCATCCCAGGCATGTTTTCCGTCTGGCCTCTCAAAAGAAAGACTCCCAAAGAAACAGAGTCAGGCAACCCTCCAACCGTGCGGCATGACATCTGGTTTTATTTAACAGCCGTTTTAAATAAAAGACATATGCCCGTCGCCTGTATTTCTCTAGTCGCGATGGCAGCCGCCGGTTACGGTATTTCCAAAACGAGTACATCCGTCCGCATCGAAACACTGTTTCCCGCACAGAGCAAAATCCTGCAGGACTATCACTGGCTGGAAGACCATGTGGGCTCCCTGGTTCCGATCGAAGTCGTTTTAACCTGCACACCGGAATCTCAATTGACGTTCCGCGAACAGTTGCTGATCGTCTGGCGCATCGAACAGGAACTCAAAAAAACAGAGACTCTGAATAGAACGATTTCCACCATGACGTTTGCGCCACGGTTCCCCCGCCCTGAGAACCTCTCAACAGAACTGTTCCAATACCACGCCAACGAAGCTCTGCTGAGAATGAAACCACAGTTCATAGATGCTGGTTATCTGAAAGAACAGCAGGGAAACAATCTGTTTCGCATTACCACGTATGTCAGTTCATTGAACAACGCCGATTATAACGCGTATCTGGACTTGATCGGCAATAAAGTGGAAACAACGATTCGTGGCCCACACGAGACCATTCCGCCCGGCATCTCGACACAACAAACCGGCATCATGCCTTTAGTGCACGAGATCCAACGGCAGTTAATGGTTGATCTCTTTAAAAGTTTTCTATTTGCTTTTGTGATCATAGCCGTCGTCATGACCATCGTTCAGGGCGGCATCATCGCCGGCCTGGTTTCGATGGTCTCGAATGTCTTTCCGCCGCTGATGATCTTCGGCCTGTTAGGCTGGTTCTCCGTGTCCGTCGATATCGGCTCGGTAATGACGGCCAGCGTGGCGCTCGGAATTGCCATCGATGACACGCTGCACTATCTGACGTTTTTTCGACGTCGACTCGAAGCGGGTTTTAATGCCGTCGATTCCGTGCTGTATGCCTATCGACATTGTGGCACCGCGATGATTCAGACCTCGCTGATCTGTGGCTTGGGTTTACTGGTCTTTGCATTTAGCAATTTTGTCCCCACATCACGCTTTGCCTGGATGATGTTTGGCCTGCTGTTCATGGCGCTACTGGGGGATCTGATCGTCTTACCCGCGCTCCTGTTAAGCCCCCTCGGGCGATTCTTCGCGGTGGCGACAGAACAGGATCAAGTGGAACCGCAATCAGAGCCGTTTTCGATTTATGATTAACGAACCAGAGCCGCTTCAATTGTCAGTCCGGGGCCAAAACCCAACATCACGCACGGCAATGCTGCGTTCTGCGCCTGTAATTTCTTCAGGATAAACAACACGGTCGGTGATGACATGTTGCCGAATTCTGCCAGAATATCACGCGACGGCGTCAACAGTGATTCATCAAATCCTGCCGCCTCAGCAACCGCATTCAGAATTCGCGGCCCCCCCGGATGAATGGCCCAGCAGCCGACCTCTGGAATTGTTAATCCCTGTTGTGCCAGCCAGTGTTCCAGCCAGCTTCGTAAGTTGGCATTGATCAAATCCGGAATCTGCGGAGAAAGCGTCATTTCAAACCCATGATTTCCAATGCGCCAACTCATCATCTCTTCCGAATCAGGAACCACCGTCGAACCGGATGCCACTAAATTCCAGGATTCTCCCGAATTGCCTGTTGCCTGTTTTCCGACAACCGCGGCTGCACCATCCGCAAACAGCGCGTTGGCCACAATCTTATCCGGGCAAGAACCATACTGCTGGTGCAGAGTACAAAGCTCGACAGCGCAAACTACGACACACGCTTCAAGATCGCTATCGGTAAAAGCCTTTGCCACCCGTAGTCCGTTCAATGCACCATGACAGCCCATAAAACCAACCTGCGTGCGCGATACCGTTGTGGGAAAACTGAGTTCTTTCATTAACTGAATATCAAAACCCGGGGCACTGAACCCGCTGCAGGAAACTGTGACAAGATGCGTAATCTCCGCGACGTCCACACTTCCAGCTTCTAATGCCTGACTGACGGCAGCAATCGCCAGTGTGGACGCGTGTTTTTCATATTCCTGCATTCTGTCCGCCGTCGTAGGCCCATAATCAAGCGCCGATTCTGAGGGACGATAAAAGGATTGCCGCTCCTGATTACTATCCGCACTATTTTCGAGCAGAATACTATGCCGCGTTTTGACTCCTGCCCGACGATACAATATGGGAATCAATCGTCGTTGCTGATCGGTGATTTCCGGACCACAAGACATTTCTTGAGCGTGAACGGCAGCATCTGCCTGTTCAATCGAATATTCCGGAGTCGTCGTACCAATTCCGAGTAGTTCAAAACTCATATAATTCTCAGTGAAAGTTTGATTTTCTTCAATGATTTAAACGGGCGACAATAGGCCGCGCCACTGCCGGAAACAAATGAAACAGACGCAGCCCGATTCCCACCGCGACAGGCAGACGCAATAATAGCGCCAGCCAGCGGCACCAGTATAATCTTCCGTCCGTAATTTTATGGTGTTTTTTCAGCCATTCCTGTTCAAGAGCATGGTCCCACGTCACCAATCCCCGGGGAGCGATCTGTGCGACGGCAACGGCATCTGCAATCGCATTCGCCATCCCTTCACCCGTAAAGGGTTCCAGATATCCAGCCGCATCCCCCAGCACAAATACACGGTTCCCCACCGGCCGCAGCGTTTTGCGGGTGAAGGGAATCGTTCCTTTGAAACTCCCTTCAGAGATTTCGGAGAAGGCCGGAAAGCCGGATGCCTGCAAGATCGCCAGCACCGCCGCGGTCGGACTGCCACTTTGTTTAATAAAATCCCGGTCAATCGCCGCCGCCAGATTCACTCTGCCGTCTTCGACCCGCACCAGACCCACATAACCAGACTTATGGATCGCCATGTGAATGACGCCCGTCGGATACTCTGAAAAATCGTCACTCGCCAGTAATGCGCCCACGCCCAATCGAGAGTTTTGTGAAACGGTGCTCTCAAAGTCATCACACTGCTGCAGACTGGGATGCCCTAACCCATCTGCCGCCAGGACCATTTTTGCAGAGACAGCACCCGATGGTTGCCCCTGTTGAGTCAGCTCCAGCTGACGCGTCTGATCCTGTTCTGCGCTGTTCTTTAAGATGGCTGTTGTTTCAGGCAGAAAACACACGCCCTCATCAATCGCAGCCTGCACAAGCCGTTCATCGAATACAGACCGTGAAATCGCCAGTCCACCAGGTAACGGAACCGTCGCCTCACGTCCGTTAAAGCGCATCTGAAACGAATTCAGCGGAACCGCACCAAGGTCTTCACAAATCGCTCCCAAACCAATCGCCTGCAATGAGGAGAGCGCCCGTTGATTCAGACAGCAGCCACAAACTTTGTATCTTGGAAACGCCTTCCGCTCAATCAATAAGACATGGAGCTTCTGCAGTGCCAACTGGCGTGCAGCGACTGTACCAGCTGGTCCGGCACCAATCACAACCACATCCCAGTCTCTGCTGCAGGCATCTGCCATGCTGATCGAACTGGACAGAGTCATGTCCGACTCCATTCCAGAAGCCATCGTTGTGGCCAGCGTCGCGTCATCTGAAATCCGCTCAGGCCACCCTGCTCGGCTAATCCAGCGGCTTCATCCATCGTAAACGCGCCCGCTACGGAAAGTGGACCGTCGGTATGGACAATCGGAGAACGGGTTAATAAGCGACACCCCGCCCAGGCCAGCCAATATCCCACCCGTGACCGCCGTAGATCATTGACCAGCACCAGATGTCTGGTAGCCTGTGACATGATGCTGAATAACTTCACAGCTTGCGTCTCTTCCAGATGATGCAGAAACAGCGAGCACATCACCACGTCATACTGCTTGTCAACCGGTTCCTGCAGAATATCGCGCTCGTAAAATTGAACTTGATCTAGCTGCATGCGCTCCGCCAGATCCGAAGCATGTTTCACGGCGTAAGGGCTGATATCACAGCCATCCACTTCGACCGCAATCCCGGCACGCTGTGCCCTGATCGCAATATCCAATGCCACATCACCACCGCCGCTGGCAATATCCAAAATTCGCAAAGGACGCTGATCGACCGTGTGCGCCAGCTTCTGAATCGAGGGCCATAAAATCACACTGCTGCGGCTCCACCAGTTCACACGCCGTAATCCGTTTAAGGCACTGCCATGCTCCCGCTCAGACAAGCCTGGCTGATCCATCAACTCTGGTTCTCGTTTGCGAACCTGAAAATTCATAGTCTGTTCAATTCGCGTCGATTTGTGAGTGTCACATTTCTCTTCGTTTTGAGCCGCCCTCAAAACTACTATTAATATAGTATTATTAGAGACGAATCATCGTGAACGACCCACTTTTTGTCAATACAAGAACGCCTGACGTCAGTTGAAACCAACCAGGCAGATTCAGTGGCGCGTCGCGAATCGCCGATAAGTTGGCGCGTCAATCGAGTCGGAAATCGATTTCACATGTCCGTCGCCCCACAGAAAATTCGCACAACCAAGATGCCTGCTGTCAAATTCGCATTCGTCGGCATCGCGTCGATTAGGGCCTGCATAAGCAAATCCAACCATCCGCCCTTTGGAATCCTCCCCTTCCATCACAATCCCCAGCCAGGTCGAAGGCAGTTTCCGCGCGGTCCGTTCCCCCACCATGATGATATTGCTTAAACCATTTCGGAATTCGGTAAAGCGGAAAAATCGATTGGCCACAAAAAAACCATCGCCCGGTTGACTGGCAATCGCATCCGGATCACTCGTCCCATACACGCCCACATAATTGGCGCTGGGCAGATCAATGAGAACAGAATGAGACTGCAGCCCTGAGGTTTCATGGCCTCCTTCGTGTTCTTCAAACAAAGTAAACCCATCATTGGCTACGTCAGACGGACAGCGATAGAATGCCGGGGTAATCGTTCTCGCCACGGCATTGCCTGCCGCGTTAACCGATGACTGAAGATCGACCAGGGAAGCCAGGTTAGCCTGTTCTAGAAAGGGTAGCAGGCTCGCCCCCCAGCCAAAAGCCGTTTCCCTGGAGGCATCGAGTCGCCACCCAGCCGGTAATCGGCGATAGACATCGTGGTAGTTATGTAAGGCCGTCCCGATCTGGTGCAGGTGATTCACGCACTGAATCTTACGCGCCGACTCTCGTGCGGAATTCACAGCGGGTAAAATCAACCCGATGAGCAGCCCTACAATCGCCATCACAACCAACAGTTCCAAAATGGTGAAACCCGGTCTCTGAGCGGAAGACTGCTGTCGAAAACGAATAATGCGAGTATTCATAAACCGGCGTTAAATGCACAGGAGACTATGAACCGAAAAAAGCACGAAGCGGAAACATAGCAGGGTCAACCAGATTTGGGAACCCCGTCACGACCAGTTCCGGTAAAATGGGATCAGCCTTCTCGCGCGGGCGATACCCGAAAATAGTTGAATAGAACAGCTTATGTCAGGGAGATATCCTTTGCCTGTTTGACATGACTGGCAATGGTCTGAATCAGTTTTTTTCGGTTAATCGGTTTGGTGGCATAGTCATCACAGCCTGCATCCAGACATTTTTGCTGGTCTGTTGACATTGCATGAGCCGTTAAAGCGATAATTGGTTTCGAATATTTTATATTCCGCAGTCGCCGTGTTGCAGCATAACCATCCAATACAGGCATCTGCATATCCATCAGAATCACATCGAATGGATCATCCTCTGCGACAGCTTTGGCTGCCGCGTCCACAGCGATCTGGCCATTCTCGACAACAGTGACCTCTGCTCCCGCTTTTTTCAATATGAAACTAATCAGCCGTTGATTGTCGGGACCATCTTCTGCATACAGAATTCGGTAATTTTGAAGAGGAGTCACCGAGTTATCAACCACTGTTTCCGGCGAGTCTTCTTCCAGAATTGATTCGGTAGAGCTTTGAACCATTTTCACATTACCTAGCGGCCCGGTGGCAATAGTCACAGTAAAGGTGCTGCCCTCCCCAGTTTTGCTGGAAACAGAAACCATACCGCCTAAAAGTTCCACAAGTCGTTTGCTAATCGTCAATCCCAGACCTGTTCCACCAAACTCGCGCGTTGTCGAGCCATCAGCCTGTGTAAATGGTGAAAAGAGTTTCTCTATTTTTTCTTCGGGTATCCCAATCCCGCTATCAATCACATCCAACTGCAGTTTGGGTTCATCTCCTTTGCTGTTCAATAATCGAACTACGATTTCAATGGTTCCTGTTTCTGTAAACTTAATCGCATTTCCGACAAGATTAATCAGCACCTGACGCAGTCTGGTGGGATCAGAACAAATGGTCTCGGGCAGAGGACCATCATACTTGACATTCAAAAGCAAGCCCTTAGCAACTGACCGCACTCTCATTAATGAAGCAACGTCTGCCACGACCTGACGGGGAGAACAGTTAATTTGCTCCACATCCAGTTTCCCAGCCTCAATTTTGGATAAATCAAGAATGTCGTTAATCAGGCCGATCAGACTTTCCCCATTCCGTTTAATGGTTTTTACGGAATCGATATCCTCTGATTTCTCCACGCTGCCGAGCAAAATGTCAGTAAACCCCAGTATCGCAGTCATCGGTGTTCGAATCTCATGGCTCATATTAGCGAGAAATTCACTCTTCGATTGATTGGCTAATTCAGCTGCTTCCTTCGCCTGTATTAAATCCTGTTTTGCTAATCCCAACGCCTGATCAATGCGAACACGTTGACTGACATCAACGGAATATTTCACAACCTTACACGGTTTCCCATTCAGATCCAAAATCGGATTGTAAGACGCCTGAATCCAGACGTCCTGACCCTGTTTATTTATGCGTTTCAACTCGGTAGTGATGTCCTCACCCTGGTTCAGTTTATCCCAGAACAATGCGTACTTAGCACTTTGACGCTCGTCAGGATCAACGAACAGACTGTGATGCTGTCCGATCACCTCTTCCAGAGAGTATCCCATCGTTTCCAGAAATTTCTCGTTGGCCTGGAGAATCGTTCCATCCATTGCGAACTCGATCACCATCTGAGACTCACCGATTGCCGCAATTTGACCCTCGTAGTCCGCGTTGAGTAACTTCTGCTGACTCACATCAACGGAGTATTTCACAACCTTACACGGTTTCCCGTTCAGGTCCAGAATCGGATTGTAAGACGCTTGAATCCAGACGTCCTGCCCCTGCTTATTAATGCGTTTCAACTCGGCAGTGACATACTCACCCTGATTCAGTTTTTCCCAGAACAATGCGTACTCAGCACTTTGACGCTCTTCAGGATCAACGAACATACTGTGATGCTGCCCCATCACCTCTTCCAGAGAGTAACCCATCGTTTCCAGAAATTTTTCGTTGACTTTGAGAATCGTCCCATCCATTGCGAACTCGATCACCATCTGAGACTTACCGATCGCCGCAATTTGCCCCTCATAGTCCGCGTTGAGTTGTCTCTGATAAACTTCACTCGTCAGATCACGGACAATTCCGGTGAACAGAATCTCCTCATCTTGACCGTCCTCTTCAATGAAAACCTGACTCACCGAAAGATGGATGGGAAACGTGCTCCCATCCTTACGTTGCCCGACCACTTCGCGACCACCGCCGAGAACCTTCTCTTTCCCGGTTGTCAGATACCGCGCCAGGTAGCCATCGTGTTCCTCTCGATAAGGTGATGGCATCAGCATTTTGATATTCTGACCGAGTACTTCTTCAGCCGTGTAGCCGAAGATGCGTTCTCCGGCCGCATTAAATGCGTGAATAATTCCCTGCGACGTAATCGTGATAATGGCATCGACAACGTTTTCCAGAATCGCCTGATGGGATAAATTTATCTTTGACCACTCCTGAACCCTCGCAAGATTTAAAGCAGTTTGTATTCTTTCTCTCTCTGCATTCTTTTGCTTGAAGCAGATATAAGCGGTCACCCAGATCGCAATGATGGACAAGATACGGTTCGTGGCAACTATCCATGTGTTTGATCCACTGGGAGATAATGCAAAACCCGCCAGAGTCAGAACCGTGGAGGCTGTCGCCACAATCAATGTGACTTCCCAGCGAAGCGACCGCATTGTGTCTCTTACCAGAAGCACATACAGCACGCCGAAAGCCACTCCCAGCGGTATCGATATGTCAATCAGCAGAAGCAGGAATAACAGTAAAGCAACAATCAAGAGATATCGCACTGAAACTGCTTCTTTGAAAGGGACAAGGGGCACAGAATCATCTGCATTGATTCGGGCAGGCTGTTTTGTACCATTCTCCATTTTGTCTATCCCGTTCCTCAGTTTGGTCTATGGACCCGCATTCCGATTCAGTATTCGTTAGTACCGGAGAACACATTCCCCTCCATATCAATAGAATAGGTTGCGTCTTGACAACATGCGTGGAGGCAAAGAACTGAAATCCGGGCAGATTGTCCCTGTAAGTCAAGTCATCAGCCGAACGAAACAATACGACTGGAATAACCGGACGACTTAAAAGGGGATGCCTCTCGAAGTGATTTAGAAATGCTGATGGCATCAGCCTGACGAAGTGCTCCCTGATAGACAACAGTCACCTCGAAACAGTTCCACAGTAATCTGCTAACTCGCCTTCTCAGGAGGGTTTTCCAGAATCTGAGAGACCACTTTCGCGGGACGGCCGTTGGTGATGATCTGCTCCTGGCCGTTATGCAGATAGAGCAACTGTTGATAGTCAAGTCCGAACAGTCGCATGATGGTTGCCTGAAAATCGTTGGGGGTGACCACATTCTCGACAGCGCGATGACCAAATTCATCGGTCTTCCCGAACGTCATGCCCGGTTTCACTCCGCCTCCAGCTAGCCAGATACTGAAACCCTGCCCGTTATGATCGCGGCCCGCTTTTTTCGCATCGCCGTGACTTTGGGTGACGGGAAGTCGTCCAATCTCACCGCCCCAATGAACCAGCGTCGACTCCAACATGCCTCGTTGCTTCAGATCTTTGACGAGTGCCGCCGAAGGTTTATCGGTCCGGCCGCAAATCCCGGGCAGTCCCGTTGTAATATTACTGTGGTTATCCCATGGCTGCCCTCCATGGAACAGCTGGATAAATCGTACTCCTCGTTCCACCAGACGGCGAGCAATCAGACACCGCGTCCCGTATTCGCGTGTCTTGGGATCATCGAGTCCGTACATCTCCTGCGTCGCTTTGGTTTCCTGTGAAAGGTCCAGCGCTTCGCGAGCTGATGTCTGCATGCGAGCCGCCAGTTCATAGCTCGAAATCCGTGCTTCTAAATCCGATTCGTGCGGATGTGTTTCGAAATGCTTCCGATTTAATTCCTGCAGCAATTCCAGGTTTTGTGCCTGTAGAGAACCGCGTAAATGCGCCGGCGCATCCAGGTTTAAAATCCGAGGCTCCTTCGGACGCAGAACGGTCCCCTGAAACAAAGAAGGCATGAAGCCGTTTGACCAGTTGGTCACACCATCTACGGGAAGCCCGCCCGGATCGGTCAGCACCATATAAGCGGGCAGATTTTGTGACTCGGTCCCTAAACCATACACCAGCCACGAACCCAGGTTTGGTCGCCCGACGACGCCAGGAATGCCACCATGAAAATAACGAATCGAAACTTCATGCCCGTTTGCGCCGGTATGCATGGAGCGAATCAGACAAATATCATCGACAATCTCACCCAAATGAGGCAGCAGTTCAGATACCTCAGTGCCGCACTCGCCATGTTTGCGGAATTTCCACGGGCTGCCAAACAGCTTTTTACTGGCCTGATTAACGAAACTAAATTGAATATCGCCTTTGAAATCCGTTCCACTGTATTTCGAGAGTTCCGGCTTGGGATCGGTCAGATCCATATGCGCGGGCCCACCATGCTGAAACAGCGAGATCATCGCTTTGGCCTGCGGAACGAACGGCGATGTTTTCGGCGTCAGATCAAAATGCTGTTGCGCTAAAGAAACACTCTTCGGCTTGGCCAGCAGATTCTCTTGTTTGAGTATCCAGGCCAGCGCCACGGAACCAATTCCCATTGCGTTTTCTGCGAGAAACTGTCGTCTGCTATACTGTGTCATTATTCAAATACCTGTTAAAAGGCGTTGTCTGATTCTCTTTAATTAAATATGACTCCGTGGAGATTCACCAGTGGAGACTCATCAATCAACATATAAAAACTCATTCGAACTCATCAGTGCCTGACAGAGATTGGTAATCGTCTGTCGGGCCGGGCTCACACCTTTGGGGATCTGCTCCGGATGTTGTTGCAGATAGGTCAGCTGTTTCCCGATAAAACGAGCAACCATTTGCAGTTCTTCCGGCGTTGGTTTCCGGCAGAGCGTTAATTCAAACGCATACACGGCTTGAGCAGGCAGACTCTTTTGTGCTGGTTCCGGTCCTCGGAATTCGGCAGCGGAATCCCACTTGAGTGCCGGCCCTTGTGCACGTTGCAGTGTCAGTTGCATGCCCCAGGAAAAAGAATCGAAGCCAACATCGCCGCCGTTGGCATCAGTAATAAAATCAATCGTGTCGCCCGGCTGTACTGCCAGCGTCGCGACTTTGGTTTCCGCCACACTGTTCTTGGCGCTCCACTGACCAGCCAAACCAGAACGACTGGAAATCACAAACCCGCGTACTCCGTTCCCATGAGCACTACCGTGTTGCAGCTTGCCTGTCACAGACAAAGTTCCTGCTGCGGGAGCCGTCCAGCGACGGACCGCAGCATACTTTCCTGCGGGATGCCCGCCCCCAGCGTTCAGCGTGACCCATCCCAGTTTCGCATCAGGAAGTTTGGCGCCTCCCTGCCAGCTCGATCCGGTCCAATGCGGCAGTGCGGTAAATGTACTTTTTATCGAAGACATTTCATCAAGCGTCCCATAACCATAACTCCAGGCCGGCTTCGCAGTCGGCGGGAGTTCCGGTAGCGCGGCTAATGCCTCGGACGTTAATTCGGGCGATTCTCGCATAATCCGGTCGGTCAGTTTCGCGGCTTGAGAAAGGATAAACGAACCGTTCATCAGCATCAGGGACTGTGTCGCGACGGTCGAATTGGAACGTCGTTCACAGTTGGTTTCCATCACCGGTGCATCAAAGGTTTGCAGCATGCCAACCGGTTGACTGCGTCTCGCTTGAATATACAGACTCCGCCGCTGCTGTCCTCCAGAAACGACGACCTGTCCAAAATCGTCTTCTTTAATTGCCGCTGGAGCACCATACAGCTCTCTGTTAAGAACCCCTGATACCGCCAGCATGCGATCGCGTAACGTTTCGGCTTCTAAACGAATGATCGGCTTGCGCCAGTAGTAATGATTGTCAGCGTCGATTGATTCCTTACTCGGATCATGCGCGCCCGCCTGACGATACGCGGTGGACAGCATAATCGTGCGATGCAGTTGTTTCAGACTCCATTTCTGCTGCATGAATTCCGCTGCTAGCCAGTCCAATAATTCCTGATGCGTGGGGCTGGAACCAAGCTTACCAAACTCGCCGGGCGTTCCGACAATCGCACGACCGAAATGATGCATCCAGATTCGATTGACCAATACACGTGCCACCAGCGGATGCTGTCCGCTCGTCAGCCAGCGGGCATACGCCAACCGCCGCCCCGTTGTCGGCAGCGCGCTGTCATTGAGAGGCAGTTCATGCCGTTGACCTTCCGACGAAACCACAGTCAATGCAGCCGGTTTGATCGTCTGCTTTGGCTGACGATAATCGCCCCGATGGAACAACTTCGTTTCCGGCACATGGTTGTTGGGTTCAATGGCAACACGCAAGAACTCTTCGACCGGTTTTTTCTTGCGGATTGCCGCAATATTCTGATCGTATTTTTTCAACTCTTCCGCAGCTTTAGGCAGGTATTGATAGAGCACACCCCGTGAAATATTCACGCTCGGATTTTTCTTTAACAGTGCGACTTGCTCAGGCGTGCGTTTCTTCTTCTCGGTCTGATAGGCAGCCTTCAGTTGATCACGCAGAGGCTGCTCATATTTCGTCAACTCTTTTTCCAAAGCTTCCGCCATATATTTGGCCTGCTTTTCATTCTTTTCCTTCACCACTTTTTGGACTTCTGCTTCGACTTCCGCGGCTTTCGCCCGGTCGGCAGCCGTGTAGAGTGAAACCCGCCGTTGCTGCGGCGTTTGCCATTTCTGCCAATCAAAGGTCGGCTCAAAAACAGCGCGCAACGCAAAATAATCGGATTGAGGAATCGGATCGTAGCGATGATCATGACACTGCGCACAGGCAACACTCAAGCCGAGCAATGAGGAACCGACAATTTTCATTGTGTCGGTAATCACCTGATTCCGCGCTTCCGGAGTATTTTTTCCGCTGCCGGTTCCATCAGCGGCCATACGTAAAAATCCGGTCGCGGTGAATAATTCAATCTGCCGCTCGGTGAGATCCCCTTCCCGCTTTCCAACCAGTTCATCCCCGGCAAGCTGCTCGATAATAAACTGATCAAAAGGTTTCCCGGTATTGAGTGACTTGACGACATAGTCCCGATATTTCCAGGACCAGGGCCGAACATCATCTTTGACTGTGTAGCCTTCGGAATCAGCGTAACCGGCTACGTCTAACCAGTGCCGCGCCCAGCGTTCGCCGTAATGCGGAGACTTGAGCAGTTCGTCTAACAACGTTTCGTACCAGTTTTCCGCATTGTTCGACAGCACCCGCTGCAGTTCTGCTGGATTCGGGGGCAGACCTGTCAAATCAAAATACGCCCGCTTGATCAATGTCAGCTTATCGGCATCCGGAGAGAACGTCAGTCCTTCCGGCATCGCCTGTAGCAATAACGCATCAATGGGTGTGCGGACCTTGGGATTCTTTTTAGTAGCGTCAGCAACCTGCGGTCTTTTGATCGGCTGGAAAGCCCAGTAGGCTCGCTCTTCCGGAGTGATCCCCAAACCCGGTCCAATGGTTTCCGGCTCTGGACGACTTGTTTTCGCTCCGGCTGCAATCCAGCGTTTGAGTGTCTCGATCTGATCTTTAGGAACCTGCGCTTCTCCCGGCGGCATATCTCCACTCTCGATGCGGGAGATCAAATTGCTCTCGTCCGGTTTGCCCGGGACAATCGCTTCGCCTGATTCGCCCCCTTTGATCAGAAAACGCACCAGACGCAAATCGAGCCCACCTTTCATCTCTTCGGTGGCACCGTGACAGTCAAAACAATGCGCACGAAAAATCGGCCGAATGTGTTCTTCATAGGTCAATTTCTCAGGCTGGCCCGTCTCGGCAGCATTCACAGCCCCGGCAAAACCGAACAACACCAGCAGTATCAAACAAATTCGTTCGAATCCAGTCGTCATCAAAGACTCCCTCAATACTTTTTCATTTCCAATATCAGAGTTCATATCGTAGGAGGCACCGGAAGATTTTTCAAGCATTAATGTTTGTTGATGTGTATTCAACATGTTTTACTGTCGGTATTTATGAAATCCACATTTGTTAATTCCTCGATCGCGGAAAGAGTTCAACGCTCGTTTCTCCAAACTGATCCTCTCATCTTATGGCCCTGTCTCAGGTAGCCCTGTCTCGGGAATCATTTTTCACCAGAGTTAGACGGTCCTGGAACGTCCGCTTTGTGAAATTCCACGTTAACTAAACTTTTACTTAGTGCTCCCAGCAAATCACTTATGCACAAATTGTCATCACTCACTTGAACTGTCGTCTCGAATTGGTAGTCTAGGTAAAACGACTAAAGTTAGAATCCTTTATTTTGTCCCCGTGATCACAACTTAGTTCTGCAACAATGAGGCTTTGATGAACACTGCTCACCAAGGATCGTCTCAAGAAGATCAGAAATCAGTAACACATTTAGAAGCAACCAATTTTATTCACAAAATGAGAAAGGAATTAGCAAACGGAAATGGGTTTGTTCCTTTGCTGGGAGCAGGTGTTTCTGTTGGTTCTGGTGTCCCTATCATTAGTGAAGTTCGTACCTTTTTAGCGAAATGCCTCAAGCTGGCACTCGGCGTTGGTTTACAGGAACAAGATCGCAGGAAACGTCGCTGGTATCCGCGAACTGACGCCTGGCCCCCCCTCAAGAACATCCGTCTGCAAGATGCCCATCATGCCTTTGACGAAATCGTGGCAGAAATTCACAAGAAACGCGAATCGACCTATTCAGCTGAAAATGAATCTCAGGTCTTTGAAGAAGCAATTGGAGCGCTGGCAGACTGGCGATCTCTGCTACTCTTTCTTTCCCGTCTGGAATATTTTCCGAAGGTCACTGCTCAGCCTAGCGAGAACCATAAAACGAATATCCTGCGTTTAGGGCCTCCCAACTATGATGTTATCGATTCTTTCTTTCATCATATCTCGTCCGGGAAACGTCCGTGTCTCGTCCATATGATGATTGCACAACTCGCCAGTCCAATGCGATTTGAAGTTGTGCTGACAACAAATCTGGACGAACTAACTGAAGAAGCATTTCGAGAAGCAGGCGAGCCACTTGACCCAGTTGATGTCCATTTAAGTGCTAGTATCCCCAACGCGTCTTCCAGCAGGGATCGAATCTTAATCAAGCTGCACGGAGGGAGATATGGTGTCCGTGCGGATTACTCTCTGGACGACGAACCAACTCTGAAAGAAAAAGAAAACTTCCGTTCCTATTTCTGGAGAAATGTACGTGAAACAACGATTGATGAGTCGCATCGGTTTTCAAACTCTGAAAAAGACATCAAAAACCATGCATTTATCCTGGGAACTTCCGGAAATGACCGACGTGTGATCGAACTCTTAAAGTACACTATCAAACGCCGGAAACAGAATCAGTCAAACGGCACTGCTTCAGATCAAGTCACCAAGAACGATACAGTCACGAACGGAGACAGTACTCCCCCCAAAATTTTCTGGGTCTGTTATACAGAACGAGATCAAAAAGAAGTCGAAGCAGCATTTCAGAATTCCGATGCCGAAATTTATACAATCACACATTCATTTCTCGGTGCATTTCTGTTGCAACTGTTTCAGTCTGTCACCTGCTCATTACCCCCCAAGTCAGCTCCGTTCCCTACTTCGGCTTCATTCAGTTTTCCTCCAGCCGATCTATCACCGAAAAAAATCCGTCTCCTCGATAATCTGATTCACGCTGGCATCGATAAAAGTGGAGCTGAAATCAGCGAGACCGCAGACTCCCTGTTCCATGATGAAAAACGTGTTCATACTGAAAAAATTAGAGAGTGCCGGTTACTGAGGCTGACAGCACCTCCCGGCCATCACGGCGTGATTAGTAAAGGCATTCATCATTTCTATCGCGCGATGTCAAAACAAAGACAGGCTGTCTGGATGTCGATGGAACATATTGGCAGCACCGATGAGTTATTTGAAATTCTAACCGATGCCGTTGCGAAAACCGCAGGACTTTCAGATTGGATGCCGATTGTGCTGTATGATCAATCGGAAAAAGCGGTGCGCGAAATCAGGCGACTCACACAAGGACGTAAAGAGTGGGTAATTTTTATCGATGCACGTGATGGTGCCGGTTCATCTCGCTGTGATATGGATGATAAGCAGAATAAAGATGCGCAAAAATATCCAAATGGCTGGCTGGACAAAGTCAGCGAAACGGATACTCCCCGTCGAAAAACAGAATTAGAAGATCCTTCTTCTAATGCAAATGAATTTGCTGACCTGCTAGCACGCGTGTCCGGTACTGAATGCCAGAATGTTAATTTAGTCTTACTCTATCATGCATATCTACCCGATAAAGACGAGCAGAATGAATTCGTCCCCACTCCACTACAGGAATACCTGAGTTCGAAAAACCTAGGACGCAAGATTGAAGTCAAAGACGGTTATGCGTTTCAAGCCACAAACCTGGCAGGAACAATAAAAGTTCCCGACAAGAACACTGCCCCCCATGAAACGGAAATATCAAAAATTGAGTTGATTGAATCAACTAAACTGCAACAAGATTTTACGCAGGAGAAATCTGCTCAGAAGGGTCTCGAGTGGGCTAACAATAAAGACAAAGCGACATTCCTGCTCGCATTGTGCCTGACTGACCGGTTTCGCTACCCTGATCTGCTACTTTCCGATGCGTTTTTTCCACCGGAGGCTCTTTTCCCATCTACACAGGAACTCTCTAATCAATTCCGAAGCCGCTACAACCTGATATTTGGAATTGCTGAACCAAAGGAAAAAGAAGCCCTTGGGTGGATTGATGAATTAGCGGATGCAGAACTGTGTATCGTCAGGCGCATGCCTGGTAATTTTACCTGGATGCATGCTCCCGCAAGAAATTATCTGCGTAAATATTTTCAATCCCATGTGAGCTCAACCGACATAAACAGCAAGTGGGACGTTCGTAACTCAAAAACCGAAGTTCGTTTACCATTCGCCTGTTTCCGCGCTCATTATCTAATAGCAGACTGGTATGACAAACTTTTTCGCTCTTCGGGAGATCCACTTGCAGGTCTCGAAGGGGTCACTCATTTTCTCAATGCCGCTTATGAAGCATTCCAGATTTTACGACATAACCGAGCAAAGAAAAAAGGGAAATCCTCAGTCTGCTGGGCGCCGCCAAAAAAAGACAGCGATGTACCAGTGGTTCCCCTTGAGCAATTAATTGCATCTCTGTCGGCAGCGCGCCTGTTGCTTCAGGAAGTCGAGCCCGCTGCTTCAGTAACAGGCTACCCTAAAGCCACCTGCCGAAGACTTGTTTACATCCGAGAAAAATTGCTGAAGACTCTACATACAGAAATTTCTAACAAAATCCCCCCTAAAGTGACCTTTCTTAAAGAAGATCTGCAGGCCATTAAAAATGCACAAAGCCTCATTCATCAGATGGTACTGCGCGCCTTATATATCAAACGTGGAATCGCGCGCGAGGTCTCAGAACATAACCGTGGCTTTTTTCGGCATCGCCAGATTCGTGAGTATCTGTTGAGCCATGAAATCAAATTCAACTTATTCATGCCCGAAAATCAAGAAGACTTTGACTACATCAGAAATAATACAGAAGACACCTTGAAATCGTTAAAAGATAAAAGCACGATCTGGAATGATTGGATCGAGGAAAACAACTCCATCGGAGATCAACACCTGTTAAATGAATTTGCTTCCTGGTACCGTCATGGTGGCATTCTCTGCCTGGCAACGCGCGGCTATCCCGCTACGATCAGACAATTATCCAACGCATTTCAGATTTCATGCAGAGTGATAGAAGACAGCAATAATCGCGAGCTGCCAGTGTGGGAGTATGCATCTTCGGGGAAAGGTCCTAATTCGACAGGTTTGTTAGAGTTACTTCAGTCGGTCAAGCTGCTTGATGAGGATGAATTGACCGAGGTTCAACAAATCACTAAAGCACTTGCTTTCACTCCCGCACAGTCAGCGAAGGACTGTGAAAACCCCTATCGAGGTGACTATGAGTGTGGAGGATTAGAAGATTTCCATGAGATACTCAATTCAATTGAGTGTCAAGTTTCAGGTGATCAGATTGAAGAACACCTTCCAAAACAGCTAGATGAATGGCAGCTGGTTGCTGTTTCTGATCTGGCCAAATGCTTGTGTCGGCAGGTCCAATGGTTGATCGTTCAGATCGAATCGGCGCGCTTTGCCTGTGGGAAAAGCATCATTAAGCAGGAAAATAAATGGTGTCAGAAAGCGATCGAAATCCACCACTTTTTCAATCGAATTTCACGTCGTCAAAACACCTCCGATACATTTACATCCACTCATAGTCGTCAGATGATGGAAACGCAAATGTCGACCATTTACGGAATCCAGGCAGACTGGCATAAATCCCATGAATCTTTAGACAGGGCTCGCGGACTCACCTCCAACCTGGGTGCATCCGATTCACTACTAAACTCTGGTATCATTGAACTGCATCGAGCCCAACTCTTTTTACTCCACGCCCGGTGGCTCGGTGATGGGATTATTCCCGAAACACGTCGGAACTTATTACGTATGTTACACAGGATTGCACGCGAAAATCATTCCCGAGGACTCGAAGGTCTTAATAAATCCGAACAGGAAATTATTCGCTATCTAAAGGATGCAAAAGACTATTGGGTTAAAAATAAACAGTCTGCCAAGACTCCTTTTAATTTAAATAATTTGAAGACTGATTTATCAAGCGGCCGCAGACTGCTGGAAGACGCCGAAGCCAGTTTGAAAAAAGCGGAAAAAGCCCTCGTACAAAAACACAAAAATGTCTGGTGGTCCACCTGGTTGTTTGAATTACAGGCCAAGGTCATCGAATATCGACTGTTATTTTCCATTCACGAACGGGTATACCATCTTATCTTCGAATCTCCGGATAGTTCACGAGAGCAGATTACATCAACACGTGCTGGAATAGTTCCCATTCCTGATTTCGGTTCCAATTCCTGCTCCCGTGGCGAACCGACCATTCTCGATGATGCCTTGGACAATACGTTGCGTATGGTTCGACTCGACCTGGTTCGATTATCGCGCGTTGTAGAAAGTTATGCTATTTGTCACTGGGCATTATCAATTTTAATTCAACTGTCACCTGACCTCGAATGGCTTCCTACACGGCAGGAATTGATGAGAAATGCACTCGGCGCAGATCGTCAAAGAACTGCGATCGAAATCCTGCAAGCAAAAATCAAACGACGGAGCAGTATGCCTCCCGCACTCGACCCGTTCGCTCACGCTTACGCGGAAAACACATTACAACTGGCCCGAGATGTCGTCGATTTCACGCCCATTCATGGTGGGTCGTAAGCAGCTTATTCGCTGGAGAATTCGTATACCTGGGATTCATGTATCTCATTAAAGCATTTTTTTGTTGCCTGATCACATAAAAGAATACATACTGCTTATGCATACCAGACAACACTATGCATGCATGACGTGCATCAACAATCCGTAAGGAACGAGACCGTGGAAGTCGATCAGTTACGCTATTTTTTACGTGTCGCAGAACGGGGTAATTTTACCCGCGCGGCGGAAGAATTATTGATTTCCCAGCCCGCTTTGAGCCGTTCGATCCAAAAACTGGAAGACGAACTCGGGCAGCCTGTCTTTGAAAGAAAAACGCGTTCCCTCGCGCTGACGGAAGCAGGCATTCTCTTGCAGTCGCGTGCGCAACAGATTTTGACCCTCATCGAAGACACGAAAGCGGAAATCTCAGACGATGGTCATACGGGCCAGATTCGCGTGGGCGCCATTCCCACGATTGCCCCCTACTTCCTGCCCGATTTTCTCCGCCAGTTTTCCACCGAATTCCCCGAAGCAACACTTATCGTACAGGAAGAAACCACCGACAAGCTGCTTCATCGCTGTACTCAGGGAGAAATCGATCTGGCGATTCTCGCGCTACCAGTCCCTGCCCGATACCTTGAAGTGGAAGAACTATTTCAGGAAGAATTACTGTTAGTCCTGCCGCCGGAGCACCCTCTGGTTGAGAAAACTAAAATCCGCCTGGCTGATATCAAGCCTTTTCCGTTCGTACTGTTGGATGAAGCACACTGTCTGTCCGATAATATCGTTTCCTTCTGTCGCCAGCGTTCCTATCATCCCGTGGCTGTCGAACATACAAGCCAACTGGCCATGGTCCAGGAACTCGTCTCGCTCTCCCATGGGATTTCCATGGTCCCGCAAATGGCACGCGACCGGGATGAAACAAACCGACGCGTCTATCGCTCTTTGAGCGGAACCAAACCGATGCGTAAAATTGCCGTCATCTGGAATCCCTATCGCTTTCAAAGTCGCCTGCTGGAGACGTTCAAAGACCGTTTGCGCGTTTATGTACAACAGCATAAACAGCAGAAGAAATGATTTTGATTTGCACCTGTCTGAGAAAACATCTTCATTGAAAGATGCATAGCGGGTATGGCAACGATCGAAATAATGCATTAGACATCTCTATTCCGGCCCTCTATAGTTCATCTGCAACGAACATTTGACCGATACATTATAATCAGCCTGATCAGATTCACCCCCTCATCCCACCGGATGACGGCACACTGGAATGACCATTCAAGGAGCAGAGAACATGAACAAGAAACCGACGCTGACAACGACAGGCGGTGCGCCCATCGCCGATAATCAAAACTCGTTGACAGCCGGTCCACGTGGCCCCGTTCTGATGCAGGATTACCAGTTGCTCGAAAAGCTCGCACATCAGAATCGTGAGCGGATCGCCGAACGCGTCGTGCATGCCAAAGGCTGCGGCGCGCATGGCACATTGACGATCGAGCATGACATCAGCAAATATACGAAAGCGAAAGCACTGCAACAGGGAATCAGAACTGACATGGTCGCCCGCTTTTCTACCGTCGCCGGCGAAGCTGGTGCCGCTGATGCCGAGCGCGACGTGCGTGGCTTTGCACTCAAATTCTACACGGAAGAAGGCAACTGGGATCTGGTCGGCAATAATACGCCGGTCTTCTTTATCCGAGATGCTTACAAGTTCCCGGACTTCATCCATACACAAAAACGTCATCCCAAAAGCAATTTGCGTTCTCCCACCGCAATGTGGGATTTCTGGTCTCTCTCGCCGGAATCACTCCATCAGGTCACGATCCTGTTTTCCGATCGCGGTTTGCCGGTTGGCGTGCGGAACATCAATGGTTACGGCAGTCATACCTATAGTTTCATCAATGAACAGGATGAACGATTCTGGGTCAAGTTCCACTTTAAAACCCAGCAAGGGCACAAACACTGGACCAACGAAGAAGCCGAACAGGTCATCGGTAAGACACGTGAAAGCACGCAGGAAGATCTGTTCTATTCCATCGAAAAAGGAGACTTCCCAAAATGGAAGTTCCAGATCCAGGTGATGCCGGAAAGCGATGCAGACCAGACGCCTTATAATCCGTTTGACCTGACCAAAGTCTGGCCACACAGTGATTACCCCTGTATCGATGTCGGCACAATGGAATTGAATCGCAACCCGGAAAACTACTTCGCGGAAATCGAACAGGCCGCGTTCTCGCCTTCCAACGTCGTTCAGGGCATCGGTTATTCTCCCGACAAAATGCTACAGGCCCGCATCTTCTCCTACCCCGATGCACACCGGCATCGTCTGGGAACCCACTACGAATCGTTGCCCGTCAACGAACCAAGGTGCCCCGTGCATCATTACCACAAAGATGGTGCGATGCACTTCAAATCGAACGGCTGCCCTGTGGACGCTTACTACGAACCGAATTCCTTCAACGGTCCTGTCGAGCGTCCGGATGTCGCCGAACCGCCGTTGAAAATATCCGGCGATGCGGCCCGCTATGATCACCGCGAAGGAAACGACGATTATTCACAGCCCCGCGCGTTATTCCAGTTGTTTGACGACGGCCAGAAAGCCCGGCTGTTCTCCAACATCGCCGCCGCCATGCAGGGCGTACCACAAGAAATCATCGACCGCCAGCTCAAACACTTTGAGCTAGCCGACCCGGCATATGCAAAGGGCGTTCGTGAAGCGTTAAAGGCATCCTGATTGTCTTGAGTCTAAAAAAGAATCCCCTGCCGACGGCAACTTGTCGGCAGGGGTTTTCTGTTTAAGAGCCCTTTTTTCGGACCGCTCGTTTCTGATGACGTGCGTAATCTTCGAAACGAATTTTCGCGATCCGACCTCGATCGGAAGTACGCACAACGAGACCTTCCGGTTTCCCGCCTGCTTTCGCATCTAAAGATACCAAAGTATCGGGAAGCATTGACTGCAGCCACATCTGAGTTTCGACAATTGTGGTAGGCAGTGTTTCCCGAATCTGAATCCGAGGCGTTAATTCCAATTGCAGCGAACGAACAAACTCGGTCAGTTCCCGTTCATCCAGAAACGTCTGACCGGCATTCTCACGCCAGGCAGCAATTGCTTCCAAATTGGTATCGAGATGTTTCACAGACACACGACTCACATCGAAAACTCGATAACCGAATTCCCGTTTGCTCGTGTACTGTTTCGCGGCTACCGTCGTTTTCCCACCATACGTTTCCAGATACACAACGGTGATGACATCTGATGCAGTGGAAAATGTAGATACAATTCGCTCCGCAGTCTGTTTGAGCGTCTCCACAATTCCCAGCGCAGGGTTATGGATCAGATCACCCCGCGCATGCAGCAATTCTTCCCGACTGCCGATCAGATAGCATCCATCCGGCATCAGTATGATCCGACTGTTCGTACCATCCACCTTCTCGGTTGCGATCAGATCCTTGCCACCGAAGTCAACAACCTCTTCCAACAGCGCTCCCCGCTCACCCATCGCGTGATAAGTGGGAATCGAAGGGTACTTCGTCGCGCTGTTCAGTTTTCTCAAATCCAATTCACGTGTAACTCGCATTGGTGTTCCTGTTTCTCTTATTATTTTTTCTCACTCCTCACACCAGTTGATCACCAGATCAGCATACCGCTCCCAGATCAATGGAAATCGGGTGACATTTGGAATGTGATTCACTTCCAATAAATACTTTGAGCCATCTTTGCCAACAATATAGTCATTGGCAATCACAGGCAGGCCGAAATACTCCGCTAGTTGTCTGGTATCGTCGGCCAGTTCCGGATCAACGTCCATCAAGTCGGCTGCGGAATCATGAATCGATTTCAACCAGTCGTCACCTGCCTGACGAATCTGCAGGACTTCTTCGCCCAGCAGAATCACGCGCACGGCTTCGCCCGGATAAAACGGCTCGAGTGTGCTACTGAACTCTGCACGCCATTCGCCCTGAATCCGTGCCTTGTTTTCGCCGCAGTGCCAGTTCCCCCACTTTGCCACCTGCTCCGATGAAACATTCACAACACTACCGACGGGCACATATCCACGTCCAAAACCGGGAAACCGAGTTTGAGAAAGTGCTCGCACCAGACAGGCGTGTTTATCACGGCAGTTGAGCATCCCCAGCGGATCAGGAAAACAGGGTCCGCCCCATAATGCCAGCGCGACAAACAGTTCTGCATCGCATTCAAAGATTCCATGAAAGATCACACGATCCACGCGCGACTGCCAGCCCCCTGATGCATTATCAATAAAAAGTTGACCGTTCTCTACCCGGAAACCGGGTAGAGACGGATGCGCCAGGACTCGTCCTGAAATTCGCGATTTCAGCTTAGAAATCTCAGGTTCATCAAACCCGATTAGACAAATACACTCATTCATATTTTTTCTCCAAGGTTCATCTCGAGTTCATTCACTGGGGATGTGCCTCAAATATAACATCGGAACGCAGCGCGTACTTGACGCCAGTTTCAACTCTGTTTCCGCAATGATAAAGTTCGTGTGGAAAAACCACGGCCAGACCGGTTTCCGGTGTCACCATCGTATGATCAAAACAAGTTTCCCCGCCGGTATACTCTTCATTCAGATAGAACAGAACCGTGTAAAACGTGCGTCGGGTTTCACTCCACTCGAAAGCAAAGTCCTCATGACGTCTAAACTCCTCGCCCGGCAGATATTTATAACAGCGCAGTAGTTCATTCAAGCCACACGGTTGAAACGACGCCAGAGGCGCATGCAGGTCCGGAGACGGATTAACCCCACCTGTATAAGTAGCGGACAATTCCGGCACATGAGATCGAATACGTTCCCAGTAAGACTGCGCCAGTTCCCGGTCTTCAAAGACACAACGGGCGCGAACGACGCGATCACGGTCTCCCGAAAGTTGTTCCCGAAAGCCCTCAGATTCCAGACGTTCAATGAGCGCTGCGCATTCTACTTTACTGAGAATATTTCTCAATTGGATGATCCGTCTCATGATTTCCTCTACCATCTTGATCAGAAGCGTTTTACATTATTAAAGAAAAAGTGGACCGGATGGGAATCGAACCCAACACACCGACTTTGCAAAAGTCAGTCGCCCCCAAGGTACATGCCAGCCCTTAATAAAACAAATAGCAGAGCCCGGTATCGATCCGGGCAGTCCAGCCTTATGAGAGCCGGTTGGGCACCTGCCCCTCTGCGTCATACAGTAGCCAAGGCGAGATTCGAACTCGCACTCCTTAAAGGAACGACTTTCTGAGAGTCGCGCGTCTTCCAGTTTCGCCACTTGGCCATAGTGAAACCATCATCAAAGTGCGTTGGGACGGAGTTGAACCGCCAAAGCTATAAAAGCGGGTGGGTTACAGCCACTTGGGCTCGCCAATGCCCAGCCAACGCAGGTTAATTCGATCTAGCTCGTATTCCATTGAAGCATGGTATCTCCCATTTCTAAGAAACTCGTTCCCCATGTCCACTGAGACACTCACAGATTAGTGGCGCGAGCGGGAGTCGAACCCGCAAACAATCACGATATTTTAAGTTTCGTTGCTTTACCAGTTTGCATACCGCGCCGGATTTAAGCGTCCCCGATGGGATTTGAACCCATGACCTTCTGCGTGACAGGCAGACGAGCTTTCCGGACAGCTCCACGAGGACGTAATTTGTGTAGTAGCTCGAGTGGGATTCGAACCCACAGCATCTCTGGTTCTAAACCAAAGTGGTCTGCCAATTGCCTACCGAGCCAAATTTTGATTTTCAGTGAAGCACGCCCCCAAGGATTTGAACCCTGATCCACCGGGTTGGAACCGGTCATGCTGCCGTTACACCAGAGGCGTCTGTTTTGACATAAAAGACGATGACTTCCACTCAAGCTGCGGTGGCAGGAATCGAACCTGCGTCAAGACGATTAACAGTCGCCCACCCATACCAACACGAGTACCACCGCATTATTATTTTTCTCTTTCATCATCCCGCTTTTCGCGGAGTCAGGGTGACTGGATTCGAACCAGCGATCTCGTGCTCCCAAGGCACGCGGGTTAGACCAGACTTCCCCACACCCTGTTTAAATAAGAGCGCCCAGCGGGAGTCGAACCCGCACTTCCGCCATGGCAAGACAGTAGGCTGCCGCTACATCATGGGCGCTAATTTGTTTTCCTATTCTTAAAGTGACCAAAGAGCACCAGGTGGGAATCGAACCCACATTGTCGCATCACAAGTGCGATGTCTTACCAGCTTAGATGACCGGTGCCTGTTTCATTCAAATCTCATAATGAGGTCGGAGGGACTCGAACCCCCACCTGACTGGTTAAAAGCCAGTAATGCTGCCATTACACCACGACCCCGAAAGGAACAGGGGGCCGTGCGTTTAGAATGAAAAATAGAATCCATGACAAAAACTCCTTAAAAAATGAAAGTGACCCGTGTGGGATTCGAACCCGACCTACCCGGCGTGAAAGGCCGGTAACCTCACCAGAAGTTGAACGGGCCAGATTAAGTACGTACTCCGATCGCAGAGCGGAAGCAGCGGCACATAAAGTTGAAAATTTGATTTCGCTGATAGCGAAAGACACGAAAAAACCCGCTGCCTTGCGACACCGGGTGATTGAAACGTTCTGCAGATCAACCAGATGTCAACAGCGCAAACCGAGCGCGAGTAATTCTTCAGCCGGGAGGCCGGCATTCAAATCGCTTTTCGGATAAGCATTGAAATTGGTTAAAAGTAGATCGAAAAACATGGAAAATGAAATCCCGTAGTTTAAAAAGATGTTCGGTGTTTTATAAACGGTCTGCCTACATAGAGGGCGAACAAAAAAAACGGTTCGCCTGTTTTTGAAACTTTCAATTATTTGGAGGGAATAAAGACCGCGAAAGAATGTACAATTTTCTTGCCTGAATTATCTTCCAAATAAATCTCAAGATTAACCTTTGAAAGAGGATACTTTTCCGGAACCTTCCAGGAAACCAGACCGGTTGGAGAAACTGTCATACCATGGGGAAATCCCGATCCCAATTTGTATTTGACGCCCCCTTTCTTTGATCTGACTTGTATCTGGTATTGCCAGAGCTGACCTGCCGGCGCAGTTGGAACAGGATTAGACGTGAGAAAGAAATAATCGTCTCCTTTTTTTTCCAATAATTCATCAATGTCAACTTTATGGACAATCAGTTCCTCACATGAAGCAGGAAATTGCACCAGTATGTTGGCGCTGGGAACTAAAGTGTAACGTTTTTCAAAATCCAAGCCGATTTTGTTTTCAAAATGTCTGATTAGGCTGACCTTGGGATCAACACTCGTCATCGAATCTAAGAATTTTTTATTATTTTCCAGATAGATTGATCCGTAGGAATCAAAGTAGAAACCGGACTCAGTCGCAGGGAAAAGTCGAATTTGAAGCCTTTTTGACTGCCGAACATGCTTTGGATGAAATCTGGAATAGAAATCCTCTTTTGAATAAGCCATCGAACCATCATAATTGAGCAGAAGATGGTCACGAGAATCCAAAAACTTATTGTAGAGACCATACGTGTATTGTTCATATGTATTATCCACTGAGAGAATCATAATTCTGTTATTCACAACAGCAACCTGGCCACCACCTGATACCTGGAGGTAGTTTCCAATTTCCCAATGTGCGAATTGACTGTTATTGACTAACTGAGTCGGTGAAATATTTTTCAGCTTCAATGTTTGGGGATCGAGAAACTGGATTGATTTCGTCTTGTAGCTTTCCCCCATCATCAGAATCACCGGCCCCAGTGATGCATGCCCCATTGCACTCCGGAATACAGGCTCAGAAAGCGGGAATGGAACAGTGGCATCTGATTCCAGCGTGGAAAGATTCCAGCGTTGAATCATTTTATTTTTACGATCGATCACAATCAGATGCTGCGCACCAGCCGTGAAACAGATATCGTCAGAAAGCAACGGAAGATATTTGATAATCTTTGCTTTTGAGGAATCAAACACCGCAATTTGATTCAAGTGTTTCAAATAAAGAAACAGATAACGACCACCGGCACCGACCACCATGTCTGATACTTGTGCAGGGAGCTTGATTTGTTTTTTTTCTCCCTCGAACTGTGCAGGAGTTATCTTCGGTAAAGTGCTTGCAATGCTCCTGATCTCTGATGAAGGACTGCGCGGGCGAGCATTTTCATCCGGTTTCCACTTGCCACGAACGGCGATCTCATACTTGTGAAATATTGTCTGCTGGGAAGCATCAGTCAAAGACATGAGCACGCTTGCTTTGTATCGCGGGTAATCTACAGGTACCTGCCATTGAACAACCCCATCGGATGAAACGGTCATTCCAGGCGGGCCGGCTGCGATTTGATATTGAATTCCCCCCTGCTTTGATCGCGCTTTGATTGGATACTCATAGGTCTCTCCACGTTTGGCCAGGGTTATGGGTAAGCTGGTCACAAATAAATAGTCGAATTCACATGATTCAGCGGCATCTTCAAACTTGATGCGATACAAATCAATCTGATTATTTGACAGAGGCAGGTAAACCATCACTTCAGCAGAGGGAATTAAGTAATATCGCTGCCACTCATTTTGTGCCGATAATAGTCGCCCCTTGCGGTCGGTTTTCTTTTCAACGAAGGGTGAACTTAATAGCGGTTTCTTTTGTCCCACCAGATGAACCGCACACTTCGTTCTCCTGGAGTTCCTTTTCTCTTCGTGCAAAAAGAAACGGCCATGCGTCGCGGGAATCCCAGTCAAATGTGCGGTTGAATCAATAATCTTAAGCTGTTTATTTCGAGCTCCCAAGGTTGAATAAAATAACTCTCCTTCCGGACCAGGAAAGAGGGGATCATACCTAGGATTTGATTCGCGAAATGACTCAATTCCGGTACCCCCTAAAATAATGCTTATCATCTGAGACCCCGATTTGGTGTGACCAAAAGCGCGACCATTCGTCGATGCATTTAAGGTGCCACGAAGACTTTCGCGTTTAGGCCAATCAGCCTGAATAGCACTGGGTTCTAATGTATCAAGATCATAAAATCGAGGTTCATTTTGAAATGCATTATTGCAAAAAATGGGGCCATTAGAACCAGACCCCATCACCATTCGGATAATTATTTCATTATTAGACAAGGTGCGCGTCAGCTCTTTTTCAAAAGTAAGCAAACTGAAGCGTTCGATCACTCGTTGCTGATTTGACATACGAACAACCACAAGCTTGTCTGCACTAGCAGCAAAAGCGAGATCGTTCGGATGGACCGGAATCGTTTTGACGATTTTGCCTTTCGATACATCAAAGATGGTCAGTTGGCGAAGGTTCCTCAAGTAAAAGATAAAGAATCTTCCTCCACCGCCTACGGCATACTTACTATAAATATCCGGAAGAATGATCTCTGATCTATCGCCCGTAATCTGAGCAGGAGTAATCTCAGGCAAGACAGCTGGTTCTAAATGCGCTTCCCCCGGTCTTGTGGTTATGGTGAATGGAGGAGTTTCGGGTAGTTCCGCTTCAGGCTGACCTGTCTCTTCAGAATGAACAACCGACTGATCCGATGGAGCCGCAATAGACTCCGTACTGTCATCTGCTAATTGACAGCCTATAGAGAACAGCAGTCCCCAAAGGTAGATCTGTAAGGAAACGTGAAGCATCGAAGTCACCCATTTCTAACGAATGCAAAAAAACATGAAGTCCGTATCAAATGTATCGTTTCAACCACTATCATGACGCAATGCAATACGTGAAACAACCGTTTCGATGACCGCTTTTCCGAATCAAAAAGAATCGCCCATAAAGTATGACACGCAGTTTTCTGCAATCAGAGCGGGCACATCCTGCGGCTCAATCGATAAAAAATTCAGCGCATCGCCAGCAAAGGGACATTCCGATAAGGAAACTGCAATACGATCAGCGCCATCGCGGTTGCGTATTCATCGCCGATATTCGCATCGTGCCACGCTCCTTCAGGTGATTGCTGCGACAGCAGTTCATCGCGGACCGTTGGATACCAGCGGTCCCATTCGGTTTTCCCCGCCTGCCAGGCAGCATGTGTTGCGTAAAAGCGACCGTAGAAATGGTACTCCGCCAATTGTCCTGGCGAGAGTTCCAATGGCGGGTGTGGCTGGTGCAGGTAGTCTCGACCGCGCTGTACGGCTTCATCATCCTCTAAGCCAGCACATGTTAATGCGACAACCGCCGCTGCAGATCGGGGAAAGAGTGATTCGGGAGGATCATCCAGACGATAACGAAAACCGCCATCCGGGTTTTGCGCCCGCCGTAAAAATTCGACACTGCGATCAATGGCCGAGCGCGGGACAGTAATGCCCGCCTGCCGCGCAGAAAACAAAGCCATCATCTGACACGTGGTAATCGACACGTCCGCATCTTTGGGATTCGAAGTGTAGCACCAGGCTCCCTGCTCGTCCTGCAGATTCAGAATCAACTTTGTTGCGGTCTTTAATACATCGCGCACACGCGGGTCGGCTGCTTCGCCAAATACCTGTCCCAGAAACATCGTGGCAAATCCATGCCCATACAGCGGCGCATGAGTCTTGACATCTGCTTCGACGATGAAGCCATCATCCTGTGCCCTGCTGGTGAGATATTGAATGCACTCCTGAATTGATCGTCGATACTGTCCTGTCATCCCACGGTGTGCCAGGAATGCCGTTCCCGCCAGTGCGCAGACTCCGACATTTCGTGCGTAAGAACCGTGTCTGCCAAATCCGCCATCGGTAACTTGCCGGGATGCAAGCCATTTCAAGCCGCTTTCGATAGCAACAGTCGTTTGCGGCGTCACATGTTCGGGATGTGAAAGTGCTGCTTCAACCGGCTTAGCTCCGCACCAACCTCGCACAGCCGCCAGACCACTGCACAATGCTGCAAAAAGTGCAGATCGGCGTGAATACTTCGGATCGCTCATGTGGGATGTGTTTGATTTATGATCGTGCATTCCGCTGTTCTCTCATAATCGGTACTCAATTTCTCTCTGAATTCTATACGTTTCACTTATCTCAAAGCATGATTTTTTCCAATAAGATTAACTGCCTGAATAAATCCCTTTGTAGCGTTCCCGGGTAACCGATACGATTAATCGTAGTTGATCATAATCAGGTCAGTCATTCCCTGGGAGTAAGCAGTTTCTACGTCTGGGGGTGGCTTAACGGGGCTCATACATGGTATCCTGTATATCATTCTTGCATACGACCTTATAATCCATCTCCGGCACAGACACCGGCACAGACAGTAAACATCTCGAATGAGGACCCCTGATCCTCGAAGGAACTTTGATTATGAAACTCTTACTTGCCATTTTGTTCTTCATCCCAGTGACTGCCTTTGCCGAGGAATGGACGCCACCAGAAAATCCTGATCCACAGACGATTCTCAGCGAAGCCCAAGCCGATGCCCGCGCAAAACACTACGAAGTAGCACTGGCAAAACAGATCTGGATTCATGAAAACTCGCTCAAACATAATCGGGGGTTTACTGGAGTTCGGTTATCATTCGCTCTCAATTCCTGGCATGATCTCGCGAAAGTTTACCCACCTGCTATGGATCGGCTCAGAGAAGCCCGCGATGAAGCATCCAACAAGGTGCTTGAGGGTAAACAACTCTTTAAATCATTCCACGATTTTGTCGCGATCAACCGCACGCTGGATCAAGACTCACTCACGGTCGACACATTCATTCTGCTTGATACCCAAGATAAAGCAGCCGCTAAGAAAGTCTTTCGCCTGGCGAAACCGGCCTTGATTAAAGGCAAGGAATACCAAGTTTGTGATAAATACCTAGAGCCGAAACGCTCCTATGCGCTGATGCTGCATGGTCGTGAGGCAAATCAACGTTTGGCTAAAAACCCTCAAATTGGTCCCCAGATTCTTAAGTTTGGCAATAAGAAATTTACGAACGACATTACCACACTGGTCGCACTGCTGGTTGTCAATGATCGCAAACAGGAAGCAAAAGAAATCGCCAAGAGCGCCAAAGCAGAGTGGGACAACGCCGCCTTCCACGCCGCGATTGACAAAGCATTGGAAGGCAAGGTACCTACTCCCTGGCCTTAAGCAGATCGCCGTCGGCTTCTTTTCCCATCCCCGATACTCCGTCTAATCTATTTTGTGTCCCATATTCTGTCTATTATGTGATTGTTGAATGACTCAACGATTCATTTCAAGTAGAAATTGTATCGACTGTTACCCAGGAGCAAACCCATCGGTTGGGCCACTCATTCCATTGAACAGCTGAAAGCAGGCGAAACGGTCTCCTTTCGCCCGCATGGGAATTCTATGAAAGGGAAAATTGACTCCGGTCAACTCTGCACCGTCGCGCCCGTCAAAGTGGAAGACCTTGAAAAAGGAGATATTGTTCTATGCAAAGTCAATGGAAATGATTACCTTCATCTCATCAAAGCCATTCAGGGTAAACGGTATCAGATCGGAAATAACATCGGCCGCATCAATGGCTGGATTACCTTTCACTCGATTTATGGTCGATTGGTCAAAGTAGCCCCCTGACTTTCAACCAGACAAAAAACATCAATCTTTCCCCGCATGATCAAGGGCGTCCATTGAACACACTCATCCCTCTACTGCTGGAAAATTTCACACTCACTTTCCTGATCCTGGGTCTTCTGGTTTCCGGGATTTCACTACTGGTGAAGTCACGTCCCCGATCGGCGGCGGTGATCGTGGAAGCGTTGTTTTCTTATTTTCTGCTGTTTTCCATCGGGTTTTCTTTTTTCTCTAACTTCATCATGCACTCCTTTTTTGGAAAAATGATCGCCGGGTTTATCGGCTGGGAACAGAGTCCGTTTCAGTTTGAAGTCGGAACGGCCAGCCTGGGATACGCGGTGGTTGGCTTTCTGGCATTCAAGGGCAGCTTAGGAATGCGAGCCGCTGCGGTCATCGGGCCGTCGCTGTTTCTGCTGGGCGCCGCCGCAGGACACGTATATCAAATGATCATGGCACATAACTTTGCGCCCGGTAATGCGGGAGTCATCTTTTATACCGATCTTGCGATCCCCATCATGGGATTTGTCCTCTTAGGTCTGCAGTATCGATACAATAAAAAACCAGCCGTAGAATAAAACGATTTCATCAGCACATTGAAATGCGACGACAGATCTGGTCCCTCCCTACGTGATGCGCGTCACGTGGAAATCGATATCAAAATGAATCTGCAGTGATATCCCGCACACGCTGCACCTCAATCCAGGAATCGATTCGAAGTGTAGAAACCGCATTTCCGGTATCGCTCACAAATCCATAAGTTCAATGGCTCGCCCATTAACAACAGGTATGCGCTCAAGAATACAGGGGGTAGAGAAAGCCCACTGTATCGGTCTTAGAGCCCCTGGTCTGCACCGATGGCTCCTACAAAAAACTGCTCTATTTCCAGTTCTTTGCCTCCACGCACGTTGCCAAGACGCAACCTAAACTATTGATGTGGGAAATCCATCTCCTGCTTTGCAGAGAAAATCAATCGAACGGCGAGCGTTCAGACTAATTTGAGGAATGGGATCGAAAAATGAAGAATGACACTACACAGCCTGCCTGGCTCAAACCAGATCATTCTGCGCCCCTCCGCACTGTCAAAGATACCATTTCAAAGCGATATCTTCTGGTTGTGGCTTTTCTGTTATTCCTGTTTTTCGTCGTTGACATCTCGATACCGCTAGGTGTGGCTTTCGGTGTGCTCTATGTCCTTCTGGTAAGAGACACAATGCGATCCTCTGGACGGGGATTAACCTTAGGAGTTGCATTTGCTGCTTCGACTCTTACCTTAGTGGGATTTTCTTTATCCCCCAGTGGATCCTCAATGTGGATGGTCGTCACAAACCGCGTCTTGTCACTGATGGCTATCTGGATCACAGCCTATATCTGCTTGAAGCAAAAGCAAGCTGAAAGAGAAAAAAAACATACTGCTTTAAAGCTGGCGAGAATTCAGGAGCGGCAAAAGAAAAGTTCTTCCCATCAGACGATTCTGGAAAATGTCGTCGATGCCATTATTACGATCACATCGCAGGGAATCATCCATGCATTTAACGCAGCCGGAGAACGCATCTTCGGTTACACTGCCGAAGAAGTCATCGGTAAGAATATCAAAATGCTCATGCCGTCCCCCTACCGTGAGGAACACGATGACTACCTGGCCCGTTATCTGACAACGGGCAAACAAAAAATTATCGGCAGCGGTCGCGAAGTGGTCGGACAACGCAAGGATGGGACAACATTCCCCATCCATCTTTCGGTGAGTCTCGTTTTCCTGGAAGAGGATGGCAGAGATGAAGAGATCCTGTTCACCGGTATTGTTCGAGATTTGACGGAGCAAAAACAAAAGGAACTAGAAGCCGCATTACGTACGCGTGAATTACAAATCGCCACCGAGAAAAGCAAGTCAAATGAACGTCGGATTGAAGCCATTGTAAATACGGCCGTCGATCCAATTATTACCATTTCTGGCGTGGGCCTGATCAAGTCATTCAATCCAGCAGCAGAACGCCTCTTCGGATATTCCGCGAGCGAAGTCTTCGATAAAAACATTAAGATGCTGATGCCTTCGCCCTATCGAGAAGCACACGATGGTTACCTGTCGCGTTACCTGTTAACGGGAGAACAGAATGTCATCGGCAGTGGTCGCGAAGTGGTCGGGCAACGCAAGGATGGAACCACCTTCCCACTCCACCTTTCGGTGAGTCAAGTCGTCGTCGAAGATGACGATGACAAACAGGAAATTTTGTTTACCGGCATCATTCGTGACCTGACTGAGCAGAAGCAAAAGGAAGAAGAAGCTGCAGCACAAACACGTAAATTACAAATCGCCACGGAGAAAAGCAAGTCCAATGAACGTCGGATTGAAGCCATTGTAAACACGGCCGTCGATCCGATTATTACGATTTCCGGAATAGGTCTGATCAAGTCATTCAATCCAGCAGCAGAACGTCTCTTCGGATATACCGCAACCGAAGTCTTCGATGAAAACATTAAGATGCTGATGCCCTCGCCCTATCGAGAAGCACACGATGGTTACCTGGCCCGTTACCTGTCAACGGGAGAACAGAATGTCATCGGCAGTGGTCGCGAAGTGGTCGGGCAACGCAAGGATGGAACCACCTTCCCACTCCACCTTTCGGTGAGTCAAGTCGTTGTCGAAGATGAAGATAATGATAAGGAGATTCTGTTTACTGGTATTATTCGCGATCTGACGCATGAAGTCTATCAGAGACAACTCAACGCCGACTACGAAGGACAAATTGAGGCCATCAGTGAATCACAAATGGTGATTGAGTTCGAGATGGACGGTACCATTATCAAGGCAAACAAGAACTTCCTGGATACGATGGGTTACTCTCTGAAAGAAGTGGTCGGCCAGCATCACAAAATCTTTGTTGATCCTGAAGACAGCGACAATGAGAAATATGAAGAGTTCTGGAAGAAACTCAATCAGGGAGAATATATAACGGCAGAATTCAAACGCATCGGCAAGAATGGTCAGAAAGTCTGGCTTCAGGCATCATATAACCCCATTTTAGACTTGGATGAAAAACCCTGCAAGGTTGTGAAATATTCTGTTGATGTCACGAATCGAGTTATGGCCGACCAGGCATTAGTAGTCGCAAGACTTGACTTGCTGAAAGCCAAGGAATCCGCGGAATTAGCAAGCCAGGCAAAAAGTGAATTCCTGGCAAACATGAGCCATGAACTCCGCACGCCCCTCAATGGCGTGATCGGGATGGCAGAGCTGCTATCAGGAACGAAACTGAGTCCCAAACAACTGGAATTTGTGGACGCCTGCCGGAACAGTGGTGAATCGCTGCTCAAATTGATCAATGATATTCTTGACTTTTCCAAAATTGAAGCTGGTAAGCTGGAACTCGATATACATGAATTCGATTTAGAAAAACTCATCATGAATACAGTCAGCACCTTGGTCTGGCGTACCTCAGAGAAGAATCTAGAGCTGCCGTGTTATGTTGATCCTGCATCACGATTGGTATTGAAAGGGGATAGCCATCGCCTGAGACAGATTCTTGTCAACCTGGTCGGCAACGCGATCAAATTCACGAATTTTGGAGAGGTGATTGTTCGCACAAAAACCATTAAACGACTGGATGATCAGGTTACGATTCGTTTCTCGGTCACCGATACGGGTATCGGAATTCCTGAAGACAAGCTCAGCCGACTGTTCCAGTCTTTCTCGCAAGTGGATGCATCAACAACGCGCCACTACGGCGGCACCGGTTTGGGGCTGGTGATCTCTCAAAATCTAGTAGAACTGATGGGCGGCACGATTACAATCGAGAGCGAAATAGGAGTTGGTTCGACATTCTGGTTTGAAATTCCGTTTGAAATTGTCTCTGAGTCAGCCGCAACCCTGACCGATAACAACCCGCTTGCAGGCAAGCGAAGTCTCATCGTAGAAGACAACTTGGTAAATCAGAAAATCCTGGAAAGATATGTCACCGAGTTGGGTCTCGATACCGTCACAGTCGCTTCGGTCGATGCAGCCCTGGCTGCCGTCGAATCTGCGAAAGAAAACAACACTCCCTTTGATCTGGTTTTAACTGATTTCATCATGCCTGAAAGAAACGGTCTGGATTTGGCGCAGGAACTCAAAGAGGAGCCGTTCAAAATCATTCTTCTTTCAGGGTCGACTTGCATTGAATTGAGCCCTAGTGAATTACGCGAATATAGTATCGATGCGACACTCAGCAAACCGATTCAGCGTCGCAAACTACACAAGCTCATCCATGGACTATTCGAAGATAAGCAGGACCAGAAGTTACCGATTATCACACTAGACGGTCAGCCTGATTCAACTGAGGTCAATCCACCATCAAAACACATTTTGATCGCAGAAGATAATAACATCAACCAGATTTATATTACAGAACTCATGAAGCAACTTGGACATACTTGCGACATCGCTAATAACGGGCATGAAGCGATCCAATACGTCCGACAAAATCAATATGACCTGGTACTGATGGATTGTCAGATGCCGGAACTGGATGGTCTGGAAGCCACGCAACGTATCCGACAATTTGAATCGGAAGGAATTCTCGAAGGACACATCCCCATCGTCGCATTGACCGCCAATGCGATCAAAGGTGACCGTGAACGGTGCCTGGAAGCAGGCATGGATGAATATCTCAGTAAGCCAGTGCAGAAAGATCAGGTGATTGAAGCCATCGAACACTTACTCTTTGCCGAACCAGAAGACACGACCGAAAAAAGCACACCAGTGCTAGACATCATAAAAAATCCTGAGCCAAGCGATCCACCCCCCATCAACGCTCAAACACTAATGGAACGGAGTTTTGGAAGTCTGGAACTTGCTGAATCACTCTTAGATGAATTGGAAGCGTCGGGTCGAGATCGCGTTGAGGAGATCCGGATAAAAGCAGAAGAACAAGATGCCAATTCCATGTCTCTGGCAGCGCATTCGCTCAAAGGGGCGACCGGAATTCTGTGTGCTTTGTCACTGGAACGATTATCTGCAAAGATCGAACAGGCAGGCCATACAGAAGATCTCACAGGTATCGAGCCCCTGATCAGAAATATTATCGCGGAAATGGAACGGTGTCTGGATGATCTGCCTCGACTTCGAGAAGAACTGCAGACGCTGGAAGAACAAAATGTCTGTTGAGTGCCTTTGTTCTCAATATCGAAGCTGCGACATTCTAAACCTGTGAATTCATTGAAATACATACTTCAGACAAGACAATAAAAAAGAGGAAAGTATCTCTCACTCTAAAAGTGAAAGACAGCGTAAGGAGTTAACTATGGTAGATTATACAGACAAATCGGAATTTAACGCACTGATTGCGGAAGACGACAAAATCGTCAGCCGCATGCTGTCGTTTGCTCTTTCGCAGGCAGGCTTTGCCTGTAAATCGGCAACAGACGGGATTCATGCCACGGCTCTAATGCATCATAAACAGTATGATCTGGTCGTAACGGACCTGCGGATGCCCAATAAAAATGGACACTCGCTTGCGCTGGAGATGCTGGAAAACGAATCACGGCCCGTGATCATGATTCATACGGCGGTTGAAGATCCGAGCTTAACGAAAGATTTGATTTTTCGTGGAGTCGACGACATCTCTTTCAAACCAACGAACTACGAAATATTCGCTGCTAAAGCACGCGGCCTGGTAGAGCGACAGTACGAGAAGAAAATAAAAATTGGCGATCAAAATCAAGGTAGCTCATCCAGGCAGAAAAACGAAAAAAATGCGTTCAGCTCATCCGTGAGCAATCTAACAAATGGAATTCGAATTTCGCCGACAAAAGTCTATCAACGATTGTCTGAGCTCGAGACCCTGTTACCAATTTCTCATACTCCGTTTAATGTCTACTCAATGGCATCACGGGAGAATCCCGACACCACAGAATTGGCGAAATTGATCACACGCGACGCAGCACTCACTGCCGAAATCCTCAAAGTAGCCAACAGCGCGCAGAGCAACTCTGACGGCGAAGAGATCGACAGTATCGAAACAGCAATCTTACTGATGGGACCTCACAGTATCGGAGAGCGCGCCGTAATGTATGGTGCGCGGCAGGCATTAGTGGAATGTAACATTCCCTGGATCGATCACGATCTGCTCTGGAAACGCTGCCTCGCCGCGAGTTATGCTGTTCGTGTTATTGAACGAACTCAATATGCTGACTCTGACGGTTCGGCTTTTCTGTGTGCCCTGCTCCACCCTATCGGCCGCATTGCTCTGGCGACACTGTTCCCCGACGAACATCGCGAATTAACATTACACTGTCAGGAATCTGGCGAGTCACTGGATTTGGCTGAAGAGGCCGCCTTCGGTCTCTCCTACGGCGAAGTTGGTGCGCGATTCTTTTCATCATGGCGAATTCCCGCAACCTCACGACAACCGCTGGAAAATATTACCCGCACGTTTGACGAATTGATCGCCTTGCAAGATCAGCCACGCCAACGGATCGAGGTCGTCAAACTAGCGCTCTTGCTTTCACGCGTTGCGATGGGGCTCTGGGAACCCTGTGATTCCGTTGATGTGCCTCGTAAGTCTGTATTCAATAAATTAAACATGCCTTCCGTTCAGAGAACCCTATTCTCTATTCGGGAAGCTTGCGAATTTGAAATTCCGACGCAGCAGAAACAATCCGAACCGGGAACAGACCAGTCAACACAACAAGCCACCCCCATTATTGAGTATCTCTCGGCTGCAGACACAATATCAGATTTGCTCTTCCCTCTGCTGGAATCAATGGGACTTCAAGTATTTGATCAACGACAGGAACTGGCGCATCGTGACTTGATTGATGGCGTGTCGCTTGGTGGGAATCAGTTAAGACAATTTGTAGAAACCCAGGACTCACAAGATCTCTATGGCATTGTTCGTAATAAGAGAGATGCATCCCTGTTTAAACCAGATCACTCAATCTGCCTGCCTACCACCATTGAGAGACTACACTCATTTTTCTCAACTTAGGTTGAGATTCAGTACGCCTCACTCTCCTGCTGCGCCTACTCAAGTTACCACAGTAAAAGATCGATGAACGCGAGCTAAAAAACAGCAGCCTCTCAATAACACAGCCAGTGTGAACCTTTTTACACCAGAAGCAATTTTCTACTCGCATAGTGGTTTTTCTGCATCCCACCTTAGCCTATACTGTTAACCATGAAGGTAAGCCTGATCATCTTCATTCTTGGTCTGACGGTTAGCTTCCTGCTCCCTTGGGGTCTGGAACGTCAGATAACGGCACCAAAATTTGAAGAACAACAACAGACCCCCCGCAGCGGTGACAAGCGGCTCGCGAATACACCTGCGCTGGCGGAACGGCCTGACTTCAAGCTGGCTGTAGAAATCGGAGCGGAGTTATCAGGTGCCTGTCTGCAAGACCGTGACGGATACCTCTGGGTTGGCACTTATGGAGGCGGACTCTATCGCTATGACAGTCGTCACCTCAAACGCTTTTCTGCGAGTTCCGGTGAGCTGTCTGGCAGTAACGTCACATCGCTCTATGAAGATTCGGATGGTGTCATCTGGATTGGCACACTCAGCGGCTTAAATCGTTATGACAAAAGGACAGGGCACTTTTCACAGGTTCCCATTCCACCATGCCCCAACCATTCAGGCAAAGCAGGCATCTGGATGCTGCATGGTGATAAAAACGGCCATCTCTGGATCGGAACAAACGGTCAAGGACTGCTGAAATTCAACCCCGTGAAAAATGAAGTGCTGTGTTATCGCCATTTAAAACAGGACGCTACGACGATACCACACGATAACGTCTATAAAATTACCGAAGACCATAATGGCAAATTGTTGCTGGCAACATTCGGCGGAGGCGCCGCGCGGTTCGATCCTGCAACAGAGAAAATCGATCTACGGATCGGCGTGTCCGATGGTCTCAGTAGCTCTCAAGCCTGGTCGATCTTCGAGGACAGTCAACATCGACTTTGGATCGGCACCCAGGAAGGACTTGATCGCTTCAATCCCCAGACCCGAGATCTGACTCATTTTCAGTTCGAAGCAAATAACCCCCAGACTCTGGGCGGCCCTGTCGTCACAAGCGTGCATGAAGATCGAGAAGGCGCATTCTGGATCACATCCTTTAATGGCGATGCGAGCCTTTCACGTCTCGATCCGGACCAAGGTACCTTTACCCGCTTCGGCCCTACTCCAGGAGGACTCTCACAACGTGGTGCACGGACTGTATTCGAGGATGCGTCCGGAATTTTCTGGATTGTGAGTCTGGATGGACTGGTCAAATTTGATCCGAATAGCATGGGATTCGATCTGGCAGCGCTGGGAAGCGGACTACTTCCCATTTATGAGGATCGAGAAGGTACCATGTGGCTCGGTACCATTGCGGGGCTACGAAAATTTGACCGAAAAAAGGGGACTGCAACGCCAGTAACCGATTCGCAACTGAAAAACCAGCTCGTCTCCGCGTTCGCCGAAGATAGTCGCCAACAATTCTGGATCGCCATCTATGGCGGCGACCTTCTCCAATTTGATCGAAAGGCTGAGCGAGTGCTGACCCGCTATAGCCACGATCCTTCCAACCCGCAAAGCATCCCCGCATCAAACTGTATCCGCCGCATTTTAGAAGACAAACTTCATCCCGGTTCGCTCTGGCTGCTGACCCAGGGGGGAGGCCTGGCCCTCTTCGATACCCAAACAGGAGTAGCAACACGATTTGTCCATGACTCCGATGACCCGGCCAGTCTCGCGAACGATACCGCAAGTTATGGCGCGTTGCATCAAGACATCGATGGAACACTCTGGATTGGAACCGATAACGGACTGGACCGGCTGCAACAGGATGCAACTGGTTTTGACCACTACTGGAATGGTGTAGAAAACTCAGGAGGCCTGCATTCCGGTGTGATCCAATCCATTCATCGAGATCACAACCGTACTCTCTGGATCGCGACGTCCGATGGACTTCATCGTTTATCCGATGAAGAGAATGGCATTTTCGAACGTTTTACTGTTAAACATGGGCTATCAGACAATATGGTCCTGGGCATTCTGGAGGACGAGGACCGCCTGTGGGTGAGCACAGCCGATGGACTGACCGCCTTTGACCCAACGGGAAAGATCCCACCGCAGGTGTTCGGTCGGGAAGAAGGACTGCCAGGCGATTCGTTTCTATTAACATCGTTTTACAAGACTCGGGACGGCGAATTCTGGTTTGGTGGCCCGCGCGGTGTGACCCACTTCCGTCCGGATAAACTCAAGGCCAACGACTATATTCCACCGGTTGTCCTCACAAGCCTGACACAAGCGCAGGTACCAATGGCACTGCACGCCGACCCCATCCGCGTGCACAATATCGAACTCGCGTGGCCCGCCAATTATTTTGAGTTTGAGGCAGCGGCTCTGAGCTATTCCATGCCAGGACTAAATCGCTACCGTTACAAGCTGGAGGGCTTTGACACAACCTGGTTTGAATCGCAGGAAGGTTCTGGACGCTACACCGGTTTACCAGGCGGACAGTACCTGTTGCGCATTCAGGGTTCGAATAATTCTGGACTCTGGAATAAAGCAGGAGTCTCACTAGGTGTTATTGTGCATCCCCCATTCTGGGAAACGCGTTGGTTTCGGACACTTGCGCTCGTGCTGGCAACGGTACTTATTGCTGGTACCACCCGGTACGTAGAAGTGCTGCGTCACGAAGTACTACAACGCCGTTGCGCAGAACGAAAACGTGATACCGCGGAGCTCCGCATGCGCGAAGCCACAAAAATGGAAGCTTTAGGCCGTCTTGCCGGAGGCGTTGCACACGATTTCAACAACCTCTTGACAGTCATTCTGTGCGAGTTGGAACTGGCAAATCTTCAGCTGGAAGAACAACCGATTGAAGGCATCGCCCCGGCATTAAATTCCATTGAGGAAGCAGCAGAACGAGGAACCGAACTGACTCGACAACTGCTGACATTCAGTTCCAACCGCTCTTCGAAACGACAACTCATTAACTACAATGAACTGATCAACAAGACACTCCCCTTCTTTTCCCGAGTCCTCGGTAAAGACATTCACATTCAATGCGAGCTGGCAGATTCCCTGGGATTCGTACTGGCGGACTCGGGAAACCTGCATCAGGTACTCATGAACCTGATCGTCAATGCCCGTCACGCCATGGCTGAAGGGGGCACACTGACGATATCCACATTCGAACAAACGATTGCGCAATCGGAAAGTACACCAGAACGGCCTGCCGGAGATTTTATCGGTCTCGCTGTCCGCGATACAGGCTGTGGCATGAACGAAAAAACGAAACAGCACATTTTTGACCCCTTTTACACAACGAAAAGAAATGGCGAAGGAACCGGACTGGGGCTGACTTCGGTCAAAGAGATTGTTGAGCAACATGGAGGATTTATCGAACTGGAAAGCTCACCTGAAATCGGAACCTGCTTTCGTTTATTGCTTCCAAAATCAGATAGTCAAAGTATTGAGCAGCCGATTCATACTACACCTACAACACCAGAAAAAGTGACCGGGACCATACTACTGATAGAAGACGATCGTGGTGTGCGCAAGGCGCTGCGGGAAATGCTGGAACGGGATGGTTACCGGATTGTCGAAGCAGACAACGCAACCAAGGCACTGGCCATCTGGAAAGAAACTCCGTCTCACTTCGTTGCAGTCGTTTCTGATGTCGTATTGCCCGACCTGAATGGGGACAAAGTTGTAGAACAGATTCGTGTGGAACGCCCCGAAATTCCCGTTCTCTTCATTTCAGGCTACACACCCAAACAGGTGCAATTGAATCCCCACGGTTTTGGTCCCTGGAAAGTGCTTCACAAACCAATCCAGCGAGAGAACCTGTCGAGTGCATTATCTGAAATATTCGCAGAAACCAACCAGCCAGCAAGTTAGGAATTAGAGTCTGTCACCAACAGACTGTTCTCACGCCCGTATCGAATCGACGGAAGTTGACTCACGTTTCGCAGGCCCGAGCCGGTCTTTGACGTCCATTCCCGCAAGCATCGTATTGTAAACATCAATCCCTTCCGCACCGACGTCCATGATTTCGCCCGTTTTGAAACGCCCATTCGCACCGGTGATCGCATGGAACACTCCTGACAATTCGCGTTTCACATCATTATGGCGACCATCGCCTGACTCGGTGGAAATCGTAATCAGAGAATTTTCCAGAATCGTCCGACCATTGGCCTCTCTGGAATCAGCGTCATTCAGCCGTTGCAGGAAGTAGGCAATCTCGCGCATCTTCATGTGAGCATGCGCCCGCAGTGCCTCATTTTTCTTCTTCTCATTGAACTTGTGCCACCATTCGTGACTGCAGCCTTTATCCCCTGAAGCCTTCTGCTGGCGGGCATCGTCAAACTGCCAGATTTTTTTGCCGTCATATTCATAGTCACCCGTCAGTCGAATCCGTTCTCCCGCTGCCAGAAAAGTCAAAGCGCCAAATCGGGTACGGTCCATCTGAATCGCCAGCGCATATAGATCAGCCATTAAACGCCATTCGGTCGTCAGTTCCTCAAGCGTAATATCAACTCCCATACCACCAGGGTCTGCCGGTCCGCCGTGAAGAATCTGCGAACGAGGTGGTAACTGAGGTGCATTGGGACTTTTGCTCTTCAACGCAAAGGCACGCTGTTCGAATTCACGAATACGATCAAGGTGGTCTGCAACGCGCGATTTCGAAGCCGAACCGAGTGGCGAGTTCGCTCCGGTATAATACTTGTAGTCCGCGACAACCGAATCCAGCACACTCCGTTTGAGTCGTTTCCGCCGCACATCCGATTCATCGCCTGAGAGAGAAATCGTGCCAAAAACACGGTCAAACAGATCGCGCGGTTTTTCCTGCATCGTCGCAGCCACCGTACAATCCTGATTGTAACTATGCACATAGCGCCCCACGCGACTGCGCCGGAAGAAGGTCCCACCGATCAATGTCGGCACCATGCCCGCCGGCAATCCTTTCGGGTAATGAGTTTTGCGGACCACCTGGTCAATCGAAGGCCCTCCTGACCGGGCTTCTCCATTGGGAGGTTCCGCGGTAAACGCGCCGGAGGCACCATCGTAGTGCGCGTTGATCCCTTTTTCATCACACCGAATCTGATCGACATTCCGCATAATCAGCAGTTTGTCTTTTAATGGCTTCAGCGGCTCTAGGACGCCTTCGAAGCCTTCGGTTTGCAACGGAGCAGGAACTCCGAGACCAAAGAACACATTGAACGCTCTGACCGGAACCGCTTGCTTTGGAGCCGCTGCCACCTGGGAATCCAGCATCTCTTCCAGTAACGGCAGTCCAACCGTCGCTGCTCCCATGCTTCGCAGCATCATTCTCCGATTCATCTTTCGTTTCAACATTCTCACTTCTCCGATGAATTAGGTTCCGTTCTCGTCATCTGTACCAGATCACTCAATACGATTGCTGTGATCAAACTGGAATAGGTTCCCCCCTTTTTCTGGGCGGCTTTATGAATCTGATCCAGTATTCGCGCATCTGAGGCAACAAGCGGTCGACCTAATGCGAATTGGGTGACTTTCCAGGTAATCGATTCCTGAACGCGCGGACTCTCTGCCATCAGGTTCATCAACGCGGCACTCGTCTCATAAGAGACCGGTTTGGCCGCGCCCGGGAATAGAATTTCTCCATCCTCGCGCAATTGGTTTCCATGCTCATCTCGTTCATGAAAGGCCCCCAGGCCATCATATTTTTCCAGACCAAATGCCAGCGGTTCAAAGCGGACATGACAGCCGCTGCAGGAAACATTCGCCAGCCGTTGTTCCGCAATCCGTCGTTGGGACAACCCTGGTTTCGAAGGGACAGGCGTGATATCGAGACCAGGGGGAGGATCTTTCACGACACCGCGCAGGATTCCGTGTAGCACAAACAAACCACGAGTCACCATCGACGCTTCGTCTCCCCCTACTGTCAGTACACTCCCCTGGGTAAGCAGGCCACCCCGTGCGGGAACAGAAGACAGATCATAACGTTTGAGTCCAGTACCTTTGGGTTTGAGACCATAGTGCGCTGCCAGGCCAGGCGTGGCATAAGTCAGCTGCGCGTTTAACAAATCCGACAGCGGACGATTTTGCTCCCAGACAATCTCTTTAAAAAAGGCCTGTGTTTCGTCGCGCATGTCTGCCGCAAGTCCTACGTTCCAGTGCGGGAACTTTTTCCGATCTGGGCGGAGATTGCTTAACCGATTCAGATTCAACCATTCCGAGAGAAATTGCAGAGAACGATTAACGGCTCGCGGGTCCTGCAACATGCGGCGGGCCTGTTTTTCGACCTTCGCGCGATTATGTAATTCGCCCGCGTCGGCAGCCCGCATCAATTCCTGGTCCGGTGGTCCGCCCCAGATGATATAGCTCATCCGAGACGCGAGTTCATAATCATCAGCGGGCCACGCACTGCCATCGCCGCGCTGATTTTCGATTCGGTAGATAAAGCGGGGAGACTGTAGCATCGCTTCAATTGTAAGACTGACTGCTTCCTGATAATTACCCCCCGCACTGGCGACCGTCGTCGCAATGCCACTATAAGTGGTTACTTCACGGTCTTCGAGCGGACCGCGGAATAACCATTTCCCCATGTCGGCGATAAACTTTCGCATGGTAGCATCGGTAGAAAGTTTCCGGCTTTTGGAAAAGCGCCCCGCAAACTTCATGACATCCATCCGCTCCACGATGATCTCTGCGAGACGGGCATAGATCTCCACATGCTTGAGATCGACATTCAAGTTATAAGCCGTGTTGCTGAAACCATCGGCCCGCAAATCAGGCGGCAACAGTTCGCGGGCTTCCCGCGCAATATCAACACCGACGGCACTGCGCACGGTTTCGATATATTCAGGAACCGTCAACCGCTGCAACCAGACAGCCCCCGCGCGGCCCTCATACACATATACGGCCGGATCAATCATTTCAATCGACCAGGCCGCCCCTTTGTCGATCCACTGTTTAAGTAACGTTTTTTCCTGCTTCGTCAGCGGCTCACCCTCGGGAGGCATCGCACCAGTTTTGATCTGTTCCCACAGCAGACTCTCCCCTGCCTTACCGGGTACAATCGCTTTCCCACTCTCTCCACCAGCAAATGCGGCCACTTTTCGTGATAAATCGAGTTGGCCTTTCTTGGCAGCCGAGTCGTGACAATCCAGGCAGTTCCGCGCCAGTAGTGGCGCAACCTGCGTTTCAAACTCATGCCGTGCTTCTGCGGCTGCGAGTGCTGCTTTTGTTTCTGCACTGTTGGTTTTGGATGTCGTTCCCGCTCGGAAATTCTGTTTGACTTCACTGTCGGTCAGAGCACGACTGAAGATCGCAACTAGATGAAATTCGCCCAACCAGGGTCGACCCCCTGTTTTTTCATTCGCTAGAATCAACCCAAAATCGTTGTCCCAGTTACTGAGCTTGCCGGACAGCATCTGCTGAGCCTGTTGCTGACCATTAATATAAATTCGCGCAGTCCCCTGTGTGTCACGCGTATAAACCACATGCGTCAACGCTGTTTTCACAAATTTGTTCGGGGTCGCGGTCGAAGGAAGCCCATTCGTACTGGTCGAGGTCGTGCGCAAACGCACGTCGTACTGTTTCCCTTCCTGTCCCAAAGTCAGATTCCGCTGGCTCGAATTTCCTGAAAGTGAAATGATCCGAGCCGGACCTTTCTGACGATCGTTCGCAGGGCTGATCCATGCTTCGACGGTCAAGCTATTCGCCCGTTTGACCGGGTTAATGATTTTCTTAGCCGATGCGGCGGAATTGATTTTTGTAGAAGCACGAACGACAAGCGCCCCCTGCTTCCACTGCACTGCCTTAGGTTTCTCAATTTTTAAATCGAGTGGCTGTCCGACCCCGGAACGATCCCGAATCAAAGCGCCCTGTCCGGCGTCAAATGTGTATAACACCTGCAGATCACGGGAAACGCGAGGAGCAGCCGCGGCGAGAGAACCAATGGACACGAAAAAGAAGAACGGCAGACAGACCAGTATTTGTTTCCGCACGACAAAACGTCTGAGACTCGTGGTCATCACATGGTCCTTGTCATCTGTAGGATGCCAGGTTGAATTGATGAACCATCAAAATTCAAAGCTGACACAGCACCGCTATTAACGCTGCATTGCTGAAATAGGCAGGGAGACATCAACGTTACCATGTCACTGTGATTTTCGGTGATGCCTTTTCATCTGCACAACGGCAAAGAATGAGGAAGAACTCCTCAAGTGACCTGTTTTTACGCGCAATCAATCACAGAACAAGATCAATCGTAAACCCCTGTCAGGCACATGTCAATCCTCGACCAGCGCGACGCTCAAACCACGGAATACTTGTCACGCGGTGTTTGTAACGTTTCAGCGTTATCGACTGCGTTTTGAGAAGGAACCGGTTCCAGCAGGTAATGGGAAACATACCATTCTGAGCCGTCCTGATAACCAAACAGTTCCGCAACAGCCAGGAAGAACAGACGCCAGCGGATGACCCAACGATTTGCCTGTTCTTCGCCGTAGGTTTGAGCCAGAATCGGCAATATCTGGTCTCGCCTTTGATCGAGATTCGCCAGCCAGGCTTCGGAAGTCCGTTGATAATGTCGCCCATCCCAGCGCCACTGTTGGGCGACCTTCATGTGATCGTTGAACTGTGACAGATAATCGTCGCTGGGCATAATTCCGCCGGTGAAGAAATGGCGAGCCATCCAGTCGTCGGCACTTTGGTCACTGAATTCATACACGAACTGACGATGACAGAAAATGTGCACGAATAATTTTCCTTGGTCGGTCAACCAATTGGAAATGCGGTTCAGCAGGAGTTGATAGTTCCGCATATGTTCAAACATTTCGACCGACATCACACGATCAAACTTCTGTGACGTCGAAAAGTCATTCATATCAGCGGTAATGACGGTGAGCCGATCGGATACCCCCTGGTCTACTGCCTGCTGCGCGATATATTCACGCTGAGAATGCGAGTTCGACACCGCCGTCACGCGACAGTTTGGATAGTTCTGCACAATCCACAGCGACAACGATCCCCAGCCACACCCCAGCTCCAGAACCTGCATTCCGTCTTCCAGCTGAGCATGCAGACAAGTCGCGCGTAACGCCGCTGTTTCTGCTTCGTCGAGTGTGGAGACTCCTTCCGGCCAATAGCAACAACTGTATTTACGACGGTCGCCTAATACACGCTGATAGAATTCGGCAGGAACTTCATAATGCTGTTCGTTCGCCTTTTCCGGAACAAGGGCGACAGGGCTCTGTTTCGCCGCTTCAATAAAAGCCTGACGTAGCTCTGCGTTGGCGTGATCGCCGCCGGCATCCAATGTCGCCAGACGTTTGGCGCATAGTCTCCGAATGGCCCGCCGCGTGAGCCAATCGGGAACCCAGCCTCGTTCAACAAGTTCAATCGCAGCATTAATGATCAAATCGGATTTCATGTTGTCACCTGTTTCTTTTCAGGAGGCCAGAGGAAAAACGCATTTGTCGTTTGCTGATAGTCCCGGTAGGCATCACCACGACTTTTCAGCGCTTGCGCTTCCGTGGGGGGAATCCCGGTCACATTCAGAATGAAGTGCAACATCAGCAGAGGTCCCAAAATGGTGAGCCAGCCCCACGGTGCCGCCATCGCCAGACCGACATAAGACCACCAATGCAACCACTCAAAAAAGTAATTTGGATGCCGGGAATAGTTCCACAGTCCCTCACGACATACCTGCCCCTTGTTGTCGGAATTCGCACGAAAATGGGCGAGTTGCCAGTCAGCCACCAGTTCCCCCACAATCGCAATCAACCAGACAGTGATCCCCAGAAAATCAAACACTCCCAATGGAGATGTGCCCTGCGCAGCGATCAACATCGGCAGCGCAAACAGCAGGCTGCCGATAGCCTGAAATTGATAAAACCAGAACAGTTTGGATTGAGCGGCAATGCCCCAGTTCTCTTTTAAGGTCTGATAACGTCCGTCTTCCGGCATAGTTAACACACGCCACAAAACGTATCCGCTCAACCGCAGTGCCCAGACCATCGCCAGCACAGCCAGTACGATCCGTCGTATCAGATCCCCCTCGTGACTGCCCCAGACAAAAAACAGGGTCAGGAATCCGACCCCCATGCCCCAGGCCACATCCACGATACCTGCATCTCCGGTCTTTCGCTGTAACAGCCAGAGCAGAGCCATGACGAGTGCCATAAAAATCCAACCGCAGCCCATCATCAACCAGGGATTCATGCCAGGACCTCCTGTTCCTGAGAAACGAATTGGTCAACAGCCTGCTGCTTAACCGGATCAAAGCGACAGCCCGATTTGGCAAACAGCATCTGAACCGTATTGCACTGCCGTTCCTCAAATGCCGCTTCGCAGTAGCTGAAATAATAGTTCCACATGCGAATGAACGAGTCGGAATAGCCCAGTTCGCGCACCCGTTCCAACTGATTTTGAAACTGCTGCTGCCAGCAACGTAAAGTCTGGGCGTAATGCGGGGCGATATCATCCAGCTGCAGCAGTCGCAAGTCGGAAGCGCGGGCCGTCGATTGCAGAATGGCTGCCACGGAAGGTAGACAACCGCCCGGAAATATATAGCGGCGAATGAAATCCACACTGCGGAGATAGTCTTCGAACCGCTGATCTTTGATCACAATACTTTGCAGAAACATCATCCCATCAGAGCGCAGCAACTGACTGCACTTTTCGAAATACGTTTCAAAATATTCGGAACCGACGGCTTCAATCATTTCGATCGAAACCAGTTTATCATACTCCCCTTCCAAATCGCGATAGTCCGAGAGCAAAACTGTAACCTGATCGGAAAGGCCTGCTGCGTGGACGCGATCAACAGCCAGATTAAATTGCTCACGAGAAATCGTCGTCGTTGTAACACGGCAGCCATAATTCTCGGCGGCATAAATCGCCAGTCCACCCCACCCGGTACCGATTTCCAGTAAATGATCGCCGGGCTGCAGATTCAGGCTGCGGCAGGCGCGATCCAGTTTCGCCAGCGAGGCATCCTGCATAGTAGAAGAATCATTTTCAAACACGCCGCTGGAATAGCACATCGTCTCATCGAGAAATAACTGATAGAAATCGTTCCCCAGATCATAATGCGCATGGATATTTCGGGCTGACCCCATGCGGGTATTACGTCTGAGCCAGTGCCCTGCTCTGGCCGCCTTCTGACGAAACCAGGCAAAACCTCGCTCAAATTGGTCGGCGACTTCCAGATTTCGAATAAAGATCCGAACCAGCGATGTCAAATCATCGGCTGACCAGTCTCCGTCAATCAACGACTGCGCAATCCCCAGTCCGCCGCCCAGCACCGCACGACGATAAAACCGAGGATGCTGCACGATCACCTCGACACACAAATCGGAATTCTCTTCACCAAAACAGAGTCGCTCACGCCCGTCATAAAGAATGACCTGTCCACGAACCAGTCGCTGCAATCGCTTGAACAACAAGCGGCGACAGACCGAATCGATCAATCCCAGTCGTGAAGTCAATTCCATGTCTCGATTATCCACAGTATTCTCAAGTGCCGTCATGGTGTCCTCGAACTTGAACTTTCGTCAGAAGAGATAGAAAGGCCGGGATGTGGATAAAAGGGAACCCGTTTGATCCACAATCGCAGTGCCTGCCAGTAAATCGCAGCAAAAACGGTCCAGGTCATTAGCGGATATCGCATCAGAGAGCGCATTAAACTGGCTGTCGTAATTTCTCGTCGTTTCAGCTGCATCGTCACGCTTAGAACTTTTTCCGTTTGTTGCTGATTTTCAATATTGATGGTCAACGCCTGACGGGGTTCAGAAAACTGCCAAAAATATTCCATATCCATCGGCATGAAAGGCGAGACGTGGAACTCCTTCTCGGTTGATGAATTCTCGCCCTGTTCCTTGAACTGATCTCGCCCCAACACATAACAATGTTGCTCGCCCCAAGGCGTGTTATTGACCTCAGCCACGATGGTTTCAACCTGTTCATTGATTTGATCGAAACAAAAGTAAAACGAAACCGGATTCATCATGAAGCCGAAATAACGTAAATGGGTCAGTAACCGAATCGCCCCCTGTGGACGGACATGCCCTTGCTCTACGACCAGATCGCGAACAGATTCCGCCAGCGACTTTTGAGAGTCTCCCAAATGATCTTCACGACGAAATTGCGCCAGAGCAAGCCGACGTGTAGACCAACACCAGCGCCTCTCAAAGAGGCTCTCCAGCTCATCCAGATCGAGGTACATCAGGAAGATTCGGTTGAGGAAACTGTGCTCAACGGGTGTGAATCGTCTGTGTTTAACCCAACCTTCGTAGATCCCACTTTCCATGTTTCATCTGTTCCCAATAACGCCTTGCAAACTGCCAACGCACTACTCACTCCATCTTCATGAAAACCATTTCCCCAATACGCGCCGCAAAACGAAGTATGCTGCTGATTGATCACTTCCGAGTGACGCCGTTGTGCGGCAGCACGTCCCGTAGTAAAAATGGGATGCGCATAATTGATGCGGCGAATGACCTTATCCGGATCAACGCGATCTTCACTATTCAATGTCACACAGTATGTATTTTTTGTCTGCAAGCCCTGCAGCTGATTCATGTTGTACGTGACAGTTGCTTTCTGATTACTGCCGCGAGGCATGAAATAATTCCAACAGGCCCACGCACGAGTCGTTTTAGGTAGAACCGAGGTGTCGGTATGTAATTGGGCCACATTTGCTTCATAAGGGAACGCCGAAAGGAGTTCCCGTTCCACCGAGTTCGCTCCTGCCCCCAGAATTCGCAATGCCTGATCGCTGTGGCAGGCGAAAATCAGATGGTCAAATCGCTCTGAAACACTGTTTAATGGAGTCACCTCGACATAATCTGCGTGGCGTGTGACTGAGCTAATCGGTGTCTCAACACGTAGGGACTCACGAAATCCGGCGGTAATCGCTTTGACGTATGTGTTGGAACCGCCACAGATCACTCTCCATTCAGGTCGATCCCGAATCGCCAGAATTCCATGATTCTGATAAAATTCAACAATGAATCGAATCGGAAATTGCTCAAACGTTCCCAGCGGACAGGACCAGATCGCTGATCCCATTGGTAGAAAATATTGGTCGATGAATGCCTGTGAGTAGTGATGTCGTGCCAGATAGTCGCCTACCGTCTGTACTTCATCGGTCGATTGTAAAATCTCAAGTGACTCGCGGTTAAATCGCAGGATGTCACGCAGCAGACGATAGAAACTCGGGCTGATCAGGTTCCGGCGCTGAGCAAAAAAGCCGTTCAAATCGGCGCCACGATATTCGAGGCCCGTTCGATCGCACTTCATACTGAAACTCATCGCGGTCGGCTGCGATGCCACGCCGAGTTCCTTCAGGATGCGTGTAAAATTCGGATACGTCTGATAGTTAAAGACGATAAATCCCGTATCGACGGCGTGGTGCGCGCCATCCTGTTCGACATCAATCGTATTGGTATGTCCGCCGACATAGTGATTGGCTTCGAATAGTGTGATGTCATGTTGCTCATGCAGGCGGTAAGCGGCAGTCATCCCCGAGATGCCGCCGCCGATGATCGCAATTTTCATCACCGCACCTCTTTCGTTTGACTGCTAATTTCACAACTGGAATTCCCATGACAACGACCGGTCAGTTTCAGTCTATTTTTCGCGAAAACACGATAGGCAAGATCCAGAAAATGAGAGACTCCCGGCAGTCGAGTGGGAAAGACCAGCCAGCTGAAACCGATGGCAGAATACAACTTGCGGAATACTTCGACGCCTGTAACCCAGGTTCCATCAGGCAGACGTGCATGAATTTCCTCCATGAGTTGCTCCCTGGATTTACCATAAGCGTCTAATTCAAACTGAGGTGCAGAAATGTCGGTAAATATAACTTTGTGACGACGATCCAGACGACGAATCATGTTGATTTCCTTCCGGCACAACGGGCAGGCACCGTCAAAAAACACTTCCACTTCGATCTGTTGATTCGTCAAAGATTTTGTCCCCACAGGTAACAGTTTCAAAGTAACATTCAACTAACCAGCTCATGGATCAGATCCAGTTTCGTTTTCTCAGCCATCACGCGCAATTTAGCAACCGCACGCTGCTCAAGCTGCCGCACCCGTTCCTTGGAAACACCCAGTCGATCGGCCAGTTTCTGAAATGTTTGCACTTTGGATTGTCCTCCCAGTGCATAGCGAGCGCGAACAATCAGTTGCTCGCGCTGATCTAGTTTTTCAATTTTCTGTGTGAGCAACTCAGACAACTCCAGCCACGTCCGTTCGTCCAACTCGGAACGATTTTCTCCGCTGACTTCTTCGAGTGGCTGCTCCTGCTTCGCTTGTGTGAATCGCAAATGCTCTTTTCTCTGGTCGGCGATTTTACGATAGGCATAATTTGTAATCGCACGATACGCATAAGTACTGAATCGAAAGCCTCGGTCAAAATCAAACTTGTCAACGGCTTTCATCAAGGTCCAAATGCCATCGCTAAGCAGATCATCAAAGGTGACATGAGGCGTGACACACTTTTTGATAATCGAGACGACCAGTCGCATATTACTGCGGAATATCTCATTCCGAACACGTAATGCTTCGTCTAATAACAACTCAATCGTATTTAGTTCTTGTTTGCAGCAGGATTCTGGATTGAGCTGAGAGCGCAGAACATTCGCTTTATACTTGAGGAAGTTCATGCGGCGAAACAGCGTTCGCTCCTCGTCAGCCGAAAGCACTTCACCTTCACACAGACGCGCCAAATGGGTCGGCAACTGCCGCGGATTCTTCAGCAAATTGATGCAGTTTTTCGTAGCCCAGGACGAAGTGTCCGATTCATGTTGAAACTCAATTTCTCCCTCAACATCCAAAGACTGAAAGGAAGGATTGGAAATGAAATCGATCTCAGTCTGTAATAATCGCTCGGCACGATGCCTGACCGCTTTTTCTTGCTTTGCCTCAAGTAAACATGAACATGCTATCATTAGTCATTACCCATAAAACAGAAAATGATTCGAAACGCACTTCCTTATTTATATCACTCCCCCACTATCGAGACAACCACAAAATCGTTCAAAACGTTCATTTTAAATCAACTAGACCTATCTTGGTACATTACAGTGACTTACAAAACAAAACCTTGCCATATTCTATTTTAAAAGCTAGAATCATTCTATGTAATACTTAACCCGCTGACATATAACGATCAAATCGTTCAGTAAAGACCTCGTTATGAACGAATTCCTAACACCTAAACAAGTTGCCCGCGCCATCCAGGCCAGTGAGTCGTCTGTCAAACGCTGGTGCGACAAAGGGATCATCCCCACCATCTATACGGCGGGGGGACACCGACGCATTGCGATCTCTGATCTCATCGAATTCCTCAGATCGAGCAAACACGAAATCGTCCGCCCTGAAGTACTGGGACTGCCTGCGACAACCGGTCAGACAATCCGCGTTATCGACCGCGCTGCCTCGCAACTCACAGAGGCACTCCTGCTCGGTGATGAAGAACAATGCCGGCAAATTGTGCTAGACCTTTACCTGGCGGAGCACAGTATCAGCTCGATTTGCGACCTGGTCTTTGCGAAGGCATTTGCCACCATTGGTGATCGGTGGAAGTGCGGTGACGCCGAGGTCTACCAGGAACGCCGTGGCTGCGAACTGATCTTGCGAGTCCTGCACGAATTGCGCACACTGATTCCTACTCATCCTGCCGAGGCACCACTGGCAATCGGCGGGGCCGCTGAGGGCGATCAGTACAGCATGGCAACGACGATGGTCGAACTGGTGCTGCGTGATATTAAATGGAACGCCGTCTCACTCGGTGCGAACCTGCCCTTCGAAACGCTGGCCGCGGCAATCAAACAACATCGACCGAAGCTGTTCTGGCTCAGTGTCAGTCATATTCCCGATGAAACACAATTCATTCGCGAGTATTCCGAACTCTATGACGAGTTTGGACTTGATGTCGCCTTCGTTGTCGGCGGGCGCGCACTGCACGAACCCATTCGTCAACAGATACAGTACGCCGCCTTCTGTGACAACATCAGGCATCTGGAAGCATTCGCACAAACTTTGCTGAGTGCCACCGGAAAACAATCGACGACTTAATCAACCACACGATCACTTCCGCTTCACGTAGACATAATACGCGCCGCAAATCTCCTTGCCCTGCTCATTTTGCATGAACGTCTTCAATTCTACAGGGCCACTTTGCAATGGTACATCAGCAAACGTGATAAACTGGCCACTCGTATCCGGCTCCGCGATCGCTTCAAACTTCCCGATCTGGATTTTGGCTTTCGCAATCCGCAAAGCGACGCCCTCTCTAAACAGGCCATCGGTCACTTTGAGTGCGGGCGTCCCTGCATTCAACTTCAAACCACTTTCCCGCGGCCAACGACGCAATTCCAGATCATACGTCCCAGGCTGATCCACAATGAGATGCCACGTGCCGTTCTTTCGGACACCACGGCGAATTTGCCCCTGCTGATCTACAAAAACATCCAGCCATTCACAGGCAGTCAACATCGCCGGATTTTCCGCTGCGTGACCAATCACCACACGTTGAGGGACAGAAGCGGTCTGCTTCACCCCTTCCCACCACTGATTCAGATGGCCCTGCATTTGTTTGACAACCTCAGGATGGGCTTCTGCCACATTCTTTTGCTGTAACGGATCCTGCTTGAGGTCGTACAGCTCCCGGTTTTCGAGCCAGCGCCAACGCTTCCAGAGTACCGCGGCCCCTGCTTTACGAGGGACCGACAAATACATACTCTTTTTATTTCCAGGAAAGGGCATGCGGCTGTAATTCACCACCAGCATCCGCTCGGGTAACGCTTCCACCTGACCGAGAATGCGCGGCACCAGGCTCATCCCATCCAGATCGCGACTCGGCTGCGGTACATCGCACAGTTCTGTCAGAGTCGGTAGTAAATCCTGTACGTGGGTTAAATCGTTCAGATCGCGTGCGGGACCGAGCTTTCCTCCCGGCCAGCGGATAAAACAAGGCACGCGATGTCCGCCTTCCCACAGCGTGACTTTTCTCCCCCGCATTCCCGCGTTGAAATAATCAGGCCCCATCGTACTGCCATTGTCGGTCAGAAAAATGATGATTGTATTTTGAGACAGACCTGACTCCTGTAAAAACTGATCGAGCTTGCCAATATTCTCATCGATGTTAGCACACATCGCCAGATAACTGACCAACGACTTGCGACGTGCCGGCTTCAAGTGCTGCACCACTTTCTCATTTTTCCGCATTGCAGCTTCGATGGGCCCCCGATATTCATTCGGCACAAAGTGCGGGCCATGCGGTGCATTTAAAGGAAGATAAGCAAAGAAAGGTTTCCCTTGCTTCTGTGACTGAATCCACTTTTTTGTTTCGCGAAAAAAGACATCGGTGCAATAGCCTTGATATTGCTCCCGCTGTCCGTTGTGCGTGTAGGTATCCTCGAAGTAATCGTTATTCCAGAAGTCGGGTACCGCATTGATGTGCGAAGAAGGAAACCAGAGCGTCTCTTCGAAACCACGATCTTCAGGGCGAAACGGATAATTATCTCCCAGATGCCATTTCCCGAAAATCCCGGTTCGATATCCGCCTGCCTGAAACAGATCGGCCATCGTTTTTAATTCGGGCCTCAATAAGGTGCGCCCGCTACTGACGTTCATCGCCCCGTTGCGGAATGAGTCCAAGCCCGTCATCAACTGTCCCCGAGTCGGCGTACACATCGGCGCGACATGAAAATCAGTCAGCCGAATGCTTTGTGCTGCCAGTTGATCCAAGTGCGGCGTTTTCAGAATCGGATTCCCGTGTCGGGAAAGTTCACCGTACCCCTGGTCATCACTCATGATTAAGATTACGTTCGGCTGTTCGACAGCATAAACGAGATTGATCCATGTCAACACGATGAATGGGATGAGCAGCAATCGCATCGGGTGTATCCTCTGAAAAGATTCAATTGATGTGAAAACAATCTACCTGCCGAAAGTCTTCTCACAAGTGACGAATGATGTGATTATTTCATTTTAGAATTTATGTTTTATCAATTTCGCATATCAAACGATATAATATTCGTTCTCGTATCTTATTCCAGAATCAAAATATTCTGAAGGAAAAAGGACCATGTCCCCACACTATATTCCTAAAGGCTATCATACGGTAACTCCCTATCTACTGGTAGAAGGGGCAACCGAAATGATTGAATTCCTGAAGACGGTATTTGATGCCACACCTGTGATGATCTCGCATCATGAGGATAAAATTGGCCACGCCTGCCTGCAGATTGGAGACTCGCTGATCGAACTCGCAGATGCCTGTGAAGAATGGGGCCAGACTTCCGCTGCGATTCACCTTTACGTCCCCGACGTCGACGCGACCTATCAGAAAGCTCTGGAAGCAGGCGCGATCAACCTGCGCGAACCGTCTGACCAGTTTTATGGAGAACGCAGCGGTTCAGTCAAAGACCCGTATGGAATTCAATGGCACATCGCAACGCAGATTGAAGAACTCGCAAACGAAGAGCTTCTTCGTCGGGCCGAAGAATTTAAGCAACAACAGAAACAGCAGCAACAATAAGTAGAGACCAGATCCCGGAACAATGCAGGATCTTGCCCGTACTCCCGGTCTGATTACGAGTCATCATCGGTAACCGGAATGTAATTGTTATACAATTCCGCATAGTCTTCACGAACAGGGCTGAATACATCCAGCACCACAGCCGGCCCATCGACGGCGATCGCCTGATGTGGCGTATTGGGAGGAATGATAAACATCGCGCCTGCCTCCACAACACGTACCTCATCTCCCATGGTCAGCTCCAGCTTCCCCTTCAGGAGCATGCCCCCCTGCTCGTGCGGATGATGATGCAAAGGTACGATGGCTCCTTCATCCATTTCCAGATAGGATAACATCAGATTTTCGCCATAAGGCGTGCGCATCTTACAGCCGGGGAGAACTTCCAATGGTTCGACAGCATCAATATCGATAAATGGCATGTTTGCAGAACTCCTGTACAAGAGACGTTTCGTCCTCAGAGTAATCGTACTCATTTCAAAGTAAAGAAATTGTTGCGGAATTGAAAGCCCCACGAACCTGCGGACAGGAAGACCTGTCTCATCTTTTCCTGTATTATCATACTGTTCAAGAATAACGAATTCCCCGAAACCATTAGACTGGGCTGTTCAAACCATGTATGTGCCTGCTTCCTTTGCCGAAACAGATCTGAATGTCCTGCATCAGTTTATTGAGCAACACAGTTTTGCAACTCTGATCACGCACCAGGAATACGAACCCTTTGCCAGTCACCTGCCGCTGCTACTGGATCGTAACATCGGAACACAGGGGCAGCTTCTGGGGCATTTCGCCAAGGCCAATCCTCAAAGTAAAACGACACAACACGAGCAGGTATTGACGATTTTCCATGGCCCCCACGCCTACATCTCCCCCACCTGGTATGAAGCTGCCAACACTGTCCCCACCTGGAATTATCAGGCCGTGCACGTCTATGGCCGTTATTCGGCGATCGACGATCCTGATGAATTAAAAGCCGTCATCGAACAGACCGTGACATTCTATGAAGCGTCTGCAGCCACCCCCTGGTCGATGCAGAATGCAGACCCGGAATTCATCGACCAACTCCTGCAAGGCATTGTCGGCTTTAAAATTGAGATTGAACGCATCGAAGGGAAATTCAAACTGAGCCAGAATCATCCTGGGGAGCGGCGGGAAAAAGTCATCCACGCATTAAAAGAACAACGCCACGATGACTCACAAGCCATCGCGGCGCTGATGCAATCTCAGTTACCCACCTGACGGGGGAAGTCTGTCTTTTTGATTAACGGGCATACTCAACGGTACGTGATTCCCGCATCACCGTGACCCGAATCTCACCAGGATAGGTCAACGTGTCTTCAATGGCTTGCGCGATATCCTTGCACATTTTCGCTGCTTCTCGATCATTCACCTGATCAGCATCGACAATCACGCGGACTTCACGACCTGCTTGAATCGCATAGGTATGATCGACGCCCGGAAAACCACAGACGAGCGTTTCCAGCTCTTCCAGACGACGCACATATTTTTCAAGCGTATCGCGACGTGCTCCCGGCCGCGATGCAGAACAGGCGTCGGCGGCGGCAACCAGCACGGTATAGATATAATCGGGACGGATATCATCATGATGGCCGGCGGCAGCATGTACGACTTCCTGAGACTCGCCATAGCGTTTCAGTAATTGCGCCCCTACAGCCGGGTGTCCGCCTTCCATTTCATGGTCGGCCGCTTTCCCGATGTCATGAAACAAACCACAACGACGAGCAATCGTTCCATCCAGCCCCAACTGCTCTGCCATAATTCCGGTCAAAGCAGAAACCTCAATCGAGTGCCGTAATACATTCTGGCTGTAGCTGGTTCGAAAATGTAACCGCCCCAGCAAATCAATTATCTTGGGATTCACACCGGAAATATTCACTTCCTGGCAAGCACTCTGCCCCATGGTCTGAATATATTCTTCCAGTTCTTTCTGCGTTTCCTCGACCACTTCTTCAATGCGTGCCGGGTGAATTCGACCATCATTGACCAGTTTCTGCAGCGACATTTTTCCGATCTGACGCCGTACATTGTCAAACGCAGAGACCACAACCACACCAGGAGTATCATCGACGATAACATCCACGCCGGTTGCTTTTTCAAATGCACGAATATTGCGACCTTCGCGGCCGATAATCCGGCCTTTCATTTCTTCTTCGGGTAAATCAACCGTAGAAACGGTGGTTTCTGCGACATGCCCTGAAGCGAAGCGCTGCACGGCCATGCCAATTGTCTCGCGGGCAATTTTGTCGCACGTTTGCTTCAGTTCCGCCTGGTGCTTCAGAATCAAAGCCCCTGTTTCATTTTTCAGGTCTTTATCCAGACGATCCAGCAGCATTTGGGAAGCCGTTTCCCGATCGAGCCCACTGATTTTAAACAGCTCTTCCTGCTGTTTTTTCAGAGCACGTTCCAGCTCCTGCTCTCGGGCTTCAACCGCTTTGGAACGGGAAGCCAGCTTGGACTGGGTTGTCTGAATCATCGCTTCTTTTTTGAGGAAGTCAGCCTGCTGATCTTCTAACGCAGTCTCTCGTTTGCTGAGTTTCTTTTCGACGCTCCACAGCTCTTCACGCTGCTTATTGACTTCTTCTTCGAGCGATTCCCGGCGTTTCAGTAACTCTTCTTTGGCTTCCAGTTTCTGGCTTTTGAGCAGATTTTCCGAATCGAGTTCAGCCTGTTTTAAGATCTGTGAATAAGACTGGTAAGCAGATCCGCGGCGAATACGGTCAATGAAATAACCAATGACGACCCCAACAATGAACGCCAGGGTAGCCCCAATAGCGACTTGAGTAAACATATTCCAGGTGCTTCCTATGCGCCTATGGTGAAAAGCCCCTTCCTGTCAGATACCATTTGGCGTTGGCACACAACAGAGACAAAATCGCACTTTCCTGTTCTTTCCTGAATCAGGATCAAACCAGCTAAGTACGAATCATGTTGTCAGGAATTTCTTTTATAATGATAGGAGCGTCAGAGAGTTCCCAAATCGAATATGTCTGAAAGAAGAAATGAAATCTATTGACATACTTTAATTTTAAGCAATCTAGATCAAGATGATACACTTACAACAAACTATGGCCCGTGCTTATTTCAGCTTAACGACGTTTAAAGCACCGTCGGTCAGAGCGCACCTTCACCGGCACACGCAACCGTAACTCGACTCCCAAATAAGACAACAGACGACGCACGATCTCGTTTTTCTGAATCTGATGAGTGAATGACTCGACATTCAGAATGTGAGCTCTCGTCAAATGAGAGGGCTCATGCGAACGAAGCAGCATCGGCAATACTCTCACCCATTTGGTGAGAAGAACATAAATTGCAAGAATTGTCTCATTGAGAATACCAAACATTGTTGATTCTCCAATTCAACCGAACCCAGGACTACTTTAGAAACTCATAAATCACATCGACTGGCTTTTTAAATCAAAATCAGTCGCTGTGATAATGCTCCCCATCAAGCCAAGAAATGCCCAAAGGAAACTTAAAAGTAAAAATACAATGAAACTATTATGAAAAGCAAACTCAACAACATCCAGCAAAAAACGATCAACATCTTCTCATTCTTGAGTATTGAATGCCCCTGGAAGGATGAGATGAAAAACACGTAACTGGAATGACAGTGGAAACTTCTCGTAAAATTCCTTTTTTATGGTAACAAGACATTTCTGGTTTCGATAGTATATAGTTAGAAATATTGGCCGAAAGTCAAATCTCAAATTGAAGCCGTCTGCCCTGCACTTTTCAAATCATACCTACTTATCAGAATTCCCATTTTCCGATGCATCAGTTTGTTCAAGCAGTGAAACATGGTTTGCTCGAATGCCAGCAGCGGAGGGAAGCAGAACAGCCCTCCCCACAAAACATTAGTCCACACCCCGATTCCTCTGCAAATCGGACTCTGATCGCTGTCTCAGGCGGGGCAGACAGCGTCGCTTTAATGCGTGCTTTGGATCAGTTAAATAAGTCAATTGCCGCACCCACGCATCCTGAGTCGCTGGTTGTCGCCCATTTGAATCACGGCCTGCGGGGAGACGTTTCTGATGCAGATGCCGCCTGGCTCAGCAAGGAATGTGAGCGTTTCTCCCTTCCCTTTGTGACCGAAAAACAGGAACTGCACCAGACGCGACAAGAATCGAAAGAAGGCCTGGAAGAACTTAGCCGCAATGCCCGTTATGAGTTTTTAACCCGCGCGGCCCACGAACACGGGTGCTCACAAATTGCGATTGCCCACACGCGAGATGATCAGGCCGAGACCGTATTACATCACCTGATCAGGGGGACGGGAATTGCCGGACTAAGAGGAATTCCCCGCATTCGCCCTCTCCAGGAAGGCCTGTTTCTGATCCGTCCGATGCTGGAACTCAGCCGCGATGACGTATTGCTGTATTTAAAGGACTGCGATCAAGACTTCAGAACGGATGCATCGAATACCGACCTCAGCTTCACCCGCAACCGGATTCGACACCAACTGATCCCCTTGTTAAAAAAGGAGTTTAACCCCAATGTTGCGCAGGCCGTCCATCGACTCGCGCATCAGGCGGATGAAGTCACAGCAGTCATTGCCGAACAAGTCGAGCAACTTCTGGCTGCAGCCACGTTGGATCAAAACCAGGAAACCTGGCGATTGGACTGTGAAGTCTTCCAAGGCGTACCAGACTATCTGATCCGACAATGTTTTCTGCAAATCTGGCAACGGATGAGTTGGTCCAGAAAACGAATGGGCTTTGATCACTGGCAGCGACTGCTACTACTGACCCGCTCGGGTCAGAAATTGAGTCTGCCCGATCAGATCGAAGCGGAGCGCCGGGAACGATTGCTTATTTTACGCAAGTTAAAAAAGGCCTCCCGCACGTAAGTGGAACGATTCTGACAAACATTCGTATTACGACATATGTATTGTGGAAATCTTGATCACGGTTGGTTAGAATCTGGCGTTGCTGATAAAAACATAACACGGTTTTCTCGAAATCATCTCATTTAGAGTTAAGCCTGTTGTGTGTTATTGTCGTGTGATCAAGACCATTCGAAGCATCCATTCCTGATCTGCATTCGATCTTATCGCTTCTGAATACTCCATTCTTGTTATGCACATTGCACTTATTACTCGCCCTGTTCAATCAAAGAAGTCGCAGCTATGAATAACAACAAACCACTGTTTATTGCGAGCTTTATGACGCTCATCGCCGCCGGCGTGGGGTTCGCAATTCGAGGAGGCATCCTGGCAGACTGGGGAGCCCAATATGGGTTTACCAAATTCGACCTTGGTACGATTACCGGAGGCGGTCTCGTTGGTTTTGGTATTGTGATTCTGTTAGCCAGTCTGATTACTGATAATGTCGGTTACAAACCAATTTTGTTATTAGCGTTTATTCTGCATGTGCTGTCCGCGTTGATCACCTTTGCTGCAACTCCGATTTTTCACTCAATGGGTAAAGATGCCACATACTGGTGTCTGTATATCGGAATGTTTATGTTCGCCGTCGCCAACGGTCTCTGCGAAGCGGTAATCAACCCTCTGGTCGCGACGCTCTACCCCAAGAAGAAAACCCACTACCTGAATATTCTGCACGCTGGCTGGCCTGGTGGATTGATTGTCGGCGGGATCGTCGCCGCCATCTATGCCAACATGAAAGACAGCGTTCCCGGCCTTCGCTGGGAATACCCCATGGCGGTCTTTTTAATCCCGACTCTGATCTACGGTTTCATTGTGATTAAGCAGAAGTTCCCGCTTTCAGAAGCCAAGTCGGCAGGTGTCAGCTTCGGACAGATGCTGATGACATTCGCCAGTCCTTTACTGATCTGCTTACTCTTATTACAAGCCTGCGTCGGTTATGTGGAACTGGGAACGGATAGCTGGATTGCCAGTATCACTGATTCAATTCTGGTTGGTCAGGGACTGTATCTGTTTATCTATGCGTCCTTAATCATGTTCGTCCTGCGTTTCTTTGCCGGTCCGATTGTCGAAAGAATCAACCCACTGGGGCTGCTTTGTGTGAGTGCCTGTTTCGGTGCCGTAGGCTTATTCATGATCGGCAGCTTTAAAGAAGCGATCTGGGTCTGGGTTGCTGTCACCGTATATGGATTGGGAAAAACCTTCCTCTGGCCGACCATGCTGGGTGTCGTTGGTGAGCGGTTTCCCAAAGGGGGCGCGATTACCATGGGCGCCATGGGCGGCATTGGCATGCTGTCTGCCGGACTGCTTGGTGGACCGGGAATCGGCTATAACCAGGATTACTTCGCGACACAAAAACTGGAACAACTCTCACCAGAAGCATATGAGCGTTATTCCGCCGAAGACAAAAATGGCTTCCTGTTTTTCCCAGAGATCAAAGGTCTGAACGGCTCAAAAGTGAGCGTCTTAAATAACGACGGAAAAGATCTGGAAGAAACTGTTGCGCAACTTAAGAAAGAGAATAAAACGGACTCATATATTACGTCCCTGAATCAGTGGTGGCAGGGTGCTGAGCCATTTGCTGCTGAAGACAAGGAACCCGTTGACGAAGCCGGTATTTATGGTGGCCGCATGGCTTTGAAGTGTACTGCATTGGTACCTCTGATTATGGCCTTCGGTTACTTTATCCTCGTCATGTATTTCCGATCCAAGGGTGGATACCAGGTTGAAGTTCTGCATGGTGAAGCACCGGTTGGTGAACACTATACCGGTGGTATAGAAGGCCCGATTGAATAACCGTCGGAAATTTAATTCGGATGAGATTTTCGAACGGCCACCTGAATCCGGGTGGCCGTTTTTTCTTTTTTAAAACTGACGATCGATTGCCGGTGATCGATTGCCGGCGATCGATTGATTGTTCAGAACATCATGACCCCGACATCTCGACTCCAGACATGAATCAGTGAACATTGTTTTGTCACATCCAAATCGGGTAAGCCTCCCCCAGAAACATTCAACAATGCCGATGGGTTGACATTTTGAATAATAGCTGGATAACAGAATGATAAGCCCTTAAAGAATTTAACAACTGATCATTTTTGATACTTCATTTGATAACAGGTTTCCTCCCATGCTCGATGCGCTCCCGGAGTCTCAAACTTTTGTCACCCATCTCGAATGTGGGATGGAGCATGACCGGTACGAAGCAGATCAACTGCACGGCCTTTCAAAAGCAGGCAAACCGCTGCTGGTCAAATATGATTTAAACGCGCTCGCCCAGTCAGTCTCTCAAGCAGAACTGGCAACCCGCCCTGCAACGCTCTGGCGATATCGTGAATTTCTACCCGTTCGCAAATCAGAAAATATTGTGAGCCTGGGTGAAATCCACACTCCGTTAATTCCAGTTCCCCGCCTGCAAGGCGGTAAGGGTTCGGTCTGGATCAAAGACGAGGGACGACTCCCGACGGGTTCCTTCAAAGCCCGCGGGCTCTGTATGGCTGTTTCAATGGCCAAAGAGCTGGGCGTCACCAAAGTCGCGATGCCGACCAATGGGAATGCTGGCGCGGCGCTGGCTGCTTATGGGACTCGGGCTGGCATGAAGTCGTTTATCTTCTGCCCGGATGATACGCCCGAAATCAATGTCCGCGAGATTGCCGCCCAAGGGGCACATGTCTGGCGGGTCAACGGCCTGATCAATGACTGTGGAAAAATTGTAGCACAAGGCAAAGAACCGGTGGGCTGGTTTGATTTTTCGACCCTCAAAGAACCCTACCGCATCGAAGGCAAAAAAACGATGGGGCTGGAACTGGCTGACCAGATGGGTTGGCAGGTGCCGGACGTGATCTTTTATCCGACCGGCGGAGGAACCGGCTTGATCGGTATGTGGAAAGCGTTTAACGAACTCAAAGAGATCGGCTGGCTCACAGGTAAACTGCCTCGCATGGTCGCCGTCCAGGCAACCGGATGCGCTCCGATGGTCAAAGCCTACGAAGAAGGCAAAGAACATGCTGAACTTTGGCAAAATGCACACACCGTCGCTGCGGGCATTCGGGTTCCCGTCGCTGTGGGCGATTTTTTGATTCTACGAGCCGTCAGAGAAAGCCAGGGATTTGCCACCGCCGTCAATGATGAGCAAATTACCGCCGCACTAAATGAAGCCTCTCAAAAAGAAGGTTTCCTGATGTGTCCGGAGGGGGCCGCCACCTACGCCGCTTATAAGCAGGAACTCGAATCAGGACGCATCAGCCCCGACGAAAGTGCAGTTCTGTTTAACTGTGCTTCGGGATTGAAATACGAACTCCCTCCGGCTGATCAGTCTATCGACATCAATCAGCCCGTTGACTACTCTCTTTTTGTCTGAACAACAAAACCAAGGTAATCGCTAACAGCGGGAAGAAGTAATATGAGTGATATTCTGGTGACAGAGAACATTCAGGGGGCTTCCATGATTCGTCTCATGGAGGATCTCGACGTCGAATTCGATGCCTATCTCTGGCAGAACAGGGACTTACTGAAACAGAAACTCCAGGACACCCAGGCACTGATTGTCAGAAATCAGACACAAGTCAATCAGGAACTCATTGATGCTGCGCCGCAGCTGAAAATCATTGCCCGGGCTGGTGTTGGCCTGGATAATGTTGACACAGACTATGCGCAAGCAAAGGGAATCATCGTCTGTTTTACACCAGACGCCAATTCTCTGTCTGTGGCAGAACTGACCATCGGTTTGATGATGGCATTGTTGAGAAGAATTCCCGAAGCACGACAGGACACGCTGACCGGAGGTTGGAACCGTATCAAGTTCACGGGCACTGAACTCTACGGCAAAACGTTTGGTCTCATCGGCATGGGCCGCATCGGCTCTATGACGGCAACCCGCGCCCACGCGTTTGGCATGAAAATCATCGCAGCAGACCCTTATCTGGCCGCTGATGCCCCCGTTCTCAAAGAATTAAACGGAAGACTCGTCTCACTGGATGAGTTGCTGGCAGAATCCGATGTCATCTCCTGCCATAGTCCGTTGACACCTGATACTCGAAAGATGTTAACGTACTCGCATTTCAGCCAGATGAAGCCGGATGCCTTTTTTATCAACACATCGCGGGGGGAAGTCGTCGACGAACGCGGTCTGACCCAGGCACTCCTGGAACACAAACTGGCGGGTGCCGCACTGGATGTCAGAGAGACCGAACCCCCCGAACAAAGCCCGCTGAATCAGATGGAAAACGTCATCTTAACGCCCCACATCGCCGCCTTTACTGTGGAAGCACAGGAACGCGTGGTCGATTCTGTGTGCGAAGATGTACGATTAGTGTTGAGCGGAAAACCAGCGATCAATGTTTTTAAACCTTAACGATAAAGTACCGGCCTGATGCAGAACGAACTGAAAGAAGAAAAATGGTACGACGGGATTTCCCGTTACCAATGGCTTGTCCTGACGATTGCCTCCCTGGGCTGGGTGTTCGATGTCTTCGAAGGACAGATCTTCGTCGCCAGTATGAATGAAGCCATGCCTTCTCTCGTCGCTCCTGAGACGACCAAAGGGCAACAGGCACTCTATAACAATATTGCCTTAGGTGCCTTCCTGATCGGTGGGGCTCTCGGTGGAATTGGCTTTGGCGCGTTAAGCGATCGGATTGGTCGCAAAAAAACAATGTCCCTGACAATCCTGTTCTACTCATTCTTCACTTGCCTCTCCGCATTTTCACAGGACTGGTGGCAACTGGCCGGCTTTCGGTTTCTCGTCGCATTGGGAGTGGGTGGTGAATGGGCGGTCGCCAGTACCCTCGTTGCCGAAACGTTTCCCCCGAAAGCCCGCGCCCGTGTTGGCAGTATCTTTCATGCTTCCAGTGTACTGGGAACTTACCTCGCGATTCTGGCAGGCGCATTTATCATCGGCAATGAAAGCATTCAGGAATATGCCCAAAATGTTGGTTACCCCAGCCTGCCCTGGCGTATCGGTTTTGCTCTGGGAGTAGTCCCCTCGTTTCTGATTATCTGGATTCGCCGCTCCATGAAAGAACCGGAATCCTGGCAACACGCACAGGAAGTGGCAAAACAAGATAGCAGCCAAACAATGGGAACCATCTGGGACCTGCTTTCACCACAATACACCAAGAGCACGTGTATTGGTGTCTTACTGGCAGCGATCGGTCTGGCCACCTTCTGGGGAGTTCATATCTATGGCAGAAATGTCTTTTTAAATGCGGTGAAAGCAGACTATGTCGCCGAACAGTTTCAGGATCAGCCTGATGTTCCCACAGAGGAAACAAAAGCCTATTTCGAAACAATCAAGCCGACATTAAAAAAATGGGAGATGCTGGGCATGTTCCTGGCGACAACTGGTGGGGGTCTTGGGCTGTTAGCATTCGGGCCGATTTGTGAATGGTTTGGACGCCGCGGCGCCTTTTTCCTGTTCAATGTCGGAGGGCTGATCAGTTCCGTGATCCTGTTTCAGTTATTAGACAATTCCATTGTCATTGGTTGCTTCCTACCAATATTTGGTTTTCTGACGCTGGGTATGCACGCCGGCTATGCGATCTATTTTCCGGAACTCTACCCCACACGTCTGCGCGGAACCGGTACTGGATTCTGTTTTAATGCAGGACGTCTTCTGGCGGCCCCCATTCTGTTTATTGGAGGCTGGATGCAGAAAGACTGGGGATACACAATGGCGCAAACAGCTACGATACTGAGCATGCTCTTCATCATCGGTGCGATTCTGCCTTACTTTGCCAAAGAAACCAAAGGCAGTGCTCTGATGGAATAATTTCCCCGCCGCTTTCACTCTCGCTTCACGGAGTCACATATCTAATGTGGCTCATTTTGACTTGTATAAGATAATGATGTTTTCTGATCCACAGCTGTGGTTATTCGTACTTTCTGTTGCTTTCATTTCCGCGTTCATTCAGGGGATCATCGGCTTTGGCTATGCCATCGTGGCGATGGCCGTGCTGCCGTTAGTGCTCAATTTTCGCGAAGCAAATTTACTGGTCGCATTCAGCATCGTACTTCCCGTGATGTGGATCTTCTGGGGCTATCGAAAGCAATCTGATCTCAAACTTCTGATGGGCGCGATTCTGGGATCACTGGTGGGGCTCCCTTTAGGCCTGCTGACATTTACGCTGATTGACCTGGACTATCTTGTACGTGGTACGGGACTCGTCATTTTCCTGATCGTGATCGACGGTTTTTTTCAGCGGGCTCCTCAAGCAGTCGAAGGCCCTCAGAAAGCGGCTTCGGTCTGGAGTACCTTCGCCGGTTTTTGCAGCGGCTTTCTGGCCGGTTCCACCAGTATCGCCGGCCCTCCGATTGTCATCTATGCGATTCGTCAGCCTTGGACGCAGGATCAATACAAAGGGTTCATTTTCGGATTCTTTATTCTGATCTCTGTCACACGAATCATCGGATTGACGCTGATGGGCTTTGCCGAGACACCAGTGCTGTTGACCTCGGCCATCATGGTCCCGTTTGTTATTCTGGGGATGAAGCTAGGAACGCTGATTGGGCCGCGCATCAACCCGGTTGTCTTTAAACGCTGCCTGCTGTCGCTGCTCGCTGTCAGTTCGCTGTATATGGTGATCCAGGGAAGCTCTGAAGAATTACCGGCTCCCGAACTGGAAACAACGGCGGTCACTTCAAAACCATAAGAGCAGAATCGGCATGCTCATTCACTTACTGGAAAGTTCTGCTGCTGAATCCAATCTATCACCTGCCGTTGTTCTGGCAGAAGTGTTTTTTCATCGCTCTCTTCCTGGATGAGCGTCTGCAGTTCACGCACCGTATCGACATCGGTTAACGAGGGCAGCTGATGGATGTCTCCTTGCCCCTCCAGTTGTTCAAGTAATTTCTCACTCGTATTCGCAGCACTATACGGCACATTGAGCCATGTTTCCTGAGATAAACATATGGGCGTGCCGAATAAATAAAAGCCCCCATCGTCGGCAGGCCCCATCACAAACTGGCGTTGTTCGGCGACGTTTGACAGGAGATCAATGGCGTCTGTCAGATAGGCCACCGGAAGCTGCGGAGTATCTGCTCCCAGGAAGATTACAAAGTCGTACTTCTTAGAGAGAACCTGATTCACGTGTGCCAGGCGTGTTCCCAGGTCTCCTGTACCTTGAAAGATGGTTTCGAACTGGTTCCATAACGGATCTTCCAGCGCCGCTTCTTCCGCGACGGCCCAATAAGGAGTCACCTGTTTCTGCTGCACGACCGACTGCACGACGGCTGCGACGGCTGACGCAGAAAGTCGATGAAACTGCTCCGCCTGCGCTTGACCGATCGTTTGCGCCAATCTGGTTTTCAGAGGTGAATACCCGGGGGTCTTCACGAAGATGACGATGGCGCCTTGCCTTGAAACCATGAAACAACACGTTCTTTGAGTAAGAGAAAAAACTGAGGGGCTGCTTGTCGTAGCGTCAGCCAGAGATGTTTGACGGTAATTTTGAACCAGCCCTGCTGCTGGTATTTTCGGGCACTGGTTTTAATATCCGCCCCCGTACATTGTAAACGAATTCCCCTGCGCCGGGCTTTCCAGACCAGCAGATGATCTTCACCATAGGGAGCCGTTTCATCGAAACAGCCAAGTTCATGAAACAGAGCGCGGCTCAAACTCAGACCTTGATCCCCAAAGGGAATTCCTAAAACATGAGAGCGAAAGTAAACGCCCCACGTATTGAGCTGCATCAATAAAAAACTTTGCTCCTCAAATTTCAAATCGAAATAATGTAGCGCATCGGGATTCGATTTCAAAGATTGGATTAAGCTTTGAATGCCGGTTTCAGTCAGTCGTGAATCCGCATGCAAGAACAACAGGTGAGACCGAGACGCCTGGGCTGCACCATCATTCATCTGGAGTGCTCTTCCCATCAAGGTCTGCTGCCATTGGCTGCGGCTGTTTAGCTGATACTGCTGAACCAACTCTAAAAAATCGGATGGCTGATCTCCATTCGAGATAAATAAGAACTCAGTCGTATCTGGAAAACCGGCCAAATCAGCGATTAACCCTTTCCAGCAGGTTTCCCCATCCAGAACAGGGATAATAACAGAAATCTGTGGTTCTGAATCCATTTGAAGCCTTGAACTGATTTTTTTTGACGTGAATCTGTAAAATGTGATTTGCTTCACAGTTTTCAAGACCATAATAGAGGATAATTCGATCATCAAAAAGTCGTCCCTTCTCTGGAACAACAATGTTTCTCGAATCCTCCGACATTATTATACTATCATCTCCTACAGACAATCATCGTTCAGATTAAACACATTGATCAGGTTCTTTCGGGACTTTAACTGACGGAAATTGGAATTGAAAGGAACTCAGATTACCATGAATTCAGTAAATACGCAGGCTCGTTCCACAGAAGAAGAATCTGTTTACACGCGTTATGCCAATGCAGCAAATCAGAAAGAGCAGGCACTCTGCTGTCCCGTCGAATACAATCCGGAATATTTATCGATCATTCCTGAGGAAATTCTGGAACGCGACTACGGTTGTGGCGACCCGACTCCTTATCTGTCCGCCGGTGATACGGTTGTCGACCTGGGATCGGGAGGCGGAAAGATCTGTTATATCGCCTCACAAATTGTCGGTCCCGCAGGAACCGTGATCGGCGTTGACTGCAATGCCGAGATGCTGGCATTAGCCCGAAAATATCAACAGCAGGTTGCTGATCAACTGGGATATTCTAACATCTCATTCCGTTGCGGACTAATTCAGGATTTGAAACTGGATCTGGACCAGCTCAATCAGGAACTGTCTGCCAGTCCGATCGACAACCATTCCCGCTGGCTGGAATTACGCAATCTGGAAGAACGCTTACGTAGCGAAAGCCCGCTGATCGAGGACAACAGTGTCGACTGTGTGATTTCGAATTGCGTTCTAAATCTAGTGCGCGAAGGGGATCGCGGGCAACTGCTACAGGAAGTCTTTCGTGTTTTAAAACGAGGCGGCAAAGCCGTCATCAGCGATATCGTTTGCGATGAAGATGTACCACAACATCTGCGCGACGATCCTACACTCTGGTCGGGCTGCCTCTCGGGTGCCTATCGTGAAGACGCCTTTTTGAAAGCATTTGAAGACGCGGGTTTTCATGGCATTGAAATCCTGAAGCGTGAAGAGACTCCCTGGCAAACTATCGAAGGGATTGAGTTTCGATCGATGACGGTCTCAGCGTACAAAGGCAAGCAAGGTCCCTGCCTGGAACGAAACCAGGCGATGATTTATCGCGGGCCCTTCAAAAAAGTCGAAGATGACGATGGTCATGTTTATTCGCGAGGAGAACGAATTGCGGTTTGTGATAAAACATTCCAACTCCTGCAAGCAGCTCCCTACGAGGGGCAGTTTCTTCCTGTTGCCCCCTATCAGACTCTTCCATTGGATGAGGCGCACGAGATGGATTGTCGGCGGAATGCGGTGCGGCATCCCCAGGAATCCAAGGGCAAAAACTATGATCTGACCAGCCAGATTGTGGATTCCTGTTGCAGTCCGGACAGTGGTTGCTGTTAAATCGATTGGCGACGCAGTTCCACGCTCTTCTATCCTACCTATTCAGGAAAATTCATGGCTCCACTCACCCTGCTCCGACAACACAGTAAGCTGGCCGATCCTCGGGAGCAGTTGCGTATTCTCAACGAAGAGTCTCAACAGCCTGCATTCAATCAGCATCTGGAGCAGCATCAAGTTCCCACTCTGCAAGCCAGCACGATCAGCACACTGCAGGTCAACCTGGGAAAACTTTGCAATATGACATGCGATCATTGCCACGTAGACGCGGGCCCCGATCGCAGAGAGATTATGGATCGAGACACTGTAGAACATTGCCTGAACGCTCTGAAACATCCGGGTTTTCAAACTTTGGATCTGACGGGAGGGGCTCCCGAAATGAATCCTCACTTCCGGGAAATCGTGGTCGCAGCAACCAGACTCAACAAACAGGTCATTGATCGCTGTAATCTAACCATCCTGTTAGCCCCCGGCTTTCAAGATCTGCCCGAATTTCTTGCCGAACATCAAGTCGAGATTGTTGCTTCACTCCCCTGTTACCTTGAAGAGAATACAGACGCGCAACGAGGCAATGGCGCATTTCAAAAATCGATCCAGGCCTTGAAAGCGTTGAACGCACTCGGATACGGAAAGTCCGATTCCACACTCAAACTGACTTTGGTTTATAATCCTGTGGGATTCTCCTTGCCTCCAGACCAGTCAGAACTCGAACTGGCCTACAGGCAAGAGCTGAAAAAACGCTTTGACATTGAATTCACCAATCTGATCACGATCACTAATATGCCAATCAGCCGTTTTCTTAGTGAACTAGTCAATCAGGGGCGGACAGAAGAATACATGGAGCGACTGGTCAACGCTTTCAATCCTGGAACGATCTCCGGGCTGATGTGCCGCTCCCTTATTTCCGTGGATTGGCAGGGCTATCTGTATGACTGTGATTTCAACCAGATGTTGGATCTAGCTGTCACAGTCTCAGACCGACGGCACATTCGCGATTTTCACTATCAGGATCTGGCAAACAGGAATATCATAACGAACCAACACTGCTATGGCTGCACTGCCGGCGCAGGCTCCAGTTGCGGTGGTGCCATCAACTAGCCGACTCCCGGTTCTATGGCATCTTCAGAAGCCTTCTACGAACCTCATTGCAGCGATGACACCAGTGAAATAAGCGTGCACCACCTTACTATCCCAGACGTCATTCCCCTGCCCGGTCGCCGCCTCACGAACTCCCCATGCCCGTACGGTTGGCATTTCCCGAGTTAATTCTCTTTAAATATTTGATGAAGAACAAATCGGCTTCAGATACGATTAATCGCCCTAAATCAAGCCAGACTAACAGACTATTCATTCTATCACTATTCCTATTTCAAATGAAATAGCCCTGTATATACAGTGTAAGTTTTTAGTGATTGCGCCACAAAACCACGATTTTTTCCTCATGAGATTCCACTACATTAGCGGAAATAGTTCTATATATTGACAGTTCATTTTATTCGCACTTGACAAAGCGAAAAAAATATAATAATGGAAATATTCTGAATAACATTTTTTCTTGCAAATACAGGAAAAGCTCTCCCGGATTGTCAGGAAGATCTTACGACTAACTATTGACATCGGGCATTATGTATCGATAAAAACCATTTTGAAATTTGGAAAGATTTCACAAAGTAACTACGAGGATCATACTGTGTTATTAGCCGACTCAACTCTAATAAAACCCCCTGAAGAACTTGAAACATTCACGGATGAACCAGCCATCATTTTCCTGTCACTGGACGATGACGAAGAAAATATTGGCTTCGACGAGCTTGAAGACATCGACGATGACGAGCTCGATGACGACGACGATTTCGACGACGATTTCGACGACGAAGAAGAAGAAGAAGAAGAATTCGATGATGAAGAAGAAGAAGATGATGAATTCGACGACGAGTTTGATGACGACGATGATGATTTTTAATAAACTTCAGTCACTCACGCAGTTCGCTCGCCAATAAATTCTCTGAGTTGGCGAGGAACTATTTTTTTACATCCCTGTCTGCTCCACATAACTTGCTCTTTTATCAGCTATCTGAGTATTGTTGCATCGATCGGCCTCCTGAAATCTACAACGGAAGAGTACTCCCCTATGCAGGAATTGGTCGAAAAAATCAATGATGCGATTGAATATCTGAAGCCGCAAATACAGCAAACGCCCCGAGTTGGTTTAATCCTGGGGACAGGACTGGGTGACTTCAGTCAGCAAATTAAACGCGATGCCTCGATTCCTTATGAATCGATTCCCCACTTCCCTCACTCGACAGTGGAATCACATGCGGGACAGCTCGTATTCGGAACGTTGAACGAAACTCCGATCATCGCCATGGAAGGCCGGTTTCACTTCTACGAAGGTTACTCCATGAAAGAAGTAACTTTCCCTGTCCGCGTCATGCAGGCACTTGGCGTGGAAACCCTGATCATCACCAACGCAGCCGGGGGGATGAATCCTCATTACCATCTGGCCGACATTATGATCATTGAAGATCAGATCAATCTGATGGGCGATAACCCGCTACGCGGGGTCAATGATGATCGCCTGGGCATTCGCTTTCCCGATATGAGTGCTCCTTATGACCAGGACTTAATCAAGCTGGCTGAGCAGAAAGCCCTCGAACTTCAAATCCGCACACAAACAGGAGTCTTTGTCGCTGTTGCTGGACCGAACCTGGAAACCCGTGCCGAGTACCGCATGCTGCGACAGATGGGGGCAGACTGTGTCGGCATGTCGACAGTTCCCGAATGCATTGTGGCGAACCACGCTTCGATGAAGGTACTTGGCCTGTCTGTGGTCACAGATCTATGCCTGCCAGACGCATTGGAGCCCGCTGATATCAGCAAAATCTTAAAAGTCGCTGCAGAGGGAGGCCAGAAGCTGGCACGACTGATCCCCGAGATCATCGAGCACATCTGAGTATAATCGCAGGCAGTCCACTTCTTTACCGAGGTGGAGCGTAGTAAGACAGATACCACTCCACAAATCGATCAATGCCCTCCTCAATCGAGGTGGACGGAGAAAAATTGATCGCCTGCTGAAGTCCAGAGATGTCAGCATAAGTTTCCAACACATCACCCGGTTGCATCGGAAAATTTTCTCGAATCGCCGGTTTGCCAATCCGTTGCTCAATCACATCGATCAGCCGAGAGACTCCAACAGGCTGGTGGTTGCCGATATTATAGAGTCGGTAAGGTGCTTCCGTCAGTTCATCAGGTGTTCCCGTCGACACTGCCTCACCCTGTGATGGGATGTCTTCCAACACGTTCAACACGCCGGTCACTATATCGTCGACATAAGTAAAATCACGTTTTAAATTTCCGTGATTGAATACTTTAATGGGTGTCCCTTCCAGAATCGCCTTAGTGAATAGAAAGACTGCCATATCAGGCCGCCCCCAGGGACCGTAAACGGTAAAAAAGCGGAGTCCTGTTGTTGGTAGTTCATAAAGATGGCTGTAACTGTGGGCGATTAATTCATCAGCGCGTTTCGTTGCAGCGTACAGACTGACCGGGTGATCCACACGATCACGTGTGGAATAGGGAGTTTTCCGATTGGCACCATAAACCGAACTGGAAGATGCGTAAACGACATGCGCCACCTGGTTCATTCTGCAGAGCTCTAATACATTGACAAACCCCAAGATATTACTTTGCACATACTCCAGCGGCTTGAGTAATGAATTTCGCACCCCCACTTCCGCAGCCAGATGAATCACTTTTTCAAATGCTGATTCCTGAAAGATACGAGACATCGATGCGGTATCAGTAATATCCGCCTCGATAAACTGAAATGCAGATGCATGCTGAATCTGATTGATGCGAGCTCGCTTTAACTCCACCTCATAATGAGTGTTGAGATTATCAACCCCCGTCACCTGATGTCCCAGAGACAACAACCTTGATGTGACATGAAACCCGATAAAACCAGCTGCACCTGTCACCAGAATCTGACTCATGATATTTCCTATTTCATAAGGTCCTGGTAATAAGTAACGGTCTTTGCCAGCCCCTCCTTCAAAGAGACTTTCGGCTCCCACTGCAATAGAGTCCGTGCCTTGGTGATATCAGGACAACGCTGCCTGGGATCATCCGTCGGTAGAGGCTGATACTCCAACTGTGAATCGGAATCGACTGCCTGCAGAACCGCTTCCGCCAGCTCCAGCATGCTGTTTTCAACAGGATTCCCCAGGTTGACGGGACCGGTTGTCTCGTCCTGGTCCATCATTTTCAGAAAGCCATCAATCAGATCGTCAACATAACAGAACGAACGAGTTTGCTCACCGTTACCGTAAATTGTCAGCGATTCTCCCCGCAAGGCCTGATTGATGAAATTGGAAATCACCCGGCCATCATTTGGATCCATCCGCGGACCATAGGTATTAAAGATCCGCACAATCCGAATCGGTACCTGATGTGCCTGATGATAATTCATACACAATGACTCGGCGATGCGTTTCCCTTCATCATAACAACTACGAGGTCCCAGGGGATTCACGTGGCCCCAGTATTCTTCCACCTGAGGATGGACTGCTGGATCACCATATACTTCGGAGGTTGAAGCATGCAGCACTTTGGCCCGACAACGCTTTGCCAGCCCCAGAACATTCACCATGCCAACCGTTGATGTCTTGATCGTCTTGATCGGGTTGTATTGATAGGCCACCGGCGAAGCAGGACAGGCCAGATTATAAATTTCGTTGACTTCCAGGTAGATGGGATGCACAATATCATGCCGCATTAATTCAAATCGGGGATGGCCCATCAAGTGCGCAATATTCTGCTTACTGCCTGTAAAGAAGTTATCCAGGCAGATTACGTTTTTGCCCAATTGAATCAGCCGGTCACAGAGATGACTTCCCAGAAACCCGGCTCCCCCGGTTACTAAAACAGAGTTCATCAGTGAATCTTGTCCTTTGCACATCTATAAATTCGGAGTCCATTGATAATAACACATTCGACATTCACTCAGATTTTCTTAGTTTACAGTAACGTCACACAAATAGCGAGAAAACAAATCTGACTGTTAATTCGATTGAGCTTGAAACAATGATCCACGCTGAAAAGCGAATACAGGGTTTTCAGTTCTCGATCCTGAAATACAAAAGACTAACTCAAAACGAGCACCTTACACCAGCGACCCTGAAATCCTGAACTCTCTTCATTCACTGATCGTGAGTCTCGAACTACAGCAATAAATGCATGCACACCAGCTGGGAAAGCAGACCGACTTTATGGTTGCGTCAACTGGATCAGGACCCGCAAATGATTTAAGAAGCATTTTTGGCAGCTTGATTATCCAACGCAATGTCATTGATAGCCTGATACAAAGACTTTTTGTCTTGTTCAATTTCGAATTTCGAGCGACTGAGCAACGCTTGATAGGCCTGATTGACCTTCTGAATCTCTGATTTCAGATTGATTTTCGTCTGGAACTCTTCTAAATTCGTTGCGTTTTGATGAAAGGACCGTGAGAGAATTACCCACTCGGAACCAAGTCGGGCGTGTTCGCTCAGCACCATGCTCCCTGAAACCAGACCTTGATCCATTGTTGAGATACCACCAATCCCAAAGGGTATGTTCGCGCCCTTACAAATCGATGCCATCTTCTCCACCATGCCATTCGACATCAGCTCGAATAGAAAGTTCAATTCCAAGTCGATATGTAAGTCGTTTAAGCCAATATGAATTTGAGACACACCAGGGACTTGAACAATCTGATCTAGTTGATTCATCGCCCCAACCGTCTCAACCAATGGGACAACCTGGGCACGGGAATCAACACGCTGGCAGAACCATTCGACTTCTTCCAGAGAGCGAAACATGGGGAGCATCAAACAATCGGCCCCTTGCTCTATGACCGATTCAATCTCTTCTATCGATTGGGAATTGATTGGATTCACCCGCACTAGCACTTCAGCACGAGTGACTGCCTGCTTAACTTTTTTGACATTCTCCCGTTTATGGTGGGAAATCACGGTATCCATCCCGGCCTGGCGTTCGGCCTTTCCCAGTATTTCCAGATCGACAAATATTTGATCGACACCACATTGCTCAACGTAGCCTGCAATTTCCGGGCAATCGGTAAGAAATAAATATTGCATTATAAAGATAGCTTCCTGTTGAAACATGACAGATGATTCTTCAGGATCATTAAAACGGCCCCAAAACAAAATAGCCCCAGCATTGCAGAATAAACAATCAGCAGAACGGGCTCCACAACCACCTTAATCATCATAGCTGAAAAGGAGATCCCGGATAATGTCAGCAGAATTAAAGCAGCGCAATGCTTAAGATCGACGCCTTCAATCACCGAAACCTTCAACATCATATGCAATGAAAAGGTCAAACCCAAAAAGTGAACCCAACTGGTAATGACGAACGCGAGCATAATCCCGGAGATTCCCATCGATGCTCTTAGTATCACAGAAAGCAACATCAGACATCCCAATGAAAGCAGACTGATCTTAAAGGGAACGATCGTTTCATGCCTTGAATAAAATACATTCATGGTAAGAATCGAAAGAATCAATGCCGGCATCGACATAATTCCAATCTGTAATAAACGGGCAGTATTCGCGGAATCCTGTGCTGAGAACATGCCGCGTTCAAACAACAGAGAAACAACTGGTTCCGCACAGCCATAAACGGCAACGGTACCCGGAATCGTAATCAATAAAATGAACCCGGCAGCCTGACTCGTCAATTTTGAGCCGTCAACGGTATTGCCTTCAGTAAAAATGCGGCTTAACCGGGGAAAAATCACCATCGACAAAATGGCTCCGAATAACCCACGGGGCAATTCTACCAGCTTTTGCGCATATTCAAACAGGCTGATCCCCCCTTCATACGCGGAAGCAAAGGACCGGGATACTACCGGAAATGCCACAACAAGCCCGATTGCCGTCAAGGCTTGCAGATACTTCAGCATCAACCCCCGATTTAAAGCAGCAAACCGGAAGACGGAATGAAATCCCCCTTGAAAAGCACCAATGGCAAAACAACTGATTACTTGCGTGATCAAGCGAAAGGAGACTGCCGCTACGACGGCCCAGGCGAGGATTGTAATATGATCCGGCGTCACCCACATAAATATGGCGCCGATCAGAATCACATTGAAAAACAAATTTCCATATGCGGGAAGCGTTGGTTTGTGATGCCCTTGTAAGGCGGCCGAGGTCACCGCAGTGACAGCACTGATTGGGAAGGCTAACAAAACAATCAATATCAAACTGCTGGCTTGACTGATCTCAGCAGGTGTAAATCCAGACGCCAGAATCTGAGTAAACCAGGAGGAACACAAAGCCAAAAGCAAAGCCAGAATACTGGAGAAAACAGCCACAACAAAAAAAGTTTGCACTATTAACTGATTGGCATGTTGCTCAGAATCATCCTGAGCCCGACGGTGCATTTCAGGTACCAGAACAGCCCCCATGGCACCACCGATCAACATCGCATTGAGAATATCTGGGACAGAAATGACCAGGATCGCCAAGTCATTCGAATGAGAAACCCCCAGGACCGTTGCCAGGCCGAGCACGCGGAATAAGCCCATCAACCGCCCCAATACTATTGCGACGGCTACAAACATTGCTGCCATTGATAGGGATCGCTTCGCCATCAGACCAAGAACCTTTCTGAAATCTCTAAAGGTCCTCTAAAGTATGCTTTCAACCTGACAATCCATTGCATTTTGATTTTTCGGTCTTCAATAACGTCTCCACTAAGGCAGTATAGCACTTGGCATTCGATTAAGACAGTATAGCACTCGGCATTCAATTTTTGAATCTTTCGACCGATCCAGTTTGCCATCTTCGCCATTCCTTCGTTGAAAGGAACATGACTTTTCCAGCCACTGAATCGATGGATCATCTTATTCGAATCCGCCTGAAGACGATTGAATTCGCTTTTCTCCAGGCGAACACGGACTTCAACACAGATCATGGTCACTTCACAACCTATTGCTTCCGTCATGCAGATGAAAGCCTTGGTTTTTCTTTTTCAAAATTTTGATCGTTCCATCGATATCTTCAGCATTCCAAAAGCGAAATATCGGGTGAATTAATGCCAGATACCCCCTCTCACTCAATTCATACACTGCCAAACAGTCGCTTGCAGTCAGAATGACATTGAAATAACTGAACGCATCCAAAGCAATAAAGGGTTCGACTAAACTGAACTCTAGCACTATACCGCCGAGAGAAATTCGATCGCTTCGTGATCAATATAGCCAAGCGCACGGTCTTATTTCTGACTCTTTAACGCATCCTCGCTCGACCTAGTTATCAGCGGCTTGCCAGCCAAATCCGGTCTATTTCCCCGAGAACATCCTTTGGCCCCCCGTGCAATGATCAATCCAATCGCACCGGCCATCCAAGCTCTCTTTTGGTTGGCACTTTATATCCTGAACCGATAATTCGGTTAGGAAAGAAAAAAGCAGTTTTAACACAATCGAATATATCTCAGATAACGATAAACGTAGATCATATTAAAACCTGTTTTTTGTGTAAAGATTGAATCAAATTAAACGCTGGAACTAGCCACTTCCACTTTTTTGCTCTACTTCAATCAACAGACATCAGGCTGCATCGCAAACCACCGGCGGCTCTTCATCATCGGAGGAAGATACAATTGGAACAGAATCCCCTCCCCGGCTTAATGCAGATGCCCCTCCAGCGAAGGTGAGTCCGACCAAGAAACCAAACAAGCTACCTTCAGTTGTATCTAACATGAGTGAATTGACCATGCAAACAACGAAATAAACAGCAAGGACCGCTTGCCCCAATGCACGATCAAGGCCCGTCATCAAGCGTGTCGAGCGCCAGGCACTCCAAAAGAAGGATAAAAACAGACCAACCCCAATAATCCCATTCTGAACTAGTAACATCATATATTCATTATGGGGATTCGAAGTAGATATTTGCTGATTCTGCTCTGCCAACTGCTTGTACTTCATACCAAAACTTCCAGTCCCCGAACCAAGTAGAGGATTTGACTTAGCCAAGTGCAAACTGTTTTCGTAAAATTCAATACGCAAATTTACACCGCTGCGCCGAATTTGAGCGATTTTATACTCTTTAATCTCGGTAAACACTTGATTAATACGCTTCTGAAATGTGGCCGATTGGCTGTAAGCAAGCCCCCCCACCACACCTAGACAAATGACTGCAGGAACGATGCTTTTAAACCCTAATTTCTGATACATCAACAGACAAGTCAGTATTCCTAAGGCAAGATATCCAGACCGTCCTGGTACCATTGCAATCACATTAATGGCCGCAATCAGAGCTAATACGAAATAAAACCAATGCTGCCGCGGTTTTTCCAAAAATTTCCAGGCTGAGAGATAAACAAGAAAGGCCATCAAAATATTTTGTGTGATTCGATTCTTAAAAACCGCATGATCCAGCAGTCGAGCGCTGCCTTGAATCTCAAAAACCCAGCAGGACAGTGAAGCGATGAGTGTCAGTAACATCGCCAGCCCAAACATTTGAACTCCCCGCTGCCTGGCTTTGGGATCCAGAAAGAACGATAGATAAACTGGAATCATTAGGAACTGACGATACTTGAACAGATTCCGCGCCCCGTGCTTGAGAGACTCGGGAGTATAGAGCAAGCTTACAGCAAGCACGGCAAAAAACAGCAGTGCAACTGTCGCAACCCGATAGCGTTTCAGTAACTCAAAGGTTACCCGGTACTGACCGCTCAGCAGCCAGCAGAGCAAAATGCCCCCGCTACAGACCGAAGTCAGGCTTGTGGAAAACGGAATTACAAAACCGGTCACAATCGCCAGCAAGACACCGAACCGGAAAGCCTGATCCTGAAAATGTGTTCGGCTGAAATGAGCAAACGGTTCTGCCTCAAACCGGCTTGAATAACTTTCAAAAATATGCATCAGTTCAGATCCAGTCAAACATGATGATCAATATACAACATCAGAAAGATGAAAGGTGAAAGGGAATCATTCGAATGAAATCAGCCTAATTCTGCTCATGCGAATGAATAACAGGAATCTCGATTTTATTCGAGAGGACTTTTCAGCAAACGACCACCGACACTCTGGTTTCCCAAAGAACCACTCCCATAAACAAACACTTACATTTAATGGACTCAAACAAACCGGAACATTTACCCACTACAAAAAACCGTACGCAGAAGAATTTCAAAAAAACAGCCGGGCTTAATTGGTATCTTCACAGGTAATGACCTTCTGAACCGTTTTATAAAGAATCCCCAGATCATATTTCAGGCTGCATTTCTCAACATATTCAACGTCGTATTCGAGGATGGTACTCTGCGCCAGCGAACTGCGGCCGGAGACCTGAGACAGCCCTGAAACGCCAGGCAGCACTGAAGCACGCTTGCGACGCGTCTCAGCAGACGCCTCTGCCAGTTCAAAACCGACATAAGGACGAGGACCAATCAAGCTCATTTCGCCGCGAAATATATTGATCAACTGAGGCAACTCATCCAGACTTGTTTTTCGGAGTAATTTTCCAATCCCGGTTACGCGCGAATCATTGGTCTTTGTGAATCGCGAACCGGTTTCGGAACCAGTCTTCATGGAGCGGAATTTCAGAATCTGAAATAGTTTTCCCTCCAAACCAATTCGCTGCTGTCGGAAAAAAACCGGACCAGTCGAGGTGAGCTTGATTAATAGTGCAATTCCCAGGAACAGCGGTGTCAAAACAATCAGCCCCAGACCACTTACGACAAGATCAATGGGCCGTTTCAGGACGTATCCGGGGCGGCTTCTCAGACCGGTAGCCGACTGTGGTTCTGCCAGCAAACGTGTATTAAAATGTGGTCCGCCCTGCTTTGACTGAGCTGAGCTTTGGCTCTGTTCTAACCGAGTCGATTCATCCATGACCTGCTTTTAACCTTCTCTGAATTCAGTAATGCCTGCTGCTCAGGCTGCCTTCCGCTCTGGGTTGATCACATCAACCGAACTTTGAATTCCCAGCTCCGCATATGTGGGAGGCTGCTGAAAACAATCATCAATGAAAGTCCGCTGCCATAACTCAAAAGCCAGCAAGGCACGGATCGTTCGCGTGTGATTGACACATCCCGCGACATGCTCATCAATCAGTTGACTTATCCGCTCGGGACGGAAGATACCACGATCCATGGAGCGCGGAGACAGGAGCACTTCCTTGACAAACGGTGTCAACTCCTTTTTGAACCACTCGCCGATCGGCACTGTAAACATCTGTTTTTTTCGATAAATTATGGAACGGGGTAAAATCGATTCGCATGCCTTTTTCAAAATCGACTTGGTCTCTCCGGCATTGAGTTTCAAGGCACCCGGGATCCGAAACGCGAGATCAACCATCCGGTAATCCAGGAACGGTGCGCGTGCTTCCAATGAAACTGCCATTGCCATTCGATCCGGTTTAACGAGATTGTTCCCCGGTAATAAAAGTCGAGTATCTAACGCCAATGCCTGGTTGATCGGATCCAGATGACGGAACTCAACCTGATGCAATTTTGCAAAACGACTCGCATCGGCAGTGGCCAGCCGACGCTGTGATTCAGCAGAATAGAGTGTCCACTTTTCCTCGGGTTGCAGCAGACTGATGGCGCTGATGTAGTCGTTCTCGATCTGATCTCTTGAGAAAGTTAGATCCCGGTTGGTAAAGAAATTGCGATGCACATCGTATCCCGCAAACAGTTCATCTCCGCCATCTCCGGTCAGAACCACTTTCACCGAACGACGTGCGAGACGACTCACGCGATAGGTCGGCATGAACGAAACATCGCCATGAGGCTGGTCATTATGAAAGACCGTCAACGGCCACGTTGATGTCAAATTGGGACTTAAAACCTCGCAGGTATGCTGGCTGCCACAGAGTTCTGCCACTTCCTGAGCATATCGTGACTCATCAAACCGCGGATCATCAAAACCGATACAAAAAGTCTGCACTGGATGAGGTAGTTCCCGCGACATCAGAGAAACGACCGAGGAACTGTCGATCCCGCCCGACAGAAACGCGCCGAGTGGAACATCGGCTCGAAGCCTGATCTGCACTGCGGCTTTGAGCGTCTCTCTAATTTCTTCACACCAGGATTCATCGGAGCGAGATTCCACCGGACTCTCTGCAAGATTCCACCACTGCTGTTGTTCCACTCCCTGCGGACTGATTTTCAGCATGTGGCCTGGCATCAGATGATTGATGTTCTGATACAAGGTGATGGGAGGTGGAACGAAATTATAAGTCAGGTAAGCATCAAAGCCTTCCCAATTCATCTCTGCTTTGACACCCATCGCAAATAGAGACTTGATTTCCGAAGCAAACATCATTCGAGCGCCATCATCATAAACATAAAGCGGCTTCTGCCCGATGCGATCTCGATATAATAGCAACGACTGCTTTCGACGATCAATTATGGCAACCGCGAACATACCGTTCAGCTGCTTTACAAAACCTTCTCCGTCTCGCTCGTAGAGACGTAAGATGACTTCGGTATCACAACTCGTTTTACAGTTCAGTCCTTTGGCCAGCTCTTTGAAATTATAGATCTCTCCATTTTGTACGACGATAATCTGACCGTCATCGGAGAACATCGGCTGATGCCCGCCAGCCAGATCCAGAATCGAAAGGCGTTGATTTCCAACCAAAATACCATCGGTTTCAAAATATCCTCGATCATCCGGGCCACGATGATGCATACTTTTGCAGGCCTGTTCTGCCAGCGCTGTCCCCCAGGGACGCCGCTGGCGATCATAGCCCCCAATGATTCCACACATTTCGATTCCTTCCGTTTCCCTACTGGGAATACTCCTGCAGGCGTTCCCTGCCTGATTAATTCAACAAAAGTTGTATCAGGCGGCCCGTCTTACTTTCTCAAGTGTTTCCATCACCGAATCCGGTAACAGATTCTGCAGATAGATTTTAAAATGTCTTCTGCGGACCAGCTTTCTGGTAATTGATTTACCATGCTTGACCATTGTCTGGTTCGGTGCCAATTCCACATCACGCTCCTTGACGGTCAACCAGCTAGGGTACTGACAGTGAATCATGTCTTCTGTTTTTCCGGTCACCATCAGTTCTCCGCCGGTCTGCCGGATAAATTCATTAACAGACTGCATCACGAGGGGCCACTTTTCATGATAATCGTCTCCGGCCATAACGCCACCGACTTTCAGTTTCTGATACCATTGAAACATGGTCTCGCCCCCTTCTTCACCAGAATGGGCGTATCCATCCACGTAGATGAAGTCGAACGTATGGTCATCAAACAGATCCAGCGCTTCTGTGAAGGTCATTCGGAGCAGTTTATATGGCGCGAACAGGCCAACCCGTTTTAAGGCTCCTTTATACTCTTCTGTATCATGCGTGTCAGCGTACATGTCGACACCAAAAAAAGTTGAAAATCGGTCTGACTCAATCATCCGTTCGGAAAAGATCCCCTGGGCCACTCCCAGTTCGATGCCGATATTTTCGTTCCCTTCCAGAAGCCGGACTACATCCTGACGATGGAAATCATCCAGTAATTTAACGTTTTGCATTCTATGACTCCATCAGTTAAGTAAGAATTGAACCGGCCACATCAGAATTGATCCGAGGTAAGCGATCAGTGCCATTCCAGAATCTTCTATCATGCTGATAAACTGAAACAAACCTGCTGAGACCTCTCTCCCAGGTGTCAGCAGAGATTTTGTACTTTTTTCATAATCGGTAAACTAAAATATTTCGGGTTTTCGGGAAAGACCAGATTTATAGCGTAAATCAGCTGGAATGTACCTCTTTCAGAAGTTGTCCCGTCAATCTGGTTGCTCTTGACCTAATTTGGTGAATCCTTATCTAATACCTGCCTGTTTATTTACCCACAGACCTTAATTTCGTCTTGATTTAAAACGACCGAACTCCATGCCCCATCCGACAACCGCCCCACCATCCAGGACCGCAAGCCATATACTGGCTACCTGTTACGGCGGAGGGCATGTCCAGATGCTAATTCCAGTGCTTGAAGAACTTCGATCACAAGGCTGTCGAATTTCAGTTCTGGGGCTGACGACGGCTGAAGAACCTCTTAAAGCAGCCGGCTTCGAGCCAATCGGGTTTCGTCACCTGATGACGCGAGAAGATGATCGTGCCCAACGGCATGGCATCCGACTTGCTACTGAAATGAAGGCCGACGGTCAGTCTGTTCCACTGGCAGAAACCATCGCTTACCTCGGACTCTCTTACGCTGATCTTGAGGACCGGGTGGGCGTGTCAGCAGCAGAACAGCACTATCGGGAACAGGGGCGACGCGTTTTTTTACCACTGAATCCCCTGCGACGCGCATTTGATCAATTTCAGCCTGATGTGCTTTTGACGACCAACTCCCCCCGGGCAGAACAAGCGTCGGTCATCGTTGCCCGTGAACGAAATATTCCTTCCATTAGCCTGGTCAGTCTGTTCGGCCTGCAAATTGCAGATATTTTGGCTGATCAGGTCTGCATCCCGTTTAAGGCCACCATTCCACAGCTGACCGCGCGGGGCGTTTCCCCTGAAAACCTAGTCATCACCGGTCACCCCAGCTTCGACTGTGCTGACGATGTACTGCATCAGGAGTCAGCAGGACTCGCGTGGCGCACCAGACACAAAATTGAAGACCATTGCCTAGTAGCTCTGTATGCGATGCAACCCGGCATGGACGCGCAGAGTCAGTTGATTGAAGCAAGTCTGGAACAGGCTGCGATCCTCAACCCAAATCTGCGGATCGCCGTTCGCAAGCATCCGAACCACACGGAAGCCGATGCCCGGCGCGTCATCAAGCGGTTCGGAAATTCAGCTCTCAATGCCTCGCTAGAGACGCTTGCTACAGTTTTGCATGCCTGCGATCTGCTGGTCACACATCATTCAACCGTTGCCATCAAAGCAGCACTCATCGGAAGAAAGGTCGCCTTTTTTAACCTGGATGATGACATCAGCGCCTACGGTTTGCCTTTACACTCCTACGACTGGGCCACATTTTCCACGACCATCGAAGCCGGATCCCGCGCAATGGCGACAGTAAAACGGGAATCCGTAGAATGCCAACAGGTCCGCGGCGCGCAGATTCGTCAGGAATGGAACTGCGACGGTCAATCGCATCGGCGGATAGCAGAAACAGTCCTGCGGGTGCTTAAATCCCAGACCGCATCCCGGGCTGCATAATCATTCGGAAAACGGAATTTTTTGCAACGATTTCAGCACATCGGTCACGCGGTAGACAATTTTTGAAAACATCTCCGCCCCCTTCTCGGCGGTTGCCAGATCGGGTCGACCGGTGGCTCCCTGAGAAGTCCGCTGGAACATGTCGTTACACAAGTAGACGCCATCCACCATATCCAGTTGGTAATCATCAGAATTTTCGATATGTGACTTCCGCACCAGCTCTGGTCGCAGATGCATCACCAACGAAGTCTCCGCTTCACAAGCATGACCGACGGTTTTGCACTCCCCTTCCATTAAAGCCGTGATCTCTGCTTCTGCAATCGACCAGTAGGACGCCGCCATTAACTGACAGTTTCGATAATGAACCTGCAAACGTCGCAAGGAAATCTGCATCGGGCCGATATTTCCCCCATGCCCATTTAAAATCAGAACACGACGAAAACCGTCATCCAGCAACGATTCGCAAATCTCGCACAACAACGTTTCATAGTTTTCTACACGAGAAGTCAACGTGGCCCCCCAGCGAAGATGATGCTGACTGGCCCCCAGCCAGAGCGTTGGCAGCAACAAGACCGATTCCTTGAGTCTTTGCTCGACCTGTTCTGCGACCGCCGTACAGATAATTTCATCGGTCGCCGTCGGCAGATGAGGGCCATGCTGCTCCACCGCAGCAATCGGCAAGACAACGAGTGTTTCGTCCCGCGATACATTCTTCAGTTCAATCGCAGTCATTTCAGCATATTTCATGGGAGTCTCACTCTCTTAATTCTGTACTATTTTTATGACGGCCCTGAATCACATTCCAATAGGTCAGCGGCGTTTCCCCCGCCCCCTGTGGATCAGCAGCCGTCAATAAACTGACAACCACACCAATCAACATCGTCAATCCGAATCCGATTGGCCAGAACCAGACGGAAAACCAGTCAGAGGCAACATACATTAACGAAATTGTGATAACGGCGCCGGAGAGAGTCCCCACCAGAACCCCCACGGTAGTTGAATTTTTAAAGAACAGAGCCAGAATAAACACGGCCAGCAAAGGGCCACCAAAACCGGCGGTCACTTTTTTCCCGATTGCAAACACGTCACCCATCTCACCCACATTACAGGCCAGCACAATGGAAAGCACGCCGATCAAAACCACCAGCGCCCGGTCTTGCAGAATCTCCATTTTATTACTGTCCGGCTTTAAATGGAGAAAATGCCGATCCCGAAAATCAACCATCAGTGCAGTCGTCACAGAGTGGATTCCTGAATCGATACTGGACATCACCGCCGCCATTAACGCAACCAGAAATAACCCCACCACTCCCGGCGGAAAATGCAATCGCACGTATTGCGGCAATGCCTGGTCTTGAAGTTTCAACGCCTTAACGTCTTCGGCCACATACTCTGGATTCGATTGATAAAACTCGGGAACCGTCACTCCACTCTCCGCCCCGGCTGCGTTCGCTCTCCAGTCAGGCAGTTCTCCATTTAGTTCCGTCGCCAATACCGACACCATCTGTTCCGGAAATTGATGATAGTGAGAATAAAGCCCCACCCCAATGGCCAACAAACCAGGCACAACAGTCCACATCCCGATTACATTAATCATGAATCCGATCTGCGATGTCCGCTCGGAGCGAGCGGCAATATAGCGCTGCACGGCAACCTGATCGGCACCAAAGGCAGAGAGCGCTTCCAGAAACAGCCCGATCAGCACCGCCCAACTGCCGTATTCCAGCGTCAGAGAGGGAGTAAAATCCACCAGTAGATTACTACGCCCTTCAAAATAAGTGGAAATGACTCCCGACACTCCGGAATCGGTTTGGGCCAGAATTAAACCCAGCGTCAGTAATATTGTCAGACTGAAGATAAAAAACTGGATCACGTCGGTCCACATTACGGCACGCAGACCACCAAGCATCGTGTAAAAGATGGAAACAATTCCCAGAACAACAATCACCGAGACCTGAGAAACCTGCATCACATTGGCCAGTACAATCGACGCTGCATACGTGGCAGAAGCCATCCAGCCAATCCGTAAGAAAATAAATAAACCACTGGCTAATGACCGAACTGAAACATGATAGCGACGTTCCAGATATTCATACGCAGTCTGGCAATTCAACCGCGCATAAACGGGAATGAACACCCACAGCACCAGTGGCGCCATTAAAGAGACGGCGATCAAAAAGAGTCCGATTCGCAGGCTGCTTCCGTACGCAATCGAAGGATACATTACAAAACTGTTCGCGGAAAACAGAGTGGCCATCACACTCAACCCCACCGGCAACCAGCCCATGGAATTGCCGGCAGCAAAAAATTCCTTCCGCGATTGATTTCGACCGAAATAAATGCCCAGCCCAATTGAGAACAGCAGATAGGCCAGAATGACACCATAATCTAACAAATGCATCTTGCAGTCAGTTCTAAAATGATTGGAAAAAGATCAGTTCAATTCGTTGCCGGATGAAAAAGAACGTTCTCTGATTTAATGAGTCGCACTTTCATTTTGGGAATTCCCCCTCAGTACCCCATGACAGTTCCTTCAATTGTTCAAAGATTCACAACACTTCAGGGAATGATGAATCACGAACTCTCTTCATAATATCAAAACCCAGACATATAAAAAGGAAACCTAAGAAATCTCCGCGCTTTTTCTCCCCAAACTTTGATATACTTTGAGTAAGAGATCGGGTAAGAAGAATGGACCTGAAAAATAATTCTAAAATGATATAGAACAGCGTAAAACCAAAGGATCTGAGATGACAACGGCAGTCTGCTTTCAATGTGGCCACTTAAAATTCGGTTCATTCCTCGCCTGCGAAGAATGCCAGGCTAAGCCTCGTACCGATGATGAATTGATGCTCTCCCTGGCGATGAGCGATCATTACTTTGATCAGGAGACAATGGAATCGATGGGGCAATACATCAAAGAACAAGGCCAGCCCCCTCAACTCGATCCCGAACAGGAAAAAGTATTTCGCAGAAAATTTGAAGAAGTAAAAGCATCCGGCGTACTGGATCAATTATTTCAAAATGAAAATGATTCTTGATTCATTATAATCTCGAGAGAAGCAGAACACTTTGGTTCAGAACACAATGGATAGAAATCATGTGCTCTCCCCCCAATACAACCAAAAGCAAAGTCTCTGTTTATGCCAGTGGCGAACAGACAATGATGGACGCCTCGCAGTCCCGCCGCCATCTGCTGTTTCTCCCTTTGCTGAAATTATTTGTGAAATGGGGAATTACTGCCAATCATCTCACCGGCCTGTCTCTGCTCTGTGGGATCGGCTTTTGCTTTACTTATGGCTTGAACTGGGATCAGGCAAAACTACTGGCGTTCAGCCTGCTGCTATTTCATGTTTTACTTGATGGAATTGATGGCCCCCTGGCTCGCTTTCAGGGAATTGCCGGCAGCCGCGGTTCCTTTACCGATACTGCCTCAGATCAGCTGGTCGTAGCCTTCACCACAATTACGCTGATTCATTATGGCAATGTGACAATTATCGCAGGCAGCCTGTATCTGTTTTTCTATACCCTCATCGTCGTATTCGCCATGATTCGCAGTTCTCTGGCGATCCCCTACAGTTGGCTTGTGCGCCCGAGATTCATCGTTTACGCCTGGCTGCCCGTCGAAACGTATTTCCTTCCAGGTACACTGAACTACCTGCTCTGGATCTTTATTCTGCTCTTGGGATGGAAGTCCCTGACCGGTTTCTACAAAATCCGAAGAAAACTGTGACGGGGTTAACATGACACAATTTCAAAATCCTCTCAGACTGAGTTCTGATAGAATTCAATGAATCAACAACCATGACGCGCTCCCAATGGTCTATTATTGTTCTCTTTTTGTCAGTCACGCTCGTGACGGCCGGTCTGTATTTACGCACTGATCAAAACGAAATAACGACCAATTCTACCCCGATCTCAAAAAAACAGCCGGATGAAAAATTGACTCTGGTTCACACCATCCCACCTGCCCCCTCAACGGCAGGATATGTGGGGAGCCTGGCCTGCAGAGAATGCCATCCTAAGATTTGCTCGACCTACCAATCTCACCCGATGTCGTTTTCCGCGCAGCCAGTCCCCGGCGACTTAACGTTTGAAGATTACGAACACAAAACCAGTTTCCAGTCTCCCCTGACGCACCAATATGAAGTCGAGAAAAAAGACGGGAAAGTCTATCACCATGAAAAACGAATGACGCCACAAAATGAACTGATCTATGACAAAGTTGAGCCGATCGACTTTGCCATCGGTTCAGGAAAGCGGGGCCGGTCTTATGTTATGAACCACGCAGGCCTCTTGTTCATGTCCCCCCTTTCCTGGTACACCGGCAAGCAACGCTGGGATCTCTCTCCGGGTTATCAGCCAGGACATCACAAGCAATTTGAACGACGGCTGATTGACGGATGCATCCAGTGCCATATTGGTTCGGTCTCCAAGACCGAGGGGGTGAAAGATCAGTTTGATCCAACGCCGTTCAAAGAAACAGCCATCGGCTGTGAGCGTTGCCATGGTCCCGGCGAACCGCATATCCAATGGCATTTAGCCAGTAGTAAAAAACAGGGCTCGGACCCGATTGTGAATCCCGTCGACTTATCCCCTGCTGCCCGAGACGCGGTCTGTTATCAATGCCATCTGACAGGTGAAGGACGCATTCTCCGCTATGGTCGCGGTGAGTTTGATTTTCGTCCCGGAAATCTGATTGAAGATTTATGGATTGTGTTTCAGGAAGGAGATCGCATCACGGCTACAGGTGACACCCAGGCCGTCAGTCAGGTCGAACAGATGCATCAGAGTCAATGTTACCAAAAGAGCGCAAGTCAGATGGGCTGCATCTCGTGCCACGACCCGCATCAATTCCCCACTGAGACAGAACGCGTCGCATATTTTGAAAAACGCTGCCTCAAATGCCACGGCGAAAGTACGAACCAGTGTTCGCGCCCCGAAGATACTCCAACACAGTTAAAAGCATCTTGCATCTCATGCCACATGCCCAAACGTGCTGCATTTTCTGTCCCGCATACTTCTCTCACGGATCATCGTATTCTCCGAAACAAAAATGAGCGGCCTCAAAAGCCTGCACAAACAGAACGATTTACCGTCTTCCGTAAACCGCAGGATGCGAATTCCGCTTATGATCTCCAGCGTGCACGTGGATTCTTTTACATCTCGCTGGCCGAAACCAAAAACGACTTACAATATGCGCAGCAGGCGCTGCAACTCCTGCTGCCTTTGTTAGGGGAAGACAGTGCAGATGAAGCACTCATCACGCAGGTAGGCCTGGCCTATAACCTGATTGGCGAGAGAGCAAAGGCGAAAGCGACATTGGAACGAGCCCTGAAATTGAACCCGAACTCAGAAGCCGCGTTACAGAAACTGACGGCGATTTGTCATGACACGGGGGATTACCAGGCAGGAATTCAATACGCAAAACGCTTTATCGAAATCAATCCCTGGCGGAGTCAGATTTATGGACGCCTGGTGCATATGTCTGGTTTAACAAACCAGTTCGATCAGGGTATCGAATACGCGAACCGCGGGCTCAAGATTAATCCTGCTGTCTGGCAATTACATGGCTGGCTGGCCCAGGTTTACGAGCAACAGGGCAAGACAGAACTCAGTCAACAGCATCAACAAAAACTACAACAGTTTCAGCCCCCACGTTGAATCGGATTATGTCGGTTCGATTATTTTTAAAGTTTGGTCAACGGGAATCTGTTCCAGGGTCTGTGTCTGACCGCTGGGCCAGATGATTTTTACCTGACAGTCTGTTTCAACCTGACCAAGACCAAAAAAGAGTGCAAACTGACTGCTGGAACAGTAACTGCTGCCTCCCACAACTTCCTGATAAAATAACTCGCCGTTCTGCCTGACCTCTACTTTGGTACCAATCGCCGTCCGATTACTGGTCGTTCCGCTCAACATCACTTTTAACCAGTGATTGCCATGTGATTCATTCTGCAGCAGTGACGCCGGGTCGTTCTGATTTACAACAAACAGATCCTGATCACCATCATTATCATAATCGCCGGCAGCGATTCCACGACCAATAAACTTTTGTCGGAAATAAGGGCCTGCCTGTGCGCTGCAGTTCACCCACTGCCCTCCCTGATAAGAAAATAAAAGCGGTGTCATTTTCCAATCGTAGCCCTGGTCCTCCATTTGATCGATATGCCCGTTTGTGATAAACAGATTCATGTGACGGTCATGATTAAAATCTCCCATGATCGTTCCAAACGCGAGAAACGAAATGGTCGGACGGTGCAAGCCTGTCGTTTTTGTGGCATCGTGAAACCCGGCTTCCCCCAGATTTGCGTAGAGAGTATTGGAATCATCGGTAAAATGAGTCACATAGAGATCAAGAAACCCATTTCGGTCATAGTCACCATGAGCGATCCCCATGCTGGCCTGATTAGAACCAGCACCGCTCATCGCGCAACCTTTTTCGATTGCTGCATTTCGAAAAGTCTGACCTTCATGATTCAGAAACAGAAAATTAGGCGTGACATCATTGGCCACATAAATATCGGGAAACTGATCGCGATCCAGATCAGAAATCAAGACTCCTAACGATTTCCCGTCTGAGCCACGCAACCCCAGCTCATCCCCGGCCACCTTAAACTGGCCGTTCCCCAGACTGAAATAAACTTCATTCAACTCAGCTTCCATTTCATTCGGATGACAGATCCGCTTGATGCCCTTTTTGTCAGTACAAAATTTGGGATTACGTACATCAAATTTGACATAATTACAGACGTATAAGTCAAGATTTCCATCCCGATTCAAATCTCCCCAGGCAGCACTGGAACTCCAAAGCAAAGGATTTGTTGTCCCCGAGACTTCCGAGACATCTTCAAAGGTGCCATCTCCCATATTCTGGTAGAGTGCATTTTTGCCTACATTGGTTACATAAATGTCATCAAAACCATCGTTATTGAAATCTGCGATGGTGACTCCCTGGCCATAACCCGAATTTGCGACGCCAGTATCTGCTGTGAGTTTTTTGAAGGAACCATGGCCCAGATTACGAAATAACTGGTTCTGTCCCTGGTCCGCTGAATTGGAAACGGGATCTCCTCCCTGAACACAATAAACATCAATCAGGGAATCACGATCATAATCAAGCCAGCCAGCGCCTCCTCCAATCGCTTCCACCATGAGCTGTTCGCCTTTGGCTCCATTATCATAGATAAATTCAACCCCCGCCTGCACGTGCACCTCACGGAATTGAGGTACTTCGAAACGAGGCTGGTCTATTTTTTTTTCACCAGCAACATCCGAGGCAAGTCCCAGAGAAAATTTAGATTTACTCTGGGGGAATTTCACAATTTCTTCAGTCGGTTCTAGCTTGTCTCGAGACGAATTACCATCTCTCTGATCACAGGCGACGAGAAGAGGAATCAAAAGAAATGTGAAAAGAAATCGCCCCGTTTGATCTACGGTTGGGCACATTATCACTTTTCGGGCTCTATGAAAGGAGACGATTCCGTTGAGTCAGATTTGTATTCAACGGAAAAAAATCCTCCCCACCAGATCTGGTGAGGAGGTTGTGAATACTACAGACAAAAGAAGTGTCCGGTGATTAGAACTCACCTAAGGTTTCACCACCGGATTTGGTGACTAATGCTTTATTAATCCCGAGATCCAGGTTTTCGCTGACAAATCGGACTGATCCATCTGTCATCAAGCCGTGCGCACCACCAACATGCGTACTGCTCCAGTTGGTGCAACGGGTATCGTCTGCACCATTACCTGCTGCGACTTGTTCAGGGTCAGCATTGATAGCCGATGTATGCGTATCAATGGCTCCCAAAGGACTGATCCAGGCACCGGATTTATTACTTTCCGATGGAAATTTCTTACTGAAATTCCAATGATGATTTTCATAAACCGCGATCGTATTCGAGGCACCGTCTACAATATCACGCAGACGAGTCGCACCACGCCACCAGAAAAGTCCACCAAATCGGCTGAGATCATTGTGGGTAATATCAATGCCGGGATCGATCCATGGGGCACCATTCTGGCCTGTATCACCACAGTCTTTCCAACCCGTCCACATAAAGCCCATACTGCCAACATAATCAGTTCTGGCTGCCTGGAGATCCCGTGAATTTCCGTTATTCCCTCCGAAGTCATAATGCATCGCTGAGCCGGTTAGTTTGGCTTGTGGATTACTGGGGCAAAGTAGAACTGAGATCGGGGTCGTTCTGGCCGAGTTATTGGAAACACTGTCCATTCCCGGATAAGAAGAGGTAGATCCTCCAGTATTAGTGATGTCACTAAAATTCATTTGATTGTATAACGGAGCCTGATCCAAATAGGGCAGTGACATCGAAATCCAGGAAACAGAACAGCCGACCTGCCCCGGGCTTCTAGAAGCATCATAGTTCAGTGGAAAGGTACCATGTGTTTCATGGTAGTTATGTATCGCCAGACCGATCTGCTTCATATTATTCTTGCAGGTAGAACGACGTGCCGCTTCACGTGCCTGTTGGACGGCGGGTAAAAGTAACGCAATCAAAATAGCAATAATGGCAATCACCACCAATAATTCGATCAGGGTGAATGCGCGCTGTCGCATTCGATAGGATAAGAAAAGTTTTCGCATAAAATGGCGCTCCTGAAAAAGAAAAAAAGAAAAAGTGTGACAAAACATCACGATTATTTTTATGAGAAAATATTTTTATTTAAATAAGCAAAATAGAAAGGTGATTTAATCGTCTAAGAACAATGGCTCCTGTTTCAGAATTCAATATCCACTACATTTTCGCCTGCCTTCACTTGAGCACTCTTAGGAGTCGTTGTTTTTGAACTGTAAGACTTTGGAAATGGCAATTTTGACTTACTTGGATCACCACCACCGGAATAACCGGCTTCACTGGCGGTGACAGACAACACAACTTTGTATGTACCAGCCTGGGCTCCCAACCCCCCCTTAGGGTTACTCAATTCGTAGCTGCCATCTTCACCAGAAACCCCCACAGCAGGAATGCCATCTTCAGCCGGTACAAACGAAACACGGATGTCTTTAATCCCTTGACCATCTTTTTTGATGGTTCCCTTTACGGGATAGAGAGTCGGCGCGTCATCCACGCCCCCACCACAACCGGAAATCACGAAACAGAGACACAGCAGAAAACACTTCGAGATGTGCTGAGAAAGAAAGATATGATTCATAATGCGACCCTTAATCAATTTAGATAAGACAACAAATTCAAATCACTGGTGTTCGATCCCACCTCAATAAACAAGACGTTTCCCAAATAACACATAAACGACAACACATATAAATTACTACAAACATGTTTATATTGCGATGTTAAATCAATGTTTTTACAGCGAAATCAAGTCACGAGATCTTTTGAGATGTAATACGCGTTCAAGTCAACAAGATAGACTTTAGAGAAAAAATAGATGTGTGCACTAACCACGGGCAGTATCAAAACTATTAAATCACCATTAATAACTAAGATAAATCACCCATCAGATACATGCAATCCACCAATTCTACAAACGGCATTTACAAATTGTCAACTATTTTCCGAGCCGAATGATGATTTGAGTGATATTTGGTGAATTTTTGATGAAGTACTTAGGAAGTGCTACGTAGGGGGCAGCCAACGAAAGGAACAAGGCCTTAGATCTTGGCCTGATATCGAAAGGCCTCTGCGACAAACGAAGATTTTTTCGACCTTTTGTTCGGTTTTTAATGCAGAGGGAGCCGAGTTACTGATCTATTCGGTTCTGAATCGCCTCATGGGTTTTCAGATCGCCACATTCACGGGCATAGACGGCGATTTCTTCTAACAGCGCGGCAGAAATTTGACTGGGGTTTTCCAGTTCCATCAGTTGCCTGGAAAAAACTTTGCCCTTTGCTCCGAGTTGCGCCAGTCCCTGCGCTTCGGCAGTCTTCCCTGTCCTTCTCATAATTTCACTCAGACCGACTCGTGATCTCCAGTCGTAGGGATTCAACAGAATTGCCTGACGATAAGATTCTTCTGCAAGCTCAAGCTGATTTTTTAAAACAAGAAACTGACCACGAAATCGCCAAAATCGATTATCTTTTTCTGCATCTACGGATAGTTTCTCCAACAATTCCGCAACCTGATCCCTATCCCCTTGTTCCAGGTTCTTTTCCAGATAAAAAGCCAGTACATCCTTATTGTGAGGGTACTTTTTCAAACAATTTGTAATCAAGGATTGATCCCCTCCTGTGATCACTCGAGAATCTTTCATCTGCATTGATCGATGACTTCCGCTCCGCGCAATATAGAGTGCCATCGCCACTTCCAAAGCCTCGTTCTCTGGATGATTATCTAACCAGCTATGGATGAGAGGTGCGCCATTACTGAAATTAAGCGAATCTGAGAGCAGCAGATAAACATAAGCCTCAGGGGGTTCACACTCTAATTTGATCGCTTGTCTGATTTGTTCTACCATCTCCAGCCGGCGCAACATCATGGCATAAATATAAATCAGACGCTGCCGCGCCCGCCCCACTCTCGGATCAATTTTCAAGAGACGCTGACAGGTTTCGATCGCCTGAATGGGATCATTCAGTTCAGAAAGCAGCAAATCCGTTCGTAAAGCGAGTGATTTTAAAACGCGTGGGTCAGTATCACTAATCTGTCTCAACGCGTCTGCTGTTTCCGCAAATTTATTCTGTTGACGGTAGGCTTCAGACAAATCCAGCCAGGCATCAGAATTTTTGGGATCTCGTTCTGTCCATTTTTTAGCAGCCTGTTCAGCAGCATTCCAGTTCTCTTCCTGCAGCAACTGGCTCACACTCTTCTCGAGCTGATGGATCTGTTGCTGATTCCACCAGGCAGAAAGTGGAAAAAATATGATCGCCATAAATACAAAGACCAAGCCCAGCTTCAGTATCCTGTCTGGAGTCTTTGTTTCTTTGGGGGGCATATCAGCAACCTGTATCTGCTCGAGGAGAAAGGAATTTCAGCGCCTGCAAACAGGCACCGATCACTCCTATCCTAACGCTTCATCCAGGCTGGGGAAAGCTTTTTTGCGATGAGAGTGAATCGCAGAGACGCGATCCATTCGACACAACTTTGTTTTAAACAGTGTGAATCAGGATGTCTTCAACTCAAGATTAATCGTATTCTTGCCCGCTTTCACATCTTTTTCCAGTTCGGTTTTCTGGTTATACCGGTCAGGTACCAGCTCTTTCTGGCCAGGGTCTTCGATTTTTCCATTATCGCCTTTCACCGGTTCCACAAACCTCGAAACCCGAACTTTATGGCGGCCGATTTTTGCTCCTTTCGAATCGCGCAGATACTCTAAGATATAATTTCCCTGATCATCGGTGATTCCAGTAGAATTTCGTCCCCCTTCAACAGGCTGAAAAAACACGTTTGCATTTGGCAAGGGTTTACCGTCTAGAGTTACCTGCCCTGAGGCTTTACCCAAATCAGGCTGATCTTCCGCCACGGAACCACAGCCTGAAAGAAGCAGCATACCTAGCAGACAAAAGCCACCAAACAGTTTTTCTCAAAGTAAGGTGCAGCATAAGTTGCAGTCAATTTTTTCATGGAGCACTCATTATTTGAATATTTGAAAAAAAGAGCGCGCCAACAGAAGTCGGCTCACTTTGAAAATTTAAATCAAATCAGGATCAATATTCCCCCAGCACATCACCATCATTGATACTAATCAGTCTTTCGAACGTACTATCGACTCCGGACGTCGAGTTATTGAGATCGATATTCTCGCTCAGAAACTGGACACGTCCATCAGCAAACAGAAAGTGCGCTCCCCCGGTATGCATGCTGCTGAATCCGCGTACGCAGTTAGTACAGGTATCATTGATCCCATAACGGCCAGCCCCTCCGACATACACAATGCCGTTATCATTACTGGCTTCAGAATCATCTCGTTTCGATTTACGGGAGTGAATCATTTCATTTTTGAAATAATCATAAGTGATAATTATAAAACCCCTTATAAACCATGATTAGAGTGCGATAGAAGAAATGCGACACTATACCTACCAATCAACTCCATGATTATTCTGCAATCCTGTATACGTAAAGAAACCCCTCACTCAAAGAGTAAGGGGTTTTAAACTATCCGGCAAGAATCTATTTTCGCACTCGTAGGTACGATCATCGGCACTGAGAAAGTGACCGCGCAAAAAACACCTTACCCAACGGGGTTAATGCATACCGGAATCAGTAGAAGCCTTTTGAAATTTATTTGCTGGATAAGTCAAACTGGAAGTCGTTTTCCGCTCCGGATTTGACCTCAGCCGTCAACGTAGTCATTTCATTGTATTTTTTGGGGACCAGATCCATCCCGGGCTCTTCGGGATTCTTTTCTTTTGAGACTTTGACAGTATAAGAGCCAAGGACTGCACCTGCTGTATCCTGATTATACATCAATTCAAATTTTCCATTTGCATCAGTCAACGCAAAAGCACTTCCCCCCTCTTTCGGGAGAAAAACTACGCTGGCCCCTGGCAAAGGGCTGCCATTCAAATTAATGGTGCCAGTGACTTCTGCCAGTTCCGGAAGAGACTCTCCTCCACCAAAACAACCGGATATTCCCAGTAATGCCACCAGGCACCATACTGGTTTTCTAGAAGAACGCGTGTTCGCGATCATAGCCTGCTTTTCTTTCTATCATTATTGGCTGCCTGAATTCTTATTCCGGCAACAATCGAGACTTTCTACGGCCTACAGTGAACGTAGTCTGTTATTTGAAACATCCCGTTGTAACAGCCATCAACTGTTACAGCGAGAAAATATCTTATTGGCCGATTTCTTTTTTAGAATTCAGGAAGGACCTCGCCCCCCTGCACCGAAATCAGCGACTGGACGACGGCTGTCATATCTGCATTTTCACTCAGAAAACGGACGGCACCATCCCCCAGCAGAACATGAATACCGCCGACATGAAAACTCCCCGCTCCCCAACCATACACACGCTGACTTTTTGTGGCGTCGCGCGGTCGGTTGATTCCCTGACCAGTCGGACGTATGAAATGCGTATGAGTAAACGTATCCCAGAAAGGACCAAAACCAACATAGGTGTCAGTCCCATTGGTCGTTTTCAACAATGGAGTCTCAATCAACATCACGGTATTACTGGATCCATCCGTAATGGAAGATATTTTCGCAGAACCGTTCAAGCCGAGTACTCCTTTTTTGGAATATGTGTCTCCCTGAAAAGAAGCCCCTTTGTCGGAATCGTACTGATTTGCAGCGACACCATAACTTGTCCGGTGAGCACCGTTTGAGTAATACGTGCCACCGGTATCGGTACCGATTGGTGTCCCACTGTCAGAAGGACAGAGAAAAATGGGAAGATTGGAGTTCAGCAGATTAAACTGATTCGATGCCGTGGGAGGAGCAGTATGCCCACAGCTGGAATGTTTTGCTGACCCACTGGGAGTCGACCAGTTGTAGAGGTTGTAGAGTGGCCCCTGATCTAGAAAAGGGAGCAACATCTGGTAACAGGTATGATTCATGATGTTGTCGGGAGTAAAAATTGAAGCGCATTTTGCACTGCCTGGATTGATGGCTGCGGGAGGAAACACCCGATGGGTATCATGATAATTGTGAAACGCCAGTCCCAGTTGCTTCAAATTATTTTTGCACGTACTGCGACGGGCTGCTTCACGTGCCTGTTGAACGGCGGGAAGCAGCAGAGCAATTAAAATTGCGATGATCGCGATGACGACAAGTAACTCAATCAGAGTAAAACCACGTTTTTGAGATAAAGATCTGGTCACAAAAAACTCCTGTAGAAATAAATGGGAAGAAATGACTACTGCAATCTGATCAATAGAAATTCAGTATCAATTTGAACTGTTTGAACTGTAAACTCAATTGAGACTGAGGGTTCCGATATAAGCGGGAGTAGAGATCGCGTCAGCAATATTGCCGATAGACAAATTGAATCAGGGCGAAATGGAACCACTGGATGAGAGATGAAGAAAGAAAATGTAAGCGCCTTTTCTTTCTTAAGTTTATTTTGTTATACCTTATCACAAGCGCCTGCTAGATTCAAATAAGCTACCCATTTTATCCGTGATATTTTATACTTCGGATAGAAGATACGTGCCTGGTGCTGAATTCGATTCTATATCAGTATCAAAATACGACTCGCTAAAAAGGCTGGGCATTAGAATGACGCGGAGCCCCTACAGAATCGCGACAACGTCGATCATATTAGCCACTTGAAAATGTATTTCAGCAACAGAACGAAGTCTGATAACAAAAGTCATTGGTAGATTCTGCTGATCTGGACGACGATCTGGACAACAGAGATGAAATACAAAGGTGTGGGGACGGTAGACGCCGAATACACGGTGATATTGATAGTGTCCGGTTCTTGTCCCTGCGTGTCACGCCAGACGTGTCGTTGCCTGCAGC
>NZ_CAXBKP010000017.1:0-159577 GCF_963976445.1 uncultured Gimesia sp. | reverse complement strand
GGATCAGTAAACAACCAAGCCCTCTGAAACTAACGTTTCAGGGGGCTTTTTTTGTCGAGTGAGTCAGCTGGCGATGTGCATGGTAGTTATGGCATTGCAAGCAGCTTTGGGTTGCGGTTGCCTTGTTATGGCAGGTAACGCAAGTTTTCTGGCTGATAGGCTGGAAGCCACTGGTGCAGGTCTGCTGGCTATTCTGATTGATCTGCCAGAATAGGTTTGATTGATCGCGAATGAAATAATCACTCTGCAATATGGTGGCACTGTCTGTTCCTGATTGATCAAAGACATGACAACTTTCACATTTCTGTAATTGTCCTGTTGATAAATGAGGTGCATGCGAGAATGGAGTGAATTGCTCTTTTTCTGCCCGCTGTGTTGGCAAAGGCTTCCAATTGATGTGAGAGAGTCCACTGACAGAATCTTTGTCGACGGAATGACACATCAGACAGCGTCCAGAAGCAAGTGCTCCGTGTGAATCTTCCGTACCAGAAGCAGTCGGGTTTGAGAAAATCCGCCACATACTGTCGCTGTCTAAACGCGGACGTTTCTCCAGCACGGCCTGATCCAGCCAACCTTTAATCAGAGGATCGGCGTGGCCAATGGGACGGTAACGAACAGTAAAATCAGAATTGGAGACAGACCAACCACTATTGGCATTGCGCGCAACAGTAAATGTTGCCGATGCGACATTCTGCTGAGCTGGGGCTGGTATTACTTTTTTCTTTGTGTGATCTTGCATTTCGGCGTGATCTTGCATTTCGGTCGCCAGATTTGGAAACCAGAGCTGCTGCGCTTGTGATAATGTTGGAACAATGGACGGCTTGAGATGCAGATACAGCGAACTGTTTTTTCCCAGACGCTGGGTTAATGCCGATTCGCCTCGTGTCGAAATATCATAGAGCAGACTTTTAACAGCCCAGGCAATTTCTGTGACTGCAGCAGCTTGCGTGGAGTCAAGATTGTTTAGTTTACGGTAATCAAGCTCCCCCAGTTGCTTGATGGCATTTTGGTAGCCGGGGTCATTTTCCAATAACAGTTCCATTAAACGAGGTAACTTGGCTGTCGCAAAAACTCCCTCTGTATTGGGCCATTCTCCTTGAGATTTCATTAACCGGGGAGCTATGACAGGCAGTGCAAAGAACGGAACTCCTGGAAATTCAACGTCTTCAATTTGTGGTTCATGACAACTGGCACAGGTCGTTTCAAAGCTGCCTGTCAACATGAGGCGGCCAGAGGCATCAGGCGTGTGGCAGGAATTGCAGGATTCGGGTTTGAGCCCATCGGGCATCGTCCGTTTGAACTCCTCGTTTTTGAAATAACGATTCAAGTGCGTGTTATGATCGAAATAGATCCGCGAACGACGCTGATAAGGATAGTCTCCCAGAGCGGGATGGCCGCGCTGAAAGCTTGTAAACTGGCTGACGTGACAGGACTGACATTGCAAGTCTGTCAAATGAGTGAGATTAGCCTTTCGTCCATGGTGCTCCTGGTGACAAGTGGAACAGGCAAGCTTGTCGTTCGTCGTGGGATGACCTGCCAGTGAAGCCAGTTGTAGTGCAATGGGTGTCGCCCTAGAGTCCTTTGTTGTTTGAATTTGATTGGTTATTTCACGTAATCGTTCAACAGAAACACTGTGAGCGAAAAGGGCTTCTGCGCCCAGTTCGGTGTGGCATTTTAAGCAACGCGCTGAATCTTTGAGTGTGGTATCACCATTCAAAGCAAGATGAATCCAGGTATCAAGTCCTCCCTCGGCTGCGGTATGACAGGCACTACAGTTTGATTCAATTGTCGCGTGCGCATCAGTCACTTCCCCCGGTGAAAGGAGAGACGAAGGCGAGTCACCACTGAAGACGATGAGACAAAGTGAAGCGGCAATAAATGCAGCAATCCCTCCCAGAAACCGCCTCTTGGCTAAGAGACTGCGACGGGGCTGACAACTGGTATCAGGCTGGCAACAGGTTCCATCGGCGGATGGGCCTGCTTTACACTTTCCCTCATTCAATACGGAACGGGTACACAGATATTTGCCCCCCTTCTCTTCAGGCTCGCATTGGCTTTGAACCTGACATTCCCCCTTGTTGCTCGGACCGGGCCGACAAGGCAAACCTTTTTCGCACATACGACCACAAACCCAGGTATTTGCAGGGCGTTCGTAATTACTTTTCTTCCAGTCGAAAGGTTGCAACGGTTCAGTCATCCGCTGGTACTCGCAAACGCACAGGCAGCAAGCGCGTGATAGAAGGCAAAAATGATCAGGGAATATGTTAAGGGCACATGCACGAAGAGCCACATCTTGATAATAGCCTGAAATATATATTGATAATCGAGATCGTCTTTCAACTGAATCTGTTCTGCAATCTGCTGTAGCGTTACCTGTTCCTGTTCATTGAGAAACGGTTGCAGCGCAGAAATTTTCTGTTTCAGTTGATGTAGATGCCGTTCCGAATGCAGGATATGACTTATCTGGTGACGAGGACCTTCAAAATAACTCTGTAAGTGTTTGTGATAGAAATCAGGCAATGCGGTCCCCTGGTCTGACTCAGTGTTATTAAACACCAGTACCTTAACACGATCATGAATTTTGCGTCTGTGCACGGGAATTCGTTCAAAGAGAACTTCTTCTCCCCGAGAGAGGAGTCGATAGGGAATCGTGCGTGACAGGAACAAGCCGACAACGCCACTTAAAAACACGGTGTAATACGTCAGAAAGAGAATAAATTCCAACAGGCCATTCGGGATCTGCAGTTTACTATGTATCGCAAACACAACAAATGACAGAAAACCGATAAAGATATGAAAACGAAGCCAGGCAGAACTGCTTCCCAGAGGTAGAAAGTTAATTTTTTTTCGCAACTGGTAACTGGCCAGGAAAAGAATGCAGAGCAGCAAAATCGTTCCACTGGCGAATGATGTCTTCGCGAGGGTAATCGAAAACAAATAGCAGCCCGCGAGAATCATCAGCGAAATCACTGCGAATGCTAAAAAAGGGATTCTTTGTTGCACCCAAAAGTGTTTCATCGTGAGAACACCTCTCCCACTTGTGCCGCATCCTGCATGTCCACGCGGAAGAGTGCGTCATGTGGACAAGCGCGTTCGCAGGCCGGACCCCCTTTCTGGTCGATGCACAAATCGCACTTTGTGGCTTGAGTCAGCGGGGACCGGGTTTGGGAATCGACGATAATATTTCCTTTTGAATCTCGAATATCAACCATCCGAATCGCATCAAAGGGACAGTTGCTGGCACACTGGGCACAACCGATGCAGGTTTGTTCGTTGATGATGATATCACCTTGAGCGAAATCCCGAAAGATAGCTCCTGTGGGGCACTCGATCATGCAAATCGGATCCACACAATGCAAGCAGGAATTAGGGATCATAAATTGATTGAGAATGGGCCCATGGCGAATGAATCGCGGGTTATTATCATGGGCGGTTGAGCACGCACGGACACAATCATCACAGCGTGTACAACGTTCAAGGTCAATCACCATCAGCGATGTACCCTGCACAAAATTGTGATCAACCAGCTGACTGAGCAGTGTGTCATCGTTGATCTTAATAGCGTGATTGTCTGCTGCAGGAATGCGAATCGGAGCTTCATGTAAATCTTCTGATCCGGTCGATCCATTCTGCTTGAGTAGTTCCTCAACAAGCGGTGTTGGTACGAGCACCGCATTCAAATGACCGATCGCACTGAGCTGAGCGTTGCAAGCGACGGGTGTCAACGATTGTACTTCTGCACGAATTTCATCCAGACCGAATATTTGCCCTGGAGATAAGTAGCCAACCGTACGTCGACCATTATAATGCCGCTGGCTGACGCGGGCCAACCCGCTTCGAATCATCACGATTCCACTGGGAAAATCTCCTTCACGGATAATGACTGGCTCCCCAGCATCTGTCGTATGGTTCTTAGCTTCGAGTAACTCCTTAAACGGTTTGGGAGAGTCGTAGTTTCCGAAAGTATGAAACTCAACCTGTTCCATAATTCTTTTCAGCAATTCAGGCTGACAGTCATGAAACAGAGGATCTGTACGAAGAAATGCATCCAGAGCCCGTTCCCGGAAGACGTCTTCAATATACTGTTTCAGTTTCCCGTTCTGATCATAGCGAAGAATATCACGTATTCCCTGCCAGCGAATTTCGAGGAGTTGAGAGACTCCTTCTGAGAATACCGTTGATACGCGGCTGGTTCGCCCCAAGGCAGCGAGTTCTCCAAACCAATGGCCTGTTTCAAGTCGTGCCGTGTGATATTTATCGAGTACGGCAGAAACTTCCTGGAGATAAATTCGTGTTCCATTGTGAGTATGACGTGTATGTAACGTAGACTTACTGGAACTAGAAGCAATCTTACGGACTTCCGGGACTCTGTTATTTCGCCAGAGTTGAGCGAAAGCTTCCCAGACTGTTTTTACCTTACTAATGTGTCGCCCAAGTATTTCATCAGGCAAGGACTCTTTTCCTCTTTCCAATCCGACGCGAACATTGCCCGATAATATAAAAAAGGCAGAGTTCCCCCAGTCCCCTCGACGAACGATGATATCACCATCATCAAACCCCACAATCCGAGCATCGTTCTTGATGATGTCATGCAGTGGGAGGGATCGTTTAAATCCTGCAGGGTCGATCTGTGCGAAAGGCGGATTTTCCAGAATTGCTTCAACGTCTGCATCGGTCATCTCCTCCTCACTCCCCAGTTCGAGCGAGAAAGGTTTATCCCAGCGACGCGGACGTGAAATGGATGGTTCTGACATCGGAGTACAACTTGTTGCTTGCGTGGAACTGGTTGAAACTTCTTATTTTTTCAGAAACTTATCCTGGTACTGTTGTGAATAATGCGGTGGATATCGCTTGATTATCGAATCGAGCCTGGAAAAATCAGCACCGTCATATTTTTTGGCAAACAGTTTTGCCTGTTCTGCGACTTCATCGGCTGCCTTTGTGTAAGTCTCTTTATCGGTTGGCAGCGGTGCGAAGAGTGTTCCGAACATCGGTGTGATGAGATTGATCACTGCTTGAACTTCCGGCGTGGGGGCAGCCGCATTGATCTGAGACAGTTTACCATTTGCCGCTGCGATAATGCCACTTAGTTGAGGAATCACAGCAGGGTTTGTTGCCTGGGCGCGCGATCGCAGTGCGGTTTCTAATTGAACCAGAGTGCCGACAACAAACTTGACTCGGTTACGATTTTCTGCGGTTCCCCCAGTCCGCTCCATCCACAATGAAGGGGCAGCGGCATTTTTGGTTTTGTCAACAAGGAAATTGTGTTTCACTTCTCCACCAGTCCAGGAGACATAATCGAAGGCACTCGCTGCCTTATGTCCCGCGGCGATCAGTTTTTCATTTCCGACGATATGACATTTAAAACAGGCTTTAGACTGACCATAGATATTTGAAGAGCGTTTCATGCCGGCCTGGTCACAGTATTTGAGCCGTTCCGCACGGTGCTCCGGAGTTTCTTCCGAACGGGGAATCGGCATACTGGCATGATAAGACTGATGACGATTGAGCCAGCCATCCTCGCCTCCTGCGGCGCCATGACACTTCTCACACGAAACACCAGAAATAACTTTCACCTGACCGTCTCGGACTGCCTTGGTACCATGACAATCCGCACACATGGAATCACCCAATAAATCGGCGCTCGTCAGTCCCATTGCTGTTGCATACTTCTTTGTGTTTCCTTCAAATTTATAGAGTCGAGCATCGGGAGATTGAAAGTGTACTGTTTTCATCCAGGCTGCGACTTCAGAAGGATGACACTTCTTACAGTCTGCTGCTGTCACCCCCATCGTTTTTTTCGTTTGTTCTGCTTTAGTCTCCGCATCGGTCGACACAAATGATATTGTAGAATCCGCAGGTTCGGTTGCATACATCTTCTCGGAATAGATTGAAACAACGGCTTGCAAGACCAGGCAAACCATCATCAGCGTGAACAGGCAATTAGCTGGTTTGAGAGAGCGAAATCTGCGATCGGCGAGATTCATTCTGCGAAACTTTCTTTGCATGTGAATTAGAGATGGGATAGAGTAATTTTAAGGATTGTAATGGTCGTATTCTAACCAGAGAACTCTTAATTTCAGAGCTTAGAGTATGATGCGAAAACAAAACGACTGTTATTATTTAACGAGTATACTACTTGTATTACTACGAGATTTTATTGACTAGTTTGAAGATTTTCTGACTAATTGGACGAAGAGCGGTTACCGCCCATCAGAATATCCGTTTTAAAGGTAGGGCCCTGTGATCTTTATTAATTCAAGCATGTCCGAACCTTCATTGTCAAAACTATGCAAAGCACATCTTCCAAGAGACAGACGAGTAACAGGACCTACCCAATGATACATCTCATTGCAAAAGGGCCAAGGCCGGGCGAAAAAATTGAATGGCATATTCCTGAATCGCAAAAAATGTTGTTAGGTCGGAGCGCTGAAAACGATTGCGCCATCCCTTGGGATTCTACCATCTCACGTATGCACGCTGAATTCCAACGTAATGAAGATCAGCTGAATATCCGGTGTTTTCCCAGTGTACTGAACCAAATCAAGTTTGACGAGCAATTTCATAGTGAACTGACCGTAACCGTGGGAGATGCGTTTCAAATTGGTGAGACTCAGTTTCAATCGATTGAACGGACATCTCAATCTGGAGTTCTGGAAATCCTGGATGACCTGGATACTGATTCCGGGATCTTAACAGAAGCCAGTCTGCGGGTTACGGATCTGAGAATTGAAACCGTTTCCAAAACAGTCCCCAGTTTATGGCTTTGTAAAGACGAAGAAAATCTGGCAAAACAGGCCGCCTTGCTGCTCAAAGATGTGATGCCGCATGCAGACGTGGTGGCTGTGATCCAAAGTGATGGTCCCCAAAAGTGGAATGTTGCGCATTGGGAGCAACCCGTTCCCGGTTTCCGACGTGTTTCGATTGTCAGATCTCTGGTGCGTGACACCCTGAGGAAAGGCGAGACAGCCATCGAAGTTGAGAGTAGTCGGAAAGGAACGCCGCTCGCCAATGGCCGCTGGGCATTCTGCACTCCAGTCAAAACAGAGGGAAACCAGAATTGGTGTCTTTATATCTGTGGCCGCTTTGGTGAAGAGTCACCATCACAGGCATATTTATCAACAAACGATTTGCAGGACGATTTGAACCTGGTTGAATTACTGGCGCATATGCTGTCTGCCATCCGACGTGTACGAAAGCTGGAAAACCGATTTTCCGGAATCGAACAGTTTTTCTCTCCCGCGATTATCAAAGTGGTTTCAGAGGACAACGCAAAGCATACTCTGGAACCCACGGAAACAGAAACCGCTGTTTTATTTTGCGACCTGAGACGATTCTCGCATATGACGGAACAGGCAGGAAAAAACCTGCAACAATTTCTGGACCGTCTGAAGAACGCTCTGGGAGTCATGACTCAAAGCATCAGTAGTCAAAATGGTGTGATTGCTGACTTTCAGGGGGATAGTGCGCTTGGCTTCTGGGGATGGCCTTTGCCACTTACGAAAGGTGCACTTCCTGCCTGCCGGGCCGCACTACGAATTCAACAGATGTTCAAGATTTCGAACAGTACTGACTTCAATGAATTGAGTGGCTTCGAAGTCGGAATCGGCATCACACGCGGAAATGCCATTGCTGGGAAAATCGGCACGAAAGAACAGGCTAAGGTGGGCGTTTTTGGTCCCGTGGTTAATCTGGCCTCGCGCCTGGAGGGAATGACAAAGCAAATTGGGGTACCGATTCTGATTGATGAAGCGACCGCCTCTGATGTTCGCAGTCTGCTCCCCGAATCAGAAGGACGCTGTCGCCATATTGGTATATTTCGCCCGGCTGGTTTCGAAGCCCCCCTTTCGGTCTACGAATTATTACCCACTGAAGGCAAGAGTTCGATTTCGAATCAGAATATCAAAGACTTTGAAGCAGCCGTAAATGCGTTTATTGACGGCGATTGGGACAGCGCGCTTGATCTGTTAGGCCATTTGCCCGCGAAAGATCGTGCGAGAGATTTCTTGCTGCTTCAGATTGCCAGCTATAACTACGAAGCCCCCTTCAACTGGGACGGTGTAATCGCGCTTAAGAAATAAGTCTCCGTTCCTCCCACCTCAATCTACTGTCCGAAATGTCGTGCTGCTCATTTTTAATACTGAAGCAGCAAGAAGAAATCATCCAGTGAGAAGCCAAGGCAGCGCGCAAGTAACTCAAAGAATACATGTTTATACGAATATGTATTTTCCCCTCATTCTTGCCAGTTATTCAGTTAAAGATTCAACAGTGATTCCGATTATACCGATTATGAGCATTAGGCCTGCAACAGGAAAGCTGCGCATTGACCATTTTTAATTGTAATATTTTGCTTATTCTACGCATTGTAGATCGGGAGTATAGGAATGGAGTCCTCTCCTCGCAGGAATCGAATCAAGGCCCGGCGGTATCTGGCGTTTGGAATCGTGGTTTTGAGTATTCTTCTGCCCAACATCTATTTCCAGTACGCACGAGCCGAGAATAAAGGTCTGATCAGGCAATCCAATGCGCAAACCTCATTCCGAACTGTGAGTAGTACCAACACGGAAGCCGTCACCAAGCTTGACCAAATCATGCAATCTGCTGTTGATGAGGCTCATGCCAAGTGCTATGTAGATAACCCATTTCCTTCCGCCGCCAAATGTGGCAAATGTCATCCGCAGCATTATCGCGAATGGTCGGTATCACCGCATGCTTACGCACAGTTAAGCCCTGTGTTTAATGCGATGTCGAATAAACTAATCAAATTAAATAATGGCACGCTGGGTGATTTTTGCATTCGCTGCCATACCCCCGTCGGCATGGCTTTATCCGAGCCGATCAATATGAGCAATCTGGACCGGTCCCCTACTTCGCGTGAAGGTGTTACCTGTGTCACCTGTCACCGCATCAATCAAGCATGGGGAAAAGGAATCGCAGGACGCCAGGCGCTGGTGAGTGGAGATGTTAACCAGGCGGTCTTTGGACCGTCGGGCGGAGAAATTCTGGCCGAAGTTCTGGCTAATCCGGATAAATATGGGGTTCTGAAAACAACCGATGATCCCTCAATTCGAGGGCGTGCTATTCATGCGGAAGCGTATGAATTTTTTCAATTGACCACCCCCGGTTTCTGTGGCAGCTGTCACGATGTGTTTGCTCCTAATGGTTTCCGGTTGGAGGATGCCTTCAGCGAATTCAAACACTCCCCTTCCGCCAAGCAGTGCAAAGAAAATTGTCAGGATTGTCACATGGGGGCCGTTCCAGGTGTTCCCTCGGGATATACCTTTTCACCTGCTGCCATCATTGGCAATGTGTCAACACCGGTGCGCAAGCATACGAATCATATGATGATTGGTCCCGATTATCCGATTATTCATCGCGGCCTGTTTCCGCATAATCCGAAAGCGGTCAAAGAAGAAAACTCAAAGCCCTCACCCGATCAGGGACTGGCAACCATGCGGGAATGGCTTTACTTTGATGACGCCGCCGGATGGGGAACTCCTGAATTCGAACAGCTTGTCACGCAAGCTGTCTACTTTCCTCCTCCCTGGGACAATCAGGTCACTCGAATCAAGGCTCGGCACATTCTGAATGACCAATACGAATTACTGGGAGAGGCGGCAACACAAAGACTGCAACTTTTGAGAGCCGGCTATCATCTGGGAGAAATTCAAGTTGAAAAAGCGAAATGGTACGGATTGGATTTTTCTATTCCCGTTTCGAATATCACGTTGGGACATGGCGTACCAACCGGATTTGACGCGGAGCGTGTTGTCTTTCTTCGGACCATGGTCTGGGATCAAAATGGAAAACTCGTCTTTCAATCGGGAGACCTCGATCCGAACGGCGATATTCGCGACTCTCACTCCCTGTATGTCCACAACGGCAAAATTCCAATCGACCGGCAATTATTTACTCTGCAATCGCGATTCATTACCCGCAACATTCGTGGAGGAGAACGTGAGCAGGTTCTGAATGTGCCTTATTCTCTCGACCCACTTCCCTACTTTCGGCCGGACACACGTCCGTTTACTGTTTTAGGGCGTCCCATTGGAGCGCGCAAGCAAAAACAAAATATCCCCCCAAGAAGCAAACGTTTGGCAAACTATCATCTTTCTAGAAAACAGCTCACGGGCCCTGGAAACTATACGATTCGCATCCAACTGATCGCAGGGATGGTACCTGTGAATTTAGTGCATGAAATCTCGGACGTCGGGTTTGACTATGGAATGTCTGCCCGTGAAATTGCAGACGGCGTTGTGGACGGACATATGGTATTGTACGAAAAAGTGGATACAGTCTGTATTCCCTGATATTGAACCAGCAAAATGAGAAGCAACAAACAACAATTCCTGTTCCTGATTCTAGCGAGTGCATTTCTTTTGTACTCGGGAATTGTTGATGCGCAAGCGCCAGATGCCCCGGGCGTCGCCAGTTTGCCCCCTTCTCCAGAATCAGCGGCAGAAGAACAGGCGGCTGATCAATATGATGAATTTGACGAATACTACATCAACCCTTACGCCGATCGCGTCGAATATGATCCGAACGTGCATCATGATTCCGAACCACTTTACTCAAAGCTCGGTGAGATGGTAATGGAAGCGTTAGCATCACCGGCTAAGCCTCTGGCCCATTTCGGCCAGTGGGTGCTGTGCTCTGAACATTACAGTCCGGAAACACCACTGGATGACCATGCCATCGGACTACAACCGATTCCCGAACGTCCCAATCTGTTGATCGAAACGAACGAAAAGTTTCTGGATATCGGATTCCTGAACCAGGGAATCGTCATTCCCACAGGCGCGGTCTGGAGACCTTCTTTCTGGGTGTTTGGTACCTATCGTACTGGGCTCAACTATTTTGATAACCGTGCGGGAACCAACGTCAGCGAATGGGCCAATCGACTGGATCTGTTTGGACAACTGAACCTTTCCGGGACAGAACGGATTCTCGTAGGACTACGGTCACTTGATAAAGAACTGACTGCCTCGCGACTGTTCACGAGCTATGAATTCCATGATGGGGAATCGCTAGATGGACTCAACGCCGACATTCAAACTCTGTTCTTTGAAGGCGATTTTGGCGAACTCTTTCCGAACCTGGATCCCTATGATGTGCATCGATACGATATCGGTTTTTCAGTCGGTCGGCAGCCGATGTCGTTTCAACAGGGATTGTTAATCAACGAAGATATGGTTGATGCGGTCACCGTCACCCGTAACACAATCAATGGTGGCGGGATCTTGAATATGCGTGTTACAGGCGTGTATGTCGAGGGGGATATCAACCGGAATAATAACGTTCACGATCCCGATTCCCAAATGTACGGCATCTTCTCTGAGACGGATCTTGAAGTCAGCACGGTCAACGCCGATGTGGCCACCGTGAATTCCAGCAACCCGCAATTCGGCAGTATGACGGCCTTCGGATTGAGTGCGATTCAGCGTTTGCATGGATTCCACAATACTTACAACACCTCGTTCCAGGTGTTGGGATCGTTTCCTCACGATGGTGAAACAGCAGCGTCCGGCCAGGGGGAACTACTCTTCAGTCAGATCTCCTTGACACCACACCATTCGAATGACCTGGTCTATTTTAATGCGTTCTGGGCCATCGATCAGTTCACTTCACCGGCACGGGGAACGTTGGCAGGCGGGCCTCTGGGGCAGGTTGGACTGCTGTTTGCCGCTTCCGGTCTGGGACAATATGGCGCCCCGTTGAATAACCAGGCAACCAATGTCGCCGGTGCCAGCCTGGGTTATCAACTCTTCTATGACAAAACCCGACAGCAGCTCATTTTCGAAATTGGGGGCCGCAAAGATACCAACGACCTCAACGACGGCGCCATTGGGGGCGCCATCCGCTATCAAAAAGCGATCGGACAACATTGGATCATGCTGCTCGACAGCTTTGTCGCCAAACAGGAATCACGGGGGGTTGCCTCGGGCGCTCGGATTGAATTTCTGGCTAAATTCTAGTCCCGTTCCGTCAGAATCGTGACATCCTACGTAGTAATCTCTAGTAGCCTCTCCTAATGGAATTTGCCAATTAAGCGGGTAGATAAGCATTACAACCCCTGTAATTGAGCCAGAATGATGCGACTTGTCGTCGGCGGAAGCAATCGGTTAAAATCATTGCCATCAATGATACAGGCACCGCTTGGGAGATATGTTAATTGTTTGATGAGCACGAAGATCAAGAAAAGTTTCTGAGCCGGTTACGTCAGGACCCGGAAGGCGTGCTTGCGGATGAATATAACCAGTATCGAGATCGTTTGTGGCGGATTGTCAACTTTCGACTTGATCGACGACTGCTGGGCCGTGTTGATGCGGATGATATTCTGCAAGAAGCGTACCTCGACGCTGCCACGCGGATTGCGCATTATCTGAATGACCCTGCGACCACTTTTTTTATCTGGCTACGAACCATCATCGGGCAGACTTTGATCGACGTACACCGTCGTCACCTGGGAGCACAAAAACGAGATGTAAGACGAGAAGTCAAAGCAAATCGCCGCGTGTTTTCCGCGTCGACTTCCTTTCAAATTGCTGATGTCTTGCTGGGGGATATGACTTCTCCGAGTCAAGCTGCACTCAAAGAAGAATTGGCCGCTCAATTACATGAGGCTCTCGAAAGTTTAAATGAAATAGATCGCGAGATTTTAGTACTGCGTCATTTTGAAGAATTATCGAACCTGGAAGCATCGGAGGTACTTGAAATCGAGTCTAAAACCGCGAGTATGAGATATTTTCGTGCCTTAACAAGATTACGCACCATTCTAGTGCAAATTCCCGGTATCATAGAGTAATCAGTCGTCTGTGAAGCGAGTATTATTGCATGACATATCGACAGGACAGCAAGCAATGTTATCTCCCGATTCACATCACGAGATCAAAAGTCTGACGCCTCCGGCTCAACTGGACCTGGAGCAAATCGCTGACGTGTTTATCAGTCAAATTCGTAACGGCGAGAAGCCTGTCATCTCTGAGTACGTGAAACGCTACCCTGATCATGCCAGCGAGATTAAAGAATTCTTTCCCGCCATTGCCGCATTGGAAGGTGGAAAACAAGCAGGTCAGGCTCATGGAAAAGTCTCATTAGGCGCCAGTACACCACAGCAATTGGGTGACTTTAAAATCGTCCGGGAAATTGGGCGTGGTGGAATGGGCGTGGTCTATGAAGCCATCCAGGAATCACTCAATCGGCGGGTGGCATTAAAATTGTTACCGCGTCATTCACTGTTAGAAGAAAATCAACTGAGGCGTTTTCGCCGTGAGGCCGAGTTGACAGCTTCGCTGCATCACACCAATATTGTTCCCGTCTTCGGTGTCGGCGAGAATAGTGGATTTCACTACTATGTGATGCAACTGATCGAAGGCGTTGGTCTGGATGAACTGACTCAGAAAATCATGCTCACTGCTGCTGACAGTAATTTAGAACAGATCACAGCAGGAAACGAGTCTCTAACACAAACGGGCAGCGATACTTCACTATCCAACAATGAAGACTCCCAAATTGAGTTTCCAAAAGAATCGACGCCTTGTGATGAGGTCAGTCCTGAATTTGAAAAGTATGTCGGTTCTCCTCAGAACATTGCAGCACTCGGTATTCAGGCTGCAAATGCGTTACAATATGCGCATGACCGGGGAATCTTGCATCGCGATATCAAGCCGGGCAATCTACTTTTAGACCGTGATGGCCTGCTCTGCATTACTGACTTTGGACTGGCACGGGCCGCCGAGCAGACCGATCTGAGTAAATCCACCGATATGGTGGGAACGCTCGGCTACATGGCCCCCGAAATGTTTCGGGGAGAAACCTGCCGCCAGAGTGATATCTATGGTTTGGGAATTACGCTCTATGAATTATTAACGAAACGCCCGGCGATTGATCGCACCAGCCGCCACGAAATGATCGATCAGATTACGCGGGGGACGATCCCGTCGCTCAGACGGGTCAATCCTGAACTCCCCCGTGATCTGGAAACGATCATTCAAAAGGCAGTCGCGGCGGATACGAAACATCGTTACTTGAAGGCCAGTGACCTGGCGGATGACCTGAATCGGTTTCTCGAAAATCGGCCGATCAGTGCCCGACGGGTGACCCTCTTCGAGCATCTGTGGCGCTGGAGCCGACGCAACCCGGCGATTGCCAGCCTGTCAGGGCTTGCATTGAGTTTGCTGCTGCTGCTGGGAATCACGATGGCAGTGGGATTTGAAAATGAACGACGGGAAAGAAAGCGGGCAGAAGCTTCATCTCAATTGGCGACTGCGGCCCTCGATCGTGTTTTCAATCGTTTCGTTCCCAGCCGCGCCCCGTCAACAAAAAACAACAGTTCGGCAGCCGACTATTCAGAACCGGTGTTGTCCAGGGAATCGGCTGACTTGCTGGCAGGGATGGTGCAGTTCTATGAACAATTGGCCGATTCAACCGGATCACAACGCGAATTTCAAATCAAGGCAGCCAATGCTCAGCATAAGGTTGGTGATATTCATCGCCGGCTGGGAGACTATCAATCGGCACTCGCCGCGTATCAAAAATCGCTCGCGATATACAATCAAAATTCTGATGAAGCAGATCCACTCACAGTTGCCACGCTCTTTAATGAAATTGGCCGAATTCACTGGTATCTCAATCAACTCACGGCTGCAAATGCTTCCTATCAGAAAGCGGAGAAGTTGCTAAAACAGGAACTCGCAAATAATCCGGAGCAGCCTGCACTCCGTTTTGAACTGGCACGTTCCTATTTTTTGATGTCACATCGAATACGCCCTGGTCAAGTGAAACGTCACCCAAACCCTCCTCAAGCCCCTCGTTTCCCTGCAACGGAAGACGAATCGGGAGCTGATCAGACTCTATCACAGAAGGCCATTGAGATTCTGGAACCGTTGGTCAGCTCCGATCATTCGAAGCCGGAGTATCGCTACTTACTGGCACTTTGTCTGCAGGAACAAATTTCCAATCAGTATCCCCAATCGCAGGCAGATACTGAAAAACAAGCGCGCGTGCTTCAAATTCTGGAGAACCTGGTGCAGGAATATCCTCACGTTGCCGACTACCGACAGGCGGTTGTGAAATCCTATGAGCGAATTGAGTTTCGCTATACAACTCCCCAGGATATTGAAGAGACCGTTACGAAACTCCTGCAAAAAGCGATTCAACACGCCAGCCGTCTGGTTTCCGATTATCCGACAATCCCGGAATACAAAATTTCGCTGATCCATGCGCATCATAAACTGGCGCATGCGCTGAATATTTTAACCAGGGGGAATACGACAACTAACGAAATACGAGATCGTCATGATACAGCCGAACTCTCTATGAGAACCGCGATCAGACTCCAAAGAGAACTTGCCAACCAATTTCCGGAAGCGCCAGAACATCAACAGTGGCTGGCAAAGCTTGAACTTGATTTGGCAAAGATTCTGGAACGAAAAGGAAGTGACGCCGAAGCAATTTTACTCCACGAGGATTCGATCAAGATCCTGGAAACAGAACTAAAAACACAATCCGATTCCCCCAATATCTATGTGGATCTGCTTGATGCGACGCAGGCTCTTTCCAGGCTGTATCAACGTTCGGAAGACGAATTAAACAGCATCCTGATGTGGGATAAACACAATCAATATGAAGCTGAGTTTGAAGCCCGCTATCCGGGTGAGATGCGCCGTAGGTCCAATAAGGGGCGAACTCCACAACGTGGTGACGGTCCCCCCCCACGAGACGACAAACCTCGCCCACCTCGTGAAAGAAACGGCCCCCCCTTTCGGAGATGATACATTGTCGTTTGCAAATGGCAGTTTTCTTAAGCATCGTCGCTATCCTGCTTACTGACCTGTTTTGCGATTCCAGAATGGAAACCAGCTCCTGTTGAAAACAGTACGAGGCTTTGCATGACGTTTGACGGACCTGCCGTGAATCAATCGAACAAGATCGATACTGAGTGTTTCGACTGACTGATATCGCTGCTGTGGTGACTTTGCGATGCAGTTCAAAATGATGTTCTCGAAATTAACGGGGACCGACGGATTCCGCTCGCGTGGTTGTTGTGGTTCCTGATTTAAAATCTGCTCAACAAGATCGCTTGAATTACGCGAAAGGAACGCCGGCGTGAGGGTTGTCAGTTCGTATAACACCATCCCCAGGGAATAAACGTCGCTTTGCTCATGATTCTGTCCCTGAAACCGTTCGGGAGCCTGGTAACACAATGTCTTTGCCGGCTGCTGTTTGAGTGCACCTTCCGCATATTGGGCCAGACTGAAATTGTTGACCCAGACATGCCCTTGCGCATCGATTAAGATATTTTCCGGTTTCAGATCATTGTGCAATGTTTTGCGGCTGTGCGCATACCTCAAAGCGTCTGCTACCTGTAACGCGACACCAGCAAAGGCACACCAACGATTCTGCTGCAGACTGCTTGCGACTGCTTCTGTCTGATCGCGATCAGAATGATCTCTGAATTTCTGCGGAGACGAATGATTCTCACCAGCGAAATACCCAATGACCTGATCCAGGCCGACCCCACTGACCTGTTGCATCACAGAATAACAATACCCTTGATCTTCTCCCGAGTTATAAAATGAGACGATATTCGGGTGTCGTAACCGCGAGACCAGACGTGCTTCCCGTTCGAATCGCTCTCGCCAACGGGGTGTCATTTCTGATTTCCAGGGCAGCAGTTTTACTAACACACACCGATTCCACTTCCCCTGCACCGCTTCGTATAAAACGGCGGTCCGATTGCGGCTGATTTCACGGGTGATACGGCAATCACCCAGTTGCCTGATACTGGACGGATCGGGAAGCTGACGCCGCAAGCTGGAAAATTCCTGATTCCCTTTCCACTGTTCCATAGCAATCAGCACGGGGAAACTATCACGAATCTCGGTTGCATACTCGGGATATGCAAGTGCATACGCTTCGATCGAGGGGTTCAACCACCGTCGATGCTCGTCGACAAACTGACTCGCCAACACATCGAGGGTAATATGCTCGGCCGCGACTGTTTCTGTCCGATGATCAGAATTCATGTTGACCCTTCAAGAGATTCTGAAGTCTCGTTTTTATTGACGAACTTTATTCTCAGTTCAACGCAACGTCTCTGTGGCGGGATAGATACGGAAGGCTTACCGACCTGATCAAACGGCAACCACTGTGCTGTATCGCACTTAAAGTAACTCACTCAATTCCACAAAAGAGGTGAGCATCAGAGGAACAGCGGCGCAGAATTCACAAACCAGCTCATTCTGAATAACGAATGTGGGATGGCGGTTGCTACTGAAGAATTATTGATTTTTTCATTCTTCATCCGGGCAATGTCCGTCTTCTGAACAAAAATCGAGAAGCATCCTGAAATAAAGGCCTATTCCATTTCCAGCTCTTTGTATTCTGCTTGTTTATCCAGCACAGTCCCCCAAACACGATTGGATGCCTGATGCCGTGAGGGACCGAAATTGATAATCGGCCCGATTCCCAGATCCAGATTATTAATCTGTTCCAGAGAATCGATCACATTCTCCGTGGTCAAAGCTTCTCCGGATGCTTCGGTTTTCTTTAAGCCTTCCACCATACATTCCGCAGCCAGGAAGCCTTCGAGAGAAACAAAGCCCGGTTTCGACAAGGGATAGAATTTTTTCATGGCAGCTCGATAACGTAATACCCCACTTGCGCTGGAGAGATAGTAAGGCACGACCTGAGTCACGATTACATCTTCTGCATACCCGGCGCCCATTTCTTTGAACTGCTGTGCCAGAAGCTCACTGCCTACAAAGGAAACGGCAGCGACCTGGATACCGAGCTTACGATCTTTGATTTGCTGCACCATCAAAGCAGCCGGCTTGAAAGTCGCGACCATGATCAACGCTTCAATGCGATCCTGATTCTGTTCGATTGTGTTGACGGCTTCTGCAATTTGTGTTGTATTTCGGTCATAGCCAACACGCAGGATATTTTCCGGTTGTACTTTATATTTTTCCAGCGCCTTGGCAACGCCGGCAAAACCATCGTCACCAAAGGAATCGTTTTGCGCAAAGACCGCGATTTTGTCCGGAGACAGACGTTTCTTTTCCACAAAATAATGCACCATGGCCGCTGTTTCGTCAGCGTAACTGGCACGCAAATTAAAAACATAGCGATCGGGCGGATCGCGTCGCAAGCTTTGCGCTCCGGTTAAAGGCGCAAAGAAGAGGTATTTATTTTCATTGGCATAAGGCACGGTTGCTTCCGCGGTCGGTGTGCCGACATTTCCGATCACGGCAAACACCTTGTCGTCTTCAAAGAGTTCATGCATATTTTGATGTGCCTGATCAGGCTCATAGCCGTCATCTTTGACAATCAATTCAATTTGGCGGCCACCAATGCCTCCTGCGTCATTCAACGACTTGAAACAGGCCTGCATGCCCATCACCATGTTACTGCCCAGCTCTTTGTTGGCGCCTGTCATAGCCGTTGATGTGCCTAAGAGAATTTTGTCGGCAGTAATCCCTTGCGCCAGTGATTGAGCTGAATTTGCCTGGGTAGTCTCGCCAGTTGTCTCCTGTTTTTCACGACCAGACCAGAAATAGTAGGGAATCAGAGTTAATAGCAGAAATGTAACTGTAAAAATGACGGTATTAAATATCTTACCCCGTAAGTGCGACGTTTCGTTCTTGTGTTTTGAAGCTCCCGTGAGTTCATCCTGGCTAAGAATTTTTGTATCGCCGTATCGTTCGGAACTGGCTGTCACAGCCTTTAAATCAGTCAACATTTCCTCTGCAGACTGGTATCGATCTTCCGGTTTTTTAGCCATTGCCTTCTGGATAATCGCAGCACACTTATCAGGAATCTGAGAATCAACCTCACGCGGGTCCAGCACCTCGGCATGGCAGTGGGCATACATGATTTGTACGATACTGCCTGCACCTTCATAGGGATGATCACCGGTGAGCAGTGTGTAATACGTTGCGCCCAGCGAATAGAGATCACTTCGATTATCAACGGGTTTTGACTCACACTGTTCGGGGCTCATAAAGTAAGGCGTTCCGATCAGCTGCCCATCCTGAGTCAATTGTTGTGACTGTTGAATGACTCTCTTGGCCAGACCGAAATCGGCAACTTTGATAGTCCCATGTTTGGACTGTAATAAATTACCCGGCTTAATATCCCGATGCACGAGGCCGGAAATATGCGCGACCATCAGCCCTTCACAGGCATCCGCAATAATGCGGGTTGCTTCCAGGGGAGAATAAGGACCGATCGACTCCAGATGATCGTCGGCACTGCCGCCTGTCATCAGTTCCATCACAATAAAATAAACATCGCCATCTTGGCTGATCTCATGAATCGATACTACATGGGGGTGCGTTAAACGACCGGCTGCTTTGGCTTCAGCCAGAAAGCGATCCAGCATTTTTTTGTCGGAAGCCAGTTCCGCTGGCAGCAACTTGATGGCGACATCGCGTTCAATCGCCGAATCATGCGCCTGATAGACAACGCCCATCCCTCCCTGCCCCAACAGGCCGGTGATCTGGTACTTGCCTAATTTTCGTCCAATCCAAGCCGCTGCTTTGTCTGCGGAAGGGCCAATCGATTGCTTGTCCGAGTTCTCTGCGGCACTATCGGCGCCAATCGTCGATTTATCGATTTCATTAATATTGATCGGCGGAAATTCGTCGATGGTTTCTTCCTGGCTGATGTCTACAGGCGGAAACTCATCTACGGTTTCTTCTTCTGTCTGTTTTTTAAAACCTTCGTCCGACACGTGTCACTTCCCTCAGATCGATTGTCCAAGACAGAAATACAGGAGACAAAACACTCTCACACAATAATGATTCTGCCTGTTTAGACTGAAATCCATTTCATTGGCCAGGCAAACCCGAATCAGAAATCATCATTGAATCACGTTGTTCTACTGCTATTTAAATGAGGTATTTCTAGATATACAGAATCATCGTGCATAAAAAAAATTTACGCAATCGATTTCTTTGAAAGTCAGCGTAATATCCCTGAAAAGTGAGACCATAAAGTGAATCTTCAGGTTGATCCCATCCTAACTACCCCCAATAACGGTAGAATGTTGGCGTTTACACCTGTTTTTCACCAAATATTTCGCGTTCTGCAGAACTATTGTCCGCTCAGAAAAGAGGTGTTCCGGAGAACATATCATCGGAATAACCTGCAGGAACGCAATAGTTTAGCACGGCGCAGACTGCAGGTCATCGGAAAACCCATTCGAGTCTGATTTCTTGAAAGAAGTGAATCAGAAACAAGACGAAAGATCAACTATTGACTGGAAACACGCAAGCGGATTGTTTTCAAATCTAATAATGCGTTGTTGATCTTTCCTTCACTGCGGATCGCCAGTCGTATCTTTCCGGAAGGGAGCTTGATGGTTCCGATTTTACGATTTTGATAGACGTCCCAACTCCCTGTGCCAGGCACACTCCAGTTGAGACGTTGACCTGCCACTTCAAGCAAAACCCGATTGCCAGCTTCTTGTGGGCAGGAAAATTCAAGATAGACGTCGTATTTGCCGGATTGGGGAACGTCCAGAGTCCAGACCGCACGGTCGTTTTCGCTTTGCCAGTATCCCAGATTTTTGTACTTGTTTTCAAATTTCAGGGTCGCACCATAAATCTCGGCAAGTTGAGGGATCAAAAAATAATCGCCGCGCAGCGCTTCGGCCTGCACTACCTCAGGCTTATTCCCGGTAAACGTTTTTCGCGGCAGTTCGGTTGTATTCAGATAGGCAATTAGATCAGCCAGATCCTGGTGGTTCATGTCCTTTTCGAGCCCCTCTGGCATCAATGACTTGCCGGTACTCATCAGTTCGTCCAGATCACCACGCAGCAATGTTTTCGATTTCCCATCGTTCTGAATCAGCGTGATGCTTTCACCACTTTCGGCAGCGAGCAGACCATTAAAGATCAACCCATTCTCGGTGACCGCAAGATAGCTGAGGTACTTGCTTTCAATCGCCCGGTTCGGATCCAGAATAGCCGTTAGTAATGCCCGCTCTGATTTGTCGGTTAAAGCAGACAGGTCAGGACCAATGGGCTTGCCCTCTTTATTGAGTTGATGACAAACAGAACAACGTTTCACAAAAATCTGATGTCCGACCTCGGAATTCCCTTTGAGTGAGGAAATCGAGGAATATTTCTCCACAACTTTTGCCCGATTGGAATCGACTGAAGAAGCGAGTAATGTTTTTGCTTTTTCACGCAATTTGCTGTCTTTGTGACTGAGCAGGATTTGTCGGCTGGAAGCATCGATGTCGGCAGCCAGAATGTTTTTCTGTTCCAAGGCATCTAAAACAGAATTAGTCCACGCCTGGCGACTTAAGAGAGCACTTAGTACCTCTGTGCGTAAACCGGGGCCGAAACTTTTCCAGCGTTCGAGCAGCATGACAGGCGTGCGTTGACTGCCCAACTGAGTGAAGGCCTGAACTGCCGCACTTTGGAGCTGTCGAGAGTTTCGGGGCGAGAACATCTCAGCCAGTAACTCAAGGTCCTGTTCCCGCTGATCAAAGCCTCGACCGAGCAGTTGTAGAGCCTGCTTTCTGTTTTCCGTAGACGCCGTTTCATCTCCGGCAATGGCGCGGGCTTTTTGAAACAAAGGTCGCAATTGATCCAAAGCTGCCTGTAAACGTGGATTCGCCTGCTGGTAATATTGAGGAAGCGTCTGATTGCGTCGCCCCAAAGAATGGAGCAAAGTGGAAACGGCCTGAAACTGCCACAGTTCGAACGGTTTCCCCTCTGAACCTTGTCCCACCATTTCATAAATTTGTGCGAGTGCCTGTTGCTGGTTGGCAGAAACTGCCATCGCCACCAAAGAATTGAAAATTTGTGTGGGTGGTCGTTTGCCCTTCAATTCTTGAAACAGTGCCTCAGTAAATGAATTCAGGTGATTCCCAACGGAACTCAAAATAGCCGTACGCAGAAAGGAATCGTGATCATGCGCGAGCGCCATTTGTGCTAACGCCGCTCCCGCTTGCGGTGCGTTCCACTCGCCCAGCGAATACGCCAACTGCATTTGTACCTGCGGATCCTGATCGCTGACAAGCTTGAGTAACTGCTGCCCGATTTCCGGAGACTCGTTTAATTTCGATTCACTGATGCGAATCGCATGGCGGCGTACACCGGGATGTTCGTCTTTCAGTGCAGTTAAGAGGGTTTCGTCTGAAACTTGTGCGAGTCCCTCCAAAACACAGAGGGCATGCAGGCGGGCGGTTGCTGATTTGCCCTGTTGTACCATTTTCTTTAATTCCGGAAAAACGGCTTTGTCTTTTCTGCTGACCATCAATTGATGCGCCATGTCCCGCTGTGTTCCATTGGGACTTTCCAGAATCTGCACCAGTTCCACATTAGAAAGCTGATCGAGGCGGGGAATCGGACGGAGTGGCGTTCTATCACGAACCACACGATAGATCCTCCCCTGCTCTTTGCCGGCCCGCAGATCGAGTTTCGCCTGCATCTCTTTGGGAATCCATTGCGGATGCTCAATCACGTGCCGATACATGTCTGCGACCCACAATCCGCCGTCGGGTCCCGTGCGCGCCATTGTGGGACGAAACCAGTTGTCCGTTGACGCCATGAACTCGGAGCTCTGTTCGTTCTCTGCGCGACGGCTGGAGAAGGTAGCTCCTTTTGGTGAAACGATTTCTCGATGCACCAGATTATGTACGGGCTCGCAGATAAAGGAATTGCCGACAAACTCCGGCCCCAGTAACTGATCGCGATAAAAGCACAATCCACAGGCGGACGTGATGCGGTTCACTTTGTTCAAGTCATTAAAGCGGACTTGAGTGCGACTGACGGGGAAGATGGTTGCCGCCCCCGGTTGAATGGAAACCTGCACTTTCGCATTCGGCGCGATGAGGTTCTTATTTCGACGCAGATAATGATCTGCCAGCGCGTAATGAAACGCGGGATTACTATTATTGCTGCCAAACCAGTTCCCCCAGTCGTCCCGTTCTCGCCCGAACTGAGTCTGACCGGACTGTGGATCCATCAAGCCGGCATCAGGCCTGATCCGCAAATCACGGCGGCTGAGATTCAGTTTCTCACCGGTTTTGGCCGACAGCAGTTCCCCGCCGGAATCGCCGTTCGCCAGATAAACCCAGTTATCGAGGCCCCAGCGCAGGCCATTCACCCGATGCTGCTGGTTGCCTTCTCCAAAGCCGGTATACAACGATTCGTGCAAGTCGGCCTTGCCATCGCCGTTCGTATCTTCCGCATAAAAGACTTCTGGCGCGGTCGTCACGATCACGCCTTTTCGCCAGGCCATAACTCCCGTAGGGTAGCCCAGTTTTTCCACAAACAGCGTCGATTTGTCGTATTTGCCATCACCGTTGGTGTCTTCCAGATAACGCACGCGCCCGGCGAATTCCCCTTTTTCATCGATGCCCAACGGATAGTCGGCCATTTCCGCCACCCAGAGTTTTCCATCCGGGCCCCAATCAAAGGCGACCGGGTCTTGCACCAGTGGTTCGGACGCGACTAACTCGACGTGGAACCCGGGTGTAACCTGGATCGATTTCAAAGCAGCGGCGGGTGACTTGGGCTGCGGTCCCTGTGCTTCCAGTAATTCATCAAATGATTTTCCCGCCACCAGATGTTTTAATTTGGCGGTGTTTTCGTTCTGGACCCATAAATGCCGAGAATGAAACCAGGCGCCGTTATTGGTTCCATTTCGCGAAATCGCAGGCATATCATCGCCATCCTGACGCTGCTTGTGGAATACTTTCTTCCAGCCATCTTTTAACGATGAGAAGAGGTGCAATGAATACTGGCTCTCATTCGAAAACAGAGCATCCGCAAAACCATCTTCATTGATATCCGCAAAACGCAGGCCGGCGTCTCGTCCCTGATTGTCAACAATGGTCGCATTTTTCGGGAGTGACCAGGGCAATTTTTGCCAGCGGGAATCTGCTTCCGACCAGGCAAAGACCGCCTGTTGAGACGGGTTGGACACGATGAGTTCGCATTGGCCGTCGTTATTCAAATCCCGCAGCCGGACTCCCTGATCAATGCCGTCTTTGAGCGTGAACAGAGCCGTGTTGCCCGTGGGCAAACCTGCGAGCAGCCGTTTGTCTTCAACCCAGTTCCCCGCTTGAAACCGCCTGGCGGTGGATTCTTCCGGTGTCAAAGTTAACAAAATCGCCTGACTATTTAGCACACCAAAGCGGCCACGTGTGGCCTGCTTTCCTGCGGCATCAGGCTGGGAAACCAGACGTGTGGGAAAACTTGATTCTGTCCAGGTCTGCTGTTTTGGATTCCAGATGCGGGTTCTCTGAACGCTTTCATTTCCAATCACGACATCCATAAACCCATCGTTGTTCAAGTCCAGCAATCGCACGCCGTTATCAGCACCGCGTGCATTTCGTAATGGCTGACCTGCCAGGAGGTTTTGATTCATCCGCTTGAGCACATCCTGAAACGAGAGGAACTGCACCGCGGAACCATGCTTCTCAACAGCATGATCAATCAGTTTGATAACCTGCTCGTTGCTGATCCAGCCGTGCGGGTGATAGACCAGATTGAAGGTTCCCTGCTTCACCACGGTGGCATCCAGAACGGCGGTCCAGTCCTTCACAGTCAGTGGATTGAACGGCTTTTGCCGATGCTGAGCCGACCAGTCACTGGGAGTCACGCAGGAAAACTCCCAGCAGAGTCGCGAGATCGGGTAGGGATAGGGGTAATCGAAAATCGTATTTACAAAGCCGCGATCAGTGGGAACGTATTTTTCAATTTTGCCCTGCCCATCGGGATCAATCACGTATTCTTTTGGAAGTTCCGGATCATTGGCTGTGAACACATGAAATACCGAGGTATCGATCTGCAGAAAGTTTCCCTGGGGAGACCGGCGATTGAAAATCTCGGTAAAAAACCGCGGGCTCACCGTATTCAATGAATCACAGCAAGGCATGCGGTAGGCAACAGGCTGGCTGTTGGGAATCTCATTCAGTAAATCAACACAACGATCAACGGTCCCCTTGGCTTTTGCGAAGTCGCGATCCTTTAATAAAGGACAGGGATGGTCATAAGTATGAACCTCAATACTCACCCCTTCTTTGATCCACTTTTGCAAATGGGGATCTTCCGGATTTACCCGGCACGTCATAATGCTCGCACCGGCACGACCGTTGATTTCTTTGAGCCGTTCCAGAATCGGACGCAGATAGGCTTCGTACTTCTGAATGTCGCGCATGTCGTCAATGGCAAGCACGCAGACCGCTTTGACTTTTGTGTCGCCATACCATTGGGGCGTGACCAATTTCGGAAAATTCTGCGAGACATAATAAGGATCATCCTGATCGAGATAGACCAGACGGTTTCCCGCATTCGATGGTTGCTCTGCCGCGGTGAGAGTGGAAGCAAAGCAGCAACTAAGACTCGATAACAACAGAGCCAGCAACTTATAACCACGGTTTGTTGAGCCACTTTCAGGGGACAAAGTGAACGGAACAGTCATCTTAGTTTCTCCATAGCCAAACCAATCAAGCACGATCTATTTCCCGAAATCCAATAGGACACCGTCTCTTTTAGTCTGGTGGAAGACCAGTCGTGTGTCAACATAGCGACCCACTGATTGCATACAATATCTAAAACCTCTCATCTTCACCATCAGGTCACAAAACCAAGAACACCTCAACTTATCTGCTAAAAAAAAGAGGTTACCCTGCCAGGACTGCTTCTTATTCTTCAGAACTCATACTGGATTCCCAGCACCATATTGTTTACAATTATGCAAATTGAGATCTAAAACAGCCCCCTGTCACAGATTATTTACTGGTGCCTTTATGAGTCAAACCGAGTTAGTCCAGAACCAGAAACAAGAGATCGTTGACCAGCTACGGATGGAAATCATTACGGGGCGAATCCAGGAAGGCCTGCCGTTACGTGAGGTGAATTTAGCAGAACGGTTCCAGGTCAGCCGGGCTCCCATTCGAGAAGCCTTAAAGCAACTGGCTCACGAGGGCATGGTTGAGTCGAAACCCAATTGCGGAGTCCGCGTGGCACCGTCCTCATCCGATTCCATGCAGGAGCTAGTCATTCCGCTGAGGCAGACAGTAGAATCGTTTGCCTTGAAATCGATCTTCGCTAACTTGGATGAATCCGATTTCGCAGAATGGGATTCCATTCTGGAAGAAATGAAAACCGCCTGTGAAACCCATGACTATGTCCAACTTGCCGAGCTGGATATCAAGTTTCATCAGTCAATCGTCGCGAAATCATCGGAACAGGGTTTGATGTCGATCTGGATCACACTCGTCTCCCGATTACGGCGTCACTTCCTGGAAGGATTCCAGAAACCCCATGATCCGATGAAAATTTATTACGAGCACGTGGCGATTGTGGCGATGTTTCGGACCGGAAAACTTGAGGTCTCTATCCAGGCGCTGATTTCGAATATTGATTGAACTCAATATCCGCCTGTGATTGAAAAAACTCCCGCAGCCTACACCATGACTACGGGAGTTCAGAAGAGAAGAGACTTTAATTTTAGAGAGCCGACATTTTCATGTAAGCATGATCCAATGCATGCCTCAGAGTCCATGCCTGCTGTGAAGCGCAGTGCATTTTCCCAGAGTGGGTTAGTGCCCGCTTCATATTTACGCGAATTTCTTCCGGCATATTATCTACGCTATTCAACATGGTTTGCATTGTTTTTTTGTATAACATTGTTGTTTCACCGTAGTGACCGCAATTATACAAATTTGACCCGCGTGTGACTGTGTGTTTGATTTTCTCACACGCTTCCGAGGCACTGATTTTTTTGTCATCGGGAGGTATGAGCACGCTGTCAATCACGTGAATGACTCCATTGGAGGCATCAATGTCTGTCGCAATTAACTTGGCGCCATTCACTTTAGCGACACCATTTAAGACGCTGATTTTGACTTTCTTACCTTGGAGAGTCTTCGCTTTACCGGCAGCGAGAGCGTCTTCGGAATAAACGCGTCCTGCAACGACATGGTACTTCAAAATGGCCGCCAGCTTCTCTTTATTCTCAGGTTTCAAAAGACTGGCGACGGTGCCTTCCTGAAGTTTTGCAAAGGCTGCATCGGTCGGAGCAAAGACGGTAAAAGGCCCTTTGCTGGCTAGTACTTCTGCCAGACCGGCTGCTTGAGCTGCTGCGAGTAGTGTCTTAAATTTTTCTGCTTCAGAGGCAGTCACCACAATATTTTTATCACTGGGAAGTATCACAGCGTCAATCACATGGATGATGCCGTTTGAACATTGTATGTCAACCGCTTCCACGGTGGCTCCATCTACTTTGACTTTGCCGTCCTGAGTCTGAATGTCGGCTCGCTGACCATTTAGAGTCTTTGCGCCTTTCAATTTTACGACATCTTTGGCAGCGACTTTCCCCTGCACGACATGATAGGTGAGGATCGCGATCAGCTGGTCTTTATTCTCCGGCTTAAGCAGAGTCTCCACGGTCCCTGCCGGCAGTTTCTGGAATGCCGCATCGGTGGGAGCGAAAACCGTAAACGGCCCTTCGCCCTTGAGAGCTTCTACCAAATCAGCGGCACCGAGCGCGGCAGCCAGTGTCTTGAAAGAACCGGCGGCAACGGCCGTATCAACGATGTCTTTTTTCTCAGCAGCATGTGTTAAAGTGGCCGTTAACAAAACAGCGGAAACGGCTGCCAATGCCGCTGTCTGTTTCAATAAATGTTTCATCAAACTGGCTCCTTGGATGTGTGGAGGTAATTGACTCGGTTACTAAAGTATTCGCTGAAACATGAGTGGCCACTACAGTTCAGTTACAAGAACCTTAGAGCAGCAGGGATCTTTGACAAGCAGACCATTTCGAAATTTCGCGAAATCTTCTGGAACCAAATTCGCGCACCTCAGACCGTACATCTTCGATCTGGGAATCTCAAAGACTTTAAGCGGCGTATCTCACCAAGACCGAGAAAAGAAAGTGCTTCCGCTTACTCCCCTGAATTAGAAACAGCAGGAACCTGCATTGAATCAACAGGCAGAATCGACAGGCCACAATCTTCTTTACCGATGGAATACACGACGTAGAGTTTTCCGTCGTGCTCATGGGCATAGGGACAAGACGACTTGTTTGTCTTTTTGTTTGTCTTTGGCAAAAGCGGGAAAGTCCGAATTCAATTCAGACCTCCCCAAGAATCACCTTCAAACGACTCAGCTGAATCGCCTTTATTTGCTCGCATTCAGATAAGCGAGTAAGTCGGCCATTTCCTGTTTGTTGATCTGTTTTTCCAGCCCTTCGGGCATGAAGGAGAGCCTTGAACTGATCAATTCATCGATGTCGATGCGGAGCACCGTGTCTTTGGTTCCATCAGCGCGGGCGATGGTGATGCTGTTGGCATTTTCCTCTTTGATCAATCCTGTGATAGTCCTGCCTTGAGTGGTAACAAGTAGATACGTCACATACTGCGGTTTCACTTCCCGGTTTGGATCAAGAATATTGAGCAGGACCGCTTCGGTTCCGCGGTCTTTGATTGCTTTCAAGTCGGCTCCGAGTTGTACGCCGACATTTTCCAGGCGATGGCAGGCAGAGCAGGCTTTCTTGAATACATGCTTCCCGTTCGCGGGATCTCCCTTGAGCTTGAGGGCGGCCTGATATTCTTTGACGATCTCGGAGCGACCGGTCAAACGTTGGTTATGAAACAGCGCTTCGGCCTGTTTTTTGATCTTGCTGTCCTGATTCTTTTTCAGCAGTTGTACTCGTTCGGGGCTGATATCGCCGGGGTTAATCTTTCCGGCCTCGATCGCTCCCAATAAGCTCAGCAGCCAGGGCTTGCGGGAAAACAGTGTTTCGACGGCGCTCATTCGTAACTGCGGACTCAAGCTGGGCCAGGCTTCGATGAGCATTTCGGCAACACGGGGATCATTGATCAACCCGAGCGCCGTGATCGCACGTTGGCGGACTGGCAGAGGTTGCTGCACGGTAAGCAGTTCTTCGAATACATCCTGCGTATCATCAAATTTTCCGATACTCAATGTGGGAATGGCATCGACGCGTGCTTTGACGGGCAGTTTGGCATTGGTTGCCTGCTGGATAGCGGTTTGCATCATCCCCTTGAGCAGCCTGGCGGTATGGGCGCTGGTTGATTGGGCGATCACACTTTTGGTTGTTCCCGAAGCGCGTGAGAGTAAATTTCTGAACAAGATTTCGGCTAATTTCTGATCTGTTTTCGGCATCGATTCCAGTGCTGCCAGGAACCGCTTGACGTCCCCTGCTTCCTTCTGGGCTCCGATCTGTACCGCCAGCGCGACGAGAAACGCGCGAGCCGGTTTCTGTTTGATCAAAGTTGGATTCTTCGTGAGGAGTTCAAAGACTTCGCCCGCTCCCTGATTCAGCGAACTCTGAACGGCCATCCGCATCCAACGATTCTCAACATGGCGTGCCAGCAGATTGGCGAGTGCCTGATTGCGCACTGTTGAATTGAAGGCGCCTAGGGAAAAAGCAGTCTGATACTGAACTTCTAAAGACGGATCGTTAGCCAGTACCAGCATCTGTTTTTGAATCATTGGCGAATGCGCATACTGTTCTGCGATTTGTAATGCTTGTTTTCTGACTTGAAAACTCTCGTCGCTGAGCCCTTTGAGCAGTGTTCCTTCGTCTAATGACTTCGTCCCCTGCAGTGACCAGAGTGCGGTCGCCCGGGTAATCGGCTTGCTGGATGATCTTGCCAGTTGTATTAAATCATTACTGACCGATGTGTCCTGGCGTTCGAACAACAGGCGCTGGGCGGTATCCCGGGTCCAGCCATTGCCACTTTCCAGTAACGCAACCAGTTCCTTTGACGAAAGTTTTCCGTAATCGGGAAGCGACGGCTGTTGAAATCCTTTAGGAACGATGCGATAGATGCGTCCTTTATCTTGCCCTCCGACTGGATTGATGTGTTTCAGAATTTCTTCTGGAATGAAGGGGGCACCTTCGATCAACTCGCGGTACATATCCAGAACATACAAGGCTCCATCTGGTCCATTTTCAAACTGTACCGGGCGGAACCAGACGTCGGTTGATGCGAGGAACTCGGCGTCCTGATCGGCACGTGGCGCAACCAGCGATAATCCATTCGGCTTGGGAGCCGCGCGATAGACCAGGTTATTTGCAGGCTCGCCGACGAAGATATTGCCTTGAAATTCTTCAGGCCAGGCGTCTCCTCGATACACGGTGACACCGGTGGCCGCTGTGAAGTAACCGGACGGATTCCCTTTTTCATAATCCCCTTTCGCACTCTGGGCGCGAAGGCGAGTTCGTAGAATCCGCCAGGGTTCGATCTGGCTGATGCGTAACAGCTTCGTAAATTTGCCACCGGGGGCAATCGAAACAGGGGCTGCGGGTGGTGCCAGATAAGGATTGCGGGCAATATAGCGGTCATCGTACATCAGAACCTGCATGGGAATACCGTTCGAGCATACGAAGTTGCGATTCCAAATTCCCAGACTCATACCATGCTGACCGCCGCCTGTAGTGAGTTCGATCGTACGGGTTTCGGGATCGAGAATCACGCCACGGCCCCGGGTGTTGTACTTTCGCTTCTGTTTATCGGCGGCAACTGTAATCACACCCCCATCAGTGCCTGTGGAAAAATGAATTTTGTTATCGAGGCCCCAGCGGAACGAATTGACCATGCCTTCGTCCCCTTTGTCGCGTCCGAAGCCAGTCATCACGATTTCGCGAACATCGGCTTTGCGATCGCCGTCTGTGTCTTTACAGTAATAAACATAGGGAGGTGCTCCGACGAAGACGCCTCCTTTGTAACTGCAAACCGCAGTGGGCAGTGTCATATCCGTCAGAAAAGGAAAACTCTTGTCATATTTGCCATCGCCGTTCGTGTCTTCCAGGAGTTTGACCGAACTGTAGCCTTCTTTCTTGGCGTCGTTGTACTCGGGCATTTCAATGACGTAAGCACGCCCCCGTTCATCAAAACACATGGCGACCGGATCACGGACCAACGGTTCAGCCGCGACGAGTTCGATTTGAAAATCATCATGGAGCTTGAATGACTTCAACGCTTCGGCCGGTGTTCGTGGCAGGATACGAGGCATCTCGGTTGAATAATCGACCTTGGGTTTTGATTCGTCCGTTTTATCTGCAGAGATTGCCGTGACCGTCAGACTGATCAGGAACACGGAGAATACAGCAGTTAGTACGAATGTCAGACGAATCTGTTTCATAGAGGAAAACAGCGGCATGGAAGGATCCTGTTGAGGTCTCTTGAGGCATGATGAGGGCGTGTTTGAGCGTCCCGATTATCTAAGTTTCATTTATTATAGAGAACTGGCAGGGGCAGTATGAAGGAAAGGATGAGGAAAGTGACTGAAAATTCCGAAATACGACGTCGTGTGACTGATCCGTTGACAGCGAAACTGACATTTTCACTTCATAGCACGGTCACTCTGAGATTTCCTGCTCGCTGCGCTCGGCCCGAATTTCATTCGGCTCCACTCCTGATAAAAATCGCTAAATTAATAAAGAACCAGACGATTTCATCAGTTGCTTTCACTTCATCACTACTACTCGATTTTCATTTACAACGCGAAGCTGGCTATCGAGTAGAATATGTCGGCCTGAGCTGTCGTCTCCTGTTTCAGGGAACGCAGACTGTCGTTGCCGTCAGAGGGAGGCTGCTGGAAACAAGGATGCTAAATTTGTCGAGGTTGCTGATGTCGATTCTATTCTGTATTTCTTTTCTCATGTTCGCTTCGGTCGCGGTTTATATTCGCGAACGACGTCATTCAGTCAAGCGCCATCATGGGTTGAAACGGCATCGAATGCATTCTGAAAGCACACCGATGACGTCCGATGTGCGTGCGATGTGCGTCGAACGACACAATTTTGACAGTCATAATCCGTCATATATTCAAACTGTTCAGATACTGAACTGCGTCAAACCAGAGGGTTTTATAGTGACAACATCAACAGGTGAAGAAGAGCTCTACTGAAAAAAGCATTTTCTCGCGCGCGACACACAACTGGGCGTAGCTTAGACAGGGTCACGAATGTGTCAAGAACTGAAAATTCTTCACAAATAAACAATGAGATTGAGGGAGTAAAAGAGGTGTTATTATTGTCAGGAATATCGAACCAATTCATAACAATTGTATAACAGGAAATGCAGACTGATCTCTCAGTGAACAGTTACTGTTTGTACCCTGTTTTCTTCGCAAATTTCAAACTCTTAAGATAAAATTAATCGAGTTTGCATTAGTCATTCCTGATCTATTTTGTGTAAAATAAATTGATGCGAGATCAGACCATAATCTTTGCTATAGTCTGGTGTTCGATCATATCTGATTAATCAAGGAACGACTGTGGGAGTTATTGCATGTCAGGAAAACAGGTCAGTTGCCCGGGTGGACTTACGCGGCACTGGAAAATGTATGGAAGTTGTGCTGTCGTTTTAACGTTTCTCATTTTTTCATGCCTGCCCGACTCTGAGGCGGCACCACGAAGAAAATCATCCAAAAAAGCGGCACCGAAAAAAGAAGAACCCCTGCCTCCACGGTTCATGGTGAAATCCAAACCGGTTAGTCCTGTCAAATCTTCGGCGGCTCTAAAGTCAGCCGAGAAAATTGATAAATTCGTTGAAACCAATTATTCAAAACATAAAGTGAAACCCAATCCGCTGGCGACGGATGAACAATTCCTGCGTCGCGTCTACCTGGATATCACTGGAACGATTCCCACCTATCGGGAAACCCGTTACTTCCTGGCATCACGTCATCCGGATAAACGTAAGCGGCTGATCGATCGCCTGTTGGACAGCGATGGTTATGCCAGCCACTACTTCAATTACTGGGCCGATGTCTTACGTTACACCGACCGCTTGAATAACAACGTTGATGGCGGCCCTTATCGACAGTGGATTAAACAGTCTCTGGCAGAAAATAAGCCTTGGGACAAAATGGTCGAAGAAATGATCTCAGCTGAAGGGCTGATCTGGGAAAACCCTGCTACTGGATATCTGCAACGTGATTCCGGAATGCCTCTGGACAATATGAATAACACCGTTCGTATCTTCCTGGGGACGCGGATTGGCTGTGCTCAATGTCACGATCATCCGTTCGATCGCTGGAAGCAAAAAGAGTTCTACGAGATGGCGGCCTTTACATTCGGCTCCTCAACCCGCGCGAGTGGCAGAAATAAAGATCTTTACACCAACGGCGACCCAAATAGACGTCTGCGAAAAGAATACCAGGAGATGGGTCAGGAAGAAAAAGACCGACGCCGTAATCAGGGACGATTCAACCGGATGATCCGGGTAAATATGATGGTTGTCACTGACCAGGTTAACCGTAAGATTCAGCTGCCTCATGATTATGCTTATTCCGATGCCAAGCCGAAATCGGTGGTGCAACCAAAAACCATTTTTGGGAAACCAGCTGACATCAAAAAGGGAGAAGCACCGCGTCAGGCGTTTGCCCGCTGGATGGTTTCCAAAGACAATCCCCGCTTTGCTCTGACGATTTCCAATCGGCTGTGGACACAGGTGTTCGGCCGCGGCCAGATTGAACCTGTGGACGACATGATGGACTCCACAGTCGCAGAGAATCCGGAGCTGATGAAATATCTCGAATCCGAGATGAAACGGCTCAACTTCGATATGAAAGAATACCTGCGGATTCTGTTCAATACGAAAACCTATCAGCGACAAGCTTCTACAACTGACGTTCCTTTGACCGAACAATACCATTTTCCAGGTCCGGTTCTACGTCGGATGACAGCGGAGCAGGCTTGGGATTCTTTCTTAACCCTGGCTGTTGTCGATCCCGAAGAGTATCGAGAATTGCCCTCGAATGTACAATCGGAGATTGTCGCCGTGAACCTGAATACGGCAACGGCTCGGGAAGTTCTGGACGCTGATGTAAAGAAACGCGCCGAGATTGACAAAACGCGTTATAAACGGGAAAAGAAATATAAGTACAAAGGCCAATTACTGGCGCGTGCTTCGGAACTTCCTTCCCCGGTCTCACCCAGTCACTTTCTGCGGACCTTTGGTCAATCGGATCGTGAACTGATCTCGGCTTCTTCTGATTCCGGTTCTGTGCCACAGATCCTGTTTATGTTTAATGGCCCGGTGACACATATGATGCTGGAAAAAGGTTCGACGATCTACAATAACGTGGTCGGACAAAAAACAGTTAAAGATGGTGTCGATGTCATTTTCATGACAATTCTAAATCGACATCCTGATAGCGAAGAGGCCAAGATTGCCATGGGTGAAATTGACAAGAATGGGCCGGCCGGTTATGGAAATGTCATCTGGTCACTCGTGAATACACGCGAGTTTCTATTCATTCAATAGTCTTTATCAACCCCAACATCCCGACAAACGAGTCGGGATGTTATTAAATGACAACGAATCCAATTTAAATATAAAAGGCACAGTAAATGCGAGATCTCCTTTCAAAACTCGACGGAGTGGGTCGGCGGCAGTTTCTTGAATATGCTGCGAAATCGGCATTGGGAGTCAGCGTGCTTCCGGTTTTCAATCAAATGGTTGACGCGGCTCCCACTAAGACTAAAGGTGGCAAGGCCAAGCGGTTGATCTATCTTTATATGGCCGGTGCGATGTCACACCTGGACACGTTTGACTTGAAACCAGGTCATAAGAATCAAGGGGAAACGAAGGCAATTAAGACCAGTGTCCCCGGTGCGAAGATCAGTGAATTCCTGCCAACGCTGGCTGAAGAGTTTGACAAAATGGCGGTCATCAATTCCATGTATACGGAAACCGGAGCTCATGGCCCGGGCGAATACATGATGCGGACCAGCTATAAAAAGATCGCGACGACCCGTCATCCTTCAATGGGACCGTGGATTCAGCGTTTCAAGGGGCGTCAAAATCAAAATCTTCCCGATACCGTTCTGGTTAGTGCGCCCGCCCGTCACCCAAGTGCCGGATTTCTGGATCCTTCTTTTAGTCCCTTGCCGATTGGCGACCCCAATCGCGGACTGGAGAACACGAAATCTCCATCTTACTTGTCTGACAATTCATTCGAAAAGCGAATGGACCTGATCAACAAATTCGATCGCAAGTTTCAGAACAAATTCAAGACGAAAGATGTCTTGGCTTACACGGACTTCTATTCCCAGGCAACCAGCCTGCTTTCCAGTGATGAGCTCAAAGCCTTTGACTTGAACGAAGAGAAAGCAGAAGACCGCGATAAGTACGGCCGAAACTCCTTCGGTCAAGGCTGTATGCTGGCACGCCGTCTGGTGCAGAACGATGTTCGCTGCGTGGAAGTCACGTTCGGCGGCTGGGATATGCACCGTGATATCTATGAAGACCGCACGCTGCCCACGCGGGCAGGAATTCTGGATAAAGCATTGGGCAGTCTTTTGAAAGATTTGTCTGATCTTGGTCTACTCGACGAGACGCTTGTGGTCCTCACGACCGAATTCGGTCGTACTCCTGTGATCAACAAAAATGCAGGTCGCGATCATCACCCTGGTGTCTTCTCTGCCGCCTTGATGGGTGGCGGAATTAAAGGAGGCCACTTCTATGGTAAATCTGATGCAGGTGGTCAGAGTGTTGATGAAGACGGCGTATTACCAGCCGACTTCAATGCGACGATTGCCACAGCATTGAACCTGCCACTCGATAAAGAAATCTTCTCACCCGACGGCCGCCCCTTCAAGGTGGCCCACGATGGTGAAGCTGTTACCAAGTTGTTGTAACAGCAGTAAAGACTCAACAAAAAAACGGCTTCCTCTGTGGAAGCCGTTTTTTTGTTGAGTCATCAGCACAGATTTATTTCGGCGATATTTTCGAAATAATGTTAAAATAGTAGCTTCCCCAATTTTTTCGGTTTATGATCGGATGTTGATTCCCTGTAAAATGGGTCCTGCCAAGCTGACCAGACGACCTCAAACAGTCGAGCCAAAGAAATCGCCTGTTTGTAACAAGAGTTGCCCTCCTATATTTCCTCAAAACTGCAACTTGAGAAAGTTCATTCCGATGAAGAAAGTCAGACTGCCTTCTGTATTGTTTCCACTAGCCATGAGTCTTGTTGTGTGCTGCACGACAGCACAAGCAGACGAAAACTGGCTGCAATTGAAGGGAAACGGTCAGCGATCGGGAAACGTAGAAAATATTTCGATCCAGCCGCCGTTGTCTCTGGCAGCAGCAATTCCGTTAACGGACGGTATCTACACCTCTCCAGTTATCAGCGATGGAAAAGTGTTCGTCGTAGATGGATCAGGAGTGGTCTTCGCAATTGACGGGAAAACGAATCAGATTCTGTGGAAGTTCGTCACCAAAGGAGGCACGGGAAACTGCAGCAATGTCGCTTCACCGGCGATTATCGATCAGTACCTGCATGTTGGCACAACCGCCGGCTATTATTATGTACTTGCTCTTAAGGATGGCTCGGTTGTAAAAGAAATTGACTGCCGCGAGCCTGTTTTTTCGGCTCCCGTTGTCAATAACAACCGCGTCTATTTTGCGACACTCGGCGCTCAGGTATATGCAGTCGAACCGGACGGTGAAGTCGCCTGGACGTGGGACTTTGTCAAAGAAGTGGTCAAGTTCGACGGGAATCGCTGGAGCGGCGCAGACTGGTTGGCCCATCGTAAAGATCGCGTGACGTGGCGAGACCATTTTGTCTGCTCGCGCGATCTCTGCCTGGCGGGGAATAGCATCGTGATCCCGGCGGGAGGCCGTACTGTTTTTCTGGATGATGCAGGAAAAACGCCCCGACTTCGTGCCGTGGGAGAGATCCCCAAATATGCCGGTTCAGAATACCCGGCGACATTCGGCCAGAGTGCTGATGCAGCGGGGAATGTGTATGTGCAATGGCATCGAAGGGATAATGCCGGTCGCGTGGAAATGATGCGGCTGGAAGGTGACCAAATTCAAGCAGACTATATTAAAGGGACACAAACATCGATTCGCGATCCGGGCCTGCTCAGCTTTGCCTCTGTCAGTATCCGCGGGAACGATGTGTATCGCGTACGCCCCGAAGCAGGTCTCGGCTTATGTCGGCACGCGATTGGTGAGGAGAAAACCGAAGTGCTCTGCGAAGCGGCTTCTGTTTGTTCGCCCGTGATAACGCGTGACCATGCTGTTTATGGTGGACTCGATGGAAAGCTCTATGTGGTACCTCTGGCGGGAGGTAAGCCGACCACGTTCACGACTGCCTTTGATGCGCCGATTACGGCTCCGGTCGCAATTGCCAACGGTAAGATTTATGTTCCGTGCGAGGATGGTTATCTGTATGTGCTAAATGCAGACGGTACTACTCCAAAGACTGAGGTTGCTCTGCCAGAACAGGATCTGGAGATCTGGAAAATCCGTAGTCCACTCACCGGCCCTTTGGCCAGTTCGAAATACGACTGGTATACCAACTATGGAGACTTTGGTGGAACAAATGCGAATGCTCAGGGACTGAAGCCACCTTTGCGAATGCGTTGGGCACGCCGACTGGAAGGGACTGTGAAACATCTTCCCGTCTGTGGTGGTGGCCGACTTTATACACATACAGCCGAAGGACAAATCATTGCTGTCGAGCAGGATACAGGGCGGCTGTTATGGAGACGTTATTGGCCTGATGTGTATCTGTCATTCACCTCGCCTCTTTATATTGATGGAAAACTATTGATTCCACAGGCGGGCATCAAAAAGTCACGCATGCGTTGTCTGGATGCCGCTACCGGAAAATTGCTCTGGGAGGCACCCTTTACCGGATCGCCTAGTTGGAGTCGTCAGTTTCCGCCGGTCGTGCATGGTAAGATCGCAATCTATGCTTCCGGTTCCGGTGAATATGCTGCTCAGGGAACAGAAAAGGCATTCACGTTCGGCGGTACACCAGCGATCAAACCAGACGGACGTGAAGTCATGAGCTGGATTTATTCGAATGACAATCCTTATTACCCCAAAGATCACCGTCCCCGAATCTGGGCCTGGGATCTGGATACGGGCAAGATTGTGTGGGAAAAAGATTTCTCTGAATATGGACGTGGCGGTAACGATTGTGGCATCGCCATTCTGGATGGCAAATTATACTACTCGACCTTTTTTGGTTACGCCAGCAGCCAGCGCAGACGACGTGGGTTGCCCGTCGAGAATAACGGCATTACCGCCTGTCTCGATCCCCAAACAGGTAAGGTCGTCTGGCTGACGAACAAATATTATGTCACCTCGAAATGTACGCTGAGTGCGCGTGATGGCCGGATTTATATTGGCGGTTATAATCGTGCGAATGAAAAGACACAGGATCGATTTGTCTGGTGCCTGAATGCGAAAGACGGATCGCTGGTATGGCAATCGGATGCGGTCACGTCGGCCCTGAATGTCGTGACCGTCGGCAAAGACTTTATTTTCTCCAATGCGTTACGGGGAAAAGGCAACGTCTTTGATCATCAAACGGGCAAGGTCCTCAGCAGTATTGGGCACAACTATGCCTGCTGTCGATTTACGCTCTCAGAGCCTTACGTCTTGGGAGCAAATATGGATATGATTGATTTGTCTGACAACGGCAAGCTGGTTTCAACGGGTCCTGCCATTGATTCTCGCGAGTGTCTAGGAGCGGTCGTTTCAAATGGACGAATTTTTTATACCTCTCAGGCCAGTGGTTTTGTGGTCTCACAGACTTTTGGAGAGGATTCGAAAATATTGCCCGCTATCTGGGAAAGGCCTTGATGTATAAGATCTTACTTCGAGGATGTTCGCTGAACTGATTAAGATCACATGAAGATATGATTCCGGCAGCCCAAAGAAAAAGTGCGAAATCGTTTGCACTCCCGATTCACTCACATTAAAATTCACCGATACGTTAGTACTAACGTATCCCCTGCTCCTGCAGGATTTTTTGTCAAGCATTGGAAATCAAGGAGAAATACATGAAAAGTCTGCTTACACTCTCAGTTGCGTTAATGTTCGTTGCAGCCAGTTCTTTCAGTTCTGCAGCAGAGCTGAAATCTGGTATCGAAGTAGGCGGAAGACCTGGAGCATATACAGTCAATGATTGTACGGGCCCGAACGCTGGTAAGTCACTTTGCTATCGCTGCAGCTATGGTGGCCGTCCCGTAGTCAACATCTTCGCACGCGAAATGAATGGGGATGTCCAGGATCTGATTGCCCAGATTGATGCCAAAGTTGGCGCAAACCGAAATCAGAAAATGGCAGCGTTTGTTGTTCACCTGACTGACGATGCTGACAAATCCAGTGCATCACTTAAAAAAATCGCTGACAGCAAAAAGATCAAGAACACACCTTTGACAAACTTCGAAGGCGAAGCCGGTCCTTCTTCTTACAAAATTTCCAAAGACGCCGACGTCACAGTTTTGATGTGGGTTGGAGGAAAAGTGAAAGTCAATCACGCTTTGAAGAAGAGCGATCTGTCAAAAGACAAGATCAATAAAATCGTTAAAGATACTTCCAAAATCTTGAACTAACGATTTGAGACGATCTCTTATCAATTGAGTAGACCCCGCTTTCCTGAACCGGTTAGCGGGGTTTCTATTTCCCGCCGCGTTAAGCCAAAACGAATCTTCACATTTCGTAGAGGGGTTTCAATGTATCTCAGTGCAAGGTCCGTTCGTTATTTTCCACAGCTGACAGTTCTCTGTTTCATTTGCCTGTTGATGGGATCACCTCGTGCTGACGCCGGTCAATCCAACAGTCTGATGGATATTTCCGCAGACGGCAAACTGCTTGCCTGTTCGAACCGTGACAGTGGAACGGTCACAATTGTCGATCTGGCATCAAATAAAAAACAAAGTGAAATCAAAGTCGGCAAACATCCGGAAGGCGTGACGTTTCTGGGTAACCGCCATCAGCTAGCGGTCGCCGTCTATGACGAAGACCGGGTTGTGTTTCTCGATGCAGACGCCGGCAAGATTACGGGTCAAACAGAAGTGTTTGATGAACCGTATGGCGTTGTCTCCACAAATGACGGCTCCCGGATCTTCGTTACGCTCGATTATCCGGGTCAGATTGTGGAAATCGATCCAAAGTCCAAAAAAGTCACACGAGAATTTTCATCGGGAAGTCATTTACGCGGCATCGCAATTTCTAATGACAATCAAAGCCTCTTTACGACCGAATACTATACCGCCCTGGTTCGACAGATTGATATCGCCAGCGGCCGAACAACTGATGAATGGCCAGGAGGAAGTACGGACAATCTTTCTCGTCAGATCACATTACATCCCCGTCGGGCGAAGGCGTATCTGCCTCATATTCGCTCACGGATTACTGTAGCACACGGTGCCGGTTCGATTTTTCCCATTGTCTCAATTGTTGATACCATAGCCAGTGAAGGAAAACGAAGACGGAAGATCCCCATGGATTCCTTTCGTGGAGCCCGTGTGACATGCAACCCCTGGGACACCGCAATCACCCCAGATGGAAAAACGTTCTTTGTCGTATTTGCCGGGACAGACGACCTCTACGTCTGCAATGTGATCGACGATGATTACCGCGAATTAACATTTCGCGATTCAATCAAACTGGGACATAATCCCCGCGCAGTACAGGTTGCTCCCGATGGAAACACCTTTTACGTTTATAATGCACTGGACTTCAACGTCGTTGCTTACGACACGCAAACACTGCGTCCCCAAGCGATAATTGATGTGACTGAGAACCCCTTGGGAGAAGAAATTCTCCTGGGAAAACAGCTCTTCTATACGGCACTGCAGCCTATGACAAGCCGTTTGTGGATTTCCTGTGCAAGCTGTCATCCCGACGGGCAGTCTGATGGAAGAACCTGGCATAATCCGGAAGGCTTAAGAAACACACAATCACTGGCCGGCATGGCCTGGACGCATCCGATTCATTGGTCAGCAGATCGAGACGAAGTGCAGGATTTCGAGCACACCATCCGCGGCCCTTTGATGCAGGGATACGGACTGGTGAGAGGAAAAATCAATTCTTCACTGGATGCCCCCAACAAAGGCTTATCGCAGGCACTGGACGCGATGGCCGCTTATTCGAATACACATAACTTTACAATGAGTCCTTATGCTAAAAAAGGTCTCAACTCAGCTGCGAAACGGGGACGCGAACTCTTCTTATCAAAACAAACGAAATGCGCCACTTGTCATAGTGGTCCCTTTCTGACAGACTCCGTTCCCACAGAGAATATTATTCGACATGATGTAGGGACTGCCGTTGATAACCCTGGTGAGAAGACGGGACCCGCGTACGACACGCCGACGTTGCTCGGCATCTATCGGACGGCTCCCTACCTGCATCACGGTAAAGCGGAATCGCTCGAGGAAGTATTCACCATTTATAATCATGACAACAAACACGGAAACACAAGTCAGCTTTCGAAACAGGAACTCGCCGACCTTGTCGAATTCCTGAAGGCGCTTCCCTTTGAAGACCCTGTCCCCCAAGCAAAATCTGCAGGGATGGTCAAAGTAGCGAAGTGATCTACTTAAGCGTGTTTAAGACAACTACCAGAAAGACTTTTCTTATGTCTGCAAAATCAATCTGTTTTGTATTCTCGTTGATACTGCTGCACGGCTGCAGTCAGAACACACCCGCTCCCACCACTTCTCCTGAAACCGAAGCAGCCTCTGAAACGGCTTCGGTAATGGTCGATAAAAAAGAATCTGCTATTCCCGGCGCAAAAACATTTGAGAAAGACGGCGTCACGGCGGAAATCGCCAGCTGGGAAGAAGCACAGGAATTCATCAAAAAACAAAAGGGAAAAGTTGTCGTTGTAGATTTGTGGTCAACGTGGTGCGAACCTTGTCTCCGCGAATTTCCGCAGCTGGTCGCATTACAAAAGAAGTATCCGGAAAAAGTGGTCTGCGTTTCTTTTAATCTGAACTATATCGGGAGCAAGGATTCTCCTCCTGAATCCAATAGCGAAGAACTCATGGAATTTTATTCCAAACAGAAAGCAGACATCGTCAATCTGATTTCCAGCACTCCTGATGAGAAACTCTACGAGAGCCTGAATCTGGCTGCGATCCCGGCAGCCTATGTCTACGGTCCTGATGGCAAGCTGAAAAAACGATTCGATAATGAAACGCTCGAATATGGTCAGGAAGGTTTCACATACGAGAAACATATCGAACCGCTGATCGATAAGATGCTGAAGCCTGCACAGCAGAAGCCGGAATAATCACCTATGAGCTCTACCCGTTCAAGCAAACGTGATATAAATCGAAGACATGATCCCCGCCAGCAGTAACGCAATCAGGCGCGGGTCGGTCACGCCGGTAAGTTTGTGAAATACAATTTCTTTCAACGGGTTTTTCCAGCACATCATTTCGATCTGATCAGCGGTCGGCGGTGGTGTGAGTAGACTGACAACCACAAAGACCACCGAACAAATCACAAACAGCCACCATGCCTGCAGCATGAAGGGAATTCCTAAATCGTTTGTGATCATTCCAAAGCCGAAGTCTAATGCAAAAGTCAGCGCACCTAAAATTGAGCCGACGATCAAAGTGACCAGTGAAGCTTTTGCCGTTCCCCGTTTCCAGAGAACGCCCCAGATAAAGACCACCGTAATCGGAGGAGCCAGACAGGCAATCATGCTGTTCAGCCCGGAAAATATGCTCTCGAACTTGCTGCCCATTGTTGACCAGCCAATTGCCAGAATCATCACGACCACTGCAGTAATTCGTCCCACCACCACCAGACGTGCATCGCTTGTTTCCGGTTTGAGTTTTTTCACAACGTCGATACTGATTAACGTCCCCGTACTGTTCAAGGCACCGGCAATCGTACTCATTAGTGCTGCCAGCAAGCCAGCCGCAATCATGCCTTTCAGGCCTTCAGGAATCAGTTGACTGATTAAGACGGGGAGCGCGCTATTGGGATTATCTCCAATTTGATCTTGAAACAGGACATACGCGAGAACTCCAGGAAAAACCATAATCATCAATGGCAGAATTTTAATGAAGCCTGCAAAGAACGGTCCAAACTGAGCATCCTTTTCGGTCTCGGCACCCAAAACCCGCTGCACGATGGTCTGATCGGCACACCAGTACCAAATTCCCAGAACCGGATATCCCAAAACGAATGCGAACCAGGAAAAGCCACCGCTCTCATGCAGCATGCTCATGTGCTTTTCCGGGAGTGCTGCACGGAGCTTGGTAAAGGAATCGATTCCCTGCTCATTCAAAGCACCCACTGCAAACCAGGTGATTGCAATCGACCCGATAATCAGCAGCACTGTTTGAATAGACTCCGTAATCACGACCGCCTTCAATCCCCCCATCACGGTATACAACGTTGTGATTGCAGAAATCACGATCACCGAGGTAAAGACATCAATCCCGAAGAACTCATGCATGATAGTGGAACCGGCATAAAGGGTCATGCCGATATGAATAAACAACGCCGCAACAACCCCCATGATCGCCAATACGATCCGAGACCCCGCGCTAAAACGTTGTTCCAGAAAATCGGGGAGCGTCACCACACCACTGCGATGATAGATTGGCGCAAATACCAGCCCTAAGATGATCAATGTGAATGCCGCCAGGCACTCGAAGTTCCCCACGACTAATCCTACGCGATATCCGTCTGCGGCGAGACCAATCAAATGCACTGTCGAGATATTGGTCGCAAATAAAGACAACCCAATTGTAGGCCATTTGAGGGAACGTCCCGCGAGGAAATAGCCATCGACAGTCTGCTTTTGCTTGCGGCCGACGTACAATCCCAACCCGGTGATCAAAATCAGATACGCCAGAATGATTGCAGAATCGAGTAATGAAATATTAAGTTGGGTGGCAGCCGACAGGAATGGCCCGTTCATAGATGTTCAATCAAGTCAGAGATTCGGTAGGAGAAGTTTCCAGAGTATTATCCACGTCAGGATGCAAATCAGAAACGTCGAGAGGAGACAGGCCAGATTGTAGAGCCATTTGATTGAATTGCTTAATCAACTGACACCCCACGGGAATTCCAGTTTTAAATCGTTCCAAGCGCGCTACCTCTTCTGGCTCACCAGGATAATAGACTTTCCCGTCTTTGTGAAGTGGCTGCAACCCACCCCAGCGCTGAATCATCTCTGTAATCCGTTCCTGAAATGAATCGACAGAAGTGAACCGGCTGATATCAATCGCGCCGACCAAGCCTCCCAGCAATCGTCTTTGAGAAAGGTCGCCGTACATTTTGGGAATGTCAGGTCCAATCGGTGCGCCCCCCAGAAGCGCGCACAAAACGTCGATCATCAACCCCAAGCCCGAGCCTTTGAATCCACCGAACGGAAACAACGCAACGACTTCATTCGGATCAGTAGTTCCCTGCCCATTCGAGTCCAAAGCCCAGTCTTCTGGAATGGAAACCCCTTCCGTCGCGGCATTGGCAATCGTGTTCCAAGGTGTAATACTCGTTGCCATATCCAGACAAAGTGATTTCCCTTTTTTTCCCGGTGCTGTGATACAAATCGGGTTCGTCCCGCAAAACGGTTCTCGTGCTCCGTGTGGTGTGACCATCGGGTCGACGTGCGTAAAAGCAAAACCAATCATGCCAGCTTGAGCCATCCTTAACCCATAATACGCCAGTGCGCCGCAATGTGAAGAGTTACAGACCGAAACCCAGCCTGCTCCGGAATCGCGGGCCAGTTCAATCGCATGGTCGGCAGCTTTAACCATCGCCAGTTGCCCCAGTCCGTGATCCCCGTCAACGCGGCCAGCTGCCGTTCCCAGTTGCTCCCATTGCATTTCAGGACGGGCATTGATGCTCTGCTGACGAATCCGTTCCAGATAATGCGGTAATCGTGCGACCCCATGCGAGTCGATGCCGCGCAAGTTTGATTCCACCAAAGAGTCCGCTACCAGCTCCGCATCCGCTTGTCTTAAATTGGCATGTGCGAGTAACTGAAAACAAAAATCCCGCAATGCATCGGCTTCAACCAGAGCACTCTTCACTTGAATTTGTGGCAAAAGGGCACCTCTATTAAAATTGTCATTTCACTAACAGAAAGGAATCAGGCAAACAGGTCATACATCACCTCGCCGTGCACGTCCGTTAATCGGAAATCACGGCCGGCAAACTGATAGGTCAGCTTTTTATGATCCATCCCCAATAAATGTAAAATGCTGGCATGCAGATCGTGGATGTGAACCTTGTTTTTAACAGCATAATATCCATAGTCATCGGTAGCACCATACTGCAATCCCCCTTTGACGCCACCTCCTGCCATCCACATCGTATAACCTTGCGGATTATGATCACGACCATCATTACCCTGGCTGACAGGTGTCCTGCCGAATTCTCCTCCCCAAAGAACCAACGTATCTTCCAGTAGACCACGCGATTTCAAATCTTTGAGCAAGGCTGCGATTGGCTGATCAACTTCCATCGCATTTCGGGGAATCGCCGTTTTTAAGCCAGCATGTTGATCCCATTTGTAACTATGTGTAATTTGAACGAAACGCACTCCCCGCTCTGCAAATCGACGTGCCATCAAACATTGACGTCCGAAATTTTTCGTAACATCATTATCCAGACCATACATCTTCTGAGTCGTCTCAGATTCGTCGCTGATATCCTGTAGTTCAGGCGCCGCCGTCTGCATGCGATAAGCCAACTCGAAGGAATTGATCCGCCCCTCAAGTGCCGCATCGGGACCGGAATGTTCCAAATGTTCCCGATTCATCTGCTGCATAAAATCCAATTCCTGGCGTTGCACAGCTAATGGAATGCCGCTTTTATTTTTAATAAATGGAATCAGTGCGCGGTCAGCCGGAATACTGGCATTTCCGATGGGCGTCCCCTGATAATCTGCAGGCAGGAAAGAGGAGCTGTAGGCATTCACGCCGCCATGAGTCAACGTCGGACAGACGGTAATAAAACCAGGCAAGTCCCGATTCTCAGATCCCAAACCGTAGGTGATCCAGGATCCCATGCTGGGGCGAACAAAAGTATCACTGCCCGTATGCAATTCCAACAGTGCTCCCCCGTGACGGGAGTTAGAACCATACATCGAATTGATAATACACATATCATCAACGCAACCCGCCACATGCGGAAACACTTCACTCACCCAGGCACCACTCTCACCATGCTGCTTGAACTTCCACGGTGATCCCAGCAAGTTACCAGTCGTTGCAGAGAAAACACGAGGCTTGTCAAACGGAAGTGGCTTGCCACTATCTTTCTGTAATTGGGGCTTATAATCAAAAGTATCCATATGCGAAGGGCCGCCGTGCATAAACAGAAAGATGACACGCTTGGCCTTCGGAGCGAAATGCGGCTGCTGGACGACTTTCTGTTGCGCAGCCTGACCATCACTTCCCAATAAAGCAGCTAAAGCAAGGCTACCAAAGCCGGCAGAACTTCTGCGCAGCATCTCCCGACGCGAGATCACCGTGTGTCCGTTATTTGTCTTCCATCGATTCATGCGAATTCCCATTCAAAACAAACCTTCAATCTCTGCGTTGGCTCAACCTCTAATCCACAAACAGAAATTCATTGGAGGCAATCAAAACCCGACACAAACTCTGCCAGGTTCGCTGCTCTTTTTCCTCGTCCGACATCTCTAACGAATTCAATTTCTGTCTATATTGTCCGACATAATTCAGCGCCCGAGACGTTTCCATCACTGTCGCAGGACGGCTGAATATTTTCTCATAAATTCGATTTACCCTGGCAGGATTATCCAAGTGTGTCTCATGCATAATCTGGTTGGCCAGGTCCATTGTATTCTGCATTACGAATTCACTGTTCATCATGAAGAGTGCCTGTGGTGCCACCGTGGTATGCGTACGGTCGCCAGAGAGAACACTCGGATCAGCAAAATCAAAAGCCTGCAGTACTTCATATAAGGCACTTCTCACAATCGGTAAATATACAGAGCGACGATTGGTCTGATAAACCACCGGATTGACATTACTGGTACTTGTCACATACTTCCGGTTCTCGACGCTCAACAGTGAGCCTCCCATTTCATAGTCGATTTTTCCACACACGGCCAAAATGGAATCGCGAATCGCTTCCGCTTCCAGCCGTCTGCGATTCATCCGCCAGAATAAACGATTCTCGGGATCAACGGCTGCTAGTTCCGCATTATACTTCGTACTCATCTGATAAGTCGCAGACAGCATGATTAAACGATGCATCGACTTGATCGACCAACCATTCTCAACAAATTGAACCGCCAGCCAGTCCAGCAGCTGTGGATGTGTCGGACGCTCTCCCAGTTTCCCAAAATTATCAGGCGTTCGCACCAGTCCTGTTCCAAAATGCCAGCGCCAAAGTCGATTCACCATCACACGTGCCGTTAAAGGATGCTGACCGCTGGTTAACCACTGGGCTAACTGCAGACGCCCGCTCTGTTGATCATTGATGGGCCGCTGATTCTCTCCCTCAATAATTTGCAGAAACTGACGAGGGACTTCTTTCCCCAGCGTGAAGTGACTTCCCCGCAGATGCACTTTGACGTTTTCTGGCTTTTGCTCTGAAACGGCCATCGCTGTCGGATATTGAGGCAGTGTTTTTTCCAGTTCTTTCCGGGTGGCTCTTTTTTCTGTAAGCTTTGTTTTACTTGTGGCAGCATAATAATTTTCGCGGTCCGCAGGTAACGCAAACGGCCCTTTGGGATCATACAGTACGTTACGAATCGCCTCCCGCTCAGCATCCGGCAGTGATTTCGCTTTTTTGCCTGCGTCCGTTTTCAGATAAGCCTGCCACTCTTGCTCGACTTCTGTAAACAAAGCCCCGTAAAGCTGAGCAGCCTGTTTCAGTCGCTGCTCTCCAGGCAAATCATTCAAATTTTGAAATCGCTGGTAGAGAGGGCCGAGCGTTTCTGGCGTCTTGCCCGTACGTACAAGTTCATTCCATACGAAAAAGGGAGATGTCTTCTCCTCTGCAACTTTCGTCAGATAGTCGGCCCACTGTGCTGTGATACTGCCAATGAGTTTACTCTCGGGAGTCGCAACATCGGCGATGAAGTTCTGCTCTTTCTTGGAAGGTTCCCGAGGCGCTGCAATCAATAACTTATCAATATGCGGAAAGGGAATCTTACTTTCCAGACGAATCTTATTTTTTCCTTTAGTGAACTCGTAGAAACCTTCTACCTTCCATTGCTGTGACTTGGGATACCAGCTTCCGGTAACTTCTCCTGCCGCATTATTTTTGACTAATTGACCATTAATCAAAAGCTGAACCGGCCGTGCCGCCGCAGCTGCATAACGAATTTCGAATTGATATCGCCCCGTTTTCGGCAGTTCAATTTCATATTCCGCGATATTAGGCAGCATTCCGTTATTATAAATGACTCCAATCCCCTCGCCGTAACCGGTCAGGGATTTTTTCACATTGCCCGTCTGATAGTTTTCTGCTTCCACAATCAGAGCAGAATCCGACGAATTGGGTTCCCGCGTTTCGCCGATCGGTTTTGTTCCCTGCATCAATTGATCAGCGTGTTTTTTAATCTCAGCCGCCAATAAATAATCGGATACTCGTTTTCGCTCTTCCGTCAGTAATTGTTCATCGGATCGTTTCACTACAGCTAGAATCTTCGAGTCCAGGTCGGCAATCTGTTTTTTATGTTGCTCCAGCACTTGAATCTCTTCAGGACTGGCCAGAGTCCGTTCCTGCCAACGGGCAACCACTTTGAAGTTTTCCATTGTCTTTGTGCTTTTGAAGATGCCCGCCAGCGAGTAATAATCTTCAATCGGAATCGGATCGAATTTATGAGTATGACAGCGGGCACACCCCATGGTCAGCCCCATGAAGGTACGGCCGACGGTATCCAGTTGCTCGTCAATAATATCCATCTGCATCTTGGTTTGATCGTCTTCCGCCAACATCTTGGCTCCGATCGAGAGAAAGCCGGTCGCAGTAATTTTCTCGACACGGCTGTCATCATTGACCTGCTCAGCCAGAATATCTCCGGCCAATTGTTCCTGGACGAACTGATCAAAAGGCTTATCTTTATTGAATGCAGCAATCACATAATCACGGAATCGAAATGCGTTCGCATAGGACAGGTTTTCGTCGAGTCCATTTGAGTCAGCATACCGCGCCACATCCAGCCAGTGCCGGCCCCAGCGTTCTCCGTAGCGGGGCGATTCCAGTAGCCGGTTTATCACCTTAGCAAAAGCATCCGGAGAATCATCTTTGACAAAATCGTCGATTTCTTTTCGCGTGGGCGGCAAACCAATCAAGTCAAAAGTGGCGCGGCGAATCAGGTTCTGCTTCTCTGCAGGAAGAGCGGGCGAATATCCCTTCTGTTCCAACCTCGATAAAACAAAAGTGTCAATCGGGTTCTGAACCCACTCGGATTGTTTAACCCGTGGAAGATCTGGCGTTTGAGGTGGTTGAAAGGCCCAGAAGGCTTTCTCCTGCTCAGTGAAAAGCGGCCCCTCGGGATTTCCGTCTGTGGATTGTACAATCGGTTTTGAGTTCGGCCAGTAGGCTCCCAGCCGAATCCATTCGGTCAAATCGCTGATCTCTTTTTGAGACAACTTATCTTTAGGCGGCATATGTAATTGGCCGCTATGGTTTACAGCGCTAATCAACAGGCTCTGCTCGGGCTTCCCGATGACGACAGACGGCCCCCGCTCTCCCCCTTTGACTAATGTCGACAGGGAATCGACGCGAAATCCGCTCTCGACAGAATCCTCACTGTGACAGTCATAACACTGGTTAATCAATAACGGTCGGATTCGTTTTTCGAAGAAAGCTTCTTTTTTCAAGTCAGCATCAGCTGCCAGAAGCGGACGGCTCAGGGGCATCATGACAGTAATGCATAATCCCAAAATTACCAGAAGTCGTCGTTTCATCGTGATGTATCCAAAAGCACATTTGTTTTTTGTAATCAACTACTTAGACGTAATAGCTCTCTCCATGAATCGCAAATCATGACATTGATTCTATCGCAAGATCATACTCAAACGCCATGATTATATATTATATACAATCATGTTTCGCAAACAAAATCAACTGCAGATCAGACCTTCTCACGCAGTTTTTCAAGATTGGCCGGACAGGCGAGAATCAAGTTTCAAATTGAGGCTGAGAATCAGATTGCCAAAGTGACGTCTCTGGGCTCATCTTCTGAAACCAGCTGTAGCTTTCAATTACAAAACGGACTTGGAAATTTCGACTGAGTGAATGCTGTTGCATGACTACTAATTTTGGCGACCGTCTCCAGGAAGTAAAGAGAGCCTACCATAGCAATCAATTATTTCTGATTCACAATGTCCCGATTTACAGTACCACTTTTCAATCCCGTTTACTTAATGCCAAGCAAACCCAGGTAGCTGCATAGCATACACGTTTACTACCTGAGTTTTACCCGTTGAAACGAAGGTAAAAAGAGAACAACCAAGCTAATCCACAAACATCCATTGCAAACAAAATTACACTTACAAAAAAACAAAACATCTTAAGATTCATGATTCTTACTGACCATGAACCAGATCTCTCTGCGGTTTATCACTTAGAAAAACGAAGCAATGAAAACCTGAGAAAACAGATTATCGACCTCAAAGAAAACATTTTGCACCAAAAAACAAATTTACAAGTATTTTGTTGAATACTAAACATAATTTCTTAAACTGGATTCATCCGTACAACTACACCAAGTGCCTCATCCTGATTCTCAACAAAAGGGCCACTCAAATGTTGAAGATTACCAGACCTCCACGCGCATTCACTCTGATAGAGCTGCTCGTGAGCATTTCCATCATCGCCTTACTAATTGCTCTGCTCTTACCAGCAGTCATGCAGGCCCGCGAAGCAGCCAGACGCACTCAATGCAGAAACAATCTCAAACAAATTGGCCTTGCGCTACATAATTATCATGACGCTCATTATTCATTTCCTATCGGTGCACGGTCTCAAAATGGATTTGGCCTCTCGTTCTGGCCTGGTTTGTTGCCGGCGCTTGATCAAGGGAATCTTTATCAGCAATTCGATCATGATTCAATTCAGAATGGTTTTCCTTTTTTTTCGTGGGTAAAGAATGGTCCATTATTGGATGGGGTGATCATCCAGGCAATGCGTTGTCCGTCTAGTCCTTTAGAAGAAACTCATCCAATGGGAATTTACATGCATATGCAGCCATCCTATGTGGGTATCTCAGGTGCCTCCAATGAGGATGGATTTCCAGCCAAACGAATTTCTTTTTGCTGTAGTCCGATCAGCCCTCCCGATGGGATTCTCTCAGCAGATGGAATTTTGATTCCCAATGCGAATATAAAACTACGAGACATCTCTGATGGTACATCCAATATGATCGTGGTAGGCGAAGCGTCCAACTTTATTCTTGACGATAACAGAGATAAGCAACATGTGGGAGGGGCATATCCAATGAGTTGGATCACAGGTACATTCGGAAAAGATACACCTCCCAATTATGAACCGACGAACCTGGCCTTCCCTCCTCCTTGTTACAACATTACAACGATTCGCTATTCGCCTAACTCAAACTATGATCAACCAGGCATACGTAATAACCACGGCCCCAACAACCCCCTTGCGTCTGCTCATGAAGGGGGAGTCATGGTCTTATTGGCAGATGGTTCAGCTCGTTTCGTCAGTGAAAATATCAATCTGACCACATTGAAGCGACTGGCTGTCCGCGACGATGGCTATCCTGTCGGAGAGTTTTAACAAAACCGCTAAACTACTCTCTCAATCTCACACGCTAAAATGCTCATTCTCAGAGCAAGTCAGAAAAACTCTATCACAAATGTTGGGAGCGTGGCTCCCTTTCTTTCCGGGGCGTTCTAAGCGTAAATATCGCCCCTATCCTCTATGCTTAGTTTTTATGGAGAAAGTCATGAAACGTTGTTTGTGTATCAGCCTCTGTTTTTTTGTGTTATTCAGCAGTTCGCTCTTTGCCAAGAAGAAGCGCTGGAAACATGTGAGACGCTGTGTACCTTGCGTACCTTGTGCCCCCAAGGTTCATCCTTGTGTTTGTGGTTTGATTGATGTCGGAACCTTTTGGATTGGTGAAACAAATCCCGCTCCTGGACCAGGTTGCCAGAATCCAGAACCGATCTACTTACCTGGACCGAATTATACTTATGGTATTTGCCAGACAATTGGTTGTACCGGAGGTGGTTGTATTCATGTTTCTCCAATACCGCGACCAACACCACCTCAGCCAATTATAAATGAACCAATTCAGTATAATTCTAACCGACTTTTTGATTCAAAATATCATCAATGCACTAAGCATACCCCTAAGTTTATTGAGATGGAAGTCACTAAAAATGGGGGAAAAAAAGAGACGATCAAAGTCAAGATGTTCTTCATTGAAATTGATTTCATGCTCATTGCCAATGACTACGGATTAAAAATTAATCCTAAGCTCGAAGATCCACGACTGATTCTTGTTGGGTTTGAATCAACTGATCCACCAGGAAAAGAACCTATATATACAAAGAAAAATAATAATGTACGAGAAGCGATAGTGGAGATGAAAGATCCAAATGGCAAACTGAAAAAAGCAATTGTCTTTCTGGCTCCCTAGATAAAATATCCAGAGCCATTCAAAGGGATAATTCCGAACGAGCCTCAGGTTTGTTTAATTCTGAGGTTCGTTTCTTTCTTGAGATGGACTTGAAACAAAATCTTCTAGCTTTAGTCGGGGACGTGCACTCCTCACACATCGCGCACCCAATCCAACATAAGCTTGACTACGATGCACAAAGGATCGCAATAGAGGATCACGATTCTTACGATTCACGATGGGATTCCCGTCAATGATCACTGAGTCACTTCCACCTCGAACGACACGATGATTTCTTAAAGAAGTGGGAGTTTCATATGAAGACTCTAATTTCTCATTGGAATGAGAGTAAACCTGGGTACAAGTCCATTCAGCTACATTGGAACAAAGGCCAAAAATTGGGGGAGTCGTTGGCAACAGGTCAAACAAGGGATAGCCAACAGGTAAGAACTGGTCCTGAATTAATTGTGATTCCTCAGGTAATTGGTTTCCCCAGGAAAAATCCGCCTTACCAGCTTGCGTTGCTGCATACTCCCACTCGAATTCTGTTGGCAGACGTTTGCCTTCTTCTTCGGCTAAATTCACGGCCATATCATAATCAAACAACACCGCATAATCAGGACCTTCTCTTCCAGGAGGCCGTAGGTTCGGATTTGCTTCATAGAACTTTGTATAATTTTCTACAGAAAGCTCCCTAGTGTCCATCCAAAAACCAGGCATGTTACGGTAGTGCTGAGGTAGAAAGTATTTTCCATCCCCACCAAAAGACGTTCGATTCGAATCCTCAAGGTACGCCATATCCTTGGTCAGTTCTTTTGAATTTTGAATCTTTATGGAAGTAAGTCTGATATGGTTGTGGTGATTTTTGTCTCGTCTAAAAACGCGATGGCTAAATACTTCAGGAATGCCTTCATGCTTATCTGGCACATGCCGATAGACTTCGTGAAACCGTTCATTATCAAAGTAAGCCACCACCAGATAATCACCCGGTTCCAGTGGGAGCGTGACAGGAGACTTAGTTTTGGCATGAATGATCTGTTCGGGTAAAGGCTCTCCGTTTTTTTTGCTGAGGGGAATAAATGCCACCGAAGCGCCCTCTGGTTCCGTATTCAACGTCACAATTGGAACGTCTGAGGGAAAAGGGGGAGGTGAAAAGAGCTGCCACACCAAAGGTATGGAGACGAAAGCAACACAGGCTGACAGACCGAAAACAACCGGTTTCTGTTTCACTCGCCGCCATAACCGCCCTAAAAATGAAATACGACGTGCCTGAATCGGCTTCTCGCTCAGGAACAATTTCAAATCAGCGGCCATCTCACTCGCGGTTTGATAGCGATCCCGTTTGTGTTTCGAAAGGGCTTTGAGACAAATGGTCTCCAGATCACGAGGAACCGATGCATTGATCTTACGAGGATGAACCGGATCCTTGCTCAGAATATCTTGCAGCACTTCATGAGGCTCCCCATCAAAGGGAACCTTATTCGCCAGTACGCGGTACAGAATCGCTCCCATTGAATAAATATCGGAAGGGCCTTCGATTTCAGAAGAGCGTCCCCGCGCCTGCTCGGGGCTCATGTAGGCCAATGTTCCTAATACGGTTCCGGAATTCGCCAGGCTGGCCGACAGATCAATGCGTTTGGCTAACCCGAAATCAGTAATGTGCGGCTCTCCAGCTTCATCAATCAGAATATTGCTTGGCTTGAGATCGCGATGAATCACCCCTCGTTGATGGGCGTGCTCCAATCCCTCTGCTAATGCCAGGCAAATTCGAGCGGCCTGCTCAAATGGGAGAGTCTGTTTTTCTAAATACGCGCGAAGAGTCTGTCCCTGGATATACTTAAAGACAATATATCCGCGACCGTCTATTTGGCCGGAACTATAAACGGGGACAATATTCGGATGATGCAACTTCGCAGCCGCCTGGGCTTCATGGAGAAACAGTTCTATTTGCTGCTTTCCCTGCAACTTGGATGAAGGAAGCTTAACGGCGACCTGACGTTTGAGCTCCAGGTCCCAGGCTCTCCAGACCGTTCCGAACGCACCAAAGCCCACCTTTTCCAGTAGTTCAATCTCACCGATTTTGAGAGGTGCTTCGGAAAAGTCCCGCCCCACGGAAGAAAACTCATTGACGCGGGTTAATAACACATCAGAGTAATCGGGGAATAAAGAAATATATTCATCGGAGGATGGCTTTTCCCCCTGCTCTGACCGGTAGACATAATCTAAGCGAACCAGCTCTACCAGTAACTCAGGACGAGATGATTGCTCAACCTGAGACAGATAGTCATCAATCTGAGGGCGACCCCCTGTCTTCCAGGAAGACTCAAAGGCATCACAAATCAGATCAATCTGATTTGCTAAAACATAATCCGCATCGATCGGTCGATCTGAATCAGGAGAAATCATTACTCCAACTCTCTTGCCCATGCAGCACGTATCAACCGCAGCTTCCTCGTTACCGTGGGAATCGAGATCTTCAACTGCTTGCTGATTTCCAGACTTGTGTATCCTTCCAATCTGAGAACCGCAATTTCGCGAAGTTGATCATCACGTAAAATGCCTAATAATTTTTCATATTCTTCTTGAAGCATCACCAGGTATTCAGGAGTCGGCTCGTCAGACACCAACTGCTCGAAAGTATAACCACTGTCCTCAGAATTACTTAATGACTTCGGAGTGGTGTTCCCGCCGCGTTTGAGAGCCGTTTCTTTGCGAATATGGCTGGCTGCCTTTCGTTTTGTCAGCGCCAGCAGCATCCACCAGAGTGTATCACGATTGTGTATCTTATCGAACCGCCCTTCGTTGGCACCGCGCCAAAGACTCTCAAATACAGAAACAGCAATATCTTCTGCTTCGAGACTTCCTTGAGGACAATTGCGAATACGAGCTTCGGCCTGATTTACCAGTTTCCCAAAATACCGATCCCACAATTTCTGAGCGGCATCGGCCTCCCCCTCTTTGAGGGCTTTCACCCAGTTCGTGACAGAATATCGATCCTGCTCTTCCATCATGATGGCCCATCTGATGTCGATTGAAACGTTAAATCAAGTGAGAAACTTACGTTAGCATACTCCCCATCGTACCCAACTCCCTGATGTAATATCCAGCGTTATCACAGAATGACACATTTTTTTTGTACGAGCTTCATTTAGCTATTGTTGGATCATTTTCTAATTTTTTGATCCACAGCGACCAGAATTCACGGTTTTACTATCAAACCAGGTAACTATTTGTGAAATCATATCTCTACATGAAACGCCAGAGAAACAAACGCTGCAGAGAAAATGGAAATCGCCTGAGTCTCGACGCGCATAGCTTAAAGCCTCGTACTGTCGAGTGAAACGACAACACGGAAACAAGACTGATTAGAATGAATCATTACCGCTGAATCGCGCCATGCTCGGTGTGGAGCTGCTTGACAACATAATCCATCAACTGTTGTGCCTCGCCTGAAGTAAGCGTATGTGCTTCATCGCGGAACATCATCCGAATCGTCAAACTCATCGCATCGGCCCCGATACTTTCACCCGTGAAAGTATCAACACAAATGACGCTTTCCAGTTTTGGATTCAGCTCGACCGGTGCGTCACTCTCTTTGCGTGGCTCGACTTGCAAATTCGCGACCGCAGACGAAAACGCATTTTCCAGCGATGCTTCAATCTCAGCGTAACGTAAATCGATCGGCACCTGGATCGAAATATCGCGGGCAATCACCTGCGTCCGCGCCAGGCCGCTAAACATTCGAGCGGGCGATTTCACCTGAACCAACGCAGAGAGATCCAATTCGAATCCATACAAAGGCACGCGTGCACGGTCCTTAATCCCCAGTGCATTCAAGTCGATTCTTCCGAGTGCGCCGATCCGCTGATCCCCGTGCTTAATCGCAGCGAACTCTTCAGCAAGATACCCCTTCGCGGGCGAATCACTTTCATAGGAAATCGCATCAACACTGATATGAGCAAACAGATTTTCAACCAGCCCCTTGGCACGCAGAAAATCAATCTCCTTCTCGGCTGCAATCCAGGCAGAATCATTTACAGGACCTCCCAGCACACCACCAATCATCCAGCGTTCATCAATCAATTCCGCATTCTGACGGAATGTACGATCAATCTCGAAAAACCGAAAACTGCTCGCGCCGCGTCGCGCGTTCCGCTCCGCCACTTCAATCAAACTTCCCACCAAGCTCTGGCGGAGTGTCGTCATTTCTTTGGAAATTGGGTTCTGCACCTGAATCGAATCGCCGGGCCATTGACTGAACGATAAGGCAACCTGCTCCGTCGTAAGCGGAGGCGTGCGGCATTCCAGGAAACCGTTGCTCGTCAAAAATATCGCGACGCTGGTTCTGAGCCCGTCTGTTTCTGAAACACGACCTTTCGTCGTTGTCGCCACCATCGGCTTCATAACAATACTGTCATACCGCAAGAGTCGCGCGACATCTTCGGCGAGTACAACTTCATTATTCACATCCACACGCCAGGTCGGAACTGAAATCGTCAGATTATCATCGTGCGTCATTTCCAGCTTGGAAAGGCACTCTTTAATTTGCTCGTCACTGATCTCCGTACCTAACAGCTTCGAAAACCGACCAGAATCCAAAGCGAATGTCGTCCGTTCGCGTACACTCGGATAACTATCTGTGATCGCCGATGCTGGCTGAGCCTGAGCGAGTTCTGTATTCTGAAGCAATTCCGCAGCACGGTTAAACGCACCGCTCAACATGTCATTCGGATCAGTCCCACGTTCGAAGCGATACGAAGAATCAGTGCTGATCCGCAGCTTCCTCGATGAAGTCCGAATACATACCGGATCAAAACAGGCGGCTTCCAGCAAAATGCGTTTTGAGCTCTCGGTTGTCTGGGAATCCCAGCCCCCCATAATCCCCGCGAGTGCAATTGGCTTCTCGGCATCAGCGATGACCAACGGTTGCTGTGCGCCATCCACTTCCGACTCATCCAATAGTTTCAGTTTTTCATCCTTGCGAATACGGCGGACTTCAATCCGGTTTCCTTTCAAGGAATCGAAATCGAATGCGTGTAAGGGCTGTCCCCATTCCAGCATCACAAAGTTGGTAATATCGACCACGTTATTAATCGGACGCAAGCCCGCTGTTTGCAGGCGACTCTGCAACCAGTGCGGTGAGCTGCGAACCTGAACCCCATTAAACACCTGGCAGGCATACCGCGAGCACAGCGAAGTATCATCAATTTCAACCGCGACAGATTCACTCTGATTTGCAGCAGGCTGAATCACCCGCGCGCTGGGATACTTCAGCTGCATATCAAGCACAGCTGCCACTTCACGGGCGATCCCGATCATTCCCAGACAGTCAGGACGATTCGGCAGCACAGAAACTTCGACTAATGATTCCTGAAACGGGGAAGCAGCTGGCAGGCTTGCACCGAGCGTCGCTTCATCTTTGAAGACCTGTAAACCAGATGATTTGGCGATCAGGCCCAGCTCGCCATCCAGGCAGATCATCCCTTCAGAACGAATGCCTTTGAATTTCCCTTCGGAGATCAATGCACCGCTTGGCAGCTTCGTGCCGGCAACCGCGACGGGAACGCCCCAGCCAATCTCAACCGGATGAGCAGTGGCGCAAACAATCGTAACCAGCTTGCCTTTTTCAATTTCAACCAGGCACTCAAACAAGTGGTCCGCGTCACCAACAGGCTTCTTCTCACGAATAAAACCAACCTTGATCGGCTCCAACACTTGTGAAAGATCATGCTCTTCTTCGACTTCCAGGCCCACCGTCATGAAGGCATCAAGCAGTTCGCTCTCTTTGCAATCTTCAGATAGATAATCGCGCAACCAACCAGTATTTATTCGCATCTTTCTCTCTCTCTGCCAGAAATATCGTGCCAGCTTTTACCAGGAAATGTTCATTAAAACTGACGCAAAAACGCTTCTTCATTTTCATACATCAGTCGGATATCAGTGATCCCGTGTCGAATCATCGCCATCCGATCCAGTCCCAGGCCGAAGGCAAATCCCTGCCATTTTTCTGAGTCGACCCCGCCGGCTTCCAGAACTTCAGGACGAATCATCCCGGCTCCCAGAATTTCCAGCCATTTGCCGTTAAACATTACATCCACTTCCGCACTCGGCGTTGTGAATGGAAAATAACTGGGACGGAAACGGAGTTGAACATCGTCGCCAAACAAAGCGCTGGCTAATTGATACAAGACCCATTTCAGATCAGCAAAGCTAATATTCTCATCAATGGCAATCACATCCAGTTGATGAAAAATGGGAAAGTGCGAGGCATCAATTTCATCCCGCCGATAACAGCGACCTGAAGTCATCGATCGCAAAGGAGGTGGACCAAAGTTCTTCATCGCCCGCGTTTGAAAGGCAGAAGTATGAGTCCGTAATACATTCCCTTTGGTGGTATAAAATGAATCGTGCATATCACGCGCCGGATGCCAATCGGGTGTATTCAATGCATCGAAGTTAAAGAATTCCGTTTCCACCTCGGGATAATCATCGTAGCGAAATCCCAGACCAATCAGAATCGATTTTACTTCTTCCATCGTCGTCATCAGCGGATGCCGATGGCCTGATAAGGCACGAACGCCGGGCAGCGTTACATCAATGGCTTCGATATCAGGACCCGACTTTTCGCTCTCTTCCAACTGAGATTTTTTTTCAGTCAGTCCAGTCTGGATGCTCTGTTTAATCGTATTGAGCGTCTTTCCAAACTCACGTTTTTCCTCGGGTGATAACGACTTCAACTGGGCCTGCAGGGATTTAAGCTTCCCCTTTTTTCCCAGGTATTGGACGCGCACTTCATCCAGTTCTGAAAGAGTTTGTGCGGCCGCGATGCTTTCCATCGCCGCTTCTACCAGCGCGTCATTGTTGTCAGACATTGTAATTCTTCAGGTTCTTGAATTTCTCTGTTAGTAGATTCAGCACTTTACGGATCAGTAACTCGCACATATCTCATGAAGAGATAACGAGTTGCGCGCAAAGTCCACCCTAAGTCCGGGATTGTAACTATTCCGATGAAATTCTGCAACCACCCTAAAAACAGAGTGAACTCCATTCATCCGAAGCCCTGTGTACCGCTGTGCTTAACGATTCCTATGCATCCGCGACACAATCCGAGATCGGACACCTTGTAATAAGGACAGAAAAAGCCAGCCTCTGGTTCCCTCTCACAGAGTTCGTCGAATCAGGCCGATTTCTCAACCCGTGAGAATCTCATGCACCACTTCACCATAAACGTCAGTCAATCGGAAATCACGACCTGCATAACGATATGTCAGCCGCTTGTGATCCATGCCCATCAGGTGCAATAGCGTGGCGTGTAAATCGTGGATGTGAACTTTATCGCGCGTCGCATAATAGCCATATTCATCGGTGGCACCATGCACGTGCCCCCGTTTCACTCCCGCACCTGCCAACCACATCGAATAACCTTGCGGATTATGATCCCGACCATTGGTCCCCTGCGCAATCGGTGTCCGTCCGAATTCGCCGCCCCATACGACGAGTGTGTCTTCCAGCAATCCGCGCTGTTTCAAGTCAGCAAGCAAACCGGCAATCGGTTTATCCACCATTTGCGAGTTCCGTTCATGCCCTTTCTTTAAGCCACTATGCTGGTCCCAGCGATTATTCCCCAGCGCGACTTCAATATAACGCACACCTGCTTCCGCAAAGCGGCGTGCCATCAGACATTGACGACCAAAGTTCTCCGTCGTCTTCTCATTGATTCCATAAAGATCCTGCGTCTCTTTGGTCTCAGCCGACAGATCCATCAACGTGGGAACTTCTGACTGCATCCGGAACGCCAATTCATAAGAGTTGATCACGCCTTCAATTTCCTGGTCAACTTTGACTTGCTTCAAATGCCGCTCGTTCATCGCCTGTAACAGACCAAGTTGTTTTCGCTGTTGTGACTCGGAAGAATTGTCGTTCGCCAGAAACCGGATGCGTGCTTCCTTGGCCGCAGTATCAGCGTCACCGATGGCCGTCCCCTGATAGACGGCGGGCAAGAACGCACTTCCAAAGTTTCGAACGCCTCCATGACCGCGCGAAGGGCAAATCGAAATGAAGCCGGGCAAGTTATTATTTTCCGTTCCCAGACCATACACCATCCACGAACCGACCGAAGGCCGTACCAGACTGTCCGAACCCGTATGCAGTTTCATCACCGCCTGACCATGCGACTGTCCGTTCGTGTGCATTGAATTGATCACACACAAATCGTCTGCATGATCGGCCACGTTATCAAACAGCTCAGAAATCCAAAGCCCACTCTCTCCCCGCTGCTTGAATTTCCAGGGAGATTTCATCAGACGCAAGTTTGCCTGGGACGATTTCTCAATGTTTTTCGCTGCTTTGAAAGGCAGACGCTTTCCGTCTTCTTTCGCTAAACGTGGCTTATAATCGAACGTATCGACCTGACTCGGACCGCCATGCATAAACAGAAAGATCACGCGTTTGGCGCGGGGCTCAAAGTGCGGCGTTTTAGACAGCAAAGGAGATTGAGCCTTCAAAGCCGCTTCAGAGCTTAAGCCCGCCATCGCCAGATAACCAAATCCGCAAGCCGATGACTTCAACATTTGCCGACGAGATAAATTGAGTGGTTGCATAGCCATTCATTCTTATAAAAAGTGAGCACTAGCTGCTAATATAATTCGAACATCAATTCAAAAAGCGAAATTCCGTCGAGGCAAACAAGATCTGACAATAAGAGGCCCAGGCCTTCACCCGAGCAGCCGCTTTGTCGGAATTCATATCCGATTTCACCAGAGAATCAATATACTGCAATGCTTCTGCCTGCTCAGTTGCCGTCGCATCACGACCCAGACAAGCCAGATATACCTGGGAAACTCGTTCACGATCAGTCTGCGAAGAATCTTTCAAGAGCCGCTCGGCTGTCGCCTGCGCCTGCCCGACCACAAACGGACTATTCATCATAAAGAGCGCCTGCGCAGGCACTGTCGTCACCGGACGATTGCCGACCAACATCTCGGGAGCCGGAAAATCAAACACCGTCAATGAAGGCGGCACATTACCCCGCACGATGGGTAAATAGACGCTCCGACGAAACTCGGAAGGGTTCTGTTTCAGCTTGGCATTCTTATTGGGACTGATGGCCTGCTCCGGATAATGAGCCACCGAGGAGCCCCCCTGTTTCAAATCAATCTTGCCGGAAATCGACAGCACGGCATCGCGAATACTTTCCGCTGACAAGCGTCTGCGATTCATCCGCCAGATATAATGGTTTCCGGGATCCTGTTGATATTGCGCCGCATTGAACTCCGAACGCAATTGATAGGTCCGGCTCACCATGATCTCACGAATCAAGGTCTTGATCGACCAGCCTTCTGACACAAATTGCTGTGCCAGATAGTCCAGCAACTCCGAATGCGTCGGCTGCTCTCCCAGGTGACCAAAGTTATCAACGCTCCGTACCAGTCCGTTTCCGAACAGATGCTTCCACACCCGATTTACAATCACGCGACTGGTCAACGGGTTTTGTGTCTGACTCAACCAGTTCGCCAGTTCCAACCGCCCACTCTGTCGCGGACTGACTTCAGGCGGCTCCTGAATCGACGCGATTGTCAAAAAACCGCGATCAACTTTATCACCCAGCTGGTGAATATTGCCCCGCCGGGCAATCCGATAGTCCGCAGGATCTGGCTGCTCACCCACGGCCAACGCCATCGGCGCTGCGGGTGGAGAATTCGCTTTCAATGTCTTGATCTGTGCGGTCAGTGTTTTAATACTCGCTTCCAGTGTTTTGATTTTCGCTACCCGGGCAGCTTGTTCCGAACTGGCAGTCGGCTTTTTCGCGACCAACACAGCATTCTGCTTCGGCAATTTGAATTGCGGAATGAACTGCATCGCGTCAACAACCACGTAACCAGAAGCCCCTTTGTTCGAAACTTCAACGGCCCCTGCGTTGCCCGCGTCAAATTCGAAACTGCCGAGTGAAGTGAAGACACCATCAATCGGTCCCGGATGTGTCTGATCGACGTAAACCGTTTTCGCTCCTTGCAGCGAATGAATCGTCACAGGCACGCGATCCGCACGGCCCTTGCTGCCCGCAAACGCAAAACGGACTTCATACTTGCCAGCAGCGGGCAGATCCGGGGTAAAGCGAATCGTCTTCTTCCCCTGATCTTCGTTCATATCATGCACGTAACCGACGCCCAGATAATTTTTCGAGTAAACCGATTCTTTCCACGCGCCCGTCTTCATAGCCTGGGTATCATCGACCACAATCCCGGCGAGCTTTTTCAATCGCTTCTGCTGTTTGGTATCTCCATTCAACTGCTTGAACTGATCAGAGTCGGCTTTTAACTTATCTTCCAGTGTTTTCAGATCGGCAGCATGCTTCTTGAGCGCTGCCGCATGTTCTGGCTTGATCGGCAAAGGACGCGTCATCCAGCCGGATACAAACTGATTATTCAAACGATTCCCATGCACGGTCTCCGTGCTGCGAAAGATCCCGGCCAATGCATAATAGTCAGTCATCGGTATCGGATCGAATTTATGATCGTGACAGCGGGCACAACCCAGCGTCATTCCCATAAACGCCCGGCCGGTGACGTCGATCTGCTCATCGACCACATCCATCCGCAGTTTTTCTTTATCCCGCTCACTGAGCATTTTCGCGCCCATCACCAGAAAACCGGTGGCGACTATGTTCCGCGTCCGCTCATCATCGTTCTCATAAGGCAGGAGATCGCCGGCAATCTGCTCACGAACAAACTCATTGTAAGGCTTATCTTCATTGAATGCCTGGATCACATAATCCCGATACCGCCAGGCATTGTAAAACGTCAGGTTAATATCCAAGCCATTCGAATCCGCATAGCGAGCCAGATCCAGCCAATGGCGGCCCCACGTTTCACCATAGAGCGGCGAATTGAGTAAGCGATCAATCAGATGCTCATACGCCTGCGGAGAGGGATCGTTCACAAACTTCGAAATGTCGTCTGCACTCGGTGGCAAACCGGTCAGATCAAAATAAACGCGACGCACCAGTGTCCGGCGATCCGCGATCTCGACGGGAGTCAGCTTTTTCTCGTCCAGCTTCGCTTTGACAAATCGGTCAATCGCACTTTCTGACCAAGCTTCACTTTTCACCTCGGGAACCATCGGCGTTTTCAAAGGTCGAAACGACCAGAACTCACGTTCTTTATCAAAATCAAACGCGAGTTCGGTTTTCTGCTTTGGACTGCTTGGTACGTTTCCTTTCCGAGGATCAGGGGCGCCCATTTGAATCCACTTGCGAAAATTGGCAATCACCTGCGCGGGCAGTTTCTCATCCGGCGGCATCGCATAAAATTCGGGGTCGTGTTCCAGTGCCTGCAGAATCAAACTCTGCTTCAGATTCCCCGGCACGACCGCTTTTCCCGAATCGCCTCCCTGTTGAATTCCGGCGCGGGTATCCAACACAAACGAAGCATTTTCCGGATCGGGTTCTCCCGAATGGCAGTCATAACAATGTTCGACCAGCACCGGACGAATTTTGTTTTCGAAAAACTCAACCCCCGCCTGCTGGTTTTGAGGAGCCACTTGGGGAGACTGAACCTGAGCGTCAACTGACTGCCCATTGAAACCATTCAAGGCAGTCACCAGCAACAGCAGGCAAGATAAATTCAGGAAAGGACGCAAGGCAGTTCTCCTTCTCGAAGCTTTTCAAATAGGAACGCAATCAAGTCGCTTTGGGAAAGCGAACTCTTCGAGTTTGCAATTCAGACCGGGAGGGAACCAAAAACATTGATCAGGCCTGAATTTCCATCATCGTCCAGTATAACGCATCAACGCCGATCTATGAACTAAATTCAGGCAACTTTTAAGCAGTTTTCGCCAGTTCCCACTCAGAACATACCAGACTCGCAGAAAATAGATCACGGACATTTTTTAACTCTCTAAACAAACTCCCGATTTTGCGGCTGAATCAGATTAAGTAAACCTGAGACAGCATAAACTCACATCCACAACCTCGCGAACTCTCACAATTTTCAGTGAAAACAAACGTCTTGACAGCATCGCGCCGTCGTCGATGATCCTCTGCAGTTGTGTGTCGCGCGCGTGAGCACTAAAGAGTCAGGTGAAGAAATGGAACCAGCCGAAAACCAACATGAGAAAAACCGCTCGTTTCAGCCAGATTTAAGAAAACCCTGCTCACCTGCACCTCAGTTATCGACCCACTTCGCCCCACAATCACCCCGGCATCAGCCACGTTCACAACAACATCGATGCACATCACAAGCGATTCAAACACCATTTTTTCCCGCTCCCTCTTGACCACCCCACGCCCTTTTCGAAAATAGTCCACTATAAATAACACAAGAAAAAGAAATTTCATCAGCTCACATCCTGCCTTAAATCGAAAACAAAACAATTCGGAGACAACGCTCAACACATCCCCTATCCAGCAAGCTGGCGGAACACACATTCTACGAGAAATACCCCCAACCCCAGAGATGAAGATCTGGAACAGGTGCAGACGCACAATAAAAACAGACACATTCATCCAGAGACCGACTCTCCGACCTTCTTTAATGGGTAGGCCCGAATGCACATTCGGGCCGAGCGCAGCGAGCAGGAAACCTAGAGAACCACAGCACAATCCAGCCAGCCAGCCACTCTCAACCCCGATCAGATTCTCACCAACTAAAAGTTTCGTGTGTTTTCGTGCCGTTCGTGGTAGCAAATAAAATCATTTGCCCCACAACAGCCAAATATACATTCAGCAACAATCGTCTTACTCATTCGTGATGTTTCTCGAGTTCTGATAATCGCGGGGCGACATTCCCGTCGTGCGGCGAAACTGGCGCGTAAAGGCACTTTGGTCCGCGTAACCGACACTCAACGCGACCGATGCAATCGATGCGTCAGTCGTATTGAGCGTATGCTGTGCCCGATCGATGCGCAGTTTTAAGAGCCACTGACCGGCGGTTAGACCAAATACATGGCGCATGCGGCGATTTAACTGGTAGGGTGACATCTCTGCCACGTCCGCTAGTTCTTCCACTGACGGAGGTTGTGCCAGATGTTCCTCGGCATAGGAAATCGCGGCAGCAAGATGCTGGTACGTTTCGGTCGCCATATCAGGCAGATGCAAGTCCTGGGAGACACCGACCAGACCGATCACGGCGCCCGTTTTTTTCTGCCGCAAAGGCAATTTGGTCGTCAGACACCAGCCCACATCACCCGAAGCATAGAAATGCAACTCGAGTTGGGAATTAATGGACTGCCCCGTTTGCAATACCTTATGATCCTGGGCTTCAAAGCTCGTTCCGAGCGGAGGCCTTAGCACCTCAGCCGCCGTACGACCAATCAATTGCCGTTTGTCTTGAACTCCACAGCGTTCCACAAGCGTGTTGTTTACAACCAGATATTCCCCCCGCTCATTCTTGATGAAAAAGACGATGTCTGACAGATGGTCAAACAATGCTTCCCCCGTGAATGGTGGATCAATCTGGCTTAAAAACTCATGAATCATACAACTTGGCTCCTTCACCTGATTATGCGCATTTTAAAGTCCATTGTCGACTCTTTGTCAAGACACAGCGGAGTTTTATCCGTATCATCATATTTGATGAACTTACACGATCGTCATTCGGCAGTCTTGACTCAAGATGAGACTTGAAGCCACTGCAACCTTGCTAAGGAGAACCAAAGTGTCTGATAAAGCACAAATTTTCCAGGGATGTATCCCCGCCCTGATGACGCCCTGCTCCTCGGATGGCACCCCAGATTTCAAAGCGTTAGTCCGCAAGGGACGCGAACTGATCGATGTCGGCATGCGAGGCGTCGTCTACTGCGGCTCAATGGGTGACTGGCCGTTGCTCACCGATGAACAACGCATGGGAGGGGTGCGTCAGCTGGTAGAAGCGGGCGTCCCAGTCGTGGTCGGCACTGGCGCACAAAACACGCAACGCGCTGTTGCGATTGCTGCTCATGCAAAAGAAATCGGTGCTGCAGGACTGATGGTTATCCCGCGTGTTTTATCCCGGGGAACGTCACCCGCAGCCCAGCGTGCTCACTTCGCCTCAATCCTGAAAGCCGGCGGTCAACTTCCCTCAGTCATTTATAATAGCCCTTACTACGGTTTTGAAACGAAAGCCGATCTGTTCTTTGACCTGCGTCGTGACCACTCCAATCTTGTTGGATTCAAAGAATTCGGCGGCGCTGCTTCACTCAGTTACGCTGGCGAACACATCACTCAGAGCGACCCGGATCTCGTCTTAATCGCCGGCGTGGATACGCAGGTCTTTCATGGTTACGTTCACTGTGGCGCAACCGGCGCCATCACCGGGGTTGGCAACGCCTTGCCTGTCGAAACGCTGCGTCTGATCGCACTCTGCGAACAAGCGGCCGCCGGTGATGCGGAAGCACGAAAACTGGCACTCGAACTCACAGAAGCACTCAACGTGCTGGCCACCTTCGATGAAGGTCCGGACCTGGTATTGTACTATAAATACCTGATGGTGCTGGAAGGCAATCCCGAGTATGAGCATCACTTCTACGAAACCGATTCACTCAGTCCCAGTCAAAAGAATTTTATTCGTTCACAGTGGGAACAGTTCCGAACATGGTGGCGCATCTGGCCGGGTTCAACGACTTAATCAACGAGGAGCCTGTTATGCGCATCATCGACTCACATACAGAGGGTGAACCGACACGGGTCATCATTGAAGGAGGCCCCGACTTGGGCAGCGGCTCGCTGCGAGATCGCCTGCAACGCTTCAAAGAAAAGCACGACCGCTATCGAAGCACAGCCATCAATGAGCCGCGTGGGTCAGAGGCCGTCGTCGGCGCTTTACTTTGTGAACCGGTAGATACAACCTGTGCAGCGGGTGTGCTCTTCTTCAACAACACCGGTTATCTGGGAATGTGCGGCCATGGTGCGATGGGCGTCGCCGTCACGCTTGGCTTTCTAGGTCGGATTGGTCTTGGTCTCTGTCGGTTAGAAACTCCGGTTGGCGTCGTCGAAGCCAATCTACTCTCTCCCAACAAGGTCGCGATTGAAAATGTACCCAGCTATCGTTATCGGCACAAAGTCAGTCTGAACGTGCCAGAATTGGGAACCATCGTCGGCGACATCGCCTGGGGGGGAAACTGGTTTTTCTTAGTAGAACAATCCCCCTTTGCACTCAAGACACACAATGTGAGACTGCTCACCGATGCCGCTCAACTGATTCGTTCGGAGCTGGAACGACAGCAAATCACCGGGGCGAATGGAGAAGAGATTGATCACATTGAATTCTTCGGTCCCGCGGAATACTCTGACGCGCACAGTCGTAATTTCGTCTACTGCCCCGGCGGCGCTTTTGATCGTTCCCCCTGCGGTACCGGCACCAGCGCCAAACTTGCCTGCCTCGCTGCTGATAAAAAACTGCAACCAGATGAACCCTGGATTCAGGAAAGCATTATTGGCAGTCGCTTTGTTGCCACGTATCGCGAAACAACAGAACGCCACATCATCCCCAGAATCACCGGCAATGCCTATATCTGCGGCGAAGGAAAACTCATTCAACAACCCGACGACCCGTTCCGATACGGAATCACAGTGGAAGGGTCTGTATGAGTTCGTCCTCACAACCTGAGACAGCAATTGTTGTCGGCTCGGGCATTATCGGCATCGCTTGCGCACACTATCTTTCAAAAGCAGGCCTGCAAGTCACCGTCATTGATCGGAATTCACTCGCAGGTGCCTGCTCACACGGCAACTGTGGCTACATCTGCCCAAGTCATGTACTGCCACTGACAGAACCGGGCGCATTTCGTACCGCCCTGAAGTCATTATTCACACCTCATGCCCCCTTTCGCGTCAAACCACGATTCAGTCCGCCACTCTGGAACTGGATGTGGCAATTCGCCCGGCGTTGCAATCATCGTCAGATGCTCGCTTCGGGAAAACATCTCAAAACGATCCTCGATTCCTCAATGACCGAGTACCGCAGGCTCATCGTTGACGAGCAGCTTGACTGTGAATGGAAAGAACAGGGGCTGCTGTATGTCCTGCAAACCGAAAAAGGGATGCACGAATTTTCGCAGACGGATCAAATTTTGTCCGATCACTTTGGTGTGAAAGCCCAGTGTATTAACGGCGCCGATTTACCCGCATTCGATCCTGCACTCAAGCAGGATCTTGCCGGTGCGTTCCATTATCCGGAAGATGCCTCGGTTCGACCAGACCTTCTCAATTCACAATGGGTCGCGCGTCTCAAACAGAACGGCGTCAAGTTTATCGAGAACTGCGAGTTGCAAGGGCTTAGTAAATCGGCTGGTCGAATCACACAGCTGAAAACATCGTGCGGAGTAATGGACGCACATCGATTTGTCTTTGCCACAGGTGCGTGGAGCCCACAGATCTCAGCCGAACTGGATTGTCGCATTCCCATCCAGCCGGGCAAGGGATACTCCATCACCATGCAGCGGCCAACACCTTGCCCCCAATATCCGATGCTGTTTCCCGAACACAAAGTGGGCGTCTCACCATTCCAGAACGGCTATCGACTCGGTTCAATGATGGAGTTCTCCGGTTATGACACATCCATTCCCGAACATCGCATCGCCCAATTACGAAAATCGGCCGAGCCTTATCTGATTGCACCTTCCACAGAGAACGCACAGGAAACCTGGTTCGGCTGGCGTCCGATGACCTGGGACAGCCTCCCGATTATCGGTCGCACCCCCCGTCTCATGAACGCGTATCTCGCAACCGGCCACAACATGCTCGGAATGAGTCTGGCCACAGCCACGGGAAAGTTGATCGCAGAGCTCATTCAAGGCAAACCGACTCACATCGACGCCAACCCCTTTTCGCCGACGCGATTTTGAAACGCGATGCTCTGAGAAAGAACGTTAAACGTTCTCGCCCCAACCCCCTTTCGTGTTTTTTCATGCCTTTCGCGGTAGAAAAAACCTCTTCTCCTCAAAACGATCCCCCCGCTTCCGTTTCTCGCAAGCCGGCTCCCCTGTGAACGTATTGTCGATCTTTTACTCAACAAGTATACTCGCCAACATGAATCGACCGCGTCGGCTAGTGCTTTGTCAAGCTAGAAATTGAGGGTTAGGGGTGTTGTTTACGTGCTCCGTTGTCGCACTCTCGTGATATCTATCAACCCAATATTAAAAAATGACGCTCCACTAGTCTGTTTCCCCCACAGCTTCGGAGAGCCCGTTAGATGAACTCAGACACCGCTTCCACCAACGATAGCTCAAACAGTACGCCGGACCTGGAACAGGCCGACTTGGATTCCGTCTATCAACGGCTCGAAACGACAACCGCCGGTCTCACCTCAGCCGAGGCTTCCAATCGCCTGGAACAATACGGGCGGAACGAACTGGCGGACGAAGAAGTCAGCAACCTGATGAAATTTCTGCGTTACTTCTGGGGTCCGATTCCCTGGATGATCGAGGCGGCCGCATTGCTCTCCGCACTCATCGGCCACTGGCCTGACTTCGGCATCATCATGGGGCTACTCGTTTACAACGCGGCCTCTGGTTTCTGGCAGGAACAGAAAGCGTCGAATGCACTGGCCGCCCTGAAAGCAGGGATGGCTCCTAAAGCCAGAGCGTTGCGCGACGGAAAGTTTTCTGCAATCGACGCGGCTGAAGTTGTACCCGGCGATGTCATACGGATTAAACTCGGCGAAGTTCTGCCGGCCGACGTTCGCTTTATCGGCGGCGATTACATCAGCATCGACCAGGCGGCTTTGACCGGCGAATCCTTGCCGGTAAGCAAAAAAGTAGGCGACAGCGGCTACTCCGGCAGCATCGCCAAAAAGGGAGAAATGACGGCGGTCGTCATCGGCACCGGAAAAAACACGTTCTTCGGTCGTACCGCCAGCCTCGTCGCGGCAGCAGGCACCGAGGCTTCTCATTCACAGAAAGCGGTCGGGCAGATCGGCGACTTCCTGATCTTCCTGTCGATGGTGCTGGCCTTCATTCTGTTTAGTGTGGAATTCTATCGAGATGTCATCGTGAAAGATGACTGGCGTTGGACCGAACTGGTCGACATCCTGCGGCTGATCCTCGTCCTGTTAATCGCCTCGATCCCCGTCGCCATGCCCACGGTCATCACCGTCACCAATGCCCTGGGTGCGCTGGCGTTGTCACGAAAGAAAGCCATTGTTTCGCGGTTGGAAGCCATCGAAGAACTGGCGGGCGTCGACATCCTCTGCTCGGACAAAACGGGCACGCTGACCAAAAATCAGTTGAGCCTCGGCGAGCCAATTCTGTTTGAAACAAACGATTCCGAAACCATCACACTCGCCGGTGCCCTCGCCTCACAACGCGACGACGACGATCCAATCGATCTGGCAGTCGTCGCCGGTCTCAAACAGACCAACATTCTGGACAACTACCGCGTCGAAAAATTCGTCCCCTTCGATCCGGTCAGTAAGCGAACTGAGACTACCGTTGTCGACGCAGAGGGCAAAACCTGGAAATATTCCAAGGGAGCGCCGCAGGTGATTATCGAGCTCTGCCAACTCGATGCCGACACAACAACGAAAGGCGAACAAGCCGTGCTCGATCTGGCAGCCCGCGGCATGCGCGCTCTGGGAGTCGCGGAATCAGCAGACGACGGCCAGAGCTGGAATTTTCTGGGTATCCTCTCTCTGCTCGATCCGCCACGAGACGACTCGAAAGAGACCATTCGACAAGCGCAGGAGCATGGGATCGAAGTCAAAATGGTGACCGGCGATGACGTGGCCATCGGCAACGAAATCTCCAGTCAGTTAGGCATCGGCAATCACCTGCAGGCGGCCGCCGACCTGTTTACCAAAGAGATGGACATGAGCCATCTGCCCGAACCAATCACGGCCTGTATAGAAAAAGCCGACGGATTCGGTCGTGTCTTCCCCGAACACAAATACGGCATCGTCAAAGCACTGCAGGATCGCGGGCATGTCGTGGCGATGACCGGCGATGGCGTCAACGACGCCCCTGCCCTCAAACAGGCCGATTGCGGCGTGGCCGTCAGTGGTGCGACCGACGCCGCACGAGCCGCCGCGGATTTGATTCTGACCGAGCCCGGCCTCTCGACCATTGTCGATGCCATCGACGAAGCGCGGAAGATCTTCGAACGCATCATCAACTACGTTTTATTCCGCGTTAGCATGACTCTGGACATCATGTTCGTTGTTGTCTTGTCGACCTGCTTCTTTGGTTTCTCTCCGTTAACGCCGGTGATGATCGTCTTTCTGGCACTGCTCGATGACGTCCCCATTATGACGATCGCCTACGACAACACTCTTCTACCCGATAAGCCGGTGCGCTGGAATATGCGGCGGCTGCTAACGATTTCGAGTTTAATGGGGCTGCTGTCGGTCGTTCAGACATTCACGCTGCTATTGATCGGCATGGAATGGATGGGCAATCACGACTGGCTCGCCTGGATTCATCTGACGCACGATCAACTGCAGACCGTGATCTTCCTGCAGATCGTCGCCGGCGGCCACCTGCTGCTATTTGTGATGCGTTCCCGCAGCCTGTTCTTCATGCCCCCCTGGCCAGCAAGGCCGTTATTTCTGGCGATCGTGGGCACTCAACTCCTCGCCGTTCTGATGTGCGGTTTGGGCTGGTTCGTCTCTCCCATTCCGTGGACGATCATCGGCCTGGTCTGGCTCTATATGCTGCTCTGGATGGTGATCCTCGACCTGGTCAAGCTGGCGATCTACCATAAAATTGAGCAAGGCGAAAATCATCGCCCCGCCTGGTACAAACGGTTTCTCAAAAGCCAGTTAAACAGGGATGCGGGACGCCCCAGTCTCTCTGCCCAAAATACAAAGAAGCGTTGACCAAAAACGGTTCCCGGCATCACTCACTTTTTTCTCTCTTAATTAATAAAGAATACCTCGAACTCATCCTTATTCTGACCTGTTGATCCAATTGACATTGGTTCAAGACATAATTACATTTAAATATATTGAATCTTTGATGTAATTATTGTCTTAAACAATCGAAGGAATCTTCAGCGTGAGAAAACAACGAAAAGGCTTTACATTGATTGAACTCTTGGTGGTCATCGCGATCATCGCCATCCTGATCGCCCTGCTACTGCCGGCTGTTCAGCAAGCCCGCGAGGCAGCACGGCGGAGTACTTGCAAGAATAATTTGAAGCAGCTTGGCTTGGCCATGCACAATTACCACGACACGCATCGCGTGTTCCCTTATGCAAGCACCTATATTTCCACTAATTTTGGAGCAACAAATCACACGTGGGTCGAGTTTATTTTGCCATTTATTGAGCAGTCAACATTGTACAATCAGATTAATTTCAGCGAACACAACAATGTCGCGACTGGCAGCAATAACCTGGCATTATTCGAGAACAAATCGTTTCCGTTCCTGAAGTGCCCGTCCAATCCGGCTGCAGATAGTTTAACTGATTCCAACAATGCCAACTTTGATGCATGGAGCGTTGGTACCCAGGGTCTATTCTACGTAGTCAGTGGTGGCAGCAGCCGCCCCGATGCCGTCTCCCCTGATTGCACGGCCGCAGGATCACCCAGCTGGTGTGTCACACCAGCTAATATCTGGGGTTCATCTCATAGCTATGGAAACACCACTCATCCGGGATTGTTCTCCCCCCGTGGTGTCACTAAAACGCGCATGCGAGACGTGACAGACGGCACGAGCAATACGTTCATGCTAGGGGAACGCCGGGCTGAGATCTGCCATTGGGGCGGTGCCTGGAGCACGAACTTCCCTGGTGCATTTACAGGACAAAAACCCAACAGCCCTACTCAGACCACGAATCCCAATAACTACCAGAATAACTGTGGTTTCAGCAGTACACATGTAGGTGGCCTGCATGTGTGCATGGCAGATGGTGCAGTTCGTTTCATCTCAGAAAATATTGATCATCAAACATTCTGCTATCTTGGTGACAAATCCGACGGCCACGTGATCGGCGAGTATTAATGTAGTCACAGTCGGTTGAGAATCGATGTTTCTAAAGTTTCAGAGAACCGCTACTGCATTCAGGCAGAGCGGTTCTCTTTCATTTCTTCAAGTTCCACCAACTGACCCGTTCCGCAGTGTGAGCTGTCGACGATGTCCTTTTTTTTAGTTGTGGAACATCTCACATCTTGAGATTTACCCTCGTCTCGTTTTGCAGATCAATAGTCTAGCTGATTATTAAGGAAAGCCAGGAAATGTTGCAGCAAAAAGTTCAACTCGCTACGTTCGTTTTTATTGTGAATAGCATCGCGTTATTCAGTCTCGTTGGTTGTGGCGGCCCAGCAGGCGATCCCGACCTGATTCCAGTCCAGGGAACAGTGACGTTAGACGGTCAACCATTAAAAACCGGCATCATCGGTTTTGCCCCCGAATCAGGCCAGGCAGCATCGACCGGCAAGATTGAAGACGGGGATTTTAAGCTCAACTTCTCCCAATCCGCTGATGGTGCCAAACCAGGATTGTACAAGGTTTCAATTCAATCGTGGACGACGCCCCCCTCGATGGACGCAAACGGAAAGCCTGTCAAAGGGGTCTTAGCGATCCCAGAGAAATACATGAGTCAGACAACATCTGGTCTCACTGCGAATGTCAAAAAAGAGGGAGAGAACGATTTCACATTTGAACTGAAAAGTGAATAATTGATTTCGTTGAGTTCATTGAAAATGATTGCAGCTTGCCAAACAAGACTGTGATTGCACCTTCACCAGAAAGCAGGCGGCCCCGCCCGGCACAAGCGATTTCTATAGACCGACAACACAGGAAGTGAAAATGGATGCGGGACGGGCTCGTTAATCTCACCAACGAACCGGAGAGCGTTGAGCATGGATTACAGCAAACAATTTCGCGTGACACCGGGCAGCAAGGTCGATCTGTCTCAGATCGATGCCGGCTTCAAAGACCAGCATGAATCCCACGCGCATGCACTGCCGGAAATCGAAGCGTATGAGCAGAAGCTACAGGAGCTGCAATACCTGATGTACGCCGAAGGCAAGCGTTCGCTGTTGATCTGTCTGCAGGGGCGCGACGCCGCGGGAAAGGACGGCACCATCAAACATGTGCTGGGCGCCATGAATCCGCAAGGCTGCACGGTCAGCGGCTTCAAAGTTCCCACGAAAACGGAAGCCGCCCACGATTTCCTCTGGCGTTATCACCGTGCCACTCCAGAAAAAGGGCAGGTGGCAATCTTCAACCGCTCGCACTACGAAGACGTGTTGGTGGTCCGCGTGCACAATCTGGTTCCTGAAGACGTCTGGTCGAAACGTTACGATCACATCAACCACTTCGAACAGCTCCTACACGACACTGACACCCATATCCTGAAATTCTATCTGCACATCGACGGGGAAGAACAACTCAAACGCTTCAAGCAACGCATCGACGACCCCACCCGGCACTGGAAAATCAGCGATGGCGACTACGCCGAGCGCCCTTTATGGAACGAGTACACCCAGGCCTTCGAAGCGGCGCTAAGCAACTGCAGCACGGAGCACGCCCCCTGGTTCATCATCCCCTCCAACCACAAATGGTTCCGAAATTTAGCCATCTCCCAAATCGTCGCCGAGACATTAAAGACCCTCAACATGCAATTCCCCGAACCCACCGTCGACATCAACGAAATCAAACAGAAATACCACCAGATGGCGGAAGAGAGTAAATGAGCATTGTTAAGCTGATAGAACAATTGAATAATTTGAGTAATTGCGAAGTTGCCCCTCCTCAAGGAATTCCTGCTATTGAGATAAAAATCCCTACTGACTTGGAAGAATTTTACCGTCTCGCGGGAGGTGCCCGATTATTTGAAGGAGCAGACTACGCAATTGATATCGTCGCGCCAAATCAATTCGTTCGGGCCAATCCAGTCATCGTAGGAGAAGCGTGCCGAGATGATATCAGTTTTGACTGGTTTATTATCGCTCAGGAGGGAGAACAACGTCTCACTTTGGACCTGAACCCAGACCGTTATGGTCGCTGTTATGACAGTTTTTGGGATCAACACGGCATCCCCGGGGAATGCCCGGTGATCGCTCTCAGTTTCACACATTTACTGGCGCAACTCATTCAGTCAAAAGGAAACTATTGGTACTGGCTCCAGGAAAATTTCATCAGTCTGGGAGATAGCTATGACTGAGAGTAAGCCGACTGTTTCGTAACCCTTGCCCGCTTATAACTTCCGTTGCTTTGAACGGCGCAGATCTTCCTCGCTCGGCACGGTCATCACAAAATCATCTGCGGTCGGTTTTCGCTTACCCAGATCATCTGATTTCCATTCTGTGACGAAATACTTTTCTCGGGTACCTGTTTGTATTTGTGACTGACAATGCTTCGTACCAAACGCGGCACCGGGTATCCGCCACAGTCAGCAAAATACTTTTTCGTGCCTTTTCGTGGTAGAACTTAATTCCATTCCAAAGTCACGCTTACTGCTTCAGCGGGTTCGTCTCCTGAATGATGTCATTAATTCCCGACTGATTAAAGCCTTTGAAACCTTCTTCCCGCTGCAGAATTTCCAGATGCGAGCCGATCGCCCCTTTCTCACGGAATTTGTCTGCTTCTTCAATCGTAATCAAGCCGTCATCCAACAACGACTGAATCCGGCTCTCTTCGACCGGCCAGATTTCCCCCGCTGTAAACGCCTGCTTGAGATGCGGCAGATCGGTGAACGGCTTCATCGTTTTGACATCGTTCTCGTCTGCCAGTTGATCCCGTGCGGCTGTGAAGTCGAACAGGCATTCCAGATGATGCATGCCCGCTTGCAGAAAGGCTTCGCCATGCAGACGGCACCAGAGGCCGACCGTACCCAGTTCGTTTAATTCGGGTAACGGCTCATGCGCAAAGTCTTGTGAGACTTCTTCGGGCGACAAGTCCACGTCGGCAAAGATCACAACGCCGGTCGTCGGATGTTCGAGCACCTGTGCCCCCCAACCTGCTTCTTTACCCGCGTAAAAACGTTCGCGCAATTGAAACCCGAGTAGTTCAAATAGCGAGATCAAACGCCAGAATTGTGTGCGGCTCGAACGATAGGTATGATGATCGTGATTCGCCCAACCCACTCCCAGCAAATCCTGACGCCCCTTTTGAATGCGAGCAACAACGTTACGTTGCTGCCAGTAAGCCCGCTCTGCTGCGAAAAACAGATCACAAGTCAGGTCGACTCCCAGGTCTTCAATCGCAATACGAATCATCGACTCGGCATGTTCAAAGCCGTCAATATCGCCGGCAAAGTCCCGCTTGCGCAAACGAAACGCCTGAGTATGATTGAGCAGGTCCTTCAAATCTGGATCTGGTTGCTTCTTCACCGTATCAATGCGTACGCCATGCCGTTCAATCACATGTAGTTCGACACCGTTTTCGTGAAAGACCAGTCGCTGACGCACAGACGCACCAGGCGTCCCTTCAATCGGCAACTCCAGCGCACATTGATGGATGGCTAAAAAATCAACGACGGAATCGACGCGTACAGAGAGACGTTCCGACTCGCCGGTGCTTGCCTGAATCGCTGGGAAATGCGCCGCCGGATGCTGAAACAGTTTGAATTTCAAACCGCGGGCCGCTTCATAACCCAAGCCAGCCAAGGTCTGCTCCAGTTCGTCGGACCAATGCAATTCAAAGTGATCCACCCAGTCAATCAACCGGGTCCCGGTTCTAGTTTGCAAATCACTGGCAAATTGTTTGATGCGCGAGGATTGCGCACAAAACGTGTCAATCCGCTGGTTCAGAAACTCCGCAGTCTCTGGATATCGTTTCCAATCAAAGGTCGCAAGTTGTTGACTGGTCATAACTTACCTCCTTATAACCATATTGTTTCATGGCCCGTTTGAAAGTCAAGACGCCTCTCTTTCATTAATACGCGAAATCACACCAAAACAGAAACTCAATCAGAAAAGCCGTTTTTCGCGTATATAATTGTGTAGAGGTTCCCTCTATCATATCACGTCTTTCATCCCTGTCTGGAGAACCTGCCATGTCTCAAACTATATTACTCATTGGCGCGGGAAAAATCGGGCGGATGATCGCCTCGCTACTCATTAAGTCTGGCGATTATCAACTGCGAATTGCCGACCGTGTCCCCGCTGCTCTGGAACGAATACAACAGCGGATTCCCACCGCAGAAACACGCGTGCTGAATGCCGATTCGCATGCGGAACTGGTTCACATGATGCAAGGCTGCACCGCCGTCATCTCTGCACTCAGCTTTCGCGAAAATCCGGGAGTCGCCCGCGCCGCTCTGGAAGCAGGTGTGAATTATTTCGATCTCACCGAAGACCGACAGACCACCGCCGCCGTCAAAGAAATTGCCGATGATGCCACCACGGGTCAGGTCTTCGTGCCTCAATGTGGCCTCGCACCCGGTTTTGTCACCATCGTGAGTAAACATGTCATGGAATGGTTCGACGAAATTGATACCGTCCGTATGCGCGTCGGCGCGCTGCCACAACATCCAACCAACGCACTCGGCTACAATCTGACCTGGTCGACCGACGGACTGATCAACGAATATTGTAATCCCTGCGAAGTCATTCACGGACACAAAATCAAAAACCAGCTGCCATTGGAAGGGTTAGAACAGTTCACTCTCGATGGCAACGTGTATGAAGCCTTTAACACATCCGGCGGACTGGGAACGCTCTGCGAAACAATGGACGGCCATGTCCGTGAACTGAATTACAAAACCATCCGCTATCCCGGCCACCACCAACTGATGAAGTTCCTGCTGCAAGATCTGCGATTGGCAGACCGCCGTGAACTGCTCAAGGATGTGATGGAACACTCGATCCCCGTCACCTTTCAAGATGTCGTGATTGTATTCTGCACGGTGCGTGGAAATCGCAATGGGCAGTTCGTCGAAAAGAGTGACTTGCGAAAACTGTATGCACAGGAAATCAACGGCGAAGTCTGGAGTGCCATTCAACTCACCACCGGAGCCGGCATCTGTGCCGTCGTCGATCTAGTCCAACAAAACCAGATCAAGAGGACCGGCCTGATCCGACAGGAAGAGATTCCCTTCGACAGTTTTATCAATAACCGCTTCGGCTGCTATTATGAAACAGAAACATTTGCCCTGGATTAATCGACATTTATCAAGCGAGCATAACCATGACTCATTCCATACATGAAGCTTTACAAAATATCGGCGTTGCGGATCAACCTGCGGCGGTCGCTGTCGGAACGAACTGGCAGACTGGCGCCGGCGAACTGCTAACGGGCAAGTCTCCTATCGACGGCTCAACGCTCGCCACGTTCAACGAAGCCACGCTCGGCGATGTCGGGCTGGTTGTCGACACAGCACAGAGTGCCTTCCTGAAATGGCGCGCCGTTCCCGCGCCCCGTCGCGGCGAATTCGTACGTCTGCTCGGCGAAGCCCTGCGGAAGCACAAAGTCGATCTGGCCACCATCGTCAGTTGGGAAGCCGGCAAAATCACCCAGGAAGCGCTCGGCGAAGTCCAGGAAATGATCGACATCTGCGATTTCGCCGTCGGTTTGAGCCGACAGCTCTACGGCAAAACAATCGCCAGCGAACGACCGGGACATCGGTTAATGGAACAATGGCATCCTCTGGGACCGATTGGCGTGATCAGTGCGTTCAACTTCCCCGTCGCCGTCTGGGCCTGGAATGCGATGCTTGCATTCGTTTGTGGCGATACCGTTGTCTGGAAACCGTCCGAAAAAACACCACTCTGCGCCATTGCCTGCCAGCAGATTGTGAATCAGGTCGCACAGAATTTTCCTGAAGCCCCCAATGGCATTTCGAATCTTCTCATCGGCGGCGCAGAAATTGGCAACGCGCTCGCCGAACATCACGATGTCCCTCTAATCTCAGCCACCGGTTCCATCCCCATGGGCCGCGCTGTCGCCACTACCGTCGCCCGTCGTCTGGGACGCAGTCTGCTTGAACTGGGTGGCAACAACGCCATGATCGTCACCGAGTCGGCGGATCTCGAAATGACGGTTCGCTCGGCTCTGTTCTCAGCCGTCGGCACCTGCGGTCAACGCTGTACCAGCCTGCGGCGTCTCATCGTTCACGAAAGCATCGCCGATCCATTACTGACGGCGTTGAAAAACGCCTACCAGCGATTGCCCATCGGCAATCCACTCAAACCCGGTACACTCGTCGGCCCGCTCGTCGACCAACGCGCGCTCGATGCCATGCAGCACGCATTAAAAACCGCCAAAGAACAAGGCGGCACGGTTCATTTCGGACATCAAATCGTCGAAACAGAATACGCGAACGGCTGTTACGTGCATCCCGCGATTGTTGAAATGCCCGGTCAGACAGAGATCGTCCAGCAGGAAACCTTCGCTCCCATTCTGTACGTCATGCAGTATCGAACGCTCGACCAGGCAATCGAAATGCACAACTCAGTTCCGCAGGGACTCTCTTCGGCCATCATGACCAACGATATCCGTCAGGCCGAACAGTTCCTCTCCCCTGCCGGATCTGATTGCGGCATCGCGAATGTCAACGTCGGCCCCAGCGGCGCAGAAATCGGCGGTGCGTTCGGCGGCGAAAAAGAGACCGGTGGCGGCCGCGAATCCGGCTCCGACGCCTGGAAAGCCTACATGCGCCGCACCACCAACACGATTAACTACTCGACCGAACTCCCCCTGGCGCAGGGCATCAAATTTGATCTGTAGTACCGAATTATTTTTCATCGGGTAAGCCCGAATGGAATTCGAACCGAGCAAAGCGAGCAGAATATGACAGGTAGAAAGATCAACGGTTTCAGACAACTCGCATCTTCATGAGCGGCACGGCGCCAGCCGCCGTTTGGTGAGTTGGTAATTATTTTGAAAACGGTGGCTGGCGCCATTCCGCTCATTTTTTGAACGAAAACCAGTTAATAAACCGACCTGAGAACCTTATCGTGTGCCACTGTCGGCTTGTCCGACAGTGCTTGTGAAAGTCCCTTTCCACACTTGTTTAATTCATCAAATACATCTCAATATCACACACAGCATTCTACTCTTCAACTGATACTCCAGGCTTTGAGCGTCGCCCCACCACCTCAAACTCCTGCACCGTATTCTCTTCCGGAAAGACTACCGCTGTCTGATAGGCAGCAAACAGAGGAGCAGGACTCTGGCCTTCATCATCTTCAGCAGAACCTTGTACGCTGCGCCCCTTAATAATCACCTTGTACGCACCACCAACGACGCCCCGCCCAGCTTGAGCCGTGTTAAATTTGCCATCATTAATTTCGGCAACTCCCTGCGGCCCTGTGTTTCCTTCATCGGCGTCTGCGATAAACATAACGGAACCAAAGGGAACCGGCTTCCCGTTATAACTCACGGTGCCGGAAACATCGTATAACGTGACATCGCTGCCCCCGGCACCACAGCCTGCCAGCAGCAGACAACCGATGCCGCTAAACAACATCACGCAACGCTTGAGACTGTTCATATTCCACATCGGTCAAACCATCCATTGAGTAAGAGATAAAAAAACATCTCCCGCATCAGATCACGGGAGATATCGAATTCAGGGTCTTTTAGAATTCCAGTGTGTTCGTCTCGCCCCCTTCACGACTGGCGGTCGCGAGGTACACGTTCATGTCTATATTTTCGGAAGCGAAATGCACGCTGCCATCGGCCATCAGCAGATGACAACCCCCTTCGTGAACACTTCCAAAACTCATATTGTTGAACTCGCCGGAAATAAATCCATGCACGTTAATGCCATACTTCACATTCTTACTGCTGCCACACGAATCACTATGACAGCCTCGATTCCAACTGCGGGGCGCAATGACTTCAGTCAGGTATTGATGTCCTGACATTTCTCCCACCATAATCGTATTGGAACTACCATCCAGAATATCGCGCATCTTGACATTCGAGCGCGGACCTCCCAGTACGCCGAGGTTGGACACATCATTCCCGCCACGACAATTCGGCACCGAAGTGCCTGAAGCGGGGTTCTCGCATTCCAGCTGATACGGCGCGGAAGTCACCGCATTGGTCCCCACTGGTCCCATATTGCCCACATAATGGGAAGCGAAAGTCGGGGCAGAACCGACCACTTCGCTGGTATGCGTTGAGTGCGTTTTGTTCGAACTGGGACAGAGATAAACCGGCGGCACATTCAAGCAGGCTTGCAGATTCGCTGAATAGGAATAGCCCCTGTTGAAATTAAACGTGTCATACAAAGGAGCCTGATCCACAAACGGCAGGATCATCACCAGGAAACTCATGCTGACGTTATTAGCCGTACTCGCTGAAGTCCCCGAACCGATCGACTGCCCAAACCCTCCTTGCGGAAAGATACGATGCGTCTCATGATAATTGTGTAACGCCAGACCGATCTGCTTCAGTTGATTCTTACAAGTGCTGCGACGGGCGGCTTCGCGAGCCTGTTGCACGGCTGGCAATAATAACGCAATCAAAATCGCAATAATGGCAATCACCACCAGCAGCTCGATCAGAGTAAAACCCTTCCGACCTCTTTTATCAAAAGAACGCATGACTTATCCTTCACTAATCAAAATATAAAAATATCCCTGAACAAAAACAGAACTCCTGATTTAAACATTTCTCATCCTAATGAGCGGCTCGGCGCCAGCCGCCGTTGGGTTTGCTGGTTTGCGTTTTGAAAACGGTGGCTGGCGCCATTCCGCTCATTTCCTGAACGAAAACCAGTTAATTTATGATTCGAATGCGCTTACCGTGTGCGATTGTTGGCTTGCCCAACAGTGCTTGTGAAAGCTCTCTTACACAACAAGTGAGCTCCTTAATATCACAGTCAAGCAAACACCTCACCAATCACTTCCCCTCCCAGCACCGTAGTAATTTCTTTCCGGTTGTTATGCATATAAAACAGCTTGTGCTGATCCAGCCCCAATGCATGTAATAGTGTGGCGTGCAAGTCCGCAGGTGAAATCGGCCGTTCCACCGGCGTATAACCCAGCTCATCCGTCTGACCAACAATCTGACCACCCTTCACACCGCCGCCTGCCATCCACATGCAGTAAGTCGTTGGCAAATGATCGCGGCCACGCCGATCACCTTTCGCGGAACCCTCTGTCGTCGGCGTGCGTCCGAATTCGCCGCCCCAGATCACCAGTGTCTCATCCAACAGTCCCCGTTGTTTAAGATCTTGCAGCAGCGCCGCCACCGGTCGATCTGTGGCCTTAGACCGCTTTGTATGATTCGCTTTGATCGCACCGTGGGCATCCCAGCCTCCATTTCGTAGTTGCACGACCCGCACGCCCCGCTCCACCAGCCGTCGTGCAATCAAACAGTGTCTGCCGAATTCCGCCGTTGGTTTCTCATCCAGACCATACAGCTTCGCCGTCTCAGCCGTTTCACTTTCCAGGTCAAACACTTCCGGAGCCGACGTCTGGAGACGAAACCCAAGTTCATAAGAGGCGATTCGCGCTTCCAGCTCCGAATCCTGACCGAGCTGCGCCAGATGTTCCTGATTCATCCATTTAATGAAATCCAGCTGCTCACGCCGATTCTTATGCGAATAGCCGGCGGGCATCTTCGTATATGGAATCCCACGTTTGCCATCCACGAGCGTTCCTTGAAACCGTGACGGTAAAAAACCGTTGCCCCAGCCCGGCGTCTGTGGTGCCGGCCCGCTGCTATTCGACAACATCGAAATGAATCCGGGCAGATCGCGGCTTTCACTTCCCAGCCCATATGTCATCCACGCTCCCAAACTGGGTCGATCTCCAATCGCAGAGCCAGTCAGGGCGATACATTCTCCCGGTCCATGCACGGGCACGCGATGATTCACCGAACGCAGTACGCAAATCTCATCGATCTGTTTTGCAGTCTCGGGAAACAGATCAGAAACCGGAATCCCGCTCTGACCATATGTTTTAAATTTGAACGGCGACGCCATCAATTTCGATCCCAGCCCCGCGCGTGGAATGTTCGGCACGCGCGCCGCGATACTCTCCGGCACCGACTGGCCTTCCAGCTTCGTCAACAACGGTTTCGGGTCGAACGTATCGACCTGACTTGGCGCCCCCGACATAAACAGAAAGATCACACTCTTCGCCGTGGCAGGAAAATGACTTGTTCCGGTGACCGCCGGCGCCCCATCCGCGGCATGTAACAAGCCGTCTTCCGCCAGCAGTGACGCCAGTCCCAACGCACCAAAGCCGAGCACACTCTGCCCCAGCATCGCACGACGATTGAGCGACGGTGAGGAAAAGTCGGAATTCAACGGGATCGGATCAAATGACATAAACGCCCTCTAAACTAAGGGATATAAATAAACTCGTTCAAATTCAGTAACGCATGGCACAACATCGACAACCGGCGTTCGGCTGACTCGGTAGAGCTCTCCGATTGGAAAAAGGCGAGCGACTGTTCCTGCTCCTGCGTCGTCGGTTCACGTCCCAGCACTCTCAGAAACGCCTGCCCCACCTGCTGCCCGTGATCGTGACCCGTTTCGGTAATAATGTTTTTCGCCAGCACCTGCGCCCGCCGGTCCATGAATTGACTGTTCAACATAAACAACGGCTGCAGCGCCACCGTCGAAACCTGCCGTCGCGAACAGCTGGCAATGCTGTCGGGTGCATCAAACATCGCCATCACTGACGGCATCTCGCTCCGACGTTGAAACAGATAAATCGTCCGCCGCAGACTCGCTTCTTCGCGTTCCTGAGGCACACTCGGTCCTCCCAGATCGCGTTTCAGTTCACCCGTCGCACACAAGATCGAATCTCGAATCGCTTCTGCTTCCAGCCGACGTCGCGGCCAACTCCAGAGCAGACGATTCTCTGGATCTTTCTCAAAATTCGTCTCATCAAACGCACGCGTCTGCCGATAGGTCGATGAAAGAACAATCTGCCGATGAATATGTTTCGTACTCCACCCCCGCTCCATCAACTCAGCCGCCAGCCAGTCTAATAATTCCGGATGCGACGGAGCTTCTCCCTGCACGCCGAAATCACTGGGCGTCGAAACCAGCCCCCGACCGAAATGATACTGCCAGAGCCGGTTCACCCAGACCCGCGACACCAGCGGATTCTTACGGTTGGTCAACCAGTCGGCGAGTGCGGTCCGCGAAAGTTTGTCGGAATCAATGGTCGTTGCTCCCAGCACCGCCGGCCAGCCTTTGCCGACTTCCGGTCCCCGCTGATGCACATCACCGCGAATCAGAATTTGTGACTTCGTCTGTTTCAATCGCTCTGCGGAATAGGGAAGCGGATCGCGATTCACCACCGGCAGCCGTTCAATCTGCTCATGTCCGGTTAGCGGTGAATAGTATCCCCACGTGTGCGGCGTTTTCGTATGTGCAAATCGTTTTCGTTTAATCAGCTTCTTCGCTTCGCGCTGATAAAAATCAAACGTTCCTTTCGGCATCCAGGTTTTCATCTCAGTCGGATTCGGCAGACCGTCCCCCTTGAGTGACAGATTCCCCAATTGACCATTTACGAAAAAACCCTGCAGCCGATAGTAGTCCCGCTGCGTCAAGGGATCGAACTTATGGTTGTGACACTGCGCACATTCCAATGTCAGCCCGAGGAAGGCACCGCTTGTGACATTCACAATATCGACGAGCACGTCGTTTCGCTGCGCGGCCTTATCCATCTGGTTCCCGCTGATCCGAGCCGAAGCCAGGAACCCAGTCGCGATCACATGCGCATCGGTATAAGGCTTCAACTCATCACCGGCAAGCTGCTCTTTGATAAACTGATCATACGGCTTGTCCGCGTTAAAACTCTCGATCACATAATCTCGATACCGCCACGCATACGGTCGCGGCAGGTCATGCTGATAGCCGTGACTCTCCGCCCAGCGGGTCAGATCCAGCCAGAAGCGTGCCCAGCGTTCGCCGTAATGTGGCGACGCCAGCAGTCGCTCGACCAGTTTTTCATATGCTTGCGGATCGGTGTTATTTACAAACGCCTCAATCTCGGCGGCACTCGGCGGCAGTCCCGTCAGATCCAGCGATAGCCGACGAATCAACGTCCCTTTGTCCGCTTCGGGCGCGGGCTCGATTCCCGCTTTCTGCCAGGCACGGGCGATAAACGCATCAACGGGCGTGCGCATCGGTTTGCTGCTTTTCACTGTCGGCACGTCCGGTCGATTGATCGTTTGAAAGGCCCAGTGATCCGACTCGGTTTGTGGTGTCGGCAGCAGACGATAATCCCACTTCGCCCCCTGATCGATCCAGGCCCGTAACTTGGCGACTTCCTGTTTAGTCAACGCGGTACCTTCATCGACGGGCGGCATGCGTTCTTCAGCGACCTGTGTTGAAACCAGCTCGACGAGTTTGCTCTCTTCGCTGTTCCCCGGCACGATCAACGTTTCTCCGGTACTGAAGCCAAGCAGTTCCTCGTATACATCCAGCCGATACCCCGAATCAGGATTCGCGCCCGCATGACAGCTGAAACACCGTTGTTTGAGCAGCGGATAAATCTCTTTTTCAAAATGCACCGGCGCCGCCCAGGCGGCCTGTTGTTTTGTTGCCATTTTTGGAATCTGTCCCGGCGAGAGATCGAGCACATCACTCCACGTACGGCTCAAAACCAGATCGCTGACATAAATTCGGTCATCCCGTTCCGTTTTATTACCGGTCGCAAAGCCGACCCAGCGCACGCCGTTCACACTCTGCGGATTCACGGTCGTCGCCACTGGTTTTTCCAGATCATCAGGTTTAGGATCAACCCATAAATCGAATCTCGTAAAGCCGGCCCGCAGCGATTTCTCTGGCTTCGACAATCGCCCGACGATCAGATAATCCCGATCGCGTTCCAGCTCCACCGAACTCCAGGCCGTCTTCTGCGTACCGATCCGCACCATGAACACGACTTTTCCCTTGTTGGGACCACTGGACGCTACATGCACGCCGATATTCGGTGTGTGATTCGCATGCACCGCTGAGTCAGATCCTTCGTAGCGATCCAACCAGAACACGAAGAACTCACCCTCATCGCGCTGTTTCTTGTCGGCCGCATATCGGAATCGAAATCGTAAATACAGTTCCTGATCCTGATACGTCTCCTTCAACTCCCGCCGCAGAGGATTGTTCCGCTGCACTAATCCGTGAATCAACGCTTCGTGCGAAATCGCCCGTTGTTTGTCGGCTGCTGTTTTGTGCTTTGTATCCACAAACAACGCCGGCTGCCGTTGGGAAAGGACCCAGCCCCCCTTCCAACCAAAGCCCGACTGATTCCATTTCTGAGTATCGATCTGCCGATTGACTAATCCGTGCGCGAGTCGTGGCTGCTCCTCTGCAAACGTCTGTGTCGAACAGAACAACAGCCCGTAAACCAACAACGTTGAAATTGTTCGCCAGGGATAAATGTCAGATATCAGAGCGCGATACATCACAAGTCTTTCAGTCTATACGTAACAAAATCAATTCTGATCAGTCGGCTGGGTGACCGATTCAAAGGTGTCACCAATTATCAACCGGTCCAGATAAAGCGAATCGCTGACCTCGGTATACTGACCAATCCGCACGCCCAGCGCGTTGATCGATTTCAGCAGGTTCGCCCCTTTGTTCCGTTTCACAACCGCATCGGGAGTCTTGCTTCGGTCCTCGGCTGGATTCACCCAGAATTCCAGATGATTGAAATAGTTTGACTTCTTTTTCGAAAGATGCCCGACGAGCAAAAACGTTTCATCGTCCACCGGCTGCTCAAAAAAGGCTTCCTGTTTTACATTGAACCGGGCAAAGAATTTGCCTTCTTTGAACCCGATACTCGGCACCTGGGCATGACTGGTCCCCATGCCACCCATCGAACGATCAAACCAGAGGCCAAAGAAATCGTCTTCATCCACGCCATGATATTGAACAAGCATACTGAAATAGAAATCGTCGGTAAGTGGTCTTTCGAGTTTGCGAGCAATACGATGGGCGAGCGACGGATGCGCATGATGATGGCCGCGCGCTTGCACGATCATTGGGCCGCCATCCAGTCCGCCCCAGCCCATTCGTTTTTCCGGCACCATCAGCCGCGTAAAATTCTGATCGGACCACCAGCCTTCATGACTGAATCCTACGCCCCCGCTCTGCTGAAATAATAATGCCGTTGGATATTCAAAATCCTCGCCCACCAAAATTCCCGCGGGCAGAGCCGACTTCTCCTTAATCAGGGAAATCTGATTCATCGGTTCCAGATTCTCAAAACGGGGCGATTCGTGAGGTGGATAGCTTCCCGACTTCGCTGCGATGAGCTGTTCGGGAGTCGGCACATCGGCAAACTTCGTCGGCGTGACACTGATTTCCGCCCCCTTAACGGCACCATTGGAAAATCGCAGTGCCTGACTCGCTTTCAGATTGGCAATCATCTGATGTTCTGCCGAAACCGACTTCACGTCGACTTCCCCTTCAAACACATGCACTTCCGCTTCACCCGATGCATCTACGACAGCACCGAAGCGTGTCCCTTGATCAATAATCCGAATTTTATCCGTATCAACAGTAAAGCCCTCTGCTTCCTCCGGTACATAAGCGGACAACGTGCCATAATGCAGCACGGCATTGAGAGGCGAACTAAGTTCAATTTGCGCTGGCCCCTCCAGCATGACGCCGGCCCCACTCTCAAACCGAATCCGGGCAATCCCTGACTTCAATAATAATGACTCACCCGCTGGAAATTTCGTTCCGTAAGGAATTTCATCTGCTTCCGTGTCTCCCCACACCGCATCTTCCGTATCCAGTAACATCCCTGCATAACTGGGCGTCACCGCGATCGGCTGCTCAGCGATTTCCTGTCGTTCAGCCTGATTGAACCAGAACAGTCCTCCGACCAGCAACATCACCACGACCGCAGAGACCCACGACAATAGATTCCATCGGCTTCGACCAGATGCCTCGACGTTGGCAGCCACTACAACGTCGGCAGATTGGTTCGATTCCGTTTCACTGGCTTCCAACGTCTCCAGACTGATTTCTTCCGGCACCGCGGCATACAGGTTCGACGTCAGCAGCGAATCCAAGTGAATTTGATTCGTATATTCTTCGATTAACTCAGGATGGGCATTCAGAATCTCCGTGAGCCGCGCGTCTTCGTCTATCGTCAAACTATTTTCGAGCATCCGACTGGTGAGTGCCGCCAACTCTGCGTGAACCGCTTCATTCTGTGGGTTCATAATCGTGCCTCCTGGGCCACTGTCTTTTGAATACACTCCATGAGCGTTTTCCGAATCCGATAGAGGGTCATCGATACTGCGTCCGCCGACCGCCCCTCCAGTGAAGCAATTTGATTAACGGGCATCGCATCACAATACCGGCTCTCCACCAGCTGCCGATGTTCGGGAGGCAGCTTTTCCATACAATAGGCGAGCGCCTCTGCATGCGATTTCGCCTCGACCGCCCGCCGGGTTGCAACCGCCGCGATCTGCTCTAGCGTCTGTTCGTCAAACGCGGTCTGACCGTCGTTCCGCACCCGCTTGAAAAACGCGAGCCCCTGCAGCTGCGCAATCCGGCATGCCCAGGGAAGAAAATCACGATCCCAATCATACTCGCTCCGTTTCCGCCACAGAACGGTGTTCGTTTCCTGCAGCACATCATCCACATCCGCGGCTCGACGAATCAGCGCGACCAAGAGCCCCCGCAACACAGGTTGGCTCCCGGCAATCAACGCGACATACTCTTCATCGAGATCACGATTCGACAAAACGGAAACCTCTCCTGCGCAAGATAAGGCGAATTCCAATCAAAACAACACTCTGCATCAGTTGATTAGATCAATCAGCTCTAATCTAACGCAGAATTTTTGAAAAAGATAATTTAATGAGGGACGGAACCGGATTTGAAATGAGATCCACATACCCGAAAGTCTATTGTGATAACAGTTTGCGCCTATTTACCGGGGTGGGCCCGAATGCAATTTGGACCGAGCGCAGCGAGCAAGATGTACCGGAAAACACGTTGCCAGTTTTCCCGGGTACATCACACTCTTTTCTGCATGTTCAATCTGTAACGGAAATTTATTCTAATTCCCATACTCGCTCTGCCACTTCCTGTTGCCTACGGCAATACCGGATTACATCCGGTACCACCCAGAAAAGGTTAATTTCATCTGGAATTGGAAGAACGATTCATTCATCCTGCTGTTTCTGCAAAGCCCGCTTCGTAAATGCCAGCACATGCGGTATCGCTTCCCGCACGACCGGAAACGTGTGGCCCCCTTTGAGCTCCACGTATTTGTGCGTCTGGTTGAGTTTCACCAGTCTATCACGAAAATGCTCGTTCATCGTCCGGTCGAAGGCTGCGTCGGCAGTGATGATCAGAACCGACATCCCTTTTAACTTCTCTGCCCCATTCAGCGGGTTGAACCGTTTCCAGATAGTTTCGTCTGTGCCAAACCGTTCCAGTGGAACTTTGTAAGACTGCCCTTTCGGTAAACCGGTCCGTGGAAAATCAAGCAGCCCGATGATGGAACTGACGGCGGCAAACTGTTCGGGATGACGTTCGGCAAAGTTCACACAACCAAAGCCCCCCATCGACCAGCCGGCAATCGCCCACCGCTTCCGATCTTTCGGCAGTTGATATTCTTGCGACACGACAGAGAGGACTTCTTCCAGGTACGCCTCATACACATCCTGTTTCCGCACGGGCGAATTGAGATACCAACCATCGTCGCCATCCGGCAGAATCACGAACAAACCGGAATCAAGCAGCTGTTTTCGAATCGTCTTCTCATCAATCAACGTCAACTCATGCCGACCGCGGCCGTGCAGGATCACCAACGTACGACGGTCCTCCGGTTTGATTTTCTGCCATTCGACGGGTAACACCACCACCGCCCGTTTCCGTTGCTTCAAACGGGTACTAAAAAACGAAACCGCTTCAATGCGTGGAAAGAGTTCCTTAACTTCTGGTACTGCCGCGTCTGTCAAACCGCCTTCAAAGAGCAGTACCATCAACGCCAAAACGAACACCAGCATGTTAATTGAATGACCTGAAATCATCATATAACCCTACCAGAAATCAACTCCCGTGTGCCATCCATGATCGCGAAGTCCTCATTGTAAGCGTTCCTATTGTGAACGGGTCGGCGTAAGCCGCCGTTTTGGGTTTGGATCGTCGGTTCAAAAACACTGCCTAGCGCCATTCCGCTCACTTTTGGTATAAAACCAGCTTAAAAAATATGTTTTTCGACTCACCGGGTGCCACTGTCGGCTTGTCCGACAGTGCTTAAAACAGCTCCCAAATCTATTATCAATAAACCCGAATTTCACAGATGCGTACATGATCCACACCATTCACATCAGTCACCACAATCCGTAACTGACTCACAGAAACTCCTGTTTCCACACGATGCACGCGACGACGTTGATAATTCCCGATCACCGTCTCTACCGTTTTCCATTCGGAACCATCATAGACTTCAATTGAATAATCCCGTACCGTTTCCGGCTGGGATTCTCCCCAGATCATGCGAGACGAGTAACCATCATGATGACTGAGCGTCAGATGCCGATGCAAGCCTGTATCGAAGATCAGTTGAATTTCACTCAACCTAATCGGCGTCTTCCACTCCAGCTGCAACGTCGCCGACAAACCCTCTGCCGGGTCTGACATCCAGCGATGACCACCGGGAAAGGACCTCTCAGGTGGTGCCCCACGATCTCCCTGCACGCTCCGCGTCTGTCCGGAAACGACATTCACTGCTTCAAAACCAGTCTGTTCGCTACTGGCGGTGATGCGTGCTGTTCGTGCAAAGTCGGCTTCGTCTTCATTTCTGATCCCTACCAGATACGCATCATCCCGTAACAGTCGCTGCTGGATTTGAGAGATTAGACGCGGATTCGAAATCACATCCGCAAGCGACATAGTGTGTTGAACCGCCAGCGCTGCCACCGTCCCCACACCCTGCCCGATCACCGCACAGGTCGCCATCACGCGGGTCGAAGAAAACGCCACATGTGTCGCGGAAATATTCCGCCCGGCAAACATCAGGTTACTTCTGTTCTCGGAAATACAAGCAGCGAGAGGCACATTATACAGGTGAGGCACCGCATGTTGTGTGCACGGTTCCTGCTCCGGCGCATCGATGCCTGCGGGGGGATGTAAATCGAGCGACCAGCCGCCGTAAGCAATCGCATCAGGAAAATCGCGGGACGAGAGCAGATCCTGTTCGGTCAAGACGTGCCGACCGATAAACCGCCGGCTCTCCCGTTTGCCTGGTAGAAAACCGAACCAGTCGAGCGCCCAGTGCGCAGCGGCAAATGGATCGTCTCCTTCAACCGTTCCCGGCGGGCCGTTCTTGACGTGATCCCAGATGCCCATCACGATAGCTAACAATTCATCGCGGATTGTTTCATTCTCTTTGATTGTATCGAGTGTGCCGCCCCACTCGGCCCACCAGTAACCGTACTCATGCGTCGGTTCCTCTTCCCCCGGCGTCGCGTAGAGTCGCAGTTTGAGTTCTTCCTTGTCGAACTTCCGTGCCCACTCTGGCGCGACGAAAGGCATCGGCCGCTCATGACGGCGGGCCTGCATCAGAATCGTGGAACCGAGCCTCTGGTTGTCAGCTGTTTCTGGAGCCAGTCTTTCCTGAAACTGCGATTGTCCTTCACGGCCTTCCATAAACAGTGCGCCCGCTTCCGCCGCCAGTCGACCATCGCCAGTACAGTCAATGAAAATCGCTGCATTGATGGTAAAACGATCTTCGGTGCTCTGTCGTTCGGCAATCGCCTGCTCAATCCGATCGTCCTGTCGTTTTACCGCAGTCACACACGTATTCAGCAGCAGTATCAGATTCGATTCGGCTTTACATTTCTCGTACAGAATCAGATCGAACATCGACGCCGAGCGCTGTGGATTCCGGACAGAGTTCTCCAGCCGCAGTTCTTCAATGATCCCCCCTTCGCGGGCTTCGGTCTCTAATTCCGCGCCACGATCAAAGTGCCCGGTGCCGTTCGCACCGACGATGTGCATGCGAACTTCACTCGACGCATTTCCGCCGAGAACGGATCGATCCTGGCACAAAATAACGCGTGCCCCACATCGTGCCGCCGCAATCGCAGCGCAGCAGCCGGCCATCCCGCCCCCTGCAATGAGGACCTCACAATCCAGGAAATGGTCTTCCAGTCTCGTCATTGATAAATTCCGTCTTTGAATTTGACATGGCCATTAAATGCCATATAATAAGAAATCCGTACTATATTTCAAGTATTAATATATAAAACAGCCATTGTAATGACACTTACAAACAAAGCACCGACGAATTCGCTGACCCTGGACCTGTCCGAACGCATTCGGCATCGGATCCAATCCGCGGAATTTACAGACGGCGATTTCTTTCTCACTGAAGCAGAACTGGCCGAGGAATACAATGTCTCGCGGCGGATTGCCCGGGAAGCCGTCAACCGCCTGTGTGCGTTGGGGCTACTCGAAGGCCGCAAGCGGAAAGGGCTCCTTGTCCGCCATCCCGACCCGGTCGAAGTCTGGGCGAACTGTCTCCCTTCACTGGCCCGGTCACCGGAAAAACTGGCCGACCTCGCACACTTCCGCTACGCCCTCGAAGTCGGAGCCATTGAACTGGCGATCAAAAATGCCAGCGAAGAACAAATTACTCAACTGGCGGCACTCGCAGAAGAATTCAAACAGACCGCCCGTACTCCCGAGGACCGTCCACAACGTATCGAAATCGAACGCCAGTTCCACGGGCTGATTCTACAAATGTCGGGTTCCTCTCTGATCGCCGACATGCAGAAACTTCTGGCGACACTGTTTGAAAATTCGTACCCCGCCCGGGAATCGCCCGTGCTGGAAGACGACGTCAACGACCGTATCATCTGGCAGCACTTTGAATTGGTCAGTGCCATTCAGGATCGCGACGTCGAACGTGCCCGCTCTGTAATGCGGTCTCACTTGAAATATCTTTTAATTTCACCACCGGAATCCAACTGAATTATCCCCTGTTCGAGGTTCAACATCATGCCACAACGCGCCCTCTCACTCGTTTCTGTATTCGCACTGCTTATCAGCGGTCTAATCTCGACTTCAGCAGTCATTGCAGGAGAAGACAATTCCCTGCCTGAAGTCGAAGTCACCAACGTGCGTAAAGTCTTCGATAACGGCGAGCACAACGCATTCACCGATATGATCGAATTCAAAGGGAAATACTATCTCACCTTCCGTACCTGCCCGGGCGGTCATATGTTGTTTCCGTCATCGCGGATTCTGATCATGCAGAGTGATGACGCGAAAACCTGGAAACAGGTCGATGAATTCTCGGTCCCCAAACGCGATGTCCGCGACCCGCATTTTCTGATCTTTAAAGATAAACTCTTCGTCTACACCGGCACCTGGTACTGCGGAGATTCGGCTCCTAAAACCAGAACGATCAATCAGCATCTGGGTTACGCCGTCTCATCTGCCGATGGTACGAAATGGTCGAAACCGACGATGCTGGAAGGAACCTATGGGCATTACATCTGGCGGGCTGCCGCCTATGGTGACAAAGCCTATCTGTGTGGTCGACGTATTCGACATTTCACTGAAGATGACAAGGATCGCGAACTCATCGAAACGGCCATTCTGGAAAGCGATGACGGACTCGTCTGGAAAACCGCCAGCCTGTTCAATGAAAAACAGGGAGACGAAACCGCGTTCCTGTTCGAGAAAAACGGCGATCTATTGGCCATCGGACGCAGCGGTTCGAACCCTGCCTGGGTCATGCGTTCGCGGCCTCCGTTTGAAAAATGGGATCGCAAGCAACTCGACCGTTATATCGGCGGCCCACTATTGGCAAAGTGGGGTGATCACTATCTGGTCGGCGGTCGGCAACGCAAGAACGGCAAATACGTAACCTCACTCTACTGGTTCAAAGACGATCAACTGCACGAATTCGCTTCGCTTCCCAGTGGCGGCGATAATTCCTATCCCGGTATTCTCATCCTGGACCCGAATCATGCACTGGTCTCGTATTACTCCAGTCATGAAAAAGATGAGAACGGGAAACCGATCACCGCGATTTACACGGCCGACCTGAAACTGAAGAATAAGAAATAAACGATTCGCACCCACAGGGAAAGCGCATGCACCTCAACCAACTGGAAACCGGCATTCTGTTTCGCAACGAGAAGCCGCACGTCAAGAGTGCGCATGCTTACTTTCCTTCGGTCGCCGTTTTGCCCGATGGCACGCTCATCGGCACGTATGTTCTGGGCGAGGCGTTTGAAGCAGCGAATCTGCAGGTGCACTGGTCACGGTCTCAAGATCAGGGGCAAACGTGGGAGTATCAGGGACAACTCAATCCGCAAACAACCGACCGTGTGACGTCGACGTTCGGACGATTGGCTGCTACGCCGGACGGCGAACTCGTCGCGAATCTGATTCGTTACGACCGCAGCGCACATCCCGACGAAGGCTTGAGTAATCCAAAGACGCTGGGACTGGTGCCGGCGAAACTTTTGTTGATGCGTTCCCGCGATCAGAAAACAACCTGGAGCGAACCCGAATTGATCAGGGCCCCACTGGTCGGCCCCGAGTTTGAAATGTGTTGCCCGATCACCGTTCTCAACGATGGTCGATGGCTCTGGCCGACTTCCACCTGGCGCGACTGGGATGGCAACCTGCCCAACGGAAATCGAATGGTGGCACTCGTTTCAAAGGATCAAGGAGCGACCTGGCCGGAATATCTCGACATCATGCACAGTGCCGACGACCAGTTGATCTTCTGGGAATCGAAGGTGATTGAATTTCCCGACGGTCGCCTGCTAGCGGTTGCCTGGTGTTATGATGAAGGGGCGAACACGGATCGCCCCAATCACTATGCCTTCAGTGACAATGGTGGCGTGACCTGGTCGGCTCCGGCTTCCACGCAGATATCCGGCCAGACATTAACGCCCTGCCTGCTCGACGACGGCAGTTTGCTCTGTGTTTATCGGCGATTGGATCAACCGGGCCTCTGGGTCTGCCATTCCCAACTCAATGAACAGGGGGAGTGGAGTAATCTCAACCAATGGCCTCTCTGGGGACATCAGTCGCTGCAGGGCAGCACCGTTACCGGCGAGAACATGTCCGCTAACTTTGCCGCCCTCAAATTTGGTGCCCCGCACATCGCCCGTCTGCCTGATGGTAGTCTGTTTATTACATTCTGGTGTTACGAACAAAATGTGAGTCTGATCCGCTGGTTCCGTTTCCGTACTGACTGAGCAGATTCTTTCGCTGTTGTCGGTGACAAGCCCCGCCGCATGGTTTACCATGAACGGATCAAAATACTCCAATTGATCCGCCCTACCTAAACCAGACGCTCTGAGGCCTCCATGAAATTCCTGCCGGCTTTTCTCTTCCTGTTCGCTCTTAGTCTCTTTCCCTGCACGACCCAGGCCGACTGGCCACAATACCGGGGCGATGCGGCCCGTAGTGGCTTTACCGAGGATCCCCTGCCCACGCGGATGGAACTGCAGTGGACCTATCGAACCAAGCAAGGCCCGACTCCCGCCTGGCCCACGCACACGCGCATTAAGTTTGATGAAGCCTTTCAGCCGATTATTGTTGAACAAACCGTGTTGTTTGGCAGTTCCACTGATGACCAGCTCTATGCCCTCGATTTGAAAACGGGAACGCTGAAGTGGAAATTTTTCACTGAAGGCCCGATCCGTTTTGCCCCAGCTGCCTGGAACGACCGTGTGTTCGTCACTAGCGATGACGGTAATCTCTACGCACTGTCGATCAAAGACGGTTCCCTGCTTTGGAAAAAACAAGGGGGGCCGAAACGAAAATTCATTATGGGCAACGATCGACTCATCTCACACTGGCCTGGCAGAGGTGGCCCGGTGGTCGTGGGTGATCAGGTTTATTTCGCCGCCGGGGTCTGGCCTTCTGATGGCGTCTATCTCTATGCACTCAATGCAGAAACGGGAGACGTCATCTGGAGCAATCAGGATTCCGGTCAGTTGTTGATGAATCAACCGCATGGCGGCGCGAGTGCGAAAAGCGGCGTCTCGTCTCAAGGTTATCTAGCCGCCAGCCAAGATCAGATTTTCATGCCCACGGGACGAGCGGTTCCCGCGGCGTTCGAACGGGCGACCGGGAAGTTTCAATACTATCATCTGCAGAAGAACCAGCAGCGCGGCGGTTCCGATGTGATGCTCGCCGATCGTTTTTTCTGTAACGCCGGTTGCCTCTACGATCAGACGGACGGGGGCTTAACGCAGCAAACGGGAACAGGCCCGATGGTTGCCACCCCCAAAGGCATTTTGCGCGGCAGTGGCCAGTCCTTGATTTACAGTGAATGGTCTGACCAGAAAACCCGCGATCGTAAAGGAAACCCGATTTCGGTCAGGCAGCTCAAAGAGAAACGCCTGATTCCGCTGGATTACAATATCACCGATGTGATTATCGCCGGCAGCGACGCGTACTGTGGCTCTCACAACAAAGTGACCGGCGTCGATTATAAAGCGCAAGCCAATACCTGGTGGTCGCATGAAATTGAAGGCACGGTCCGTGGCTTGGCGGCTGCGGATGAATGTCTTGTCGCCAGTACCGATCAAGGCGTGATCTACTGTTTTGCGAATGGAGAACCGCCAGAAGTAAGTCAAGCTGCTCTCGATAAACCTGTCGAAATCAGACCGCTTTATCACCAGGCGGCGAAAGCGATCTGCGACAAAACCGATGTCAAAACCGGAATCTGCGTCGACCTCAATGCGGACGATGCGTACCTGGCAGCTGCATTGGCCCGGGAGTCGAGTTTCCAAATTTATGTCGTCATGAAAAACGCAGAACATGCCGCCACTGCACGTCAATTTCTACATAATGAAGGTCTATATGGTTCACGTGTTGTCGTGCATGTCGCTGATCCGGAGCAGCTTCCCTATTCCAAACACTTTGCAAACCTGGTGATCTGCTCTTCTTCACTCTACCGAGAAATGAACGCGACACTTTTAGAGGAATCCCGCCGCATCCAGCGTCCCTATGGCGGTCAATTTTGCTGGGGGCCGATCAAGAAAATGCAGGTAAAAACCAAAGCTGACCTGAAAGGGGCCGGCAGCTGGACGCACCAGTATTCGAATTCGACGAACACCGTGAACTCGGATGACGAAATCGTCAAAGGACCACTCCGCATGTACTGGTATCGTGACATGGATTTCCAGATCCCCAATCGTCACGGCCAAGGCCCGGCGCCGCTGGTAAATCGGGGTGTGATGGTCGTCGGCGGTCTGCATGGTTTGTGCGGGCTCGACGCCTACAACGGGCATACGCTCTGGAAATATAAACTTAAAAATAATCTCACCGATATGAATGGTATCCACCATGATCTCAGTACCGCCGAAGTGGGCAGTAATTTTTGTCTGGGCGGCGATCATGCCTTTGTCAGTAAAGATGAAGTTTGTCACCAGATCGATTTAAAAACCGGCAAGCTGGTGCGCAAGATTTCCACGCCCGTCAGCCGCGATGATCCGAACCAGAACTGGGGCTACCTCGGTTATCATCAAGGCGTGATCTACGGCACCGTCAGCAACGACGCACATTACACAAGCCCCCGCTACAAAGGCCTGACGCTGCGGAATGAATCGGTACTGTTTTTCGCCATTGATGCCAACACGGGCGAACTCCTCTGGACCTATCAACCCGAACACTCAATCCGTAATAACGCAATTACGATCGGCAAAAACAGCGTCTATCTGGTCGACCGTGAAATCGCCAAAGCCGACCACATCAAAGAAGCCCGCCGGAATGGTCGCCCCAATCCCCCTTCCCCGGAAGACGCGTTGCGCAAAGGCAAGCTGAAAGCGTTCGAGGCCAAAACGGGCAAGGATCTCTGGGAGGACGATCAGGACGTCTTCGGTACCCAACTCGCCGTTTCCGAAGATCATGAAATCCTGCTGATGTTCTATCAGGGGATCCGACACAAATTTTTCAAGCTTCCCTCCGAAGTCGGTGGTCGCATGGCCGCCATTGATGCCAAGACCGGAAAACGGATCTGGGATATCAAAGCCGAGTATCAGTCGCACCCGGTCATTAATGACGACAAGATCTATGCACAAGGGGGCGCCTGGAATTTGAAGACCGGAAAACCGATCGATTTCAAATTCGACCGTTCCTATGGCTGCGGCCAGATTTCCGCCAGTAAACACATGATGGTCTTCCGCTCGGCAACACTCGGCTATGTCGATTTGACCCGCAAGGCGGGCGTCGAAAACTTTGGCGGCATCCGCCTGGGTTGTTACATCAACGCCATTCCCGCTGGTGGCCTGGTACTTGTTCCCGATGGTTCATCGCAGTGCAACTGTTCCTACCAGATGCAGGCCTGGTTTGCGCTGGAAGGGAGCGAGTGAAACTTTCTGAGTCAGGCTACGTCATCGGCTACTCTGATTGGATTCTGCTCTGAAAATCTCATTCCACGAACTCGATTCATTTTTCGGAGAATGAAGATCAATAACAGTAAAAAAGGTAGAACGAACCACACCTTTAACCGATCTGGGGTTAATAAAAACAAGGATACTGAGAAATTGGCCAACGCAAACATCAACAGGAAAGACCAGAAGTTAAAAAACTTCCGGTTTGTGTCTCTGGAAGAGGTAATTCCAAAGTAGGAGCGTGTATAGCCCACACTGATTCCCAGTAAAATAAGACAACTCCACAAAGCCATCCGCTCATGTTCTGCCATGATTTTTTCACATCTCTGATAAAACACATTAAATAAGAGCAACTTCATTAGTCTCAATATATTAGAGAATTATGAAACAAACTTCAAAAACAATTCTCGAAGTCAGATCTACCAAACGAGCTAAATCCTACCGAAATCTAGTCGGCAACAGGAATTCTCCCTGAAAAACAGGGAAATGAGAAATCAAGTTCTCAGATAATTCTCTAAAAAAACGGTAGTGATCTCCCCTGCCCCCCGTTAGTTTCAGCAGCGGGTCATTTTCCCAGGCAATACCGGAACACGGAATTGATGGAACAGTGACGAATCGAACCCCTCTTATTCTGACTGGAAAAATCATCTTGATGAAGTTCTTCATTGCGTTTGTCGCTATCGCCGGCTTTATTACCACCGGTGTTTCTTCTCAAAAACAACGCGGCGACCGGAATTGTGGTCGTCCGGGTCCCCCCCATCCAGATCCGATTCTGATATTATTTGATACTGATCAGAATGGTGAAATTTCCGCGCAGGAACTCGAACAGTCGGAAGCCGTTCTGAAAAAACTGGATTGGGACCAAAATGGAAAACTGACCTGCGAGGAACTGCCATGTCCCCCGCACCCGAAAAACGCGCAGGCGCGTGGTCACAGACACGAACGGGGACACAGACCGGGAGATGAACATCACCGCCCCCCAAGAGCAGGACGTCCGCCTCGTCCCGCACCACATCCCGGCGAAGATCGATTCGATCCCCCGCAACAGACTCCCGTCTCACAAGATGCTCCCGCAGGCACTGTGCTCTTCACAGGCGGTTATCAAACCGATCCTCGCGATCATGGGAGACCGGTTGCGTTGATCGCTGCTGCTCTGGGCGTGAAGCCACAAGTCTTTCGAGACGCCTTCAGCAATGTAAACCCGGCGCGGAATGGAGCCCCCACCGCAGCCAGAGCCATCGCGAATAAAAAAGTGCTGCTGGACGCGCTGAGTAAACACGGCATCACCAATGACCGGCTGGACGCGGTCTCAAATTATTACCGCTACCAGCCTGGGAGAGGAAATCTCTGGAAGCACACTCCCGCCAGTGCGACAGCAATCATCAAAGACGGAAAAGTGACCGGCTTTAAAATCACCAAATCTGGTTCCGGCTATCTGACTCCGCCGACAGTAACCGTCGCCGGCCACCCTGAACTGCGTGTCAAAGCCACGCTGAAATTCAGCAAAGATTTCCGCACGAACGGCAGCCTTAAATCACTGACGATGGAAAACTGATATAAAAAAAGTGATCGCATGAAATAGTTCATGCGATCACTTTAATATCAGACACTCAGTAATTTTACAGACCACATCGTTTATAAGGCTTCTGCCTGCTGCTTGAGTGCTTCCAATTGAGCCTCAATTTTGTCCTTCGCAGCCGAACTCTGATAGAGTGATTGCAGTTCCTTGGCCGTGTCATTTAATTTGATATAAGGCCCCTGAAACTCACTGGCATATGCTTCGAGAGACTCCATTAAAATAGAAAGATTCTGGGCTGCCCCCTTGGGACTTTTCTTGGCAGATGCCACAAATTCTTCGACGGATTTTTGCGCGACCTCGTTTCGAGTGTGCTCTGCCTGAGGCGGTGCAGAAGGTCCACCACATGCAGTGAATATGGTTGTCAACAAGATTAAAGCGAAACAACGAAGCAGTTGCTTCCCAAACACGAATTTACTGTTCATCTCTCTGTGCCTTTAGTATTGAAGTAAAAAAGCAGCTCCAATAGAAAAGATTGGAGCTGCAAACTCTTATTTACAATCGAATTTCAGTTCCAGCTTAGAACTCACCAATCGTATTCCCATCACCAATCGCCAGCAGATTTAGATAGGTGGTCTGATCAATGTTTTCAGAAATGAATCGAACCGAACCATCAGTCAACATTACATGCACGCCACCCACGTGGAAACTGCGAGCGGCCTGACCTGATCCTTCATTCGTGTCATCCGGATTATTACGTCGGTTAAAGTTTTTATCAGACGTATTATTGGATGCATAAGGCGTACGGTCAGTCACTAGACTGGTATTGGGAGTCAACACACCGTTTTCGTTCGTCCCACTAAACAGCGCTCCAGTACACCAGCCCCAAGCTCCCTTGTCATCTCCGGTATTGGTGCCGGTTACGATTTCACCAACCATAATCACATTCGTCGTCCCATCGGTGATATCGCGAATTTTCGCACCATTCTGGGCGATCGCACTGAAGATACCGCGACGAGAGTTGTCGTTGAAGTCAGCAATATCTAATGTTGAACCTGATCCAACGGATCCAGCATAGGTGATTTTTGAAAACCCGTTGAAGTCCTGAGTCAATAAAAAACGATCTACCCCCGGTTGAGAAGGACAGCGTAGAAGTGGAATTTTAGTCTGCAGAACACTGTCGGTTGTACTGGCATTCGTACTGCGTGCTGGTAACGACATGTTGTAATTATTGTACAACGGCCCCTGATCCATATATGGCAGAATTTGAACAACCCAAGTGGTTCCCCAGTTTGCGTGACGTCCATTTGCTTGAGCAGAACCCACTCCGTACCACACAGCGGCGGGAGGAAACGTGCGATGTGTGTCATGGTAATTATGTAAAGCCAACCCGATCTGCTTCAGACTGTTTTTACAAGTACTGCGGCGGGCTGCTTCACGTGCCTGCTGCACAGCCGGCAGCAACAGTGCAATCAGAATCGCAATGATGGCAATCACCACCAGCAATTCGATTAGCGTAAAACCTCTTTTTGTGTGTACGTTTTTCGATCGCATAAATATATTCCCTGAAAATAGTGGATGGTGGATAATGAAAAAGCGGCCCAAAACAAAATTGGTCTAAGATAGATAAAACCAGATCACATGTTTCTTAAAATGAAATTCGGGCTCTCAGAATTGATAACAATCTTGAGGAAGGAAACCTGACAGACTCACCTTGAACACAATATAAGAAACACTCTTATTACGTTAAGGTATTGAGAATTTTAGGTTATTTCTGATGACTGACAATCAGTAGAATATTTATTTCATCTAGTTACACGAAAAAACGAAATATTCTGCAGGCAACAATTAAGTTTGAACAGTACTTTCTCGCAACAAAAAAACACCACCCCCACAAAGAGTGTACAAACAAAAACTGCACAGGGAACTATACTGGCTCATTAAAAACTTACTCTGCTTTTGTACCCCAAAGAAAAGTAGAACACGTCTCACAATCACCAAACAACGACTGGATGCATTCAGCAGAATGCGTGTCCAAGAAACTCAATATGCGACCGTGTTTTCGTTTGATCAATTTGACAAAATCAACCAGGATGCACGTCTGCCATTTTTGACAGGTCGGCTGACCTCAAAGGAAATCCATTTCTGAAATATTTGTCTCATTAGCAGAGTAAAACCTCTACTGCGAATCAGCACTTTTCATTCGACCTTGTTTCTGCAAGCTTGAAGTAATTTACCGCCCCCCTCTCCTAGCGAAACCCCTCCCTCGATACATTCTTCCTGTAAAAACCTTAAAAATGCGATAACTCCTTACCTCCTCTGGAAAAAGAGCAATCCCGAAATCCTCTATATGGAGGTTTTTATCTCTTTCCTGAGAAGATCGCACTATGCTAAATATGCGGCGCAGGCACATCCAATATCGATTCAAATTTCCCGAAAAACCAGTTCCTTCCTATGGAATCGTGAAACCTCTGACTCAGTCAACTAACCTGATAAAGACCTCAATGATTCGTTCAGGCAGAATTGAATGCAGACCATCTCTGCCATTCAGAACAAGGATGTATGAAAGTCATAGTAGATGGCCAAATCAAAAAACGCGCTCTTAAAGCTGGAACAACTGACCGCACAACTAGAGCAGTCAGTTGTCTCCAAACTACATCAGGCCCTGTCTGAGATCAGTGCGCAAATAACCGAAACACATCGGAGAGAAGATCAATCTCTCCCCCCCATCAATGTCATTACCAATGCCACTTTGGCAATGAGTGATCTGCAATCAACGATCACAGAAATGAAACAAACACTGGTCAGCGTCCGCAGCCAACTCGCCGAAAGCCAGCAAAAAAGTCAGGACATTGCAGAGACCCAAGCCAATGCGCTTGTGAACTCAGCACATATCATCAATGAATTAGAGGAAACGCGAGAAAATCTGCAACATGCTCATCGAATTGCGGAAGCTGCCACTCAAGCCAAGAGTGTTTTTCTCGCAAATATGAGCCATGAAATTCGTACGCCGATGACGGCCATTCTGGGCTTCAGTGAAATGCTCCACAGTGCCGAGATTTCCGAAACGGATCGGTTGAAAGCAGTCCAGACAATCCAGCGCAACGGCCACTATTTGCTGGATGTCATCAATGATATTCTGGACCTTTCCAAAGTCGAATCCGGAAGACTCGAACTGGAAAAACGAAAACTCAACCCGGTCAATGTATTGCTCGATGTAAAGGAGCTACTGGACGATCATTCGAAAACGAATAAGAACAAGTTAATCCTGGAACTGCGCGGCGAAGTCCCTGCTGTGATTCAGACAGATCCAACTCGCCTGAAACAGGCACTCGTTAATCTTACCGGGAACGCGATCAAATTCACCGAGAACGGCACGATTCGTATCAGGATCGAATATCACCCCGAGAGTGAATTGCTCAGTTACCATATCATGGATTCGGGGATTGGTATTTCTGATGAATTATTACAACACATTTTCCAGCCCTTTGGTCAGGTCGATTCTTCAACCTCACGTAAGTATGGTGGAACAGGACTGGGATTAACCATTACCAAACGGATCGCGGAACTGCTCGGGGGTAACGTGAGTCTGAAAAGTGAATACGGCACAGGCAGCGAGTTCATCCTTAGTATTGCTGCCGAGATCCCACCAGGCACGCCTATGTTGACTTCGATCGATGACTCTTCTGCTTCCCGATCAACGATCCTGGAATATTCTGTTAACAGTCCCCTCAACGGCCGGATTCTGCTAGTGGAAGATGGACCAGACAACCAGCGTTTGATTCGATTTATCCTAAATAAAGCAGGGGCCGAAGTCACCATTGCCAAAAATGGTGTCGAAGGCATTAAACTCGCGCTGGCAGCAAAGGAGACAGAAGCCCCGTTCGATCTGATCTTGATGGACATGCAAATGCCGGTCATGGATGGGTACGAAGCAACCCAGACACTTCGTGAACTCGCATATAAAGGTCAAATCGTTGCACTGACTGCGAATGCGATGAAAGGCGACGCGGAACGATGTCTGGCGGCTGGCTGTGACGCATACTTATCCAAACCCATCGACCGAAATGTGTTCATTCCTGAAGTGGCTAACCGCTTGGGACAGAACTCAAACACCGAAAAAGGCAGCCCGAAACAGACTGCTTAAATCGACAACTTTACGGACGTCAGTTCCAGCACTCCCCACATCCCGTTCAATAGTTGATTAAACCTTGCATGCAAAAGCTCGTCCAGATGGAAATCATCTAATTGACCATCAGCCCGCGAATATGTATGAGTTTCACTAGCGCGTATGGAGTCCGCGAATTGGGTCTGTTAATGCAGTCCTACACCAATCAATACCTTACGCACCCTGCTGCCTTTCTGCTGACGAAGACAAAATTGATCATTGTAATCACATTTATGAACGAACATCGGGATTCCTAGTGGAGCGTCATTTTTAAATATTGGGTTGATAGATATCACGAGAGTGCGACAACGGAGCACGTAAACAACACCCCCAACCCTCAATTCCTAGCTTGCTCTGGACACATCGTCCGAGAGCCATTAGTGTTCAACTGACCTGCAGTGTCTGTGAGACCAGATTCCACTCATCTGTCAGGACTGCTACTCTACTTTCATGGGGCCGTGAATACGGTCTACTCAAAAGCCAATTGTCTGGCGGATCGATTTACCTGATTGGGAGGTTACGGCGATGAGTCACCTATTAACCTGTGTGCTCGCAATGTCCTGCTGTCCGCCCGAAGGAATTCCTGGAAAAGCGGAAATAGATGGCTGGAGTTCTACTGTCTTATGGAACAGTGATGTAGTTTCCGCTCGACTCTTGGTCAAGTCGTCGGCCTCGCTGACAGACAAGAAGTGGCTGATTCTGGAAATGGAGAATCACACGCAGAAGACCTTGCAGGTTGGGCAGACGTGGATGCATCTGAACATGACTCTCAGGGAGATCCCCTCGGGTAATGTTTTGACGACGAGCGGGCTTAGTGGTGTCTTCCGTTCAATAAAGACACTCTCTCCGGGACGCCATCGCTTCTGCGGAGATACACTCGAGTCTGCCGATATAGGATTGCCTCCTGTCACTGGGCTGCGCGTCGAGATTCAGGCGAAGGTTGAAACTGAGATCGTGGGCGGAGACCGCTATCAGACCCCGAAGGACGCTCCATCCGTTACGTTTGATTGGCGTTACCCATCTGCGACGGAGATGACTGAGTTGATTCAAGAAATGAAACAACACCTCAAAGCTACTGGAGATCTTGAAAAGAATCTGTTCCGGATGAGCGCTTTATTCAAAGTGCCCAAGGTGCAAGACAGTCTGGTACTGGAAGACTATCTGCCGGCGCTAAGGGCTTCACGCGACAATGTCCGCCACCTGCTCGTCCCGAATGTCTTCGTCAAGTACGCTGATGCGCCGGAGGTACTAGCCTACTACCGCGAGGCATTTCAAACGGAGCCAGACGTCGTCTATTGGGATGCCGCGGACTACAACATCTGGAATGAAGAGTTTCTTGAACCAATCGTTCAAGGCTGTGAAAAGGGCAAGTGGCACTATTTCAGCGTGCTCAGACGCCACACGTCTGAGTGGCGGAAAAGGGCGCCCTATGTCGCTCGCGTCTCGGCTGCTTTGTTAAAGCACCATCCTATCCTCAAGCGCCAGGTGCAAACGATCCCTGACAAGGAATTGTCACACTGGGCCACGGCTGTCCTTGATGCGGGTGCAGTTGCCGATCCGAAGTTGGTCGAATTACTGAAACCAGCGCTGGAAGATAAACGACAAGCGCGGATTAACTACGGCTCCGGAGGCTGGCATGAAGGTCGTGTTTGTGATCGCGCACTTTCGGCAATTCTGCAAATCCTTGATGGCGATTCATGGGCAGCTTTTCTGGCGGCGGGTGTCACAGGTTGGGGAACGGAAGAGAAGCGTTTAGAAGCGTATGGTCAGGTTATTAAAACCCTAACGAAGCGCCTCAAATCACTTCCGAAAGAGGAGCGTTTAGAATCGTATGATCAAGTGATTGAAATTCTAACAGAGCGCCTCAAATCACTTCCCGTCAAGAAGTGAATGAATTCGAGTGACTGGGACGAGAGTTATACATTCGATGTACAATACTTTGCGAGCTATTCCACTATAGCCAGAACAGCTGCTTGCTCGCTATTGGGCACCAGTACGCGCAGGCTCCGAATTTCAATATATCGACTTCAGTGACGTCTATTGAGAAGCAACATCTTGCGATAGTGACTACAACCAGTTTTGCCGCTTTGTAGTGATACGTTCGTAGTACTTTTTGATACGGATTCCGCGACGCCATCAACGAAACTGCGGGGACGGCGTACTAACCACCCTCGAACTTACACCGGGTGGATAGAATGGAGTGCATCCGAACATTCCCAAAACCCCACCCGGCCACATCGTCCGATGCACTTTGAGGGCAGCTAAAAATCTCAAAACCGTTCGTTGATTTGATCGAACACTCCAGACAGGGATCATAACATCGAGCTTGATTCCGAGAAAACGTATGGCTTCTTGAGTTATATAAATTGTCCGTTTTAAGTTCATTTTAACGAACAGCGCACGTTTCCCTGCACCACCTCGTTCAAAGCCGAGAGAATTTTGGCTCTGAGACTTCCGGAGCTTGAATCAACCTTGCTATTTCACTTTTGTAAACTTACATTAGAAAATAGCACTCATTGACAAGCTCTCGTCCAGGCAAAAGGAACCCAGCACGATGAAACGGGTCTCGAAACCAAATTTCTTCCATACGCTTTCTCGCTGGTTTTCCCTGCAGTTCAGTCTGCTGGCGATTTGCCTCTGCTGCTTGATTCCTTCGGAAGTCAAAGCCGCTGACAACTGGAAAGCGGGCCTTGCTAAAACTGTGATTACTCCGGAAACCGGAGTCTGGCTTGCCGGCTATGGGTCGAAACGCACCCCCGATGGAAAGCTACACGACATCTGGATGAAAGCACTCGCACTGAAGGACAACACAGGGCAACGCGCCGTCCTGATTACCAGTGACTTTCAAGGCGTTCCGAAAAGCATGAGTGACCGGGTCTTCGCGCAGACCAAAAACAAATATGGACTCGCACGCAAGCAGATCATGTTTACCTTTTCGCACAACCACTGTGGACCTCGGCTGGGTGATGATCTCTATGATTACTATCCGACCACGCCCCAGCAGGATCAGCTCGTAGCAGAATATACCGATCGCATGGTCGACAAAACAGTGGAAATGATTGGACAGGCTCTCGCAAACCTGTCCCCTGCTCGTCTGCAGATGGGAACCGGACATACCACATTCGCCGTCAATCGTCGCAATAACAGAGAAGCAGACATTCCTAATCTTTTAAGGTCAGGGAAAGCACTAGTGGGGCCCGTAGATCACTCGGTCCCTGTGATGACGGTCACACGTGCTGACGGCACACTGGACGCCGTCCTCTTCGGCTATGCCTGCCATCCGACAACGCTCAGTTTCACCAAAGTCTGTGGCGATTACCCCGGCTTCGCACAGGTGGAACTCGAAAAGAATCATCCGGGTGTCACCGCGATGTTCGTCAACACTTGTGGCGGCGATCAGAATCCACTCCCGCGCAGAAAAGTTGAACTCTGCGAAAAATATGGACACATGCTGGCGATCGCCGTCGAAGAAGTATTGAAGAAACCACTCGAACCTATCTCTCCCGGCCTGAAGACGGCATTTGAATATGTCGAATTGCCTTACCTCAAAGTCGTCACCCGCGCCGATCTGGAAACAGACACCAAAAGCGGCAGTGCCATCAAAAAACGCTGGGCGGCACGTTTACTGAAAAAACTGGATCAGGGAGAAACCTTCCCGACAGCCTACCCCTACCCGATCCACGCCTGGCGACTTGGCACAGAAATGCTGATGATTGGAATGGGCGCAGAAACTGTTGTCGATTACTCGCTTCGCTTTAAACGAGAATTCGGGCCGGGCACCTGGGTCTGTGGTTATGCAGACGACATGATCTCCTACATCCCTTCCAAACGCGTCTGGCTCGAAGGCGGATATGAAGGGGGTTCAAATTTGTATGAATACGGACGCCCCGCCTATCGCTGGGGACCTGATACGGAAGACCTCATCTCAGCTTCAGTCCACAAGCTGGTCAAACAAGTGGATCTGAAAGCAGATTGAAGGTCTCATTTGACGGCTGTTAGCTGCCTTAAACTTCGACAGACGAAACGGGTTTATCGGCAAAGATCTTCTGAATGAGTGGCTGCTCTAAAAGCTGTATCCGCTCGCCTTCAGTCAAAGGACGCATCGGACGGGGCGCAAAGTTACCGGGAATGCCCCGCATGTTTAAAATCGTCGTGACCGTCGAAAATAGCGGCGCGGAAGACGCGACCAGAAGTCGCAACAGTTCCGAGAGGTCCTGCTGAATCAAAGCCAGCTCGTTCCAGTCTTCAGCTGCGGTAGCCGCGACCATCTTTTCAATCCACTCCGGTACTAGGCCATAGATTCCGTCCAGATGCTCGCGTACTCCGGACCGTAACAGAACATCCATTAAATTCGGTTGCGCCACAATCACCCGAAACTCATCACCAATCGAATCTAGTACGGGCCGAATCGTCACAAAATGATCCGAGCATTTGATTCCATGAATATTTGGATGCTCTGCCAGCTTCAACACCGTTTTCACTTCCAGCTTCGTGCCCGTTGTCTGAGGCAGGTCGTATAGAAACAGTGGTTTGGAACTCAAGTCGGCCAGTGACAGATAATAATCAACCAGATCTTCCTGGCTGAATTTCACGAAAAACGGAGCCACCACCACAACACCATCGATGTTAAAGTGCTCGACCATGCGAATCCGATCGCGAGTCCGCACAAAACTGGTATCGCCTACCCCCACCAATAATTCGGCTTTGCCTGCATTGAAATGAACACTCTGCTCGACCAGTTGCCGGTACGTCGATTCCGTGAGCAGTTGCATCAGCCCCATTGTCCCGGCTACTAAAAAGCCATTGATGCCATGTGCCAGTTGATCATGAATATGAGCTTCCAGTCCCGGAAGGTGCAATTCTTCGTCGGACGTCAAAGGAGTTCCCAGCGCAGTAATCATCTTGATTGAACTCATGATAGAAATCGACTTTCTTTATTTAATGGGAATTTAAGTTGTCAGATCAATAAATTCTGGTAGTGTCACCACCGGACAGGTTGAAGAAGACAGCATGCGATCGATCGAAGCCTGATCTTTAAACCCCGTACCTGTAATTAGACAAGCGACTGTCTCTTCACGTTGTATTTTTCCTGCTTTGGCCGCCTGCAGAACCCCTGCCAGAGAAACCGCGGCTGCCGGCTCACAGAAAATTCCCTCCTGACGCGCGAGTTGCGACTGCACCTCATACACCGTTTCATCTTCGACGAGATAACCGCAACCGCCCGTCTGCCGACAAGCGGCAATCACTTCGTTTCCGTCAAGTACGCTGGCCACCTGCAGTCCGCCGATTTGTGTTGTACTATGACAGGGCTGCGCCTGATCTGATCCCTCTCGTAAAGGACCAGCGATCGTATTATTCCCCGCTGGCTGAACACAGTGCATCGCAGGTAGCCGCTCAATCTGTTTCTGGTTCAGCGCCGCTTCAAAACCCCGCACAATCGATAGCAATAGCCCCCCGCCTCCTGCACAACAAAAGACATGATCGATAGAACGCTGCATCAAATTTGATTGACTCACCAGTTCCGCACCGATGGCCTCCACCCCCATCATACTGACGGGGCTGTACTGATAACTGCTGATTTGAAGTTGCGCATCAGAGGCCGCCCCCAATTGTTTCAGATATGCAAAGGCGTCTTGGGTAATTTCCGGGTCGGCTCCAAAATCCTGAATCTTCCAAATTTGGGCACCATAGGCCAGCATCTGTTTCAATTTGTTTTCCGGCGCGCCAATAAACACAGCGACCTGACATTGCATTCCGGCGGCGGCACAATAAGCGGCCAGCGCAGAGCCAGCATTCCCGCTGGAAGAAGTAACCACGCGTGTTTTACCATTCGTCCGCATGTCGGAAATCGCGGCAGCGGCAAAACGATCCTTGTAAGACCCCGTGGGATTAATGGTCTCCAGCTTGAAATACAAATGATCGAGCCCTGCGCTCGGACCAATCTGACGCGAACGCAAGAGCGGCGTTTGCCCTTCGCCTAACGTGAATCGATTCGTATCCATTTACCAGTCCCTGGTAAGAAATCAGCAATCTTGAGCAAAACGTCACTAATTGTCTTGACGTCCTTACTCTCGGTTATATGATAAAACTCCAGATTGTATTACAATCTCTCATCTTATAGTACAAAATCATTTTACTGGCAATGAATCGATCCCACAGTCTGGGAAGCAGATTCAAGAAAATGGTACACGGTCGTTCCTCCGCTCGAACCCTTGTTGTCATTATCAACAATGCTCACAGGAAAGCAGTTTTTACGATGAAAACGTCACAGGATGGTCGTCCACAAGAGTCAGTAAAAACCTTAAGTGCTGAACTGGCCGACCACCTCTGCGAACGAATCCGTAACGACCGCCTTGCTCCAGGAGCCCGACTGGGAACAGAAGCAGACCTGGCTGATCAATTTGGTGTTTCACGGACCGTTGTTCGTGAAGCCATTGGTTCGCTGAGAGGTCTAGGCGTAGTGACAGGACGCCAGGGACTCGGTCTCTGCGTTGCAGAAGCCAATAACTTTTCCTCAGTTTTAAGAAAAGCACTGGTACCACAAGTTGCCAGCCCAGAGGGATGGCGCGAACTACAACAATTGCGAGCCGTAATCGAAATCGGCTCCATTGCTCTGACAGTGGAATTGATCTCCGCTGAAGAAATCGTTCGACTGCAGACGATTGTTGCCGAAATGAAACGCGTGATGAAAAACCTTAATCGCGACCCGGCTGGTACCAGCAAAGCATACAAAGAGCTGGACTATTTGTTTCATCAGACAATCCTGAACGCCTCTCACGGAAAGTTTATGCAACAGTTCCATGGCGTCTTGTTGGATTACTTCCATGCGGGCGATTTATACGGCCGCTCTCCGGCTGAAAAAGGCCTCAGGGAGCATGAACTCATCGCCAATGCAATTGCAGACCGGGATATCGATCAAGCGACCAAATTTCTGACAGAGCATCTCAGACCACAATTGAAAGCACCCTGTAAGTAATCTATAGCAAAAACGATTTGAGTCAAAATACGATTAAAATCAGCAAGACGCCCGCGTCGCTGATATGAATATAAAACAGCTCGACCTGAAAACAGTTTAAAGCAATCATCAAAACCCTGCACAGGGTAAATCTCGCATCTTTGTGCTGAGATATTTTTATCGTATTTTTTTTGCTAAGTTTGATGGAGACGGTGTTATGTTACAGATCAACTCAGAGAAAAGACCGCGTGGATTTACACTGATTGAATTACTGGTGGTGATTGCCATCATTGCAATTTTAATTGCTCTCCTGCTGCCTGCAGTCCAACAGGCCCGCGAAGCAGCACGACGGTCATCGTGCAAGAACAACATGAAACAGGTTGCCCTGGCGTTGCATAATTATCACGATACACACAGTGTATTTCCGATGGGTGCAGCAATCAGTGGAGGCTGCAGCGGCTTTTCGGGAAGTCATATGTTTTCCTGGGGTGTGCACATTCTGCCGTTCATGGATCAGGCCAATATCTATAACAACCTTAATTTCTCTGGTTCAACGCCTTTCGTCCCCGCAAATTTCACATCCAGCGGATGCCTTTCCCCCGTGCAACCTTTCCTGTGCCCCAGTAATCCACAACCAGATGCCGTCGTCAATAAAGCGGGCGCATTTGCCGGCGCACTTCCCAATGGAATGGCCAGAACTGATATTGGAGGCGTCGCCGATTCCATTAGCTGGAAATGCAACAGCGGCTCAGGCGTGCGTCCCACCTCTGTTGGTAACGGTGTGCTCTATGCGATTTCCAGCGTCAAAATGCGGGATATCATTGATGGCACAACCAATACGCTACTTGTTGGCGAAATCACCGGCTCTCTTTCCCAAACGGGACTGAATGGCAATTCCTACACGGGCTACGATGTCTTCGACACCAGTAATGGTCTCAACAGCATCGATACGGTTCCCGGCGGTGGAAGCTTTGCATTCAGACCCCAGGGATTTTCCAGCTACCATGTCGGCGGTTGTCATTTTACCTTATGTGATGGTTCCGTTCGCTTTCTCTCGGAAAACATCGACCAGGGAACACTGTCAGCCCTCACCACCCGCGCCGGTAAAGAGGTTGTCGGCGAATTTTAACTTCGCTTACTTCGCCTGACTGTCATGAACAATCAAGTACCATTTTGCGCTGACCGGTTCCAAACTGATTAGTGTTCTCAAAAGGAGGCTGTCATGCCTGGAAGACGACTCATTCTCTGCGGGATTCTACTGCTGACCGTTGGCTGTGGAGGCGTCAGCGATGCGCCGGATCGCCGCGTTGTCAAAGGTAGCGTCACTTTAAACGGAGAACCACTCGAAGGGGCCGTGATTCGGTTTCTACCCCAACCAGCAGGGCCGGTAGCCGCCGGCAAGATCATCAATGGCATGTATGAAATTTCGAATAAAGGAGGCGTCCCGCTGGGAAAACATCGCGTGGAAATCAAAGGCACGCCGATTCTGCCCGCTGACACAGAAGGAAAATCATTGGGCGAAATCGACGCGGCGACCAAACCCGCCATACCCGTTCCGGAAAAATTCAATTCCAAATCAGAGCTGGAAGCAACGGTAGAATCCGGGAGCGAACCGTTCTTCGTCGACTTTGAACTGAAAGATTAATGCACAAAAACTAACGACCAAGAGCCCCAACTTAAGAATCGACACCTCTGGAATCTAAGGCAAAGAAATGAAACAGATTTTACTTTTGACCGGCATCATAACAACAGCGTTGTTTTCGACAGATCATTCTCTTGCTGAATGGAATCATCCCCAGACACAAAAACTGCCGCAGCAACATCTGGGCCCCTTTCTCAAACTCTCAAAGGACAGCCTGCTGGCTCCCGATGCCAAACAAGTTCTCATCAGCAAAGATGCCGGCAAGACGTGGGAAGGGAAACCGCTGTATGCGGAGCCTGACAAATTCCACACCAGCCAGGAACGCGCGATCATTAAAACGCGCAAAGGAACGATTATCCTGTCGTTTATGAATCTGGCAGAGAAAAAATTCCACTGGGATGATAAAAAAGGAGGTCCACAATCTGATTGCACCCTCCCCGCTTATATTGTTCGCAGTACCAATGGAGGACAATCCTGGCTGCCTCCGCAGATCATTCAGGACCATAGCTGGTGCGGTGCCATTCGCAGTATGATTCAAACCAAATCGGGGCGCATCATTGTTGCCGTCTCCAAAGCCATCGCCAACCCGGGACGGCACGTGATGTTAACTTATTATTCCGATGATGAAGGAGCCACTTGGAACCATAGCAACATGATCGACCTGGGAGGGTCCGGCGATCACGATGGAGCAATGGAGGGCACGATTGTCGAATTGAAAGACGGCCGAATTTATGCATTAATTCGCACAAAGTTTGGTCGCTTCTGGGAAGCCTTCTCCACAGACGAAGGCGCTTCGTGGCGAACGATTCGTCCCTCCCAAATCCCCGCCAGCAGCTCGCCTGCTATTCTGCAACGACTGGAAAGCGGCCGCATCGTCATGCTCTGGAATCGTTTCCGCGACCCCAAACGCAAAACAGGACGCCGCGAAGAATTGTCCCTCGCGTTTTCCGATGATGAATGCAAAACCTGGAGCGAGCCCGTCATCATCGCGCGCGACTTGACTCCCGCTGGCAAGAGACGCGAAAACCGGGTCTCCTATCCTTACGTGACAGAAGTCAAACCCGGAGAACTCTGGATTACGACGATGCAGGGCCCCGTTCGTTTGTCCCTGCAGGAAGCAGATTTCATCGCAAAATAAATAACCTGCGACCTCAAAATCCTGTATCCAGGCTTACTGAAGCGTCTCCAGAGCCATTTAGACCGAGTATAATAGAATGAGAGGCGCTATGGTTAAATATGATGCGCTCTAGTAATCTTTCAAGATTCAACAGAATCATTGTTGATGAGTATCTTTTTCTCTTTGTATGAAAAGATAGTTGATTGCCAGTCGCTTTATACAACCATCGGCACATCGAGTGCATCAGGCAATATCCGCTTGAGTTCGATTCTTGTTTTTTCAACCTTCTGATTCTTCTCTGCTGTCAAACTCATTCGTGGCCGAGGTCTATTCGACACCTTTTCCAGAGGACTTTTTCCAGCCGGGGAAATGATGTGCTGCGAGAACTCCAAAAATAATGAGGGAAGTGAGCGTCGCCAGCAGATACATCCCAAAACCGACCGCAGTCCCTACGGCGGCAGTCGACCAAATGGTCGCCGCAGTCGTCAGTCCAACCGTCCGGCCCCGTTCCCGCAGGATGATGCCAGCCCCTAAAAAACCGACGCCGGTCACAATGTTTGCAGCAAGCCGTGACGGCTCAGTTCCAGGAATATGCGACGAGATCAGGGCAAAGACGCACGAACCCAGCGCTACCGAAGCATAAGTTCGCATACCGGCTTCACGTCCATGCCATTGGCGTTCCCAGCCAATAAAACCACCCAATGTCGCAGCGACGAGAGCACGCACTGCAAACATTAATTCCAATTTCCAATCCATATTCCATCCCTAACGATTCACGTTCATGATTCGTAGCAGTCTCACTTCCATCGCCTGGCGATCCGTATTGAATACCCGATGCCAGGCGTCATATCACTCAAATGGAAAGACTGATAAAGCATCCAATGCCTTTGAATATCAAGCAGTAACATTCAGAGGCGAATTACTATTTCAATGATACTATCTAATGCAAATCAAGAAAATTGCACACTCTGGATTACCACAATGCCGGGTCCCGTTCAACTTAGCCTCAAAGAGCAAAGACTTTCTGTCGAAATAAATCTCACTTGCGGATACGACACCGAGCCCAAAACACGCGACAGAATCTCTATTTAATCAGTCATCCCACCTAATCACATCAAAAACCCAACGCAAATAAAATCTATTTGCGTAACATCTATCTTATCTCGATTTGTATCAATATTCCTATCTATGAACTAATTCTACTTTACATCCATCACTTAATCGTTTATCAACAAGAGTAGAGCGAGCAAACAACGTATTTCTATAACACGCAACTTCCTGTTATATGCGTTGCATCAGTCCTTAATGATCAATACACCAACGAGGCCCCTCGTGAGTAAAATTGTTGAACTCGTCACGGTAAAAACCGTTGCCAAAGCAGCCGACTGTGCGGTCAGCACTGTCAGTCGCGCATTGCGAGACGACCCGAGTATCAGTGAAGCAGCCAAACAGCGCATTCGTCAGGTCGCAGCATCTTTAGATTACCGTCCCCTTCGTAAACGACGGCCTAAAAACGAGACCACCCAAAGCACAGCCAGTATCCTTAAAGGAAAACAGTTACTGGTCCTCTCTCTCGGCCTGGATCGATCGCTGATCTCACTCCCCGTGGTCAGTTCTGCCATCAGTGGCGTTGAAGACGCGTTCTCGGAACTAGGCGTTCATTTTCAAGTCGCTCATATTCCGGATCTGCAGGCGGTGCCCGCCCATCTGGATTTCGACCAGATCGATGGTCTGTTTTTGATTGGTCCGCTGCAGGGAAAAATGCTGATCGAATCAAACAAAACGTTATTGAATCAACTCTCGCAAATTCCCTCTGTCTGGCTGCTGGGACGGCCGCAAGGTTGCTGGGGTGATTGCGTCGGCGCCAACGACGTTTTACTCGGCGCGAAGGCCGCCGACTACCTAGCCGATCACGGACATCAACACGTTGCCTTTCTGAATCCCAAACCCGACCACTTGATTATGATGAATCGTGAAACCGGCTTCGTCTCCCAGGCAATGCGGCGCGGCTTAGACGTGCAGCGTTTTGTCGATCCCCCTTCCCAAGGCTGGAATCTGCCGATTAAACCTCCACTCACAACAGAGGCCGTTCAACATCTGGTAGATCAATTACTAAATGCTAAAAAACGTCCGACCGCTGTCTTTGCAGGCGCCGACAGTGTTGCGGCAGTCGTGTATGGATCACTGGCCCGACGCGGCATCAAAGTCGGCGAAGAGATCAGCGTCATTTCAGGAAACAACGACCACGCCTTTATTACCGGCCTTTATCCACAACTGACCACCTTTGACATTCACGCCCATGACATCGGCCGACTGGCTGTCCGACAGCTCGAAACCCGCCTGACCATGAAAAACTCGATTGCCAACGTCGATTTAACCCTGGAACCACACCTGACCCCCGGCGAATCAGTTCGCCACCTCAACAGCTAACAAAACCAACGATCTCCGGCAGAGGAACCTCAGATATGAATTCGCTCACACGTCGCCAGTTTCTTTATTCCACCAGTGCCGCCGCCATCAGTCTGGCCGGCGTCAACGGGTTACAGGCAGGAAAATCAGCCAAACCCAAGCTCACCCTGGGCTTCAGCCTCTACGGCATGCCGCACATGAAAACCGAACAGGCACTGCAGGCGGTCGCCGACATCGGATACGACTCCGTCGAACTCTGCCTGATGGATGCCTGGGACGCCACACCGTTAAAACTCAACGCCCAGCGCCGCGCTGAGGTCTCCAAGAAATTGAATGCGACCGGCTTAAAACTGACCTCGCTCATGGAACACTGCGATCTGACCGGATCGAAAGCGAGCCAGCAGAAAGTTCTCGAACGTCTCAAGCGGGCCGCCGAACTGGGTCATGCTTTGAAACCAGAGCAGCCTCCGCTGATTGAAACCACTGCCGGCAGCGGGAAATGGGACGATCGAAAAAATGAAATGCGTGACAACCTGAGAGAATGGGCCAAAGTCGCCGAGAGTACCAAAACCGTCATCACCGTTAAACCGCATCGAGGCGGCGTCGTTGATCGACCGGAGCAAGGCGTCTGGCTGGTGCAGCAAATTGACAGTCCCTGGATTCGCTTGAACTATGACTTCAGCCACTTTACCCACCGGAATATCTCGCTGGAAGATTCGATGCGAATCATGATGCCTTATACCAGTTTCATTCAGATCAAAGACACCGTCCTGCAAAATAACAAAGCGCGATTTGTTCTCCCCGGCGAAAGTGGCGACATAAACTATGTTGAATTGCTGAAACTGGCTGTCAAAGGCGGGTACCGAGGAGACATCTGTTGTGAAGTCAGTGGCATGGTCTTCAAACAGAAAGGCTACGATCCCATCGCAGCTGCGAAAACCTGTTATCAAAACATCGCCCCCGCCTTTCAACAGGCAGGAATTACGCGCGGCTAAGTAGTTATTATTAATTGATCCCCCGATGGTAATGGTTCGACCATGATAAAGCACAATCGAATGCAGCAGCAAATTATGATACTGGCATTGGCGGTACTCTCCAGCCTGCAGCCCCCCGTCTGCGCAGCGAAACCGGCAAAAGCATCCGCCAGTCAACTCGAATTTTTTGAGTTGCATATTCGCCCCGTCCTGATTGAACAATGTGCCGACTGCCACACAGGAGACGCCGACGCGGAAAGTAGCCTCGCCGTCCATTCACGTTCTTCCTTAATCAAAGGGGGCGAATTCGGACCGGCGATCATTCCCGGCAAGCCTCAGGAAAGTCTGTTATACCAATCCATTCAACGGACGCATAAAGTATTAAAAATGCCCCCGGATGTGGATGATCGGTTGAGCGCAGAAACCATCCAGCACTTCAAACAATGGATCGAATGGGGTGCTCCCTGGCCGGCAGAAAAGATCAAGCCGCGCCAGAAATCGCAGGCTAAGAAAACTGAGTCGCTGACGACATCGCACTGGTGTTTTCTGCCACGTCAGTCGGTCGCGCCGCCGGAAGTCGATCATCCACTCTGGTCCACTTCCCCCATTGATCAATTTATCTTTGAACGGCTCGAAAAAGAACAGCTCACACCCGCACCACTGGCATCCAGACGCACTCTGATCCGACGGGCCTCCTTCGACCTGACCGGACTCCCCCCGACTCCACAGGAAGTCAATGAATTCCTTAACGATCCCGACAGCGATCTGCGCGCGTTTTCCAAAGTCGTCGACCGTCTGTTGACATCGACCGCATACGGCGAACGCTGGGGACGCCACTGGCTCGATGTCGCTCGCTACGCCGACACGCAGGGTGATGTCGGAGACTATCCGATTCCCGACGCTTATCTCTACCGCAACTGGGTCATCGACGCCTTCAACGCCGATCTCCCTTATGACCAGTTTCTGCAGGCACAATTGGCCGGCGATATTCTGGCAAAACAGGAAGACGATCTGCAGCGTGCCCGACAGCTCAAAATCGCCACCGGCTTTATCGCCCTCTCCCGCCGGTTTGGTAATACACGATATGAAGATCAGCACCTGACCATTGATGACACGATCGACACCATCGGTCGCGGCATCATGGGCGTCACGTTAAAATGCGCCCGCTGTCACGACCACAAATTCGATCCGATGCTGGCCACCGATTATTACGGCCTGTACGGCATATTTGAAAGTACGCTCTATCCCACCATGGGCGCGTCCAACCAACCCTCGCCCACCCAACTCGTCGCAGCGGAAAATAATCCGGATTCGCAACAAAAGATCGACGCATACTGGGATCTGCTCAGCCAATATCAACATCAGATTCGAAATCACTTTCGCCCCTGGTTAAAACCAACACTGGAAGAATACAAGCAAGTCGCAGCCAAAATCAAACAGGCAGAGAAAGATAAACAACCGATCGAGAAGCTGGAAGCACGTCGTCAAAAACTGTTGGCGTCTCACAAAGGAAAATTCCAGGAACTGATGGAACACGGTTTACCCTGGCTCAAGCAGGAAAAAGCCCGACTGGTCAAACAACCGCCCGCAGAAATGCTGTATGCCGTCATCGATGGCAAGCCTCACCATGCCAAGTTACATCGCCGCGGCAATCCCAGCAATCCCGGCGATGTCGTGCCCCGCCAGTTCATCAGCGTGATTTCCAAAACCAAACCCGATTTGGATCAACAACGATCCGGTCGCGAAGAACTCGCCAATTGGATTACCGCAGCCGATCACCCCTTAACGGCTCGCGTGATTGTCAATCGACTCTGGTATCACCACTTTGGTCAGGGGCTGGTCAAAACAGTTGATAACTTCGGCGTTCTGGGAGCTGCTCCCTCGCATCCCGAATTGCTGGATTACCTGGCTAATCAACTGATTGAACAGAACTGGTCACTCAAGGCGATCCATCGACAGATGATGTTAAGCCGCGTCTATCGACTGGACAGCAATGACATCAAAGAAAATAGCCAGCGTGATCCGGGAAATGTGTTTCTCTGGAAGTATTCCCGCAAACGACTCGACGCCGAATCAATCCGCGATGCGATGCTGTTTGTGTCAGGCGAACTGGATCGCGAGCCGGGAGGACCGCATCCCTTCATGCCCTGGCACAAGAAGGGCTACAGTCTGAATGGGCCGTTCCATAAAGTTTACCCTTCCAAAAAACGGAGCGTGTATCTAATGACGCAACGGCTGTTTAAGCATCCGTTCCTCGGCCTGTTTAACGGACCTGACACAAACGAAACCACGGGAACGCGGAGCAGTTCCAATCTTCCGACACAGGCGCTCTACCTGATGAATTCCCCTTTTCTTCCCGCGCTGGCGGAATCATTCGGAAAACGAATTCTGCAGTCCAATCTAACCGAAGAAAAACAGCTCCAGGCCGCGTTCCAGATCGCTTTTTCTCGCAATCCCACGCCTGCAGAACAGGCTGATTTTTTAGAGTCGTTACACGCGTATCGCAGAGAAATGCTCAAGGAGCACCCGAAGGATGCTGCTGCAGGAAATCAGGAAGCCTGGACAGGACTCGCCAAAGTTCTGCTCACCAGTAATGAGTTTTTTTTCATAGACTGATATCAACCGCAGTTGCCACTGAGGAATGACAAAATGCACAATTCCATAAACATCGATCGCAGAAGTCTACTGCAGGCCGGACTCGGCACCACGGCGGGACTGTTGCTCCCTGCTGCGCTACCGGCGGGCGCTACGGTGCCCCATCATCGCCCGCAGGCCAAGCATGTGATCATGCTCTACATGTCGGGAGGTTACTCGCACATTGACACCTTCGACCCTAAACCCGAACTGACGAAGCGGCACGATCGATCCATCGGCGACGAAAATAAAGCCGCGGTCTCCGGACAACCGATTGTCGAACGATACTTAAAAGCACCGCTTTGGAAATTTCGTCCGAATCGGAAATGTGGAACGGAAGTCAGTGATCTGTTCCCCCACATTCGCGAGCAGATGCATGAAGTCGCCCTCATTCGCTCCATGAACAGTGATCATCGCGATCATGGCGAAGCCACACTGCAGCTTCACACAGGCAGCACGACCACCGCCATGCCCGGCATCGGAGCCTGGATGAGTTACGGCTTGAAATCCTTCAATGATAATCTGCCCTCACACATCGTCATCTCAGAACATCGCCCTTACAACGGCCCGCAATTATGGGATGCCAATTTTTTACCCGCCGTCAATGGTGGTGTGCAGGTCGTCCCCGGCGCTGATCCCATTCCCTATTTAAAGTCTCCGACGTCACGAGAGCGCCAACAACTGGAAATGTCACTGCTGTCGAAAATGAATCAACGTCATCTGCAACAACGCCAGCAGGATGCCCAACTTTCGGGACGCGTCGCTTCGTTTACCGCCGCGGCAGGCCTGCAGCAACAGGCGCCTGAAGCCCTTGATCTCTCAAAAGAAACAAAGGAAACACTGAAAGCATATGGGGTCACCCAGGGAGATCAATCGAGTTACGCTGCCCAGTGCATTATGGCCCGTCGTCTAATTGAACGGGGAGTCCGTTTTGTCGAAATCATCGACGCCGTTGGTGCCTGCCGTGATAACTGGGATGCAGCACACCGCGATATCGCCTCGCATGAAAAATACGCCCGTCGCGTCGACCAACCGATCGCCGCACTCATCACAGACCTGAAACAACGTGGCTTACTGGAAGATACCTTGCTGGTGTTTTGTACGGAATTTGGACGCACTCCCTGGGCACAAGACGGCAAAGGAACGAAATCCCGCGCGCATCACCCGAACTCCTTTTCCTGCTGGCTCGCCGGCGGCAATGTGCGCGGCGGCGCTGTGCATGGGGAAACAGACGAGATTGGAAACTATGTTGTGAAAGATATGGTCCACGTTCACGATTTCCATGCCACGATCTTGCACATCATGGGACTGGACCATGAGAAACTAACCTACCGCCACGCTGGTCGCGATTTCCGACTGACCGACGTACACGGCCACGTCGTCAAAGAAATTCTCAAAGCATAGAGATCGCGGAATCATCACCCCGCTCAGCGGTGACGCTTTTTCCGACATCGCTGACGATTTTTCCAACCACCGTTTCCAAGACACGCTCCCGTCATTACAGAACCTGCTTCTACCCAGCGGTTCCTGAGTACCTCAAAAACAGGAACAATTTTTGCGTCTCCTTAAGCTAAGATTTCCCCCTCAACTTAAGGAGCGTCAAAAGATGTGCTGTTTTCTGCGGATCATGTTACTCGGATGCCTTTGCTGGAACTCCTCTCTACTCTTTGCAGCAGGCCCGGAACCGGCAAAGTTCAATGCCTCACGCGCAAAAGCAATCACGTTTCTGAAAAACTCACAAAACGAAGATGGCACCTGGACGTTCAACGAAGCTGCCGGGATTTCTGCATTAGTCACATCTGCTTTAATCGAGTCAGGGGTTCCTGTCACCGATCCCACGGTCGCAAAGGCATTAACGAAACTTGTTTCCTTCTGTCAGGAAGATGGCCGCATCTGTTCGGCTCGCAGCCAACACTCGGGTTATGAAACGGCCGTCGGCTTGATGGCGCTGCAAGATGCGAATCAGTCCGGCAAGTACACGCCGCAAATCAAAAAAGCAGAACTGTTTCTGCGTGGACTGCAATTCGATGAAGCCAAAGATATCAAACCCAGCGACCTGGAATATGGTGGCGCCGGATATGGCCCGGATGGAGGGCGCCCTGACTTGTCCAATACCGTGTTTATGATCGAAGCCTTGAAAGCCGCCGGTGCGAAATCAGACGATCCTGCAATTCAGAAAGCACTGACGTTCGTCTCCCGATGCCAGAATCTGGAAAGTGAATTTAACACTTCCCCCGCTGCCGCAAAGGTGAATGACGGAGGCTTCTATTACAACGTCTCTGCCGGCGGTGCTTCGCCCGCAGGAAAAACGAAAGAGGAAGGCCTGCGCTCTTATGGCAGCATGACCTACGCCGGCCTCAAAAGCATGATCTACGCGGGACTCACTCCCAAAGATCCTCGCGTCAAAGCCGCCATCAACTGGATTCAAAAAAACTATACCGTCGAGAACAATCCCGGCATGGGAGACAACGGCCTATTTTATTATTACCAGCTCTTTGCCAAAGCCTTATCAACTCTGGATCAGGAGCAGGTCAAAGACAGCCAAGGCAACGAACACGACTGGCGCAAAGAACTTGCCGATCACCTGTTCAAAATCCAGCAGGAGAACGGCAGCTGGGTGAATTCCAAATCCAACCGCTGGTTTGAAGGAGATCCAAATCTGGTCACCGCGTATACATTACTGGCTCTCAAAAATTGTGAGCCAGCCAAACCATCCACCGATTGATCATTTTGCAGCAGAAATCAACGACCGCTGACGCAGCCAGTCTTCCGCACGATCGGTCCACGTATCAACGTCGGAATTTTCGACCGGTCGCATGCCGTAGCCGTGTCCGCCGGTTTCATAGATGTGCAACTCGCTGCCCACGCCATTGTTCTTGAGTGCCGTATAAAACAGAATACTACTTAAGGGTGTGGCGCCGTCATTATGGGCATGTGCGAGAAACGTCGGCGGTGTCGACTTCGAAACCGTGAACACCTCGTTGAGTGTTCCCGTTTTGTCATCGATCAGTCGCCAGGGATAAACCAGCAGACTGAAATCAGGACGACACGAGACTTTATCAATGGCATCAGTGGGCTTGTAAGCGCGTTCATCAAATCGAGTGGTCACCAAAGCGGCTGCCTGGCCTCCTGCAGAAAACCCGATCACACCAATCCGGTCAGGTTTGAGATCCCATTCTGCCGCACGCTTGCGAACCAGACTTAAGGCTCGCTGCCCATCCTGTAACGGCCGCTCCGAAAAAGCAGGTAACTTGGAATTTTTTTGAGCGGAAGGGGTTTTCTGTTTTGTGCGATAATGCACCACAAACGCGGTAACACCCAACTCATTTAACCATTCCGCGGCTTCCGAACCTTCTTTATCCGTCACAACATAGTTGTATCCACCGCCGGGTAGAATCAGAATCGCAGCGCCATTTCGTTTGTCGGCAGCTGGTTGAAATACCTGCAATTGTGGACGAGTAATATCCTTGACGCGCGTCGCGGGCGGATTTTCTGTAGCACGTCGGGCCAGTTGCGTGCCTGTCTCACGCGTTGTTTCCCCGGGCGCCTGGTTCTGCCAGAGATCGATCACCGCATCCGGCTCGCGTGCTTCTGCACTGCCAAGCAGGTTCGCACCTATCGCTGCGATCAAAAACGCCATTACTGTGAACCGTCTCATGCTAATATTTCCTTGATGATATTCGACGGTTCGACTCCCGTCAGTTTGAAGTCAAGTCCCTGATGTCGAAATGTAAAACGCTCATGGTCGATGCCCAACAGGTGCAGCACCGTGGCATGCAGATCGCGGACGTTGACCGGATTTTCAACCACGTTATAACTGAACTCATCGGTGGCACCATACGTCATGCCCGACTTGATGCCGCCCCCTGCTAACCATGTCGTGAAGCAACGCGGATGATGATCGCGGCCCCCTTCGGGACTGTCCCACTTTCCTTGACCGGCGACACCCCGACCAAATTCGCCACCCCAGATCACCAGCGTCTCATCCAGTAATCCCCGTTGTTTGAGATCTTTGACCAGCGCGGCGCTCGCCTGATCGGTATCACGACAGCGTGCCACGCACCACGAACCCAAGCGGCTGTGATGATCCCAATCGGGATGAAACAACTGCACGAATCGTACGCCGCGTTCAATCAGTCTTCGAGCCTGCACACAGTTGGCGGCATAGCTGCCCGGCCGACGCGAATCGGGGCCGTATAGTTCGAACGTCGATTCGGGTTCATCACTCAAATCATTCAGTTCGGGAATACTGGATTGCATTCGCCAGGCCATCTCGTATTGACGAATCCGCGTTTCAATCTCCAGGTCGCCCGTCTGTTCCAGACGCATCTGATTCAATTCGGCGATGCCGTTCAGCATGCCCCGCCTCACCTTTCGAGGCAGTCCGTCCGGATCGCGAAGATACAACACGGGCTCTTTAGCATTCCTCAACTTCACGCCCTGATAACGAGAGGGCAAAAAGCCGCTCCCCCAGTAATGATCGTAGAGTGGTTGATCGCTGGGACGTTTCATCTTGGAAATCAGCACCAGATAATCGGGCAGATTCCGATTATCACTTCCCAGTCCATAACTCGACCAGGCACCGATTGAGGGCCGTCCTGGTAGTTGATGCCCTGTCAGATATTTTGTCATCGCCGGTGCATGATTGATCTGATCGGTCACCATCGACTTAATGAAACAGAGTTCATCGGCCACCTCGCCATGATAAGGCAACCATTCCCCCAGTGTCGCTCCACTTTCACCGTAGCGTTTGAATTTCGTTCGCGACGGCATAATCAACTGCTTCTGATTCGCCGTCATCGTGGTCAGCCGCTGTCCGCCACGCACGCTTTCCGGCAGTTCCTTACCGGCCCATTTCATTAAACCCGGTTTATCGTCGAAGAGTTCAATCTGCGAAGGACCGCCCGACTGTGTCAGATAAATGACGTTCTTTGCCCGTGGCGGTTTGTGTGGTAATTCCGGCAGTCCAATCGCCGGTGTTTTCTCTGCCTCAGCACGCCGTGTGTTTTCTAAGAGACTTAATGCCATCGCGCCCAGACCGACGCCGGCACCGCGTCCCAGAAAATAACGGCGGGAAATTTCGAAGGCACGTTGTTTGATTTGCTCATTCATGGGTGATTGCCTCATCCAAATTAAAGACCATGCTGGCGATGATCATATAGGCGGCAAGTTCGTCTGCTGTCACCTGGCTTTTGTTCGGCGGCTGTCCGACATCGAGCAGGCTCAATGCATCCTCGGGCTGATTCCGATAATGTGCGCGTGATTTCTGAAACTCCCGTTTCAGAACCGTTCTTTCCCGTTCATCCAGTGTTCGGGAGAGAATCCGGCGAGCGATCAAATTCAGTCGCTCCGGCACGGTGGTTTCCTGTTGAATCGCCGTGCGTGCTAATTCACGCGAGGCTTCCAGAATACTCAGATCGTTGAGCAGTGTCAGCGCCTGCAATGGTGTATTTGTACGTCTCTGTTTCACTTCACACACGCGGCGCTGCGCACTGTCAAACAGAAAGGTCGGCGCACTCGAACGCCGCCAGAAAGCATACAAACTGCGTCGATACTGGGCCGCTCCCTGGCTGGGTTCATAGCGAAAGCGCCCCATAAACATTTCGGCCCAGACTCCCGCCGGTTGATAAGGCATCACCGGAGGACCACCCAGAGCCGGGTTTAATAAGCCGCTCGCCTGGAGCGCTGCGTCGTGAATCATCCAGCTTGGTAAACGAAATCGTGGTCCGCGGGCCAACAATCGGTTTTCCGGATCGCGGATCAGTAATGCTTTCGAGACCTCGCTGCGCTGCTGGTACGTCTGGCTGGTCACAATCAAACGTAGAATGTGTTGCAGGTCCCAATTGTGTTCCATGAGTTCCACCGCCAGCCAGTCGATGACGTCCGGATGTGTGGGCGGTTCTCCCTGCAGACCAAAGTCACCCGGAGTACGAACCAGACCCTGCCCAAAACAAATCTGCCACAAATGATTGACGACGACGCGCGCGGTTAACGGGTTCTTGTCAGACACCAGCCAGCGTGCGAGCCCCAGACGATCTTTTGTTTTTTCTTGCGGCAGCGGGAATATTGCTTCCGGCACAGATCGGGCCACTTCGGCACCGTGCTTATCCCAGACACCTCGTTCCAACACAAACGTTTTGCGAGGTTCTTTTCGTTCGGCTAAAACCATTACGGACAATTCACCGGCTGCTTTTTTGACTTGAGCCAGTTGTGTATTCGCCCGATCCAGTTCTGCTTTTTTCTTCTGATACGCACTGTGATCAACGAGAAACTGATTCAGCAGACGCACTCTCAACTTCGGATCAAGTTGGGATGTCTCCTTCACTTTGGCTTTCGCCAACGCTACCAGAGGCATCGAATCGAGTGACCGCACTGCCTGTCCCGGCTGATCTGTCAGCATCACACGAAATCGACCAATATTTACGTTCCCCTCGGTGGAGCGATGTAGCATGACAAAGATCAACTCTTCCTGATCGTCAAGAACCAGAGGTTCCGCTAACGCAAACACGGCGGTATGTTTTTGCTTCGGATCGTGCGTTTCGGTTGTCCAACCATTGCGGGGATCGTCATCGAGCGTATCTTTGATTTTCCCATATTTGCGACCTTTGACTGTTTTTTCGACATCTGCCACCGCAGTAGCGAACTCGATATCTCGCAACTGAGAACTCCCCTGACGACGTACCTGAAGTTTGACGTCGGTCAGAATAAATTCTCCATTGGCACCTCGGCTTAATTTGCCTTCCGTATGCGAAGCATGAGGAAAGACTTCCAGCCGGATGCCGGTCACACGCGGTAAATTCGTTGCTGCTGTCAGGCGGTAATCATCTTGACGGAGATTCGGTCCACTGCTCTGAATCGTGCCGTCTGCTTCTTGTGTCAGAATCGTTCCTTCCACTGACTTGAGTGATCTGGTTTGAGGCAGATGCCAGGCTGTAAATCCTTTTTCGACAACACGTATCTGCTCCGCCAGCCACGGCTCAAACTCCAGCTCAGCCTGTTTGCGAGTTTGTGCTTCTACAGGACGACGTTCGTCGACAACCTCTTGTGCTTCCAGAATTGCACGTTTCACCAGCGGCGATTTAAATTTCAGATATGGTTTCGCACCGCGGCCCGCTTTTCCATCTTCATCAATGCTGTTGAAGAAGGCGAACAGACTGTAATAGTCGGTCTGGGAAATCGGATCGAATTTGTGAGAGTGACACTGACAGCACCCCAGCGTCAACCCCAGCCAGACCGTCCCCGTAGTGTTGACGCGATCGATCACATAATCGATGCGCGATTCTTCCGGATCGCGGCCCCCTTCTCCGTTGGTCATATGATTGCGATGAAAACAGGTCGCCAGTTTCTGTTCCGGCGTCGCCTGCGGTAACAAGTCACCTGCGAATTGTTCCATCGTAAACTGATCGAAGGGTTGATTTTCATTGAACGACTGAATCACCCAGTCCCGCCACGGCCAGTTGGTGCGCGTGGAATCCTGCTGAAACCCATCCGTATCGGAATAACGGGCAAGATCCAGCCACCACATCGCCATCCGCTCGCCATAATGTTTCGACATCAATAACCGATCGACAAGTTTTGCATCCGCATCGGGAGACGGATCATTCACAAACGCTTCGACTTCTTGCGGAGTCGGAGGCAATCCCGTCAGATCAAATGAGAGCCGACGAATGAGTGTCTGTTTTGTTGTGACGGGTGAGAGTGACAGGCCTGCTTCAACCAACTTGCGTCGCACGAGCACGTCTATCGGGTTTTGTTGCTTTTCTTGTGCGTTGAAATCTGCTTTCGCCGGTGGTTCAAAAGACCAATGTTTGCCCCACTTCGCCCCTGCGGCGATCCAGTTCCGGATGAGCTCGGTCTGTTTTTTTGTTAATGGTTTGCGATGTGAGTCGGGCGGCGGCATTAACAGATCGGCATCGCTGGTTGTAATCCGGGTCAACAGCTCACTCGCTTCCGGTTTCCCTGGAACGATAGCGGCGGTTCCGTCGCGATCAGCAGTCGCAGCCTCGCGTAAATCCAGGCGCAAGTCTGCTTCGCGATGCGTAGGCTCAGGGCCATGGCAGTGAAAACAGCGATCCGAAAGAATCGGCAGGATCTCGCGACTGAAATTCACCTCGTCCGCCGCGCGTAGCGGACTGTATGCCCCCAATGCGATGGACAATAGAATCAACTTGTTGAAACAAGGCAGTATTCTCAAGGGATTGATTTAACCTGGGAAAGAAATTTCGGGGAAGGATCACTGCATACTGATATAAGTTCCATCGTACTTTCGGCACAACCTCAGGTCCAGACAAACTCAATAAAGCAGCCGCTGGCTCTAAACAGGAATCAGGAATCGTTCTGCTGATTCGACTCAGTTTGAAACACAGATCCACTGGAAAGTCTATGTTTTTCAATTGGAATCAGACTGATGGCCTATTTCTCCAGAACAGAAAAAGACCTTATTTTATAAAACATATTGACATCTTGAACAATTTAACTATTCTTTATTAAACATTGTTACACAACGACCCACTTGAAATCGTAAAGACACTTTAAGTCGCTCACACACGTTAAGTCGCTCAACTATTACATATTTCCACATCACTTCATTCCAGGAAATGTAAGATGAGCACTTATTCCAGACGAAGCGCGTTTACATTAATCGAGTTGTTAGTTGTTATTGCCATCATCGCAATTTTGATTGCCCTTCTCCTACCGGCAGTCCAACAAGCCCGAGAAGCAGCCCGGCGTTCTCAGTGTAAGAACAATCTGAAACAACTGGGGCTTGCATTTCACAACTACCACGATACTTTTACGACGTTCCCTAACGGAAGCCATCCGACTCCCGGCTATTCTGGAGGCGGATACCATATGGGGTGGGCTCCCAAAATCTTCCCTTATATTGATGAAGCAACCCGCGTTCACGCAATGGAAGGCTTTTCAGCAGACCCGGTCACGATACTCGCCCCCTGGAGAAATAACACAGCTCCGCATAATGGCGAAAGTGAAATCTGGGGGCCGATTCCCGTACTCGCCTGCCCTTCCTCAGCATTGGGTAACCGATCACCGGATATCGTCAGTTCCACGTTACCCTGGATTGTTGGTCAAGGCGCCCTGCATTACCGGGGAGTTGCCGGTCGCATTGAAGATGTCACCAATCCTACTGAGAGCAATAATTATCGATGGGCTAATACCGGGTTAATCTACCCGCATAGCAAGACAAAGTTTCGCGACATTATCGATGGTTCCACGAACACAATTTTACTGGGAGAATCATCATCCTCGCATGGCTGGTCTGCGTCGATGAAAGCCGGTTGGGGAGGCATCCAGCCTTGGACATGGGGCATGTATTGGTATACCAGCACGAGGCGACTCACCCTGGATAGCAAAAACATTCAATTTCCGATCAACTATCGCGGAGATTTCGGCACCAACCATACGCCCTTTACCAGTTTTCATGTTGGGGGTGCGCATTTTATGATGGCCGATGGTTCGGTTCACTTCATTAGTGAGAATATCGATCTCGGGCTATTCAAATCGCTGGGAACACGTGCCGGCGGAGAAGTCCTGGGCGAATGGAACTAAGGCTTCCCCGTTTCATTCATGCTGAGAGCGCGCAGACAAAGAGAGTTTGAGTTGTAAAAGACTCGGCTCTCGTTGCTGCATGCTCCGATTGATTTACGTGACAGGCATCTCTTCGCTGCTCATTATTCCACACTGTAAAGGAACTGTGATGATCTATAAACTACTACCTGTTTATCTCAGAGTATTCAATCAGACAAACTTTCTGCTGCTCTTACTGTGCCTTGTCCTGCTCAACACGTCTGGTTGTGGTGATGGTCGACCGGCACGAGCAACGGTCACAGGCAATATCAGCTACAACGGAAAACCGTTAAGTATCGGTTCGCTTGTTTTCATACCCATTGGTGGTGGCCCCCCGGCTCAGGGAAAAGTCAACCGCGAAGGAATCTATGAAATGGGGACATTTGAAGACGATGACGGGGTAATTCCCGGAAAATACAAAGTCATGATCACAGCACTCACCAGTTCCGGAGGCTCGGGATTACCCGAAGACACAGTTAGTGGAAATGAGGCACCGGTCTCCGTCATCCCCGAATGGTATGGTGATTTAGAAAAATCCGGACTACTGGTGACTGTCAAAGCAGACGAAGAAAATCAAATCGATTTTCCATTAACCGACGATAAACCGAAAGAAACAAAATAAGTTTTTGAGCCGTTCCTACAGCATCGAGAATTGATACTCGGCGCTGCTGGAACGCTGCTTCTCGATTCCTGATCGATTTATTGTGAGTTAACCTGTCTGCTTCCCCTCAAGCAATGCTGCCAAACTGTCGAATTACGACAAAACAGGTTGTCAGCTGAAAACAGCCTGAAATACGGCCTGAACCGACGTGTGGCACTTCTCAATTCGCATTTGTGCGCGCATACGGATATACTGAAGTAGTGGCTTACTACGCGCGGAATCTGTCTATCCTTAAAAGTGAGTCTTCTGCTTTATTGCAATCCTTGCCTCTCCATAAACGGTATCCAATTCAAAATATCGTTCAAAACCAAAGATGATCCATGAGTACGAACTCGCTCTCCAGTCGCCAACAATTCGAAAAATTCAAAGCCGAGTTTCAAGACAAGAACGGCACTACCCAAGGCAAACCATCTGCAACGCGAGACCGTTCTTCCTGGGAGTTAGTGCGCAGTTTTCTCGGCTTATTGAAAATTCATCGCCGGTCGATGATCCTGGCGCTGTTGACATTAACCATCGCCACACTACTGGCGTTAATTCCCCCGATTGCGACCAAATTTGTCGTCGATAACGTACTCGACAAAAAACCGCTGCCGGTCTCTTTACCTAAGTGGATTCCACGTGAACCCTGGCCGCTGCTTGTTTCCATTACCATCACCGTGATCGTAATTTCGATGATTCGAGTTGCACTACAGATCTGGGGCCGCTGGCACGCGACCCGGGTTACAAAAATGATTCAAATGAAAGTCCGTAAGGCTGTCTTCGCACAGGCCGTGCGCCTGCCTCTGCATCGAGTTCAGGAACTCAAATCCGGGGGAGCGACAAGTATCTTACGCGAGGATGCCGGCAGTGTCGGCGAATTGGTATTTGGAATGTTGTACAATCCCTGCCGCGCGATTATTCAATTGCTGGGCAGCTTGATTATTCTGGCGTGGGTCGACTGGCGACTGCTGCTGGGGGCAATCTTCCTGGGACCAATGGTTTATCTAACACATCGCACCTGGATCAGTCGTATTCGACCGCAGCACCGTCGCATTCGTGCACAGCGCGCCGCCGTTGATGCACAGGCTACCGAATCATTCGGCGGCATGCGCGTGGTGCGGGCATTCGGCAGACAGCGTTCTGAAACCAGCCGCGTCTTGCGAGGCAATCATCTGATGGGGCGTCAGGAGCTATATGCCTGGTGGTGGTCACGGCTCATTGAAATCGCATGGGAAACGTTGATCCCTATCGCTTCTGCCTGTCTGCTTTTATATGGCGGCTGGCAAGTTCTGCAGGGAGAGCTGACGCTGGGTGAGCTGGTGATGTTTCTGGCGTATCTGTTAATGCTACTGGGTCCCCTGGCTATGCTTGCCCAAAGTGCGGCTCAGTTTCAAAATAGTCTATCAGGGTTTGACCGTGTGCTGGACCTGCTGGATGAACCACGCGAGATGGAATCGTCTACTGCGAAAACCATCAGTAAGGCAGAAATCAGCGGTCGGATCACATTCGAGAATGTCAGTTTCCAATATCCGGGCTCCGAACAGTTTGCTTTAGAGGAAATCTCGCAGGATATCGAGCCGGGTGAAACAATTGCCCTCGTCGGCCCCAGCGGTGCGGGTAAAACGACCTTCTGTAATCTGGTCGCGCGATTTTACGATCCGACAACCGGCCGTGTTTTGCTGGATGGTCGAGATTTGTGTGAACTGAATGTGGAAAGTTATCGTAACCACATTGGTGTGGTCGAACAGGATGTCTTTCTGTTCGATGGAAGTGTGGCTGAGAATATCGGCTACGGCAATCGTCACGCATCGTTATCAGAAATTCAACAGGCAGCAGAAATTGCGAACGCCGATGAATTTATTAAACTCCTTCCGAACAGCTATCAGACTGTGATTGGTGAGCGTGGCGTGAGATTGAGCGGCGGCCAACGACAACGGCTGGCCATTGCCCGAGCGATTCTGGCCGATCCCCGTATATTAATTCTTGATGAAGCCACCAGTAATCTGGATACGGAAAGTGAACGGCTGATTCAAGACAGTCTGACGACATTGATGCAAGGTCGCACCTGTTTTGTGATCGCGCACCGATTAAGTACCATTACTCATGCCAACCGGATCGTGGTTTTTGAAGCAGGACGCATCACGGAAACAGGGACTCATGATGCTTTGATGGAAGCAGGGGGAAAATATCGTGAGATGGTTCTACTGCAAACCAGTCCGGCTGAAGTCAATTGAAGCAGAACGGCTGCCAAGTGCACATTCGTTTTTCATTTATGCTTCGTGATCACAACATTTCGAAATTGAAAAGCATCCATCGCATGTTTACAATTTGATATATGAGTCCTTCCTCCAGAATTGTTCAACGGTTCGCCAAAGACAGAACTCTGTTGAATCACACCTTAGTTCTGACTGCTCAGAACGCCTGTTAAATCAAAATTTCGTAGTACCGTTAAAAGACAAAAAATCGGGAACTTCCCGAAAAGGAAACAGCAGTATGAATGTATTGAAACGTGGCCGAGACTCCGTACTTTTGAAACTCAGCATTGTCGGTGGAATTGTCATTGGGACTGCCCATTTTGAAGACATCACACATGCAGGAGAGACAAATTCCACCTCAGCAAAGAAATCCAATAAAGTGCTGTTGGGCACACCTGAGCTGACATCCGGTATTCCCGGAAAAGGCCCGTTAACGAAACAAGATATTAAGGCATGGCTCAGCCAACCTGAAAATCATGAAATCCTGGAAGTGACTCTTCCGCTCGGCTTGAGCGCAGGGGCCTCGCAAATGGTGGGACTCAAAGAAAACCCTTTCACGCGGGCCAAGGTCGAACTGGGACGACAGCTTTATTTTGACACACGACTCTCGTCCGACAATACCATCAGTTGTGCCAGCTGCCATCATCCCGATGAAGGTTACGGTCGGCATACACAGTTCGGCGTCGGCGTGAGAGATCAGGAAGGGGGCCGCAACTCTCCTATCAGCTATAACCGGATTCTGAGCGGTCCTCAATTCTGGGATGGCCGTGCCGCCACGCTGGAAGAACAAGCCGTTGGTCCGATCGAGAACCCCATCGAAATGGGAAATACGCACGTGAGTGTTGTGAAAACGATCAAAGGAATTCCCGGTTATCAGATGCAGTTCAAGAAAATATTCAAGGACGGCGTCAACATCGACAACATCGGTAAAGCGATTGCCGCATTCGAACGCACGCTTGTCACAGGGCCTTCTCCGTTTGACTATCAGGAAAAAATAAAACCGTTCCTGAAAATGGACAAAGAAGACCTCGAAGATTTAGCCGACATTTATGAGCCGATTCTGGCACAGACCAAAAAACATCCGATGTCGAAAAGTGCCCTGCGTGGCATGGATTTATTCTTCAGCGAAAAAATCAACTGTGCTGCCTGTCACTTAGGTCCGAATCTGGCCGATGAAAAATATCATAACCTCGGCGTAGGTATGGATGCCAAGAAGCCGGACCTGGGGCGTTATGAAGTCACCAAACAGGAAAAAGACAAAGGCGCCTTCAAGACTCCCACGATCCGCAATGTTGAATTCAGTGCCCCCTACATGCACGACGGTTCTCAGCAAACTCTGGAAGAAGTCGTCGAACACTACAACAAAGGTGGCACGCCGAATCCTTTCTTGAGTGATAAAGTGAAAAAGCTAAATCTTACCGATCAGGATAAGAAAGATCTGGTAGCATTCATGAAAGCCTGTACTGGTCCCTTCACAAAAGTGGAAACCGGGCGGCTGCCTCAATAGTCTCACCTGTTTTAGCTGACAACTCTCATAGCCCGGTTTCAGGACCGGGCTATTTTTATTTCTGGTTACGAATCAAGCGGGTTAGCTGCTGTGCGTTTTTAGAAATGCTGTTATCCTATGACGTATTACACGTTTCAAATAATCGGCGAAACGTCTGTTTTTCAATTTCAAACTCTTGAATTTTGGTTTTAAGGAAAAACATTGTCGGGCGTACTCGAAGTCATCGTACTGACGACTCTGGCAGGAAGCACGATTCCCATTGGTGGTTTTCTTGCCAAAATCGAACAGATTCATCCGCGCTGGCTCGAAGAAGAATTTCGGCATTCCATCATTGCCTTTGGTGGTGGCGTATTGCTGGCCGCTGTTGCGCTGGTACTGGTTCCCGTTGGCATTGAAGAGCTAAATCCATTGACGGCAGGAGCCGCCATTCTGATCGGTGGCGTCTGCTTCATGTTCATTGACCAGATGCTGGAAACGCATCAAAATCCCGCTTCGCAGTTACTCGCCATGCTGCTAGACTTCGTGCCGGAATCGCTGGCGCTGGGGGCCACATTCGCTAACGGTGGCTCTGTGGGAATATTGCTCGCCATTTTAATCGGACTCCAGAATTTGCCGGAAGGCTTTAACGCCTACAGAGAATTGAGGAGTTCACGCACCATGAAAAAACGCATGATCTTGCCAGGTTTTTGCCTGCTGGTCCTGTTGGGCCCTCTTTCTGGGCTCATTGGCTACTATTTATTATCGCAAGTTCCTCAACTAGTCGGCCTGACGATGCTCTTCGCAGCGGGAGGAATTCTGTACCTGACATTTCAGGATATCGCACCGCAGGCCAAACTGGAACACCGCTCGGCCCCCGCATTGGGCGCGGTACTTGGTTTTGTCTTCGGATTGATTGCACAGATGGTCGTCGCATAACGTTTGCAAAACAGACTGAACGGATCAACCGATAGAAAGATTGTTGCCCTGGTTATAATAGACGTGTCTCACCAATATCCAGTATAAATAATTCTGATACGTTGCTGCACACATCCGCCGAGCTGTGCAGGCAACACGCTCCGATCAAATATTCTCGGCAGTACACACAAAAGGAATCAGCGTGTCGAACTCCAATCCATCGAAACCGGGTTCAGCTGTCTGGAAATCTCTCGAAACATTGATCGCTGTGTTCACGATCATCATGATCGCCGCGCATCTGGTCTTACGTTTCGCATTCGTCACTTCAGAAACCATGCAAAATATCCCGCTCTGGGCTGTGCTCGTGCTGGGGGGGACGCCACTGGTTTGGGGACTGTTGGTCAAAATGATTCACCGGGAATTCGGCTCAGATCTGCTGGCCGGCATTTCCATCGTCGTCTCGGTTTTACTCGATGAATACCTGGCAGGATCACTGGTCGTGTTGATGCTTTCCGGAGGCGAAGCCCTGGAAGCCTACGCCGTCCGTAGTGCCTCGTCTGTTCTGCAGGCGCTAAGCAAACGGATGCCCTCAATCGCGCATCGCAAAATCGATTCGCGCATCGATGATATTCCTCTGGATCAGATTGCCATCGACGATACGCTTGTCATTTTTCCCCACGAAATCTGTCCCATCGATGGAAGTGTGCTCGAAGGCCATGGCGTGATGGATGAATCGTACCTCACCGGCGAACCCTATATGATGTCCAAGACACCTGGCTCGCAGGTACTTTCGGGCGCGATTAACGGCGAATCCGCATTGACGATCCGCGCAGAGAAACTGGCCGTCGATTCGCGCTACGCCAAAATCATGGAGGTCATGCAGACGTCAGAACAACACCGTCCCCGCATGCGGCGGATGGCAGATAAACTGGGCGCCTGGTATACGCCGCTGGCTGTTCTGATCGGTCTGGCCGCCTGGATCATATCAGGAGATCCCGTGAGATTTCTGGCAGTAATGGTGGTCGCCACTCCCTGCCCGCTCTTGATTGCAATTCCGGTTGCCATCATCGGCTCCATCTCTCTGGCCGCTCGCAGAGCCATCATTGTTCGGGATCCGACCGCACTGGAAACCGCGGACACCTGCCGTACAGTCATCTTCGATAAAACAGGCACGCTGACTTACGGCGAACCGCATCTCACCGAACAGATCTATGCTAACGGCTTCAATCAGGAAGAAGTCCTTTCACTTGTCGGCAGTATTGAACGTTTTTCCAAGCACCCACTGGCGCAAGCCATCCTCGCCGCTGTACAGGCAGAGAAAACCATCACGCACGAAGCCACCGAAATCAGCGAACCCCCCGGACAAGGGCTCCAGGGAACCGTCGACGGACACACGATTCAGATTACCAGTCGCAAGAAACTACTCAAACAGCAGCCCGAAGTTGAAAGCCAACTCCCCGAACAGGCGGGTGGCCTGGAATGCCTGATTCTAATCGACGATCAATATGCGGGCACGTATCGTTTTCGGGATACACCCCGCACTGATGGCCAGTCATTTATCCATCACCTCACGCCGCGACACCATATTCAGCGCACCATGCTGGTCTCCGGTGATCGGGAATCTGAAGTGCGTTACCTTGCCGATCAGGTGGGCATCGAAAATGTCTTCTTCAGTCAGAGCCCCGAGCAAAAACTGGAGATCGTCAATGATGAAACAACACGCGCCAATACGATCTTTGTCGGCGATGGAATCAACGACGCGCCCGCGCTGGTTGCAGCAACGGTCGGCATCGCTTTTGGTCAAAACAGCGATGTCACGACCGAAGCAGCCGACGTGATTATCATGGATAGCTCACTGCAAAAGATCGATGAATTCCTGCACATCAGTCGTCGCATGCGAGGCATCGCTCTGCAGAGTGCAATCGGAGGCATGGGCTTAAGCATGCTGGGGATGTTACTCGCCGCTTCTGGATATCTTCCCCCTGTCGCCGGGGCGCTGACGCAGGAAGTCATTGATGTTCTGGCCGTGCTGAACGCGTTACGGGTCGCGATTCCTCCCAAGGCACTGATTGACTTCACTCCCGGTTCAACGGTTTAGATGCACCGCCGACAATCAAACTCATTTTGACTCGAATCGGACCGTTGGATTGCCGTCAGCATAAGAGATCACATAACGCCCGTCTGAAGTCGGATAAATCACATCCTGCTTCAATTCAAAATCGGTGGGAGTCTTACGCAAGCGAAACTGCGGACGTCCCGGAATCATATAATCGCCACCATATTGAATCATCATCTGCGTGCGATCCCCGAGTGAATGGCCGGTTGTTTTAAATACGACGTTATCAATATCCGCGGGTGTCACAAATTTGGCTTCGACATCCAGTTGGGCGGCTTTCATATTCTGAAACATCTGTTTTGCATCGGGGTAAGGACAGGTCGTATCTCCTGTCCCATGAATGATGATGATTTTTGCTGCGTTGTTCCTGTCTTTCATCAGTTTCAAATGTTCTGGATTCCCGACAAATCGAATCTCCTGCGCGCCCGGCGCCAAATAATTCTTGTCATTTTTGTCCTGGCTGTAACGGGCGTTGAGAGAACTCCCGCCGGGCAAATGGAACGCGATATCATCGGAAAGCCGAGGCATGCCGCAAATATCAATCACGCACGTAAATGTATGCGGTGCGAGCTTATTGCACATCAGCGTCACATTCCCGCCCCCTGAACCGCCGGATGAATAAATTCGCTGTGAATTGAACGGGATATTTTTCTCCTGTAGCCCGTGGTACACAAACGACAGTGCCCGTAAAGCATCAATCGCTTGCAGATAACCAAAATCGTAGGGTGCCCCCATCGCTGCTTGATTCTTCCACGATCCGCTCTGCAGATAATCCACCGAGATCGCAATCACATTCAGTTCTTTCGTAAGCACAGCGGGGTTGCCGGCGCCTGATGTATTCGTGCCACCCCAGTTATGCAGGTTGAGCATCAAGCCTGTTTCTGCGTTCACATTTGCCAGCTTGTTGCCCGGGTAATAGATGTAAACCTTGACGGAACGGGGTCCCGGCTGAAACGGCCACTCCTGAGTTTTTATCGACACACTTTCATTCTGTGCTGGTAACTCCGCAGCGCGTAACTCACTGCCCCCCAGTCCCAAAAAAATGAACACGATAAATACAATAGATTGTTTCAGCATGAATTTGACCTTGTCTTGTTTAAATCTCATCACCGTTGTCTGCATACGCGCGATCGCTTGACGAACGCCATCTTATCGATCATGGTGAATGGGTTCACCAGAGTCAACACAAATGCCCCTTTGGGAGATACTCCCCGATGACATCACTGCCTATTGTCAAACCACAGGAAATTGAACTCGATGAAGATCGACTGCAACAGGTAGGACGATTACTGAAAGAATGGACGGAAGCGGGCACCATGCCTGGAGCCGCGATTGTTGTTGGCCGTCACGGAAAAATCGTGGAGCCACAGTTCTTCGGTAAACAGGGACCAGAAAAAAATGCGGAACCCGTGCGACGAGACGGCATGTTTCTCCTGGCTTCCATCACCAAACCCATCGTCTACATGAGTGCTCTGAAACTGGTCGAACGCGGCGAACTCGTACTCACCAATCCGGTGACGCATTACATTCCCGATTTCGCAGCACACCATAAAGAGACGATGCTCGTGCATCACCTATTTACACATACTTCGGGGATGCCCGATATGCTCGAGAACAATGTTGTACTGCGTCAATCACGGGCCCCCCTCGATCAATTTATTCATGGTGCTATTTTCGATACAGTGCCTCTGTTCCAACCTGCGGGAACCGGGCTCAGTTATCAGAGCATGGGCACACTGATCGTCGCGGAGATCGTACAACGGCTCACCAGAAAAACGATTGCCCAGCATGTGCGTGACGAAATCATCAAGCCGCTTGGCCTGCAAAGTACCTGGCTGGGGCGTGGCGACTTTCCGCGCGAACGACTGGTGCGTGTCGAGACACCGGAATACCAGATCGGCTCGAATTTCGGCTGGAATAGTCAATACTGGCAGGACCTGGGAGTTCCCTGGGGGGGCATGTTCAGCTCACCGGAAGATATGGCCGTCATCTGTCAGTGCATGCTCAACTATGGCAAACTGCAGGACGAACGCCTGCTTTCCCGATCAATGATGGAGATGGCAACCACGAATCGGCTCAATGATTATCCTGACCTGCCCGAATCGATCCGCCGTTCTCAACCGTGGGGCCTGGGTTGGCGATTGAATCATCCCGGTCAGTCTGGAAGCTGGGGAAATTTGCTCGACCGCAGTGTCTTTGGTCATACAGGAGCGACTGGCACCATGGTCTGGATGGATCGCCGCTGTGATGGATTTGCCATCCTGCTCACTACGGCAATTCGCTCCAAAGCCCCCTGGCGCCTGGTACAATTGTCGAACATCATTGCTTCTGCTTTCCAATAAGCGGCATTCAGAACCGACGATCAGGAAACCAGGCGATGAAATTCCTGTTAAGCTAAAGTCTGTGCGCGCTTCGTTACGATTGAAAATGAAGAGACTCTGACACGGCATCCCCTCATTCTATCTCTACTTAGGTAAAATAGTCCATCTGGGTTCTGTCTTTTTAATTGTTTCGACTTCCTCTCATATTTTTTCTTAATAGAAATTGATCTATTTACATTCATTAATCAGACTATTGCACTATACTAAGTAACCAATCAGATTTAGCTGCTCTCTCAGCACAAAGCAAACCTCATTGACTATCAAATTCCAGGCATTGATTATGAACTCTGTGATTCCTGTTCTTGACCCCGCGTCTCCGCAGGCAGAGGCCATTAACAATCTCTTTCTTCAGGTTTTGCTCATCAGTGCCATCATCTTTGCCATCGTGGCAGGTTTGATCTTGATCGCGATTTCTCGTGGTCGGCGCAAAGAAACATTGCCCGAACAGAATTTTGGCAGTGAAAAATCAGAAGTGTTCTGGATGCTGGGTCCTGTGATAATCGTAATCTGGCTGGTCGCCATCAGCGCCAATCTGGTAATTACTCTAAATGCTATCCCCCAGGCTGATCCGGATGGAAAAACGGACATCAACGACATCGATTTGATTGTGACCGGCCATCAATGGTGGTGGGAAATCCAATATCCTAAATCCGGCATCATCACAGCGAACGAGATCTATATCCCAGCCGACAAAAATAAAAAATTTCGCGTGCAGGTCTCTTCGGCCGATGTGATTCATTGTTTCTGGGTCCCGCAACTCAGTCGAAAAATCGATGCGATTCCCGGTCGCGAAAATTACATCTGGCTACAGGCCAGCAAGCCTGGTTCCTATCAGGGACGCTGTTCCGAATATTGTGGTGCACAACATGCCTGGATGAATTTCAAAGTATATGCGGTCTCGGATACCGAGTTTGATCAGTGGGTGGCCAGTGAGCAACTTGCAACAAAGAAACCCAAACTACTGTCTCCCCTGGCCTCTGCCGGCAAGCAGTTCTTTTTCAACGCAACCTGTCCACAGTGTCATACGATTTATGGGACTCCCGCCAAAGCAACGATTGGTCCGGATTTAACCCACTTCGCCCGCCGCAAAGAAATTGGAGCAGGTGTCATTGATAATTCACCGGAAAACCTGGCATTGTGGCTGAAAGATCCGCAAGCCCTGAAACCAGGATGTAAAATGCCCGACTTCAAGCTGAGTGATGAGCATATCAAACAACTCGTAGCCTACCTGGAGACACTCAAGTGACGACAGGATCCATCGAACAATCTGAGCTGACATCACTCGAGCCCCCGGTCACTCCGACCCCGATGCTCGATTGGGTCAGCACGCTCGATCATAAGCGTATCGGCATCATGTATATCCTGACCGCCGTGTTTTATCTCGCAGTCGGCGGCTTTGAAGCACTCCTGATGCGGATCCAACTGGCGTTCCCGAATAATACATTTCTCTCGCCGGAAATGTTCAATCAGCTGTTTACCATGCATGGCACCACAATGGTCTTTCTGGTAGGGATGCCGGTGCTGACCGGCTTTGCCAATTATTTTGTGCCGTTGATGGTGGGCGCCCGCGATGTCGCGTTTCCCCGCCTGAATGCATTTGGATTCTGGATGCTATTTTTCGGGGGCCTGCTGCTGCACTTTAGCTTTTTGACCGGATCAGCGCCCAACGCGGGCTGGTTCAGTTATGTCCCTCTCTCGACCAAAGCCTACAGCTCACTGCAGGGTGTGGATTACTGGATCATCGGCCTGTTGATTATGGGCATCGGCTCTGTCTCTGGAGCGATTAATATTTTTGCCACGATTGTCAGCTTGCGGGCACCCGGGATGAGTCTACAGCGGGTTCCGCTATTCGTCTGGATGATGCTGATGCAGGCAATTCTGATCATCCTGGCATTGCCGGCACTGAACTCGGCCCTGGCCATGCTGTTAATCGACCGCTGGCTGGGTTCCGCATTTTTTGATCCGACTCGCGGCGGTTCTGCCGTACTCTGGCAGCACTACTTCTGGATCTTCGGGCACCCTGAAGTTTACATTCTGATCTTACCCGGTTTTGGAATGATCTCCGAAGTCATTCCCGTCTTTTCCCGAAAACCGATTTACGGCTATAGATTCGTAGCCGCCTCCTCGGTCGCCATCGTACTGCTAGGATACGGCGTCTGGGCACATCACATGTTTGCTGTTGGCTTGGGAATGTATGCCGATATCTTTTTCGCCGTTGGTTCTTTACTGATTGCCATTCCGACCGGCATCAAGGTCTTCAACTGGACCGCCACACTCTGGGGCGGGGAAATTCAATTCAATACCGCGTTGCACTTTGCGGTCGCGTTTCTGCTGCAGTTTGTCATCGGGGGCTTAACGGGAATTATGTTCGCCGCCGTCCCCATCGACTGGCAATTGACAGACACCTATTTCGTCGTCGCACACTTTCATTATGTGTTGATTGGCGGGCTCGTGTTTGCGTTGTTCTCAGCCACCTATTACTGGTTCCCCAAGATGACCGGCCGCATGCTCAGTGAGCGTTTGGGAATCATACAGTTCTGGTTGTGGGTGCTCGGCTTTAATATGACATTCATGGTGCAGCACTTCCTGGGTATGATGGGCATGCCGCGTCGGGTCTACACTTATGCAGACAACCCCGGCTGGGCGCTCTTAAACGGAATCGCTTCGCTGGGTGCCGTATTTATGGCTATCGGCACACTGGTCCTCCTCTGGAATATTGGATCCAGTTTACTCCGCGGAAAAATCGCCGGCGATAACCCCTGGGATGCCTTCACCCTGGAATGGGCTACGACTTCACCACCGCCGCCGGAAAATTTCACTTCCCTTCCGGAAATCAAAAGCCGGCGCCCGGTCTGGGACATGAACCATCCGGAGAACGCAGACTGGAAAACCGAGAAGACACCCATCGACAAAGGCAAACGCCCGAATCTACCGAAACTGGCCGCCTGGTTATTTATCGCTTCGGAAGCCGTATTTTTTCTGTTGTTACTAATCGCGTATGTCGTATTCAATACCCGCACCGGTGAGGCCAGCGTGACGTCTTCCGTGTTGGATGTCCAACGGACGGGAATTTTCAGTCTGTTCCTGATCTCCAGTAGTGTCACGTTCTGGATTGCCGAACGTTTTCTTAAGGCGGGAAAAAAATCCGCGTTTGTATTTACACTCAGTTTGACGATCCTGCTCGGAATCACATTCCTGGCCGGGCAAGCCTGGGAATATACGGGCCTGCTAACAAATGACATCACCATTAACACAGACCTGTTCTCGGCCACATTTTTCACCGTTACCGGGTTCCACGGCATTCACGTGTCAGCAGGTGTCATTGCATTATTCATCATGTTGATAATGGGCATCAAAGGGAGTCTAAATCCCAGTAAAGCACACGTATTTGGTGCCGTTGGCGTCTATTGGCATTTTGTGGACGTCGTCTGGCTGGCCGTATTTGGAATCATTTATCTGGGACTTCTACAATGAGTTCGTATTTCGATCCGACAAGCGAATTATGGAAATGGAATTCACCAGTCTGGTTACTGGTCCTGTCTTTGATCGGGTTCTATATTCTGTTTCATCAGGGGACATCCGGGAAACGCATCGCTTCGTTTGCGTTCGCTATGTTTGCCCTGGCGATGGCCTATGCCTCTCCAATCGGCGTCCTGTCTGACGGTTATTTGTTTAGCGCACACGTCATTCAGCATTTGATCTTGCTATTAATCGTGCCGCTGTTTTTCCTGTTAAGCCTCTCCGAAACAGCCACAGAGAAAATTTTTCGTCATCCCTTCATGAACCGACTGGGACACGTGCTGGCGGTCCCCTTTGTGGGTTGGCTCAGCGGTCTGGGTGTAATGTGGTTCTGGCACGTCCCTTCACTCTGTAATGCTGCGACTGAAAACTATGCTCTGGGTATCTTTCGTGATGCGACTTTTCTGTTAGCAGGACTGGCATTCTGGTGGCCCATCTTTTCTCCTGTGAAACGTTTTCACATCCCTTCATCGCAGGCAGTGATCTATCTGTTCTCAGCCTGTCTGGGATGTACGCTGCTTGGCATCTACATCACATTTACTGTCATTTCGGTCTGTCCTGCGTTTGCGAATCCCGTCGATCGGTTAGGGATTATGAATATGCTCTACGATCAGGGACTGACTCCTGGCACAGATCAACGACTGGGAGGCCTGTTAATGTGGGTTCCCCCCTGCTCACTCTATGTCAGTGCGATCATGGTGATCCTCAAACGCTGGTATTCTGACATAGAGCAGACCGCTTCAGCAAACACCGCAGGAACAACTGGCTCTTTACGGGAGGCGCGTCAATGAGTACGGAATCAACTGAGTCCCAAACAGAGCAAACAGAAGAACCGGAACTCCGACCCACCTATGCCCCCGCCACACTTGCTATGGGCATCACGTTCATGTGCTGGGGAATCTTGACGCATTGGACGATGTCGGTTATCGGTATCGCGGTCATCGTGAGTGCCATCTGGTCTTGGATGAATGAAATCCATAGTTCATGGAGTGAATCACAGTGAGCGACCAACAGCCCCCTGCAGACCAACCCTGCTGCCAGCTCAAGCGCAGAACGTTTCTGACCCGTGTCTCCATCGCATTGTCTGCTGTGATCGGATTTATCATAGCCATCCCCGGTATCGGATTCGTACTGGCGCCGGTGTTCAGAAAACCAAAACATAAATGGAGAACCGTCGGCAAGCTGAAAGACTTCAAGGTCGGCGGTTTTGTGCTGGTGCAATATGAAGACCCTTCTCCTGTGGTCTGGGCCGGTGTCACCGCTAAAGCAGGTGCCTGGATCCGCCGCGCCAGTGAAACCGAGTTTATTGCGTTTTCCATTAACTGCCGACATCTGGGTTGTCCGGTCAGATGGGTTGAAGATCCCCGGCTATTCATGTGCCCCTGTCATGGTGGCGTCTATTACGAAGATGGAACCGTCGCAGCTGGACCGCCGCCGGAACCTTTGGACCGACTGAATGTGCGCATTCGTGATGGCCTGGTCGAAATCGAAACTGAACCAACTCCGCTGACGTTAACGACGTTGACATGAAACCACTTTTGATGAAAAGCGAGTATCCGGCTGAATGAGTAATAACTTTTTGACTCGAACCTGGAACTGGATCGACAATCGAATTGGTTTTTCCGATTACATTGTTCCGCTGATGGTGCATCTGGTGCCTGACAATGCACGCTGGTGGTATATCTTCGGAAGTGCGACACTCTGTGCCTTCATCGTGCAGGTCTTCACCGGAGTCTGCCTGGCCATGTCGTATGTTCCCGGCGGCGAGGACACTTATCAGAGTTTAGTATTCATCACAGAGACAGCCCCCTTTGGCAGTCTCCTGCGAGGCATGCATTATTATGGTGCCTCGGCAATGGTCATGATGGCCGTGATCCATATGGTTCAGGTCTTCATGCACGCTACCTATAAATATCCACGCGAAATGAACTGGATGAGCGGCGTGGTTCTCCTATTCGTCGTGCTGGGAATGGCATTTACCGGGCAGCTGTTGCGCTGGGATGCCAATGGAGTCTGGTCGGTCACCGTCGCTGCAGAAATGGCGGGTAGAACTCCCATCATCGGCCCTACACTGGCACATTTTATGCTCGGCGGTGAAACGGTCGGTGGTTCGACCATTACCCGCTTCTTTGCAATGCACGTCTTTATCATGCCGGCGATGATCTTTGCGGGGATCGGCTTGCATATGCTGTTGATCATGCGGCACGGTATTTCAGAAATGCCCGATGTGAACGCTCCTGTCGACCCTGATACTTACAAAGAAGCGTACGAAAAACGGATTCATAAAACAGGCGTCCCCTTCTGGCCCGACGCTATGTGGCGGGATATGATTTTTTCTACGCTGATCGTAGGCGTGATTCTCGGCTGTTCGATTTTTCTGGGACCTCCCGCGCTCGATCCACCTCCCAATCCCAGTAGCATCAACGCCAACCCACTGCCAGACTGGTACTTCCTCTGGTACTTTGCCGTACTCTCATTGCTTCCACCTCAGCTTGAAACCTGGGTCATTCTGGGTGTGCCAATCATCGGCTTCGTCGTTTTATTCTTTCTACCACTCATCTCTAACAAAGGACATCGCGCCCCCTCCAAACGTCCCTGGGCCGGTGGCATCGTGATCTTCGGGTCCGTGGCATTCCTTGTGCTCACAATTTATGGCTACAAAAAACCCTGGTCACCAGATTTTGGTGTGAAAGAATTACCGGCTTCCGTTGTGGGCACCGATCACGGGCCGCTTGCTGAAGGCGCCAAGTTAATGCATATCAAAGGTTGTCTGTACTGCCATGATATTGGTGGCTATGGCGGTCATCGTGGTCCGGAATTGACCGAGATTGGTAAACTGCTGACACGCGATGATATCATTATTCGAATCAATAATGGCGGACATAATATGCCGGCGTTTGCCAGTTCGATTTCGGACAGTGAGTTACAGCTCGTCGTCGATTTCCTCTTAACAAGGGGAGTTGAAAAAGAACCGGACGACAAAAACAGCACGACTCCCTAATGACCTGATCTGGTGTCTTTCAATTCAGTTAAACCCACTTTCCATTGCCCCGACTGGTAAATTCAATGAGATATCTGGCTTTCATTCTGACGATTGTTCTGACCTTCGTTTGCCTGATTCTGGGAATCACGGTAAACAGTCACTTTTTCTGGCTGCTGCTGGCTCTGATTCCGCTTTCGTTGCTGGGTATCTGGGACTTAGTTCAGACACGACACAGCATCACGCGCAACTACCCGATTATTGCGCACCTGCGTTTTCTGTTTGAAGAGATTCGCCCCGAGATCCGTCAGTACTTTGTCGAAAGCAATATCGACGGTCGTCCTTTCAATAATGATGATCGCTCTTTGATTTATGAACGTGCCAAAAATATCGATGGATTGAAACCATTTGGAACCGAATTGGATGTCTATGCTGAAGAATACGAATGGCTCAATCATTCTATGGCACCGCATCCTAAGTCCGAAGAGCTGTTCCGCACCACAGTCGGAGGCACGGATTGCAAACAACCCTACTCCTGCTCGATCCTGAATATCTCAGCGATGAGTTACGGAGCCCTCAGCCCGAATGCATTATTATCCCTGAATGCGGGCGCAAAGAGAGGCGGGTTCTATCATTGCACGGGCGAAGGAGGCGTGAGTCCTTATCACCTGAAAAATGGAGGCGATCTGGTCTGGCAAATCGGCACAGGATATTTTGGCTGCCGCAATAATGATGGAACATTTAACCCTGACCTGTTTCAGGAACAGGCTGCGCATGAAGCTGTGAAAATGATTGAGATAAAAATCTCACAAGGCGCCAAACCAGGACACGGCGGTGTTTTGCCAGCTGCGAAGATCACCGCTGAAATTGCTTCCACCAGAAAAATTCTGATGGGGCAGGATTGTATTTCCCCTCCCGGTCATAACACATTCAGCACGCCCATTGAATTATGTAATTATATTGCACAGCTACGCGAGTTATCGGGCGGCAAACCGGTTGGCTTCAAACTCTGCATCGGGCATCCCAGCGAATTTCTCAGTGTTTGCAAAGCAATGCTACAAACAGGTATCCTGCCGGACTTCATCACCGTTGATGGTGGTGAAGGAGGAACGGGTGCGGCCCCGCTCGAGTTTTCCGACAACATGGGCATGCCGTTAAAAGGTGGGCTGATGTTTGTCCATAACGCGCTGCTCGGCTGTAATCTAAGAGACAAAATCAAAGTGGCCGCTTCCGGTAAAGTCAGCTCTGCTTTCACACTGGCTCGTAGTCTGGCCATTGGCGCAGACTGGTGTAATTCTGCCCGAGGCTTCATGATGGCAGTCGGCTGTATTCAGGCTCAGAAATGTCATACCAATACCTGCCCGGTCGGTGTCGCCACACAAGACCCAGGACGACAACGCGCATTGAATGTGGAAGACAAAAGTACGCGGACCTTTAACTTTCACAAGAACACCATGGAGGCACTCTCCGAAGTGGTTGCTGCTGCAGGTCTGGACCACCCAGATCAATTACGCCCCTGGCATATCTTTCTGAGAACCGGGAGAACAAAAATGGCCTCTTATCATGAAGCCTTTGATTTCCTGGAACCAGGTGAACTTCTCGGAGATTCCCCTTCTCCGGTATACAAAAAAGTCTGGGATCTGGCATCAGCTGAAACATTTGAAACACACTACGCTTAAACGAAACGCTCTACTTGCCGCCAGACCAGTAGACTAAAAATCAGTTTTATCCTGCCCGTCTTCCGTGGTTCAGCTGCTGTCTCAGACGGATCTTATTTTCAGACGCACTTCGTATCTCTCCATCTGCAGTTATGCATTTCGGGGCTATCTTGCCTAAGACTCCAGTCCCCCAGCACGACCATGCAAGAGAGTACATCCTATAGTGCCTTAACTCTGATCACTCTTCACTAACAGTTCACAATGTTTCTTAGCTACGTGGCGTTCTGGAATCAGAACTTTTATCCACTCTTCCACAGCCATCTCTACTACACAGCCATCCATACATTAATAAATAATAAAAAAACAGATGACACAGAGCGAAGGTGTGCATTTCCCCCATCATCAATCGTACCGTTGAACATAAAATCAAACTTGTGTTTACCCTAATCATAGCAACAGTTTCGGTACTTACCTGATTCACTAAAATAATTGTATATTATTGCTGCTATTTATATCACTTTATTGAATCGTTCTGCTTTCGCCAATTAACTGGTCCAGGCCTTCTTTATGAATAATGAAAAGCAACTTGATAAACTAGACATTTTATTAATTGAAGAGAATCCAACCCATGCAACATTGATCATTGACCAGTGGAATGAAGTCAACACTGCTAAAAAATCGACCATCACTCATGTGAGATCTGTTTCTGATGCGCTCAACTCTCTGAAATCAGAAGCCTTTTCAGTTCTGGTTCTTGCTCTGGGCTCATCAGGCACTTCGGCGATTGAGTCACTGACACAGATTTTAAAGTCGTCTCCTGCGACTCCCGTCATCGCCTTGGCCACGATAGATGATGAAGACCTCAGTCGTGAGGTTATTCTAACTGGAGCACAGGACTATCTCATTAAAGCCGAACTATCCGGGCAAATGCTCTACCGCACGATTCGACACGCCATCGAACGCAAAAAACAATTCACGCTCTTGTCATTGCAAAATGAAAATTTGCAGGCCTTTGCCAGAGCGGCATCACATGACTTAAAAGCCCCTCTGGGCAATATTAAAACGATCAGTCAGATTGTGCTCGAAGAAGCGGGAACCAGCATCGAATACCCGGTTTTGGAAATGCTCCGCAGTCTTCCACTCATTGCCAATCGCCTGAAAAAACTGATTGATAACCTACTCCGTTTTTCCCTGCTGGGCCAGAAAAGTTTGCATCGGGATCATATTTCTCTACGAAGCTCGATTAAAATGGCGTGTGAATTTCTGGAAGAACAAATTCGAAACCAGGATGCAACCATAAACATCGGCCCCCTGGACGATGTTTATGCTGACACCGCCCTGATGACAACGGTCTTTCAGAATCTGATCGGTAACGCCTGCAAGTATGTGAAAGATGTTTCCCCTGTTATTTGCATCAACACAAAAACAGAAGGACGTTTTGTGGTGACGATGGTTCAGGACAACGGGATCGGCATCCCCGCAAAAGAACAGCAACGCATTTTTGATCCCCTGACACGCGCGGTCAATGCCAGCGACTATGAAGGAACCGGATTAGGACTCTCGATGGTCAAAAGAATTATCGAAGCCCATCAGGGACAGGTCTGGGTCGAATCAGCGCCCGGTGAAGGCTCCACGTTTTTCTTCACCATCCCACAACCCAACTCCTGCACCGCCTCATGACTTCAAACGTTCGTTTTTTTGATGCCGCCTTAAACGGTAACGCATACCAATACGAAACCTGACACCCATCTTGATTGCCCCAACACAATCCTAGTTAAAACCCCAATACTGTTCAGTAGTTTCCAATAACGATCCTGATACTATCCCCGCATGGGCACTAGTTTAATTGGACATATTGACGCAGATTGTTTCTACGTAAGCTGTGAAAGAATCAGATCTTATAGCCTGCGCGGAGTTCCTTGCGGCGTCCTGGGTAATCAGGGGGCGTGTGTCATTGCCAAGAGCTACGAGCTCAAACCCTATGGCGTAAAAACCGGGCACCCGATCTGGGAAGCCAAAAAACTCTGCCCGCACGCGGTCTTTGTGAAACGGGATTTTCGCTGGTACGAAGTCATCTCCCGAAAACTGCTGGAGCTGCTCAAAACGGTTAGCCCGCTGGTCGAATATTACAGCATTGATGAAATGTTTTTCGATGCCTCTGAACTGTCGCGATATTTTCAACTCCCCCTCCAAGCAGCCAACCGCGCACTGCAGACCCTGGTTCAGGAACAGATTGGCATCCCTGTTTCAATCGGCATCGCCCCCTCTCGCACACTGGCCAAGCTAGGCAGCGATGCCTCCAAGCCATTCGGCGTGCGTGTCATTGAAAAGGAGTGCGAACCCTTTCTACGCTCACAGCCGGTGGGCGAACTCTGCGGTGTCGGCAGCCGCAGCGCTAAAAAACTACGTGACAGAAATATCCATACCTGCTGGGATTATCGCCAGGCAGACCGGTTAATGATTCGCAATCTGCTCACAATTAAAGGCGAAGCCCTGTGGTGGGAACTGCGCGGCGACGCGGTCAATTCAATTCAAACCTCCCGACCACCTCACAAAGCAATTGCCCGCGGCGGGTCCTGTGGCGGAAAGACCATGGACCCCGATCGCATTCGCGCCTGGGCGGTCAGAAACATCGAACGCCTGATCGAAGCCCTCGATCATCACCGTGTCTATGCCGGGCATATCAGTTTACAGATCGACGCAAATAAAACGGCGCTCTGGCTGGGTCGGACTCCCCTGGCGGTTCCCTCTGCTTCGTTTCGCACAATCTACGATGCAGCCATGCCCATGCTCGCCGCAGCACCAACGAGCCACCCCGTCAGTCACATGCACATCATTGCTGAAAACCTGACCTGGCGGGACAAGATCCAGAAGTCACTCTTTTTCGAAGAGGCACAAAGCCCCCTCGATCAACTCAAACACGACATCAATCAAAAACTGGGCCGGTTTGCAATCCGTAGTGCCGAGACACTGCCGCTGCATGAAATCTATCATGACGCGACACATAACTATGATATCTGTGATATTTCAGGAAAAATGTGTTTCTGATGTGTACCGGAATTACCCTTGCCTGGCGGGATATCCCCACGAAACTGATCCGAAAATACCAACTGGAAGAACGCATGATTCAGCGTTCAGAAACAGCAGACAAAGAAATCCTGTTCCTGCAGCGGCATCGACAGCCGCTACTCCCCGTCTTTTATCAAGGCGAACTCCAGATCCTCCCCTGGGGCAATCGCCAGCGCAACCGCAATGCCCCTCTCGCTTGGTGGTGTGAAGTTTCGACTCTCGAATCAGGCGCCTGGTCGATCTATCACCCGGAACCGGTCGAAATCCAAGCGAACTTCGGCCTGGAACGGGGTGTCTGGTTTCAGATTAGAGAAGGCATTCAAGGCACCATCATCCACGACCAGCACGAACAGCCCTATGTCTATCTGCTCCTGCAACCCGCGTCACACTACTACCAGGTCATGACTGGCTACCACCGCGAACCCGTTTTTCTAGGTGAACAGATTTGAGAATCAATTGAACTCCCGCTATCTTATAACAGCGCTCTGTTAATGATCACGAAACCACATCAGGGATAAAGCGTTCAATCCAAAGAGGCCTCTCATGTTTATCTGGCTCATCTTCATGGTGATAGGAATTCATATCCTGATCAGTACAGCCATAGATTGGAACCCCCTGATGAATGGTCCGACCGCTTCGATCCTGATATTTTTGTATGGACGCAAATTTGTTCGAAATGCTCATTAAGGTTTAGGGCTGTTTTTCATCTTACTCAGTTTGTTGCCAGTTATTGTCATTCTTCTATTTGGGTTTCCTCATATCTAAAGGCCGAGAACCCCATTTCATGACAAAAGTATTGGGAACAATTCGCTCCGGCCAACGAAAACTAAGCTATTGAGCACACGCTCATCACGCGATATACTTCAGCAAATCCCCATTACTCAGGAGAAAAGACGATGAACGGATCTCGTGTCTCTACTGCTACATGCCTGCTGTTACTTGCTGTTCTATTGACCGCGTGCCAGGAACCGGCTGCTCCTCCCCAACCGCCGGTGGATGAGAATCCGGAAATCGATATCATACCCGAACCGGATGCCGGCTCGGAAAAGCCACAGTTGACGGTCGCGATCAGCGTTGATATTGCCCCCTATGTTATGAAAAACGCGAAAACCGGCATCGAAGTCGATATCGCCACACAAGCACTCCCCGGCTATCAGCTCAATTTCATTCAAATGCCTTACGAAAAACTGCAGTCCGCCGTCGCCGAAAATCAGGCCGACGTGGCTTTGGGCGTCCAGAAATTCAAAGACGTCGAAGGTATTTTCTACTCTGAGGATTTCATCGATTTCGTGAACTCCGCGATTACCAAAAAATCAGCGGGCCTGAAAATTGAGAAAGTCGCTGATCTGGCCGATTATAAAGTACTCACCTGGCAGGACGCATACCTCGAACTCGGCCCCGAATTTAAAAAACTGTTTTCCCCTGATTCCCCAAACCGCAAGAACTATGTGGAAGTCGCCGATCAAAGCGATCAAGTCAAACAGTTCTGGGATGCCAAAGCAGATGTCATTGTCATTGACCGTAGTATCTTCAACGCCATCAGCCAGTCAACAGGGCATCAGCTGAGTGAAGTCGAATACCATGCACTCTTTCCGGAAACAACGTATTTCAAAGCGAATTTTGAAGAACCAGACGTCCGCGATGCCTTTAACGCCGGCCTGAAAAAACTCTGCCAGAGCGGCGAATACGCCAAGCTACTGAAGAAATACAACATCGACCTGCCCAGTACCATCTGTGATCCCAAACCATGACCAACATCACCTATCTGAAAGGCGACGCCACCCAGCCGCAAGCCAAAGGAAATAAGATCATTGCCCATGTCTGCAATGATCTGGGTGGCTGGGGCAAAGGCTTTGTACTGGCAATCAGCAACCGCTGGTCTGAACCAGAAGCAGAGTATCGCCAGTGGCATCGGCAGCGGGCCAAAAACAACTTCGGTCTGGGTGAAGTACAGGTTATACAAGTCGACCAGTACATCTGGGTGGCCAATATGCTTGGTCAGCGCGGCATGAAAACCAGGAGCAAAGGCCCACCCGTTCGCTACCCGGCGATCGAACAATGCCTGACCTCCGTCGCAGAGAAAGCCGGGGAACTTTCGGCATCCGTCCACATGCCACGCATCGGCTGCGGCCTGGCTGGCGGCAAATGGAACAAAGTCGAACCGCTGATTCAACAAACCCTCTGTACTGCAAAGATTGATGTCTATGTGTACGACTACGGTTCCTGAATTAGAAACCTTAGTCATACACATGAACAAAACCAACTTGACAGCAACGCGCCGTTCGCCATCATCTTCGCTCTGTAGTGCGTCGCGCGCGAGAACAGTACAGGTTCAGCTGAGGAAATCGAACAACGGTAAAAACCAGCACTAACAAAGTCCCTTGTTTTAACCAGATTTGAAAATAACCTGCTCATGCTTTCCCTAAGTATCGACACACTTCGCAGCACATTGCCCCACACATCATCCCGCGTTCGCCACTCATCAACCTGGTATCGATTCGCTTCACTTGTCGCTCGCCTTCCCATTTTTTGATTCTCCTCTTGACGCTGCCCTGCCCTTGGCGATGATTTCCATCAGAGTGAGACTGTCCGAGTGACGCACTCAACTCTCGCACGATCAGAATCGTACCGGAACGGCGCGCAATCTCAGAGAGGAAAACAGTTCACTGAATCAGCGTCATGAAGCAGTAGACAGGAAAGAAAAGTCGATTCGAGATGACTCAGTCGGCAGCGCCGATGTCGTTGTTGAAAGCGTCTTGAATAATACGGCGTTCGTGACGCTGGTGGGCGATATAGCTGGTAATCCAGTCGCGGAGTTCGTGTCGGAGTTCGCCGGCCATTTGACGCATCTGATGCAAAGGCTGAGAATCCTGCATCCGGGCCTGCAGTTCTTTCAGCTTCTTCAACAAGTCACAGCGTTCCTGATACAGATTTCGAACCTGTCCCTGCCAGTTTGGTTGCTCCTCAAGGACTTCTTCCAGATAGCCGCCTTTATCCTGCAATTCAAATTCACGAGGCATCATTTTCAACAGCGTGTCCAGCACTTCGGAGATCCATTTCCAGGCCCCCGCATCGCCATCAGATTCTTCCAGTAAGTCCAGTAAGTCGCCTAACAGGATATATTCCAGTGCGGAAATTTCTTCTAAGGCGCCATTCACAGAGTCTGAGTTTTTTTTGGTCATACAGAGCCCTTCTCCAATTCGTAAAGAGACAAGATCCATGAACTGCCCCTTGTGACTCGATTGATTGATCGCAGGCAACTCCCATTTGAGACTGGCGCGATCAATCGAAAATGAAATCAGAACGCTTTGAATTGCTGTCACTATTTTACCATCCAGAATTCAACGGGTCAAAAAAACTTTAAAACTGAGGAATTTCCCCCAGAAAGTCTCACTTCTATCATTCCCATTTCCCCGAACTATCAGCGGCAGGAAACACCTTTGTGGAATAGGCTTTAGGTAATATTTTGTTTTCCAGTTCGCAGAACACGTTAGCACATTTCTAGAATCGCAGACCAGGATGCGATACACTTTCAGGAGACATGTTGAAAGCAGAACATTCATATCCAATTTCATAACAGCACTCCGACGGCTGAGTGTTTCCCTACAGAGCCAGGATCAACGATTATGCCCACAACGACGGGGATGAAGGGGGGCGGTTATTACGATGCCAACTCAAAAGAGCAGCGTTCTGCCTCTGATGCGTTTCTTCCCTGGCTCGAAGAAGCAATTGCCGCACTACCTGAACCAGCCTCTCATCAACAGTCATGGAATTTTCTGGATATCGGCTCTTCAGAGGGAGCCAACGCCATCTACACGATGAATCGTCTGGTTGAAATCGTGCGTCGCCAATCTGATTTACCTGTCTGGGCGCTGTTCGATGATCTGCCCACCAACGATTTTAATCAGATGTTTTTGAATCTGTTTCCCGCATCGACTCCCGCCCTTTCAGCAACCGACGTCTATACCGCAGCCATCGGCGGATCGGCGTTCGGACGACTTGTTCCTCCTCAAAGTCTGCACCTGGCCACCACCTTTAACGCCATCGGTTTTTATGAAACCAGACCAGCCGCCCGGCTGCCACACTTCATCCTGGCCATGCATCCCAATCCCGGTGCACCGCGTGAAGGAGTCGAAGTTTCAACCAGTGAATTGATCCCGTTCCAGAAACAGGCCCATCAGGATCTGTGCCACTTTTACGCCGCACGAGCTGCAGAACTGGTACCTGGCGGTAAGCTTCTCGTCCAGGTCTTTGGAAGAAACGAAACGCAATCCACGGGGCACGGGCTCATGGATGTTCTCAATGATGCGTTACTGGATTTCGTCGAAGCAGATATGTTGCCCCGCAGTTTTTATGAAGCTTTTGTCTTCCCCGCTTATTATCGCAATATCGATGAACTGATGGCCCCGATCCGAGAGGAACCGGAACTGGCAGCCGCCTATCGCATCGAACACGCAGAATCACGCGATGTACCGGTGCCGTTCAATACAGCTTTTGCGTCGACCGGAGATCGTGAAACCTGGTCGCACAGTTATATCAGTTTTCTACGGGCTTTTTCGGAACCGGTCCTCACAGCTGCATTGCCGCAAGACTTACCGCAGGAAAATACCATCGAGAAAATTTATCAACGTATGGAACGCCTACTAATCGACCATCCAGAGCGATACGAGTTTCATTTCATCTCGATTGCTGCATTACTCACCCGTCTTTGATCGACAATATCTCTCTTCTTTACAGGAACTCGCTGATGGAATCGGAATCATCCGAAATAAACTATAATGAACTCACTCCCGAAGAAGCCCGCGTGATCCTGCATAAAGGAACCGAGCAGCCATTTTTCGGAGAATACACCAACCTGAAAGAAGCGGGCACCTTTATTTGCCGCCGCTGCAACGCGCCCTTGTATCGTAGCGAAGACAAGTTTGAAAGCCATTGCGGCTGGCCTAGCTTCGATGACGAACTGCCCAATACGGTAGCTCGTATTCCCGATGCAGACGGTTCCCGCACAGAAATCGTCTGCCACAATTGTGGTGGTCATCTGGGACACGTCTTTCTCGGCGAACGCATGACCGACAAGAACACACGGCACTGTGTGAATTCGATTTCGATGAAGTTCATTCCCGCCGGCCAAACATTACCGACTGTAATCAAACCCTGAGACCATGCAACCAAAATACTAAATCGTAGGGGCCGACCCATGTGTCGGCCCGCCTGGCGAGACTCAATTCTGATTTACCGTATGAATGGGACCAGTCAAAACATTCGCACATCAACACGCACACCACACTGACCCTGCGGGCGGACACATGGGTCCGCACCCTACAACAACACGGGTAGGAACTGTCCCTCTGAAATGGAACCAGCACCGTCGGGCAAGCCGATCGGTGACACACGGAAGTACTTATCCGGTGTTCGGCAGGGTGTTCATAAACGGTATCGTTATAGGATTTTTCTACCACGAATATCCCGAAAACTCACGAAATGGGTGGGCCCGAATGGAATTCGGGCCGAGCGCAGCGAGCAGGAAGTTCGAGGAAAAACATACGAAATATCACTGGCTGCGATCATGCAATCCGGTCACTAAATCGTAGGGGCCGACACATGGGTTCGCCCTCTACAACAACACGGGTAGGAACTGTCCCTCTGGAACGGAACCAGCACTGTTGGCTTTTAATCACGAACTACAGGAAAGCATGGAGCAGCCAGCTCTGTTGCGTGCCCAGTCCGGTCGTTTTTTGGCGTACTGTTCCTGATCAGGTTGTTCGTCATAAGGACGCCGCAACAATTCCAGCAGTTCGTTGACCAGCGTAAAGTCGCCCTGCTCTGCTTTATCGATGGCTAACTGAGCCAGATAATTTCGCAGCACGTATTTCGGGTTCACACGATTCATCTTTTCCCGGCGGTCTGCATCCGATGACTGTTCGTCGCGGAGCCGGTTCCGATAACGCTGTAACCAGGCGCAGATTTTGCTGCGCACCTCTCCCACTACTTTTTCCGGTTCGTAATACGCGTCCACCAATGGAGCGAGTAACGCCGCTTCGTCGATGTCTGCAGACGGTTCCCCTTCAACTTCCAGCAATGAGAGCTTACGAAAGAATATGGTCATATCGGTTTCAACCAGTTGCAGGACTTCCTGAAGTTCTTCGATTAACGTGACGTCGGCCTCTGGCACAAACGTACTCAAACCCAGCTTCTCCGCCATCATCGCTTGCCAGCTCTGCTCATAATGATCCACATAGGCATCGAGCGACTGCTGTAAGGGCGCCGCATCTTCAATCAGGGGAAACAGGGCATTCGCCAACTGCACGAGATTCCACAGCGCGATCTGTGGTTGATTCCCAAACCGATACCGCCGGCCCGATGCGTCAGTCGTGTTCGGAGTCCAGTTCGGATCATAATTTTCCAGCCAGCCATAAGGACCATAGTCAATCGTCAAACCGAGCACCGACATATTATCGGTATTCATCACCCCATGCACAAAGCCAACACGCATCCAGTGCACGATCATGTCGGCGGTGCGACGACAGACCTCTGTGAACCAGCTTAGATAAACAGCGCGACACGGTTCCCCAAGATGCGGAAACTCATTCCGTATCGTAAAATTAACCAGTGTGCGTAATGTCTCAATTTCTCCCCGAGAAGCGAAGATCTGATAATTTCCAAAACGCAGAAACGAGGGCGCAACACGACAGACCACGGCTCCCGGTTCGTATTTGGAATTCCCATCATAAAACATATCTCGTTCGACCTGTTCGCCGGTCAAAACCAGACTCAGAGCCCGCGTGGTCGGAACGCCCAGATGATACATGGCCTCGCTGCAGAGAAATTCGCGAACCGAAGAACGCAACACGGCTAATCCATCTGCGGTGCGTGAATACGGGGTCGGACCGGCCCCTTTGAGTTGCAGCGCCCAGTGTTCTCCTCGATTGTTCTGAACCTCACCCAGATTGATCGCCCGGCCATCTCCCAGTTGCCCGGCCCAGTTCCCAAACTGGTGACCGCCATAACACATGGCAAACGGGTCCATCCCCTCCAGCACCTGGTTCCCGGCGAAGACGGCTGCGAACGTATCCGACTCCGCAGCGTTGCTCTCAAGATCCAAAAGATCCGCGACCTCTTTGGAATATGACACCAACTGCGGACGTGCCACCTGCGTCGGATTTACACGCGAATAACAGGCATCACTCACCTGACGACGAAAGTTTTTCGTCTCATCATCAGCGGGTAACGCGCGTGTAAACTGATTATCAAATTGAAGTTCATCCAGGTTTCGGGCTGTTTGTTGACTGTTCATAGTGAAATTCTATCACTTGACCAGACAGATGAAAAGACAGGCATCGTTTCCAAATAACACTTCAAACCGGTGACTGAACTCACACTTCCAGCCGCTGCACTTTTCGCGATGCCAGATAAGCAGTTAACAGTGTGATCGCACCGACTATCCCAAAAATCAGTGGAAAATGAAAACGGGAAAGATCGAATACTCCTTCTCTTTCAGCGCGATGCAGATTGTCATACACAAAGATTGGATCAAATTCCGTAATACTGGGAATGGATTCCATGACCAGGGAACCAATAAAAAAAACAGAAACGGCCATCACGGCACCCCGTACCGGTTTTTTCCACCAGCAGACACCCAGCACTGCCAGAGAATACATCAGGGCATGTAAAGCTGGATAACAGGCAATATAAGACCAGCTTAATAAATCAGATCCATAGTTCATTTTTTCTTCAGGTGACAGGAAGAGAGAATTCCAACTGACTGCGATTGTCGTGCCATCAAGAACGAACAGTACTGCCAGTAGACCAATCAGATATTTAAACCAGAACCAGCGTCGAATCGGTATCGGTCGTGACATCCAAAAATGCCCCAGACCAGGTGTAAGTTCTGAAGCAATGACTCCTGAACCGACAACCGTCGCCCAGAGCATCCCCAGAACCCACATCGAACCCGGAAGATTGTATTTAACCAACTCCCAGTTGTTGTTTGCATTCGGATGACTGCCCAGCGTTTGCATCATGGCCATAAAGCCTGCCAAGATTAAACCTGCCAGAGCCAGAGGTACAGACTGCCGCAGATTAATCCATATCAAAGAAAATACGGGACGGAAAAATGGTATCGAAACCAGTGAGAATAAAGGAGGAAATTTCCAGAAATGCCACTTTCTCACGGAAGGAACAGCATTCTGTGTTCCATACAGCCGCGTAAACCAGACCGCCAGTCCGAACTGCAAACACAGATTTAAAAAAAGAGACAGCCAGACTCGATCAGCAAGATCCAGATCATGCCAGGAAGCACCAGCGGTATTATAGTTGTAGAACATGACCAGAGACTGTGGAAACAATATCCCCACGTAGTCATGGAATAACTGAAATGAATCCGCTGGAAACAGGTCACGCACAGACAACATGATAAACCAGACAAAGGCAACCAGAGCCCCCAGGAACCCTACATGAACCTCATTACGTCGTCGGGCTCCGAGCAGGCATATTACTAAGAATAGAGCCGCCGTCTGAACCACAGAAACACATGTTAATTTAGCCAGTAAACTGACCGCTCCTCCTGCAGCCAGACTGGTCCGTAATACCTGGTTTACGCCAGGAGTGGCAACAATTTCATACCCCGATGTAAACTGCTCTGACCGCGCGGGAACCTGTTCCAGCAATCCACTGGCCAGAAAAACCAGCAGTACCAACGCGCCCAGCAGTATGGGAATGATCAAAGCAAAGATCGCCATTCCCAGTCTGACGGCTGCAACTTTGGAGAGTAAAACAGGTAGCATCCTGGTAAAGGAGATGGTTTGATCCGTGACTTCGCTCAGCGACACCCGCATCGCCAGAAAAACTGACATACATAAACTGTAAATCAGACAAACCGTACCATATCGGGAGACCGGCGTGCGACAACCAGAGGTACTTTCATAAAACACCACATAAATCGCACCACACAAAATCCAGGCCAGACAAACGAAAAATGTCCGCCTGCGTTCCCGCCATTCTTTCCAGAGCAGAGACTGTAAAACGAAATCCATA